>DASXWQ010000085.1:0-227184 GCA_036503555.1 Actinocatenispora sp.
CAGCTCGGTGACCGCCGCGAGGACCCGCTCGGCGAGCGTCGCGTCGACCGTCGGCACGTTGTTGACCACCCGCGACACGGTCTTCAGGCTGACGCCGGCCACGCGGGCGACGTCGGTCATGGTCGGCCGGCGCGGCGCGGACCCGCCCGTACTCGAAGTGGTCATCCGGCGTCTCGGCTCCTCACGGCGGTGCGGTGCACACGCTGCCGTGAAAGGTACCCACGGGCGGGTCCGGTGTGGTCAGCGCGCCGCGGCGCGCAGGTTGGTGACGAGCGCGGAGGACTTGCCGGCCACCGCGCCGGCGACGAAGCGGTCGACGCCGGGCAGCCGGGCCAGGGCGAGCGCGGCCCGGCGTACCCGGAGCTGCGTGGTGCTCGACGGCAGGAACCAGCGGGCGCCGGACCGGGCGGTGCGCTGCTTCTCGGTGGTCACCGGGCGCAGCAGCGTCTCGTACCGGCGCAGCGCGGTGTCGAGGTCGTCGGCCGCCAGGCACTCGGCGAGCACGTACGCGCCGGTGATGCCGAGCGACGCGCCCTGCCCGGCCAGCAACGACACCGCGTACGCCGCGTCGCCGGCCAGCACCACCCGGCCCCGGTGCCAGGCCGGCATATCGATCTGCGCGACCTCGTCGTAGTAGACGCGGTCGCCCGGCGGGCAGGCGGCGAGCGCCCGGGGCACGATCCAGCCGAGCCCGCCGTACTCGCGGCGCAGCGCGGCCCGGGGATCGTCGGGCCGCGTCCGCTCGGCTGTGCGGTGCACGGCGAACACCGCGACGCGGTCGTCGTCCAGTCCGTAGTAGCCGATCTGCCGGTCCACCGTGTCGGTCAGGCAGAACTGGTCGCGCACCTCGCGGTGCAGTTCCGCGTCGCGGAACACGTACGCCGCGGTGTGGTAGCCGAGCGGGCGCAGCACGTCGGTCTCCGGCCCGAACACCAGCGCCCGGACGGTCGAGTGGATGCCGTCCGCGCCGACCAGCAGGTCCGCCTCGACGCTGCCGCCGTCGCTCAGCCCCACGCGTACGCCGGCGCCGTCGTCGTCCACGGCGACCGCATCCACGCCGTACCGCAGGTCGACGCGGGCACCGACGTGCCCGCGCAGGGCACGCTCCAGGTCGGGCCGCATGATGCTGGTGAACCGGCCGCCGACGGTCGCGGCGAACCGGGCGAACGGCAGCCGCGCCCGCACCCGCCCCCGCTCGTCCCGGTACGTCATCTCCTGCACGTCGTGCCCCAGCTCCCGGATCCGCGGCAGCACGCCCATCGCCTCGACCGCGTCGTACCCCGGCCCGAAGAAGTCGATCATGTACCCCTGCTCGCGCGGCGCCGCCGCCCGCTCCAGTACGACCACGTCGACGCCGTGCGCGTCGAGGCAGGACGCGAGCGCCAGTCCGGTGATCCCGGCACCGCAGACCACGACCCTCATGCCTGCTCCGTCCCGGTACGCGGGGCGACGAGTCGCCGCATCACCCGGGTCAGCGCGGGCGGATCGAGCCCGGGCCCGAGCGCGCGGTGCAGCAGGATGCCGTCCACGGAGGCGGCGAGCACGGCCGCGGTCGCCGCGGCGTCCGGTACGCCGGTCAGCCGCTCGGCGAGCCGCGTCCGGAGGTCGGCGACGATCCGCCACAGCTCGTCGCGCAGCTCCGCGTCCCGCGTCGCTGCCAGGTACGTTTCGGTGAACAGCAGCGATGTCGGGTCGGTCCCGTCGTACGCCGACAGCGACGACACCAGCAGCCGTACGGTGCCGTCCGCGCCGTGCGGCAGCGCCCCGGCGAGCTGGTCCACCAGGCCACGGAGCACGCCGAGCGCGGCCTCGCGCAGCAGCGCCCCCACCGAACCGAAGTGGTAGTGCACCACGCCGGGCGCGACGCCCGCCCGCTCCGCCAGCATCCGCGTGCTCACCGCGGACCAGCCGCGCTCGACGATCAGCTCGACCGCCGCGGCACGCAGCCGTTCCCGTACGCCGCTCTCCGACATCCGACACCTCCTGGACGATTGCCTTGGTCGAGCGTACAGGACGATCGTCCAAACATGGCAAGGCCGTCTGGAGGCAGTGCCCTGAGCCGGATCAGGCGGTGTTCGGGCGCCGGCCCCCGCTCACCGGCGAGCGGTCAGCACCGCCGCGAGGCCCTCCTGCAGGTCCCTGACGAAGTACTCGGGAACCTCCATCGACGGGAAATGTCCCCCGGCCTCGGGCGAACCCCATCGGACGATCTGCCGGTACCGCTCCTGCGCCCAGGGCCGCGGGCACTTCTCGACGTCGCGGGGATACGCGGTGATGGCCGACGGGACGTCGACCCGAAGGTCGGGGTCCAGCGAGTTGTGGCTCTCGTAGTAGATGCGGGCCGACGAGGCGCCGGTCCGGGTCAGCCAGTAGAGCGTGACGTCGTCGAGAATCCTGTCCCGGGAGATCGTCTCGAACGGGCTGTCTTCGGTGTCCGACCACTCGGCGAACTTGTCGAGGATCCAGGCAAGGAGCCCGACCGGCGAGTCGACGAGCGAGTAGCCGATCGTCTGCGGCCGCGTCGCCTGCTGCTTCGCGTACGCCGCGCGGTGGCGCCAGAAGTCACGGGTGTCCTCGGCCCACGTACGCTCGACCGCCGTCAGCCCGTCCGTGGTCAACCCGGGCGGCCCCTCGGCGAACAACGTGTGGATGCCGAGAACGTGCTCCGGGAACCTGCCGCCCAGGACGGTGGTGATGTTGCCGCCCCAGTCGCCGCCGTGGGCCGAGAACGTGCCGTAGCCGAGCCGTCCCATCAGCTCCACCCACGCGGCTGCGATCTTCTCGGTCCCCCACCCGGTGGTGGCCGGCCTGTCGCTGTAACCGAAGCCGGGGAGTGACGGGACGACGACGTGGAACGCCGGCGCGCCCGCGTCCTTCGGGTCTGCCAGCTCGTCCACCACGTCGATGAACCGAACAATGCTGTCCGGCCACCCGTGCGTCAGGACCAGGGGAACGGCGTCCGCGCGCGCGGACCGGCGGTGCAGGAAGTGGATTCCCAGACCGTCGATGGTCGTACGGAACTGGCCGATCCCGTTGAGGCGCGCTTCGAACGACCGCCAGTCGTACCCGGTGCGCCAGTAGTCCACGACGTCGACGAGGTCGGCGAGCGGCACGCCCTGGTCCCATCGGCGACGGTCGGGTGCCGCGTGGCGGACCGTCTCGGCCTCCGGCAGCCGCGCCGCGGCCAGTCGCGCGCGCAGGTCGTCGAGGTCGGCGTCGGGTGCGTGGGCTTCGAACGTGTGCACGTCGCTGGCTGGGCGGGACATGGGACCTCCTGGCCATCGGGAGAACGGGCTACGACCGTCGAGAACCGTCTAAGACGGTTCTAGCATGGACTCGTGCCGGCGTGCAACCTGCTAAGGTGGTTCCATGCCTGCTGGGTTCCCCGACTTCCGCCTCGGCAGCGTCCTGGCGACCAGCTTCACGGGGACCCTCACGGAGCGCCGTGGCAACACCGTCGAGCGCATCCCCACGCCGCACCGGCTCGTCGACTGGTTGGCAGCCAACGGCCTCGCCGTGGACTCCTGCACCACCGCCCAGCTCGACCGCGCCCGGGAGCTGAGGGAGTCGATCCACGCCGCCGCGACAGCGGCCGCGGTGCAGGAACCGCTCCCCGCATCCGCCGTCCAGGTCATCAACGACTGCAGCGCCCGGGGTCGGGCCGCGGCGATCCTGACGCCCGAGGGCACGCGGGAGTGGCGGCTCAGCTCGGCGTCCCGTGTGGAGGACGCCCTCGGCGTCATCGCCGCCGACGCGATCGGCATCCTGGCGGGCGAGCGCGACGGAAAACTGGCCCTGTGCGCGTCGCCGACCTGCCAGGCCGCCTTCTTCGACACCAGCCAGAGTCGCACCCGCCGATGGTGTGACATGAACACGTGCGGGAACCGCCAGAAGAAGGCGCGCTTCATCGCCAACCAGCGCAGGAAGACCGGACCAGCGGAGTGACCGTCACCCGTCGCGTCGGGTACACCCGCTGATCGGGCTCGGATCGTCGCAGTCGGGGCCGGAGGTCAGCCGATACGGCCGACGCCGCCGTACCCGAGGAGACGGGCGGGGGAGTTGCGCTCGTCGTCGTTGTCCGGGCGCCAGTCGGGCAGCAGCACGAAACCCGGGTCGACCAGGCTCATGCCGTCGAACCACGGCAGCATCTCGTCCCGGCTCCGCACGAACACGTGCTCGTTCGCCGACTCGTACGCCTGGACCAGCCGGCCCACCTCGGCCTGCAGCTCGTCGTCGGCCCGGTCGGTCGAGATGTGCGACATGGCGACGAGGCTGCCCGGCGCGAGCCGCTCTGCGTACGCCGAGATCAGGTCGGCCGGGCGGTCCTCGTCGCCGATGAACAGCAGGACACCGACGAGCAGCAGCCCGACCGGCCGGTCGAAGTCGAGCAGCGCCCGGGTGTCCGGGTGGTCCAGCACCGAGGCCGGGTCGCGCAGGTCGGCGTGGATGATCGCGGCCTTCGCGTCGTCCGCGAGCAGCGAACTGGCGTGCGCGTACGCCACCGGCTCGTAGTCGACGTACACGACGCGGGAGTCCGGCGTCCGCCGCTCGGTGATCTCGTGCACGTTGCCGGCGGTCGGGATGCCCGAGCCGAGGTCGAGGAACTGCGTCACGCCCTGGTCCAGGTAGTAGTGCACGACGCGACGCAGGAACGACCGGTTGAGCCGGGTCACCGCCGGCACGGACGGCGCGATCTGCAACACCTGCTCGGCGAACGCCCGGTCGGCGGCGAAGTTCGACGATCCGCCGAGGAAGTAGTCGTACGCCCGCGCCGCGTTCGGCTGGTCCTCGTAGTTGACCTCGCGTGGCCCACGGTCGGCACCTGTCGTCACGTCGCCTCCGATCGTCGGTGTTGCGCCCCACGCTACCCAGTCAGGGGGTACGCAGGGTGCCGGTCATGGTGGTGACGCCGCGCCCGGACAGCGTCGGCGTGTCGTCGTCGGACAGCCCGACGCGCAGCGTGCTCGGCCGGCCCATGTCCTCGCCCTGGCGTACGACCAGCTCGGTGTTCGCGGCGAGCAGCCCGGCGCGCCGCAGGTACGCCGCGAGCGGCCCCGCCGCGGTCCCGGTCGCCGCGTCCTCCGCGAGGCCCATGCCCGGGTTGAAGAAGCGCGCGTGCGCGCGGCCGGTCGGATCGAGCCACACCAGGTACACGCCCTCGGCGCCGAGCGCGGCCGTCAGCTCGACCAGGCGCGCCGTGTCGGGCGTGGCCGCCGACACCGCCGCCCGGGTACCCGCGAGCACCATGAGGTGTCCGGCGCCGGTGTCCACGACCTGCGGCGGCGGCGCGGCGAGCAGGTCGCCCGGGGACAGCCCGAGCGGACCGGCCACGGCCGCCGGATCGCCGGTCGCGCCGAACCGGGCCGGCTCCTGCCGCAACGCCAGCCAGCCCCCCTCGCGTACGCCGACGGTCAGGTCCCGCCCGCCGATCCGCTGCACCAGGCTGCTGCCCGGGGCGGCGGTGACCCGGCCGGAGTCCAGCAGCCACCACCAGGCGCCGAGCGCGTTGTGGCCCGCGCCGTACACCTCGACACCGCCGCGCGTGAACGACCGCAGCACTCGGTCCACCCCTGCGGAACCGGGCAGCACGAACGTCGTCTCGGCCTGGTGGAACTCCCGCGCGACCGCCGCCAGCCACGCGTCGTCGACGGGCCTCGGCGCGTCGGTCAGGTCGACGACGGCGAGCGGGTTGCCGGTCAGCGGCTCCTCACCGAACACGTCCACCATCGCGAACGGCACCCCGCCCGGCGCCGGCGCCAGCTCCTGGAACAGCGTCACCGACAGGTCGCCGGCCGTCGCGAGCCGCGCGTTCAACGACTCCCACGGGGTACGGGTGGGTGGGGCGACGAGCCGCGCACCCGCCGCGGTGAGCTCGTCGGTCGCCGCCGCCGCGTCGTCCACCTCGAACGCCAGCCGGATGTGCGGGCTGTCCGGCCGGCCCACCTCCACCCGGTCGATCAGGTCGCGCTGCGCCGGGTTCGCCAGCTCCAGCGTGGCCCGGCCCGCGTCGAGGATGACGACCCGCGCGTCGCCCGCACCCTCGTACGCCGCCTCCTCGGGCAACCCGAGCACGTCTCGGAACAACGCGACGGCGGCCTCGTGGTCCGCCGCCGTCACCACCACCCGCATGTGCCGCACCGGTCTGGCCACGGCCCTACGCTAACCCACCCGGTACGCCAGCCCGGCGGTTCGCGCCCACCGTCACACCGGCACGCGGCGGCGGTCACACCGGGACGCGTTTCCAGGCGGCGGAACGGCGGCCGGGTCGGTACGGCGCGTCGCGGCGCTTGGCGAGGACACCGGGCAGGCCGCGCTCGCGTGCGGCGGCGCGTACCGCCGGGCCGTCGTCGAAGCGGGGCGCGACCTGGCAGCCGCCGGCGAGCGGTAACCGGTCGAGCAGCGCCCAGCGTTCCTCCTGCGGACGGCCGGTCAACTCGGCGCCGTCCAGGTGCAGCAGGTCGGACACGACGTACACCGGGGCGCCGTCCAGTTCGACCAGCTCACCGTCGAGGACCGCCTCCGTCGCGCCGAGCGCCTCGACCGCCCGCGACACCCGCCGGTCCGCGGTCAGCTCCGTCCCGTCGGCGCCGGCCAGCCGCATGCGGCCGGACGCGACGAAGGCGATCGCCCGCCGGCCACGCCAGTCCACCTCGTACCGGTACGCCTCCGGCGGCCGCGGCAGGCTCGCCTGGTCCGTCGCGAGCATCGGCGCGAACGTCTCCGGCAGCGGTACGCGCGCCGGGTCGCTCGCCGCGTCGAGCCGCCGGACCAGCCAGTTGCGCCCGTCCGTGGCGAACAGCGCGTACCGGCCGGCGACGCGCTCGCCGCGCAGCTCCACCGTGACCTTGCGCTCCGTCCACTCCTCGGTCCGGTACGTCCCGCGGTCCCAGATCGTCATCGTGCCCGCGCCGTACTCGCCCGACGGGATCGTGCCGGTGAACGCCGCGTACTCGATCGGATGGTCCTCGGTGTGCACCGCGAGCCGGTTGACACCCGGATCGGGCGGCAGCCCGCGCGGCACCGCCCACGACACGAGCACCCCGCCGCGTTCCAGCCGCAGGTCCCAGTGCAGCGCCCGGGCGTGGTGCTCCTGGATCACGAACGTGTCGTCGTCGCCGCGCGGCAGCGGCCCCGCCGGCACCGGCTCCGGCGTACGCCGTGCGTCCCGCCGCCGCCGGTACTCCGCCAGCGGTTCCCGCCCAGGCGGCTCGGCGTCGCCGCTTGGCCGTCGCTTCCGTACCACCGTCGCCTCACCTCGGCCCACCGTAACCCCCGCCGCCGCCGTCCCGGCCCGATACGAGGACCAACCGGCCGGGCGACCGCGGGCGGCTTTGCCCGGCCGGCAGCGGGTACGTCCCGATCGTCGGCATCGGCACCGCCGCGGGCCGGTCGGCCCCTCGGCGGCCCGTGGCAAAATCGGCCGGGTGCAGATCGGGATCCTGGGACCGTTCGAAGTAAGCGCGGACGACGGCGCCGTCGTCGACGTGCCCGGCGCCCGGCTGCGTGCGCTGCTGATCGCGTTGGCGCTCAGCCCCGGTCACGTCGTGCCGAAGGCGACGCTCATCGACTGGATCTGGGGTGAGAATCCGCCGACCGACGCGACGAACGCCTTGCAGCGCCTGGTGTCCCGGCTGCGGAAGGTGTTGCCCGACGGGTCGGTCGAGGGCCACACCGACGGGTACCGGTTGACGGTGGCGCCGGACGACGTCGACGCGGTGCGGTTCGACCGCCTCGTCGGCCAGGCCCGCGCCGACGGCGACCCCCGTCGCGTACGGCAGCTGCGTGACGCGCTCGCGCTGTGGCGCGGCGCGGCAATGCAGGACGTCGGCCTGCCGGACAGCGCGGCGTTCGACGCCGCGGTCAACCGGCTCGACGGGCTCCGCCTGACCGCCCTGGAGGACCGGTACGAGGCGGAGACCGGCCTCGGCCACGGCGCGGAGCTGGTCGCCGAGCTGACCGACCTGGTTGCCGCCCATCCGGTACGGGAGCGTCTGGTCGCCGCGCTGATGCGGGCGCTCGCCGCGGCCGGCCGGGGCAGCGAGGCGCTGCTGACGTACCAGCGCACGAGGGAGGCGCTGGCCGACGCGCTGGGCGTCGACCCGTCGCCGGAGCTGTCCGAGCTGCACGTGGCGCTGCTGCGGGGCGGCGCGGAGCGGCGGGAGGAGCACCGGAACACCAACCTGCGGGCCGAGCTGACGAGCTTCATCGGCAAGGACGCCGACGTGGCCGCGGTCGCCGAGCTGATCGCCGACCACCGGCTCACCACCCTGATCGGTCCGGGCGGCTCGGGGAAGACCAGGCTCGCCACGGAAACCGGCCGCACGCTGCTGTCCGACGTACCGGACGGTGTCTGGCTGGTGGAGCTGGCGCCGCTCGGCGCCGACGGTGACGTGGCGCAGGCGACGCTCGCCGGGCTCGGCCTGCGGGACACCCTGCTCGGCGAGGCGGCGAGCGGGGAGCCGGTCGACCGGCTCGTCACCGCGCTCCGCGACCGGGCGGCGCTGCTGATCCTGGACAACTGCGAGCACGTGATCGAGGCGGCGGCGGCGCTGGCCCATCGCGTCCTCGGGGAGTGCCGGCAGTTGCGGATCCTCGCGACGAGCCGGGAGCCGCTCGGCATCACCGGCGAGGCGCTGTGGCCGGTGCTGCCGCTGGCCCTGCCGGAGCGGGACGCCGACACCGCCGCGATCGAGGCCGCGCCGGCCGTCCGGCTGCTGCGGGACCGGGCGGGCGCGGTCCGTGCGGACCTCGCGGTCGACGCCGCCGCGCTGGACACGATGGTCCGCATCTGCCGGGCGCTGGACGGGATGCCGCTGGCGATCGAGTTGGCCGCGGCCAGGCTGCGCACCATGTCCGTCGACCAGCTCGCCCACCGCCTCGACGACCGGTTCCGGGTGCTGACCAGCGGCAGCCGCACCGCGTTGCCGCGGCACAAGACGCTGCGCGCCGTGGTCGACTGGAGCTGGGAGCTGCTCACCGACGCCGAACGGATCGTCCTGCGCCGCCTCGCGGTGTTCGCCGGCGGGGCGAGCGTGGAGGCGGCCGAGCGGGTCTGCGCGGGCGACGAGGTCGAGCCGGAGCAGGTGCTGGAGCTGCTCACCGCGCTGGCCGACAAGTCGCTGCTGGTCGCCGACGGCGAGGGCGCGGCCCGTTACCGGATGCTCGGCACCATCAAGGAGTACGCCGGGCACCGTCTCGCCGAGTCCGGCGAGGCGGAGCTGGCGCGCCGCGCGCACCTGGCGTACTTCACCGAGCTGGCCGAGACCGCGGACCCGCACCTGCGCCGCGCCGAGCAGCTCACCTGGCTGGCGACGCTCAACGCCGAGCACGACAACATCGGCGCCGCGCTGCGCGGTGCGCTCGCGGCCGGCGAGGCGCACGCGGCGATGCGGCTCGCCGGCGGTGCCGGCTGGTACTGGTGGCTCAGCGGCCACAAGGCCGAGGGCATCGAGCTGATCATCGCGGCGACCGAGATGCCCGGCGAGGTGCCCGACGACATCCGGGCCTGGGTGTACACGCTCGTCGTCACGTTCGCGACGTCCGGGCGGGCGGACGAGTACCACGCGGTGGACTGGATCCACCGGGCGTACGAGTTCGGCGAACGCAGCGGGTTCCCCAACCCGCTGGTCGGTCTGGTCGTCCCGCTGGAACGCATGCTGGCCGATCCGGCCGAGTTCGTCTCCGCGTGGGAGCCGCTGCTGGCCAGCCCCGACCCGTGGGTACGCGCGATCACCCGGCTGCAGCTCGGCAAGATGCGGATCATCCACGGTCACCCCGGGCGGGACGCCGACGAGTACCTGGTGGCGGCGGTCGCCGAGTTCCGCGCGATCGGTGAGCGGTACGGGATCTCGTTCGCCCTGACCGAGCTGGCGGACCGGATCGCGGCACGCGGCGAGTTCGCGGACGCCTGCGAGTACTACGAGCAGGCGATCGCGGTGGTGACCGAGGTCGGTGGCGTCGAGGACGTCATCCGGATGCGGTCGCGGCAGGCGCAGCTCTACTGGCTGCTCGGCGACCGGGACGCCAGCGCGGCCACGATCGCCGAGGCGGCCCGCCGCGCCGAACGGGTCACCTGGCCCGACGCGCTGGCGGAGCTGGCCCTGTCGAAGGCGGACCTGGCCCGCTGGGACGGCGACGCCGAACAGGCGCGCCGCCAGCTCGACGCCGCGACGGCGATGCTGGGCGAGAAGGCGGAGCAGGCCAACATCCGCGCCGGCACGCACGACCTGCTGGGCTACCTGGCCGACGACGTCGAGGAGGCCCGCGCGCACCGTGCCGCGGCCGTCGAGGCCGCCGCCGAGGCGGGGTACGGCCCGCCGATCGCGCTGGTCCTCGTCGGTGTCGCGGACCTGGCGCTGCGTCTCGACCGGCCCGACCAGGCGGCGCGGCTGCTCGGCGCGAGCGCCGCGGCGCGCGGGCTGCCGGACCGTTCCCACCCGGACATCGCCCGGATCGAG
Source organism: Actinocatenispora sp. (assembly GCA_036503555.1). GTDB lineage: Bacteria > Actinomycetota > Actinomycetes > Mycobacteriales > Micromonosporaceae > Actinocatenispora. The sequence continues at coordinate 10,458 of DASXWQ010000085.1, forward strand.
CACGCCGCACGAAGCCGCCTCGGCGACACGCGGTACGCCGAGGCGGCTCGGGAGGGCGCGGACACGGACTGGCAGGAGCTGGTCGAGGTCACGCTCGCCTCGTGAACGTGGCCCGCGCGCGCAGGTACCCGACGAGCGCGATGCCGACGCACCAGGCGACCGCGGTGCTCGCGGTACCGGCGGACGGTGCGCCGTCGAGCAGCCCCCGCACGGTCTCGATGATCGGCGTGAACGGCTGGTACTCGGCGAACTGCCGCACGCCCGGCCCCATCTTCTCCGCCGCTACGATCGCGCTGCTGAAGAACGGGAGCATGACCAGGGGTACGGCGGCCATGCCGGCGGTCTCGGGCGACTTCGCGGCGAGCCCGAGGGCGACGGTCAGCCAACCGGCCGAGATCGCCAGCAGGACGACGAGTCCGACGACGCCGAGCCAGTCGTGCAGGCTCGCCGCCGGACGGAAGCCCAGCAGGAACGCCACTCCGACGATCGCCGCGATCGCGATCAGGTTGGTCAGGTCCAGCTTGCGGCGCATGCCCCCGGAGTACGTCGTCGCGGGTTTCTGCGCCGCCGCCACCAGGTCGAACCGCTCCAGCAGCTCACCGATCAGCCGCCTCCCGCCGTTGCCGGGCACCAGGTCCAGCATCAGTTGCAGGTTCTCCCGGCCCGTCAGCAGCTCGTCCACCGCCGCGAACTGGCCGGTCACCCGGATCGCCGCGCGTACCGCCCGGGCGTCGGTCGCCACGTCGTGACCCTCGACGCGTACCGTCCCGCCGTCGGCCTTCGCCAACGTGGTCAGCACGTTGACCGTCGGCGTCTTGCCCGCCCCGTTTCGGACCGAGCAGGGAGAGGATCGTGCCCGCCGCGACATCCAGGTCGATGCCGTCGAGCACGACCTTCCTCCCGTACGCCTTGCGTAACCCCGAGACCGCGATCGCCGAACGTGTCATGCCTCCACTGTCGGCAGCCGGTCTGACACGGCCCCCCACGGGTGCGACCGGGTCTTACGGGGTGGGTCCGGCGATCGGGCCGTACACCGCGACGGTGTCCGGGTCGGCGGGGTCGTAGCGGACCGAGGTGCGCCAGCCGGGTTGCGGAACGTCGAGGCGCGGGACGACCTGCCGGGCGCGGGACTCGAAGGGCGGCGCGCCGTTGTCGGGCGTGACCAGCAGGTGCAGGATCACCTGCGGGTTGTCGTTCTGGCTGGCGCCGGTGTCCTCCAGGCGCCGCACCGTCGCGCGCGCCGGGAGTCCGGTACGCAGCAGCTGCTTGCGGCGCATCTCGGCCACCTGGTGTCCGGCCGTGATGATGCTGATCAGGCCGCCGAGGATCATCAGCGCGCCGACGCACACCGCCACGTCGAACAGCACCGGCATCGAGTCCAGCACCGATGCGCCCGCCGCGACGATCCCGGCGCCGACCACCATGACCAGACCGGAGAACCACCGCACCTGTCGTACCACTCCGCGCCTCCCGGTCGACGCCGCACGGTTCACCGCGTGCGTACGGTAGGAGGAGCGCGCAAACGGTGTGGTCAGCCGAGTTTCGCGCTCGCCGTGCGCAGCTCGTCGACGGCGTCCCGGGCGTGCCGGGCGAGCTCGTCCTTGGCGTCGCTGTCGCCCTCGGACCACTGCGCGTACGCCCGCTTGAAGGCGAGGACGCCCAGCTCGCCGGCGATGGCCGCGGTCGACTCGGGTACGCCGCGGGCGACCAGTGCGGCGGTCATCGCCGCCGCGAGGCCGACGCTCTTGAGCGCGTCGCGGTCCTGGAGTTCGGTGCTGGCCGCGACGGCCGCCTTCAGCCGGGGTGCCAGCTCGTGGTTCATGGGACCCATGCTGAGCGCGGCGCGTTCGAGACCGGCGGCCACGGCGTCGAGCGGGCTGGCGTCGCCGGGTGCCTCGGCGATGCCCTCGGCGAGCAGCCGGCTCAGCGTCTCCTGCCCGGCCACCAGCAGCTCGCGCTTGTCACCGAAGTGCCGGAAGAATGTGCTCTTGGTGACCCCGGCCCGCGCGGCGATCTGCGCCACGGTCGTGGCGTCGTAACCCTGCTCGGTGAACAGGTCGACGGCGGCGACGACGAGGCGCTCGCGTGCCCCTGGCTCCCACCGTCCCATGCCCCCATCATAGGTGACGGGACTCTTGTCCCATCACTCTGGTAGAGTGACGGGACAAGAGTCCCATTGCTGGGGGAGAGATCCATGCACGTCTTTGTCACGGGTGGTACGGGTCTGATCGGGTCCGCCGTCGTCGCCGAGCTGCTCGGCAACGGCCACACCGTCCTCGCGCTCGCCCGCTCCGACGCGTCCGCGCGGGCCGCCGCCGCGGCCGGCGCCGAGCCGCTGCGCGGAGGACTCGCCGACCTGGCCGTCCTGCGTACCGGCGCGGCGCGGGCCGACGGGGTGATCCACCTGGCCTTCAGCCACGACTTCAGCACCGCCGAGGCCGTCGCGACGGCCGTCGCGGAGGAGGGCGCCGCCATGGCGGCCCTCGGCGACGAGCTCGTCGGTACCGGCCGCCCCTTCGTCACGGTCTCCGGTACGCCGTGGGTGCCGGGCCGCGCCTCCACCGAGTCGGATCCGGTGCCCACCGACGGGCCGGTCGGCGGTCGCGGTCGCGCCGTCACAGCCGTCCTCGGCCTGGCTTCGCGCGGGGTCCGGAGCGCCGCCGTACGGCTGCCACGCACGGTCCACAACGAGGGCGCGGGCGGCTTCGCCGGCATGCTGACCGGCATCGCGCGCCAGACCGGGGTGTCGGGCTACCCCGGCGACGGCACGCAGCGCTGGCCGGCCGTACATGCGCTCGACGCGGCGGTCCTGTTCCGGCTGGCCCTGGAGAAGGCGCCCGCCGGCACCGCCTGGCACGCCGTCGCCGACGAGGGCGACGCGGTACGCGACATCGCCGCCGTCATCGGCCGGCGGCTGGGCCTGCCCGTCGAGGCGGTCCCGGCGGAGACGTACGGCCCGCTCGGACCGATCTTCGCCGCCGACCAGCCCTCGTCCAGCGCGTACACCCGGGCGACGCTCGGCTGGCAGCCGACGCACCCGAGCCTGCTCGCCGACCTGGAGAACATCGAACCCTGACGGTCGGGCACCAATTCGGTCCCTGCGTCGACCGGAGCTGTCAGGCGATGCCGAAACGGGCGGCGAACCGCGCGGTGAACAGGTCGGCACCCTTGCGCTCGTGCACCGTCTCCACCGTGGCCGCGGCGGCTCCGGTCGGCGTGGGGAGCTGGCCGACTCCCGCGTGCGTTCCCAGTGGAAGCAGGATCCTGCGCTCGGGCGTCGGGGTGTGGACGGCGCCCGGTTGGCCGCCGGCGAGTTGTGCCCTGATGTTGGTCACCACGATCTCGGCATGCGTCATCGCGTACGACGCCATCCTGGGATCGGTGACAGCGGTGATGTCTCCGATCGCGTAGACGTGTTCGTGGCCCTGGACGTTGAGCCGCTCGGTGACGGGGACGGTCGCCTGCTCGGTCAGCGGCGAGAGGCGTCCGTCCGCCAGGTAGCCCGTGTTGATCCGGACTCCGAACGCGTGGAACCAGATGTCCGCCGTGATCTCGTCACCCTTGTCGGTGGTCGCCGTGATGCGGCCGGACACGCCGGCCCCGACCGCCGGCAACGGGGTCACGACGGTACCCAGTCGTACGTCGATGCCGAGCCGGTCCAGCTGGTGGCGCAGGGTGTCACGCACCGGGAAGAAAGCCGGGAAGCAGCTGGTCGGCCTTGGCGACGATGACCACGCGCTTGTCCGGCCATACCTCCTTGATCTCCCCGGCGAGCTCCAGGCCGACCGGGCCGGCGCCGAGGATCAGTACGCGGTCGGAGTCGGCCACCTCCTGGTGGGTCGCACGGAGATCGTCCAGCTGCTGGGCGATGCTCGTCGAGGCGTCGTTCGGCTTGGCCGGATAGGGGTAGCTGGAACCCGTTGCCAGGACCAGGTAGTCGGCCTCGACCCGCCGGCCCGACGCGAGGGTCACGCCGTGCGGATCCACCGAGACCGCCCTGTCGCGGATCACCCGTCCCCGTTCGAGCAGCGTCCCGTACGGAAAGAACGCGTTGGGCGCCCAGTCCGGCCGGGTCAGCGCCCGCAGCGACGCGGCAGCGTTGACGAACGCCTCTCGGGGGTCGACGAGGATGACGTCGGCCTCGGAGTCGAGCGCCTTGGCGACCAACGTTCCGCCGTACCCTCCGCCGACGACCAGCACAGTGCGTCGCATGGTCGACCTCCCGTAGCAGATGTCGTTGGCCGGCATCCACCACGCGCCGGTCGCTAGAGTTGACACGTCAACTCTAGCGTGGTGAGTTGATGTGTCAACTCGTGCGGTCGGTACGATCCGGCCATGGCGAAACCCCGCGCACTGCGGCCGGACGAGTGGCAGCTCTGGAACACCTGGATGCAGGCCCAGCGCCTCCTCGCCCGCGAGCTGGACCGTGACCTGCAGCGCGACCACGGCATCTCCAAGGCCGACTTCAGTGTGCTCGTGACGCTGGACCAGGCGCCGGGCGGCCGGATGCGCGTGGGCGAGCTCGCCGAGTCGCTCGCCTGGGAGAAGAGCCGCGTCTCGCACCAGCTGACGCGGATGGGGAACCGCGAGCTCGTCCGGACCGACAACGACGCCAGCGGCCGCCGCATCGGGATCGGCCTGACCGCCAAGGGCCGTCGCACCGTACGGAACGCCGTCCTCAGCCACGGGGACAACATTCGCCGACACTTCTTCGACGCGCTCACGCCCGAGCAGACGGCAGCCATCCAGGCGTGGAGCCGGCAGGTGGTCGACCGCATCGGTGAGACCGCCGACAGCGTCACGTCGGAGGCCGTCGATCCGCCCCGCGGTGACGGCTCATGACCGCGGTGGCCGGCCGACCACACCGGTGAGGTAAGCCCCCGGCCCGGGCCTCGGGGTACCGCCATGGTGACGGACCGCCGCGGGCAGCAGGGTGTGTCGTACACCGATGCGAAAGGGGCTCGCCGTGGTCGAGTCAGGTCCGAGGCGGCTGCTGCCGTTCGCCGTTCTCTGCCTGCTGCTGTCGTGGGTGCCGTGGCTGGTGCTCGGGATACTGGGCGCCGACGTCAACCACGGCCCGGCACAACTGGTGTTCGCGCTCGCCGCGAGCGGCCCGTCGCTGGCCGCGCTGGTGCTGTGGCTGGCCGGCCACCGGCGCCGGCGGCGCGTACGGCTCGGGGTGTGGCCGGTCGTGGCGGTGCTGGCGGGTGCCGCCGCGCCGGTGCTGTCGGCCGTCGCCCTGCACGCCGGTGACCTGTCGCTGCTCGGCCACCACGCGACGACCGTGGTCGCCGGCGTCGGCGGGCCGTTGGGCGCGCTGGCGTACACGCTGGTGTCCGGGCCGCTGTCGGAGGAGTTCGGCTGGCGCGGGTACCTGCAGCCGCGGCTGCGGGACGGCCTCGGTCGGGCCGCGACCGTGGCGGTGCTCGGCACCGCCTGGGGGCTCTGGCACGTGCCGCTGTTCTTCCTCGCCGGTACCAGCCAGCACGACAAGGGCCTGTTCACGATCGAGGGCGCGCTCTTCTTCCTGATGCTGTACCCGCTGACGTACCTGGCGCTGTACGTCTCGGAACGGCTCCGCGGCGGCGTGTGGGCCGCCGTCCTGCTGCACGGCGCCTGGAACTTCGCGGACGCCGTCACACCCGCCCCCGGCCACCTCGGTACGGCGCTGGAAGCGGTGTTCCTCCTCGCGATCGCGGCCCTCGCCGCGCTCACCTGGCGGCACCCCGTACCGGCCGCTACCGCTGCCGGCCGAGGCACTGTCGAGACGGGCGCGCCCGCCAGGGTCGCGTGAGCCGCCCGCGGCAGGGCCGTCGGCACCCGCCGCGTCCGGTCGCCGGTGCGGCGCCTCGGCCGAAGCTGCTACTACACTGGCCGGTAGGAGCAGGCGAGGAGGCGCGATGGCGGCGGCCCGACGTGGCGAGCTCAGCGAGGCGGTGCGGGGCGTACTGCTGGCGGCCGACGAGCCGATGACCCCCGGCCAGGTGCGCGACGCGCTGGGCGGTCGGCCCGCGTACACGACGGTGATGACCGTGCTGACCCGGCTGGTCGCGCGGGGCCTGGCGAGCCGCCAGCGGGTCGGCCGCGCGTTCGCGTACGTGGCGGTGACCGACGAGGCGGAGCTGACGGCCCGGCGCATGGGGCTGCTGCTGCGCGACGGCGCGGACCGCGCGGCGGTGCTGGCGCGGTTCGTCGACGTGATCAGCGCCGAGGACGAGAAGCTGCTGACCGAGCTGCTGTCGGACGACGAGCGCCGGCCATGATCCCCGCCCTGCTGGTCTGTCTGGGTGCCGGCGCCCTGTTCGGGCTGCTGGCCGCCCCGCTCGGCCGCAGGGTCGCACCGCGCCCGGCCACGTGGCTGTTGACCCTCGGCAGCGTGCTCACCGCGGGCGCCAGTGCCTTCGCGCTCGCGGCGACCGCGTTGCTGTGGATCGGCCAGCTGGCCCCGGTCGCGGCGCTCGGCGACTGGTCGGCGAGCACGCTGCACCACACCACGCCGGTCCCGCCGCCGGTCGCCGCGGCGGCCGGGGTGGCCCTGGTGGCGCTGCTCGTCTCGGCCGTGGCCTGCGCGGTTAGCCGCGGCCTGAGCGTCTACCGCAGCTACCGCACCTTCGCGGGGGTGGCCGCGCCGGGGCAGGTCGCGGTGCTGGACTCGCCGGTACCGGAGGCGTTCGCCACGCCGGAGCCGGCCGGCCGGATCATCGTGACCAGTGCGCTGGTGGGCGTACTGGACGACGGTGAGCGGCGGGCGCTGATCGCCCACGAGCGATCGCACCTGCTGCACCGCCACGCCTGGTGGCGGATCGCCGCCGAGCTGGCCGCCGCCGCGAATCCGTTGCTGCGCCCGGCCGCCGGCGTGGTACGCGACGCGGTCGAGCGGTGGGCCGACGAGGACGCCGCGGCCGCGGTCGGCGACCGTCGCGTGGTGGCCCGCGCGATCTCGCGGGCGGCGCTGGCCCGGCGTCGCGCGCCGGTGACGGCCGCGTCCGGAGGGCAGGTACCGCAACGGGTTCGGGCGCTGCTGGCACCGGTCGCGCCGCGGCGCCCGGCGCTGGCGGTCGTGCTGGTCGTCCTGCTGGCGGTCACCGCGGCGGGTGCGCTGGCGGTGGAACACACCGGCGACGCCGTCTTCGACCACGCCGCCGTCTCCGCCGGGCGGGACTGACCCCGGCCGGTCACCCGGCCGGATCTGTATCGTGTGACGTACTAGAGGGGGTGTCGCCATGGTGCGTCGTGCCGACCAGTTGACCTGGGGAAATCCGCCGCTGCTGATCCTCGGCAGCCTTGCGGGCGGGCCGAAGCACGGGTACGCGATCGTGCAGGATGTGGCCGAGCACGCCGGGATCACGATGGGCCCGGGCACGCTGTACGGGGCGCTCGGGCGGTTGGAGGAGCGGGGCCTGGTGGAGGCCCTGCCGGGCGACGAGCGGCGCCGGCCGTACCGGTTGACCGCGGCCGGGGCGCGGGCGCTGTCCGAGCGGCTGACGGAGATGTCGCGCTTCGCCCGGACCGGGTTGGCGCGGCTGGCGGCGGCGCAGCCGTGATCCGCCTGCTGCTGGCCTGCTACCCGCCGTCGTTCCGGGACCGGTACGGCGCGGAGCTGGCCGCGCTGGTCGAGGACACCGGGTCGGGTCCGCGGGTGTGCTGGGACGTTGCGGTCGGCGCGGCGGCGGCCTGGCTGCGTCCGGTGTTCACGGGCGAGCCGGCCGAGCGCGTACGGCGTCGGGTGCAGGCCGGGTTGGCGGCGACCTGGGTGGCGTGGTGCGCCGGGATGCTCGCGGTCCCGCTGGTGGACCGGGCCGTGTTGGACCCGCCGTTGCCGGGCGTCACCGGCACGGTGCGGACGCTGCTCGCGGGTGCGTGGCTGGTGCTGCTGGCGGGCGGTCTCGTCGCCGCCGCGGGCGCGCTCGTCCTGTCGCGTCGGGTGCTGTTGCCGGCGGTACGGTCCGGCCGGCGCCGGGTGTGGCGCCCGCTGCTGCCCGCCGCCGTGCTGTCGCTGGCGGAGGTGGCGGGCGCGGCGGGCGTGTGGCTGCTGCGGCGGGAACACCCGGCGGTGTGGCCGCATCCGTCCGCCGCGTTCGTGGCGGCGCTGCTCGGGTGGCTGGCGGGGCTTGCCGTCCTCGCGGTGCTCGGCGCGGTCGGCCCTCCGGTGACGCTGCGCCGGGCCGCGCCGCCGGCCCGGACGATGCGCCTGCCCGCCGTGCTGGCCGTCGGCGTGACGGCCGCGCTGACCGTACTCGCGGTCGTCCAGGTGGCCGCGGTGGTGCTGGCCGGGCGGGGATCCGTCGCGTACGGCGGCGCCGCTGTCGCGGTGCTGGCCGCCGTCGGCGCGATGGTGAGTACCTGGCGAACGGTGCCGGCACTGCACGCGACCTGACCCGAATATCGTCTCACGTAGTATCGTCTCACGTACTAGTGAGACGAGGAGACGCGCATGTCCGAGGATGGTCTGCCCGCGGCGGTACGCCGGGCGTTGTGGTGCTGCGCGGCGCTGTTCACCGCGTTCGCGGCGGCTACCACGCAGGTGCGGGGTTTGCGGGCGCACAGCCCCTGGCGGGACGACCCGTACGACGTGGTGGTCTCGTTCACCCAGCTCCTGGTGCCGGTGCTGGCTGTGGCGTTGGCGATCCGGCTGGCCGGCCGGCACGCCGCTGGGACCCGCGAACTGCTGCGCGGTGGCCGGGTACTCGTCGGCATGGTCGCGGTGACCGCGGCGGCCGACTGGGTCGCCGTCGCCCTGCGTACCCACGGGCACGGCTGGGGCGGCACCGGCCGCTGGCTGGTCGCGGCGCTCGCCGTGGTGACGCTGGCGGTCGCGACCACCGCCGCCGTGCTGCGCCGAGCCACCCGGCGGACCGTCCACAGTGGACCGGCGCCGGACGCGACGGCGCCGGACTGGGCCGACGGGGTACTCGACGGCATCGGCACCGTCGTCGGGCGCTGGCGCCCGGCGGGCCCGCTGGCGCGCTGGCTGACGGACGTGGTCGTCGGCGGCCGGTACGGGCTGCGGCGGCACCGGCTGGCCGCCGCGGTCCTGGTTGCGATCGTCGTGTCGGCCGGGTTCACGCTCACCGAGGCGATCGGCGACGGCCTCGGCCCGCACCCGGCGACCGCGGCGGCGGCACGCGTCGCGATCGGTACCGCCTGCCTGCTGGCGGCGCTGATCCCGATCAACGCCTACCTGGGTGTGCTGCGCCCCGCCGACCGCGCGGAACCGGGACGGCGACCGGCGCTGGTGTGCGCCGGGTTCGCGGTGCTCGCGAGCGTTCCGGGCACGCTGGCGTTCCGGGACGGGATCGGTGCCCTGGTCGACTATCCGGTCACGAGCTGGGGCCGGCTGGCCCGGTTGCTCACCGTGGGCGCCGTGCTGGCCGGGCTGGTCACCCTGCTGGCGCAGGCGATCCGGCGACGTCGCCGTTGGCCGGCCCGCGCGCTGCTCGCGGTACCGCTCGCGCTCGTGCTCGTACCCGTGGGCACGGTGGGGTATCTCGGTGTGCGGCACGTGCTGCCGCGGGAGCTGCCGGCGCCGACCGGCCCGTATCGGGTGGGGCGGACCGCCCACGACTGGACCGACACCGCCCGTACCGATCCGCTCGCACCCCGCCCCGGCAGACCCCGCGAGCTGTCGGTGTGGGTCTGGTATCCCGCGCCGGCCGGCATCTCCGGGCCACCGGCGCCGTACGCGCCCGGCCACTGGGCCGGGATGCTCAGCCTCGGCATCCTCGCCAACCGGCTCGACCGGGTACGCACGCACTCGGTCGCGGGCGCGCCGGTGGCGGCGGGGCGGTTCCCGCTGGTGGTGCTCGAACCGGGGATGGGTCTCGCCGCACCGCAGTTCAGTACCCTCGCCGAGGACCTTGCCAGCCACGGCTACGTCGTCGCCGGCGTGACCCCCACGTACAGCGCCAACCGCACCGTCCTCGACGGACAACCGGTGGGGCGTACCGCGGTCGGGAACCCGCAGGACTTCAGCAGGCGCAACGGTGACCGGCTCGTCGCGGTGTGGGCGGCCGACGCCCGGTTCGTCGCCGCCCGCATGGCCCGTACCGGCGGGTCGCTGGGCGGCCACGTCGACGCCACCCGCGTCGCCTACGTCGGGCACTCCTTCGGCGGTGCCGCCTCGCTCCAGGCGTGCCACGAGGACCGACGCTGCGCCGGGGCGGCGGACCTCGACGGCACGCCGTACGGCGCCGTCGTCAGCGCGGGCCTGGCCGCGCCGGCGCTGCTGCTCGGCACCCCCGGAGACTGCCTCGCCGGGCCCTGCCACCCGACCGACGCCGCGCACCGCGACATCGACACCGCCAGCCGGTCACTGCGCGCCGCCAGCACCGGCCCCGGCTTCCGGTACGAGATCGCGGGAGCCGAACACTTCAACTTCACCGACTACGGCGCCTACTACGTCCCCGGCGCGCTGCGCGGACTGACCCAGCTCGGCCCGATCGACGGCGACCGCGCGCTCGTCGTCGTGTCGGCCTGCGTCACCGCCTTCGCCGACCACGTCCTGCGCGGTGGCCCCGCACCCGCCCCGGACCGCCGCTATCCGGAGCTACGGGCCGTCGCCTGACCGCGCCCCTACCGGCGTACGGTCGCGTCCGCGCGGCCCGGACCAGGTGCGGACGGCGCGGCGGTGACCAGGGCCCGCAGGGGCGTGGTGGCGAGCACCGCGAGCAGGCGTACCAGCGCGGCACGCAGGGCGAGGACCGTCAGCAGGGTGACCGCGGCGCCGAGGAGCAGGCCGGCGAGGACGTCGGTGGGGTAGTGCACGCCGACGTACACCCGGGCGAACGCCAGGAACAGTGCCAGTGCGGTGGCGAGTGCGCCCCAGCGGATGCTGGCCAGCAGCAGGCCGCCGGCCAGCGCGCCGGCGATCATGCAGTGGTCGCTGGGGAACGAGCTGTCCGCCGAGTGCGGCAACAGCAGCAGCACGTGTGGCATCGCGGCGAACGGCCGGGCCCGGTCCACGGCGGGGCCGATGATCTGGTTCAGGCCCAGTGCCAGCACGCTGCCGACGCCGGCCAGCACGACGACCGCGAGCGCGGCGTACCCGTCGGCCCGGCGCCGCGCGGTGAACCAGGCGGCGGCCCACACCGCGACGATCGCGACGAGCCCGCCCCACAACGCGTACGCCGCCATGAACCCGTGCGCCCATCCGGTGGTCGCGGACAGGTGGTTGGCCTGCCAGAACAGATCGCGGTCCCACGTCATGCGCGGCGCCTCCCGTGGTCCCGAGCCGGCGGCGGTGGTCGAGTCACCGCCGACGTTACTACTACGACTTGACGTAGTATCCATTATTACTACACTCTGGCGTAGTAGATATCGCGCGACGCCGTCCGGCCAGCTACCGCCGACGCCACGCGGGCGACCGCGCCGCCACGACCCCCTCCGCACGCCCGACGGCGTGGAAAGGTGCGCCCGCAGTGAGCCATGTCGTGATCGTCTCCGCCCGCATCGGCGCCGGACACGACGGCGCCGCCGCCGACCTCGCCCGCCGCCTGACCGGCCGCGGCTGCACGGTCGACCGGTACGACCTCGTCGACCTCCTGCCCGCCCCGATCGCCGCGGCACTGACCCGCGGTTACCACCACCAGCTCGCGATCGCGCCCTGGTCCTGGCAGGCGACGGTCACCGCCTTCCACCATCCCGTACCCGCCGCCGTCGCGGCCCGCGCCACCCGCGCCGCCGAACGCCACATCCTGGCCGCGGTACGCCCCGACACCGTCGCCGTGGTCGCGACCTACCCGCTCGCGAGCCAGGCCCTCGCGCGGCTGCGGCGTACCGGTCGGCTGGCCGTCCCGGCCTTCGCCTACCTCACCGACCCCTCGGTGCACCGCACGTGGATCGGCGCCGGCATCGACACGTACCTGACGCCGTACGCCACGGCACGCGACCAGGCCCGGCGACTCGGCGCCACCGACGTCCGCATCGTCGCGCCCACGGTCTCGCCGGGCTTCCGCCCGGCCCGCGACGCGGCCGAGACCGCCGCCGCCCGCCGCGCCCACCGGCTGCCGCCGACCGGACCGCTCGCCCTCGTCGTGGCCGGCTCACTCGGCGTCGGGAGGCCCGACCGCACCGCGTACGACATCGCCGCGACCGGGCTCGCCGCCCCCGTCGTCCTGTGCGGCCGGCATCCCACCCTGTACCGGCGGCTCACCGCCGTGCCGGGGATCGTCGCGCTCGGCTGGGTCGACGACATGCCCACGCTGCTGCGCGCCGTCGACGTCGCCGTACACAACGCCGGCGGGCTCACCGCGCTCGAAGCACTCGCCACCGGCCTGCCCGCCGTGACGTACCGTCCGCTGCCCGGTCACGGCCGCGCGAACGCCCGTACCCTCGACGAGGCCGGCATCGTCCCCTGGATCCGCGGCCCGCGCCAGCTGCCGGACGCCCTCGGCGCCGCGCTCGCCGGCGGCGGCGACCCGCCCGACCTGTTCGCCGCTCCCGACCCGGCTGCCGTCGTCACCGCACCGGCGGCGGACCGCACCGCGCACCCGACCGTACGGCTGGCGCGACGGCGCCGCGCCGGTCACCGGCCTCCGACCCGCAGCCGCGTCTGAGCGCCACGGTCACGCGGTGAGCAGGCGGGCGGCCAGGGCGTCCAGGTGGTGCTCGGCGAGTCCGTGCCGGCGCAGGTACGCGCGGGAGCCAGTCCCACCGGAGGTCGAGGTGGCGCAGGGTGTCCGGCATGGTCTCGGGCTCGGGCATCGAGAGGCTGGCGGGGTCTGCGCCCTCGGCGAGGCAGTCCTGGGTGTGGTCGTAGTCCCGTACGATCGCGGCCCGCTCGACGCCGAGGGCGTCGAGGACCAGCGCGACCAGCATGCCGGTGCGGTCGGCGCCGGACAGGCAGTGCACGACCACGACACCCGGTGCGGCGTCGGCGATCGCGCGTACGGCGGCGACGACCCGGCGACCGTTGCGGTCGATGCTGCCGCGGTAGAGGTCCGCGCGGGTTCGTTCGCTCGCGCGGTCACGTTCGTGGTCCCGCGCGTCGTCGATGAACGGGACGAGCCGGTAGCGGGGGTCGCCGGCGAACGGGTGCGCCGCGCCGGACAGCTCCCGGGGCGACCGCAGGTCGATGACCGCGCCGATGCCGTACGCGCGGGCCGCGGCCACGCCGTCGTCGTCGAGCCGGTCCAGCGAGTCGGCCCGGACCAGGCGCCTGCGCGCGGTCGCGTGCCCGTCGACGGTGGGCAGGCCGCCGACGTCGCGGACGTTGCGGCAGTGCGGCCAGCGCAGCTCGCCGGGCAGGCGCGGCCGAGGGGCCGGGGTGCTGTGCACACGGTGCGGATGCCACCCGCCGATGCGGCGCGCACGTCGGCGGGTGTCCCGATACAGCAACGGTTCCGGCGGCCTACGGTGCCTCGATCGCGCCGTCCGGCCGGCGTACCCGGGCCGCCCAGCGCTCGTGCGCGTGCGGCGCCGGCGGGTACCCGGCGGCGGCGCGCTCGTCAAGGTCGACGCCCCACCCCGGTGCGTCGGAGGGCCGCAGGTGACCGTCGACGACGACCGGCGTGCCGGGGAACACCTCGTGCACCGCCTCGGCGTACGTGTGGCTCTCCTGGATGCCGAACGCCGGTGTGCTGACGTCGATCGCCAGGTTGGCGGCGACGCCGACCGGGGACACGTCGGCGGGGGAGTGGAACGCGGTGCGTACGCCGGTCAGCTCGCACAGGTCGGCGAGTTTGCGGGCCGGCGTGAGGCCGCCGACGGCGGACACGTGCAGCCGCAGCAGGTCCACGCCGCCGCGCAGTACCAGCCGTGCGGCGTCCGGTACCGACGACAGCAGCTCGCCTACGGCGACCGGCACCGGCGACGCCGCCCGTACCTCGGGCAGCCGCTCGTAGTCCTCCGGCGCGATCACGTCCTCCAGGAAGAACAGCCGGTACGGCTCCAGCGCGCGGGCCAGCAGCACCGCCTGCTTCGGCGTGAGCCGGCTGTGTACGTCGTGCAGCAGCTCGACCTCGTCGCCGAGCTCGGCGCGCGCCGCCCGGAACAGCTCCGGGGTGGTGGCCAGGTAGGCGTTGACGTCCCAACCGTCCGGGTACGGCGAGCGCGGGTAGCCGCCCCGCCGGCCGGGCGCACCGTACGTGCCGAGGCCGGGCTGGCCGACCTGGAGCCGCACGTACCGGAAGCCGGCCTCGACGAAGCCGCGCGCCTGGGCGAGCGTGTCGTCGATCGTGGCGCCCGAGGCGTGCGTGTACACCGGCACCGCGCCGCGCAGCCGGCCGCCGAGCAGCTCGTGCACGGGCATCCCGGCGCGCTTGCCGGCGATGTCCCACAGCGCCATGTCCACACCGGACAGCGCGTTGTTTCCGACCGGCCCCTCCCGCCAGTACGACGAGAAGTGCACGAGGCGGGTGATGTCGCCGATGTCGGCCGGGTGGCGGCCGACGACCAGCGGCGCCACGTGGGTCTCCAGCGCGGCGGCCACCGCCGCGTACCGCTGGGTGAACGTCGCGCAACCCAGCCCGTACAGGCCGGGTTCGGAGGTGTCGAGCCGCACCACCACCAGCGGTATGCCCTCCGGTGCGGTGACGACGACGCGCAGTCCGGTGATGCGTAAGGAATCCCGGGCCGGCCACGGTGGTTGGGCCTCGGGCAGCGGGACGGTCACGGTACCTCCAGGTCTCGGGTGTCGAGCGGCCAGCGGTGCCGAGCCTGCCAGCCCAGCGTCCGCCGCGCGGCGGACACGTCGATCGGTACGCTCCGGCCGGGGAACGCCGACCGGGCCGCCGCGAGCCTGCTGAGCCGCGAGCACGCGCCGGGCGAGCACTACGTGACGCCGACACTCGTCCTCGGCCCCTCCAGCGGTCACTGACCCCGACCGAAACCGATTCCGGCCGTTCGTTGAATGGTGACAATGGCCCGCGAAAACAGTTCCCGTTTTTGGGCGTGTCCGGGTCTCCCCGGCGAAACCGGGGTGCGTGGTGGGTGGCCGGAACCTACGGTCGAGTCGTGACTGACGAGGTGACCGCGGACCGGTCGGGCGACGACCCGGCCGACGGCTGGTTCGGCGAGAGCGTCGCGGCCGACTACGACGACCCCGGCGGCGCGAACGCGGCCGACCGGGTACTGCCGGCGGTGGACGTGCTCGAAACCCTGGCCGGCGGCGGACCGGTCCTGGAGTTCGCGGTGGGGACCGGCCGGATCGCCGCCCCGCTGGCCGCGCGCGGTGTCTCGGTGGCCGGCATCGAGATGAGCCGCGCGATGGCGGCCCGGATCGCCGGCAAGGCCGGGGGAGACGCGGTCGACGTCACCATCGGCGACATGACCTCGGCCCGGGTACCGGGTGCGTTCTCGCTGGTCTACCTGGTCTTCAACACGATCGACAACGTCACCACGCAGGACGGGCAGGTCGACGTGTTCCGCAACGCGGCGGCACACCTGCGGCCGGGCGGGCTGTTCCTCGTCGAGGTCGGTGTGCCGGGGCTGCGCCGCCTGCCACCCGGGCAGGACGCCGTCCCGTTCACCGTGGCGCCCGACCCCGACGGCGGGGGCTACGTCGGCTTCGACCAGTACGACGTGGTGACCCAGCACTACACGTCGAACCACGTGAGGGTCTCGCCGGACGGCCGCGGCCGGTTCCGCCGCATCCCCTTCCGGTACGCGTGGCCGGCCGAGCTGGATCTCATGGCGCGGATCGCCGGCATGCGGCTGACGTACCGCTGGGCCGGTTGGGACCGCTCGGACTTCACCGCCGCCAGCACCAGCCACGTGTCGGTCTGGACCAAGGACTGATCGTCCCGGCGCTGCTCAAGCGCCGTTCCCGCCGCCCTGGCGGGCCGAACCGCCGCGCCGACCGCCTGACGTAACGCCCGCGCGGGTCCGACCGCGCTGTCCACCCGAGCCGCCGGGTCGCGGCGAGCCACCCGGGCCGACGCGGCGTCGCGCCGTGTCGTGATGTCTCCCGACCCGGTGGCCGATCGCTGCCGACCATCGCAAACGCCCGAGTCGGACCCGCCGCGCCCACACCTTTTCGGGCCACTGGACAACTTGGTACAGTGACCCGAAAGGGCCGTCGACCCGATTCGGATCGACGGAACGAGGCGAAGGAGCCGACGATGACGAGGACGGCACTGATCTCCGGGGCGAGCGTGGCCGGCCCGGCGCTCGCGTACTGGCTGCACCGGTACGGGTTCGCCGTGACCGTGGTGGAGAAGGCGCCCGCGGTCCGCGGCGGCGGGTACCCGATCGACGTGCGCGGCGCCGCGCTGGAGGTCGTCCGCCGGATGGGCCGGTACGAGCAGTTGCGTGCCGCGGACCTGCACATGGGCCGGATGACCTTCGTCCGCGACGACGGCCGCCGGATCGCGTCGGTGCGGCTGGACACGCTCGGCGGCGCCACCGGCGGCGACACCGAGCTGCCCCGCGGCGCGCTCACCGAGCTGCTGTACGACGCGGTCCGCGGCGACGTCGACCTCCGCTTCGGCGACTCGATCGCCGAGCTGGACGACCGTGCCGGCGGCGTCGACGTACGGTTCGCCGGCGGGGCCACGGCCACATACGACGTGGTGATCGCCGCGGACGGCCTGCACTCGAACACCCGGCGCCTCGTGTTCGGGCCGGAGGAGCAGTTCCACCGCTACCTGGGGCACTGCTTCGCCGGCTTCGGGATGCCCAACCACCTCGGCCTGGACCACGAGGGCGTGATCAGCACGGCGCCCGGCCGTACCGCGGTGCTCTACGCGGCGGGCGAGTCCGACCGGGTGCACGGGTTCCTGAGCTTCGGCCGAGCCGACCCGCCGTTCGGCGCGTTCGCCGACCCCGCCGCGCAGCGCGAGCTCGTCGCGTCGGTGTTCGCCGGCGGCGGCTGGGAGGTGCCGCGGATGGTCGCCGCGATGCGTACCGCCGACGACCTGTTCTTCGACGTGGTCAGCCAGATCCGGATGCCGAGCTGGTCGCGCGGTCGGGTCGCGTTGGTCGGCGACGCCGCGTACGCGCCGTCGTTCCTGTCCGGGCAGGGCACCAGCATCGCCCTCGTCGGGTCGTACCTGCTGGCCGGCGAGCTCGCCGCGACGGGCGACCACCGGGCCGCGTTCACCGCGTACGAGCGGCGGATGCGGCCGTTCGCCGAGGCCAACCAGGCGCTCGCGGACGGCGGCGGGGTGGCGGTCGCACCGGCGACCCGGCGCGGGCTGTGGGTCCGAAACCAGATGCTGCGCGCCGCGCCGCTGATCGCCCGGTTCGGCGGCCTCGGCGGCCGGGTCGCCCGCGCCAAGTCGTCGCTGACGCTGCCGGACTATGCGGCCGGCGCCGCCGTCGGTACGAGCTGAGAACATGGTGACGTGGCTGGCCTGCGGGAGAAGAAGAAGCACAAGCTGCGGCAGTCGGTGCAGCGGGAGGCGTTCCGGCTGATCGCCGAGCAGGGGTACGCGGCGACCACCGTCGAGCAGATCGCCGCCGCGGCCGAGATCTCGACGACGACGTTCTACCGGTACTACTCGTCCATCTCCGACGTCGTCCTGTCCGGCGGGTACGAGCCGGCCGAGGGCGCCGAGGACCTGCTCGCCGAGCTGACCGCGGCGACCGACGTCACCGCGGCGCTGCGCTCGGTGGTACGCCGGGCCATGCAGGGCACGTCGATCGACCGGGACGACATGCTCGCCCGCTACACGCTGATCTTCTCGGTACCGGAGCTGTGGGCGGCGTTCCAACACCGGCAGCAGCAGAGCCGCGGCGCGGCCGAGGCGCTGATCGGGCGGTGGATCGGTGCGCCGGCCGAGTCGTACCCGGTGCGTCTCGCCGTCGCCGGGTTCGCGGCGGCGGTCACCGAGACCCTGCGGTACTGGACCGACCACCGCGGCGAGCCAGACCTCGCCGACCTGCTGGACGAGATGATTGTCCGGCTCGCGCCGCTGCTGCGCCCCGCCGGCGACGACTGAGCCGCACGCGCGACCCCGCCCGCGTCGGGGTGGCCGCTCGGCGCGGCGCACCCACGGGGTCAGTCGACGTAGTCGGTGGGGTGGCAGCCGGCCAGTTCGAGGACGTCGTCGGGCAGCCCCTTCGCCCAGTCGGGCCGTTCGTCGTAGTGGGGGCCGCTCGCGCCGCACAGGTCGGTGCTGCCGGCGATCACCGTCCACCGCCGGCCGTCCCGCTTGAGGATTGCCCTGCCGCCCTGGTCGACACCGCCGGTCGCCTGGACGGCGTAGGTGACCAGGGCGTAACCGTTGCGGCATGTCGGGTCCTCGGCGAGTGCCGGGGCAACTCCACTGGCCAGGTTCCCGCTGCGGGCCAGCGCGTCGTTTGCCTCGCTCACCGAGGGGCATGCGGCCGCGGCGGACGGGCTCGGCGACGGAGACCCGGTCCGACCGTCCGCTGCCGGCCCCCGGTTGCCGGTCTGCCACGGGCGCAGCAGGGCCAGTGCCACCACCGCGGCGACCACGAGGAGTGTGGCGCCAACGGCCCAGCCGTACCGGCCGCGCGCCGGTGGTTCGTGCGGCGGGGACTCCGGCGCGTCGACAGCCGGGGAGAGGTGGCCCAGCGCGGCCACCAGATGCGGGGAGGGTCCGTGTCCGGCCGCGGACCGTGCGGCGCCCTCCGCCACCGCGGTCTCGGGCTGCTCCAGGACCGTCGGCGCCATGTCGAACGTCTGGTGCAGCAGCCGACTCACCAGCGGTGTCCTGCTGGTGCCGCCGACCAGGAACACTCCCGCGAGCTGCCCGGAGGCCAACCCGGCCCGGCCGACCGTACGGGAGGTCTCTGCCACCGCCCGCGCGATCAGCGGCGTCGCCCATCGTTCGAACTCGGCCCGGGTCAGGTGCGTGCCGGCAGCGTCCCCCGGAACGTGCAGCGGCGCGGCAGCCGTGCGGGACAGCATCTCGCGGGCGTGCCGGGCGTCCTGCCACAGCAAGGTACGCCGGCGCAGGTCGTCGGGGCCGGACGGGCGTGCGAGCCGCTGCCAGCTCTCGGCGGCCGGGCCGGTCAGCCGGGCACCGACCTGCTCGACGATCACCGCGTCCAGGTCGACGCCGCCGAGGTCGTCCAGTCCGCCGGTGGCGGCCACGTCGAACCCCGAACCGGCGCGGCGGACCACCGTGACATCGGTCGTTCCGCCGCCGAAGTCGAACACCGCGAGCGCCTGCCCGGTGCGCAGCTCGCCGCCGAGCACCGCGGTGAAGTAGGTTGCGGCCGCGGTCGGTTCGGCCACCATGCCCGCCACGCTGAGTCCGGCCGCTGCCGCCGCGGCGGCCAGGACGTCCCGGCGGGTACGCCCCCACAGCGCCGGATGCGTCAGCACGGCGGGCGGCAGCCGGCCGGCGACCCGGCGTGCCTCGTCGGCGACCCGGGCCAGGACCGCGGCGATCAGGTCGAGGACGGGTACCTCACGGTCGCCGAGCAGTACCGTGACGTCTCCGACACGCCGCTTCGGGCACGGCTCGAACCGCGCCGGGTCGGCCCGGGCCAGCAGTGCGGCGTCGCGCCCGACCACCAGCGGGCCGCGCGGCGGCGCGTACACGGTGGAGGGCAGCAGCGGCGACCCGTCGAACAGCAGGGGCCGGCACCGGTGGTCGCCGTCGCGCAGCACACCGACCGTGTGGGAACTGCCGAAGTCGATGGCCAGTACGGCGTCGTCGGCGATGGTCAGTCCCGGTAGAAGCTCGGCTGGCAGTGCGCGGCCTGCACCACGCTGTCCGGGACACCCACCATCCAGCTGGGCCGGTCCCGGCCGTCGTCGCCGCCGCCCGAGCACACGTCCGAGCCCATGACCAGTGGCCGCCACCGTTCGTCGGCCAGGTGCATGACCACGACGTTCGTGCCCGCGCCGGGATAGAGCACCTCGGCCGTCGCGTACCCGCGCTCGCACGCCAGCACCCCACGCCGGGTCAGCTGGTACCGGCTCGGCTGCCCGCCGGCCGATCCGGAAGCCTCGTCGGCCGCACCGAGCACGTCCGCGCGTCCCGGGCACGACGCCGAGGGCGAGGCGGACGGGGTACGCGACTGCGCCGTGGCGGTGTGCGACGGTGCGGCCGCTGCGCCGTGTCGTGGGCTGTCGGCCTGGCCGCAGGCGGCCAGCAGCAGCGCGGCTCCGGCCGTCACCGTGGCGGCCGTCCATCGCGGGCACAACCCGGCCATCTGGCTCCTCAGCTCGTCATCTCGACCCTTGGTTCGCGGCGAGGATAGCTGTTCCCGGCAAGGCACGAACGGGACGTACGGCGTCGGGCGTCCGGTGCCGCTCCGGCCGCGTCAGCCGCCGGGCTGCTCGCCGAGGTAGAAGGCGGTGGTACGGATGGCGGCCGCGGTGGCGTCCTCCTCCGGCGTGCCGGCGCGTACCGACGCCTCGCCCCAGCGTTCGCTTGCGGCACGGATGAACCGCCGCGCCGGCTCGGCCTGGACGAAGGCGTCGGGGCTGGCCGGACGGTCCTGTCCACCGACGAGGTGCAGGGACAGTCCCAGCAGCGCGAGGTCCCAGCCGACTCCCGTCGCGCCCGGGCCGAACTGCGCCCAGAAATCCGAGCCGGCGGCACCGGTGTGCTCGTGTTCGATGGTGAGCCGCGCCCGGTCGTTCTCCGCTTCGACGCGTACGGTCAGCCGGCTGGTGTCGCCGGCGAGGTCCCACGTCACCGTGAACGATCGCGGCGGCGAACAGGCCAGCACCTCGCCGGAGGCGTTGCCCTCCACCTGGTAGCGACCGCCCAGCCGCAGCTCGCCACTCACCGGCGCGAACCAGCGGGCGAGCCGCTCGGGCCGGGTACAGGCCTGCCAGAGGTCCTCGGGCGTTGTGGGATAGGACTGGCTGACGGTCTGCACCGTGCGCTGCAACGTCCCGTCCCGGTCGACGGCGAGGTCGCGGCGTACGCCGTCGGCCTGTGCGGCGATGATCTGGTCGGGCTCCTGGGTCATGGGTGCTCCTCGTCGTGGTGTGGTGTCGGGGTGGTGTCCTCGCGTCGGGTCTTTTTGCCTCGGGCGATCTCGGTTGCGAGCGCATCGAGGCGCGGCGCCCAGAACCGCCGGAACGGATCGAGCCAGTCGTCGACGTCGCGCAGGGGCGCCGCCTCCAGCGAGTACAACCGGCGCGTTCCCGCCGCGCGGACACGCACGAACCCGGACTCGCGGAGCACCTTCAGGTGCTGGGAGACGGCCGGCTGGGTGATGCCGAACTCCGCGCCGACCGAGCGGACGACGTCGCCGGCCGGCATCTCACCGGCGGTGAGCAGCTCGAGGATGCGACGTCGCACGGGATCGCCGAGGATGTCGAACGCGTGCATGGCATTAATATAAGCGTCGCTTGATATAAGTCAAGGCTGATCGTCGGTGCGGCCCGTCGGCCCTTCACAACAGAAGGACGAGGGGAACGATCGTTGCGATAACACCATGATCACGACGACTTGCCGCGCGGTCCCGCCTCCTGACAACCTCAGCGCCATGAAGCGGGCCCTCCTCGCCACACTCGTGGCCACATCCACCGTCGTCCTGGCTGCGGCCTGTTCAGAGGGCAACACCGAGGCCAGTCGACCGTCCCGACCCGCCGCGAAACCCACGACACCCCGCGCGAGCGCGAGCGCGTCGGGACGGCCCGACGCGCCGCTGATGTACCGCGACGTACCGCTCAACCTGGGCGACAGCACGGCGCCGAGCTGTACCAGGCAGTACGCGTACTTCGGCACGTCCGCCGCGAAGCCGTACGTCAGCACGGACATGCCGCACGGGGACACCGCCATGATCCTTCGAAGCTGCCCGGACGGCGGCGGGCAGTTCTCCTTCGCGGCAAACAGCAGCCGGGATGCGTACCGGGCGTCCGGGATCCGCGACCAGCGTGGATGTGTCGAACTCGCGAAGACCGCCACCGCACTGAACGCCGAGATCCCGCTGCGTACGATCTCGCCCGGCCAACAGTTCTGTGTCCTCAGCCTCTACGACGGCGGCGCCGCGGTGGACGTCGACCTGGTGAACGTGCAACAGGTGTCGCCCGAGGCCGGCACCCTGACCCTCGCCGTCACCGGTTGGGGCGACGACCTCTGAGCCTCACGGCTTGCGGAACGTCGGTGCGGGTGACGACGACCACGCCGGCGTCCGCTGGCTCGCCCCGGTCACCGGCGAGCGGTACGCCGCCACCTCGGCAACCCGTGGTGGAGCGCTACCGTCGGACGGAACCCCCGTACCCGGCTGAACCCGCGAAGGAACCTGCATGCTTGTCAACGCCTATGCCGCGCCGTCCGCGACGGAGCCGCTCGTCCCGACCACGATCGAGCGTCGGGACGTCGGCCCCAGGGACGTTCTCATCGAGATCGCGTACGCCGGCATCTGCCACTCCGACATCCACCTCGTCCGCGGCGAGTGGGGCCCGGTCACGTACCCGCAGGTGGTCGGCCACGAGATCGTGGGGGTCGTCACCGAGGTCGGCGCCGAGGTCACCCTGCACCAGGTCGGTGACCGGGTCGGTGTCGGCTGCATGGTCAACTCGTGCCGCGAGTGTGAGAACTGCCGCGCCGGCATGGAGCAGTACTGCCTCAACGGCAACACCGGCACGTACGCGTCGGTCGACCGCGACGGCACGATCACCCAGGGCGGATACTCCACGCACGTCGTGGTCGTCGAGGACTTCGTCCTCAAGGTCCCGGAGGCGATCCCGTTCGACCAGGCCGCCCCGCTGCTGTGCGCCGGCATCACCACGTACTCGCCGCTCGCGCACTGGAACGCCGGCCCCGGCAAGAAGGTCGCCGTCGTCGGTCTCGGCGGGCTGGGCCACATGGCCGTGAAGATCGCCCACGCGATGGGCGCCGAGGTCACCGTGCTGTCCCAGTCGCTCAAGAAGCAGGCCGACGGTCTCGCGCTCGGCGCCGACCACTACCACGCCACCAGCGACCCGGCCACGTTCGAGACCCTGGCGAACACGTTCGACCTGATCGTCAACACCGTCAGCGCGCCGCTGGACCTGGACGCCTACCTGGGGCTGCTGCGTCTGGACGGCACCATCGTCAACGTCGGTGCCCCGCCCGAGGCGCTGCCGATCCACGCGTTCACCCTGTTCGGAAACCGCCGGTCGGTCGCCGGCTCCGGCATCGGCAGCATCCGCGAGACCCAGGAGATGCTCGACTTCTGCGCCGAGCACCAGATCGCGCCGGAGACCGAGCTGATCGCCGCCGACCACATCAACCAGGCGTACGAACGGGTGCTCGCCTCCGACGTGCGCTACCGCTTCGTCATCGACATCGCCACACTCGCCTGATCGTCGTCGCTCCCGTCCGGGCCGTACCACGGCCCGGACCGGAAGGGCCGGGAAGAACCGCCTGCACCTCGACGTCAGCCCGATCGACGGCAGCACCCAGGACGAGGTGCCGAGGCTGCTCGGCCTCGGCGCCACCACGACGGACGTCGGCCAGGGCCCGGACCGGAACTGGGTGGTCACGGCTGACCCGAGGGCAACGAGGTCTGCGTCGTGCGCACTCTGGCGCCGTAGAGCCGGGTACGGCTCGCCCGGCGGTCAGCCGCGGGCGAGCAGCTCGGCCAGGATCTCCTCCTCGCGCCGGTACGGCTCCAGATGACCGGCGGCGCCGAGGGTACGCAGCGTCGCGTGGGGGAGCCGGTCGACGAGGCGCTGCGCGGCGCTGACCGGGGTGTTGCGGTCGGTGCCGCCGTGCCACCAGGTGATGCTCGTACGCACGGCGGTGAGGTCGACGTCGGTCCAGTCGGCGAAGATGGCGAGGGTCTCGTCGATCCAGCCGTCGATGCCGGCGGCGAACGCGGCGCGCAGGCCGCGGGTCTGCATCGCCCGCCACCGCGGGTCGGTCATGACCGCCTGGTCGCTGGCGGGGGCCTGCGGCATTGCCGCAGTGAATCCGGCGAGCGGATCGGCACGCATCTGCGTGTACGGCCCGTCCAGCAGGGATCGGAGCCCGGCCTCGTCGCCGTCACGGACGAGCGCGTGGACGCGGTCGATCGCCAGGTGGTCGAGGATCCGGGCGACGTCGTCGCCGTGCTCGGCGAACCGGCGTCCGGGCAGGCGGGTGGACCGGCCGTACCCGGGACGTTCGGTCGTGACGATCTGGAGACCGCGCGACCGCATCGCCTCCCGGTCGGCACGAACGAACCAGCGCGACCCGGGGGTGCCCGGCATGCGAAGCAGCGCGGCGCCGTCCGGCGGGCCCACACGCGTCCAGGGACGGTACGGCCGTCGATCGTCGACGCCTCGTCCCGCACGTCCCGGTAGAAGTCGTCGATCTCTGCCATGGGCTCCGCGTCCTGCCGTTAGACGGTCACTGCCGCGCACCGTTCCAGACGGTGCGGGCTCCGCCGCGTCGCGGTCACGACCGGCCGTGGCGCTGCCGCTGTCGTACGGGCGTCTGGTCGGCGGGTCCGGGTCTGAGGGCACCGAGCCCGTCGGTCAGCTCGGCGATCGCGTCGGACTGCACGGAGTAGCAGATCTGGGTGCCGCGCCGGCGCGTGGTGACCAGGCCGGCCTCCCGGAGCACCCTGAGGTGTTGGCTGATGGTGGGTTGTTTCAGCGCGAACACGTCGCCGAAGTCGCACGCGCAGGTCTCGGGCCGGTCGGCCAGCCGCCGCATGATGCCCAGCCGAACCGGGTGCCCCAACGCCTTCAGCATCTCGGCCCACCGGACCTCCGCGTCGTCCACGTTGACACCTTATTAGTCATATGGCTATATAGGCAAATGACTAAATTCATCTCCGCGGCCGGTGCCGAGCTGCCGATCTGCCGAACCTGCGGCGTGCAGTACGGCGCGGCCCGCGACGACTGCCCGATCTGCCTCGACGAGCGGCAGTACGTCGGTTGGGAGGGTCAGCAGTGGACCACGCTGGCCGAGCTGCGCGCCGCCGGCCACCGCGGTCGGATCGACGAGGAGGGCCCCGGCGTACTCGGGGTCGGTGCGACGCCGTCCGTGGCCATCGGCCAGCGCGCGCTGCTGATCCGTACGTCGGCGGGCAACGTGCTGTGGGACTGCACCGGCTACCTCGACGACGAGCTCGGCGCGGAGATCGAGGCACGGGGCGGGATCAGCGCGATCGCCGTCAGCCACCCGCACTTCCACGGCGTGATGACCGAGTGGGGCCGGGCCTTCGACGCCCCCGTGTACATCCACGCCGCGGACCGCGAGTGGGTCGGACGGCCCGATCCCGCGATCGAGTACTGGACGGGGGACACCCACGAGATCGCGCCCGCCGTCACGTTGATCAACGCGGGTACCCACTTCGCCGGCGGCACGGTCCTGCACTGGGGCGACGACCCCGAGGGGCACGGCGCGCTGTTCAGCGGCGACATCTTCCTGGTCGTGATGGACCGGCGGTGGGTCAGCTTCATGTACAGCATCCCCAACTTCATCCCGGAACGGCCGGCCACCATCCGCCGCGCGCTCACCCTGGTCGAGCCGTTCGCCTTCGAACGCATCTACGGCGCGTTCTGGGGGCGCGTGGTCACCCGGGACGGTGCGGCCGCGGTACGCCGCTCCGCGGACCGCTACCTGCGGTTCTCGCTCGGCGACGACCCGCACTGAGACCGCGGGCGCACGCGGTTCACGCGCGGCTCGGACAACGACGGCCACCATGTGGTCGGCGAGCCGCGGCTCCGGCAGTCATCCCGGGCCGAGCGTCGCCCTGGTACATGCCGCAGTCGACGAGCACCCGCCGTCCGTGGCAGTCGATCAGGAACCAACTGCCGGTGACCCTTCCGGCCGCGCCGAGGAACCGCGGGGACGTGGTCACCGTGCCGGCCGCCGCGGCGTGACCGGTACCGGCTCGGCGGTCGTGGCGCGGCCCAGGCGGATGACCAGCTGCGGATGGCCGATGCGGCGCAGGATCCCGCTCAGGTACTGCCGGGCGACCTCCGTTTCGACCATGTCGCTGACGGGGTTGGTGGCGAGGCCGTGGCCGGTCGCGGCCAGCAGTACCGCGGAGGTCGCCTCGCCGGCGGCGAGCCAGGCCCGCGGGTCGTCGTTGTCGGTGAACACGATCGCGTACCGGGCGTGCCGGTCGGTGCCGTCGCCGGCGGCCAGGCGGGCCGCGCCGGGCGCGAAGTCGCGGACCGGGACGCGGCGCGGCACCGGCCGTACCGCGGTGTCCACCGGCACGCCGTCCGCGGTGGTACCGGGGCGGTGAGTCCACACGTTCAGTTCTTCTCGGTACGACGGGTCGCCGGTTTCGACCTCGGCGGCGTGGGTCGCGGCGACGGTCAGCACGGGCACGTCGTCGTCGCGCAGGACGTGCAGGTGCGCGCCTTCGGCCTCGGCGGCGTCGCGCAGCAAATCGAGCAGCCCCGACTCGATGCCGGCGTCGGCGTACGGGCGGCGATCGGTGCGCCGGTCCCAGATCGCGGCGCAGGCACGCTCGTCGGCCGGCCGCGGCTCGTACGGTCCGTCGGCGTGCAGCACGGCGAGCAGGTTCGGCTCGCCCGGCTCGGGGAAGCGGGTGACGAGCGGACGGCGCCCGGCGGCGGCGACCGCGACGCGGGCGTGGTGAAGCGCGACACCGCACGACAGCACGAGCAGCCGACCGTCCGGGTCGACGGTACGCAGTTGGCGGTCGCGATCGGCGCGGAGCGCGGCGACGCCGTCGTGCAGCCGCCACTGCCACGGCTGGGTGTTGAACACCGACGGCGCGCGCAGCGCGGCCGTGACCGCGCGCGCCAGGGTCTCCTCGGGCGGCGCGTCGGGGCCGACGAGCCCGGGGTCGCTCTGCCGGATGGTCATCCGTCTCGCCTCGTCTCGAACGGAGGGATGGTCAGGTACGCAGGTCGAACACGATCCGCCCGGTCGGCGAGTACCTCGCCGACGCCGAACACCGCGACGAGTTCCCCGGCGCGTACGCCGGCGGTCCGGATCGCGCGGAAGGCGGTGACCCCGGAGCCGGGCCGGGCGACGAGCCGGGCCGCCTCGTGACCGGGCACGGACGGCGGCTGCGGCCGGACCGGCCGGTCGCCGCGGGCCAGGTGGATGTCGGTGCGGCACAGGCCGCTGGCCTCCAGTCGGATCCGCACCCGGCCCGGCCCGGGCCGCGGCATCGGCCGGTCTGCCACGACGAGTGGTTCGTCGAACGCCTTCACCACGGCTGCCCTCATACGGGCAGCCTCGTCGTGCCGGCCGGCCGGCGTCAGGGCTGAAGCGCCCGGGTCGGGCGGGACCTGTGACCCGGGTACGACGGCTCCCGGGACAGGTGGGCCGAACGGCTCGCGGGGAACGGGAGGTTCGGCAGTGCCGCGCGCTCCGGCCCGGCGCGACGGTGGATGTGTGTCCGGCGGGCCACGCGCCCACCGTTCCGTCCGGGTCTGGCAGGGCGTTCGTGAACGCCGCTGCCGACGTTGAGGCAGCGGATGCCTGGAAACGGGTCGCGCGGTGGTTCCGCCGGACGCCGGAGCGTCCGGGGGGTCCGATGTGTACGACAGGTCCGGGGTTCGTCGGCCGGCTGGCCCGGTTCGTCCGCCTGATCGGTGTGGGGCGCAACCCGCTGCGGCGCCGCAGCGACCGCGTCGAGGGGCTCGTCCTGGTCGCGGCGATCCTGATGTGCCTGGCCGCCGTCCCCGCCGGGGTCGCCGTCGGCGTGGGCGCGACCGGGGACGGGTACCGGACGGCGTCCCGACTTGCGACCGCGGGCCACCCGGCCGCCGCCGTACTGCTGGCCGATGTGCCGACACCGCCGGACGGCGCGCTGGCGACCGACCAGCCGGTCCCGGCCCGTTGGCGTACCGCCGGACAGAACCGCAGCGGGACGATCACCGCGCCGCCGGGCCTGCGCCGAGGCGGCACCGTGACGATCCGCCTCGACGCCGCGGGCAGGCCGGTGCCCGCCCCGGAACCGCGTCACCGCATCGTCGTCGACGGTGTCGGTGCCGGCCTCGCGGTCCTGTTCGGCAGCACCGCCGTCGCGCTGCTACTCACGGTCACGACACGCTGGCTGCTGAACCGTCGCCGCCTCGCCGCCTGGGCCGCCGAATGGTCGGCCGGCCGCCACGACGAACGCAGCCGCTGAGACCCGGCATGGCGGACCCGTGGCTGCTCGCGTACGACGGTGTCGACCGGGGACCGGGAGTTCCTCAGCAACCGGGCGCCGAGATCATCCTGGAGGTTGCGCGGTTCTTCGCCGGTCTCGCCCCCCGGCCCGTCGTGACGCCGCGTCCCGGTTGGCCGACAGCGCCGTCGATCCCGCCGACGCCGAGGACGCGGTACGCCGGCTGGGCGACGGGCTCGGCGCCGACGTCGGCGTGCACGGGGCGCCTGCGACGCTGCATGTGGAGGACCTGTGGATCTCCGACGTCACGATCAGCACCGGGCTGGTCGACACGTACTCGACGCGGAGCTGCTGGCGATGCTGGCCGAACGTTTGATCGACCCGGCGGCGCTGGTGACGCACCGGTTCGACCTGGCGGAGATGCTCGGCGCGTACGACGTGTTTGCCGATCCGGCGTCGAGCGGCGCCCTGAAGGTCGTCCTGAACCGGTGACCGGAATGCACGTCCGACCCGGCGGCGGCGGTCGACACGCGGATCGCGGTTCGGTGGACGGTGAGGAGAGGAGGTCGCGCTGGGCGGCGGCGAGCCGTTGCGCACCCGGCAGCGTGCAGAACTCGTGGACGGTGCGGTCCCAGCTGGGCCCGAGAAAGCCGTTTCGTGGGTGAACCGCCCGGTCCGGTGCCACCGAGCGCGGCCGGTGGCACCGGGCGCGTCGGTCAGCGGAGCCAGGGCAGCCGGCGTACCAGGCTGGTGTGCGACCACCACTGGCCGAGGCCGAGCGTGTCGCCGACGTTCAGCAGCATCAGGGCGATCAGCAGGCCGGCGTAGATGACGTGGTCGTCGAGGAACACGTTGTTCGCCGGTGGCAGCGTGACGCTCCACATCATCATCAGCATGACCGCGCCGGCGATGGCGCCGATCCGCATGCCGATGCCGGTCAACAGCACCAGACCGACACCGGCGAGGCCCAGCATGAACAGCCAGTCGGCCCAGCCCGCGCCGGCGATGCCGTGGTAGAGGTCGGTGAACGGGCCGGTCGCGCTGGACGACAGGAAGCCCTTGGTCGGGCTGCCGCCGTGGATCCAGGCGGCCTTGCCCGGCGTCTCGTGGCCAAGCCCGAACAGCTTGTCCAGGAACGCCCACAGGATGATCCACGCCAGGCCGAGCCGCAGCCCGGCCAGCACGTACCGGCCGGCGGTGGTCGCGCTGACGGCGCGGGTCGCGGCGCGCGAGGCGGGGACCGCCGGGTGCGACTGTCCATGGGTTGCCGCGGTCGTCTCGTGCTCCTCTCAACGGATGATGCCCTCAGCTCGGCCGCTCGCACGGCGTACCGGCAGGGCCGCCCGGCCGGTACGGCACGGGACCATCGGCTCCCGTACGGCGGTCCGCGTGGCTCTCCCGGCGCCGCGCGCGGCGCCGGAGGCTGGAGGTGAGCGAAGCGGGGTGGTCGCGATGACCGGCGGAACGACAGGACGGGCCCTGGCCGTACGGTGCCTGGTGTTGCTGGAGTTCGTCGTCGGCGTTTCGGCGGTGGGCGGCGCGATCGCCCTGATCGGCGGCGGTGCCGGGATCCCGGACCGGGCGCTCGCGCGCACCCCGTTCACCAGCTGGGTGGTGCCCGGGATCGCGCTGTTCGCGGTCGTTGCGGTGCCGATGCTGGCCGCCGCCTCGGCGTACGCGTGGGCGCCGCGGATGTTCTGGGGGCTGTCGGTGACGGCGGGCCTGGCGCTGCTGGCGTGGATGGCCGCGGAGATCGCCCTGGTCCGCGAGTTCAGCTCGCTGCAACCGATGATGATCGTCGTCGGCGGCGTGGTGCTCGCGTTGGCGAGCGCCGCCGGACCCGCGCCGTCCCGCGCCGCGCCGACGCTACCCGCGGACGCCCCGGCCGGTACCCCGGATGTGCCGGCCAGGCACACCACCACGTCGAAGCGTTGACCCGTCGTCCACAGCGGACCGTCTCATGTGGACGGTCAGTGCTCGGCGGTGTCGGTGCCGAGCAGGCGGGAGGCGAGGACCGCGGCCTCGGTACGCCGGTGCAGGCCGAGCTTGGCGAGGATGCTCGACACGTAGTTCTTCACGGTCTTCTCGGACAGGTGCATCCGGTCGGCGATCGTACGGTTGGTGAGGCCCTCGGCGACCAGGACGAGGATGCGGCGCTCCTGCTCGGTGAGGTGCCGCAGCTCGTCGGGCTGGTCCGGGCCGTGGCGGATGCGGTCGAGGACGCGTTGGGTGACGGCCGGGTCGAGCAGGGACTGGCCGGTGGCGACCCGGCGTACCGCGTCGACGAGGTCCGTGCCGCGGATCTGTTTGAGCACATACCCGGCGGCGCCGGCCATGATCGCGGCGAACAACGCCTCGTCGTCCTCGAACGAGGTGAGGATCAGCGCTTGGACCCCCGGATCGACCGAGCGTACGTCGCGGCACACATCGATGCCGTTGCCGTCGGGCAGCCGCGCGTCGAGGACCGCGACGTCCGGGCGCAGCGCCGGGATCCGGCTGGCCGCCTGCACGGCCGAACCCGACTCGCCGACCACCTCGATGTCGCCCTCGGCCTCCAGCAGTTCGCGGAGACCGCGGCGGACGACCTCGTGGTCGTCCAGCAGATACACCCTGATCATGTCTTGTTTGTACCCGGTCGCGGGCCGGCGGACCCGGGCCGAACGGCCCGTTCCCCCGGGCGGGTCGACCCGGACGGACCGGTCGTTCGGGCGATCTCGTCACGCTCCGTCCGAGGTCACGGCCGCAGGACCGCGACCGGGCAACGGGCGTCGGTCAGCACCGCGTACGCGACGGGGCCGAGCGGCGCGTGCGCCGGTTCCCGGTCGCGGTGCCCGATCGCCAGCAGCCTCGCCCCGCTGCCCGCGCGCAGCAGACCCTCGGCGGGCCCGTCCGCCTGCGCCACGGCCAGCTTCACCGACACCGCCGGGTACGCCCGCCGGTACGGTTCGGTCTGCTCGGCCAGCAACGCCAGCGCGTCCGGTTCGGCCGCGAAGTGCGTGTCGAGCATCGTCTCGTCGTACCAGTAGTCGCCGGTGCCGCCGGCGGTCACGCGCACCGCGGCGAGCGGGCGGTCGTGGGCAGCGGCGTACGCGTAGCCGAACCGCAGCGCGGCGTCCCCGGCGTCCGACGGGTCGACGCCCACCACGACGTGCCCGGGGTACGGTCCGGGCGGACCGTCGCGGTCCGGCCGCACCACCAGCGGGCAGCGGGCGTGGGCCGCGACCGGGACCACGGTCGACCCGGTGAGCTGGCGCGACCAGTCGATCCGGCCCCGCGATCCGATCACCAGCAGCCCGGCGTCGTGGGCCAGCTCGGTCAGCCTCGTCGCCCGATCGCCGTGCAGCAGCAGCGGATGGACGCACTCAGCGGGTACCCGCTTGGCGGCCCGCGTGACCGCCTCGTGCAGCACGTCCTCGGCGGCGCCGACGACCTCGGCCGACAGGTCGGGCCGCACCAGGCAGGCGACCACGCTGCCGCCGCGCGCCGCGGTCTCCGCCGCGGCCCAGTCCAGCGCCGCCCAGCCGGCGCCGTCCACCCCGACCACCGCGGTGCCCCGGTCGATCGTCACGTCGCCCACGGCGTACCTCCTCGGGTCAGCCCGCGTCGACGGGATCGTCCAGCCGGCCCAGCAGTTCGCCCACGTCGTCGTCGGTGAGCGGCGGGAAGTCGACGTACCAGGGTGCGATCGCGGGCACCCGCGCCGGTGTGACGATCCGCGGCAGGTCGTCGGCCACGGCGCACAACTCCGGCACCACGTGGGCCGGGACCACCGGTGCGGCGAACACCACGCGCCGCGCGCCGCGGTCCCGCACGATCCGGCACGCGGCGCGCGCGGTGGCGCCGGATGCGATCCCGTCGTCGACCACGATCACGGTACGGTCGCGCAACGGCACCGCCGCCCGCCGCGCCCGGTACGCGCGGACCTGCCGGTCGATCCCGTCACGGGCGCGCCGCAGCGCGTCCGGCGGTACGCGGTTGCCCACGACGACGCCGTCCTCGCCGGCGGCACCGATCGTCGCGCCCTCCGGGCGGGCCGCGGCGATCCGCCGTACCACCAGCACGTCCAGCGGGATCGCGAGCCGCCGCGCCACCTCGTACGCCACGGGCACGCCGCCGCGCGCGATCCCGAGCACCACCGACTCCTCCGGGCAGACGTGCGCCAGGTGATGCGCGATCATCCGCCCCGCCTCGTACCGATCCTGGAACATGGCCATCCCCCCGAGTCGATGCTGGCAGCATCACGGGCGCTGCGGGCAGGGCCGTACGGCCCGTGCGGACAGGACACTCGGCGCTGTCGGGCCGGCCGGTCGCCGGGACAGGCTGGTGCACGGGGTGGTGACGGTGACGGGTCCCGTACTGGTGGGATGGGACGGGTCGGCCGCCAGCCGGCGCGCCGTACGGTGGGCCGCGGAGGCCGCGACGCTGCGGCACCGGCCGCTGCGGATGCTGACGGTCTTCCGGTGGCCGCTGGAGTCGAACACGGTGGAGCCGCGGGCCGAGCTGCCCGACGTGCCCGCCACCAGGGACCAGGTACGCGGCATGTTGGCCGAGGAGGCTCGCGCGGTCCGCGCCGGGCACCCGGAGCTCGCCGTGGAGGAGGAGTTCGTCGACGGTGCACCTGCCCGGATGCTGGTGGAGCAGGGCCGGCAGGCCGCGCTGACCGTACTCGGGCAGCGCGGCCACGGCGGGTTGTCGGGGCTGCTGCTCGGTTCGGCGAGCCGCTCGTTGCTGCACCGGGCGACGTGCCCGGTTGCCGTGGTACGCCGCTGATCGGCCGCTGTCTCAGAGGGGGATCTGCCAGTCGAGGCGGGTGCCGGGCTCGGCGGGGGAGACGGCGAACGTACCGCCGTGCTCGCTGGCCCGGTGCCGCAGGTTGGTCAGGCCGCCGGTCTCGGCCGCGCCGCCCATGCCGACCCCGTTGTCGGTGATGCGCAGGGTGAGCCGGTCCGGGGCGGCGGCGACCTCCACGTGGACGGCCGTGGCGGCGGCGTGCCGGGCCACGTTGGACAGCGCCTCGCGCAGCACGGCCAGCACGGTCGGCTGCACGTCCGCCGGTACGAGGGTCTCGACCGGCCCGGTGAGCGTGAGCCGCGGCGCGAACCCCAGCGCCCGCTCCGCCTCGGCGACCAGCTCCCGCACGTCGCCGCGGAACTGTCCCGGTTCGGCGCCGCGGAGCTGGAAGATGGTGCCGCGGATCTCCCGGATCGTGGTGTCCAGGTCGTCGATGACCGCGTTGACCCGTTGGTGCACCTCGGGTCTGACGGTGATCCGGTCGGCGACGGCGAGCTGGGTCCCGGCGGCGAACAGTCGTTGGATCACGACGTCGTGCAGGTCGCGGGCGATGCGCTCACGGTCGGACAGGATCGCCAGCAGCTCGCGCTGGTCCTGCGACCGGGCGCGTTCCAGCGCCAGTGCGGCCTGCCCGGCGAAGCTCTCGACCAGCGCGACGTCGGGCTCGCTCGGCCCGGCGCTGCCCTGCTCGTACGTGACGACCAGCGCGCCGAGCGTCCGGGAGCCCGCGGCCAGCGGTACGAGCAGGCTCAGCCCGGCGGGTACCGGCGCCGACCAGTCCGCCACGTCGGCCAGGTCGTCGACGACCGTGACGTGACCGTCCCGGACCGCCGGCGCCAGGCCGCTGGTGCCCGGCACCGTCACGCCCAGCAGCGGCTTGCCCGGCTCGCCGGCGGCGACCTCGACGGTGAGCTCCCGGGCGGTCTCGTCCGCCAGCAGGACGAGCGCCATCTGGGCCTCGGCGACTTCGCGGGCCCGGTCGGCCACCAACTGCAGCGCGGGACCGCGCCGGACCTCGCCGAGCAGCACGCCGGTGATCTCGGCGGTGGCCGACAGCCACCGGTGCCGGCGCTGTGCCTGCGCGTAGAGCCGCGCGTTGTCGATGGCGGCGCCGGCGGCGACCGACAGCGCGGCCACCAACTGCTCGTCGTCGGCGCTGAACTCGCCGCCGTCGCGCTTCTCGGTGAGGTACAGGTTGCCGAAGACGTGGTCCCGGATCCGCACCGGTACGCCGAGGAACGTGTGCATCGTCGGATGGTGCGGCGGGAACCCGTACGCCGCGGGATGTGCGCCGATGTCCGGCATCCGGATCGGCCGCGGGTCGTCGATCAGCAGGCCAAGTACGCCGTGCCCGCTGGGCAGCTCGCCGATCGCCGCGTGCTGCTCGTCGGTGAGGCCGTACGTGACGAAGTCGATCAGGCTCCGCCGCGGGCCGAGCACGCCGAGCGCGCCGTACCGGGCGTCGACCAGGTCGCACGCCGAGCGCACGATCCGGCGCAGCGTCGAGTGCAGGTCCAGGTCGGTGCCGATGCTGACGACCGCGTCGAGCAGGATGCGCAGCCGCTCCCGGCTCGCCGTGACCTCGCCGACCCGGTCGAGCAGCTCCTGTAGGAGCGTGTCCAGCTGGACCCGGGACAGCGGTCGTAGTCCCAGCGAGGGCGAGGCGTCAGCGGCGTCGCCCGGCGGTCGCGCATCGGCCATGCCTCGACGCTACCGGCGACGGGAAGCGTCGGACCCAACGACGGCCGGGTTGTACCGCAACGTCCGGTCGGCCCTCGTCCGCGCGGGCGATGCGCGCCGGCGTCCGGCGCGCTCACCGGAGGTCGGTGACCGTCTCGACCGGTCGACGCGGTGTCGCGGGGGACGGCCGCGACGCGTACCCGATCCGCAGCACCAGGTACGGCGTGCCGAGCCGGTCGGTGAACCGGCGCATCCGCGCGCGTACCGCGGGGACCTCGAAGGGTTGGGAGTACACCGAGACGGCGAGGCCGGCCTCGGTCGCGGCGAGCAGGACGGCCTGCAGGGCGCGGCCGACGGTGATCTCGTCGACGGCACGGTCGCCCGCCCCACCGATCACCGCCAGCAGCGGCTCGGCCTCGAAGTCGCGCCCGGGCCGCCGGGTACGCCCGCCGTAGTCCCGGCCGCGCAGCAGATCGCCGTCCTCGGACCGGATCCCGGCGGCGGCCGGTGGTACCCCGTCGGTCGTCTCGGCGTCGGGCCGTACCCAGGACGCCAGCTCGGCGCGGTACGCGGCGTTCGTCGACAGTGCGGTGTCCGCGTCGGCCACCATCGCGGCGATCTGCCGCCGTCGGGTCGCCTCGGTGATCACGGTCAGCCAGCCGTGTTCGGTGCGGGCGGCCTCGCTCAACGTCCAGTGGTGCCCGTGGTGCACGGGCGTGTCGTCCCGGAACGGGTACCGGTTGGTGCGCCGCCGGCCGATCGCCGCGTACCCGGCGCGCTCGTGCGGTGTGGCAGGGCGCGCCCGGCCGGGCCGGATCCGGGCGATCAGGTCCGGGTCGGCACGGTCGGGCAGCAGCGTCACCGCCGCATCCCGGCGGAGCAGCACCGGGAACGCCAGGGTCAGGTTGTGGATCGCCGCCCCGCAGGCGAGCCGGGCCGCGGACCGGTCCGGGTCCGCGACGTCGAGCTGCCGCGCCGGATCCAGCCGTACGTCGACGTGTCCGGCGCCGACCGCGAACCGCCACGGCTGGCTGTTGTGCAGCGACGGGGCACGGATCGCCGCGTCCAGGGTCTGCACCAGCCGGTCCGCCGGGATCTCCGCGGTGTCGCCGCCGGTCTCGGACGCGAGTTCGCGTGCCGCGCCGACCAGCTCGGCGTCGCTCGTGTCGCCGTGCTCGGCCCGTTCGCGGAGCTGCACCAGGCGGCGCCACAGCGCCGCCGGGTGCGACTGCTCCGCGTCGGTACCCCGCCGTTGCAGGTCGCGCTCGACCCGCTGGAACAGGTTGGCCAGCTCGCTCATCGTCGACTCCTCAACGGTTCTGGGATGCTCCCGCCGGCTCGGCCGGCATCTCCGCGGGGCGGGCGACCAGCACCGGGCAGGGTGCGTGGTGCAGCAGTGCCTGGCTGACCGACCCGAGCAGCAGCCCGCGGAACCCGCCGCGTCCGCGCGAGCCGACCACGGCGAGGCTGGTCCGGTCGAGCAGTTCGATCAGCGTCCCCGCGGCGGCGCCGCGTACCAGCCGCTCGTCGGCCGGTACCAGCGGATACTTCTCCCGCCACACCCCGACCGCCTCGGCCAGGCCGGTACGCAGCTCGGCCTCGGTGTCCGCCGGCTCGTACGGCATCGGCTGCCACGCCTGCACCGCCACCAGCGGCACCTGTCGCGCCGCGGCCTCGGCGAACCCGCACTCCAGCGCGTACGACGAGTCCGTCGAGCCGTCCACCCCGACCACCACCCGCACGGGCGAGGTGTCCCGCGCCGAGGTACCCGGCGGCACCACCAGCACCGGGACGTACGCGTGCGCACTGGCCTGCGTGCTGACCGATCCGAGCAGCAGCCCACGGAACCCGCCCAGCCCGCGCTGGCCCAGCACGAGCAGGTCCGCGTCGGCGGACTCGGCGATCAACCGGCGCGCGGGACTCCCGTCGTACTGGTACGCCGAGACCGACACCTCCGGCGCCAGGGCACGGACGTAGTCGTACCGGTCGTCGAGGATCCGACGGCCCTCGGTGCGCAGTTCCTGGACCACCTCGGCCGCGGCGGCCGACACCGCCTGGCCGCCCTGCGCGGGCCAGTCGATCACGTGTACCAGTCGTAGCGGCAGGTCCCGTAGACGGGCCTCGTCGACGGCCCAGCCGACCGCGATGTGGCTCGCCGGCGACCCGTCGACGCCGACCGTGATGTTCCGCTGCCTCATGTCGACCTCCTGGTACCCACCCTCACCGGGCCGCGGCCCGGTGCACAGGGCCGAACCACCCGAGCGGACCGGGCCGATCGGCACGACAGCGGCGGGCGGCCAGCAGGAGCCCACACGGCAACGCCGCGACGCTCAACTTCGCCTGCGACCACAAGTTTCGATCGGCCGCGAACTCATGCCGGTGAGCCAGATCCGTTGGGGCGCCCGCATCGCATCCTCACCTCCGCCAGAGCCCGTAGGCATGATCCCCGCCAGCACAGGATCGCAGGACGCTGCGGCCACCAGCGACCCGCTGATTCTGCCTGTCGGCGCAGCCGATGACGGGGACGAAGTCGGGGATCAGATCGATGGGTGAGGCGTTGGATGGGCGGCGGCGAGGAACGCGACGAGGCCCAGCCAGAGCAGCAGCCCGCCGACAAAACCGGCGACCGCGATGAGCACGTCAGCCGGCATCGGCCGGCGTGTTGGTGTCCCGGCGGACGGTGAGTGTCTCCCGGATCGCGTAGTAGACCAGCACGTAGCCGGCCAGGGGGTCGGCCCACCACCAGCCCAGCAGGGCGTTGAGGGCCAGCCCGGCCAGGACTGCGGTGGCGAGGATGGCGTCGATGACGGTGACCCGGCCCTCCGTGACCAGGACCGGGTTGTGCAGGGCGCGGCCGATACGCCGCTTGCCGTAGGCGAGGGCGAACATCACCGCGGCGGTGATCGCGGTCCAGGCGATACCGGCCGGCGAGTGGCGCGGACGCCAGCCCGCGGCCAGCACGATCGTGGACTGCACCAACAGGTAGGCGGCGAGCAGGGCGAACGCGGCGCCGATCAGCCGCAGCGCCCGCCGCTGCCGTTCCGGGCCGGTGCCGGACAGTTCCCAGATCACCACGGTCGAGGCGCCGATCTCGATCAGCGAGTCGAGGCCGAACCCGGCCAGCGCAACCGACCGGGCAGCGAGCGCGGTAGCGGCCAGGACCACGACGCCGATGATGTTCCAGCCCAGCGTCATCCATTCCAGGGCGAAGCCACGGCGCAGCAGTAGGCGCCGGCGCGGCTCGTCGGTGACGGTCACCGGCCCAGCCTGCCAGGCGGCTTGCGGGGTCGGGCCGGTCAGGGGGTGTGGTGCGCGGGTCTGGGCCAACCGGTAGGAGTCGGTCCCCGCGATGGCCAGGTGGTTCTTCTCTTCCCGTTCGGCGAGCACCTGGACATCGGTTCGGCGCCGCGGCGGTCGAGGTCCATGTAGCCGAGCTCATCGATGCAGAGCAGATCGACGCGGGCCTTAGCGGGCGATGGTCTTGGACAGCACCTTCTCGTCGGCGGCCTCGACCCGCTCGCTGACCAGCTTGGTCTCACTGGACCCGATGCCCGGCCGTCGCCGCTTCGGTGAGACTTGCCCGTGCCCGAGTCGCCGATCAGACAGTGGACCCTTCTTCACCCACTCGCAGGTGGCCAGGGTGTGAATCATGGCTGGGTCGACGTTGGGCCCGGCCGCTGACCGGACAGCCTGTTCTGGTCGATGCCGGTGGGTTCGGCGATGGGCTTGACGTCGCCCGCTGGGCTACTAAAATTGCACTCGCCAATACAGGATATGCCCCCTGGCTGGAGGCGTATTGCTGGTGTGGCGGTGGTGACTATGGCCGTCACTGCGGATCCGGCGGTGTATGGGCCGGGCAGGCGTGGGCCGTGGCCCATGGCGGCCCTGGCATGAGGGGCCGGCCCGGTCGGCGTGCGGGTCGCCACGTAGTCCTGGTTGTGTTTGTTGATCGTTGCGGGAGTGATGGTTGATGAGCATGGTGCGGTTCGATCCGTTCCGGGAGCTTGAGCAGTTCGCCAACGGCTGGCTCGATGAGCCGGCGTGGCGGAGCCGCTGGGCGGCGATGGACGCGTTCAAGGCCGGCGACGCCTATCAGGTGCGGTTGGATCTGCCTGGCATCGACGAAGACTCGTTGGAGGTCACGGCGGAGAACAACACGTTGACGGTGCGGGCGCGGCGTGAGGTGGACGCACCGAAGGGCGCGGAGTTCGTGATGCGGGAGCGTCCGGTCGGCACGTTCACCCGGCAGATGGTGCTGGGTGACGGGCTGGACGTGGAGAACGTGTCTGCCGACTACCGCAAGGGTGTGTTGACGGTGACGATCCCGGTCGCCGAGCACGCGAAGCCACGCCGGATCCCCATCGCCCGTGCCGATGGCGAGGATCGCAAGGTCATCGAACCCGGCCGCGGCTGAAACCGTCCGGTGCCGACCCGCCATAGGCGGGTCGGCACCCAGCCGGGCGTACACCGTGGTTGTCGGGAAGGAGATGGTGATCAAGCACGGTAGCTCCATGCACGTGTCCGGTGCTGGCCTTGCCCGACCAGATCGAGCGGGGCCAGCACCGACCGAGACAAGCCGGCCGACGAGAGCGAGGACCGGGTGACCCCAGACGAGAACGCGTCGCGTCTGATCGGGGCGCAAACGCCGGCATTCACCATCGGGACGGCCGCGCAACTGCTCGGGGTCAGTCAGGCGTTCCTACGCCAGTTGGGATCCAACGGGCTGCTCGATCCGCAGCGCTCGGCCGGCGGGCACCGGCGTTACAGCCAGCACGAGCTTGGCCTGGCCGGCCAGGCCCGGGTGCTGGTCGACGAGGGTCTGTCGATGGATGCTGCCTGCCGGATCGTGTCCCTGCGGGCCGAACTGGCCTACGCGCGGGCGGAGATCGCCGAACTGCGCCGCCAACTCGGTGATGCTGCGGTCGGTGGTCATCGACCGCCGTCGTCCGAACGTCGGCACCGATAGGAGGTGGGTGATCGATGAGTCGACGTGTCTACTACGACGAGGACGCCCAGCCGTACTACCAACTGGTATGTGATGGTTGCGGCGGTCGCTTCCTGTCCTTCGATGACAGCTGCTACGACTGGGATCTGCTGCGTGAGGCCGCCGAGTACGACGGCTGGAACGCGGCGGACCCGGCCGGGCCGCACCACTGCCCGCAGTGTGTGCGCACGGGCCTACCGGCGGCGCTGGCATCGAACTCCGCCGCCGTGTGACCCGCGCGCGGCGACGGTGCGAGCGCAGGGCGTGTGGTATGCACACGCACCGTCGACATCTAGGTCGACACAGCGTGGTTCCGGCAACACATGTCACCGAAAGGCGCAAGCTCGCCCGGAGATCGTGGGCGAAACAGGCCAGTGATGTCTGCGGCACGCGAGGGTGCGGCGTTGGTCAGGCGACGGCGCCGGCGGCGGTGCGCATCTGGTGGCGGGTCTGCTCGACGAGGGTCTGCGCCTGATGCAGCGCGTAGGCGGCGTTGGTGGTGTCGAGTCCACGGCGGGCGACCAGGTCGAACTGGGCGCGGGCGCGTTCCAGTGCGTGCTGCGCCTCCAGATAGCGGCTCATCGCCACCGTGTATGGACTACTCACGCACACAGCGTAGAGGGTGAGTCGCGACGCTGTGCCGACCGATCGGACACGAAACAGTCACATGACAGTGACGTCGACCACCACAGTGGGTCACGCCTCGAAGGCGGCGAGCCGTGACCATGACGAAGCGGTGTCACGCAGCGGGCGTGCATCGACTGGCCGGGGCGGTGTCGCGTTGCTGCGGCCGATGCGGGCCGTTGATCAGGCTCCCATGCCGGTATGGGGAAGACCGGCAAGTCACGGGGGAGACAGGAGCCAGAACGGGACTGCTCTGGAGACGCGTGTGTGTGCTGGCTGCGGCCGGCCAGGCACCGCGCACCAGCCTGCCGAGTTACACGATGCGCCGGGCGATGCTGATCGCCGAGCGCGGGTTCTGCGTCTGTCGCGTACCTCAACCGGCCAGGTCGGTACCGCGCGACACCGCTGGTGCCAGAGCCGTGCCGGCGCTGGGCGCAACCCCCGCGACATCCTTGCCGGACGGCGCTCCCGCTCGACAACGTCGATCTGATCTCGCTCGGACTGCTCCTGCACGGGGGCGGAGCGCGGGGCGTGTGGTCAGGTCGGGTCGTCGTGGGCGACCAGCAGGTGCAGCGGGACCAGCCGAGCGAGCTCGGTGAACGTGGTCACCTCCGCGACCATGCGGCCCTCGTGCATGACTCGGTACCGCTCGCCTGAGGTGGGTCGGAGTCGTCGGCCGGGACGGCGATCACGTGCCAGGTCCCGTCGATGCTGCACCACATGTTGCCTGCGTTGCTGCCCTACGCGCGGCCCCATCGTCGGCGACAACCGGGTGACGACCTGGCTGTCGTTCGACAGCAGGAACCGCGGCCAGACCGACAACGGGAGGTAGCTCCGTGACCCCGGCGCGACGGGCTGGGCGACCGAGTGTCCGGGCGTGGCCGACGTGGAGGGCGGCGCAGCCGACCGCCGCGCCTCGTCGAGCTCGCGGTCGTGCCGATCAGCGCCGGGGACATCGGAGATCCACTCAGCGGGATGGTCCGACCCGCCGCAGCCACCACCCGGCAGGCCAGCCGAGTCCACGGCATCAGCAACACCGACGTCGCCGCGAGTCGATCAGGCACGTCTGTCAACAGGTGGCAGTTGGGCACGCCGTTCGCGGCCTGAGATGTGGTGGACCCTGGTACGTGTCAGACGGTCGTACGGTGTCCGACCCGGGCCGAGGAACAGGGAAAGGATCCACGCGACCGGCAGGAGGTAGGCGGTGGCGGTGAGTGCCCACAGCCAGCCGGGCACGGAGTGCGTGGCGGAGGTGCCGGTGATCGCGTAGACGGCGGCATGGCCGATCAGCCAGGGCGCAGCGATCTTGAGCCCGTTGCGGGCGAGGGCGCGGGACAACCCGATCCGTGCTCCATCGTCTGTCGCCACACGGAGTCGCGTGACTCGCTTGCCGATCGTGGCGCCGTACCGGCTGGACTCCAACGCCGCGAGTACCACCGTGACAGGGACGACGAGGACGACGGCGGAGAGAACGTTCGCGGCGAGTACGGGTAGCGCGTGGAGGGTTCCGGCCAGGTAGAGCGGAACGCAAACGGCAGCGAGCAGGCCGGCCCAGAGGGTGACGCAGCACCAGTCGATCAGCCAGGCCACGATTCTTAGCCAGGGATGTCGCACGCCACCGGTGGCGCTTTCGACCCGCGACGGGGAATTCATGCGCGAAGCCTGCTGCACTGTCAAGTCCTTCAACTCTTCGGACGCCAGAGGGTGATGACGTCTTCACTGGTGCAGGCCAGGTATTGGTGCACGTCCAGCCGGTCGTACGTGCCCAGGTACGGGAGTCCGTTGGGAGCGGTCGATCGCGCCCCGGTACGTCGGCTCGCGCTACCGTGAGCCTGCGTGGTGAATGTATCGCGACGGCCCGCCGCCGTACGGCCGGATCCCGTGGTCCTGCGCCGGGGGCGGCCGCCGAGATTCCTTGGCTGTGGCCAGATGTAGGCGTACAGGCCAGGGGTCGGCGCGGGGGATCGGAAAGAGAAACCGGCCGACACGTACTCGTGGAGTTGGGCGTTTTCCCAGTAGTCGCGGTAGGCCAGCGACCAGCCGCGCCGCCGACCAGACTCCCGGGCGATCTCCTCCACAACGGCTTGTTGGGCCTGGTCATCGACACGAGCGTCGACGACCCTGACCTCGTTGATCAGCCGCCGAAGTCGGCCCGGTGATCCGCGGCCCACCGGGCGTAGGTACGGGCGGGGTGCCCGGTGATCTGCCCGATGACGTCGTTGACCGGCGCGGGCTTGCCGACCGCCTGCGCCATGAGAGCGAACAGCGCGGCCAGGAACTCGGGGTCCATGAACTGGCTCATCTGCTCCAGCACGGGCTCCGGGTCGAGGTCCTCGACGGTGAGCGGGCGCCCCAGCGTCTCGCCGAGGATGCGGACCTGCTGTGTCTGGGTCAGCGAATCCGGGCCGGTCAGGTCGTAGGCCCGCCCCGCGTGCCCGCCGCCGACCAGGATCCGCGCGGCGACCTCGGCGACGTCCCGCTCGTGCACGGCGCTGAAGGCCGCTTCGGTGTACGGCGCGCGGATGACGTCACCGCCCTGGAGCTGCATCGCGAACGTCAACGAGTTGATGGCGGGGAAGAGCAGCCGCAGGAACGTCCACTCGATCCTGGACGCCTCGATGGCCCGCTCGACGTCGCGGTGGTACTGGGCGATCACGTCAGGCTGCCGCTCGGCGCCCGGAACGACCGCCCCCGAGGACAGGAACACCAGCCGCCGCACCCCGGCCCGGCCCGCGGCCGCCAGCAGCGGAGCGACATCCATCCCGTACTGCAGAACCAGGAAGGCGGCCTCGACGCCGGCCAACGCCGCCGGCAGCGTCTCGGGCCTGGTCAGATCGGCCCGGACGACGTCGGCTTCCTGCGGGAGCCTGGCCCGCTGCGGAGTACGGGTCAGCGCCCGCACCGGGGCACCCGCGGCGACGAGCTCCTCCACCGTCTGACGTCCGAAGTGAGCCGTGGCACCGATGACGAGATACATGGGATTTCCTTTCGTGCGAATGCACGGAGACTGAGGGGGTCCGCCGACGATCGGCAGCGGATCAGCGAACCTTGCCGAAGAACTGCCGGATGTCGTCGACGAGCAGATCGGGCGCGTCGTGCGCGGCGAAGTGGCTGCCCCGGTCGTAGACGTTCCAGGAGAGGACGTTCTTGTGGTCGCGGTCGGCGAACGTCCGGATGGACTGGAAGTCCCAGGCGAAGTTGGCCAGGCCGAGGGGCACGGTGGTCGGCTCGGGCACGGACGTGCCCCGGCCGTTCGACTTCTGCTGCGCGGGGGCCGCCGCCGCGTCCTCGTAGTAGAACCGGGCGGCTGAGGCGGCCGTGTTAGTCAGCCAGTAGACCATCACGTTGGTGAGCACGAAGTCCGGGTCGAGCGAAGCGCCGAGCAGCTGCGCGTGCCAGCCCAGCAGCCCGGCCGGGGAGTCGGCCAGGGCGTGCGCCAGATTCTGCGGCTCGGTGGACTGGAGCTTGTCGTACGCGCCCCGGTTCTGGGTGAACCACTCGGCGAACGCGAGCTTGCCGCGCTCCTCCTCGGAGAGACCGGCCAGCTCGGCGGGGTCACCCGACGGGAACGAGAACACCTGTGTCACGTGCACGCCGCAGACGTGCACGGGGTCAACCCGGCCCACCTCGGGCGAGATCAGCGACCCGCCGTCGTTGCCGACCGCGCCGTACCGGTCGTACCCGAGCCGGCGCATCAGCTCGGTCCAGGCCCTGGCCACCCGGTACCGGTCCCAGCCGCGCTCCCGGGTCGGCCCGGAGAAGCCGAAACCCGGCACCGACGGGATGACGAGGTGGAACGCGTCCGCCGGGTCGCCGCCGTGGGCCCGCGGGTCGGTGAGTGGGCCGATCACGTCCAGCCACTCGACCACCGAGGTCGGCCAGCCGTGGGTCAGGACCAGCGGCGTCGCGTCCGGCTCCGGCGACCGCACGTGCAGGAAATGGATGTTCTGGCCGTCGATCTCAGTGGTGAACTGCGGGTACGCGTTCAGCTTCGCCTCCCAGGCCCGCCAGTCGTAACTGGTGCGCCACCGCTCGACCAGCTGCTTGACGTAGCCCACCGGTACGCCGTACTCCCAACCGGGCGCCACCGGGCCGGCCGGCGCCGACTCGCCCGCGGGCAGTTCCTCCGCCCACCGGGTCCGGCCCAGCCGCTGCTGGAGATCGTCGAGGTCGACCTGGGGGACGTCGATGCGGAACGGGGCGATCGTGCTGTCGTTCGTCATGGTCATCAGCGTAGGAACGAATTAGGCAAGCTTCGTTCCTAATGCCCTGGCAGACTCCGAAGAATGTTGGAAACCTCGGCGCGGCTGCTGCGCCTGCTCTCGCTGCTCCAGACGCCCCGCGAGTGGACCGGCACCGAACTGGCCGAGCGGCTGGCGGTCAGCACCCGGACCGTCCGCAACGACGTGGAACGCCTGCGAAACCTCGGCTACCCGGTGCACGGCAGCCGAGGCGCGGTAGGCGGCTACCGACTCGGCGCCGGGGCCGCCCTGCCGCCCCTGCTGCTGGACGACGAGGAGGCGGTCGCGGTGGCGATCGGGCTCCGCACCGCCGCCGGGGGCACGATCACCGGAGTCGAGGAGACCTCGCTGCGCGCACTGGCCAAACTGGAGCAGGTGCTGCCGGCCCGACTCCGGCGCCGTGTCGACGCCCTCCAGCGATACGCCGTCGCGGTGCCCCGAGACGACCCGGGCCCGCGGGTGGACGCCGACACGCTGAGCGCCCTCGCCGCCGCCTGCCGGGACCACGAGCGCCTGCGATTCGACTACCGAAGCCACGACGGCTCCGAGAGCCGGCGCGACGTGGAACCGTACCGGCTGGTCAACTGGGGACGCCGGTGGTATCTCGTCGGGTTCGACGTCGAGCGGGCCGACTGGCGGACGTTCCGGGTGGACCGGCTCCACCCACGCACCCCAACAGGTCCCAGATTCAC
Organism: Actinocatenispora sp.; assembly: GCA_036503555.1. Taxonomy (GTDB): domain Bacteria; phylum Actinomycetota; class Actinomycetes; order Mycobacteriales; family Micromonosporaceae; genus Actinocatenispora. Next base: position 55,361 of record DASXWQ010000085.1, read on the forward strand.
CGCCCGCGAACTCCCCGAGGAAGCCGTCGACCAGGTACGCCGGGGTGTGTCGTCAGCCGCCTGGCGATACCGGGCCCAGGTCATAGTGCACGCACCGGCCGAACAACTCGCCGAGTGGATCAACGCCGCCATCGGCACCATCACACCGATCGACGACACCCGCTGCCGGCTGGACACCGGCGCGGACAGCATCGAGGCGCTCGCCGTTCACCTCGGCCTGCTCGGCGTCGATTTCACCGTGACGAAGCCCGCGAAGCTCGTCGAACTCGTGCGTGCACTCGCCGGCCGCTACCACCGCGCCACCGAGCCACGACCGCAGGACACCTGAGCCAGTCGGACGAGGCCGGCCGCCGCGGCTCCTGTCTCCATCCGGTTGAGCAGTCGCTCATCGGCTCCTAGGCGGTGCCGCGGCGGCGTGTGGTCCCGGGGATGCCGGGTCCACACCCATCAGGTACGACGGTCGACGGTGGCGTGGTCAGCCGTCGGCGACTCGGATCACGTACTTGTCCTGTACGCCGCCCGACTCGAGCGCCCGGTGCGCCGCCGCTGTCCGCTCCAGCGGGAAGACCGCGTGCACCGCCGGGCTCAGCTCTCCCTCGACCACATGCCGGGTGAGCTGAGTCAAGGTCGGCGCGTTGGAGGTTGTCGCTGAAGAAGCGCAGTAGGCCGGTTCCGTGCACCGTACTGGCCGCGATGTGGCTCAGCGACGCGGCGGGTCGCGTCAGGTCGATGGTGATGGTGACCATGCGGCCGGGATCCCGCAGACGCCGGAAAGTCCTCGGGCCGGTTCCCGCGGGGGCCACGACGACATCGAAGCGGCCCAGTTCCTCCGCTGGTACGGCCCGGTGGTCAATGGCCTCGTGGGCGCCGAGGGCACGGACGAAGTTGAGGTTGGCGGCGCGGGCGAGGACCGTGACCCTCGCGCCATACGCTCGTCCGAGCTGGACGACGGCGTTGCCGACGCCGCCCGCAGCGCCCCGTACGAGGAGCCGTTCGGCGGGGCGCAGCCGGGTTGTGCGGCGCGGCGCCGAGCACCGGGAACTGTCACCGCCGACGTCACTGCCGCGGGGCTCCAGCGGGAACGCGGCCCACTGCGGGAACCGCGCGGCCACCAGCTCGCGGACGAGCGGTGTGTCGATTTCGGCCCGGTCGCCGATCGACTGGTCCCAGGTGACCGGGCCCGATTGGCCCGGGAACGCGTCGGTGAATGAGCCGGTCGCCTCGGCAGAAGGGATGGCCACAGGCGTCGGACCTACAGGCGAGCAACATGCTCGTGTCGGCGAAGGGCCGGCTGACCGCGGTGATCGACTTCGAGACGTGCGGTGTCGGCGATCCGGCGTTCGACCTGTTCCCCGCGTGGTACCTGCTGCCCGCGAACGTCCGTGGCGGGTTCCGCGCGGCGCTGGACGTGGACGACGCGACACGCCTCCGCGGACGCGGAGGCGTGCTGTCCCATGTCCTCGGCTTTTTGCAGGACCACAGGGACACCAGCCGGGCGCTCGCGAACTACGTGCGGCACGCCGTCGGCGAAATGCTCGCAGCTCCTCGATGACGTCTCCGAGCTGACGCGCGGTGCACTGGAGACTCGCGGGGCCGACTCGGGCGCATCCGGTAGCGGCGGACTGGGTGGTGATGGGGGCACTGGGTCCGGATCCGGCAGCGCTCCAGAGATTATTCTGGAAATGCTGGGAATCCTTGGGATCAGTGGGGCGGATTGATCGAATGTGGTACGCGGTCCGGTCGGTCGTCAAGTGGTCAGACGACGAAAACGACGTATCTAGGTATGAAGAGAGGATTGTGATCTTTCAAGCAGATTCCTTCGAGACTGCCACTAGGATGGCAGAAGAGGAGGCGGAGGAGTACGCAAAGGATATCGTGCAGGGAGAGTCTTTGGGGCTCTATCAAGCTTTTGAGATCAGCGAATCTTTCGAAGATGGGTCAGAGTTGTTTTCTCTGGTGAGAGACTCCGATCTCGCGCCGGAGGAATATTTGGACCACTTTTTTGATACGGGCCGAGAACGTCAACGGCATATCGAATAGCTTCTGTGTGGCTCGGAGATTCGGACGTCAGGGTCGAAGGATCTCGGTGGGCAGCCCGAGGGCTTCGACGATCCGTTGGGCGTCGCGGCCGAATCGTACGAAGTGCGCACCCAGCGGGTCGGCGACCAGCCTGCGCACGGTGGCCACGTGGGCCGGAGCTGATGCCTCGAGGTGTACGCGGCCGGAGTCGGTCAGCGTCGTCTCGGTGAATCGTCGCCCTTGGCCTGTGCGTACCGCGCGGCTGACCCAGCCGCGGTCCTCCAGGCGCGCCACCGCATGCGAGATGCGCGGCAGGGAACCGTTGGCCATCTCCGCGATCTGACTCATCCGCAGGGTCTGAGTGGGCACCGCGGCCAGGCGGGCCAGGATCATGTAGCCCAGCAGGGTCAGGTCGGCGTCGCGCAGGAGTTGGCTCTCCAGTGCGCCCGGCAACGTGAGCAGAACCTTCACCAGGTTGATCCACGCCTGCTGCTGATCGGCGTCCAGCCACGCTGTCGGTTCATCGCTCCGGTCTCGTGAACTCACCGGTTGACTTTAACACGCAACCCAAACTAGCTTGGGTTGCACACGCAACCCAATGGAGGCCGGCATGACCACCTCGATCAGCTCGATCCCGAGGTCGACCCGCGCACTGCGCCTTGCACTGGCCGCCTGCTCGGCGGTGGCAACCAACACCCTCGTCGCGTTCGCCGCGTCCGCGTTCGACGACGGCGGTATCGGCATGGGCCTGTCACCGGTGGCGTACATGCCGCTGACGCTGATCGGGATCCTCGCCGGAGCGGTGGGTTGGACACTGATCGTTCGCCGGGCGCCCAGAGCGCTGCGCGTGATCGTGCCGTCGGTTCTTGTCCTGACGTGGATTCCCGACGTGCTCTTGTTGGCCGCGAACGCCACCGCGGCCAACGTCGCCGGACTGATGCTCATGCACACCGTCGTCGCCGCGGCAGTTGTGCTCGCCCTCAAGCGCACGCGTACCGGTTGACCCGCGCCAACGGCGATCCCGTTCCAACACGCGGGTCCGCCGCCGCCGGGGTCGCTGCGGCGTTCGGCTGGTCCGGTGGGGCAGGGACCACCAGCGCGCCGTGCCGCTGCCTGCCTCGGCGAGCCGCGTCGACGCGGACGCTGTTCGCGATGGCGATGTCGGGCTAGTTGCGCGGCGTCGCGAGATCGTACGGCTCGGGGAGGTGTCCGGACCAGATCCGGTACGAATCGCGCTCGGGGTAGTCGACGGTCTCGGGTTCGACGTCGAACAGGCGAGTGCGGGTGTGACCGGGTTGGAAGCTGTCCCAGCCCGCGGCGCCGGTCGTCGCGAAGCGTACCCAGGTCTGCCGCAGTTCCTCGGACAGGGCAACTGTCGTGGGGGAGGGCGGATCTCCGAAGAGCTGGCGGCCGGTGGGGCTGTCGAGGCTGCCGAACGCCAGCGGTACGTCGATGCTGTGGCACGCGCCGAGAACACCGTCGAGAGCGGCGGCAGCGAGCCGTACCTCGAACAGATACGAGGTGCCGCCGGCGACGGTGTTGGCCTGGGCGAGGTGCACCGAGGGCATCCGGAACAGGGCGTCGGAGTACACCGTTTCCAGCAGTTCCTCCGCCGTCGAATGCGGGAACGCGGCCCGGTACGCGGCGGCGCCGTGCGGGGTCGGCGCGAACAGCTCCAGCGCGGTGCGGAGGTCCGCGTCGGTGAACGTGCCCACCCGGCCGGCCATGACGGTGAAGAGGCGGAACTCGTCACGGGTGTGTCCGACCAGCAGCTCGACCCCACCGGCCCGGCCGGTGGCCAGCGCGTGCCAGGGCGATTCGGCCAGCACCTGTCCGTCCAGGACCGGACACACCGCCACACCGATCCGGCTCAGCCGGCCCCAGCTGGCCGGGTCGTCGGCGAGCGTGGCGTTCACCGCGGTGAGCTCGCCGGCCAGGCGCTGCGGGGCGATGCCGGCCAGGGCGGAAGCGGTGGGCGCGACGCCGAGCCGGGCCGCGAGCGCGGCGGTGACCTCGGCCGCGAGGGCCGTGCTGCAGTGGTTTCCCGGCACCGAGTGGGCGATGGCGCGGCGGAACAGGCCACGGGCGGAACTCATGGTCAGCATGGCGGCGATGGACCCGGCGCCGGCGGACTGGCCGGCCACGGTGACGCGGTCGGGGTCCCCGCCGAACGCGCCGATGTTTCGCCGTACCCAGTGCAGTGCCTCGATCTGGTCCAGCAGACCACGGTTTGCCGGGGCGCCGTCGATGAGGGCGAAGCCTTCGACGCCGACCCGGTAGTTGATGCTCACCACGACCAGCCCCGCCGCGGTCAGCGCGGTGGGGTCGTACATCGGGTCGCTTGCGGACCCGGCGATGTAGGCGCCGCCGTGGATCCACACCAGCACGGGCAGCCCCGCAGCACCCGGATCGGGCGTACACACGTTGAGCGTCAACCAGTTCGGGTCGTCGGCCGACTCGGCCTGGATCGGTCCGGACTGCGGTGCCGCCGGCCCGAACGTGGTCGCCGTGCGGACTCCGTGCCATCGCGGCGGCCGAACGGGCGCGGCGAAGCGCAGCTCGGCCACCGGCGGCTGGGCGTACGGGATGCCGCGGAACACCGCCTGGCCCCGGCGCCAGCTGCCGGCGACCGTCCCTTCCATGGTGCGTACCACCGGCTGCGCGGGCATCTCCGCTCCCTCTGTCGACGCTTTCCAAGTCATCTGTATTGTGTCACGTGTATTGAAACGATCCGTCAAGGGGGACGGTGGCGGCCATGCCCAAACAGGTGGACCATGACGAGCGACGCCGGGTGATCGCCGAGGCGTTGTGGCGCGTCGTCGACCAGCAGGGCATCCTGCACCTGTCGATGCGGGAGGTGGCGAACGAGGCTGGCGTCTCGCTCGGGCAGGTGCAGCACTACTTCTCGTCCCGTGCCGAACTGCTGGGCTTCGCGATGGAACTGCAGTCCGAGCAGACGTCGGGCCGCGCCGAGCGACGGATGCGTCACCTCGGCGCACGCCCCCATCCCCGCGACGTGCTCCGCATCCTGCTCACCGAGATGCTCCCGTTGCGCCCCGACACCCGGACGGCCAGCCGGCTCAGCGCGGCGTACGTCCTGACGGCGCTGCACGACGAGCACGCCAACGCCCGGGCGCGCGACGGCCTCCGGCAGGGACGGAGACAGGTCACACGGCTGGTTCGGCAAGCGATTGCCGACGGACACATCGCCGCCGACCGGGATCCCGTCGTCGAGGCGAACCTGCTCCTTGCACTCACCGGGTTCACCCCGCTGCTGGAGCTGGACGTGATCTCGCCCCACGCTGCCCGCACGGCCGTCGACCAGCACCTCGACCGACTGTTCGACATGCCGCCCGGCACGGCAACCAGCCCCGGCGGAACCAAGGCTCGGCCGACAACCAAGTCGTCCCGTACACCGACTGGTCGCGGGCGGGCCAGCCGGTGAGGGCGTTCCAGCCCGGAGTCGGGCAGCACCTCGGGTAGCGGTGGACCGCGGGCCGCGGGAGTCGAAGCCAGCAGATGGACGCGGGCCCCGGGCCGTACCGAGTCTCGCGGTCGGCATCGCCGTCCGACGCCCGCAACGGCGTCGCCACGGTTGCCGGTCTGTGGCACCAGCCGGCCCGATGGACCTACCAGTGGTTGCGTCTGTCGTTGGTTCGGTCGTGGCCGAAGGAACGGGGCCGTAGCTTCGGCGTCATGACACGTCACACGTCCCGCCCCCCGCTGGCCTGGACCGGTAGCCGCACGGGCCACAGCAGTTTCAGGCACAACGACGAGGTCGGTGTCGGGACCGCGCAGGTGGACGCCGCCGCGCCCGGGGTCCGCGTCGAGTCGACGGTCGAGGTCGGTTGATGTACGACATCGAGGTACCAGTGCCTGACGGTGCCCGCTCGCTGGCCCGGATTGGTCGGGTCCTCGGCGCGGCCGGGGTCGGGATGGAAGGCGGAGGCATGTGGTCCGGCACGGCGCACTACCTGGTGGCGGACGCCGATGCGGCCGTGAGTGCGCTGGGCCTGGCGGGCCTGGGGCCGGTGGTTGCGCGGCCGGTCGTGATCGCCGAACTCGACGCCGATGTTCCCGGCGCCCTCGGCGTCATGATGACCCGTCTCGTCGAGGCCGATGTACGGCTGGAGGCCCAGTACAGCGACCATCACAACCGTAAGGTGCTCCTCGTCAGCGAGCCGGATCGGGCGCGAGCGGCGCTGAGCCATGCGGCGGACGCCTGACCGTCCATGGACGGGTACGCAGCCCCATGCTGGTGGCGACGCTGCTGGGCGACGGACGAAACGACAACGTCGACCGACTCGTCCTGTGAAGCGGACGTCGTGGCTCCCGATCGACGAGGGTCGGTCGGCGCCGCACGGATGGCGTTCCATCCGTCGGTCGACCGCGGTGGCGTTGAGGGCCTTGTGCCCGTTGAGGTTGTGCTCGCTGGCCTTCGTCCGCCGAAACCGTTCGCCACAAGATCCCAGCCAGGAGGTGACGACGATCAGGATCAGCCCCGCCGCGACGACGGCGCTGCGTGCCGCCAGCCAGCGCAGTCGGGAGAGCGTGCCGGCGAGTCGGGTTCCAACCGGCCCCCGGCCTCCTCGGTACGGAGGGTGCCGATCGCCTGGGTGACGCGCGGTCCGTCCCGGCAGCGGACTGTTGGCGCGGCGACCGGTGTGGTGCTCGGCGCGCAGATTGGGCTCGCCGCGTGATGGCTCCTGGCGATCGTCGCGGTCCCGCCGACCGTACCTCACGTGGTCTGACGGGCATGGTCATCCCGTCCCGGCAGCGATCCGCGTCGCCGGGCCGGCACCGCCCGGAACTGCGACGTGTTGCCGGCCGACCCGGCGGTACAGGTACAGGGCCAGCGTGGTGAGCCACACCAGGGTCGGCGCGAGGGTCAGCACGATGAAGACCGGGAAGGGCGTCGTGCCGTCGGCGGCGGCGCTCCCGGTCATGGGCAGGATGCTGTCGGCGAGGAGTGTGTGGGAGGCGGCAGCCACCAACGGTGGGACGACCGCCAGGGCCGACGAGAGCAGTCCGCGGCGGCGTTGCTCGGTGGCGAACCACGCCGCGGTCACCAGGCTTGCGGCGAGAAGGACGGCGTAACCGCCCGAGCGCGCGACGTAGTGCACCGTCCCGTGCCAGGTCGTCTCCGGTGACGCACCTGGAGGGAAGCCGGGCTGCGGGTCCGCCGCGAACACCGCGCCGACGATGTGTTGACCCACCCCGTACACCACGAGCAGCCGCGAGGCCCACCGCCCACCCCAGCCGTCGCCCAGCACCCGCCGTACGCCGACGGCGAACAGCACCGTCAGCACTCCCATCACGAGCAGGTTCGACCGCTGGATCCAGCCGAGGTCCCCGGCGGTCAGCACGTTCCAGGTGTGCCGCGACGGATCGAAACCGTCGCGGGTCAGTGCCTGGGCCGACGTCACCGTGAGGTAGATCGGGCCGGCGGCAACACCGCATGCCAGCAGCGCGCGGGTCGGTACCGCCTTTGCTTGACGCGAGACATTCCGCATGACGTTCATGTGGTCGATCGTCGCGTCGTCGGGTCGGTCCCGGCCTCCGGCAACCGATGTCAGTGGGTACGGCGTTTCGCGTAGCCAGCGTGCGGCCCGCTACGGTCGCTGCCGTAGCCGGTCGCGCGTCCGTGCGCAGGGCGGCCCGTCGCGCGGACCGTAGGATCGCGGCATGAGAGACCGGGCTGCGTGGACGCGCCTGTCTGGGCCGGTCGGTGACGCGCTGCTGGCGCTGTTCGTCGTCGTGATGCAGGTGCAGGGCACCGTGGTCCGCAACGCCGGGGAGGCGGCGTCGCGACCCCTCACGGACGTCGGGCACCTGGGATACCTGCTGCTGATCGTGAGTGGCCTGGCCATCGCGGTCCGCCGCCGGTGGCCGGTCGCCGTGTTCGTCGTCACCGCGCTGGCCAGCGTCGCGTACTACGGGGTCGGCTTCCCGGACGGGCCCGGTTGGCTCGGACTCTTCGTCGCCCTGTACACACTCGCCGCGTACGGTGACGGGCGCCGGTCACTGGTCGTCGCCGGCGTGGGCATCACCGTACTGACGGCCGTGTGGATGGCCGCCGCGGCCGACATCGAGCCACGTGCCGCCATCGGCTGGGTGTTCTTCCGGATCGGTGCGTCGGTCATGAGCGTGGCCCTCGGCGAGTCCGTACGGTCCCGGCGGGTCATCGCGGCCGACGCCCAGCAGCGTGCCGCGCTGGCCGAACGTACGCGCGAGGAGGAGGCGCGGGCCCGGGTCGACGCCGAACGGCTCCGGATCGCACGCGAGGTCCACGATACGGTCGCGCATGCCGTCGCGATCATCAACGTCCAGTCCGGGGTGACCGCGCACGTGCTCGACAAGCGGCCGGAACAGGCACGCGACGCCCTGCGGGCCATCGAGCAGACCAGTTCCCGTGCGCTGCAGGAGATGCGGGCCATCCTGGGGGTGCTGCGCGACGACCGCGACGACACCGACGGGCGCGGGCCGTACCCCGGGCTGGGGCAGATCGACGAACTCACCGACAAGGCGCGCGACGCCGGTCTCGACATCACCGTCGAGCGGGGCTCGCCGGCGGTACCGCTGCCCACTGCGGTCGGCAGCGCCGCGTACCGCATCGTGCAGGAGTCGATCACCAACGTGATCCGCCACGTCGGCCCGACCCGGGTGACGGTGGCGCTGCGTCCCGGGACCGATGCGCTGGAACTGCGCGTGGCCGACGAGGGACGCCGAACGGCCGCGGACCCGCCTGCGCGCAACCCCACCGGTACCGCCGGCCAACCCACGTCCGGTCGCGGAATCCCCGGCATGCGGGAACGCTGCCAACTCCTCGGCGGGGATCTCGACGCCAGATCGCTGCCCGGTGGCGGGTTCGAAGTCACCGCGCGACTGCCCATCGCACCCACCGGACCACGCCGGTGAACGCCACGGCCACCCCGGCGCCGATCACGGTACTGCTCGCCGACGACGAGCGACTCGTACGATCCGGGTTCCGGGTCCTGCTCGACCTCGAGGACGACATCGTGGTGGTGGGCGAAGCCACCAACGGTGCCGAAGCGGTCGGCCGCGCCCGCGCCCACCGCCCCGACGTCGTCCTGATGGACATCCGAATGCCCAAGGTGGACGGGATCCAGGCCACGGCCGAGATCGTCCGGACGCCCGGGCTGGCGCGGGTCCGGGTGCTCATCCTCACCACGTACGACACCGACACGTACGTCTTCGACGCGCTGCAGGCCGGCGCCAGCGGATTCCTGCTCAAGGACGCCGGTCCGGCCGAACTCCTGCACGCCGTCCGGGTGATCGCCGCCGGCGACGCGCTGCTCGCGCCACGGATCACCCGGCGTCTCATCAGCCAGTTCGCCGCCCAGCGAACGGCCGCCCGGACCGGCGAGCACCGACTCGCCGTGCTCACCGACCGCGAGCGCCAGGTACTGGCCCTGGTCGGGCAGGGCCTGACCAACGACGAGATCGGTGCCACGTTGTTTCTCAGCCCGGCCACCGCGCGTACCCACGTCAGCCGCGCGATGACGAAACTCGGTGCGCACGACCGTGCGCAACTGGTGGTCATCGCCTACCAGACCGGACTGGTCGGTCCGCACACCCCGTAATCGCCGCACCCGCAGCCGCCGATCGGCGCATCGACAGGGCGTGTGGACTGCGGTTGACGCCGAGCCGGCAACGGCGTGCGCCACCGCGGACAACCGAGCCGGCACCGTCGTCGCCCGGCCGACTCACGGCCGTGGGTGGGCCGACAGCCCTTCGGCGCCGGGACCCGATGTGTCGCGGTCATCGACACGGGGCAAGTATCGGGCATGGTCAGGAGCGGGCAGACCGCACAGCGGCTGGTGCTGGGGCCGGTGTTGCGATGTGTCACGAACGACACGGCGAACATCTGGGTGGAGACAAACTCGCCGGCGAGGGTCGAGGTCCGCGCCGGGGACATCACCGCGCACGCGGACACCTTCACCGTTTTCGGGCACCACTATGCGCTCGTCGTGCTGTCCGGCCTGGGACCCGGCGTGGACCTGCCGTACACGGTGCGGCTGGACGGCGAGCAGGTCTGGCCGCCCGAACGCCACGAGTACCCGCCGAGCCGGTTGCGCACCCGGGGCGGCCCGCCCGCGACGGTACGGGTGATGTTCGGCTCCTGCCGGGAGGCGTCCCCGTACACCGACGACGCGTTCCCTCCGGATGCGCTGGACACCTTCGCCCGCGCACTGGCCAAGGGCAGCGCGGCGACACCGGATCTCATGGTGCTGCTGGGCGACCAGGTGTACGCGGACGAGATCTCCGCCGACACCAGGCGATACCTACGGGACCGGCGCCACCACGGTGACGGTCCGGCGGACGCGCCGGCCGACCAGGCCGGCGACTTCGAGGAGTACACGAGGCTCTACCACGAGTCGTGGACGGATCCGGAGATCCGCTGGCTGCTGTCCACCGTGCCGTCCGCGATGATCTTCGACGATCACGAGATCGTGGACGACTGGAACACCTCGGCCGCCTGGCGCGAACAGGTCCGCGCCACGACCTGGTGGCGCCGCCGGATCGTGGGCGGGCTCGCCTCGTACTGGGTGTACCAGCAGTTGGGCAACCTCACACCGGACCAGTTGGCGACCGACGAGACGGCCCGCGAGGTGTTGACCGGCGGCGACGCGTCGGCAGCGCTGGCCCGGCTCGCCGTCGTCGGCGACCGCGCCGCCGATCCGCCCACACCGACGGTCGGCCCGAGTTGGAGCTACCGCATCGACCTGGCTCGCACCCGGGTGTTGGTGCTGGACAACCGCTGCGGTCGGGTTCTCACGCCGGGCCGCCGGCAGATACTGTCCCCCACCGACTGGGACTGGCTGGCCGAGCAGGTGCGCGGCGACTACGACCACCTGGTCGTCGGCGCGTCGCTGCCGTGGCTGTTGCCGCCGGCCATTCACGATCTGGAGACCGCCGACGAGAAGCTCGCCGACTCGCCCCGGCCCCTGGTCGCGGCCGGCGCGGAGTGGGTACGGCAGTTCGCCGACATGGAGCACTGGGGTGCCTTCCGAGACTCCTTCGAGCGGTTCGGTGAGCTGCTGCGCGACGTCTCCGCCGGCAGGTACACGCCGCAACCGCCGGCCACCGTCACCGTGCTCTCCGGCGACGTGCACCACAGCTACGTCGCCGTCGCCGACCTCGGCCCCGAGCAACGCAGCCGCGTGTACCAACTGACCTGTTCGCCGACCCACAACCAGGCTCCGCCGGAGATGAAGCTCGGCTTCCGGATCGGCTGGAGCCGGGCCGCCGCCGGGATCGCCGCGGGCATCGCGCGGCTGGCGCGGGTACCGAGGCCGGGGCCACGCTGGCGCAAGCTCGCCGGCCCGTACTTCGCCAACGCCGTCGGGACCCTGGAACTGCGGGCACGGTCGGCACGGGTCCGGTTGGACGGCACGGCACGCGACGACACGGGCACGCCGGTGATGCGGCCGCTGACCCAGGTGCCGCTGGCCTGGCGCGGCGGCGAACGCTAGGCGAGCGGGGAGGAGAACCGCGCGGCGGCTGTCGAGCGCTTCGAGGATCTGGTCCGCGCCGCACGCGCCCGGAGCGTGGACGCGAGCGTGGTCGACGCGCTGCTGCGGTACCTGGATCCCGCCGGGTTGGACATGAAGCCGCGGGGCACCGTCGACGCTGGTCGCCGTCCTGAACCGGGACGCCCGGCCGCCTCCTTCGCTTCCGGGATTCCAGACCGGCGGGCCGGCCAGTTGTCAGCGGGCCGGGCCGGCGGGCGGGCCGGGGCGGGACGGTCCGGGGCCGACCGACGGGCGGCCGACGATCGGCGACACCGACTCGGCCCGCCGTACGACGGTGCCGAACAGCCGGTCGTGCCACGCCCGGCGTCGGCCGTCGGTGAGGACGCCGAGCAGGCCGACCAGCCAGACCGGCGCGACGGCCAACCCGACCAGGGCACGGACCGCGGCGCGGAACGGCCCCAGCCTCGTCCCGTCCGACCGGCAGGTACGCGTGCCCACCAGCAGCGCGCCGATGGTGGCGCCGGACAGCGCCCAGCACGCCGCGAAGTACGCCCACGGGAGCAGGCCGGCGAGCGCGCCGGACAGTACGACGAGCCACTGCGGGGCGGCGCCGGTCATCTGCCGCCAGACCGTCGGCGGGAGTCCGCTGACGAGCAGGCCCGCCACGGTCAGCAGCAGCGTGTCGGCGGCGAGCCCGGTCAGCCGGGTCGCGAACCCGGCGTACCCGTGGCGGTCGGTGGGGACGGTCACGGGCGTCCACCGAACAGTCGGCGCAGGCCGGACTCGATCCGGTCGTCGGCCAGGCCCGTGGTGTCGCGTACCTGCTCGGCGGCGGCTGACACGATCCCGCGGCTCTGTTCCTTGACGAGGTCGCGGACCGACGGGTCGCTGGTCAGATCATCGATGATGACCGGCACGACCCGGTCCCGTACCCGGGGCAGCACACCATCGAGGATGCGTGGCACGACGTCGTCGACGAGCTGCGGTACGGCCGCGTCCAACAGCACCGGCACGACTTGCCTGCCGGCCCAGCCGAGCAGCTCACCGACCCGGTCCGCGACGTACTTCTCGGCGTCGGCGCGGCCCTCCCGGACCACGGCCTCGCCGGCGTGCCGGGCCCGGGCCAGCCGGTCCTGCACGACGTCGGCGCCCCAGCGGGCCGGCGCGGTCAGGAACCGCGGCTGCGGCGCGAACCGGTCGACGGCACGTACGACGGTGCGTACCGCGTCGGCCGTCTCGGCACCGCGACGCCGTGCCGCGTCCGCCGCCTCCCTGGTACGCCGGCGTGCGGCGGCGTCGGCCTCGACCGCCACACCCAGCGCGGTGACCAGCGTGCCGCCCCCCGGCAGCCCGGCGATCTTGAGGCGGTCGGCGGCGAGTCCGGCCAGTCCGACAGCGAGCCGGCCCGGCGACCGTTCCCGTCGCCGCCCGTCGGGCCGCTCCTGCTCCGTGGCATCCATTTCGGCACCCCCGTCGAGCCTCCGCGGCCGGCCTTCCCGTGTGGAAATGGCCCTCTGGGCTCCGCACCCGCCGTCCGGGTCCTGCCGCCCATCGGGTCGGCACGGGCCCCGCCGACGGTGTCGGCACGAGCCGCCTCGCCCTGACACTATGCATCCGTCCGCGCCACCAGCAGGGGCCGAAGGGCCCGTCTGTACGGTCCGATCGCCGGTGCGTTCGGCTCAGCAGAGCCGTATCCGGGCGCCGGGTGGCCGGGCGGGGTCGAAGGACCGCAGCCCCGGCGGACCGGCCGGAGCGGGACGGAACACCACTCACCGGTATGCCCGTGGCCGGCGCGCCCCAGCAGTACGGGGCGGACCGCCCGGCCCGGCTCCAGGCTGGTTCGACCGGGTGTAGACGGTCGGCTGCGCGGTGCGCGGACGTCCACGCCGAGCACGAAGCCGATGAGTTTGCCGGTCGCCCGAAGTCTTGGTGGTGAGAGGCCCGCCCCGTCGGCGGGTCAGGAAACGCCGGACCTCGGTGTCGTGGTGGAGAGGTGGAAGGGTGGAGGCCAGGATGAACAGCCCGATTCGGCTGTACATGTCGATGTCGCTCGACGGGTACATCGCCGGCCCGGACGATCGTCCGGGGCAGGAGCTCGGCCGCGCCGGTGGCCGGCTCTTCAACTGGCTCGACGACCGGGAGTCCGACGGGCCGAGCGGCCAGGTCTACCGCGAGGCGCTGGCGACCGGTGCGGTGATCTCCGGCCGTCGGACCTTCGAACTCGCCGGGCGCTGGCAGGGCGACCACCACGACGGCGTGCCGATCCTCGTACTCACGCACCAGGTGGAGGAGGGGGACGTGCCGCCCGGTCACGCGCGGTTCGTCACCGATGTCGAGAGCTGCGCCCGTCAGGCTCGCGCGGCCGCGGGGGAGCGGCCGGTCATGGTGCACGGGGCGGGCGCGGCGCAGGCACTCCTGCGGGCCGGGCAGCTCGACGAGATGGAGATCCACCTGGTTCCGGTACTCCTCGGCGGTGGTCGACGGCTGTTCGACCACCTCGGTGGCGATCACATCGAACTCGACCTGGTACGACGGCTTGAGGACCGGGACGTGACGCACCTCCGCTACCGGGTGCGCCGACCCGGGGAGGCCGCGTGAAGACGCTCTTCGTCTCCTACCGCGTCACCGACCTGGACCGTTCGCTCGGTTTCTACACCGCCCTGGGCTACGCCGAACTGGGCCGGGTCGAGACCGGCGACGGGGCCCGACTCGCGATCCTCCAGTTCCCGGACGAGCCGGCGGCCTCGCTCGAACTGGTCCACCGCCCCGGCGCCGGTCCGGTCGACGTGGGCAGCGGTTTCGACCACCTCGCGATCCAGGTGGACACACTTGCCGCCACCATGGCGACGCTGACCGAAGCCGGCCTGACGCCCGAACCGCTCCAGTACCCGGGCGGCCCGCAGGGGCCGAAGACGTCGTGGCTCACCGACCCGGACGGCTACCGGATCGAGTTGGTCGAGTGGCCGCCCGGACACCCCGACGGACTCACTCCGGCGGACTTCGCCTGAGCCGGCCACGATCCACCGACGTCGACGTGCCCCGGCTCCCCGATCGCCGGGCTGTCTCAGCGGTCGGCCGGGAAGCTGACGGCGATGTCGAGTCCGCCGCGGGGCCGCGGATGCGCGGTGATCGTCGCCTCGTGGGTACGCGCGATCGCCGCGACGATGGCCAGGCCGAGGCCGTGCCCGCCGTTGTGGCGGAGGCGTTGCGCGCCGGCCTGTTGGAACGGTTGGAAGAGTCGGTCGATCTCGTCCGGTTGGACGATCGGTCCGGTGTTGCCGACGGTGATCGTCGCTCCGCCGCCCAACGGTTGGCTGGTGGTGACCTCGACGGTTCCGTTGGTGTGGTTGTGGCGCAGGGCGTTGTCGACGAGGTTCGCGACGAGTAGCTCGGCGAGTCGGGGGTCGCCGGTGGTGGGGGCCGTGCCGAGCTCGGCGTCGATACGGATGCCGTGGTCGTCGGTGTCGGCGCGGCGTTGGAGGAGCACCGCCTCGGTGAGTGGGGCGAGGTCGAACGGTTCCCGGCGCTCGATGCCACGTTCACTGGTGGCGAGGACGAGCAGGGCGTCGATGAGCCTTTCCTGCTGCGATCCGAGCTGGAGTGCCTCCTCGCACGCCGCTCGCAGGGACGCGGTGTCGGCGCGCGGATCGGCGAGCGCGACCTGGAGGAGGGTCCGCTGCCCGGCGAGCGGGGTACGCAGCTCGTGGGAGGCGTTGGCCACGAAGTGGCGTTGGGCCGCGAAGGAGGACTCCAGCCGGCTCAGCAGGTCGTTGAGCGTGCTACCGAGCCGGGTGAGCTCGTCGTCCGGCCCCCGGACGGCGAGCCGCTGGTCGAGGTTGGTGGCCGAGATCCGTTGCGCGGTGGTGGTGATGACGTGCAGCGGCCGCAGGAATCGGCCGGCCAGCCACCAGGCGCCGGCCAGGGCGACGACCGCGGCGGCGAGGCCGATGAGGGCGGGTACGACGTCGAAGCGGCTGCTGGAGTCGACCGGCCCGGTGGTGGCACCGGCGGGCGCGCGGGCGGCGGTGTGGCCGTACAGGAGATTGGTGGCGAGCAGGACGGCGGCGAGGACCGTGAGGAACAGCCCGGAGTAGAGCAGCGTGAGCTGTACCCGCAGGACGGGTCGCCGGGTCCGGAGCAGGGACGTGAGCTGTCGTGGTGCGACCATCAGCTGTCTCCGATGCGGTAGCCGCCTTCGCGGATGGTGTGGATGACGGGAGGTTCGCCGAGCTTGGCGCGCAGCCGCCGCATGGTGTGCTTGACCGCGGTGGTGAACGGGTCGGCTGCCTCGTCCCAGACCCGTTCGAGCAGGTGCTCGGCGGACAGTGCGACGCCTGGCGCGGCGAGCAGGCATTCGAGCAGGGCGAACTCCTTGGGGCTGAGGTCCAGTCGTCGCCCCGCCCGACTCGCCACCCGGCGGGCGGGGTCGAGAACGATGTCCGCGTACACCAGCGTCGGTGGTACCGGCGGGGTGGCGCGGCGGCCGAGGGCCCGGACCCGGGCGACCAGCTCGGCGAAGTCGAACGGCTTGGGGAGGTAGTCGTCCGCCCCGAGGTCGAGACCGTCCACCCGGTCCTGCACCGTGCTGGCCGCGGTGAGCATCAGCACGCGGCTCTCCGCGCCGCTCTCGACGAGACGTCGGCAGACGTCGTCACCGTGTACGCCGGGCAGGTCCCGGTCCAGGACGACCACGTCGTAGCGGGTGAGCGCGAGGTGGTCGAGGGCGTCGGCCCCGTCGAGTACGACGTCGACGGCCATGCCCTCCCGACGTAACCCGGCGCCGATCGAGCGGGCCAGCACCTCGAAGTCCTCGGCCACCAGCACCCTCATCGGCGATCGCCCCCGCTCGCCGGGGCGCGGCGGGTCCTCCGGCCGGTGGTTGCTCGTGTCATGTCCCCAGCATGGCCGTCGCCGGGTCGCAACGCGGTATCAGCGGCCGCGACCGGGTTGCGACCGCCCGGACCGTACAACGATCCGTGACCCAGCCGACGACCGAACGGATCACCACGGTGAGCGAGCAGACGATCGAAGTGTCCGGGCTACGCAAGCGATTCGGGGCCACCCAGGCCCTCGACGGGATGACCTTCACCGTGCCGCCGGGCAGGGTGACCGGGTTCGTCGGTCCCAACGGGGCCGGCAAGTCGACCACCATCCGGGTGATTCTCGGCCTGGACGCGCCGGACGAGGGCCACGCGCTGGTCGGCGGCGTGCCGTACCGGCGGCTGGGCCTTCCGCTGCGGCACGTGGGCGCGCTGGTCGACGCGGCCGCCGTACAGCCGAGCCGGACGGGGCGCAACCACCTGCTGTGGCTGGCCCGGTCCCAGCGCCTGCCCGTACGCCGGTGCGACGAGGTGCTCGACCTGGTCGGCCTGACGAGCGCGGCGCGCCGCAAGGCGGGTGGCTTCTCGTTGGGGATGCGGCAACGTCTCGGGATCGCCGCCGCGATGCTGGGCGATCCGCCGGTGCTGATCCTGGACGAGCCGTTCAACGGCATGGATCCCGAGGGGATCATCTGGATCCGGGGGTTCCTGCGTTCCCTCGCCGACGAGGGGCGTGTCGTGCTGGTGTCCAGCCATCTGATGGGCGAGCTGCAGGACACGGCCGACCACGTGGTCGTCGTGGGCCGCGGCAGGGTCCTCGCCGATGCGCCGGTCGACGAGCTGGTGTCCAGGGCGTCGAGCGGTCAGGTCCTGCTCCGTACCGCGGTGCCGACGGAGGCGACCGCGGCGCTGCGCCGGGCGGGCCTGGCGGCGACCGTCGTCGACCCGCGTACCGTCGCCGTGGCCGGGGTCGCCGCCCAGCGGATCGTGGCCGTACTCGGCCAGGAGGGCGTGCCGTTCTCCGAGGTTTCGAGCCAGCGGGCCACCCTTGAGGACGTGTACCTCCGGCTGACCGCGGGCGAGACCCAGTACCGGGCCGCGGTCGGTGGGGAGCAGGGACGATGACGGCCGTCGGCGCTCCTTCGCGTACGCCGGACACCGGGCGGGGCGGCGGACTCCGACCGGCGCTGTGGGCGGAATGGGTGAAGTTCCGCACCGTCCGGGGCTGGCTGGTCGGTCTCGGCATCGCCGTCCTGATGTGTGTCCTGTTCACCTACCTGGTCGCCAACGGCATTCACAGCGGGACGTGCACCGGCACCGGCGTCACGTGCCACAGCGGCCACCCGGCCGTACCGACGGGGCCGGACGGCACGGCGGTCGCCGACAGCTACCGGTACCTGAGCCGGCCGCTCACCGGCAACGGCACCGTCACCGCCCAGGTCGCGTCGCTCACCGGCCGGATCTCCACCAACCCGGTGAACGTCGCCCCGTCGCCGTCCGCCACCCGCCCGGGCCTGGCCGGCTGGGCGAAGGCCGGCATCCTGCTCACCCCGACCACCACACCGGGATCCTCGTACGCGGCGGTCATGGCCACCGGCGGGCACGGGACCCGATTCCAGTACGACTACACCCACGATCGGCGAGGCACCGCCTCCGATGCCGCGCCGCGTTGGGTACGACTGGCCCGCGACGGAGACACGATCACCGGGTACGAGTCGGCCGACGGCACCTCCTGGCACGTGGTCGGCGTCGCCCACCTGCGCGGGCTGCCCGGCACCGTGCGGGTCGGGCTGTTCGTGACCTCGCCGGTTGCGTTCCGGGGCCAGACGGGCCACCCCACCCAGGCCACGGGCAGCTTCCGCCACGTCACCGTCACCGGGGCCGCGAACGGGGGGTGGCGGAGCCAGAGCATCGGGGCGGGCCGGGCCGACTTCTATCCCGTCCTCGGCACCGGCGGTGCACGCGTCGCGGGCGACGAGGTCGTCCTCACCGGCTCCGGCGACATCGCTCCCGCCGTGGTGCAGGGTGTCCTCGGTACCAACACCGTCGCCAGCAGCCTGCTAGTCGGCCTGCTCGTCGGATCGATCGTGCTGGTCGTGCTCGCGGCGCTGTTCGTCACCACCGAGTACCGCCGGGGGCTGATCCGCACGACGCTCGCCGCCACGCCGCGGCGGGGTCGGGTGCTGGCCGCCAAGGCGATCGTGTTGGGCGGGGTCGGCTTCGTGATCGGTGCCCTCGCCGCCGCCGTCGCGGTGCCGGTCGGCGACCGGATCCTCGCCGGCAACGGCGTCTACGTGTTTCCCGCCGGCGTCGGCACCGTGGTCGGCATCGTCGTCGGTTGTGGGCTGGTCACCGCGCTGACCGCGGTCGCGGTACTCGCGCTCGGCACGATGCTGCGCCGCAGCGCCGGGGCGGTCACCGCCGGGATCGTGGTGTTCGTCCTGCCGTACCTGATCGGCTCCAACCTCTCCGGGGCCGCGGAGACCTGGCTGTTCCGCCTCACTCCGGCCGCCGCGTTCTCCGTCCTCGGCGTCCTTCCGCGGTCCTCGCTGGTCGACTATCCCTACACCTTCGGCAACGGCTACTACCCGCTGCCGGGCTGGGCGGGGCTGCTCGTACTGGCCGCCTACACGGCCGCCGCGCTCGGCGCGGCCCGGCTCCTGCTGCACCGGAGGGACGCATGATCGCCGCGATCCTCGCCGAGTGGACCAAGATCCGTACCCTTGCCAGCACCGCCTGGCTGCTCGTCGGTACGGCCGTCCTCACGACCGGCGTCGGCGTGGTGGTCGTGGCCACCACACACCAGTCCTCGGGCGGCGGCAGCCAGGACGCCACGAAGCTGGTCCTGACCGGCATCGACCTGGGTCAGGCCGTCGTCGTCGTCCTGGCCGTCCTCGCCATCACCGAGGAGTACGGCACCGGCATGATCCGGACCACCTTCGCCGCCGTGCCCGGTCGTGTCACGGTGCTCGGCGCGAAGGCCGCGGCCGTGGCCGCGCTCACCCTCGCCGCCGGGACCGTCGCCGTGGCGGGCTGCCTGATCGCCGGCCGACTCGTACCCGCTGACGGCCTCGGCACCGCGCACGGCTCCGCGATCGGGTCGATCACGCACGGCCCGACGCTGCGCGCCGGGGTCGGCAGCGTGCTGTACCTGGTCCTGGTTGCGCTGCTGGCCATCGGCATCGCCACCGTCGTCCGGGACACCGCAGTGTCGATCGGCGTGGTGCTCGCCGTGCTCTACCTGCCAACCCTGCTCGCCCAGGCGGTCAGCGATCCGCTCCGGCGCCACATCCAGCAGGTCGCGCCGATGACCGCCGGGCTCGCCGTCCAGGCCACCACCAACCTCGGGAAGCTCCCCATCTCCCCGTGGGCCGGCATCGGTGTCCTCGCCGCGTGGGCCGCCGGGGCGCTGCTCCTCGCCGGCCTGCTGCTCCGACACCGGGATCCCTGACCGGTGTACCCGTCGTACGTCTCAGGTGCCGAGCGCCTTCTCCAACTCCTTCTTGGTCATCGTCGACCGGCCCTTGATGTTGCGCTTCTTCGCCTCGTTGTACAGCTGTTCCTTGGTCCGGCCGCGCGGCCCCGAGGTCCCTGACCGTTTCCCGCCGCGTTCCTGCGGCGACATGTCCTGCACCGACGTACGGCTGCGCCGGGACGCCTCACCGGACCGCGCGCGGTTCTTGTTCACGGTCCGCGCGGCGATCTCCTCGGCGCGGCGCGGGCCGGCACCCTGCTCGCGGCTGGACTCCTTGACGTGCTCGTACTGGCGTTCGCGTTTGTCACTCCATGCGCGCGGCACGAAGGCCACCTCCCGTCGCGTTCGCGTGCCGCCGGCGGGATCCGACGGCTCCTCACGGTCATACCCACGTGCGGGCCGGACATGCCCGCGCAGGCGCCGAAGGCCGCCCGAAAGGCGTACGCCGCCGAGGGGCTAGCGGACGCGGGCGTGTGCCCGGCTCGTGGGTACGAGCAGGACGTGGACCACGGTGGGGTCGAGGCCGCTGGTGGCGGTGAAGCGTGCGAGCGACTCGGTCAGGTACGACTGGAGCTGGTCGACGTCGCAGCGGTCGCCGAGTTCGAGTCTCGCGCGCAGGTGGGGGTTGGCCTCGTCGCCGCCCAGGTGGATGCTGGCCCGCCGTACCTTCGGATGGCGCGTGAGGTCGCGTTGGATGCCGTGCACGAGCGCGGTCGTGCGTACCCGGGTCCGGCCCGGCGCGGGACCGTCGGGCCGGTCGGGCGCCGGGTCGGTGCGGAGCAGGTCGGGCAGCGGTTGGCCGCTGCGGGGGAGCAGCTGGGCGCGGATCAGCAGGAACGCCAGCACGGCGACCACCAGCCCGGCGGCGGCCAGGATCAGCCAGGCCGCAGTTCCCCAGTCGTGCCACTGGTTGCGGACGCCGGGCGGCAGCAGCGCCGTCGAGGAGTCGACGCGGGGCAGCCGGCCGATGCTGGCGAGCGTTCCCGCGGCACCGATCGCGACGAGCAGCACCGCCAGGGCGATGAAGAGGGCCCGGTTGAACGCGGCCATCAGGCCACCCGCTTCGGGCGGCGCATCGCGATCCGCAGGCGTACCGGCGTGGGCGCGGCGAGCTGTTCGAGCTGCGCGCTGACGACGCGGTGTACGTCGGGCTTGACGTCGGCGCGCCCACGGGGGCCCACGACCAGCCGCCACCGGGCGCGGCGGCCCCGCAGCCGGGTACGGGTGTCGGAGACTCCGGCGACCGTGTCGACGGCGTCGGACAGCTGCCGTTCCACCGATCTGCGCTGCACCCACCACGCGACGGACTCGCCGCCATGGAGATGGCGGATGCCCAGCCGGGTCGGCGCCCAGGGGCGTACCTCGGCGACGAGGACGGCGAGCCCCACGACGCCGATGGCCACGGACACGCCGAGGACGACCGGGGCGCTGAGCCGGGTCCGGGTCAGCGGCCCGTACCAGGTGGCGAAGTCGACCGGCCACGGGCGGCGGCCCGCGGCGGCGAGGACACCCTCGACGAGGGCCAGCAGCCCGGCCGCGAACAGCACGACCCCGACGACCAGCGCCGCGAGTCGGTTGACAACCCGCATCACTGCACCTCCCCGCCGTAGACCCGGCGGCGCACGAACGCCGTGACCGCCTCGTCGGTGACGTCCTCGACGACCACGTCCGCCCGGCGGCTGTCGCCGGCACCGGACAGTACGGCGGCGACGGCCTCGGCCACCCGGACGGTGACGGGTTCCAGCGGAAGCTGGTCGATGACGACGTGGACCGACACCGCCGAGGCACCCAGCCCGACGCCGACGACGGTGTCGCCGGGCAGGTGGGTCACGGCCGGGGTGCCCGTTCCGGGTACCAGCGCCGCCACCCCGGCGGTCGAGCCCGCCGCGGCGGCGACCGCTCGGGCCAGCATGCCGCGGTCCAGGACAGCCACCCCCCTCGTCGTTACTGGACCCGGGACTCCTTGGGCTCGGCTTCCTCACCTTCCACGTAGATGTCGTCGATGTTGATGTTGACCTCGACGACCTTCAGCCCGGTCATGCCCTCGACCCGCTGGATCACGTTGGCGCGTACGGCCTCGGACACCTCGACGATGCTCTGCCCGTACCAGGTGACCACGTCGAGATCGACCGCGGTCTCCTTCTCGCCGACCTCCACCGCCACACCCTGGGAGGCCGACGACGCCTCGGCGCCACCCGGCACCAGGGACCGGATCTGCCCCATCCGGCGGGCCAGCCCGGTGCCCATCGAGTACACGCCGGGGATCTCACGGGCCGCCATGCCCGCGATCTTGGCCACGACACCGTCCGCGATGCTCGTCTGACCATGCTCGCTGCTCAGCGACGCGTGCGTGCCGGCCGGTCCGGACGATCGGCGGTTCACGGCGTTCGACGCCGTGCGGTCGGCCTCGCCGCGCCGGTCCGCGCCGGCCTGGTCACTCGTATCCCCAGCCATGGTCACGCTCCTCCGCTGTCGTCACCAGCGACCTGTCATCGCTTCGTCGACGTGAACCGTTCCGTCACGTCGGCCCACTTGATCTCGCCTTCCAGCACGCGTACGACTCCGTAGCCGACCAGGCCGGCGGCGGCAGCGCCCAACGCCACCAGGAAACCGGTCGTCGCCCACAGCCACGCGATGAGTAGGCCGACGAGAAAGCCGAACTGCCGATGGGACACAACGCCTCCTCACCCCGCACACCCGGAGGCACGCCGGCACCCGTTGTCCGGACCCGCGCGCCGCCCGTACCCACCGAGCGGGCCAGGCGGTGCCTGTCCGAGGCTGGCCGTTCGGGTGCGGGCCACTCACCTCAGCATGGACCCGATCGAGCTATGCCCGGGCCTGGACCGCCAATTCCGCCACGTCAGGCCGAACCGACCCGCCCGCGAGTCGCGCGGAATTCGTGACGGCGTGGAGAAGGGGGACGGCGGACGTCGCCGGGAACGGTTCTTCACGCCGGCTCACGGCTGTCCCCTGTTGCCATAGAAGCTACCAGGAGCTGTCGTCGTCCGGTATCGGCTGGATGAGTGAATGCGCAGGTCAGGGGCCTCGACTACGGTCGCCTTCATGGTTGAGGACACGATCGGTGCGCACGCGGCGGGTACCTGGCTTCTGGGGGACCGGCAGGGTTCGACGGATGGGGTTCGGTTCGATGCGGCTGACGGCCGATCCGGACCCGGCGGCCGCGGTCCGGGTGTTGCGGCGAGCGGTCGAGCTGGGCGTGAACCACATCGACACGGCCGCGTTCTACGTCTCCCCGGGCGGCACGCTCGGCGTGGGCACCGGCCCGGCCCGCTACGCCACCGACCTGATCCGGACCGCGCTGTCGCCGTACCCGGAGGATCTGCTGATCGCGACCAAGGTCGGGTTCGCGGCCGGTGCCGACGGTGCGGTGGCGGAGGCGAACTCGCCGGCGCAGCTTCGCCACCAGATCGAGGAGAACCTGCGCCGACTCGGCCGCGACCACCTGGACCTGGTGAACCTGCGGATCGTGCGGCGCCCGGGCCGGGACTCGGTCGCCGAGGCGTTCGGTGCCCTGGCGCAGATGCGCGACGCCGGCCTGGTCCGGCACCTCGGCCTGTCCAACGTGCGCGCCGACCACCTCGACGAGGCGCAGGCCATCGCGCCGGTCGTGTGCGTACAGAACAGCTACGCGCTCGACGCGCACCGCTCCGACGACGAGCTGGTACGGATCTGCGGCCAGCGGGGCGTGGCGTTCGTGCCGTTCTTCGCGCTCGCCGGTACGCGGCGCGAGGCCGGCGCCGCCGTCGACCACGCCGACGCGGTGCACGCCGTGGCCCGCGCCCACGACGCGACGCCACACCAGGTACGCCTCGCCTGGACCCTGCACCAGGGCCCGCACGTGCTCGCGATCCCGGGCACCGGCAACCCGGACCACCTGGCGGCGAACATCGCGGCCGGTGGGTTGCGGCTCACCGCCGAGCAACTCGCCTCGCTGCGCTGACGCCGGGTCGGGCGCCCCGCCGACCAATCGTCACCACCGCGGGGCTGCTCAGGCAGGGGCCGGACCGGGCAACGACGCGCGCCACGCCGCCGGCACGACCCCGGCGTACCACCGGGTCATGTCGCGCGGTGGGTTGCCAGGTCTGCCAGTCGTCTCAGCGCATGAACGACGTCGGGTTCGACCGGGGCGGCGTCGAGGAGCCGACGTGCTGCCCGCGCCGTCGTGGCCACGCGCCGCGCGACCGGAAGGCCTCTCCGATCAGATCCCCGTACCGCTCCAACGCCGTGGGCAGCGTGTGTCCGGCGAGCGTCGCGCCGAGCCGGAGCGGGCCGGTCACGGTGTAGCGGCCCGACTTCAGGCGTGCGATCGTACGGGCCAGCACCGGCGACCGGTCATGGCGCGCACCGCCGGACAGGTCGAGAAACTGGCCGGCGGTCAGCTCGGTCAGCATGTCGTTCCAGACCTGTCGCGTTGCGGCGGGAAGGCTCGCGGCGAGCCGGTTCGCCAAGGCAAAGGCGAGATCGCCGGTGAGTATCGCCATCGCTGATCCGTACCGGTCGGCATCGCCCGACCACCGGACGGTCCGGTGGTCGGCCGCGACCTTCCTGTGCAGGGCGGGCCGACCACGCCGAGTCGGGGACGCGTCCATCAGATCGTCGTGGACGAGGGCGAACGCGTGCAGCAGTTCCAGTGCGGCACCGGCGGTGGCCAACGCGGCCGGGCAGCCGTCGTCGGCGACAGCGCCGTGACCCAGTACAGGAACCGCGGTCGCAGGGCCTTGCCTCCGGTCAAGAACGCTCCCAGCGCCTCGACGGGATCGGACCACGGCGCGTCGTGTTCCTTCCACCGCGCCTGTTCCTCTGCCAGCACCTCGCGCAACAACGGCTCGACGTGGTGGACGCGGAAGTCCTCGTCATCGGTGGGTCGGTCCGCCGTGACAGGGGCGCCCGGCGCCCCCATGCTGAGCGGTACAGCAGAGGTGGTCACGACGTCTCCTCGGTGAACCCGCGTCAAAACGATGCAGATATCGATGCGATAGAACGCTACGCGACATCCGGCCACACCGCCGCGCCTTGCCGCTGGAGAACGACGGGCCGGCCCACGTGGTCACCACGGGGTCGGCCGGATCCGGCCGCGATGCGGGAGTCGAGATCAGGCAGCGGCATCGTTCAATATCGATCCAGATTTCGATGCAGTCCATCGAGAGTGCGATACGCTCGGGCGACACTGCCGGGTGGCGGGAGGGGAGCCATGCGTACCGTGTCGGGGCCGACCGACCGGGTCGTCGTGGTTGGTGCCGGGCTGGGCGGTCTGGCGTGTGCGATGCGCCTGGTCGCGACCGGTCGGCAGGTGACCGTGCTGGAGCGCGGGTCTGTGCCCGGCGGGCGTGCCGGCCGGATCGACACCGACGGGTTCCGCTTCGACACCGGTCCCACCGTCCTGACCATGCCCCGGTTGCTCGACGAGACCTTCTCCACGCTCGGTGAGCGCCGCAGTGACTGGATCGACCTGATCCGGCTCGACCCGGCGTACCGGGCCCACTTCCCGGACGGCTCGACCCTCGACGTCCGGGCCGGCATCTACGACACGGCGGCCGAGATCGACCGCGTCTGCGGTCAGCGGGAGGCCGACGGCTTCCTCCGCTTCGCCCGCTACGCCGAACGGCTGTACCAGGTGGAATGGGACAGCTTCGTCGACGTGAACCTCGACGGGGTGCGCGACCTGCTCGGCGTCCCGTTGGTCAGGCTCGCCGCGATGGGTGGGTTCGGTTCGCTGTCCGGCCGGGTGGACCGGTTCCTGCTCCATCTCGGGACGACGGCGGGGTACTCGCGTATCGCCCACCACAACATCCATTTCGGCCGGTCGTGGCGGGCGACGTTCGACGACCTGACCGTCCGGGGCCGGCTGATGGCCGATCCGTCGCTGCTGGTGTGCAATCCGAGTCGGACCGATCCCGATCTCGCCCACCCGACGGGCACACCCTCTACGTGCTCGCGCCGGCACCGAACCTCACCGCACCGCTGGACTGGCCGACGCTGGGACCCCGGTACGCCGACGAGATCCTCACGGTCCTGGAACAGCGCGGCTACCGCGGCCTGTCCGGAGCTGTGGCGGTCCGGCATGTCGTGACGCCGACGGACTGGGCCGCGGCGGGGATGGCCGCGGGCACGCCGTTCGCCGCCGCGCACGTCGCGTCGCAGACCGGCCCACTGCGACCCGGCAATCTCGTACCCGGGCTGGAGAACGTGGTCCACGTCGGATCCGGTACGCAGCCCGGGGTCGGTGTTCCCATGGTGCTGGTGTCGGGACGGCTGGCCGCCGAGCGGGTCACCGGTCGCTGACCCGTCGGTGCGACCGGGGTGGAGCGGTCGCCGCCGTGCGGCGACGCGGTCCCGGCATGCGGGTGAGCCGTCCGGATCGCGATCACCCGATGGTCGAGCCGCGCGACGTACCGTGGCCCAGGCCAACAGGGTCGCCGCGGTCAGCGCGAATCCGAACCCGAAGTCCTCGACCGGGATGTCGAGCGGCCAACGGATCCCGCTGATCGCCCCCGCGCGGTAGGCGACGATCGGCGCGTCGGTGCGGGTCAGCCACCCATCGACCGGCACGCGGCGCCGCTCCGGCGCACACACTGAGCGGAGAGCCTGCGGACCCGGGCTCGGTCGCCTATTCTGGGGTAGATGAATCGGTTTTAGAGTCGATTTGAGCGGCCCGGCGCCCGTCGGGCTCGGCCGCCGCGTGCCGGGTGCCCAACGGATGCGTGGTCAGGTCCTGTCGTTCGGCGCCGGCCGACGCCGGGCTCGACGAGCCCGCCGTACGTCGGGCGGCGGTACGGCCGTACGGCGTGGCGACCGACGACTGGCGGCATGTGGCCACCGTGCGGGCGAGCGCGGGGCTGGTCGCGGCGCCGCCACCGCAGCCGCTGCGTCGCACCGTCGTGGTCGGCGACGGCGTGTACGTCGTCGGGGACCACCGGGACACCCCCTCGCTCCAGGGCGCGCTCGTCAGCGGACACCGCGCCGCGCGGGCGGTGCTGTCGTATCTGGGCGCGACGCGGACAGAGCGGGAGGTGACACGCGATGGGTGACACCACGACACCGGTGCGGTGCGTCGTGTTCGGCGCCACCGGCTACATCGGTGGCCGGCTGGTACCGGAGTTGTTGGCCGCCGGGCACCAGGTCCGTGTCGTGGCGCGCGACCCGGGCCGGCTCGCCGACCGTCCCTGGCACGCCGACGTCGAGATCCGCCGCGGTGACGTGATGGACGCCGGGTCCGTACGCGCCGCGATGGACGACGTGGACGTCGCGTACTACCTCGTGCACTCCCTGCGCCGCAAGGACTTCGCCGAGGTCGACCGGAAGGCGGCACGGACCGTCACGGACGCCGCGGCCGACGCCGGCGTACGCCGGATCGTGTACCTCGGCGGGCTGCACCCGCCCCACGAGCGGCTCTCGGCACATCTGGAGTCGCGGCGCGAGGTGGGTGCGACGCTGCTCGCCGGCCCGGTCGAGGCCGTGGTACTGCAGGCGGCGGTGATCATCGGCTCGGGGTCGGCCAGCTTCGAGATGTTGCGGTACCTCACCGAGCGCCTGCCCGCGATGGTCACCCCGCGGTGGGTGGGCAACCGCATCCAGCCGATCGCGATCCGGGACGTGCTGCGCTATCTGGTCGCCTGCGCGACCGTGCCGGCCGGCGTGAACCGGGCCTTCGACATCGGCGGTCCGGACATCCTGACCTACGTGCAGATGATGCGCAGGTACGCGGTCGTCGCCGGGCTGTCGCGTCGGGTGGTGCTGCCGGTGCCGGTGCTCACGCCGTGGCTGTCGGCGCAGTGGGTCAACCTGGTCACGCCCGTACCACGGTCGATCGCGGTCCCGCTGATCGAGTCGCTGGTCAACGAGGTCGTCTGCCAGGAGGACGACATCGCCGGCCTGATCCCGCCGCCGCCGCAGGGACTGTTGCACTTCGAGGACGCCGTGGGCCTCGCCCTGCGGCGGGTCCGCGAGTCACGGGTGACGACCCGCTGGTCGGACGCGGCGTGGCCCCGCGACCCGTCGCAGCCCACCGCGGCCGACCCGGACTGGTCGGGCGGAACCCTGTACCAGGACGTGCGTACCCGGCGCAGCAGCGCGACGCCGGACCAGGTGTGGCAGATCATCGAGGGTATCGGCGGCGAGAACGGCTGGTACTCGTTCCCGCTCGCCTGGTCGGTGCGGGGCTGGATGGACCGGGTCGCCGGTGGCGTCGGCCTGCGCCGTGGCCGCCGCGACCCGCACCGGCTGCACGTCGGCGAAGCCCTCGACTGGTGGCGCGTCGAGCAGCTCGACCGGCCGCGTCGGTTGCTGCTGCGCGCCGAGATGAAGGTGCCGGGCGACGCCTGGCTGGAACTGACCCTCACCCCGGCCGCCGGCGGCGGCACCATCTTCCGGCAGCGCGCGTTGTTCCGGCCGCGGGGCCTCGCCGGCCACCTGTACTGGAAGGCCGTCGCGCCGTTTCACGCCGTGGTGTTCGGCGGGATGAGCGCCAACATCACCGGCGCCGCCGAACGCACGAAGCCGGCCGCGGCGCGGACCGCGGCGGCCGGTACCGACTGACGACGGGTGCCGGCACCGGCAGGTCCACCGTCGTCGTGCTCGCCGAACGCGTCATCGACAGCGTCGGGTACGAGGCGGGTGGCACCGGGCAGCCGGTCGACCGCGGCGTCGCCGCCGCCCGCCGGCCTACCCGCGCCCCGTGGTCGTCACCGGACGCGGGCAGGGGTTTCGTCACCGCAGCACCAGCGGCCCGCTGGGCCGCAGGGTCAGCCCGGCACGGGGTGTCGGGTCGCCGCCGAGCCGCCGCAGGCCGGGGGAGAGGGCGCCGAGCGCGGTGCGCAGGATGAGCCGGGCGAGGTGGGCGCCGAGGCACGTGCGGGGCCGCGCCGCGAACGGCAGGTAGGTCCAGGACTCCTGCGGACCGGAGCGTCCCGGCCGGAACGCGTCAGGCTCGGTCCACCGGGCCGGATCCCCGGCCCGGCCGGGAGCCGCCCGCGGACCCGGACCGCACCGAGACCGCGCCGGCCGGCGCGATCCATGCAGGCCGCGGCCAACGCGTCGAGCATGCGCCCGGGCTCACCGGTCACGGCGTCTCCGCGCGCGGCCGAGCGCCTCGTAGGTCAGCAGCGCACAGACCGGGATGACGAGAAGAAACAGCCATTCCTCGACCGGCAGGGTCAGGACCGTGACGCGCAGGGTCCGGTGCGTGCTGTACCACCAGTCACCGTGGTGGAAGCCGACCAGGTCCCACGCGCCGAACGCGACCACGACCGGCAGCACCGTCAACAGCAACGCGCGCGGTCGGCGATAGACCCGCGCGCCCAGCACCAACTCCAGCGGCAACGTCACCGCCACGCAGATGCCCAACGCCGCGACGTACTGCCAGGAACTCACGGCCCGGTCTCCAAAACGATGCGCATATCGATTCATTCATGGTACCGCTGTGGTCAGGTGCCCGCCCGCCGTCGGCCCGACGCGTGCCGCCCGGCCACCGCGACGGCGGTTTGTGGGTGCCCGGCGGTGTGTTCGCTCACGCCGCCCGGCCCAGCTCGCGGGCCAACGCGGCCAGCCGTCGCCGCCGCGGAACGACGGCCCGCCGGAACAACACGTCATGGTGCGCCCGCTCGATCTCGGTCAGGATCCCGCCGTACACGGCGGCGG
Organism: Actinocatenispora sp.; assembly: GCA_036503555.1. Classification (GTDB taxonomy): domain Bacteria; phylum Actinomycetota; class Actinomycetes; order Mycobacteriales; family Micromonosporaceae; genus Actinocatenispora. The sequence continues at coordinate 84,829 of DASXWQ010000085.1, forward strand.
CGACCCGGACGCACCGGCGGGACAGCGGCGGCAGCAGCATGATGCCCGGCTCCGCCGCCCGGTAGTGTCCGCGCGCCCGGTCGATCTCGAACGCGGCCAACTCCCGGACCGCGGAGCCGGCGCTCGGTGCGTCGAGGTCGCTGACGTGGACCCCGAACCGGCGCAGGTCGTCCTGCGGCAGGTAGACCCGTCCCCGCCGACGGTCCTCGGCGACATCCCGGAGGAAGTTGGTGAGCTGAAAGCCCAGCCCCAGCTGGCGGGCCGGTTCCCGGGCGGCGGCGACGCGGTCGGTGGCGATCTCGTCCGGGCCGCCTCCGGCCAGCAGCACCGGCAGCATCATCGTCCCGATCGCCGCCGCGGACCCCGCCATGTACGTCAGCAGCGCCGGATAGTCCGCGTACTCCCGCACGGTCAGGTCCATCGCCATGCTGTGCAGGAACGCGTCGAAGTCCGACCACGGCAGGTCGAACACCGTGATCGTGTGCAGCACCGCCGGCAGTACGGGATCCGCTTCGATCGGCCCGCCGGCCATCCCGACCCGGAACCGCTCGCTCCAGGCCGCGAGCCGTTCGGCTCGCCCGTCGGCGGTCGGATCGTCGCCGACCGTGTCCACCAGATCGTCGGTGTGGCGGGTGAATCCGTACAGTGCGTGCACGTGACGCCGCTTCCACGCCGGTAGCAGCCGGGTCGCGAGATAGTAGCTTCGTCCGTACGTCCGATGCAGGTCACGGCAGTGTTCGTACGAGGCGTCCAGGGTCACGACAGTCACCCGTCCCACTTGGCCGCGGAGCAAAACGATGCATAAAGCGACGCGCTGTAATGGTAGGCTACCGTGGACGACCCCGCTGTGTACGCGACACGGAAAGGTCCTCCTCGTGGTGTCGACGACCAGCAGCCGACCGGTCCGCCTGGACCGGCCGAACCGCGGACGCCTGGTCCGAGGTGTTCGGTGACGCACTCCGACGACGGCCTCAGCGCCGGGGACGTCGCCCGCCGGATCGGCGTCGCGGTCACCACCGTCCGCACCTGGGACCGGCGATACGGCCTCGGGCCCGCCGTGCGGGAGGAGGGCCGGCACCGGCGGTACCAGCCGGGCGACGTCGCCCGGCTCGAACGGATGCGTCAACTCGTCAGCGACGGCGTCGCCCCGGCCGAAGCCGCCAGGATCGCCGGCTCCGGCCGACCGGCCCCGCGCCGGGTCGCGAGAGCCGAGCCCGCGGCCTCGCCCGACGCGCGGGTTCGTGGCCTGCGCCGCGCCGCGTACGCGATGGACTCGACGCAGATGCGACGCATCCTGGCCGACGCGGTGCGGCGTGACGTGGTGGGCGCCTGGACCGACCTGATGTGTCCGACGCTGCGCGACATCGGCCGCCGGCACGCCGCGACCGGCCGCTACGTCGAGGTCGAACACCTGCTCTCCCACGAGATCTCGTACGCGCTCGCCGCCGTCCCGGCGCCCCGTGGCCGGGCGAGGATCCTGCTCGCCTGCGGCCCGGACGAGCAGCACAGCCTGGCACTGGAGGCGCTGGCCGCGGCGCTGGCCGACCGCGGGCGGCCGGCGCGGATGCTGGGTGGGCGGGTACCCGTGGACTCGCTCGCCGCCGCGATCACCCGTACCGGCCCACAGGCCGTCGTGCTCTGGTCGCATCATGCCCGGCCCGGCGACGTCGCCCAGCTCAACGTGGCGCGCGCCGCGCGGCCCCGCCCCCCGCTGGTCGCTGTCGCTGGACCCGGCTGGATCGGGCGCAGTGTTCCGGCCGGTGCGATCGCCTTCGCCGATCTCCCCACCGCCCTCGACGCCGTGGACCGGGCCACGCGACGCGGTTGACCGCCGCCCAGCGGCCGTCGCCCGGCTGCGCTCGCCCGGCGAACCCGAATCGGCTCCACGGCAACGGAAGTGCGGTGCACACGAGCACGGCGACGCCGAGCCCGTCCGCTCCGTACTGGCCGGTGACCGGCCCCGTTGTGGAGGCGATTCCGGCCAGCAGAGCCGGTCGACCGCCACGAGGTGACGGGCGAGGCGCAACTTCCAGTTGCTGGAAGTTTCCGCGGGCTGTACTCTCCTCGGCGTGGAGGAGTCCCGGCGTGACCGCAAGAAGCGGCTGACGAGGCAGGGCATCGTCTCGGCGGCGGTCCGGCTGTTCGACGAGCAGGGGTACGACGAGACCACGGTGGAGCAGGTCGCCGCGGCGGCGGACGTCGACCCCAAGACGTTCTTCAACTACTTCCGCACGAAGGCCGACGTGCTCTTCAACGAGCTCGACCTGGACTTCGACGTCCTGCTCGCGGCGATCGCGGACCGCCGGCCCGAGGAGGGCCCGGGCGAGGTGTTGCGGCGCGCGATGCGGGAGTACGCCGGCCATCGCCGGCCCCGCGTTCCCCGCAAGGAGCCCGCGGAGCCGTCGGCGGCGGCCCGGATCGCCCTGACCACGCCGGCCTTGCAGGCGAAGGGGATGTATCTCCTGCTCGACCTCCAGCAGCGGATCGCGGCCGCGCTGGTGGACGCGTTCGGTGACGAGCTGGATCCGGTCACGGCGGCGGCGATGACCGGATCGGTACTCGGCGCCGTGCAGCAGGCCAGCCTGGCGAGCGCGGCGCTCGGCCGGTCACAGGACGAGCTCTGGGCGGCGGCCGAGCTCGCCGTCGACGTCGCCGCGCACGGCCTGCTTTCCGTACGGGAAGCCAAAAACCGGCCACGGACCGGGGCGCGGCGACGTACCGGGGAAGGGAACTGAGCGACATGGCGGAGAACGTTCGACAGCTCGCCCGCGAGGCGCGCCGCGCCGTCCGGGAGGGTCCCGCGGGAATCGCCCGGCAGCAGCGCGCCCACCTGGCCGACCTGGTCGCGTACGCCCGCGCCCACTCGCCGTACTACCGCGAGCTGTACCGGGGCCTGCCGGACCTGGTCGACGATCCGACGCTGCTTCCGGTCACCGACAAGACGAAGCTGATGGCCCGGTTCGACGACTGGGTGACCGACCGGGCGGTGACGCGGGAGAAGGTCGAGGCGTTCGTCGGCGACCCGGACCTCGTGGGGCACCGGTTCCTGGGCAGGTACCTGGCGGCCACGACGTCCGGCACCAGCGGCGTACGCGGCCTTTTCCTGCTGGACGAGCGGAACATGAGCATGGAGACCGCGCTCGGGTCGCGCGCCAGCGGCATGCTGGCCGCCGGTGACGCGTTCCGCCTCCTTGCCCGCGGTGGCCGTACGGCCATCGTCACCGCGCCGGGCGGCCACTTCTTCACCGTGGCGGGGACGGCCCGGTTCCAGCTGGACCACCCGCGGATGGGCCGCAGGATGCGGGTCCTGTCGATCCGCCAACCGCTGGCGGAGCTGGTCGACGAGCTCAACCGGTTCAATCCCGCGGTGCTCAGCGGTTTCCTCGGGATGCTCACCGTACTGGCCGGGGAGCAGGAGGCCGGCCGGCTGCGGATCCGCCCCGCGTTGGTGATCCCCGGCGGCGAGACGTGCACCATGGACCGCCGGGACCGGCTCGCCGCCACGTTCGGCGCCAAGGTCCGCACGGCGTACGCCGCCACCGAGTGCAGCTTCCTCGCCATCGGGTGCGCGCACGGCTGGTACCACGTCTGCAGCGACTGGGCGGTCCTGGAGCCGGTCGACGCCGACCACCGCCCGACTCCGCCCGGCGAGCTGTCCCACACGGTCCTGCTCAGCAACCTCGCCAACCGGGTGCAGCCCTTCCTGCGGTACGACCTGGGCGACAGCATCCTGCTCCGCCCCGACCCGTGCCCGTGCGGCAACGTGTTCCCGGCGGTCCAGGTGCAGGGGCGCGCCGCCGACCTGCTCACGTTCCCCAGCGACCGTGGCGAGCCGGTCACCCTGTCACCCATGCTCTTCGGTACGTTGCTGGACCGCGTCGGCGGGATCGGGCAGTACCAGGTCGTCCAGACCGCACCCGACGCGCTGCGCGTACGCCTGCAGCCCGCGGACGGCGCCGACGCCGACCAGGTGTGGCAGCGGGTACGCGAGGAGATCGCCCACCTGCTCGCCGAGCACAAGGCCACCGACGTCACGGTCGACCGTGCCAACGAGGCGCCGCGGCGGGAGCCCGGCGGCAAGTTCCGCCGGATCGTCCCGCTGCCCACGTCGTAGCAGCACCGGGCCGCACGGTGGTGCGGTGGCTCAGCGGTCGGCGCCGAACGCCGCACGGTAGCGGCCGGGCGTGGTGCCGGTGCGCCGGGCGAACTGCTCGCGCAGCGCCAACGGGCTGCCGAACCCGCACCGGTGCGCGACCGTGGCGATCGGCAGATCCGTTGCCTCCAACAGTTCCCGGGCCCGATGGACGCGTTGTTCGAGCAGCCACCTGGTCGGCGAGAGCCCCGTCTCGGCGCGGAACCGGCGCGTCAGCGTACGCGCCGACATCCGGGCGTGGACCGCCATCGACGACAGCGAATGGGGTTCGGCGAGTCGCTCGGTCAGGTGCCGGCGGAGCGCGGCGAGGTCGTCGCCGGGTCGCCCCGGTACCGGGCGTTCGATGAACTGTGCCTGCCCGCCGTCCCGGTGCGGCGGCACCACCATCCGGCGTGCGGCGTGGTTCGCCGCGGCCACACCCAGGTCGCGGCGTACCAGGTGCAGGCACATGTCGATTCCGGCGGCGAGGCCGGCGGAGGTGAGCACCGGGCCCTCGTCGACGTAGAGCACGTCGGGATCGACCCGCACCGCCGGGAACCGTTCCGCCAGCAGGTCGGCGTGCGCCCAGTGGGTCACCGCGCGCCGACCGTCCAGCAGGCCGGCGTCGGCGAGCGCGAACGCACCCGTACAGATGGATGCGATCCGGCCGCCGCGGGCGTGAACCGATCGCAGCGCGGTCCGGACGGCCGGCGGCACCGGCTCGGTGATCCCGCCGAATCCGGGAACCACCACGGTGTCGGCCGCCGCCAACCCGGCCAGCCCGTGCTCGGCCACGAGCGGCACGCCGGCGTTGGTGGGGACCGGACCCGGCTCCACAGCACAGACCCGCACCTCGTACCGGTCGTGGTCGGTGCGGCCGGGGAAGTCGCGCATGGTGCGGCCGAAGAGCTGCGTCGGGATCGCGAGGTCGAACAGGACGACACGGGGCAGCGCCAGGACCGCGACGAGATGCATGGCCCGAATCCTACCTGGGATGTCATTCCAGCCACTTTCCCGCGCATGACCTGCCACGGGAAGCTCGGACCGAGCAGAAGGGAACCCCGCGTGACGCACACCCGGACGACCGCGCCGGCCGCCTCGACGGCACGCCGCTACCGGCGGAACCTGACGATCCTCACCGTGGCCCAGGCGCTGTTCCTGTGCGGTACCAGCGTCGACCTCACCCTCACCGGGCTGGTCGGGTACCGGCTGGCACCGACCCCGGCGCTGGCCACCCTGCCCGCCGCCCTCATCACGGTGGTCACCCTGGTCGGTACCGGACCGGCCGCGGCACTGCTCGCCCGGTACGGCCGGAGGGTGGCCTTTCCGGCCGGCTCGGCCGCCGCGGCCGTCGGCGGGCTGCTCTCCGTCCTCGCCGTCAGTGTGGCCAGCTTCCCCCTGTTCTGCCTTGGCACCGCACTGGTCGGTGGTTACCAGGCCGCCGCCGGCTACTACAGCTACTCGGCCGCCGACGACGCGCCGGCCCAGCACCGGGGCAGGGCGGTGGGCACAGTGATGGTCGGTGGCGTGGCCGCCGCCGTGGTCGGCCCGTTCCTCGCCACCACCGGTGTCCACGTGCTGCCGGTCCCGTACGCCGGGGCGTACCTGATGGTCACGGTGCTGGCGCTGGTGTCGGCCGGTCTGCTGCGCCTGTTGCGGGAGAACCCGGGCCCGACGCCGCCCCGTACGGCGAAGGCCGGCACCGACGCCCGACCCCTGCGCAGGATCATGCGTACGCCGCGGTTCCTGGCCGGCGGCATCGGCGGTGCCGCGGCGTACCTGGTGATGTCGCTGCTGATGACGGCGGCGCCGATCGCCGCGGTCATGCACCACCACACGGTCGGGCAGGGCGCCACCGTCGTGCAGTGGCACCTGATCGGGATGTTCGTGCCCGGCCTGGTCAGCGGGTACCTCGTGCAGTGGCTGCGCCCCGCGCCGGTACTGGTCGGCGGGATCGTCCTGGTCGCGGCCGGTGCGGTCGCCGCCACCTCGGGTACGAGTGTGTCCGCGTTCATGGCCGCGCTGATCCTGGTCGGCGTCGGGTGGAACCTGATGTTCGTCGCGGCCACCACGCTGGTCGTCGCCGCCTACCGGCCGAGCGAACGGGTACGCACGCAGACCGCGGCGCAGACCATGGCCCGGGTCGCCTCCGCCGTCGGCTCGTTGTCGGCCGGCGGGCTGCTCGCCACCCTCGGCTGGCACCGTACGGCCCTGTTGTGCCTGGTCCCGCTCGGTCTCGCCGCCGTCTGTCTCGTACCGGCGGTCCGCTCCCGCGCACCCGAACCGGCCGAGGCCAGCGCGTAGGCCCGGAGTCCGGGCACCGGCGTCGCGGCGGACGGCGCCGCCGCGGCCCAGCCCGACGAACTGGCCGCCCGCACCTGACGCGGGCGGCAGCCCGTCGGGCCCCGCGTCAGGCCGCGCTCTCGGTGAACCAGTCGGAGCAGGTACCGCTGACGTAGCTCCGGCTGCTGTACTCACCGAGGCAGACCCGGTACTTGATCCAGCCGTTCTCGGGGATGTCCATGTTGTGGTCGAGCCGGGTACCGGCGCCGTAGTGGTTCCAGGCCTCGTTGTCCTGCGACGGGGTGTCGGACCGGGCGTAGTCGGCCACCACCGAGTGGCCGTCCGCCAGGTTGTCCCACACGTACAGGTGGTCGCCGTCGCGCAGGAACGCCGCCGCGCCCCGGCAACTGCCGTCGTTCACGTTGCCGACGTACGTGCAGATGTCGCCGTCGTGGAAGCCCGAGCTCTCCCAGGTGTCGGCGAGGGCCGGGGTGGCGAACAGCAGCGCCATGGTGGCGCCGACGGCGCCGGCGGCCAGTGCTCCCGCGAGTCGTCGCATCGGTTTCCTCCGGTCGTGGTTGGGGACTGCCACTTCGAACGCGGATCCGGCGGCCACCGGTGGTGCCCGGTGCACCGGTCCGCGAGGCCCCCGCGCCGCCGATGCACACCGGTTCCGCGATCCGCGCCGACGACTCGGGGAAGCAGGAGACTACGACCGTCGAGGTGCCGCGTACAGAATCCAACTGCACGGTGAGATGGCTCAACGGCAACGATCTGCTGCGTGAGTGGAGCTGCCCGCGGTGGAACGCCGAGCGGCGCCGCGCCCGGTTCAGGCGGAGGACAGGGTGGCGAGGTAGGCGTCGAGGAGCGCGACCTGGCGCCGTGGCGGGAACGCCCGCGGCTCGAACAGTGCCTGTACCACCAGGCCGAGCACGAAGGACTGGGCGCCGGCGGCGATGTCCGCCGGGTCCCCGGCGACGAGCTCGCCGCGCTGTTGCGCGGCGGCGACCAGGTCGCGCAGCGTGTCGCGGCTTCGGGCGTACCGCCGGGCGTGGTCGTGGCTCAGGCCGGGGTCGGCGAGCGCGGGATCCCAGGAGGAGACCCAGATCCGGTTGCTGGTGGCCGCCTCGGCGGTCAGCGGCAGGACGTCCAGCAGGGCCACCCGCAGCGCCGACCGGTCGTCGTCGGCGACCCGCCGGGTACGGCCGTTGGTGCGCTGTTCGAGCAGGTCGAGGGCGTGCGCGACGAGGTCGCGTTTGGTGGGGAAGTAGTGGGTGAGCAGGCCGGTGGTGGCACCGAGCTCGGCGGCGACGGCGCGCAGGGTCAGACCGCCGAAACCGTGCGCGTCGAGTACCCGCCAGACCGCCTCGGACGCGTCGCGCCGGCGGGCCTCGTGGTCCCCCTTCGTACGTGTCATGCTGCTAGGTTAGTCATAACAGTTGTTGTGCGAATGAGGGGTCAGTATGTTCGCCGTTCCGTTGCGGGACAACGCAAGCCTTCGGCCACTGGAGAGCTGGCACGCCGAGGAGTTCGCCGCGCACCTGGACCGGGCCCGTGCGTACATCCGGCCGTGGGTCGGGGCGGGGTTCGTCACCGAGGACCTCGACGGCGCGCGGGCCACGCTCCGCCGGTACGCCGAACGGCAGGCAGCGGACGGTGCCCGGCTCTACGGCATCTGGCTCGACGGCACGTTGGTGGGCGGCGTGATGTTCACGGCGTTCGACGCGGTCTCGGGGTGGTGTGAGGTCGGGTGCTGGCTGGAGCCGGCGGCCGAGGGCCACGGCCTGGTCACGCGGGCGTGCGGTGTCCTGCTGGACTGGGCGTTCGACGTCCGGGGGCTGCATCGGGCCGAGTGGCACTGCCGGGCCGACAACGAGCGCAGTTCCGCGGTGGCCGACCGGCTCGGCATGACGATGGAGGGGGTGCGGCGCGCGGCGTGGCCGTACGACGGCGCCCGGTACGACAAGCAGGTGTGGGCCGTCCTCGCCCCCGAATGGCGCGGACGGCGGCGCCGCGCGTCGTGACCCGGTGCGGTTCCGGGCGTACTGCGATGGATGTCGACAATGCGCGGGTTGTCAAGGGGAAGCGAGGTTAAACACTCCACGGTCAACGGTCATACCGAAGTCGTCGATGAGCACTTAACGTAATCGTGTGACTTCTCTCAGTTGCATTGAGTGGGATCGCGCCGATCCCGCTCCGGTGCGGACCCGCCGGTCGCGGGCCGTACGGCCGGAAGACCGGGACCGTGCGGTCCACCCGTGCCCCGTCCGCGGACGATGAGCCCGCCAGACGGCAGGCGGCACCCGAGGTGGTGCTGCTCTGCCGCGGGTACCCGCTCGCCGAGGCGCTGGAGTGCGGTCTGCGCCTGCGCGGATGGGACACGATCCTGGTCGGGCAGTCGTCGGACCCGTCGGTACGCGGCGCCCGCCTGACCGTCCTCGTCGAGGACGAGGACGGGGCGCTGCCCGCCTCGGCGGGGCCGGGGCGGGTCGTGGCGGTCGCCGGGATCGGCGCGGTGGACGCCCTGCTGTCCGCGGTCTCGGCCGGGGGCACCGCGGTCAACGCGCACCTGCCGTTCCGCTTCCTGTTGGCGGAGGTGCACGCCGCGTTGTCGGTTGCCGCACCGACCCCGGCACAGTGCCGGCGGAGCCTGGCCGACCTGCGCGCGCGGGCGGCGGCCGCGCGCCGTTTCTGGACCCTGACCGAACGGGAACGGGCAATCCTGTTCGACATCGCCGCCGGGCTGCGAGCGGACGTCATCGCGCAACGCCACACCGTTTCCCTGGCGACCGTACGCAGCCAGATCGCCTCGGTTCTGCACAAGCTCGGCGTGCGATCGCAGACGGCTGCCGTCGCGCTCGTTCTCACGGCCTGCCCGGATCGGCGGGTGACCGATCCCCTCTGGAAACTTCATCAAAATTACCAATGATTCGATCATTGCCGTGGCTGGACGATGGTGCCGTCCTCAGAAGACCTTCGAGTACGGAGGGGAAATGACCACCATCAATGTGGATCAGTTCGGTCGGGCCGTCATCGACTGGGCCGGGAGACGGGGCGGCCAGTTCGCTTCGAACTGGCCGGTGAAGGGCGGTTGGGAGGGTTGGATCCAGGTGGATCTGACCGCGCACATTCTCTCGGCCGACTCCGCCATCGACATCCTGCGCGAGCAACCGGTGTTCGCCAACTCCCGGCAGCGCTGCGATCTGCTCCTCAACACCAACCAGATGCCGGCCCACCAGATCGTGGTGGAACTCAAGGCGCAGTCGTTCGACAACCGCGACCGGTTCATCACCGGGGTGGAGAGCGACCTCGACAAGTTCAACACCCTCGACTACGCGTACCAGCGTTCGACCTGCGTCATGCTCGCCATGCCGTTCAGCCCGGAGAGCCTCGCGGAACTGCTCGGGGTCGAACGCAGCGGCCACCGCATCTTCCAGACCATCTTCATCGGCGAGGTGGCCTGCGCCGTGGCCATCCGGACGGCCGATCACGGCTGGCTCAGTCCGAACCAGGTTCCCGCCCCCCAGGCGACCGGCGTCCTCACCACGCCCGTCCTTCCCTAGCGCACGGACATTCCTCCAGTACCGGAAAGGGACACGGCAATGACGAGCATCCTGACCCCCGAACACACTGCCGACGAGCGGAAACTGGCGATCCTCCAGGCGTCGAGCTATCTCGACTCGCTGAACATGGCCGGTGAGTACGACCCGAACATCGCCGACAAGGACGGCCTGGTCACCTACATCAACGCCACCACCAACGAACCGCCGCCCGAACTCATCGAGGAGCGCAAGAAGGTCTCCCAGATCCTGGAGGGGCTGACCGGAATCGTCACCGCCGCGGTGCTGGCCACCGCGGGGGAGGACGACAAGGCGAAGCACCGCCCCGATCTCTGGAAGGACCCGGTGATGTACGGTCTGTCGCCGTTCATCAGCGGCTACCAGTCCGAGACCACCGAGTACCACCGAACGGTGCAGGGAGTGGAGGTCGCCACCCAGTTCCTGAACATCCTGATGGCCGCGGTCGTGGACCAGGGCGCGGCGTTGTCGGCCTTCGCGAAATTCCTGGAGGGTCAGGGCGCGACGATCAAGCTGAAGGGCTCGAACACCGAGGAAGGCTACAAGTACGCGTGCATCGGGATGGTGCACGAACTGTTCCAGGTGGAGAACGAAGAATGGATCTACACCCCGAAGATCCGCATGTACTTCACCGAGTTCACGCGGAAGACGTTCAACATCACCAGTAGCTGCGCGTCGTACCAGAAGATCTCGTTCGACTTCAAGGTCCAGAAGTTCGTCGTGCCGTTCAAGATCGAGACCTGGCGACAGGACCAGGGCTTCCGTACCCAGGTCGACGACTTCATCAAGAAGTACACGAAGGCGCAGATCGGCCGGTCCGAGAACTACTTCGACAAGGTGTTCCAGTCCAGCCCGGCCCCGGCCTTCTGACCCGTACCGATCGCGAGCGGCACCCACCCGGACAGCGCGGCCCCCGCGCTGTCCGGCTGGTCGTCCCGCGGGCCGGGGACGCGGGTGGCTCGCCAGGGGGAGGGGCGTCGGCGGCGTGTGCCGGAACATCGTGGGCATGCAGGTCATCACCGGAACGGCGGCCCACCGGCCCGCGGCGTACGTCGCGTTCGGCTGGGTGCTGGCGTTCCTTGCCTGGCACGTCGTCTGGGCCGTCACCGGGCTCGGATTCCCGCAGCCGTCGGACCACCACGGCGCCGCCCTGATCCTCATGTGGGGTTTCCAGGCCGTGGTCGTCGTGATGGTGGTCGTCGGGACCGCGCTGCCGCTGGCGCTCGCGCGGCCCTGGGGCCGACGCGTGCCGCGGTGGATGCTCCTGTCGACGGCCTGGACCGGGTGCGCGCTGCTCGCCGTGCGCGGGGTCGCGGGCGCCGGCGACGACGTCGTACGCGCGGCCGGGTACGCCCGCGGGCTCACCGGGATGACGACCGCGCAGGTGCTGGGCACGGCGCAGCCGTCGGCCTGGATGTCGTTCGCGAGTACGGCGACCGACGTGTTGTTTCTCGCCGGCGGCGTGGCGTTCGGCCTCGCCGCCCTGACGTACCAGCGCGCCGTTCCGCGTCGCCGCGACCCAACCCGCCGCTGACCGACGGGGTGCGGTCAGGCCGGGCGGGGGAGCGCGTCGAGCAGTCGCCGGACGGTACCGGCGTCGCCGGTGACGGTGACCCGCCCGTCGGCGATCGCGTCGGCCAGGGAGACCCGGCGGGTGAGGACGGCGGCGAAGGTGGCCGTGTCGGTGTCGACCGTGGCGTCGGGTGACGCGGCCTCGCCGCGTTGGACCGCCAGCTGTCCGCCGTCGGCGCGTACGGCGAAGGTGTCCGCGTCGAAGCGGATCGTCCAGCTCGCGGCCAGGTCGCGGCCGAGCTCGGCGTCGAAGTCGCCGCGCAGCGCCAGCATGAGCGCGTCGACACCGAGATGGGCGTCCAGGTCGCGGGACGGCGACTGGCGGCCCCAGCGGCCGAGCTCGATCAGGACGGGTTCGAGTCGCTGCCCCCACTCGGTCAGCGCGTACACGGTGGTGCCGACCGGCGGCCCCAGGCGCCGTCGGGTCACGATGCCGGCGCGTTCGAGTGAGCGCAGCCGTTCGGAGAGCCGGTTGGGGCCGATGTGCGGCAGGCCGGCGCGCAGGTCGCTGAAGCGCTTCGGCCCGAAGAGGAGCTCTCGGACCACCAGCAGCGCCCAGCGCTCGCCGACCAGGTCCAGGGCGTGCGCCGCCGCGCACGCCTCGCCGTACGTCCGGGTGCCGTCCACGCGGCGCAGTCTACCCGGCCGCCGGTACGGACACGGGCTCATCTAGTTCCGATATTGTACTTAGCGGTTTGACAACGTAACCTCAACGCGTTCGAACGTCATCGAGGAGGACGTGATGATCCTGATCACCGGGGCCACCGGGCGGCCGGGCGCCGCGACCGTGCGGGAGCTCGCGCGCCGCGGCACCCCCGTCCGGGCGCTCGTCCGGGACCCGGCCCGAGCCACCGACATCGCCGCGCTGCCCGGCGTGGAGCCGGTCGTCGGCGACATGCTGTGGCCGGAGACGCTGGAGGGGGCACTCGACGGCGTCGACCGGGTGCTGATGATCTCCAGCGCCGGCCCGCAGATGCTGGAGACCCAGGCCACCTTCATCGACGCGGCGCGCCGGGCCGGGGTGCGGCACCTGGTGAAACTGTCCGGCGACGACGGCCAGCCCGGCTTCGACCCCGAGCGGTTCCGCTCCACCCGCAGCCACGAGCAGATCCAGCGGTACCTGGAGGCGTCCGGCCTGGTGTGGACGACGTTGCGGCCCAGCCAGTTCATGCAGGTGTACCTGGAGGAGGCGCCGGACATCGTCCGCGCCGGCGAGCTCCGGCTGCCGCTCGGCGACACCGCCCTCGCCCCGATCGACGTCGAGGACATCGGCCGCATCGCGTACGCGGTGCTGACGACGGCCGGACACGAGGGCCGGACGTACCGGATGACCGGGCCCGAGTCGCTGGGCATGGCCGAGATCGCCGGCCACATCGCCACCGCGACCGGCCGGCCCGTCCGGTACGTCGACGTGCCGCCCGCCACGAAGCGGGCCGAGTGGCTCGCCGCCGGTTATCCGCCGCCGCGCGCCGAGGCGTTCACGCAGCTGTTCGCCGAACGACGCCGGCACGCCGCGGCCCGCGTCGACCTCTCCACGCACCGGCTGGTCGGCGTCGAACCCACGTCGTTCGCGACGTTCGCCGGCCGCCACGCCGCGGCGTTCCGCGGTCAGGACACCTACCGGGCCACCCCCGCCTGACCCTGTGCCGGGCCGTCCGCGCGGGCGGCCCGGGCCGCTACTTCTCGGTCTGGCGCCGGAGTTCCGGCTGATGGACTGCTGGTAGATGTCCGCGTAGGTTGGCGTGTCCCGCACCAGGTCGTCGCAGAACGCCGCGACGTCGGTGCCGACGAGTTCCAGGACTCCCGTACCGGCCGCCACGCCCTGCTCGAAGAAGTCGAGGAGTCCCGGGAGCAGGGTCCCGTCCGTCAGCCCGACCGGTCCGATCTTGAAGAAGTACTTCTGGATCTCCTGGTAGACGATCTGGTAGTCGCGCGGGAGCGCCTTGACCCGCGCCATGTGCGCCCGCCACTGCTTCTTGCCCTCGATGATGTCCTGGATGCCCACGTCAGCCTCCCAACCGTCCCAGCTTCTTCGCGACGTTCCTGTTGAGCTGCTCGCGCCACCGGTCCCGGTAGCTCCGGGCGCCCTCACCGCCGGCCAGCGCCGCGCAGAAGCCCGCGACGTCGTCACCGAGTACCTCGTGAACGCTCTGCCCCTCGGCCGCCGTCTGTTCGAGCAACCCCAGGGCACCGTCGAGGATCGGCATCAGGTTGCGGCCGGTGAAGTTCCCGTACGGAAAGAGGTTGGCCTTGATCTGCTCCCACGCCGCCTGGTAGTCGGCCGGCAGCTCCCCGGCGCGCGCCTCGAACGCCTTCCACTCCCTGGTGAGATCGCTTCCCGTGATGGTCTCCCAGAAGTTCATCGCTCACCCTCCTTGCGCTTGTCGGTCCAGGCCGGGACGTGCCTAGGAGATCTTGCGGCGGTAGATGACCGTCGCGCCGGCGAACGACACGACGAGGATGCCGACCATCCAGGCGAGGGCGATCCAGATGTCGTCGCTGACCGGCCGCTGCGTGAACAGGTCGCGGATCGTGTTGACGATGGGTGTGACGGGCTGGTTCTCGGCGAACCAGCGCACCGGGCCCGGCATGGTGTTCGTGGGTACGAACGCCGAACTGATGAACGGCAGGAAGATCAGCGGGTAGGAGAACGCGCTCGCACCGGAGATCGACTTCGCGGTGAGGCCGGGGATGACGGCGACCCAGGTCAACGCGAGGGTGAACAGGACCAGGATGCCCGCGACCGCCAGCCACGCCCACACGCTCGCGCTGGTACGGAAGCCCATGAGCAGCGCGACGGCGAAGACCACCACGAGCGAGATGACGTTGGCGACGAGCGACGTCAGCACGTGCGACCACAACACGCCGGAGCGCGCGATCGGCATGGACTGGAACCGACCGAAGATCCCCGTGGTCATGTCGGTGAAGAGCCGGAACGCCGTGTACGAGATGCCCGAGGCGATCGTCATGAGCAGGATGCCCGGCAGCAGGTAGCCCACGTACGTGCCGCTGCTGGCGCCGTGGCTGATCGCCCCGCCGAACACGTAGACGAACAGCAGCATCATCGCGATCGGGATGATCGCGGTGGTGACGATGGTGTCCATGCTGCGCGTGACGTGTTTCAGCGAGCGCCCGGTGAGGACGGCGGTGTCGCCGATGACGTGCGTACTCATGGTCGGTTCCCTTTCTGCGCCGGGGTGGCCGCGGTCTTTCCGTCGTCGCCGACGAGGGCGAGGAACACGTCTTCGAGGCTCGGCTGCTTCTCGACGTACTCGACCTTGGCGGGCGGGAGCAGCTGCTTGAGCTCGGTGAGCGTGCCGTTCACGATGATCCGGCCCTGGTGGAGGATCGCGATCCGGTCGGCGAGGTGTTCGGCCTCGTCGAGGTACTGCGTGGTCAGCAGCACCGTCGTACCGCTCGCGGACAGTTCCTTGACGGCGTTCCACACCTCGATGCGGGCCTGCGGGTCGAGACCGGTCGTCGGCTCGTCGAGGAAGATGACCGGCGGATCCCCGATGAGGCTCATCGCGATGTCGAGCCGGCGCCGCATGCCGCCGGAGTAGGTCGCCACCTTCCGCGCGGCCGCGTCGGTCAGCGAGAAGCGCCTCAGCAGCTCGTCCGCGACCGAACGCGGCTTGGCGACGTGCCGCAACCGGGCCATCAGGACGAGGTTCTCGCGTCCGCTGAGGATCTCGTCGACGGCCGCGAACTGCCCGGTGAGGCTGATCGACTCGCGTACCTTCGCCGACTGCCGGGCGACGTCGAAGCCGTTCACGCCGGCGGTGCCGCCGTCGGCTCTCAACAGCGTGGACAGGATGTTCACGACGGTCGTCTTGCCCGCCCCGTTCGAACCGAGCAGCGCGAAGATGCTGCCGCGGGCGACGTCGAAGTCCACGCCCCGCAACACATCCAGCTCGCCGTACGACTTCGTCAGGCCCTGCACATGGATCGCGGGAGTCTGTTGTGTCGGCATCAGACCGTCCCCTCGTCGTCGGCTCCGGTGGTGTCTCCCGCGGCGCGGTTGACGTCGCGGATCAGGCGGTGGCGCGCCCGGGCGGGGGTGTACCCGCCGTCGGTGTAGTTCTCGGCGAACGTCCGCACGAACTCGACCGGGTCGTTCCCGACGATGTCGCGTACCGGTGTGCCGTCGGCCGCGGCCTGCTCGAACAGGTCCGCGAGGTCCTCGAACTGCGTCTCGATGCGTACCCCGTCCTTCGGCGCGAAGAGCATCAGGAACCGCTCGATCGCGTCGACCGCGAGGCGGTAGTCCTCCGGAAGCGCCCGGACACGCGCCTTGTACGCGCGCCACCGCTTCTTGGGGCCGATGATCTTGGCAAGGATGCCGTTGTCGTCGGTGTCGGGCATGGTTACTTGCTCCCCTCTCGGAGCTGTTCGAGTCGTGCGGTGAGGAAGTCCCAGGTCTTCCAGAAGCCGGTGAGGTACTCCCGTCCCTGGGTGTTGAGGGAGTACACCTTGCGCGGCGGTCCCTTCTCCGACGGGACCTTCTCCACGTCGACCAGTCCGTTCCGCTCGACCCGGACCAGCAGCGCGTAGATGGTGCCTTCGGCGATGTCGGTGAAGCCGCGGTCGCGCAGCCACGCCGTGATCTCGTAGCCGTACGCCGGCCGCGTGGACAGGACCGCGAGGACGATGCCCTCCAGAGTCCCCTTGAGCATCTCGGTCGCCTGGTTGCCCATGGATGCCTGCCCTCTACTTGGTGTCGCTGACTACCGGTAGATAGTAGCGCCGACTACTAGTAGATAGCAACACTGAATACCGGGCCGCGGGTTCCTCTCGCGGCCCGTGCCGGGGACGGCGCCGGCGGACGCGTCACGCGTACGCCGGAGCTGGCTCACGTGGTGACGATGGCGTTCGGCACGTCGTGGGAGCGGTGGGGGCTAGGCGATGGCGGCGATGCCGGCCAGGATGAGGTCGACGCCGGCGAGGAACTGCTCACGGTCGTCGTGCTCGCGCAGGTCGTCCGCCAGCTGCCGGACGAACGGGTACTCCGCGGGGTCGAGCCGGGTCCAGCGCGCGGCGACGCTCGCGAGGAACGCCGACCGGTCCGGGTCGCCGGTGTGCAGGCGGGCGTTCGCGGTGTTCTGTCCGGCGACCCCGAGGACGTGGTTCACGAGGGCGGACACGGAGTCGAACCCGCGCCCGCGCGGATACGCCGAGCGCTTCCAGCTGGCCGCCGATGCCCTCGAAGAGCTGGAGCATCGCGGGCCGCCACGGTTCGCGGGGGAGTCCGCCGAGTGGATCGGTGCGATCGACTTCGGCGACGCCGCAGGGGCGGCCGCCCGGATCGCGGCCGAGTTCGACGGCTGGGCGCCGGAACTCACCGCGCTGATCACCGACGCCGACACCCCGCCGGTGCCGCGGACGATCCACGCGCTCCCGGACGGGCACGTCGAGTTCTTCACCGGCGCGCTGACGGCCTGAGCGGCCGGCGTCGGTGGCTACGGCGCAGCGGGGCAGGAGGTCGTGGGGCCGGGATCCCGTTCGCTGTCGGACGCCCGGGGACGGTCACCCCGTCGGCGCCCGGGGTCGGTTCGGTGTCGTCGAACCGCAGCCGGATGCCGGCCGGCAGCGCCTTCAGCGCGTCGCGTACGGTCTCCGACTCGGCGACAAGGACACTGCCGCGGTAGATGCGGAACGACATGCCGCGCAGCCCGCCGTACTCGAGGCCGCGGGTGTCGATGTGGACCCGCCAGACTCCGTCGGCGCTGCACAGGGATCTCACATACTCGACGGTAGACAGGTGCCTGACGTGCGGGAACCCGCGAACGTCCCGGTGCCGTGACCTGCTCGTCGACCGCCGATGGCCCGTTCGTCCGTCGCCGGATGGTGGCACGGGAGCGGTCAGGTGTCGACGGTGACGCCGGGCGACGACAGTGTGGCCGGCGCGCCGGCCCAGTGGGGTGCCCGCCACAGCGTGGCGGTCGCGGCCGCCCTGGCGAAATGGGTCTCGGCGGCCTGCTCGTGACCGAGGTGTTCGGCGAGGGTACCGAGCGTGTGGGCCACGGGGCGGGTGGCCAGCGACAGGCTGGACGCGCCGCCGAGCGGCGTCAGGCGGTACGGCAGGAGCGCCGTGTACGTGTCCGCCGCGGCGTCGCGCTCGTCCAGGGCGATCGCCGCCATCGCCCGGAACGTCGCGAACAGCGTGAAGAAGCAGTCGCGCCGGATCGGTGTGGCCCGGGCACGCACGTGGTGGGCCTCCTCGACGCGGCCCGCCGTGGCGAGGGCGAAGGCGTGCAGGTCCGCGAGCACGCTCGCGTTGGCGTGCAGGCGTTCGGTCAACGCGAGGAGGTCGTCGGTACGCCGCTGGTCGAGCCGGATCAGCACCTGGGCCATGCGCTGGTAGGCCGCGCCGTGTGGCGAGCCCTGGCGGGCCATGCGCTCGCCCGCGGCGGCGTAGCGTCGCTCGGCGTCGTCGAAGTCGCCCCGGATGTGGGCGAACATGGCCAGCGCGATCTCGCCGACGTCGACCAGCTCCGGCAGCCGGTACGTGCGGGCCAGTTCGAGGTTCTCGTGTACCAGCCGCAGCGCCGTGTCCGGGTCGTCGGCGGCCGCGGCGGCGCGTGCCTGCACGATCCGGCCGTAGCACTGGTAGCCGGGCAGATCCCGGGTCTCACCGAGCCGTACCAGCTCGGCGCCGAGCTCGGCCTTCGCCGGCCACTCCAGGTCGGCGTCCAGCTCGCGGGACAGGGTGGCCAGGGTCTGTGCGCGGAGTGCGGCGTCGCCGTACCGCTCGGCCAGCGCCACGGCCTGCTCCGCCGCCGCCCGGGCGTCCGGGTTGCCGTTGTCGGCCCGCTCGACGGCGTACGCGTCCAGCAGTCGGCTGCGCCCCACCGGGTCCAGGTCGGTACGTCGCAGCAGCCGGGTGAGCAGGGCGGTCACCGGCTCGTCCGTCGTCGCGTACGGGCGGGTCTGCCACGGGGTCGGCTCGGTCCATGCGGTGAAGGCCGCGACGACGAGATCCTCGCGGCCGGCGGCCCCGGCACGGTCCACGGCGCGCTGCCGGGTGGCCCGGGCCGCGCCGACCGCACCGGCGCGAACCTGCGCCCGGAGCAAGCGTCCGAACAGCGCCGCCCGCTCGTCGTCCCGCCGGTTGCCGTCGGGCAGCCGGTCGAGGTTGGCCAACGCGTTGCCGAGCAGGGTGCAGGCGGTGTCGTGCGCGTAGCCGCGTTCGGCCAGGTCCGCCGCCCGGACGCAGTAGTCGACGGCCTTCGCCGCGGTGGCGGTGGACGCGGCGTGCGCGTAGTGGTGGGCGAGTGCGGGGATGTCGCCGGGGGCGACCCGCTCCAGTGCGGCCGCGATCCTGGCGTGCATCCGCCGCGCCCGCAGGCTGCTGAGGTCGGCGAGCATGGTGTCGCGGACCAGAGAGTGCACGAACCGCACCCGACCGGACGCCGGTTCGTCCAGCAGGCCGGCGATGAGGCCCGCCTCCAGCGCGTCGAGTACCCCGGCCTCGTCCGTGTCGGCCGCCTCGACGAGCACCTCGACCTCGACCTCCCGGCCCGCCGCCGCGGCCAGCCGCAGTACCGACACGGCCGCCTCGGGCAGCCGGGCCAGTCGGCGCCGGAGTACGTCGCGGACACCGTCGGGCACCTCCGACACCGCCACCAGCGCCCCTTCGCTGTTGAGCAGCCGCAGGCTTTCCTTGACGTAGAAGGGATTCCCGCCGGTACGTTCGGTCAGTGCGGTCACCGTCGCGGTGTCCACGGGGAACCGGCAGCCCGCCTCGACCATCCTCGCTACCGCCGGCTCGGGCAGGCCGCCCAGCGCCAGCCGGCGCGGCGAGTGCCGGGCCAGTACGGCCAGGGTCTCGGCGAGCCGCCCGTCCGCGTCCTCCGGGCGAAGTGCGGCCACCACGAGTACCGGCGCGTTCGTGAGGCCGGCGACGGCCGCGGTCAGCAGCCCGAGCGTCTGGCTGTCCGCCCAGTGCAGGTCGTCGATGAGCAGCGCGACCGGTCGGCGTACCGCCGCGGCGGCGAGCCAGGTGATCACCGCGCGCTGGAGCCGGAACCGGCCCGCGGTGCTGTCCGCCGCGGGCTGAACGGTGTCCGGCTCCATCAGCGGTGCCAGGGCGGCGGCGGCCGCCGCCGGTGCCGGTTCGACGCCGGCCAGCTGGCCCAGCGCCTCGGCCCACGGCCAGGCCGGCGGTGCTTCCTCGGCCTCGACGCACCGCCCGGTCGCGACCAGCCAGCCGGTGGCCGCCAGGTCGTGGGCCAGCCGGGCGAGCAGCTCCGACTTGCCGGCGCCGGCCTCACCGCTCACCAGCGCGGTCCGGCCGCCGCCGGTGGTCTCGCCGGCGAGCTCGGTGAGCGCGGCCAACTCGGCGTCCCGGCCCACGAAGGGGACCTCGGTCGCCGGGCCGACCGGCACCGGCGGCAGCGACGCCGGGCGCGCCGGTGTCACCGTCCGGAGTACCTCGCCGCGCTGGGTCAGGATCGCCGCTTCCAGGTCGCGCAGCGCCGGCCCCGGGTCGAGACCGAGCTCCTCGGTGAGCATCGACCTGGCCCGGCGTACCGCGTCGAGCGCGTCGGCCTGGCGACCGCTGCCCCACAGCGCGAGTGCGAGCAGGCGCCAACCCTCCTCCCGCAGCGGCGCGTCCCGGGTGAGCAGTTCGGCCTCGGTGACCGCGGCCGGGGCGTCGCCGGCGTTCACGAGGCAATTCACCCGGAGCTCCCGGCCGGTGTGACGCAGGTCGGTCAGCATCTGGGCCGGGGCCCGGGCCCACGGTTCGTCCACGAACTCGGCGAACGCCGGGCCCCGCCACAGCGCCAGCGCCTCGTCCAACGGCGCCCGCGCGGCCGTCGGACCAGCGGCGGCCCGCTCCTGCGCGTCGCGTACCAGTCGCTCGAACCGCCACGCGTCGACCGCGTCGGGCGGCAACCGCAGGGCGTACCCGGGGGCGGCGCTGACCAGCAACCGGGCCGGGGAGCGGGGCGGCCTACCCGGTTCGAGGAGTTTCCGGAGATTCGACACGTACGCCTGGAGCGAGGCGACGGCCTTCGCCGGCGGCTCGCCGGACCACAGGTCCTCGACCATCCGGTCGACGGACAGCACCTGGCCGCGCGCCGCCACCAACAGTGCGAGCACCGCGCGCTGCCGCGGGCCGCCCAGCGGTACTGGTACGCCGTCCACCTCGGCCGCGCACGGCCCGAGCACAGCAAGCGAGATCATGTCGCCGGACAGCGTAGCTCGCCCGCCGCGGTAACCGCGCAGGTCAGAGGTCCGGACCGGCGGTCCAAGTCGCTTCCAAGCGCGCCGCGGCACGCTGCCAGCCATGACCGCACTCCCGGGCATCATCCACGAAACGGTGCTGGCCCACCGGGCCTTCCGCTGCGCAGCGAGCCTGCTGGTCACGCGGATCGCGGCGGTCCGCCCGGGCCGGATGCCCCGGGCCACGACCCTGGCCGGCCGGGTGCGCGGCTACCAGCGCGCCCTGCGCAGTCACCAGGACGGCCAGGACCGGCTGCTGTGGCCGGCGCTGCTGGCGCGCTGCGACCTCGGCGCCGACCTGGTACTCCGGATGCAGGCCCAACACGAGCGGGTGGCGGCCACGCTCGCCGCGATCGACGTCGACCTGCCCCGCTGGACGGCGACCGCGTCCGAGGACGACCGCGACCGGCTCGTGGCCACGCTCGTCGAGCACCGCGCCGTGCTCGGCCGGCACTGCGACGACGAGGACGCCGAGCTCCTGCCGCTCGCCGCCGAACACGTCGCGGTCCACGAATGGCGGGCGCTGCGCGCACACGTCCTGGCCCGGCTGCCGTGGCCGCGGCTGCTCACCTATCTCGGCATCGTGCTGGCCGACGCGGACCGCGGTGAACGCCGGCTGGTGCTCGCCGCGCTGCCCCGCCGAGCCCGGCTCACCTGGTACCTGCTCGGCGAGCTCTGGCGCCCCCGCTGGACCCGCCCGTGACCCAGTCAGCCCATCCCCTCCACACCACGCGGGAGATCGCCATGTCCAGAAGGCCACGTCTGACCCCCACCACGATCGGCACCGTGCTCGCGGTCGTCGGCAGCCTGTTCATCATGTACGTCGGCGTGAGCTACCTGTTCGCTCCGCAGGCCAACGCCGCACAGTTCGGCCTGCCGAGCTGGCCGCACGGCGCGGACGCCGCGTTCCTGTCCGTCAAGGGACTCCGGGACCTGGTGTCCGGCGCTGTCATCCTCACCGTCCTGATCACCGCGAGCCGCCGGGCGCTGGCCTGGGTTCTGCTGGCCGCCGCGGTGACCCCGCTCGGCGACATGGTCATCGTGCTGGGCAACGGCGGATCGGCGGCGACCGCCGTCGGTGTGCACGGCGCCACCGCCGCCGCGGTCGTACTCGCCGGGGTGCTGCTGCTCGCCGGAACCCGCCGCCGCATCCGGCACCAGACCGCCTGACCGTCCCGGTCGCTCGCCTCACCCCGCACGCGTACGACACACTCCGACACCAGCAAGGGAGCCTGGGATGTCTTTGATCGCACCGGACTTCGACTCGTCCGTCCTCGTCCGCGCCGCCGACGCCGAGGTCATCGGCCGTACCCCGACCACCGTCCGGCTGCTGGCCG
This sequence comes from Actinocatenispora sp., assembly GCA_036503555.1. GTDB lineage: Bacteria > Actinomycetota > Actinomycetes > Mycobacteriales > Micromonosporaceae > Actinocatenispora. The sequence goes on from DASXWQ010000085.1 coordinate 106,959, forward strand.
ACGCCTCCGACACCGGCGGCGCGCTGTCCACCCAACGCGTCACGCTCACCGACGGGGCCAACGGCGCCAACCCGCACCGGCACAACCGCTCCGCCGAGATGTTCTACCTGCTCGACGGCGCCGCCCAACTGCTGTCCGGCGACGAGGTTGTCACCGCCGAACGCGGCGATCTCGTCATCGTCCCGCCCGGCCGGCCGCACGCCTTCGCCGCCGCCCCCGGCTGCGACGCCGACCTGCTCATCGTCATCACCCCCGGCGTCGAACGCTTCGAGTACTTCCGCCACCTGCAACGCATCGCCCTCGGCGACGCCACCCCCGAAAGCCTGCTGGAGGTGCAGGAGATCTACGACAACTACTTCCTGAAGCACGCCGCCTGGGACGACGCCCGCCGCCGCCCGGCGTGACCCGCTGGCGCGGAAACCCTCGTACGACACGGACACCGGCCCGGGTACGCAACGTGCGCCGGCTGAAGCAAGGAGACACGGGACAGATGAGCGTCACACGGGTTTCGACGCGGGCGTCGTACTACGCCGCACACACGTACATGATCGTGGGGGTGGTGTCCGGACTGTTCTACCGCGAGTTCACCAAGGCCAACCACTTCACCGGCGACACCCAGCTCGCCGTCGTACACACGCACCTGCTGACCCTGGGCATGCTGGGCTTCCTGATCGTGCTGGCACTCGACAGGCCGTTCCACCTGTCGGGCACGAGGCTGTTCACCGGCTTCTTCTGGTTCTACAACGCCGGCATCGCCGTCACCGTCGGCATGATGGGCGTGCACGGCTGCCTGACCGTACTCGGCGACCACGTGCCGGAGGCCGTGCCGTTGGTCGCCGGGCTCGGCCACGTCCTGCTCACCGTCGGACTCGTCCTGCTGTTCGTACACCTCGGCAAGCGCCTGAAGGAGCAGCCCCGGAAGCACCCGTCGGCCGAGCAGCACGAGCGCGCCACCGCGTCGAGCTGAACCAGGCCCGCCGGGCGTACGCGGACGCGTAGGTCCCGGTTGCGCCCTACGGTGTGTCCCGGGTTTCACCCCGGGCGAGCTGGAGTGGCTCTCGACCTGGACGGACCGCCTCGGCCGTGACCGGACGCCGTCGACCCCCGGCCACGAGCTGGCCGGCGTCGTCAGCGCCCTCGGCTACGGAACCACCGGGCTGTCGGTGGGACAGCGGGTGTTCGGCCTGACGGACTGGACCCGCGACGGCACCCTCGCGGAGTACGCGGCGGTCGAGGCGCACAACCTCGCGCCGCTGCCCGGCGACGTCGCCTTCACGGTCGGTGCGAGCCTGCCCATCTCGGGACTGACCGCATGGCAGGGGTTGCTCGAGCACGGCCGTCTGCGGCCGGGCCGCGGACCGCGGGCCGGCGCTCGACCTCGGCGCGAGCGAGTTCGTCGACCTGGACAACGACCCGTTGCACGACGTCGGCGAGGTCGATCTGGTCTTCGACGTCGTCGGCGGGGACATCGGGAGACGGTCGGCGACGCTGGTTCGCGCCGGCGGGACGCTGGTCAGCATCGCGGGCCCGGCGGAGCCCGGCCCGCGGACGGTCTGGCGATCGACTTCGTGGTCGTGGCCGATCGCACCCAACTGGGCGAGATCGTCCAGCGGGTACGAGACGGCCGCCTGCGTACGCTCATCGGCACCGTCGCCACCCGTCGCCGCCCTCAACCCGACCGAGCGGGCGAGGGGGAAGACGATCATCCGGGTTCGGTGACCCGCAACACGGTGGGCCGGTCTGTCGATTCCCCGCCCTCGCCGTTCGACGTGTCAGTGGAGACCGACCGCACGCTTCGTGAAGGGACCCTGCCGCCGTGGACTACCGCCTCGAACTGATCCCGATCCCCGTCACCGACGTCGACCGCGCGAAGGAGTTCTACGCCGGCCGGCTCGGATTCACCGTCGATCTCGACTTCCGCCCGAACGAGGCGTTCCGCGTCGTGCAACTGACGCCGCCGGGGTCGCGCTGCTCGATCGCCGTCGGTGTCGGTGTCGTGCACACCGCACCGGGCTCGGTCCAGGGACTGCACCTTGTCGTCGACGACATCCGGGCCGCCCGGGCCGAGTTGGTCGCCCGGGGAGTCGAGGTCGCCGAGGTCGACGACATGAGCGCGCCGGGCAAACCGACCGTGTCGTACGCGGCGTTCACCGACCCGGACGGCAACGGCTGGACCCTGCAGCAACTGCCCTAGAGGCTGGCTCGTCGGGGCTCTGCTCGGCAGGGTTCCGAGGACACGTCGGCGCGTACCGCCTCCGTGACTTCGACGACGTGCACTTTGCATGGCTGGCCGGTGCAGTGTCAACACCGGTCATGGGCACTGTGTCGGCCGATCGGTGCGCTCACGCACTGTTGCCGGCGCCGTGGCCGCCGCAGGCTGGTGCCATGACGAAGAACGACACCGACATCCGGCCGTATCGGGTCTCCGTTCCCGATGCCGACCTCGCCGATCTGCGCGACCGTCTGGACCGTGTCCGGTGGACCGACCCGGCGCCCGATGCCGGCTACGGGGTGGAGCTGGACGACCTGCGCCGGTTGGTCGAACGCTGGCGGTCCGGTTTCGACTGGCGCGCGCAGGAAGCGAGGATCAACCAACATCCCCAGTTCACCACCACGATCGACGGCCAGAACATCCACTTCCTGCACGTACGGTCGCCGGAATCGGACGCGACGCCGCTGATCCTGACCCACGGCTGGCCAGGATCGGTCGTGGAGTTCCTGGACCTGATCGGCCCGCTGACCGATCCGGCCGCGTACGGCGGCGATCCGGCGGACGCGTTCCACCTGGTGATCCCGTCCCTGCCGGGCTTCGGCTTCTCCGGGCCGACCACGCGGGCCGGCTGGGGCAGTGCCCGTACGGCGGCCGCCTGGGCGGAGCTGATGGCGCGGCTGGGGTACGAGCGGTACGGGGCGCACGGCAACGACGCGGGTTCGATGATCTCGCCCCAGCTAGCCGCGTACGCCGGCGAGCGGGTCCTCGGCGTCCACGTCACGCAGGTGTTCTCGTTCCCGTCCGGTGACCCCGCCGAGTTCGCCGGCATGTCCGAACAGGACATGGCCCAGATGCAGCAGTTGCAGTGGTTCATGGCGTCGAAGTTCTCGTTCAACCAGCTCCACTCGCAGCAGCCGCAGACCCTCGCGCACGCGCTGGCCGACTCACCCGCCGGACTGCTCGGCTGGAACCTGCAGTTGATGGACGACGACGCGATGGGCGGGCGGCGGCTCGACGACGACTTCGTCCTGACCAACACCGCCATCTACTGGCTGACCAACACCGGCGGATCCTCGATCCGCTTCTACCGCGAGGACGCCAACGCCGACGCCGCACCCGCCGAGCCCAGCACCTTCCCGCTCGGCCTGGCCGGCTTCGCCGGGGACTTCTCCGGCGTCCGGCAGTTCGCCGAACGCGACCACCGCAACATCGTCCAGTGGAACCTCTACGACGCCCGCGGCGGGCACTACGCCGCCCACCTGGAGCCGGAGCTGATGACCGCCGACATCCGGAGCTTCTTCCGCGCCCTGCGATGACACGAACCGCCGAGACCACGAAGACCCCAGACAGGGAGAGCATCACGATGAGCGACGAGATCAGGCCGTTCCGGATCGACGTTCCGCAGGCCGACATCGACGATCTGAAGCGGAGACTGACCGGCGTACGGCTGGTGCAGGAGCTGCCACCCGACGAGACGTCCCGGGCCGCGGTCGGCATCCCGGTCCCGCCGGGCTGGGAGTACGGCGTACCGCTGTCCTGGGTGCGACCGTTGGTCGAGCGGTGGCGCGACGACTTCGACTGGCGGGAACAGGAAGCACGGCTGAACCGGTTCCCACAGTTCACCACCGACATCGACGGGCAGACGATCCACTTCGTGCACGTCCGTTCGCCGGAACCCGACGCCACGCCGTTGATGCTGACGCACGGCTGGCCGAACACGTTCACGGAGTACTTGGACCTTGTCGGGCCGCTGACCGATCCGCGGTCGTACGGCGGGGATCCGGCCGACGCGTTCCATGTGGTGATCCCGTCGTACCCGGGGTTCGCCTTCTCTGGTCCGACAACGCAGGCAGGATGGACCCCGGAACGGATGGCGCGGGCGTTCGCGGAGCTGATGCGGCGGCTGGGGTCCGACCGGTACGGCGTGCACGGCAACGACGGGGGCGCGATCGTCTCGCCGTACGTCGGTCGGGTGGATCCCGACCGCGTCATCGGGGTACACGTCAACCAGATCTTCTCGTTCCCGACCGGAGCGCCCGGCGAACTCGACGCACTGACCGAGGACGAGCTGACGGGGATCCGCTTCGGCCAGAAGTTCCTGGAGCACGCGATCCACGACCACGCCCAGAAGGGGCAGCCGCAGACCCTCGGGCACGCGCTGGCCGACTCGCCGTACGGGCAGCTGGCCTGGATCGGGCAACTGCTGGCCGGGTCCGTCGAGCCGGACGAGATCCTCACGATCGCGTCGATCTACTGGTTCACCAACACCGCGGCATCGTCGGCACGCTTCTACTACGAGGACGCCCACCAGCCCGACACGGCGTCGGCGCCCACGTCCGTCCCGCTGGGACTCGCCTCGTTCGGCTTCGACTTCAGGGCTCCACGCAGGCTCGCCGAACGCGATCACGCGAACATCGTCCAGTGGAACGAGTACGACCACGGTGGACACTGGGCCGCGCACGAGGCACCCGAGACGCTCACCGCCGACATCAGGGGCTTCTTCCGTACGCTCCGCTGAACCGTCGCCCGCTGCCCTGACGAGCGACGCCCCGTCGGGGCGGCTCCGTCGAAGCGCCTCCCTATCCTGATGCGGATGTCCACGATGCTGAGTACCCGCGAGCTCAACCGGGCGACGCTTGAGCGTCAGCTCCTGCTGCGTCGTCACCGAATGGACGCGACCGCCGCGGTCGGGCATCTCGTCGGCCTGCACTCCCAACTGCCGCAGAACCCGTACACCGCACTGTGGTCCCGCCTCGTCGACTTCGACGCCGCCGCATGCTCGGCCCGGCTGGCCGAGCGCGAGCTCGTACGGATCAGCATGCAGCGTTCCACCATCCACACGGTGACCGCCGACGACTGCCTTGCCCTGCGGCCGGTGCTGCAGGTCCCACAGGACCGGACCCTGCGGTCGGCCTTCGGCCGTCAGCTCGCCGGTGTCGACATCGAGGAGGCGGCGGCGCGGGCACGGCGCCTGAGCGAGGAACGGCCGATGACCTTCAGGGAGATCGGCACCGCACTGGCCGAGTACTGGCCGGAGGCGCCACGGCAGGCGCTGGGCATGATCGCCCGGCACCGCCTGGCGATGGTGCAGGTCCCGCCCCGCGGGTTGTGGCAGCGGGGCGGCGCGTCCCGGCACACGACCGCCGAGTACTGGCTCGGTCGGGAGCTTGCCCCGATCGACGCCCCGGACGACCTGGTCATGCGGTACCTCGCCGCGTTCGGTCCCGCCTCGGTCATGGACATCCAGGCGTGGTGCGGGCTGACCCGGCTCCGGGAGGTCGTCGAACGCCACCGAGCCGAACTGCTCGCCTTCCGGGACGAGAACGGCGTGGAACTGTTCGACCTGCCGGACGCGCCACGCCCAGCGGGCGACGTCCCGGCCCCGCCACGGTTCCTGCCGGAGTTCGACAACGTCTTCATCGGTCACCGGGACCGGACGCGGATCATCAGCGACGAGGCCAAGAGCCGCATCTGGCCGGGCAACAACATCGTGCGGGCGCCGTTCCTCCTCGACGGGTTCGTGGCGGGCACCTGGAAGCTGGGCGGCGAGGACCGGCGCCGTCGCGCGACGCTGGCCCTCGAACCGTTCACAGCGGTCACACCCGCCCAACGCGACGCCCTCGAAGACGAGGGCGGACGCCTCCTCCAGCTGCACGCCCCCGACACCGACCACGAGATCACGCTGGTTGAGCCAACGTGCCACAGCGGTCGCGGCCGCCCGCTCCGAACGGCTCGCCCAGCGCCGGCACGGTGTTCCACCGGCGCCTGACGCACTCGCCGTGAGCCGATCCGGCGCTCAGACGGTGAGCAGGACCTTGGTGGCGCGACGCTCGTCCATCGCCCTGTACCCCTCGGCGGCCTGGTCGAGCGGCAGGGTCAGATCGAAGACCCTGCCCGGGTCGATCTTCCGGTCCCAGACCAGCCGCACCAGGTCGGGCAGGAACCGGCGTACCGGGGCGGGGCCGCCGTGCAGGTGGATGCCGGCGCTGAACATGACGTCGCCGGGCAGCGACACGTCGTGGGAGACGCCCACGAACCCGACGTGCCCGCCCGGCCGGGTCGAGTGGATGGCCTGCATCATCGATTCCTGGGTGCCGACCGCTTCGATCACGGAGTGGGCGCCCAACCCGCCGGTCAGCTCCTTGACCCTCGCGACCCCGTCGTCGCCGCGTTCCTCGACGACGTCGGTGGCGCCGTACGCGATCGCGAGCTTCTGCCGGTCGGCGTGCCGGCTCATCGCGATGATCCGTTCCGCGCCGAGCTGCCTCGCGGCCAGGATGCCGAGCAGGCCCACCGCGCCGTCACCGACGACCGCCACCGTCCGGCCCGGGCCGGCGTTGGCCGCCACCGCCGCGAACCAGCCGGTACCCAACACGTCCGACAGCGTGAGGAACGACGGGATCAGGTCGGCGTCGGGTACGCCCGGCGTGGCGACGAGGGTTCCGTCGGCCAGCGGGATGCGGGCCCGTTCGGCCTGGGTACCGATGGTGCCCATGAGGACCCGGTGCACGCAGTACGCCTGGTAGCCGGCCTGGCAGATCTCGCAGGTGTTGTCGGAGGCCCAGAACGAGCCGACGACGAAGTCACCGACCTTGACCGTCCTCACCGCGTCGCCGACCTGTTCGACGATCCCCACGTACTCGTGGCCCATCGGCGCGTCGTGCACCTGGTCGGCGCCGCGGTACGGCCACAGGTCCGAGCCGCAGATGCAGGTCGCGGACAGGCGGATGACCGCGTCGGTCGGTTCGATGATCGTCGGGTCCGCGCGTTCCTCGACCCGGATGTCACCCGGGGCGTGCATCACGACTCCGCGCATGGTGGTGCTCCTTCGCTCGGTGCTTCTCTGTCGCCGCTGTGCGGTGCGGGCTCGGCCGATCAGGTGGTGTCGGGTGTGCTCGCCGCGTCGGTCGCGACTTCGGGTGTGTAGGTGTCGGCGGCCCAGGAGGCCAGTAGCGTGAGGGCCTCAGCGGTGGGGGAGGCGGGCTCGGCGGCGTAGATGGTCAGGGTGAGGCCGGGCTCGGAGACCATGTCGACGCTCTCGTACGCGAGGTCCAGGGTGCCGACCGCCCGGTGGTGGAACTGTTTGGTGCCGGCGCCGTGCAGCCGTACGTTGTGCGCGCTCCAGCGCCGGCGGAAGTCGGTGCTGCGGGTGGACAGCTCGCCGACGAGGTCGTGCAGGTCCTTGTCGTACGGGGCGCGTCCGGCCTCGGTGTGCAGGATCGACACGCAGATGTCGGCGGCGGTGTCCCAGTCGGGGTAGAAGCGGTGCGCGTCGTCGTCGAGGAACGTGTAGCGGGCGCAGGAAGTCCCGGACCTCGGCGCGGTTGTCCATGCCTTCGACACTACGAGGCGGAGCGGACCGGAAGGGTGCCCTGCCAGTACACCCGTCCGGGAGACCTCCGGCCGACCCTGCCGGGGAACTCCGTCATGTCTGCCCCGTCTGCGCGCTATCCACCTGCTCGGCCGTGTTCACGGCCACCGTGCCGTTCTCTCTGCCGCTCGGCGGCCGCCGGCCACCCGCGCTCGGTGGGCGTCGCGTCAGCCGCGCGCAGGCGTCTCGGCGGGCATCCGTTGCGACGCGCGTCGGGAAACACCCGAGACACCAGGGCACCACCCGGCTCTGTCGCGCGGGAGTCCCGGTCGTTGCACGTACCACCAGGGCACCTCTCCCACCGACCACTACGCACGGCTCACGTGTGGCGCCGCGCGCGGGCGCTGCGTCGCTGGTGAGCCGACCGCTCGGGTGGGTACCACCGGGGTTGCGCCACGCCGGCCCGACCCGGTTCCCGGTGCCGTCGAGTGCCGGGATCCGTTGTGCGGTCAGGGAACCGTGGGGTCAGGCGGGGAGTCGGCGCCAGCCCGTCTCGGCCAGCGGCGGGCGGTCCGCGGCCGCACGCTCCCGGTACTCCCGGGGGCTGATCCCGCGCACCCGCTTGAACGCGGCGGACAACGCGAACGCCGTCGAGTAGCCGACGCGGGTGGCGACCCCGGCGACCGTGGCGTTCGGTTCGCGGAGCAGGTCGGCGGCCAGGCCGAGCCGCCACTCCGTCAGGTAACTCATCGGCGGCTGGCCGATCAGGTCGGTGAACCGCCGGGCCAGCGCGGCCCGCGACACGTGTACCTCGGCGGCGAGCCCGGCCACGGTCCACGGTTGCGCCGGGTCGTCGTGCAGCAGCCGCAGTACCGGCCCCACCACCGGATCGGCCTGCGCCCGGAACCACGGCGGCGGCTCGCGGTCCGGTTGCGACAGGTACTCCCGCAGCGTGCCCACCAGCAGCAGGTCCAGCAGCCGGTCCAGGACCGCCTCCTGACCGGGGCCGTCGCGGACGACCTCGGTGGCCAGCAGCGGCACCAGCGGCGACGTCGATCCGGGCACCCGGACCAGCGGCGGGAGGGCGGCCAGCAGCGGCGCGCACACCTCGCTGAGCACCTGGTACGTCCCGGTGACCAGCACACAACCGCCGTCCTGCGTGTTGCCCCAACTACGCGCACCGGTCATCGGGTACGGCGTGGTGCCGTCCGGTGCGGTGCAGCGCTGGCCGGGGTGGATGATCGCGCGCGGCGCGGTGTCCGGTTCGTCGGCCACCGTGTACTCGTCGGGTCCGCGCAGCACCGCGACGTCCCCGTCGCCCAGCCGTACCGGATCGCCGGTGGCGGGCAGTATCCAGGCGTGCCCCGTGACGACGGCGACGAGGGTCAACGGCGCCTCGTCCCGGACCCGGATCGCCCACGGCGGCGCAAGCGAACTGCGCAGAAGGAAGGCGCCGTGCGCCCGGGGCCCGGTGAGCAGCGCGTCGAGCGGATCCACCCGCGCAACTCTAGACGCGCGCGCATGCCCTCCGAGCGTCGTGACCATGGCCGCGCGACGCCTCGCACGGTGGAATCGGGACATGACGACATCCGCCACACCGTACGGTTCCACCACACCGCACCGTGCCGCCGACCCGGCACCGCCGCACCGTACGCATGCGGCCGCCACGCGGTGGAACACCGGCGCCGCGCCGTACCCGGGGATCCCGTCCGGCGGCGCCTCCGGGACCGCCCGGCCCGTCGCCGGGATCCCCGGGGCCGCCACCCGGCCGGAGCGCCGGTACGCGACGTCCGGGGTGACGATGCTGCTGCTGTCCCTGCTGGCGACCGGACTGGTCGCCGGGGTGTACTTCGCGTTCCAGGTGGCGGTCATCCCCGGCCTGGCCCGCGCCTCGGCCGGTACGTACGTGGAGGCGATGGACCGGATCAACGAGTCCATCGAGAACCCGGCGTTCTTCGCGGCGTTCTTCGGCGCGCTGGTGGTCACCGCCGTGGCCGCGGCGCAGCAGTGGCGCCGCGGCAACCGCCGCACCGCACTGTTCGCTCTGATCGCGCTCGGTCTGTACGTGATCGGGTTCGGCGCGACGATTGTCGGTGACATCCCGCTGAACGAGCAGCTCGCCGCCGCCGGTACCGAGCACCCGGAGGCCGCCGTCGCGTGGTTCCAGCCGCCGTGGCTCGCCTGGAACGTGGTACGCACTCTCGCCTCGGCCGCGTCGCTGCTGTGCCTGGGCCGCGCCCTGGTCCTGCACGGCCGCTCCCGCTGACCGCCCTCCCCGGGACCAGGCCGTACCCGGTGAGCACGCCGACCCGGGTGGAGTCGAGTGCGGCACAGGCGGCACGGCGCGGCAACCATGTGCGCTGGGGAGCGGGAGGACCCGATGCGGGACCGACGGTGACGAGTTGTGGCCGGGACGACCACGCCGCCCACTGGATGCGGTGCGGGGGTCGGAGTGACCTCAAGCGCGAGGCCGGGAAAACCAGCACGGATGCTACGTGTGGGTGTCCGAGGGGGGACTTGAACCCCCACGCCCTATACCGGGCACTAGCACCTCAAGCTAGCGCGTCTGCCATTCCGCCACTCGGACTTGCGATGTTCACCCTACCTGGTGGCGGATCGTGATCCGGACGCCGGGAGGGGCGCATGCGAGGGCTAACTGTACACGACGGGCCGGCCCGGCCCGTGGGTGGTGGGGTGTCCACTGTGGAGGCCCGAGGACGCCCCGGGAGCCGTCGTCGACCACCCGTCTGTACGGCAACGGGAGGAATGGGCGGTCTCGTGAGGAACGACCGGTACGGTCAGCCGAAGACGATGACGGAGCGGGTGTGGGACTGCCCGCTGGCCATGGCGTCGAGGGTGGCGTCGGCGTCGCGCAGGGCGATCGGGGTGACGTCGGGCAGGATGCCGTGGGCCGCGGAGAACGCGAGGGTGTCGCGGGTGTCGTGCGGGGAGCCGGACGGGTTGGCGAGTACGCGGAGCCGGTTGAGGACCATGGGGCCGGCGGGCAGGCTGAGCGGCTCGGGACCGTACCCGCTGATGACGAGCGTGCCGCCGGGGGCGAGGCCGGTGAGTGTCGCGGCGGCGGCGGAGCTGGACGGGGTGGCGTTGAGGATCAGGTCGGCGCCGCCGTCCCAGGTGCGAAGTGCCTCGGCGGGGTCGGTGTCCTGGGTGGCGATGAACCGTTCGGCGCCCATCTCGCGTGCCGCCGCCTCGCCGCGGTTCGAGCGGCCGACGACGGCGACGCGGGCGCCCATGGCCACGGCGTACCGGACGGCGAGCCCGCCGACCCCGCCGGCGCCGATGACCGCGACGCGGGACGTGGCGGTGATCCCGCCCTGCCGCAGGCTGTTGAACGCGGTGAGGCCGGCGCACATCAGCGGGGCCGCGGCGACCGGGTCGAGCCCGGCGGGCAGCGGGGTGACGAAGTCGGCCTTGAGCACCGCGTACTCGGCGTAGCCGCCGTCCATGACGATGCCGGTGATGCGCTTGCGCGGGCAGAGGATCTGCTCGCCGCGTACGCAGTAGTCGCAGTGGCGGCAGGAGTCGCCGAGGAACTGGGCGCCGACGGCGGTGCCGACCTCCGGCCATGTCACGCCGGGTCCGGTCGCCTCGACCACGCCGGTGATCTCGTGGCCGGGCACGACGGGGAAGCGGGCGATCGGCCAGTGGCCCTGCCGCAGGTTCAGGTCCGTGTAGCAGACGCCGCACGCGGTGAGCGCGACGAGGACCTCGCCCGGCCCGGGCTCGGGTACGTCCCGTTCGGTCACCGCGAGCGGTACGTCGGGCCCGGTGGCGACGGCAGCCAGCATCGAGTGGACCTTTCTTCGACCGGTGGGCGACGGCGATCGCGCAGTGTCAGGTCGAGGCGGCGCGGGCGGCCGCGGCGGCCTCACGGAGGTGCTGCTCGGCGTCACCGCTCAACGAGGTCCGGATGATCTCGCCCTCGAAATGGTACGGCGCGAGCTCGGCGGTGACCTTGTCGAGGGTGACCGCGTCGACAAGCAGGAACAGCGCTGCCTTGCCGGGTGCGAGCCGGCTGCCGACGTCGCGCATGAACGTGTCGTCGACGCCGACGTCCGAGACCTTGCCGGCGAGGGCGCCGCCGGCGGCGCCGATGGCCATGCCGAACAGCGGTACGAAGAACAGCAGCCCGATCAGCCCGCCCCAGAGAGCGCCGCCGGCCGCGCCGGTACCGGCGGTGCCGTGGGCCTGGTGCAGTTTGATCTTGCCGTCCGGCCGGGCCTCGACGATCGCGGCGTCGCGGAGCGAGATGATCCCCTGCTTCTGCAGGTCCATGATCTTCGCCCGCGCGGCTTCCGCGGTGCTGACGTCCCGGTATCCGATCACGATGAGATCGCTCATGGTTCCCCCCCGTTGGTGTCCACCTGATGCTAGGTCGCGCGTCGGCGCTCCGATGCACAAAACGTCAGGGCCGCAGGGCGTCGTCGATGCTGCGGTAGACGGCCAGGTCGTCGGCGTGGGTGGTCCGCAGGATGTCGCGGACCTGGCCGATGTCGCGCGCGACCCGCAGTTCGACGCGGTCGCGACGCAGGTCGGTGGCGAGCTGGGTGAGCATGTCGGCGGCGGTGACGTCGACCGTGGGTACGGTCTCGGCGTCGAGGACGACGATGTCGGCGTCGGAGTCGTGGGCCAGGTCGCGGATTCCGGTCCGGACGTGGTCGGCGTTGGCGAAGAACAGCCCGGACTCGACGCGGACCACGACCGCGCGCGGGGCCGGCGTCGCGGCCGGGTCGCGGTCCCGGTCGACCCAGGCACCGGTGGCGGCGCGGCCGAGTACGGCGAGGTGTGGCCGGGATGCCCGGTACAGCAACAGGACCAGCGATACGGCGATGCCGATGACGAGGCCCGGCAGGGTGTCGAACAGCAGTACGCCGAGCATCGCGGCGAGTGCCGCGATGAAGTCGACGCGGGTGGCGAGCCGGTAGATGCGCGACAGCCGGCCGGTGGACACCCGGTACAGCCGGCGCAGCGCGGAGATGTCGACGAGTTCGATGACCGCGGCGATCACCACGGCGGCCAGCGTCGCCTCGGGCAGCTGCTGGAACAGCCCGGTCAGGAACAGCAGTGTCACGATCGTCAGGACCGCGACCGTCGCGCCGGACAGCTGCGAACGGGCGCCGGCACCGCCGTTGACCGCGGTCTTCGACAGGCTGCCGTTGACGACCATGCCGGAGCTGAGGCCGGAACCGAGGTTGGCCGCGCCGAGCCCGATCAGCTCGGCGTTCGCGTCGACGTCGTACCCGTGCTTCTCCGCGTACGTCTTCGCCGCGCCGAGGCCCTCGGCGAACCCGACGAGCAGTACGCCGATGGCCGGGCCGGCGAGATCCAGGTAGCTGTGCCAGTTCGGTACGTGCTGCGGAAGCCCGAAGCGCGGCAGCCCGGAGTCGATGTGCCCGACGATCGCGACGCCGTGCTTGTCGAGGTGTGCGGCGGACACCACCGCGATGCCGAGCACGACGACGACCAGCGCGCCGGGCAGGAGCGGTACGAATCGCTTGAGCAGCAACACGATCGCGAGCGATGCGAGCCCGATGGCGAGGGTCAGCAGCTGGGTGTCGCCGAGCTCGCCGATCAGGTCGGCTAGCTTCTCGAAGAAGTTCCCGGAGCCCTTCTCGACCCCGAACAGCTTCGGCAGCTGGCCGACCATGATGGTCAGCGCGAGGCCGATGATGAAGCCCTTCAGCACCGGCTCGGAGATGAACGTGGCGAGGAACCCGAGTCGCAGCAGCCCGGCGACGATCCCGAGTACGCCGGTGGTCAGCGCCAGCGCGGTGGTCAGCCCGACGTACGAGGCGGTGCCGGTCCTGGCGAGGTCGCCGATGATGCCGGCGGACAGTGCGGCGGTCGCCGACATCGCGCCGACGACCAGGTGCCGGGACGACCCGAACACGAGGTACAGCAGCAGCGCGGGAACGGCCGCGTACAGGCCGACGACGGGGGAGACGCCCGCGATCGTCGCGTACGCCAGGGATTCCGGGACGAGGACGGCCCAGACGGTGAGCCCGGCGACGACGTCGTAGCGCAGCCACGCCGGCCGGTAGCCGGAGAACGACGACAGAATCCGCACCCGCTGCCCCCACGTCGGCGTGGCCCGTATCGACACGGTACGGCGGGACGCGGCCTCAGCGTGGCGATTCCGTGTCGCCGGCCGGTTCGGTGCCGGCCGGGGGGTCCTGCGCCGGCGCGGACAGCAGGTTGCCGGCCCAGCGGGTCTGCGCGACGGTGTCGACGAGCAGCGCCTTGGCGAGCAGGGTGAGCGGGACGGCGAGGATGGCGCCGAGCCCGCCGAGTACCCAGGTCCAGAACACCAGGGACAGGAACGTCACCGTGACCGACAGGTTCGTGCTGTCGCCGACGACCTTCGGCTGGATCAGCGACTGGATCACGAAGTTGATGGCGCAGTACAGCGCGATGACCAGCAGCATGGTGCGCGGCCCGCCTTCGAGCAGGCCGAGCAGCGTCGGGGGTACCAGGCCGATGAAGAAGCCGATGTTGGGGATGTAGTTGGTGATGAACGCGAGCAGCGCCCACAGCACCGGCAGCGGTACGCCCAGCGCCCACAGCGCGAGCCCGTCGATCGCGGCGACGGCGAGCCCGAAGACCGTCGACACCATCATGTACCGGAAGGTGCCGCGGGCGAAGGCACGCAGCGCGGCGGCCAGGTTCGGTCGCTCGGCCGCGACGCCCGCGATGCGCCGCGGGTACCCGCCCGCCTCCATGCCCATGAAGAACAGCAGCGCGAGCAGGAACACCAGGTTGCCGACCACGGACAGCGCCGAGCCGAGGAGGTCGTCGACGAACGCGACCAGCCTCGTCGGGTCGAGTTTCGCGACGACCGAGGAGAGCTGGTCCGACGTGACCCCGAGGCGGGCGAGCCCGTCGCCGATCTGGTCGATCAGCTTGCTTGTCTCGTCGGCGTACGTGGGCACCAGGCTCGCGAGCCGGGCCACCGACGCCAGCAGGGTGAGCGCGCCGACGGCCAGGATCGCGTACAGGACGACGAGCAGGACCAGCGTGGTCAGCCACGCCGGCCAGCCGCGGGCGCGGAGCCGGCGCCCGATCGGCGCCACCGTCACGACCAGTACCAGCGCCAGCGCCACCGGCGCGACGATGCCGGCGGCGAGGTGCAGCCCGGCGGTGATGACGACGATCGCCGCGGCGGCACCCAGCGACCGCTCCACCCGCCCACCGTTGATCGGCACAGGATGATCGCATCACAACCGGGCGGGCCGTACGTGCCGAACGCGTGAACCGTGCGGGGTCAGCCGGTCGCGGGTGCCGGCGCCGCCGGTGCGCGCGTACGGGTCAGGGTTTCGACGATGACGAGCAGCACGATCAGGCCGAGGCCGAACCCGATGGCGCTGCCCACGCCGGCGCCGGTGAGGACGAAACCGAGCAGCGCCAACACCACCAGCACGATGTCGATCGGCACGTGGAAACGCCGCAGGAACGCGGGCACCGGTCCGAGCGGTATGCCGGTGTGGCCGAGCGCGCCGCCCGCGGCGTCGAGCCCGCGTCCGGCCGCGTGCCGGGTCCACACGGCGGGCCGGGCCGGCCCGGCGAACCAGCACACCACCGCGATGAGTACCCCGATCCCGGCCATCACCCGGTACGCGGTGAGGACCCGGTCGAGCACGATGTCGAACACGTGCGCGACGGCGTCGGGGGAGCGGATCGACGACGGCAGGTTGTTCAGGTAGTACGCGCGGCCGATCGCGATGGCGGCGAGGACGAGCAGCGCGCCGACCGCGAGGAACGCGCCGGCGAGCAGCAGCCCGCGGCGGTGTGCGGGCGCGACGAGCACGGCGAGGGCGAGCAGGACCAGGGCGATCCAGGGCAGCCAGTTGGCGACCGTGTTCAGCAGGGTCACGTAGTTGCGCAGCTTCGGCAGGTCCTTCGAGGAGAACAGCACGAACTGCACGTTGATCTTGGGGATCTTGCTGGCCAGGTTGAACCCGCGGTCCACCAGCCGGTCCTTGACCACGAGCAGCAGCGCACCGAGGTCGACGGACACGGTGGTGCCCTGGCTCTTGAGAACCGTGCCGCCCTTGCCGGTGAGTACCGTTTGGAGGTTGTCGTGGGCGGCGCGGTTGGCCGCGTCCCACGCGCTGGCGAACGTGTCGCTGTGCACGATCGCGGTGACCTGCCGGGAGATGAACGACTCCACGCCGTTGACGGCCGGTCCGACGAGCGAGTTGACCGCCGGCGGCGCGCCCTGCTGCTGTAGCCACTGCGCCGCGTCGCGGCCCACCTTGTCCAGGTTGGCGCGGGTGGTGATCTCGCTGGTCAGCCGGTTGGCGATGGCCGTCTGGACGACCGGGTCCCGGGCCAGCGGCGACACCGTCGCGACGTACCGGTCGGTGTTGAGCAGCTGGTTCCGGGCGAACACGGCGAGCACCGACGTGACGCCGAGCAGGGTCGCGACGACCAGCAGGACGATCGCGCCCGTCCACCGTCCGGCGCGGGCGGCGCGGCCGCTCGTCTTGTGGCGCAACGCCTCCAGCTCACGCCGTTCGGCGTCGGACAGACTCGGCGGCTCCTGCTCGGACATTCCGCACCCCCCGCGACAGTGCCCGGCATCCCGAATCAGCAGAAGCCTAGGCCGGCGCCGGGTGCGGCGCGGTGGTAACGCCGCAGAAAGGTTTCGACCGAATCCGGCGGTGCCGACCCTGTTCGGATGTGATGATCGGATCCGGAGGAGGCGGCGATGAACCAGGTAATCGGTGAGGTACTGCCGCTTGCGGTCACGGTGGCGATCAGCCCGCTGCCGATCATCGCCGTGATCCTCATGCTGCTGGCGCCCCGGGCCGGCGGCGCGAGCGCCGGCTTCCTCGTCGGCTGGGTGGCGGGCATTGTCGTGGTCGCCGTGGTGTTCGTCGTCCTGGCGAACGTGCTCGGTCTGTCGGGCGGCGGCGGAGGCGGCCTCGCCACCGGCATCGTCAAGCTGGTGCTGGGCGCGCTGATGCTGCTGTTCGGCGTACGGCAGTGGCTGTCCCGGCCGAAGGACGGCGCCGAGCCGAAGCCGCCGAAGTGGATGGGCGCGATCGACACGATGACCGCCGGCAAGTCGGCCGGGCTCGCGTTCCTGCTGGCCGGCGTCAACCCGAAGAACCTGGCGGTACTGCTCGCGGCCGGTGTCGCCGTCGGCGCCGCGGACCTGTCCGCCGGGCAGACCGTCGTGGTCCTCGTGATCTTCACCGTCCTCGCCGCCTGCACCGTCGCCGCCCCCGTCCTCCTGTACGCGGTCGCCCGCGAGCGCGCCCGCGTCGTGCTGACCCGGGTACGGGAGTGGTTGGTCGCGCACAACGCCGCGGTGATGACGGTGGTCCTGGTGCTGATCGGGGTCGTCCTGATCGGCAAGGGCATCACCGCCCTCTGACGGGCCCGGGGAGACCGCGGCCGCTACGCCGACGACGCGCCTCCGCGTCGTGTACCCGGCGCCGCCGACGTTGGACAGCCCGACCGCCGCGGTCACCACGACGACGCCGAGCGCCGCCTTCGGCAGCGGCTCGACCGCAGGCGTCGCGACCCGTCCGATCGCGGCCCGGACCGGCCCGTCCACCGGCGGCTCCCGCGTCCGGCCGGGCGCCGTCACCGGGGACGACTCGGCCCTGGTGCGGCGGATCGGACATGGCACGCACACCAACCGGCCGGTGCGCCGGCCGCCGGCCGAACGAGGTGTTTCGCCGTTCCGCCATCGGGTCCGCATGCCCCGCAATACGCTGCGACGAGGGGAAAGGAGGCCGCGATGAGCCGTGGCCCGATGGAGTTCGTGGTGGTGGAGTTTCCTTCGCCGACGGTCGACGAGCGGTTCGCCGGGCAGTTGCGGGACATCGTCGCGGCCGGGCTCGTCCAGATCGTGGACCTGATGGTCGTCGCGCGGGACGAGGACGGCACGGTCAGCGCCATGGAGCTGGCTGACATCGAGGCCGCCAACAGCCGGCCGTACGCGGAGGTCGTGCACAGCATCGAGGGACTGATCGGCGACGAGGACGTGGCGAACGTGGCCGAACAGGTACGCCCGGGCACGAGCGCACTGGTCGTCCTGATGGAACACCTGTGGCTGGCGGGCATCGCCGGCGCGATGGCCGACGCCGGTGGCCGGGTGGTGTTCACGGAGCGGATCCCCGCGCCGGTGGTCGAACAGGTCCTCACCGAGCGGGCCGCGAGCTGAGGTCCTGACAACCCAGGGAGGGTGCGATGTTCGGACGACGGGTCGGGCGCGGTGGTCCGGGTCTGCTCGGGGCGGTGGCGCGTACGGCGGTGGTGGCGGGTACCGCGACCGCGGTGTCGCGTGGCGTGAACCGGCGGATGGACAACCGGGCGCAGGACCAGGCGGATGCCGCCGCGTACGAGCAACAGCAGCAGCAACAGCAGCAGCAACCGCCGCAACCGCCGCCGCAGCCGGCCGGCGAGGACATGATGGCGCAGTTGCAGCGGCTGGTGGAGATGCGTGACCGCGGGATGCTCGACGACCGGGAGTTCGCCGCGGCGAAGGCGAAGCTGCTCGGCTGACCGGGGGTCAGATCTCGACCGGGAACGTGGCGAGCGTGACGACGCAGCCGGCCAGGGCGACCGCGGCCAGCACCGAGAAGATCATCCGGGTCTGCCGGGTGTTCGTCTTGCTCGCCAGCCCGGCGAACAGCAGGACCAGGGCGAAGACCACCGCCATGAGCACGTAGTTGTCGGAGCGCTGGTTCGCGGTACGCGCCCGGGCCGACAGCGTCTCCGCCCGGTCCACCAGGGCCTGCGCCCGGCCGTCGGCCGCGAGCCTGTACTGCGGCATGTCGAACGGCGTCGCCGGCGCCGCCGGGTTGACCAGCGGGTGGGTGTCGAGCCACGCGTCGACCGCCGGCTTGAACTCGGGGCGGAACCGGTCGAACAGGAACCCCGAGACCGCCCGGGGATTCGGCCGGTAGCTGCCGTTCGGGCGTACCGAGGGGTCGGCGATGATCTCGTCGTTCAACGCGTTCAGCCAGGCCGTGAACGACACCACGTCGACCGACCGCTGCTGGCCGGACAGCGTGGCCTGCCGGCTCGCGTCGGCGCGGGCGGCACCGGCCGCGGCGTACGCGTTGGCCTGCACGCCGCTCCACTTCGCGCTCTGGAAACCGGCCCACGCGGTACCGACGGCGGCGAGTGCCATGAACACCGTCAGGACCAGTTCGAAGCGCGCGGTACGGCTTTCCCCCATGGCATCGAGTATCGACAAACCGCTCCCGCCGTACCCGGTCAACTGGAAACGTGAGTGGTCGGATTTCCGGGCCGATACGCCTGCCGGTGTACCACCGGCGGCGGTGGGCTTCGGCAAACCCGAGACCCGGCCAGGCGCCGCGGTTTACGTTGCTGGCAACACATCTCGCGCCCAACCGTGCGTTGCGGGGGACAAGCTGGAAGGGTGGGACAATGCCGGAGTCGGGATTCCCGTTCGATGATCGGGATGACTTTGCGGACGTCGGGAAGGGATTTCTCGGCACACTCGACGACACGATCATCAGAAACGACGACGGCCAACCCGTGTGGGACTGCGACTCGTACGCGTTCCTTGCCGGCGATCGTCCCGATTCCGCGCATCCGAGCCTGTGGCGCCAGTCCGGCCTCCTCGCGAAGCACGGGCTGTTCGAGGTCGTCGACGGGATCTACCAGGTACGCGGCTTCGACCTGTCGAACGTCACGTTCGTCGAGGGCGACACCGGTGTCATCGTCATCGACCCGTTGATCTCGGTCGAGACGGCGCGCGCCGCCCTCGCCCTGTACCGCGCGCACCGCGGTGACCGTCCCGTCGTCGGCGTGATCTACACGCACAGCCACGTGGACCACTTCGGCGGCGTGAAGGGCGTGCTGGCGCAGGAGGACGCCGAAGCGCGCAAGGTACCGGTCATCGCGCCGCAGGGCTTCCTCGAACACGCCATCGCCGAGAACGTGTACGCCGGGACGGCGATGGGCCGGCGCGCCGGGTACATGTACGGGGCGGCGCTCGACCGGGACGCCACCGGCGGCGTCGGCGCCGGCCTCGGGCAGACCACCTCGACCGGCACGGTGAGCCTGATCCCGCCGACCGTCGACATCACCCACACCGGGCAGGAACTCACCGTCGACGGCGTACGGCTGGTGTTCCAGATGGCGCCCGACTCGGAGGCGCCGGCCGAGATGCACTTCCTGTTCCCCGACCGCCGCGCGCTCTGCATGGCCGAGAACGCCACGCACACCCTGCACAACCTGCTCACCCTGCGCGGCGCGCTGGTACGCGACCCGCACGCGTGGGCCCGCCACCTGACGAACGCGATCGAGCTGTTCGCCGACCAGACCGACGTGCTGTTCGCCTCGCACCACTGGCCGACCTGGGGCGCCGAGAAGGTCCGGACGTTCCTCGGCCTGCAGCGCGACCTGTACGCGTACCTGCACGACCAGACCGTCCGGCTGCTCAACCGGGGGTACACCGGCGCCGAGATCGCCGAGATGATCGAGCTGCCGCCGGCGCTCACGAACGTGTGGCACACGCACGGCTACTACGGTTCGGTCAGCCACAACGTCAAGGCGATCTACCAGCGGTACATGGGCTGGTTCGACGGGGTGCCGTCCCGGCTGTGGCAGCATCCGCCGGCCGAGGCCGCCCAGCGGTACGTCGAGTACATGGGTGGCGCGGACGCCGTGGTCGCCAAGGCCCGCGCGTCGGCGGACGAGGGCGACCTGCGGTGGGCGGCGCAGGTACTCGACCACGTGGTGTTCGCCGAACCGAAGCACGAGGGCGCCCGGGCGCTGCTCGCCGACGTGCTGGAGAAGCTGGGGTTCGGCGCCGAGAACGGCACCTGGCGCAACTTCTACCTGTCCGGCGCCAAGGAACTGCGCGGCGGCAACTTCGGTACGCCGACCGCCCCGGCGTCGCCCGACATGATCTCCCAGCTCCCACCCGACATGTTCTTCGACTCGATCGCCGTGCAGGTCGACGGGCCCAAGGCGGGGACGGCGGACCTGGCGCTGCGGTGGGAGTTCCCGGACCACGACGCGACGTACCGGACCACCCTGTCGCACGGCGTCTTCACCTACGTCCGGAACGGGGACGGCCCGGTGAGCCTGACCGTCCGGGTACCGCGGGCGGCCCTCGCCGCCCTCGCCACCGGCGACCTCGGCGCCGCGAAGGCCGCCGGCCTGACCCTCGACGGCGACGAGGCGACCCTGCACGCGCTCGTCGGCGTGCTCGACCCGGGCGACCCCGCCTTCAACATCGTCGAACCCTGACCCGTACCCGTGGCCCGCCCACTCCGGCGCGCCACGGGTCTCAGCGGAGGCGGAAGAGGACCTCGCCGGCGTTGGGTACGACGAGGGTGTCGGGGTCGGCGGCCCAGGCGGCGGGGTCGATGCCGGCCGGGTCCCGGTACGACAGGCCCAGTGCCCGGGTCGTGGCCTCGTCGATGCCGGTGGCGAGGGTGACGGTGACCCGGCAGCGTTCGCCGTGGTCCGGGTCGTAGCTGCCGGCACCGCGCAGGTGCGTCGAGTGCGCGAGCACGCCCCACGGCAGGTCCCGGAAACGGTCCCACCGGGCGGTGAAGAACTCCCGGCAGTGGTACCCGATCGCGCGGATCTGCGCGTCGTGGGTGTGGCTGACCGTGCGGACGTGCGGCGCGTAGATCACGACCTCGCCGCCGTCCGCGACGACCGGTTCGACCTTGTACATGCCCTTGGCGGCGGTCCACATCTCGTCGTACCGGTCCGGGATGATCGACAGCACCCGTCCTACGGGCGCGTCGAGGTGACGCACGTGTGCCTCGGCGGCGACGTCGGCGGCGAGCGCCCAGGACTCCTCGGGTTCGCCGTACGCGACGGAGTGCAGCGCGTCGCCGCCGGACGCGACCACCACGCACAGCGCCCGCCGGCGCGCCGGTACCTGGGCGGCGGCGGCGTCGATGACGGCGCGTACCGGGGTGGGGCCGCGGGTGCCGATGATCTCGGCGCTGCCGATCAGCGCGCCGAGCCAGTGGGACAGGTCGATGACCTCCTGCCCGGCGATCCCGGGGAACAGGTACTTGTTGCCGCCGGAGAAGCCGACCACCTCGTGCGGGAACACCGGGCCGACGACGAGCACGGTGTCGTGGTCGACGACGGCGCGGTTGACGGTGACGTCCACGGCGCGCCGCAGCCGGCCGCCGGACAGCCGTTCGACGGTCGCCTCGTCGAGTCGGCCCACGGTGGTCAGCCGCGCCGGGTCCCACCACTCGTGGTTGCGCACGGTCATGCCCGGGTACCGGTCGGCGATCCGGCCCGGTTCGCAGCCGACCAGCGCGGCGAGCGCCGCCTCCGACATCGGGGCGTGCGTACCGAGGGCGACGACGACGCTCAGCCGCGTGACCCGGCCGGTGAGCGCGGCGTGCACCGCGTCGAGCAGCAGCGGCAGCGGGCAGCTGCGCGTCGCGTCGGGCACGAGTACGCACACCGACCGGCCGGCATAGTCGTCGGCGCCGAGCGCGTCCCGCACGTACGCCGTGACCTGTTCCGGGGTGAGCGTCCCGTCCGGCCCGCCGGTTCCCGTCGCCGTCATCGGCCCACCTCCACCTGGTCGTGCAGCGCCGCGACGATCGCGGCGGCGACGGTCGCGGGCTCCCGCTCCCCGTCGACGGTCAGGACCGTCTCGTCGGATCCGGGCGGCTCGGCCGTGTCGAGCTGGCTGTCGAGCAGGCCGGCCGGGAAGAAGTGCCCGGACCGGGCGGCCAGCCGGGCGGCGAGCTGGGCCCGCGACACCTCCAGCTGTACCAGTCGTACGCCGGGCCGGGCGAGCTGGTCCCGGTACCGTCGGCGCAGGCCGGAGCAGGCCAGCACGATCGGCTCGCCGCGGTCGAGCCGGGCGGCCACGGCGGCGAGCCAGGGGCGCCGGTCGTCGTCGGTGAGCGGCCGGCCGGCGGCCATCGCGGCCCGGTTGGCCGGTGGGTGCAGGTCGTCGCCGTCCACGAAGACGGTGCCGAGCCGGCCGGCCAGCAGCCGCCCGACCGTGGTCTTGCCCGATCCGGACACGCCCATCAGCACCACGGAGCCGGTCATCGGCGCGGCGCCGGGCCGGTCGAGGCGCGTACGACGAGCTGGCCGGGGTAGCGGGTGTCGGTGGGCCGGGCCGGCGCGCCGCCACGGCCGGCGAGCAGCAGCTCGACCGCGGCCCGGCCGACCACCTCGCACGGCGCGGACACGGTGGTCAGCGCGGGCCGGGCGAGCCCCATCGGCAGCACGTCGTCGCAGCCGACGACCGACACGTCGGCCGGTACGGACGCGCCGCGCTCGTGCAGCCGGGACAGCACACCGAGCGCCATCTGGTCGTCGTACGCGACGACGGCGGTGGCGCGGGTGTCGAGCACCCGGTCGGCGGCCTGCACCCCGGCCTCGTAGCTGGGCAGGTACGGCCCGAGCACGGTGAGGTCGAGCCCGCGCCGCCGGGTGTGGGTACGCAGGGCGTGCCGGCGCTGCGCGTTGGACCAGGAGCCGGCGGGGCCGGACAGGTAGACGAGGCCGCGGTGGCCGTGGGCGGCGAGGTGGTCGACGGCGTCGCGCATCCCGCTGGCGGTGTCGACGAGTACCGCGGGCAGGCCGGGGCAGGTCCGGTTGACGAGCACCGTGGGCAGCTCGGCGGCCAGCGCGGTGAGGGTGTCGTCGGGTAGTTGGGTGGAGCACAGCAGCAGGCCGTCGACCTGCCGTGTCATCTGCCGTACGGCCCGGGCCTCGCGGGTGGGGTCGAGGTCGGAGCTGGCGAGGAACACGGACATGTCGGCGCCGAGGGCGTGGTTCGTGGCGCCCTTGACCAGCGGCGGGAAGAACGGGTTGGCGATGTCGGGCACGAGCATCCCGATGTTGCCGGTACGCCCGGTGACGAGGCCCTGCGCCACCCGGTTCGGCGTGTAGCCCAGCTCGGTGGCGGCGGCGAGCACCGCGGTACGGGTGGCCTCGCGCAGCAGGTCGGGGCTGGAGAAGGCGCGCGAGACGGTCGACGCGGAGACGCCGGCCCGCCGCGCGACCTCGTGGATGGTTGCCGCCACTGTGTTCGCTCCTTCCGGCCTTCCGGCCAGCGGAAGCCTACCGGTACCGCCATCGTGGGGGTTGACAGGCTGACGGTTTGTGCAAACGATTGTAGAACAAGTTTCAACGAGGTCTGGAGCACCAGGTGAGTCAACGGATCGGGGTCGGCGTCATCGGCGCCGGGATCATGGGGACCGGGCACGCGGCGGCCATCGCCGACAACCCGTACGTGACGCTGGTCGGGGTGGCCAGCCTCCCGCTGTCGGCCGCACGCGAGTTGGCCGACCGGTACGGGGCGGTCGCCACCGACGACTACACCGAGTTGCTTGCCCGTGACGACGTCGACCTCGTCACGATCGCCACGCCCGACCACCTGCACCGGCAGATCTGCACCGACGCCGCCCGCGCCGGCAAGCACTTCATGGTCGAGAAGCCGCTCACCACCAGCCTGGACGAGGCCGACGAGCTGATCGCCGAGGTACGCAAGGCCGGCGTGACCGCCATGACCAGCTTCAACCACCGCTGGATCCCGGCGTACGCCAACGCGTACGAGACGATCCAGCAGGGCAGGCTGGGCCGGCCCGTCATGGCGTACGCGCGGAAGAACGACCGGATCTACGTGCCGACCACGATGCTGTCCTGGGCGGCGAGCACGACCCCGGCGTGGTTCCTGTCCAGCCACGACATCGACCTGGTGAGCTGGTTCTTCGGCGGGCACGCCACCGAGGCCGTGGCGACCGGCGTCAAGGGCGTGCTGACCGGGCGCGGCATCGACACGTACGACGCGGTGCAGGCGCAGGTCCGGTACGACGGCGGCCGGGTGGCCACGTTCGAGGCGTGCTGGATCTACCCGGACAGCTACCCGACGATGACCGACTCGTTCATCGAGGTGGTCGGCGGGGAGGGGATGCTGCACCTGGAGCGCAAGGCCGAGCAGATCGAGCTGGCCACCGACGCCGGCTTCGAGTACCCGCGGATGGCGATCATGCCGACCATCCATGGCAAGCAGCGCGGCGCGATGGCCGACTCGGTGCACCACATCGTCGACTGCGTGCGTACCGGGGCCGAGCCGCTCGTGACGCTGGACAGCTCGCGGCACGTGACCGCGGTACTCGACGCGATCCACCGCTCGCTGTCGTCCGGTGCCTGGGAGCCGCTGCGATGAGCGAGCGCCAGCGAGCGAATGTGGGGGCAGGGCGCGTGTGTCTCGTCGGCGTTCCGACGAAGGAGGAACGTCGATGAGCGGGCGGCAGCGAGCGAATGAGGGGGCAGGGCGCGTGTGTCTCGTCGGCGTTCCGACGAAGGAGGAACGTCGATGAGTGGCCTTGCCACGCACGTACGTCCCGACCGGGCCGCCGCGGGGCGCGCCGCCGGACTGGCCGTGGCCGAGCTGCTGCGCCGTCTGCTGGCCGAGCAGCCGACGGTACGCGTCGCGTTCGCGGCGGCGCCGTCCCAGGACGACATGCTCGCCACGCTGTCCACAGTGGACGGTCTGGACTGGTCGCGGGTCGAGGCGTTCCAGCTCGACGACTACGCCGGGCTGGCCGTGACGCATCCCGGCACGTTCGCCAGCTACCTGCGCGCCCACCTGTTCGACGCGGTACGCCCCGGCCAGGTCCGGCTGATGGCACCCGGCGACGATCCGGCCGGCGCGGCCGCCCGGTACGCGGACCTGCTCGCCGCGGCGCCGCTGGACCTGGTCTGCCTGGGCATCGGGGAGAACGGCCACCTGGCGTTCAACGACCCGCCGGACGCCGACCGCGACGACCCGCAACCGGTCCGGGTGGTACGGCTGGATCCGCGGTCCCGGCAGCAGCAGGTCAACGACGGCTGCTTCGCCACCCTGGCCGAGGTACCCACGACCGCGGTGACGCTGACGCTGCCGACCCTGCTTGCCGCCCGGCACCTGGTGTGCGTGGTACCCGGGGAACGCAAGCGCGCCGCGGTCCGCGCCGCGCTGTCCGGGCCGATCGGTCCGGACAGCCCCGCGTCGTACCTGCGTACCCATCCGGCGGCGGCGCTCTACCTGGACACGGCGGCGGCGGGGGAGCCGGCATGCTCCGTCTGACCGGCACCGACCCGATCAGCGGTCGTACGCTGCGCGTCATCGTCGAGTCGGGGCGGATCGCGGCGATCGAGCCGGCTCCCGGGGACACCACCGCGGTGCTGTCCGCCGGCCTGGTCGACCTCCAGGTCAACGGGTACGGCGGGTTCGACGTGAACGCCGCCACCGTCGACGAGGCCACGGTCGCGGGGCTCGCCCGGGCGTTGTGGGCGCGGGGTGTCACGACGTTCTGCCCGACGGTCATCACCGCCTCGCCGGCGTCGATCCTCGCCGCGCTGCGGGCGGTACGCGCCGCTCGCGACGCGGATCCCCTTGTGGCGCACGCGATTCCGGTGGTCCATGTGGAGGGACCGCATCTGTCCGCGGCGGACGGTGCGCGCGGCGCGCACGACCCGGCGTGGATCCGGCCGGCCGACACCGCGGAGTTCGACGCGTGGCAGGCGGCCAGCGGCGGCCTCGTCGGCATCGTCACCGTGGCGCCCGAGGCGCCCGGCGCGGTGCCGTACCTGCGGCACGTGGCGGAGGCCGGCGTGCTGCCCGCGATCGGGCACTCGGCGGCCGATCCGGCGCAGGTCCGCGCCGCCGTCGACGCGGGCGCCCGGATGTCCACGCATCTCGGCAACGGCGTACCGCAGCGGCTGCCGCGCCACCCCAACCTGCTGTGGGAACAGCTCGCCGACGACCGGCTCACCGCCGGCCTGATCGCCGACGGCCACCACCTGCCCGCCGCCACCCTGCGTGCGATGGCCCGGGCCAAGGGGCCCGACCGTACCGTCCTGGTCAGCGACGCGGTCGCGTTGGCCGGCGCCGAGCCGGGCGACTACCGCACGCCGGTCGGCGGTGCGGTCACCCTGCACCCGGACGGCCGGCTCACCCTGGCCGGTTCCGACCTGCTCGCCGGCGCGGCGCGCGGCCTGCCCGACTGCGTCGCGTACGCCGCCGGCCGCGGTGGCCTCGGGCTCGCCGAGGCGTTGCGGTCGGCGACCGTACGCCCGGCGGCGCTGCTCGGCCGGCCCGACCGGGGCGTACTGCGGGTCGGTGCGGTCGCCGACCTCACCGTGTTCACCGACGCGACGCTCGGCACCGCGGCCGCCACCGTCGTCGGCGGTGAACTCGTGTACACCAACGGATCCCTGCCGGTCGACGACACCGGGGCGCGGTGAGATGACGGTACGCCTGAGCCGTGACACGGTGCCCGCCGCGCTGGAGGCCGGGTACCGGCCGGAGGAGCTGCGCGTCGGCGTCGTGCACCTCGGGCTGGGCAACTTCCACCGGGCGCACCAGGCGGTGGTGTTCGACGAGCTGGCGCGCGCCGGACACCGCGACTGGGGCATCTGCGCGGTCGCGCCGCGCAACGCGGCGGTCGTCGCCACCCTGCGCGCCCAAAACCACCGGTACACCGTCACCGCCGACAGCACCCGGCTCGTCGGCGCGATCACCGAGACCCGGCACGCGGCGAGCGAGCCGGACGCGGTGCTCGCCCGCCTCGCCGACCCGGCCGTACGACTGGTCACGCTGACGCTCACCGAGCACGCGTACCGGCCGGACAGCCCGATGTTCGCGCTGCTGGCGCGGGGGATCGCGGCTCGGCGGGGCGCGCCGCTGACCGTACTGTCGTGCGACAACGTGACCGACAACGGCCACCGCGTCGCCGAGCTCGTCGCCGCCGCGACCGATGCACCGGCGCGGCGCCGGATCGACGCCACCGTGGCGTTTCCCCGCTCGGTCGTCGACCGGATCGTCCCGGCGCCGACCGCCGACGACCGTGCCGCGCTGGCCACCGCGTACGGCATCGACGACCACGCGTGCGTACGCACCGAGCCGTACCTGCAGTGGGTGGTGGAACGGCTCGGCGACCAGCCGCCGTGGGCCGCCGCCGGGGTCACCGTGACCGACGACGTCGAGGCGTACCAACGGATGAAGCTGCGGGTGCTCAACGCGGCGCACTCGCTGCTGGCGTACCTGGCGCTGGCGTACCGGGTGGACACGATCGCCGGTGCGATGGCGGTGCCGGACCTGCGGGCGGCGGCGGGCGCGTTCCAGCGGCGCGAGGCGCTGCCGGCACTCGCGTTGCCGGCCGGCGAGGACGCCTACCCGGCGCGGGTCCTCGACCGGTTCGCCGACCCCGCGCTGCGGCACACCGCCCGGCAGGTCGCCGCGGACGGCAGTACCAAGCTGCCGCACAGGCTGTACCCGACCGTCGCCGCCGCGCGCGCGGCCGGCCGGCGGTGCGACCTCGCCGCACTCACCGTCGCCGGCTGGCTGTCCGCGGTCACCGCCGCGGAACCGGTCGCCGACCCGGCCGGCGACCGGCTGCGCGACCTGCGCCGGGCGTACCCGACCGACACCGACTTCGCGAGCGCGGCGCTGACCGGTCCGCTCGCCGAGGTGGCGCCGCTCGTCGGCGTGTACCTGACCGAGCTGGCGGACGACCCCGCGGCCGCGGTGCGCCGCGCTCTCGCCGCCTGCTGACCCCCCACCGATTGGACGTGACCATGGCCGCGTTTCCGGCCACCCCGGCCGACCACACGCTGACCCGCAAGCTGTACGTCCGGCTCATGCCGTTCCTCGTGCTGCTGTTCACGCTCGCCTACCTGGACCGGGTGAACGTCGGCTTCGTCAAGGACCAGCTGCACGACGACCTGGGCATGAGCGCCGCCGCGTACGGCCTGGGCGCCGGCATCTTCTTCATCGGGTACGCCCTGTTCGAGGTGCCCAGCAACATCATCCTGGCGCGCGTCGGCGCCCGGCGCTGGCTCGCGCGCATCGGCATCACCTGGTCGGTCCTGGCCGCCGCGATCGCGTTCAGCTCGAACGTCGGCACGTTCTACGTACTGCGCTTCCTGCTCGGCGTCGCCGAGGCCGGCCTGTTCCCCGGCGTCATCTACTACCTGAGCCTGTGGTTCCCGGAGCGCGCCCGGGCCCGCGCCGTCGGGTACTTCACGTGGGCCGGGCCGATCGCCTCGATCGTCGGTGGCCCGGTCGCCGGCGCGATCCTGTCCATGGACGACACCGGCCCGTTGCACGGCTGGCAGTGGCTGCTGATCATCGAGGCGGTACCCAGCCTGCTCGTCGGCATCCTGATCCTGTTCGTCCTCAAGGACTCACCGGACAAGGCGCCGTGGCTGACCGACACCGAACGCGCCAGGCTGCGCGAGGTGCACGCCGCCGAGGCCGCCGAACGCGAGCTGCTGCCGGTCCGCACCGTGTCGCGTACCCTGCTCAACCCGACCGTGCTGCTGCTCGTGCTGGTGTACTTCGCGATGCAGCTCAGCATCTACGGCGTGACGTTCTGGCTGCCGACGATCGTGGCGCGGATCCACGCCCTCGACGAGTTCGGTGTCGGCGTGGTCAGCGCGATCCCGTGGCTGGTCGCCGCCGTCGGCGTCTTCTGCTTCTCCCGGTACTCCGACGCGACAGGTCGCCGGCGCGCCGTGGTGTTCACCGCGATCGCGACCGGTGCGGTGTTCGAGGCGGCGAGCGCGCTGATCGGCAGCCCGGTGCTGGCGGTCGCGGCGCTGTGCCTGTCGCTGGCCGGGTTCCTCGGCGCGTCGCCGGTGTTCTGGACGCTGCCCGCCGGGCTGCTCCAGGGTACGAGCGCGGCGGCCGGCATCGCGCTGATCGGCGGGCTCGGCAACACCGGCGGCTTCGTCGGCCCGTACGTGATGGGCCTGGTCGAGGACGGCACCGGGTCGCAGACCGCCGGCATGATCCTGCTCGCGTTCTGTGGACTGGTCGGCGCCGGCCTGGTGTGGCTGACCCGGCGCGGCCGGCGGGCCGAGCGGCCGGCGTTCGCGGAGTCGGTCGCGCGATGACCGGTCTCGTCCCGTTGCGGCTTCCGCTGCCGCCGCTGCCGCGCTGGCGGCCCGTGCGGCAGCGGCTGACCGCGGCGGCCCTGCCGGACGTGCCGGCCGCGGTACGCGACGCGCTCGCGCCGCACCGCGCCGCCGTACGTCCCGGTGCCCGGGTCGCCGTTGCCGTCGGCAGCCGCGGCATCGATCAGGTGGCCACCGTCGTCGCCACGGTCGTGGCCACGCTGCGGGACTGGGGCGCCGAACCGTTCGTGGTACCCGCGATGGGCAGCCACGGCGGCGGCACCGCCGACGGCCAGCGCGCCGTGCTCGCCGCACTCGGCGTCACCGAGGCCGCCGTCGGTGCCCCGATCCTGGCCACCATGGACACCGTGCCGGTCGGTACGGTGCTCGACGGTTTCGCCGTCCGCACCGACCGGTACGCCGCCGGTGCGGACCTGATCGTGCCGATCAACCGGATCAAGCCGCACACCGACTTCCGCGGCCCGGTCGAGTCGGGACTGGCGAAGATGCTCGCGATCGGCCTCGGCAAGCGGGACGGCGCCGCCGCGCTGCACGGGTACCCGCTGCGCCGGTTCGGCGAGATCATCCGCGCGGCCGGCGGGCTGCTGTGCGCCCGCCTACCGGTGCCGTTCGGGCTCGGACTGCTGGAGGACGGGTACCGGAGACTGTCGGTCGTCGCGGCCGTCGCCGGCACCGAGATCCCGGACCGGGAGCCGTCGCTGCTGGACCGCGCCCGGGAACTGCTTCCGCACCTGCCGGTACCCGAGTTGGACGTGCTGCTCGTCGGCCGGGTCGGCAAGGACGTCTCCGGCGCCGGCATGGACCCCAACGTGACGGGCCGGTTCGCCGTGCCGGGCATCACCGGGCCGACGACCGTACGCCGGCTCGTCGCGCTGGACCTCACCGACGCGACGCACGGCAACGCCGCGGGGCTCGGCACCGCCGACGTGACGACCGCGCGACTGGTGGACCGCCTCGACACGACCGCCTGGTACGTGAACCACCTGACGACCCACTGGCTGGGCGGTGCCCGGCTGCCGCTGGTGGCCGCCACCGACTCCGACGCCCTGGCCGCGGCCGTCACGTCGCTCCCGCCGACCGACCCGGGCGCGTTGCGGATCGCGTGGATCCGGGACACCGCGACGCTGGGGGAGTTCTGGTTGTCCGAGGCGGCGCTCGGCCCGGCCGTCACCCCGACCGGCCCGCCCGTACCGATCGACCTGGCCGCAGTACCGGCCGCCGGCTGAGCCCGGCGGCGCCGCGGGATCCGGCGGCCGTCAGTGGCCGCTGGACGCGTAGTGACGCAGCTGCCCGCGCCAGAACCGGTACGCCGCAACGAAAAGGGCCGCGCCGACCGCCGGCGCCAGGCAGGCCAGCCAGACCGGGATCCACAGCTCGCCGGTACGGTCGAGCAGCACCGTCGCCGGGAAGTAGCTGGCGAACGCGAGCGGCAGCACCACGGTCAGCGCCCACCGCGCGGCCGGCCCGAAGATCTTCGTCGGGTAGTTCCCGAACGTGTTGAACACGTCGTCGAGGGTGAACTTCAGCGACGTCGTGGACAGCATCCGGAACGCGAGCCCGGCGATCGCGGTCTGGCCGGACAGCTCGATCAGCGCGCCGCCGACGAGCGCGGAGACCAGCAGCAGTAGCCGCGCCGGCGTCCAGTGCAGGTGGGTGGTGGCGAGCGCGACGCCGAGGATGGCCAGGCCACCGGCGAGGTCCGAGATCGTGGTGACGGGCAGCCGACGGGTGATGAGCTGCACGAACGGGCTGACCGGCCGGGTCAGGTACCGGTCGAACTCCGCCTCGCGGACGGCGGTGTCGATGACCATCAGGTTCGAGCAGGGCAGCGTCCACAGGCCGTGCGAGGTGAGCCGCATCCCGTACAGGAGCATGAGTTCCGGCAGGGTCCAGCCGCCGATCGTCTGGAACCGCGCCAGGATCGTCCCGATCACCGCGAGGCCGGCGCCCTGCAACGCCAGTCCGCCGAGGATGCCGAAGACGAAGTTCGCCCGGTACTGCAACTCGGTACGCAGCCCCGCCCGCGCGAGCGCCGCCCACACCCGCAGGCCGCGCCGGATCCGCTCAACCACCCTGCACCACCACCCGGTGCAGCGCCCGGCTCCACACCAGCCGCGTCAGCAACGCCAGTACGAGCACCCACGCGCACTGCACGCCGATCGCGAGTACCGCCGAACCGGCGCCGAGCCGACCCAGGTAGATCGCCGTCGGTGTGTACGTGACGGCCTGGAACGGCAGCAGCTGCGCCACCGTACGCACCGGGCCGGGCATGAACCACAACGGGATCAGCGCACCGGACAGGAACTGCGCGACCATCCGGTAGATGATGAAGATCCCGCCGATCTCCATCGTCCAGAACGTGATCAGCCCGAACACCACCGACAGCAGCGTCGTGACCGCGTAGCCCGCGGCGAGGCTGACGACGTAGCCGACCGCGGCGGCGGGGGAGGCGGGCGCGGCCATCCCGGACAGCAGCACCCCGAACGGCAGCGCGGCCAGCGCGAACGGCGCCGTCGCCGCTGTCCGGCCCACCTGCGCGGCGACCACCTGCGACACGAACCCGACCGGGCGTACCAGGTCGACGCCGACCCGGCCCTCCCGCACCCGCTCCGGAATCAGCGTGAACACCCACGGGTTGAACAGCCAGCTCTGCACGCTCGCCAACGTCACGTACGCGAGCATCGTCGCCAACGGCACGCCGTCGACGCTGTCCCGGTGCCCGTACACGGTGCGCCACACCACCGCGAGCAGGAACACCTGCAACACCAGGCCGATCAGCCCGTTGAGGTAGTCCACCCGGTACGCGAGCACCACCCGGGCCTGCATCCGGGCGAGCGCGACGTACCGGCGCATCAGGCGGTCCGGTCGGCGTAGATGCCCGCGACGACCCGCTCCAGGTCGGGCTCCACAATGGACAGATCGCGGACCCGGTGGCGCGCGAGCACGCGCGCGATCAGCTCGGCCGCCGACACCCGCGCCGGGTCGAACCGCAGCGTGACCGTGCCGTCGTCGGCGGCGACCCGCTCCGCACCCTCGACCTCGACCGTGCCCGGCTCCGCCAGGTGTACGACCAGCTCCCGGTGCGGCGCGTGCCGCGCCTTCAGCGTCGCGACGTCCCCGTCGTACAGGACGCGGCCGTGGTCGATGAGGACGATCCGGCGGCACAGCGCCTCCACGTCGTCCAGGTCGTGCGTGGTCAACACGACCGTGGTACCCGACTCCCGGTTCAGGTCGGCGACGAACGAGCGGATCCGGTCCCGCGCCACGACGTCCAGGCCGATCGTCGGCTCGTCCAGGTAGAGCACGTCCGGGCGGTGCAGCATCGCCGCGGCCAGGTCGCCGCGCATCCGCTGGCCGAGCGAGAGCTGCCGTACCGGCGTGCCGAGGAACTCGTCCAGGCCGAGCAGGTCGACGAACTGTGCCAGGTGCGCGGCGAAGTCCGCGTCGGACACGTCGTACAGGGTCGCGGCAAGGCGCAGCGAGTCGATCAGCGGCAGGTCCCACCACAGCCCGCTGCGCTGCCCGAACACCACACCGATGTGCCGCGCGTTGCGCTCCCGGTCCCGCCACGGCACGACACCCGCGACCTCCACGGTGCCGGAGGTCGGTACCAGGATGCCGGTCAGCATCTTGATCGTGGTCGACTTCCCCGCGCCGTTCGGCCCCAGGTAGCCGACCAGCTCGCCGGCCTCGATCTCGAACCCGACGCCGTCCACCGCCCGCGTCACCGCGTACTGCCGGCTCACCAGCGTCCGCACCGCGCCGAACCGCCCCGGCACGCGCCTCACCCGGCGGAACTCCTTGACCAGCTGATCGGTACGAATCATCGGCACGGTCGCCGACTCTGGCAGAACCCGCCCCCGGCCCGCAACGAGTTACCGGTCCGCCGCGCCCCTACCGGTAGCCCGCCAGGGGCGCGCCGACCTGGACGTCGAGGTACGCGACGAGGTCGTCGCCGTGGACCGCGCCGCGCCGCGCGTCGACCACCAGCACCGTGCCGGCGACGATCCCGGCGAAGCTCGTGCCGGTACGGCGGCAGCGTTCGAGGCGGTCGGTGACGGGGCCGCGTACCCGCTCGGTCAGGAACGTCAGCCCGTGCGGGAACTCCTGACCGAGCCGGTGTCGCTGGTGCCCGGACTCGACGATGCTGCCGATGCCGAACCGTGCGGAGACGATCTGGTCGCCGCGCAGCGACACGTCGAAGTAGCCGTTCGACTGGGTCCGGTTGCACGACGTCTGCGGCGGATAGGCGCAGTCGTACCCGCCGGCCCGCAGGTCGCCGACCGCGGCGCTCATCGTCGTCGCGTACGACTCGGCGCCGTACGGCCAGCGGCGCACCGCGTGGTGCCGGGCGGTGACGACCAGGCCGTCGACGATCGAGTACAGGTAGTCGGCGTGCTGGTCGCGCCACGCCGCGCGCGGCGCGCCGTCCGTGTCGTGCCGGACCGTCTGCCGGGTCCGTTCGAACGCCTCGATCTCGCGCCGCGCCCGCTCGCCGGAACCCGGCCACGCCGCCGTCAGCGCCGCCGCCATGTCGGTCGTGCCCGGCGCCGGATCGGTGCCGTTCGGCATGCCCGTGTCCGGACCGACCCTGTCCGACGCGGCCGTCGCCGGGAACCACGCCCATACCAGCCGATCCCCGCGGTCGATGACGAACTCCGCCACCTGCGGCTCGACCGACCCGGTCCCGTCCGAGCGGCCGATCCGGCACCACACCGCGCGGCCGTCGCCGTTGGCCCGTACCTGCGCGCAGAACCAGCCTGCCCCGGTCAGCGGCCGGGTCACCGCCGTGGCCGTACCCGGCGGTACCGGCACGGCGGTCGCCGACTCGCTGTCCGGCGAGTGGTCGTACACGCCGGTGGGCGGCAGCTCCGGTGGTGCGGCCGCCGGACCGCAGCCCGCCAGCGCCGCCGCGGCGAGCAGGACGAGCGCGGCGAGCCGGCGTGGGGATCGGTACGGCACGCGCCCATCCAAGCCGACGCCCGCCACACCGGCGGCACCGCCGGCCACCGGCGAGACTCTCGTCTCCATCGGCGCGCGCCGCCCGCGGCGTGCCACGCGCCGCCTTCGGCGCGCTGTTACACGGTGCCGCCGCGGGCGGTGGCGAGGATCTCGCGGCCCCGGTCGGGGGTGATCAGCTCGGCGAGGACGGGATCGGCGAACAGGGAGATCGGCGCGATGCGGTCCGCGCACACCGGTCGCCACAGGCGCAGCGCCGCACGCAGCTCGCGCCATGCCTCGGCGTCGACCGCGGCCCGCTCGGCCCGGAGCCGGCCCGGGTCGGCGGGCGGCTCCGGCGCGGGACCGTTCGCGTACACGGTGACGACGAGGGGGCCGGCGGTCGGCTCGGGCTCGGCCGGCACCGAGAACGCCGGGTCGGCGGCGAGCCGGTCGGCGACCGCGCGCGCCGCCGCGTCGAAGCCGGGACCGCCGCCGAACGTGGGCCGGAAGCCGGGCTCGGCCGCCCGCGCCTCGTACGCCGCGATCGCCTCCGCCTGCCCCTGCTCCGTCAGGCGCTGCAACGTCCGCAACTCGTACCCCGTGGCGAGCCGGTCGTGCCGGACCAGCAGCGGCAGGAGCTCGGTGGTGAACAGCGGCCCGCGCAGCACGTCACTGTCGACCGGTACGTGCCAGACGAGGTCGGTGAGGGCCTGCCGCCACTCGCCGAGCATCGCCGTCATCCGCGCGCGGAGCACGGTGGCCCGGTCCCGGCCGAAGTCCCGCGCCCGGGCGAGCACCGCCATCGGCTCGTCGACCGCGCCGCCGAGCGCCGCCTGGCGGGCCCGTTCCACCTCGGCGTCCCAGCGGTCCCGGGTCGCCCCGGGCGGCTTGCGCAGCGCGTGGAACGAGACGTACGCATCGTGCAGCAGGGCGTGGAAGTCGTCGTGCCGTGCCCGGCGATCCACTCCTCGCTCCATCGCGTCAGGAACGGCCGCCACGCCGCACGCTCACCCATCGCCCACCGCTCCCATCCGCTCGCCGACCGGACACACCCCACCACACCGGTACGACAGTCCGGCCGGCGGCGGTCAGGGCGTGGGTACCGGGTGGTTGGGGCGCAGCACCCGGTCCGGGTCGTACGCGGCGCGCAGCGCGCCCAGCCGCCGGGCCGCCGCCGGGTCGAAGCCGTCGGCCACCCGGGACACCGGTCCGAAGCTGAAGTTGAGCGAGGTGCCGAGCGACCGGGACGGCCACGAGCCGAGCAGCGCGCGGTGCGTGGCGGCCACGTCGGCCACCTGCGCGCCCGACACGGGTGACAGCACCGACACCAGGTATCCGGCGTCCCGGTGCCCCACCGCGTTCGGCTGCTCGGGCGCCCGGCCCATCGCCCCGCCCAGGTGGCGGATCCCGACGACGCACATCAGCGGGGCCGAACCGGCGCCCTCGCGCAGCGTGTCGAGCCCCGGCTCGTCGAGGTCCGGCAGCAGCACCACGCTCGACCGGTACGGATGCGGTGCGTCCGGCTCGGCGAACACCGACCCCGACTCCCGGTACGGCAGCTCGCGCACGGTGTCGGACAGGCACGTGCCGAGCCGGCGCAGCGGCGCGACGAGTCGTTCGCCGGCCTCGGGCGGGCCGGACCAGCAGAGCTGGAGCCGGATGACGTACCGCCCGCGCAGCGGCTCCGGGAACGGCGGCCCGTCGGGGTAGCGCAGCATGCCGACCGCCGAGGTCATTCCGTCGGGCACCGTCCGCGTCCACTCCCACCAGCCGGCGAGTACGCCGGGGTCGGCCTCGGCGTCGAAGGCTAGCGACCCGCCGAGGATCCGGTCCACCGGCAGCAGGCCGACGCGCATCCCGGTGACGACCCCGAGGTTTCCGCCGCCGCCGCGCAGCCCCCAGAACAGGTCTGGTTCGCGCTCGGCGTCGGCGTCGTGCACCTGTCCGTCGGCGGTCACCACCGCCAGCTCGCGCACGTGGTCGGCGGCGAAGCCGTACCGCCGGGACAGCAGCCCGATGCCGCCGCCGAGCGTGTACGACACGGCGCCGAGTGCCGGGAAGCTGCCGGACAGCGGCGCCAGCCCGTACGGTGCCGTGGCGTCGATGACCTGCCGCCACGTGGCGCCCGCCGCGATCCGGGCGGTACGCCGGTCGGCGTCGACGTGCACGGTGTTCATCCGCCCGGTGGCGACGAGGACGCCGCCGGCCAGGCCCGCCGCGCGGCCGTGCCCGGTCGCCTGCACCGCGAGGGGCAGCCCGCGTTCGGCGGCGAACCGTACGGCGGCCTGGACGTCCTCGGTGCCGGTCGCCGCCACGACGACGTCCGGTCGGTGCGGGTCCAGCACCTGGAATCCGGTACGGGCGGTGTCGTACCCGTCGTCGCCGGGCACCAGCACCGGCCCGGCAATCCGTTCGCTCAGCTCGGTCATGCCCGGACCGTAGCCGCCCTTCCGGACCTAACGGGTCCGCAATGGCGTGGCAGGCTGTCGGGATGAGCGAGCGCGTATCCCGCAGCGAGATGCCCGGCCGGCTGCTGCGGCTGCTGTCGCTGCTCCAGGGCCGGCGGGAGTGGCCCGGCCGGGAGCTGGCCGACCGGCTCGGCGTCACCGAGCGCACCCTGCGCCGCGACGTACGCCGGCTGCGCGAGCTGGACTACCCGGTCACCGGCACGACCGGGACCGCGGGCGGGTACCGGCTCGCGCCCGGGCACGAGCTGCCGCCGCTGCTGCTCGACGACGACGAGGCGGTCGCCGTCGCGCTCGCGCTGGCCACGGCCGCGCCCGGCATCGAGGACGGCTGCGCGCAGGCGCTGGCGAAGCTGACCCGGGTGCTGCCGGCCCGGCTCCGGCCGCGGCTCGACCGGATGGCCGACACCGTCGCCGCCGTACCGCACCGGCAGGCGGCGCGGACCGACCCGGACGTCCTGGCCGTGCTCGCCACGGCCTGCCGGGACGCGGAGCTGGTCACGTTCGACTACCGGGAGGGCGCCGAGCCGCGCCGAGTCGAGCCGCACCACCTGGTGAGCATGCGCGACAACTGGTACCTCGTCGGCTACGACCGCGACCGCGACGACTGGCGCACGTTCCGCGTCGACCGGGTACGCGGGCCGCGCGGCACCCGGCACCGCTTCGACCCGCGGCCCCTGCCCGCACCGGACGCCGCCACGTTCCTGGCGCGCTCGTTCGCCGGCGCCCGCTACCGGTACGGCGCCCGGATCGGCGTCGCGCTGTCCGCCGACGCCGTGCGTACCCGGGCGCCGGCGCCGGTGTCGTGGCAGGTCGACGCCGCCGGTCCGGACCGCTGCACGGTGCTTTTCAGCGCGGACTCCGCCGAGCTGGTCGTGCAGCAGGTCGCGGCGGTCGCCGCGCTCGGCGCCGACTGCACCGTCGACGCCGACCGCGAGATCGTCCGGCGCCTGCACACCCTTGGCCGGGTCCTGGCCACCGCAACGCCGTCCGGCTGACCGCGGCGATCGTCGGATCCGGCGTATTGGGTCAGCGCGGCGCCAGGACCGCACCGAGATCGGCCCACGGGTCGGGCAGCCGGTCGAGCGCGTCGAGCGCCGCCCGGGCGGTCCCAGCGCCGGGCGCCGCGTCGAGCGCCAGCCGCAGGTCCTTGGCGGCCAACGCGACCGGGAACGACGCAGTGGTACTCGTGCCACGCGCGACGAGCCCCGCGAGCGGCCCGCCCGCCAGGATCTCCACCACGTCCCGCTCCGGTACGCCGAGCGTGCGTGCCACCGTCAGCGCGTCGCCGAGCGCCGCGAGCCCGGCGACCAGCGCGGTGTTGACCACGAGCTTGTACGCCGATCCGGCGCCGAGCCGGCCGCACCGGCGTACGGTCCCGACGGGCGCCAGCAGCCGCGTCGCCGTCTCCAGCGCGGTGTCCGAACCGCCGGCCAGCAGCGTGAGCCGGCCGGCGGCCGCCGCGTCGGCGCTGCCCACCACAGGCGCGTCCACGACGTCCACATCGGACAGCCGGGATGCCAGGCGCCGCACCGCGTCCGGGCCGATCGTGGCCAGCTGCGCGAGTACCGTGCCGGGGCCGAGTGCGGCGGCGGCGCCGTCCGGGCCGAACAGCGCGGCGTCGAGCCCGGCGTCGTCCGCGAGGACGGTGACGACCAGTTCGGCGCCGGCCACGGCCTCGGCCGGGGTGGCCGCCGGGACGGCCCCGGCGCGTACCGCCTGCGCCGTGCGCGCCGCGGTCCGGTTCCAGACGCGTACCCGGTGGTGGGTCGCGAGCCGGGCCGCGACCGGAGTGCCCATCCGGCCGGTGCCGAGCACCGCGACGCGCGCCTCAGCCACGACCGGCCCCGGTGGCGGCGAGGATTTCGACCTCCAGCACGGCGCCCGGCTTGAACAGCCGGCTCACCTCGACGGTGGTGCTCGCGGGACGCTGGGGGAGGTACCGGGCGCGGGCCGCACCGTACGCGGGGAGGTCGGCGAGGTCGGTCAGGAACGTCCGCACGTGCAGCACGTCGGCGAACGACGCGCCGTGCGCGGACAGGATGCCGCCGATCGTGTCGAAGACGTACCCGGTCTGCGCGGTCACGTCGCCGGGCGCGAGGACGGCGCCGGTCTCGTCGGCGGCGATCTGGCCGGACAGGACGAGCAGGGCGCCGGCACCGAGGTCCAGCCGCGCCACGTGGCTGTACGGCCCGGCCGGCGCGACGACCGTCGCGGGGTTGTCGAGTGTCAGGTTCATGGGAACTCCTTTCGCGGCAACGGTAGGCGTACCCGAGCCATGCGACCAACGAATGTCTTGCATGGCTGCGATGCGCGAGTAGCATGGCCAGTCGTGCAGTCGCAGTCGTTGCAGGTGTTCCGCGAGGTGGCCCGGCTGGGCTCGATCACGGCCGCGGCGCGGGCCCTGGCGTACACGCAGTCGGCGGTGTCGCGGCAGATCGCGGCGCTGGAGGAGGACGTCGGCGCGACGCTGTTCGACCGCGCCGCGCGTGGGGTGACGCTCACCGAGGCGGGCCGCTGCCTGCTCGGCCACGCCGACGCCGTGCTCGACCGGTGGGAGACCGCGCGCCGCGACCTCGCCGCGCTCGCCGGGCTGGGCGCCGGCCGGGTACGGATCGGGGCGTTCGCGACGGCGATGGCCGCACTGGTGCCGCGCGCGATCGCGGCGTTCCAGGCCCGGCACGAGGGCGTCACGGTCAACGTCGTCGAGGGGCTCACACCCCGGCTGCTGGACCGGCTCGCCGACGGCGACGCCGACGTGGCGGTCGTCAGCTCGCCGCCCGACCAGCCGCTCGACGCCGCGCGGTACCGGCTGCACCACCTGCTCGACGAGCGCCTGCTGGTGGCGGTGCCGCGGGACCACCGGCTCGCCCGTCGCCGCCAGGTACGCGCCGCCGAACTGGCCGGCGAGTCGTTCATCGCCGGCTCCGCGGACGCCGAGCGGACCCTGCTGCGCGCCACGCTGCCGGCCGGCTGGACACCGCGGGTGGACATCGTCGTCCGGGAGTGGACGGGCAAGCTGGGCTGCGTCGCGGCCGGCCTCGGCATCGCCCTGGTACCCGCCCTGGCGGTCCGGGCCACGCCCGCGGACCTGGCGCTCGTCGCGCTCCGCGACGCCTCGGTACGCCGGATCCACGCGGTCACGCTCGCCGGGCGTACGCCGCCGGCCGCGGTGCCGGAGCTGATCCGCGAGCTGCGCGCGGTCGCCGCGACCCTCACCATCCCGTCCCGCCCACGCCGCACGCCGACCCCCACCCACGTACGCCGCACCTGACCGCCCGCCGCAAGCCGCACGTGACCCGGGCCGGCCCCGACCCATGCAGCCCGCACGCGGCGGGCGGGCACCCACCCCACGGCGCGCCGGCACCGCGCGCCGGGTTACGCCGCGAGTGAAAAACGGTGGTGTGGCGCGGATCGGGGCCTAGTCTCGCGGTCATGGCGGAGGACGAGCGGGTGGTCGAGGTGCGGGGCGTCCGGTTGGCATACCGGGTGTCGGGGCCGCCGGACGGCACGCCGCTGGTCCTGTTGCACGGCACGGGGGAGGGCGCGGCGGACTGGTCGACGGTCCTGCCGGACCTGGCCGCGA
Source organism: Actinocatenispora sp. (assembly GCA_036503555.1). Taxonomy (GTDB): domain Bacteria; phylum Actinomycetota; class Actinomycetes; order Mycobacteriales; family Micromonosporaceae; genus Actinocatenispora. The sequence goes on from DASXWQ010000085.1 coordinate 147,392, forward strand.
CCCACCGGGCGTACGCGTTGGATCTGCGCGGCCACGGCGCGAGCGACCGGCCCGGTCGGTACTCGCTGGAGCTGATGCGCGACGACGTGCTCGGCGTCCTGGACGCGCTCGACCTGCCGGTCGTGGACCTGGTCGGGCACTCGATGGGCGGCGTCGTCGGGTACCTCGTCGCACAGGCGGCGCCGGACCGGGTGGCGCGGCTGGTGCTGGAGGACACGCCCGCGCCGCTGTCCCGGGTACCGACGCTCCCCGTCCGGCCGGACGGGGAGCTGGACTTCGACTGGGAGATGGTGCTGGCCGTCCGGCCGCAGCTGGACACGCCCGACCCGGCGTGGTTGGCCGGGCTGGGCCGGATCACCGCCGACACCCTGGTCGTCGCCGGCGGGCCGGACAGCCACGTGTCGCAGGAGTCGGTCGCCGAGCTGTCCCGGCGCATCCCGCGCGCCGAGCTCGTCACGATCCCGGTCGGTCATCTCGTGCACGCGGGCGCGCCGGCCGAGTTCGTGCGGGCGGTCACCGCCTTCCTCGGCCCGGGATGACCGCCCGGCCGCCCGGTGCTCCGGGCGGCCCGACGGACCGATGCTCACCGCGGCGGACCGATGCTCACCGCGGCGGTGTGACCGAACGGTCGCGGACGTGCCGGGTCAGGACGGCGGCGCCGACCGGCTCGGCCGACACCAGGCGCAGGTGTACGGGCGGGCCGCCGGCCGGGAACAGCCGCTCGCCGGTCCCCAGCACGACGGGAAACGTCAGCAGCCGGTACTCGTCGACGAGGTCGGCAGCCATCAGCGTGCGTACCACGCTCAGGCTGCCGGTGACGACGAGGTCGCGGTCGCTGGCCCGGACGCTGTCGACGAGGTCGCCGGTCAGGACCGTCGAGTTGGGCCACGCGGACGTGTCGGTCAGGGTGCGGGAGCAAACCAGCTTCGGCGCGGCGTTCATGCGCGCGGAGAACGGGTCGGTGCGCCCCGGCCACAGGTGCGAGAACAGCTCCCAGGTGGTACGCCCCAGCAACAGCGCGCCGTCGTCGAGCGTGGCGCCGAGGCGGAACTTGTCCCCGGCGACGGCCTCCGGACCGTACGCGAAGGCCCAGCCGCCGGTGGGTGTGCCCGCGGCGCCGTCCGGGTCGGACACGATGCCGTCGAGGGTGACGAACTGGATGACGATGACGCTCATGGTCGGTCCCTTCGGTTGGTGTCACCCGTACATACCGGCGGGACCCGGCGAACTCATCGCCGCGGGCGGAATCTTTTCAGCGGGGTGCGAAGGCGGCGACCACGCCCGGGTCGGCGAACACGGCGTTGCGGGCGATCCGGCCGCCGACGACGGTGACCACCTGGACGGTGTGCGGCCGGTGCCCGCCGCCCGGCTCCGGCGCGTACGCGACCAGCGCGGGCTGGCCGTTGGCGGTGGCGGTTCGCATCCGCCAGCCGGTTCCGCGGTCGCGGAACACCCGCGCCAGAAAGCGCCCGTAGTCGCGCCGCCCCGCGTACCAGAGCGGCACCGGCGGCATCTCCAGGACCGCGTCGTCGGTGAGCAGGCGTACCAGGGCGGGGACGTCGGCGGCCTCGAACGCCTGCACGTACCGCTGGACGACCGTGCGGACCGCGGGGTCGTCCGGCTCGGCGACGGTGCCGATGTCGTCCGTGTCGGCGAGGGCCGCCCGCGCCCGCTGGAGCGCGCTGTTGACCGCCGGTACGGTCGTGTCGAGCTGGCCCGCCACCTCGGCGGCGCTGAACTGGAGCACCTCGCGCAGCATCAGCACGGCGCGCTGGCGGGGTGGCAGCACCTGCGTCGCGGCGACCAGCGCGAGCCGCAGGTCGGTGCGGGCAGCCACGTCGTACCGGGCGTCGGGGAACGGCTGGAGCCACGGGACGTCGAGGGCCGGCGCGAGCGGCGCGTCGGGATCGTCGCTCGGCGCGCCCAGCCCGGACGGCAGGGGCCGGCGCGCCCGGCCGTCGAGCGCGGTCAGGCACACGTTGGTCGCGATGCGGTAGAGCCAGGTCCGCACCGACGCGCGGGCGGCGTCGTACGACTCGCGTGCCTTCCAGGCGCGCAGCATCGTCTCCTGCACGAGGTCCTCGGCCTCGTGGAAGGAGCCGGTCATCCGGTAGCAGTAGGCGACCAGCTCGCCGCGGTAGGGCTCGACGTCCACCGGCACATGATGACGCATCCGGTCGCGTTCACCATCTGGAGGAGGGCACACTTTCCGGGGTCTCTCGGACACCCTTCGTGGGCTCGCGTCGTTGTGCCGGTGACGCTTTGGGCCTTTTGTCACGGGAGATCATCGTGGTCAGCGGAACCATCCACCGGCACGCGGCACCCGAGCCGGACTACGCCGAGCTCGCCGACGACCCGCGCTTCGTGCTGCTCCGCTCCCGGTTCCGCCGGTTCGTGTTCCCGGCGACCGCCGCGTTCCTCGGCTGGTACCTGGCGTACGTGGTGCTCTCCGCGTACGCGCGGGACCTGCTCGGTACGCGGGTCGTGGGTGCGGTCAACGTCGCGCTGCTGTTCGGCGTACTCCAGTTCGCGTCGACGTTCCTCGTCGCCGTGCGGTACGCCCGGTTCGCGCGGCGCTCGCTGGACCCGCTCGCCGCCGAGCTGGCCGACACCGCGGACGGTGGCCGGTGACGGGCACGTTCACCACCGGGCGGGCGCTGACGTTCGGGCTGTTCCTGGTGCTGGTGGCCGGCACGCTCGCGATCACGATCTGGGCGCGGCGCAACTCCGGCGACGGCGCCGAGGACTTCTACACCGGCGGCCGGGCGTTCTCCGGCCTGCAGAACGGGCTGGCGCTGGCCGGCGACTACATGTCCGCGGCGTCGTTCCTCGGCATCGCCGGCATCATCGCCCTGTCCGGGTACGACGGCTTCCTCTACTCGATCGGCTTCCTCGTCGCCTGGCTCGTCGCGCTCGTCCTCGTCGAACTGATGCGCAACGTCGGCCGGTTCACGATGGCCGACGTGCTGTCGTACCGGATGCGGGCCCGGCCGGTGCGTACCGCGGCGGCCGTCTCGACGCTCACCGTCTCGGTGTTCTACCTGCTCGCGCAGATGGTCGGCGCGGGCGCGCTGGTGTCGCTGCTGCTCGGCGTCAGGCCGGGGGAGACGTTCGGAGGCATGTCCGCCGGCCAGGCGAAGGTCGCCACGATCGTCGTGGTCGGCGTCCTCATGGTCGTGTACGTGACGTTCGGCGGCATGAAGGGCACCACCTGGGTACAGATCACGAAGGCGGTGCTGCTGATGGCGGGCACCGCCCTGATGACGGTGCTCGTGCTGGCGCACTTCGGGTTCGACCTGAGCCGGCTGCTCGGTAGCGCGGCGAAGGCCAGCGGCCACGGCGCGGCGTTTCTCGAACCGGGCCTCAAGTACGGCACCGAGGTGCCCGGCCACCCCGGCGCCACGCTCGCGCACAAGCTGGACCTGATCAGCCTCGGCCTCGCGCTCGTGCTCGGTACCGCCGGCCTGCCGCACATCCTGACCCGCTTCTACACCGTGCCGAACGCGCGCACCGCGCGCTCCTCGGTCAACTGGGCGATCGGCCTGGTCGGCGTGTTCTACCTGATGACCCTCGCCCTCGGGTTCGGCGCGGCCGGGCTCGTCGGGCACGCCGCGATCACCGCGCAGGACCCGGCCGGCAACACGGCCGCGCCGCAGCTCGCCCACGTACTCGGGCGCGAGGTCGCCGGCCGGTACGGCGCCGGGATCCTGCTCGCGGTGATCGCCGCCGTCGCGTTCGCGACGATCCTCGCCGTGGTCGCCGGGCTCGTGATGGCGTCGGCGACCTCGCTCGCGCACGACTACTTCGGCCAGGTCCTCATGCTCGGCCGGCCGCGCGAGTCGCAGGAGGTCGGCGTGGCCCGCTTCGCCGCCGGCCTCATCGGTACCCTCGCCATCGTCCTGGCGATCTTCGCGCAGAACCTGAACGTCGCGTTCCTCGTGGCGCTGGCGTTCGCGATCGCCGCGTCGGCGAACCTGCCGTCGATCGTGTTCTCGCTGTTCTGGCGGCGGTTCACGACCGCGGGAGTGGTCGCCGGCATGTACGGCGGGCTCGGCAGCTCGCTGCTGCTGGTGTTCTTCTCCCCGGTGGTGTCCGGCAAGGTCAACCCGGTGACCGGCGCCAGCGAGTCGCTGTTCTCGGCCGGTGTCGACTTCCACTGGTTCCCGATGGAGAACCCCGGGCTCGTGTCGATCCCGGTCGGTTTCGCCTGCGCGGTGCTCGGCACCCTGCTGAGCCGGCGGCCCGCCGACCCGGCCCGGCACGCCGAGGTGGAGGTACGGTCGCTGACCGGCATCGGCGCCCACTGACCGCCCGCCGCGCCGCGGCCGGCCCGGCGCGATCGCGGAGCCGGGCCTACGGCTGGGCGCGGTCGGGGACGGTGTCGACGGGGTCGTGGTGGCGGCCCAGCGGCAACACCAGCGGCGTGCCGCTGACCGGGTCCGGGACGACCCGGCAACGCAGGCCGAACACGTCGGTCACGGTCTGCTCGGTGACCACGTCGGCCGGCGCCCCGGCCGCGACGATCCGGCCGTCCTTCATCGCGACGACGTGGTCGGCGTACCGGCAGGCCTGGTTCAGGTCGTGCAGCACCATGACGACGGTCCGCCCGTCGCGCCGGTTCAGGTCGAGGACCAGGTCCAGTACGTCGATCTGGTGCGCCAGGTCGAGGTACGTGGTCGGTTCGTCGAGCAGCAGCACCGGGGTCTGCTGCGCGACGGACAGCGCGATCCAGGCGCGCTGGCGCTGCCCGCCGGACAGCTCGTCGACGGGACGGTCGGCCAGCTCGGTCATGTTCGTGGCGGCCAGCGCTGCGTGGACGGACCGTTCGTCGGCCGCGGACCACTGCCGCCACCAGGTCTGGTGCGGCGAGCGGCCCCGCGTGACCAGGTCGAGCACGGTGAGCCCGTCCGGGGCGACCGGCGACTGCGGCAGGATGCCCAGCCGCTGCGCCAGCTTCCGCGTGGGTACGGAACGGATGTCGGCGCCGTCCAGCCGTACGGTCCCGCCGCGCGGCGTGAGCAGCCTGGCCAGGGCGCGCAGCAGCGTCGACTTGCCGCAGGCGTTCGGGCCGACGACGGCGGTGACCCGGCCCGGCGGTACGGCCAGGTCGAGCTCGTGCACGACCGGCCGGCCGTCGTAGCCGAGGGACAGTCCCTCGGCGCGCAGGTCGTCAGGTGTCCTCGACATGCGGTCAGCCTCCCGAGCCGGCGCGGTTGACGCGGATGAGCAGCCAGAGCAGTACCGGCGCGCCGAGTACGCCGGTGACGATCCCCACCGGCAGTTCGGTTCCGGGGATCACGACGCGCGCGACCAGGTCGGACAGCAGCACGATGACGGCGCCGGTCAGGCCCGCGGCGACCGGCGTCGGCGTGGCGGTACCCGCGAGCCGGCGGGCGATCTGCGGCGCGGCGAGGCCGACCAGCGCGACCGGTCCAGCGGTGGCGGTGGCGAACGCGACGAGCCCGACGCCGGTCAGCAGGATCGCCACCCGTACCACCTGGACGCGGGTGCCGAGCCCGGTCGCGACGTCGTCGCCGAGTTGCAGGGTGCCGAGCAGCCGGCCGAGCAGCAGCGCCACCGGCAGCAGCAGGACGATTGCGACGAGCAGCGGCGTGGCCTGCCGCCAGTCGCGGCCGTTGAGGTTGCCGACGAGCCAGCCGAGCGCGGCCTGCGCCTGGAACCGGCCACCCCGGGCGAGCAGGTAGTCGGTGGCGCTGGTGCACACCCAGGACACCCCGATGCCGACCAGGATGATCCGGTACCCGGTGGTGCCGCGGCGCCAGGCCAGCACGTACCCGAGCACGGCGGCGGCGAGCGCTCCGACCAGGCCGAGTGCCTGCACGCCGAGGCCGCCGTCCCAGCCGAGGACGACGCCGGCGGCGACGAGGGTACCGGCGCCCTGGGTGATGCCGATCATGTCCGGGCTGGCGAGCGGGTTGCGCGTCATCGTCTGGAACAGCGCGCCGGACACGCCGAAGCCGATGCCGGCGAGCAGGCCGGCCATCGCGCGCGGCAGCCGCAGCTCGCGTACCACGAGGAGGGTGCCGCCGTCGCCGCTGCCGACGAGGGCGCGCGCCACGTCCCCGAGCGGCAGGGCGACGTCGCCGCCGGCGAGGTCGACGCACAGCGCGAGCAGCACGGCGGCGGCGAGGGCGGCGCAGACGGCGACGAGCCGGGGCCGCAGCAGCCCGGACACCGGGGGTACGGCGAGGCGGTAGGGGCGTACCGGGCCGCGGGGGAGCGTGGGTGTGGACACAGCTCATACCTCCGCGAGCCGGCGGCGCCGGACCAGGACGACGAACAGCGGCGCGCCGAGGAACGCGACGATGATGCCGGCCTGCACCTCCACCGGCCGGGCGATGACCCGGCCCGCGACGTCGGCGGCCAGCAGCAGTCCGGCGGCGAGTACCGCCGACAGCGGCAGGAGCTTCCGGTGGTCCGGGCCGAGACCGGCGTACTGGGCGAGGACGCGGGCGGCGTGCGGGGCGACCAGGCCGAGGAACACGACGGGGCCGATCGCGGCGACGGTCGCCCCGGTGAGCAGGGTGACCGCCGCGACGCCGACCAGCCGGATCAGGCCGAGCCGGCGGCCGAGCGAGGCGGCCACGTCGTCGCCGAGCGCGAGGCTGTTCAGCGCCGGCGCGATCGCGATCGCGAGCACGGCACCGACGGCGATAAACGGCAGGATCCGTACCAGCCCGCCGGAGTCCTGGTCGGCGAGCGAGCCGGCCGACCAGATCCGGTAGCGGTCCAGCGTCTCCGGCACGGTCAGGACGATCGCGCTGGTCACCGAGGACAGCACCGACGTGATCGCGACACCGGCGAGCGCCAGCTTCACCGGCGTCAGGCCGGACCGGCCGAGCCGGCCCAGCAGGTACACGACGACGGCGGCGACGAGGCCGCCCGCGAACGCGAACCACACGTACCCGAGCAGCGAGCCGATCCCCGCGACGCCGGCCGCGATCACCACGCCGAACGACGCGCCGGCGCTGACGCCGAGGATCCCCGGGTCGGCGAGCGGGTTGCGGGTGAGCGCCTGCATCAGCGCGCCGGACAGCCCGAGCGCCGCGCCCGCCGCGAGCGCCAGCCCGGTCCGCGGCACCCGTACGGTCCACACGACGTCGTCGACGCGCGTGTTCCCGGCGTGCCCGGCGAGCGCGGCGACGACCTGCCCGGGCGCGAGGTCCAGCGCGCCGAGGCCCAGCGACGCGAGGCACAGCACGACCAGTACCGCGGCGACGAGCGCGGTGAGCAGGAGCGATCGGGACCGGACGGACCGTGTCACTTCTCGGTCCGCGGCACCGTGGTCGCCGGGTCGCCGTCCACCGCCGCGGCGAGCTGCGGCACGAACCGGTCCACCGTGTACGGCAGGCTCAGCACCGACTGGAACGACACCGCGTTGCCGTAGTCGGTGCCGTCCCCGACGAACACCTCACGACCCTTCCTGGCCACGGGAAGCTTGCCGTACAAGGGATTGCTGTGCAGCTTGGCCGGGTCGGCCGTCATGTTCGCGACGAGCCAGACGGTCGCGTCGGTGTCGAGCAGGTCGGTGCGTTCCTTGCTGATGTTCGCGCCGAACTCGTCGCCGATGACCGTGTCGAGGTCCTTCGGCAGCGTGAAGCCGAGCGCGGTCAGCAGGCGCGAACGGTTTTCCTGGCTGCCGTACACGAACATGCCCTGCCACGGGGTGGCCATGACGGCCTCCTTCCCGCGGAACTCGGGGTGCTTGCCGGCCGCCTTCCGGATGTACGCCTCGGTGTCCGCGACGAGCTTCTTCGCCTTCGCCGGCCGGCCGAGCGCGGCGCCGATCGTCGTCGTCTGCCGCTGCCACGAGATGCCGTAGTCGGCGAGCCCGGACGGCTGCGCCACGACCGGCGCGAGCTTCGACAGCGTGCGGTACTGGTCCTTCGTGAGCCCGGCGTACAGGGCGAGGATCAGGTCGGGCTTCAGCGCCGCGATCTTCTCGACCTGCGGGCCGGTGCCGGTGTCGGTGAGCACCGTCGGCGCCTTGTGCGAGCCGAGCGTGCTCGTCGCCCACGGCCCGATCGCCCCCGGGTACGCGGTGGTGAGCCACTTCGTGGTCGCCACCGGCACGGTACCCAGGGCGAGCGCGGCGTCCTGGTCGGTGAGGCCGACGGTGACGACGCGCCTGGGTACGGCAGTGACCTTGGTCTTGCCGAACTTGTGCGTGATGGTGACCGGGTACGCGCCCTTCTCGGCGGCGGGGACGGAACTCCCGGCCGAGCCGTCCGCGGTGTGGGTGCCGCAGCCGGCGGTGACGCCGACGAGCAGCGCGGCGCACGCAGCGATCCCGGCGAGCCGGGCCAGGCGGGTGAGGTGAGGGGCCATCAGTCCGGTTCCTTTGCACGGAGGGGTACGCGGGGTCGCGTCCGGACACGACCCTCGGCGAATGGTTAGCGTAGCCTAACCTGACCTTGGGACCGCGTCCGGTGACCCTCGCCCGTGACGGGGGACCGCCGACACCTCAGCGCAGTCGGGCCGCCAGGCCGTCGAGGATCGTGCGCAGGCCGAACTCGAAACTGCTCGCCGGGGCAGCCAGGTACTCCTCGGCGCTCGGCGTACCGAGGCGCCGGGCGAGCCGCGGGAACCCGCGTGCCACCTCGGCCGCCTCGGTCATGGTCTCGGTCAGCTTCGCCTCGGGGTCGCCGCCGTTGCGGCTCAGGCGCCGGTTCAGGGACACCTGCGACGCGGGCGCGAGGGCGCTGCCGAGGACGAACAGCAGTACGGTCGCGGCGGCCCGGTCGGCGTCGGCCTCGCCGAACCCGGCGCGTTCGAAGACGGCGAGGCTGTGCTCGTCGACCCGGGACTTGCCGGGGCCGTAGAGCAGATAGCCGCCGAACGCCTGCACCAGCCACGGATGCCGGGTGAGCATCTCGTGCACGCTCGTCGCCATCGCCGTCGCGGCCGTACGCCAGTCGGTGTCCGGGTCGGACAGCTCGACCTCCTGCCAGATCGCGTCGGCGGCGAGTCGTACCAGGTGGTCCTTGGTCTTGATGTGCCAGTAGATGGCGGTGGCCGCCGAGTCGAGCCGTTTGCCCAGGCTGCGCATGTTGAGGCCGTCCAGGCCCTCCTCGTCCAGCAGCCCGATGGCGGTACGCACGATCTGGTCGGTGGTCAGCGTGTCTCGCGGCATGGTGCGCAGCCTAGCTTGAACTTTGTTCAGGGCGTGTCTAGGCTCGTGCCTGAACTAAGTTCAAGGAGGTTTCGAGGATATGTCGCAGGAAACCCTGTCCACCGCCGTCGCCCGCATCGCCGGCCGGTACGACGCGCCCGGTGTCGCCGCCGGGGTGCTCACCGGCGACCGCACCGCGTTCGCCTCGTCCGGGGTGACCAGCCTGGCCAACCCGCTGCCGGTGGACGAGACGACCGTGTTCTCGGTGGCGTCGGTGACCAAGACGTTCACCGCGACGACGCTGGTGCGCCTCGCCGCCGAGGGCCGCGTCGACCTCGACGCCCCGGTACGCCGGTACGTGCCGGAGTTCACGCTGGCCGACGAGCCGGCGGCGGACACGATCACCGTGCTGAACCTGCTCAACCACACCGCCGGACTGCCCTGGGGCGTGATCGACACCGACCCGACGGCCGACCCCTCCCTCGCGGCGTACGTGGCGCGGCTGCGCGGGCTCGCCCTCGTCGCGCCGCCCGGCACCCGCGTCTCCTACAGCCAGGCCGGATACAACCTCGCCGGCCGCGTCATCGAGAACGTCACCGGTCAGCCGTACGAACGGGCCGTCGCCGAGCTGGTCCTCACCCCCGTCGGCCTGCCCGACACCGTCTTCGGTCTCGACGACGTCGTCGTACGCCGGTTCGCCCTCGGGTACCACCGGGCCGACGACGGGACGCTGGAGCCGGCGCGACCCTGGACGCCGTGGCCCGCCGGTACGCACGGCGACGCGCCCGGCGGCGGACTCGCGTCCACCGCCCGCGACCTGCTGCGGTGGGCCCGGTTCCACCTCGGTACCGGGGACGGGGTGCTGCCGACCGCGTGGCTGCGCCGGATGACCCGGCCGACCGTCGGCGGCGCCGAACCGGTCGGCATCGGCTGGTTCCTGCGCGACGTGGACGGGGTGCGTACCGCCCGGCACGTCGGGTCGGGCAACGGCCAGTTCGCCGAGCTGCTGCTGGTGCCCGACCGCGACTTCGCCGTCGTATGTCTCGCCAGCGGACCCGACGGGCAGCGGTGCATCCGCGACGTGCTGCGCTGGGCGCTCGACCACCACCTGGGCGTCGTCGAGCGCGACCCCGAACCCGAACCGTACGACGCGGCGCGGGCCCGCGAGGTGGTCGGCCGGTACGAGATCGACGCGATGACGATCGACGCCGCGACCGACGGCGCCCGGCTGACGCTCGCGATCGCCATCCGCCCGGCGGTACGCGAGGCGTCGGACACCGGCCTACCCCCGGACCCCGCCCCGGCCGCGATCGGCTTCCTCGGCGACGGCGACGAGTACGTCGTGCTCGACGGCGCGATGGCCGGCGAACGCGGCCGCCTCGCCCGCGACACCGGCGGTGCCGTGGTCGGCATCGACGTCGGCGGCCAGCTCTTCCCCCGCGCCGCGCCCTGACCCCGGCGCCGCGGGTCGTAGGGTCGCGGGATGTCGGTTCGTGAACTGGTCGTGCTCGGTACGTCGAGCCAGGTGCCCACCCGCACCCGCAACCACAACGGGTACCTGCTGCGCTGGGACCGTGAGGGCGTCCTGTTCGACCCCGGCGAGGGTACGCAGCGGCAGATGGGGCACGCCGGGCTCGCCGCCTCCGACGTGACCCGGCTGTGCGTCACGCACTTCCACGGCGACCACTGCCTCGGCGTACCGGGGGTGGTGCAGCGGATGTCGCTCGACCGGGTCCGGCATCCGGTGTACGCGCACTATCCCGCGGACGGCCGCGAGTTCTTCGCCCGGCTGCGCTACGCGTCGGCGTACCACGACGCGCTCGACCTGCGCGAGGAGCCGGTGGCGTCGGACGGGGTGGTGGCGACGGGCGGGTTCGGGACGCTGTCGGCGCGCCGGCTCGACCATCCGGTACCGACCGTCGGCTACCGGATCGAGGAACCGGACGGCCGCCGGATGCTGCCCGACCGGCTCGCCGTCCACGGCATCGCCGGCCCGCGGGTCGGCCGGCTCATCGCCGACGGCAGCATCGACGTCGACGGGCGTACGGTCACGCTCGACGAGGTGAGCGAGCCCCGCCCGGCCAGCGGTTCGCGTTCGTCATGGACACCCGGCTCTGCGACGCGGTACCGGCGCTCGTCGACGGCGCGGACCTGGCCGTGATGGAGGCGACGTACCTGGACGCCGAGGCAGAGCTGGCCGCGGCGTACGGGCACCTGACCGCCGCGCAGGCCGCGCGCGTCGCCGCCGAGCGCGGCGTACGCACGCTGGTCCTGACGCACTTCTCCCAGCGGTACGACGACCCCGCGGCGTTCCGCGCCGAGGCCGCCCGCCACTTCGGCGGCACGATCGTGGTCGCCGCCGACCTCGACCGCGTACCGCTGCCACCCCGCCGGGGGTGACGTCAGCCGTGCCCGGCGGCCTCGGCGATCTCCACCACCCGCGCCGTCGTGATGCCGGTACGTTGCTCGACGGCGAGCGGATGGTCGGTGGGTTCCAGCCCGACCAGCGGCCGCGCGCCGACGGGTTGCTCGACACGCGGCGAGCGTACCCAGCCGTCAGGGGTCGCGGTGGGCGAGGAGGGCCGCGGCCGGCAGCAGCAGTGCGACCGCCCAGCCGGCCGTGACGGCGAGCCCGGCCCAGCCCGTCAGCGGCAGGTCGGCCAGGTGCGTGGTGGACAGGATGGCGAGGCCGGTGTCCATCGGCGAGAACCGCCACAGCCACGTCTGCCAGTCCGGGTCGGACACCAGGAAGACGGCGACCGGCGGCACGTACAGCAGGGCCAGCACCGCGCCGGTCGCGACGGCCGAGTCGCGTACCAGGGTGGCGGTGGCGAGGGCGATCAGCGCGACGAGCACCAGGTAGAGCACGGCGCCGCCGGCCGCGCGGACCGTACCACCGGCGGTCAGCGACGGGAGCGGATGACCGTGCGCGGCGGTGAACCCGGCGGTCGGCAGCACCAGCCGCGCGACGAGCAGCGAGGCGAGCACCGCGACGGTACCGGCGGCGGCGGTGAGGCCGGCGACGACGGTCGCCTTGGCGGCGAGCACCGTCGTGCGGCGTGGCACCGCGAGCAGCGTCGTACGGATCATGCCGGTGCCGAACTCGCCGCCCGCGGCGAGGATCGCGAGGCCGGCGACGACCGCCTGGCCGAGCTGCACGCCCGTCAGGCTCAGCCGCGTCGGGTCCTGGTCGCAGCCGAGCGCCGTGCAGCGCACCGTGGCGTCGACGGCGGCGGTCAGCGCGGCGGTCGCGGCGACGATCCCGAAGATCAGCCACGCCGTACCGCGGGCGGTGGCGAGCTTCGTCCACTCGGCGTGCAGCGCGCGCCTCACGCGTCCCTCCGGCGCAGCAGGTACCCGGCCAGCGCCAGCGCCAACCCCGCGAAGCCGCACAGCACGGCGAACCCGGCCCAGGGCGGCAGCGGGTAGTAGCCGTCCACGGGGGAGTGGTGCCCGACGGCGTTCGGATACACCGGGATGCTCTGCTGGACGGCGAACCCGGCGGCCGGCGTGATCCGCAACAGCCACCGTGACAGGCCCTCGGGTACGAAGGAGGCGGTGGCGAGCAGCACCGGCAGGACGGTCACCGCGACCGCGGCGATGACGGCGACCGGGCCGCGCCGGAAGACCGCGCCGAGGGCGAGGGCGAGGACCGACACGAGCCCGACCACCGCGGCGGTACCGACGACGACCCGCAGCTCGGTGCCGAGCGGCACCGGCAGGACGTAGATTCCGTTGCCGCGCAACACATGTACGCCGACCGGTACGGTCACGGCGGTCGCGACCAGCCCGGCCACGAAACCGACCGCGCCGACCACGACGGCCTTCGCGGCGAGTACGGTGCCGCGTCGGGGCCCGGCGACGAGCGTCGTCGCGATCACCCCGCGCCGGTACTCGGCGGTGACGGCGAGGACGGCGACGACGATCAGGACGATGAGCCCGACGTACAGGCCGGACAGGACGCCTTCGAGGTGGAAGCCGTCGGTCGACGGCGCGATCTCGCCGGAGCCGCTGATCGTGAGGCGGTCGCCGGAGGCGACGAGGCCGGGCGGCCGGTGGTACTTCTCCCAGTCGGTCGCGGCGTGCCCGCCGACGTAGTCGCGCCGCCAGTCGCCGCCCGCCGCGGTGCCGGCGACCGAGACCCGGTCGAACACTCCCGTGGCCTGGGTGAACCGGAGCTGTTCGATGCTGCCGCCGAGGCTGCCCTGCTCGACCGTCACGTCGCCGGGGGACGACACGAACAGCCCGACCTGCACCGACCGCGGCAGCGCGGCGGGGTGCGCGACGCCGACCCGGGTCCAGCGGTGCCCGTCGACCGACTCGTACCCGGTGAGGGTGTCGCCGGCGCGGACCAGCCGCAGCCAGCGTGGTGCCGCCCCGGACACCCTGCCGGGCGCGCCGGCCACCTCGTGCGTGAAGTCCCACGCCAGCCGTACGCCGTGCGTGCCGGTCATCGCGAGCGCCGCGTACGAGGCGCCGGGGCGGGCGCCGGCCTTCACCATCAGGCCGGCGCGGGCCAGGCCCTCGACCCGGGGGACGATCGTGTCGTGGTTCGGCGGCGGGTACGTGATGACGCCGGTCAGCGACGTCAGCCGGGCCGTGACGGTGCCGTCCCCGGACAACGTCCGGTGGACGAAGTAGAACGTGTCCGCGACGGCCTCGCCGCCCGGCCCCAGCGGCGGTGTCGGGCAGGCGACCTCCTTCGGACCCTCGCTGCACGAGCTGTGGTTGCCGGCCGCGAAGACCGCGCCGAGCAGGACGACGAGGACCGCGGCCGCCGTCGCCGCGACGAGCTGGCCGCGCAGGGTGCGGAACTTCGTCCACTCGGCGCGCAGCAGGTACCCGAACTCGCGCATCACCGCGCCTCCCCCGGCCGGAACTCCACCGCGTCCCGGGTCAGTTCCATGTACGCCTCCGACAGGCTCGCCCGGTGCGCCGCGACCTCGGCGAACGGCACCGTGTGCTCGGTCAGCAGCGCGACCACCCGGTCGGCGGGAAGGCCGGTGACGGTGACCGTGTCCCGCGCGCCGGTGGCGACGGTCGCGCCGGCACGCGCGAGTACGGACATCGCCTCGGCGCGGGCGGCGGTGCGCAACGTGACCCGCCCGTCGGACGCCGCCGCGACCAGCTCCGCCACGCCGGCGTCGGTGACGACCCGGCCGCGGCCGACGACGACCAGGTGCTCGGCGGTGTCCTCCAGCTCGCTCATCAGGTGGCTGGACACCAGCACGGTGCGGCCGTCGGCGGCGAGCGTGCGCAGCAGCCCGCGGATCCAGACGATGCCCTCCGGGTCCAGGCCGTTGAACGGCTCGTCGAGCAGCAGCACCGGCGGGTCGCCGAGCAGCGCCGCGGCGATCCCGAGGCGCTGCCGCATGCCCAGCGAGTACCCGCCGGCCCGGCGCCGCGCCGCCGAGGACAGGCCGACCTCGTCGAGCACCTCGTCGACCCGGTGCCCGGGCAGGCCCTGCGAGTGCGCCAACCACAGCAGGTGGTTGCGCCCGGTACGCCCGGGCGACAGGGCCGCCGCGTCCAGCAGCGCGCCAACGTGCGTGAGCGGCCGGCGCAGGCTCCGGTACACCCGGCCGCCGACCAGCGCGTGACCCGCGTCCGGGGCGTCGAGTCCGACGATCGTCCGCATGGTGGTGGACTTGCCGGCGCCGTTCGGCCCGACGAACCCGGTGACCCGGCCGGGCGTCACGGTGAAGGACATCCCGTCCAGTGCGACGGTCCGGCCGTACCGCTTGCGCAGCCCGGCGACCTCGATGGTGGCTTCCATACCGGATGAGGCTAGGGATCCGGCGCGCCCGGGTCGTCACGGTGACCAGCCATCTTCGCCGTCCCTGACGTGAGGGATACGGCACCCTCCTCGGGAGGGATGCCCCGGCGGCGGGGCGGCCGGGAGAATGACCGGCGTGGACGCGGGCAGGGGACGGTGGCGACGGGCCGGTACGCCGGCGTACCTGGTGCCGTGCCTGCTGCTGGTGGTGGCCGCGGGGGCCGAGGCGGTCTGGGTGGCGACGCGCGCCGCGCCGGTCACGCCGGCCGACCGGCCGACGTCCCTGCTGACGGTGGCGCTGGTCGCGGCGGCGACGACGCTGCCGCTGGCGGTGCTGTGGACGCAGCCCGCGGCCGCGGCCGTGGTCGTCACGGCGACGACGGTGCTGTCGCTGACCGCGTTCCGGACGTTGACGGTCGCCGGGCTGGTCGCGCTGCTCGCCGCCGCCTACCGGCTGGGCCGGCGCGGGCCGGCCGCGCTCGCCGTCGGCCTCACCGCGCCGTACCCGCTGCTGGCCCTGGCGACGGTACGCCCGGGGCTCGTCGACTGGCGCGGCGAGACGTGGGTGCTGGTGCTGCTGCTCGCCTCGCTGGCGCCGGCCGCGGCGCTGGCCGGGGTGGCGCGCCGGGCCCGGGCCGACGCGCGCCGCGCCGGTGCCGCCCGCCAGGTCGTCGCCGACAGCCTGCTCGAACACACCGCCCGCGGCGAACGCGCCCGCATCGCCCGCGAGTTGCACGACGTCGTCGCGCACCACATCTCGATGGTGGCGGTGCAGGCGGAGACGGCGCGGCTGGCCACCCCCGGCATGCCGGCGGCCGGCGCGGAACGGCTGTCCGCGATCGGCGACACGGCGCGGGCGGCGCTGACCGAGATGCGCCGGCTGCTCGGCGTACTGCGGGAGGACACCGAACAGCCGGCGACGCGGCAGCCACAGCCCGGCCTGGCCGAGCTGGCCGACCTGCTGGACGAGGCGCGCGACGCGGCCGGCACCGGCGTACGCCTCGTGCTGAGCGGTGCGCCCGGCCGGCTCGACCCGGGCGTCGAGCTGGCGGCGTACCGGATCGTGCAGGAGGCGCTGACGAACGCGCGCCGGCACGCCCCCGGCGCCGCGGTCGACGTGGAGCTGCACTACGGCGGCGACGCGCTGCGCATCCTGGTACGCGACGACGGGCCGGGCCCGGTCGCCCCGGGCGGCGGCGGCCACGGCCTGTCCGGGATGCGGGAACGGGCCACCGCCGTCGGCGGCGTACTGCGGTCCGGGGCCGCGGCCACCGGCGGATTCCTCGTCGTGGCACGGCTTCCCGGCGTCCCCGACCCGCTCGGCGGCACCCGGGAGCCGGCCGGGGCCACGCTCGGCGGCACCCGGGAACCGGCCGGGGACGCGGTCGGCGATGTCCGGACACCGGACGGCCCCGACGCGGCCGGCGGTCCCGATGCGGGCCGGGAGCCCGGGTACGCGGCGGAGCGGGCCGGATGAGCGTGCGGGTCGTGGTGGTCGACGACCACCTGGTGGTCCGGACCGGCTTCGCCGAGCTGCTGGGTACCCAGCCGGACCTGGTGGTCGTCGGCACCGCCGCCGACGGGGCCGAGGCGGTACGCCTGTGCCAGCACGTCGGTGCCGACGTCGTGCTGATGGACGTACGGATGCCGGTGATGGACGGGATCGAGGCGACGCGTCGGCTGACCGCCGAGCCGGGCGGGCCGCGGGTGCTGGTGCTGACCACGTTCGACCTGGACGAGTACGTGTACGACGCGCTGCGCGCCGGCGCCAGCGGCTTCCTGCTGAAGGACGTCACCGCCGAACGCCTCTTCGACGCGGTACGCGTGGTCGCGGCGGGGGAGGCGCTGCTGGCGCCGACGGTGACGCGGCGGCTGATCGCGGAGTTCGCCCGGCTGCGTCCGGAGCGCGCGCCGGCCGCGACGATCGCCGCGCTGACCCCGCGCGAGACGCAGGTGCTGCGGCTGGTCGCGGAGGGCCTGTCCAACCCGGAGGTCGCGCGCCGCCTGACCGTCACCGAGGAGACGGTCAAGACGCACGTCAGCCGGGTGCTCGCGAAGCTCGGGCTGCGCGACCGTACCCAGGCCGTGGTCGCCGCGTACGAGTCGGGGCTGGTCGTGCCGGGGCACCGGCCGCCGGACTGACCGGACGCCGGTTATCCGCCAAACGCCCGTCCCGCCCCGTCGGCCGAGGCTACCGTCGGTACCGGGCGCCGGAGAGTCGTCAGCCGGACACCGTGGGCAGCGCGCGGCGAGGGGGCGTACATGGCCACGACTGACACGACGGCACAGTCGAGCCAAACCGCCGCGAAACTGACACTGCCCACCATGACGATGATGGTGGTCGGCTCGATGGTCGGCGCCGGCGTCTTCTCGCTGCCGCGCCGGTTCGCCGAGGAGACCGGCGTCATCGGCGCGATCATCGCGTGGGTGATCGCCGGCGCCGGCATGCTGATGCTGGCGTTCGTCTTCCAGAGCCTCGCCGTCCGCAAGCCCAACCTGGACTCCGGCGTCTACGCGTACGCCAAGGCCGGGTTCGGCGAGTACCTCGGCTTCTTCTCGTCGTTCGGGTACTGGGCGAGCGCGTGCGTCGGCAACGTGACGTACTGGGTGCTGATCATGTCGACGGTCGGTGCCGTCGCGCCGGTGCTCGGCGCCGGGGACACGCCGCTGGCGGTGGTCATCTCGTCCGCGGGCATCTGGTTCTTCTTCCTCCTGATCCGGCGCGGCGTGCGGGAGGCCGCCTCGATCAACCGGATCGTCACGGTCGCCAAGGTCGTGCCGATCCTCGTGTTCGTGGTACTGGCGCTGGTGTACCTCAAGCCGCACGTGTTCGTCGACAACCTGGCCGGCGCGGACTACGCCGGCTCGCTGTACACGCAGGTGCGCTCGACGATGCTGGTGACCGTGTTCGTGTTCCTCGGCGTGGAGGGCGCCGCGGTCTACTCCCGGCACGCCAAGCGGCGCAGCGACGTCGGCCGCGCCACGATCCTCGGCTTCCTCAGCGTCTTCTCCGTCTTCGCCTCGGTCACGATCGTCTCGTACGGGATCCTGCCGATGGGCGAGATCGCCGACCTGCGGCAGCCGTCGATGGCCGGCGTACTGGAGGCCGCGGTCGGCACGTGGGGCTCGGTGTTCGTCAGCATCGGGCTGATCATCTCGGTGCTCGGCGCGTACCTGGCGTGGACGCTGATGGCCTCCGAGGTGCTGTTCGTCGCGGCGAACGACGACGACATGCCGCGCTTCCTGCGCCGGTCGAACGCCGCGGACGTACCGACCGCGGCGCTGCTGATGACGACGATCCTGTCGCAGGTGATGCTGGTCGTCACGGCGTTCTCGGAGGACGCGTTCAACTTCGCGCTGGACCTGACGAGCGCGCTGACACTGATCCCGTTCCTGCTGGTCGCCGCGTACGCGGTGAAGCTCGTGGCGACCCGCGAGACCTACAGCGGCGAGCCGTCGGGCCGGCGCCGGGACGGCATCATCGGCGTCCTCGCGCTGGTCTACACCGCGTTCCTGCTGTACGCGGCGGGCATCCGGTTCCTGCTCGTCTCGCTGATCATCTACGCCCCGGCCACGGTGCTGTTCGTCATGGCCCGGCGCGAACAGGGCCGGCGGCTGTTCTCCCCGGTCGAGCTGGTGATCCTCGCCGTGTCCGTGGCCGGCGCGGCCCTCGGGATCGTCGCCATCGCTCTGGGCTGGATATCCATCTGACCACGAAGGCAGGTCGCTCATGACAGTGCAGGATCGGCCGTACGGCGTGCACTCCGAGGTGGGCAGGCTGCGCAAGGTGCTGGTCTGCGCGCCGGGCCTCGCGCACCGCCGGCTCACCCCGACCAACGCCGACGACCTGCTGTTCGACGACGTCATGTGGGTGGAGAACGCGCAGCGCGACCACGCCGACTTCGTCAACAAGCTATGTACCCGCGGCGTCGAGGTGGTGGAACTGCACGACCTGCTCGCCGAGACGATGGCGATCGACGCCGCCCGCGACTGGCTGCTCGACCGCAAGATCGTGCCGAACGAGGTCGGCCTCGGCCTCGTCGAGCCGACCCGCGCGTACCTCGCGACGCTGTCGCCGCGGCAGCTCGCCGGGTACCTGATCGGCGGGCTGGCCACCGACGACCTGCCCGAGGACGTGCGTTCCGGATACCTGGCGCTGGCCCGGGAACAGACCGGGGTCCGTGAGTACCTGATGCCGCCGCTGCCGAACACGCTCTACACCCGCGACACCACCTGCTGGCTGTACGGCGGTCTCACGCTGAACCCGCTCTACTGGCCGGCCCGGCACGACGAGACGCTGCTGATGAAGGCGATCTACGGGTTCCATCCGGACTTCGCCGGCTCGACGGTCTGGTGGGGCGACCCGGAACGCGACTGGGGGCAGGCGACGTTCGAGGGCGGCGACATCATGCCGGTCGGCAACGGGGTCGTGCTGATGGGCATGAGCGAACGTACGTCCCGGCAGGCGATCACCCAGGTGGCCGCCGCGCTGTTCGCCCAGGGCGCCGCCGAACGCGTGGTGGTCGCCGGGATGCCGAAGCTGCGGTCCGCGATGCACCTCGACACCGTGTTCACGTTCGCCGACCGCGACATCGTCACCCTGTACCCCCGGATCGTCGACGCGATCCACCCGTTCACGCTGCGCCCCGCCGACACCGCGCCCGGCGTCGACGTCGCCGACGAAGGTACGACGCCGTTCGTGGACGTGGTCGCCGCGTCGCTGGGCCTCGACAAGCTCCAGGTCATCGAGACCGGCGGCGACGTGTACGCCTCCGAACGCCAGCAGTGGGACAGCGGCAACAACGCGGTGGCGATCGAGCCCGGCGTCGTCGTCACGTACGACCGGAACACGACGACGAACACGTTGCTGCGCAAGGCGGGCGTCGAGGTCGTCACGATCGTCGGCGCGGAGCTGGGCCGGGGCCGCGGCGGCGGCCACTGCATGACCTGCCCCATCGTCCGCGACCCCGTGGAGTTCTAGGGCCGGGAAGGAGCGAGGAATGCGTACGAACCGGCGGCCGACAGCACGGCACCCGACCCGATGGATGGTGGTCGTGGCCGCCACCCTCGTCCTCGCGGCGTGCGGGGGCGGCGGTGACTACGGGTCGGCGCCGCCGAGCCGGAGCCCGAGCGCCACCGCGAGCCCGGCGCCGCACCTCAACGCGGCACCCGAACCGAGCGCCACGCCCAGCTTCCCGGATCCGACCACGGACGCGAGCCGGCGCGCGCTGCTGACCGACGTGTTCCACGACGCGCAGGGCATGTGGCGGCAGATCTTCGCCAACTCCAACATCGACTACCGCGACGCGAAGCTGACGTTCTTCACCGACGGGGTGGACACCGGCTGCGGGCCCGCGTCCAGCGACACCGGGCCGTTCTACTGCCCGGCCGACCACGGCGTGTACCTCGACAACTCGTTCTTCACCATGCTGCAGCAGAAGTTCGGCGTGCAGGGCGGGCTGCCCCCGGCGTACGTGGTGGGCCACGAGATGGGTCACCACGTCCAGAACCTGCTCGGTACGCTCGCCCGCGTGCACGCGGCGCAGCAGGCGCACCCGTCGCAGACCAACGCCCTGTCGGTACGGCAGGAGTTGCAGGCGGACTGCTACGCCGGCGTGTGGATCCACGCCACGTACGCCCGCGACCTGGTCAGCGACGCCGACCTGGACGACGCCCTGCACGCCGCGACGGTGATCGCCGACGACTTCCGCCAGCACGTCACGAGCGGCGAGGTACGCCCGGACGAGTGGACGCACGGATCGGCCGCGCAGCGCCGGGAGTGGCTCACGACCGGCTTCACCACCGGCGACCCCGACAAGTGCGACACCTTCTCCGACGTCACGTTCTGATCGCGCCGCGTTTCGGGTCGGGCGGCGCGGGGACCGTTGCCACGCCACGGATCCCGACACCCGGCCCGAGGGCCGGTGTCGTGGGGAGGGAACCGTGGCGTGGCGCGGGGGACCGTCGCGGCCGGAACCCCGAGAACCGGCCGCGACGGGCGTGTCACCCTGGTCAGGCCGCCTGGCGGCGGCGACGGGCGATCACGAACAGGACGCCACCGGCGGCCAACAGCAGCGCGCCGATGCCGGACACCCACGCCACCGGGCTACCGGTGACGGGCAGCCCGCCGCCGGCACCACCGGCCGCGACGCTGGAGTGGCCCGCGGCGGGCGTACTGGGGGAGTGGCTGGCGGGCGGGGCGCTCGGCGAGGCGCTGCCGGGTGCCGACTGGCTGGGCGTCGGGCTGGGGCTCGAACACGTCGTGTCGGCCACCAGGTCGGCGCCGAAGTGCCGCAGCGTCGTCGGCGCGGCGCCGTTCTTCTCCGTGGACTCGACGAAGTCCACCGGCACCCGGTTGCAGGCCGACCCGGCGATCGCGTGCTTGTCCGGCGTGGACACCAGGCCCGGCCCCTCCGACCACTGCGACGGCACCGTCGCCTCCGCGTACGGCTGGGTGGCGGGGTTGTCGGCGGACAGGAACGTCAGCGTCGTGCGGCCCGGGTCGTTGCCGTGCGCCAGGACGAACGCCGACAGGGCGTCCGAGTACTGCCAGTCGGCACTGAACGCGTTGGCGACGGAGAACTGCCGGTCGTTGCCCGCGGTACGCGGCTGCCAGCCGTCCTTGGTGGCGACCTCGACACCGGTGCGGAACGTCGGGTCGGCCGACCGGTACGCGAACTGGCCCGCGCCGTTGGTCGGCAGCGCGCCGGCCGCCGTGGTGTCGGTGAAGATCAGGTAGATCTTGCCGTCGCGGTACACCGCGCTCGGCTGGCCGGCGCCGTACGTGTTGTGGTTGTCGCGCTGGTGCGCCGGGGTGACGATCGCCGCGTCGGTCAGCGCGTGCCAGCTGATCCCGTCGGCGCTCTCCGCCACGCCGAGGCTCGTCTCCGACCCCTGCTGCTGGCCGTGGTCGTCCGGCGCGCCCGAGAAGTACATCAGGTAGCGGCCGCCGACCTTGACCACGGACGGGTCGCACACGTGCTGGCCGTCCCAGCCCCCGCCGCCGTCGTTCTGGAACACGATCTGGTACGGCTTGTCGCTGCCCGGTGCGTGGAACGGGCCGTCCGGGCTCGCGGCCTCGGCGTACAGGATGTCGTCGCCGGGGGCGGTGCCGGCGGGGCTCTGCGAGCACCACCACATGCGGTACCGGCCGCCGTCGGCGAGCACCGCCGGCGCGTACTGGTACGGCGTGTCGGCCGCGGCCACGACCGGCCCGGACGAGCGAGGGTTCTCCACCCGCAGCGCCGCGGGGTCGGCGTGCGCCGGACCCGTCGCGGCCGTGGCGGCGCCCGCGGCGACGACCGCGGCGGCCGCACGGAGCAGCCACGTCACGCGACGCCGGGGCGTACCGGCTGGATGCACGGTGTGTCCTTCCGTTTCCTTGCACGGCACGGCGCACGGGTGTGCGCCATGTCCGACGGAGGACACCACCTCGCGCTTTCAGACCCCTGTCTGTGGACTTGCAGGCCGGATCTCGTCACTCATCGTCGTCGCGCCTGTCGCGGACCGTACGGTGCCGCGGTCAGCGGGGGACGAGGCGGATCGTGGCGGCGCGGGCCCGCGGGGTGAGCACGGAACCGAGGACGCTCGCCGGATAGCCACCGTACTTCGCGCGGTACGCCGCGTCGATCCGGTCGGCCACGTCCTCCCCGGCGGCGCCGAACGCGACGTCCCGCTCGACACCGCCGGCCCGGACGTGGCCCTCGCCGCGGCTCCGCGTCCCCCGGTACCAGGGGCCGTCGGATCCCTTGACGGAGCGTACGTAGAGCTCGTCGCCGACGCGGACGACCCACATCGTGACCGCGTCGCGCCGGCTCCCGTCGTGGCGGAGCGAGGCGAGGTCGAGTTCGTCGGCGGGGCCGATCCGGTCGAGTTCGTCGCTGGTCCAGGTGACCATCGGTGCGGCTCCCTTCCGCGTGGCGCCCGGCCGCGTCGCCGGGCCTCTACCCGCGACCGTACGGCCGGCGCCGGCACGGCGGGCCGGAACGCCGGACGCCGTCTCCGTCCTCTGTGGACAGACGTGGGCGGGAACCCGGTGAGGGTAGGGCAAACGGACGGCAAGACGTGACAGGACGGACCCGCAACGGGTCTACATCTCCGACGGGCAGGCGATCGACCAGCTCGTCACGCGGCAGCTCACGGCGTGCAAGGTGGATCCGACGACGCACGGGTCGATGCTGGTCGGCGACCTCGCGACCAACACCGGCACCGACGCCGACCACGACGGCAGGACCCGGAGGTACACGCTGAAGTCCGGCCTGAAGTACCGGGACGGCACGCCGATCACCGCTGCCGACGTGGCGTACGGGGTGGCCCGGTCCTTCTCGTCGAACATCGCCGACGGGCCGAAGTACATCCAGCGGTGGCTGGCCGGCCCGGGCACCTGCAACGCGACGGACAAGGGGCCGTACGACGGGGTGCCGCGGTGGCCACCAGAACACCTCGTACCGCAACGGGCCGAACGTAAACGGCCAGATCGACATGATCAGGACGGAGCCGGTCGGCCAGGGCACCAAGGACTGGGGCAAGCCGGACGAGACGACCGTGACGAAGTATGCGCCGCCGATCCCGGTCTCCTACGTCAAGCAGCTGAGCCTGACCGGCTCGACGGTGCACGGTGTCAAGATCGAGAACCCGCCGGGCGCGCTGACCTACGTCGACGCCTGGATCGGCTGAGCCGGGCGGATCGGCTCGGTGGAACCGGATCCGGCGCGCGGCCGGCCCCTGTCGTGCGGGCCGGCCGTGGGCGTTTCCGCCGATCGCCGGACGTCCCCGCCGCGCGCCGCGCAGGATGGGTCGATGGGCATCGTGTCGCCGGGCTTCCACGGGCGGGGTCGCCCCGCCGCGGACCTGCCGCCCGGGCAGTACCTGACCGAGGACTTTCCCGTGCTGTCGGCCGGGCCGACGCCGCGCGTGGCGACCGGCACCTGGGAGTTCACGGTCACGACCGAGACCGGCCGGGCGTACACGTGGTCGTGGGCGGAGCTGACCGCGCTGCCCGCGGAGACGGTCACGGTCGACCTGCACTGCGTGACGAAGTGGTCGAAGCTGGGCACGACCTGGCGCGGCGTATCGCTGGACACGCTGCTCGCCGACGTGGAGACCGCCGCCGACTTCGTCGTCGCCGAGTCGTACGGCGGGTACACGACGAACCTGCCGCTGGCCGACCTGCTCGACGGCCAGTCGTGGATCGCGTACGCGTACGAGGGGGAGGAGCTGGCCGCCGAGCACGGCGGGCCGGCCCGGCTGCTCGTCCCGCACCTCTACCTGTGGAAGTCCGCGAAATGGGTCCGCGGGATCCGGCTGACCCTCGACGACGAGCCGGGTTTCTGGGAGACCCTCGGCTACCACGACTACGGCGACCCGTGGCGCGAGCAGCGCTACCAGGGCGACTGACGTGACCGCGGTACGGTCCCGGCTCCTGTGGCGGGTCGCGACGCTGGTCGACGCCACGGCCGAGACGGCGAGCGCGCGGACGCTGGCGTTCGACGTACCGGACTGGCCGGGGCACCTTGCCGGGCAGCACGTCGACGTGCGGCTCACCGCCGACGACGGCTACCAGGCGCAGCGCAGCTACTCGCTGGCCGCGCCGGCGGACGGCGACCGCGTCCTGCTCACCGTCCAGCGGGTGTCCGACGGGGAGGTCTCGCCCTACCTCACGGACACGATCCGGCCCGGCGACCCGGTCGAGGTACGCGGGCCGGTCGGCGGCTGGTTCGTCTGGCGCCCGGACGGTACGGCGCCGGTGCTGCTGGTCGCCGGTGGCTCGGGCGTCGTACCGCTGGCCGCGATGGTCCGGGCGCGGCGCGCGGCGGGCAGCCGCGTCCCGTTCCGGCTCGTCCACTCGGTCCGCACGCCGGCCGACCGGTACTACGCGGCGGAGCTGGCCGCCCCGCTCGACGGCGTCGACGTCGCGTACGTGTACACGCGGGAGACGCCCGACGGCTGGCCGCGGCCGCCCGGTCGGATCGGCGTGGCGGACGTCAACACCCACGGCTGGCCGCCGGACCTGGCGCCGGAGTGCTTCGTGTGCGGCCCGACCGGCTTCGTCGAGGCCGTGGCGAACATGCTCGTCGCGCTCGGCCACGACCCCCGCCACATCCGGACCGAACGGTTCGGCCCGACCGGAGGCTGACATGACCCACTCGTACGTCGACGGCAACGCGCTCGCCGGCCCGCTCCGCGAGCTGTTCGCGGTGGAGGTGACCGGCGCCGTGCTGCGCTGCGCCGGCTGTCACCGGACCGGCCCGCTCGCCGGCCTGCACGTGTACGCGCGCGCGCCGGGCCTGGTCGCCCGCTGTCCGGGCTGCCAGGCGGTGATGCTGCGGCTGGTGCGTACCCCGACGCGCGTGCACCTGGACCTGTCCGGCACCCTCGGCTTCGCGGTACCGCTGCCGGCCTGATCCGCCGGCCTGGCCCGATGGGGCGACCCGCCGTCAGCGCAGCGGTTCCAGGAGCCGGTGCGGGGTGCGCAGGGCGAGGCTGACCGGGTCGGTGGCGACGACGCTGAGGCCCGGCCCGGGGCGTATCTCGACGTCGGCGGCGGGCACGCTCGCCGCGCAGCGCGGGCAGCAGCCGAGCGCGTCGAGCCGGTGGCCGCAGCCGGCGTGGTGGAACGTGCGGCGTGCCCCGCCCTCGGACAGGTGCCGTTCGCCCCAGTGCACGAGCGTGTAGACGGTCGGCCACAGCTCCCGGCCCCGGGCGGTCAGCACGTACTCGTCGCGGGGCGGTGACTGCTGGTAGCGCCGTCGGGCGAGGACACCGGCGTCGACGAGTGTCGCCAGCCGCTCGGTGAGGACGGCCCGGGGCGCGGCGAGGTGGTCGTGGAAGTCGCTGAACCGGCGTACGCCGTAGAACGCGTCGCGCAGGACCAGCATGGTCCAGCGCTCGCCGATCACCTCCAGGGCCCGCGCCAGTGCGCAGTCCTGCCCGGGGTAGTCGCGACCCAGTGCCATGCGGCCCAGCGTACCCCGCCTGAGTTCAGTGAACGAACCAAGGATGCTAGGGTCAGAGTTCATTCACCGAACCAAGGAGCGTGGATGGACACCGCCTCGGCAGCCGCCGTCGCCACCCGACCGGCCGGTACCCGCGCGCCGGCCGCCACCACCGCCGTGACCTGCGCCGCCACCCTGATCGCGCTGATGAACTACACGGCGCCGATGACCGTGCTGGGACCCACCGGGCGCTCGCTCGGCGCCGGCCTCGCCGGCCAGACCTGGATCCTCAACGGCATCTCGGTCGGCCTGGCCGCGGTGCTGCTGACCGCCGGCAGCCTCGCCGACGCCTACGGCCGGCGCCGCGTGTTCCTCGTCGGCGCCCTGCTGCTGGCCGTGACGTCGGCCTGGGCGGCGCTCGCCGGGTCGACCGTCAGCTTCGTCCTCGCCCGCGCCGGCCAGGGCGCCGCGACCGCCGCGCTGATCGCGGCCGGGCTGGGGCTCATCGCCCGGGCGTACCAGGAGCCCGGGGCACGCCGGCAGGCCACCGCGGTCTGGAGCGCGATGCTCGGCGCCGGCATCGCGCTCGGCCCCGTCGCGTCCGCCGCCGTCACCCGCCTCGCCGACTGGCGCTGGTACTACGCGGCCACCGCGCTCGCCGCGCTCGGCCTGGCCGCCGCCGGCGCGCTCGTGCTCGGCGAGTCCGCCGGGGGTACCCGACGGGTCGACGTGGCCGGCGCGCTGACACTCACCGCCGGGGTGGTGTGCCTGCTCGCGGCGCTGACGCTCGGCCGGACCGGCTGGGTACGCCCCGGCGTGCTCGCCCTCGCCGTCGCCGCCGTGGTGTTCCTGCTGCTGTTCGGCGTCGCCGAGGCGCGCGGCCGGGCACCGATGCTCGACCTGCGGCTGCTGCGTACGCCCGGGTTCGTCGCCGCGACCGTCGGGGCGCTTCTCACCGGCGCCGCCGTGGTCGGGGTGATGAGCTACCTGCCGACCGTGCTCCAACACGGCCTCGGCCTGCGCCCGCTCGCGACCGCGTGGCTGTTCGCCGCGTGGTCGGGCACCGCGTTCGCGGTGTCGCTCGGCGCCCGCCGGCTCCGGGTACGCCCGCGGCACCAGCTCGCCGCCGGCCTGCTGCTGTCGGCCGTCGGCGACCTCGCCGTCCTCGCCCTGCTCCAGCGCGGTACGCCCGCGCTGCTGCCCGGCCTCGTCGTGGCCGGCGTCGGCAGCGGGCTGCTGAACACGGCGCTGGCCCGGCTCGCCGTCGAGACCGTACCGCCGCACGCCGCGGCGATGGGATCCGGCGCGAACAACACGGCCCGCTACATCGGCTCGTCGCTGGGGGTCACGATCGTCGTCGCGGTGGCGGCCGTCGCGCACGCCACCGGCGTACTGGTGCTCGGTGCGGCGCTCGCCGCGGCCGGGAGCGTGCTGCTGCTCGCCCTCCACGACTGACCGTGACCGCTCCGGAGAGCGCGCTGCTGCGCGCTCTCCGCGACCGCCCGGCGGCGTGCTGCTGTCCGTCCTCCGTGATCGACGGCGACCGCCGCTACCGGAGCGGGCGGGCCTCGCCGAACACCCAGTCGGTACGGTCGCGGCGGATCGCGCACTCCCAACCCAGCCGGCGCAGCCGCGCGCGCAGCTCCTCCGGCCGGACGAAGTTCTTGACCACGTGGAACCTGCGGCCGTCGGTCAGCCGGCGCTCGACGATCTCGTTGCGGCCCTGGACGTACGACTCCTTCGCGCTCGCGTCGTCGTGCTCGTCGACGAACAACACCCGGCCGCCGTCGGCCAGCATCCCCCGCAGCGTGTGCCAGAAGTCGTCGAACCGGTCCGTCGGTACGTGCGACAGCCAGGCCGAGAAGAAGACCACGTCGTACTCCTCGTCCGAGGTCCAGGCGAACACGTCGGCGACGGCGAAGTCGACGTTCGCGGCGGTCACCCGGTCGCGGGCGATCCGGAGCGCCTCGGGCGCGGCGTCGGTCGCGGTCACCGTGTCGGCCGTCCCGGCCAGGGCCTCGGTCCACAGGCCGGTGCCGCAGGCGATCTCCAGCACCCGGCCGGTCGGCCGCATCCGGTCGACCAGCCGTGCGATGCGGGCCCGGGCCACGTCGAGGTCCCCGTACGCCGTCGCGTCGTACTCGTCCGCCCGGCGCCGGTAGTAGTCGACCTGTCCGGATAGCACTTCGTCGTTCATTCGACCATCCTCACGCCGCGACCCGGTCCGTGTCGACCGCATGGGGGGTGACCCCGATGGCGCGGCGCCGAATCACCTGCTAACTTTTCTTGGCATGTGCAGGGTTCAGTTGTGAGCGGCACGGCGCCGGGCGGCGACGAACTGCTGCTGATCCTCGGCACGCTCGCCAACCCGCACCGGCTGCGGGTGGTCGCCGCGCTCACCCACCGGCGGCGGTACGTCAGCGAGCTGGCCCGGGAGCTCGGCATCAGCCGTGCCCTGCTCCAGCTCCACCTGAAGAAGCTGGAGTCGGCCGGGCTCGTGACGGCGCAACTCGAACTGTCCGACGACGGCAAGGCCATGAAGTACTACGAGGTCACCGAGTTCGCGATCGAGCTGACGCCGCGCCGCGTCGCCGCGGCGGTACGCACGCTCGCGGCCGGACACGACGCCGACGGGAAGGGAACGGCACCATGAGCGGACACGCCTGGGCGGAGGTGGTCGGCGCGTTCGGCATCTTCCTGCTGCTCAGCTCCGTCGCCACCGTGACGATCTGGCAGTTCGGGGCGACCTGGCGGGCCAAGGCGGTGCTCGCCCGGGAGGACGAGTACCGGAAGCTCGCCGAGCGGGCGGTCGAGGCGCAGCAGGCCACGGAGCGCCGGCTGGCCGACGTGAGCGACCGGCTCGCCGACGTCACCGGCCAGCTCGCCGAGACGCGGACCTCGGTGCACCGGATCCTGACCGAGGTCGAGTAACACGACCGCACGGATCGGGCCGTCGAGCGGCAACTCGACGGCCCGGCGAAGAAGCGACACCTGTGTTCGGCACGCAGCACTCCTTCACGAAGGGACGGTAGTCCATGCCGCGTACGACCCTGCCCGCCGCCCAGCGCGGCGCGGTGATCGAACGCGTCGCGAGCTGGTCGGTCCGGCACCGCTGGTGGGCGCTGGGCGGCTGGTTCGCCCTCGTCGCCGTCGCCGTACTGGCCGGGATGCTGGTGACCGGTGACGGCGCGCCCGCCCGCGACCCCGGCGAGACCGGCCGCGCCCAGCGGGTGCTGGACGCCCAGCACGGCTTCGCCGCGCCGCAGGAGAACGTCCTGATCTCCGCGTACGACGAGGCGGCCGGCGCCGACCTGATCGCGTCGCTGCGCGCCACCGGCGCGGTCACCGCGCTGCCGGCGCACCCCCGCGTGTCCGGCCGTTCCGGCCTGGTGACGTTCCAGCTCGCCGGTCCGGACGAGGCGGTCGGCGACCACTTCGACGCGACGGTACGCACGGTGCGCGAGGTGGCGCACCGGCACCCGGGCGTACGGCTGGCGCAGTCCGGGGACGTGAGCCTGTCGAGCGCCGTGGACGACTCGATCAAGGGTGACTTCGGGCGGGCGGAGAGGATCTCGCTGCCGCTGACCGTGGTGATCCTGCTCGTCGTGTTCGGATCGCTCGTCGCGGCCGGGATTCCGGTGCTGTTGACGGCGACCACGATGATCGCGACGTTCTCGCTGCTGACCGTCGTGGACCAGTGGCTGCCGATCAACAGCGCCGCGTCGTCGATGGTGCTGCTGATCGGGGTCGCCGTCGGCGTCGACTACTCGCTGTTCTACCTGCGCCGCGCCCGCGAGGAACGCGCCGCCGGGCACGACGTGCCCACCGCGGTACGCATCGCCGCCGCCACGTCCGGCCGCGTCGTGATCGTCGCCGGGCTCACCGTCCTGCTGTGCCTGTGCGGCCTGCTGTTCGCCGGGATCGACGTGTTCCGCGGGCTGACGATCGGCACCGCGGTGTCCGTCGGCCTGGCCGTGCTGGGTTCGGTCACGGTGCTACCGGCCCTGCTGTCGCTGCTCGGTCGCCGCGTCGACGCGCTGCGGATTCCCTTGCTGGGCAACCGTTCCGGCGGCTCGCGCCGGTGGGCGGCGATCGCCCGCGCCGTCGTACGCCGGCCCCGGCTGACCGGCGGACTCGCCGCGCTGGCCCTCGTCGTACTGGCGCTGCCGGCGTTCGGGCTGCACCTCCAGGACGCCGCCGTCACCGACAGCCTGCCCCGCTCCGTACCGCAGGTCGACGCCGCGGTACGGATGCAGCAGGCGTTCCCGGGCGCCGCCGCGCCGGCCCGCGTCGTGGTGTGGTCGCGCGACGGCACCGCCGACACCCCGGCCGTACGCCGGGCGGTCGCGGCACTGCGCGCCCGGATCCCGCACAGCCACGGCCTTCTCGCCGAACCCGTCACCGTCACGCGGGTCGGCCGGGCGCTGGTGGTCCGGGTACCGCTGGCCGGGTCCGGCACCGACCCCACCTCCAACCGCGCCCTCGCCGAGCTGCGTACGGACGCGTTGCCGGCGACGCTCGGGCGGGTCGACGGGGCCGGCTGGGCGGTGCAGGGCCGCACCGCGTTCGCGTACGACTTCGCCCGGACGCTCACCGGCCGCGTCGGGTACGTCGTCGGCTTCGTGCTGGTGCTCGCGTTCGTGCTGCTGGCCGTCGCGTTCCGGTCCTGGGTGATCCCGGTCGTCTCGATCGCGCTCAACCTGCTGTCGGTCGGCGCCGCACTCGGCGTGCTGACCTGGGTCTTCCAGGACGGGCACCTGTCGGGTCCGCTCGGCTTCACCGCGTACGGCGGGGTGGTGAGCTGGCTGCCGCTGTTCGAGTTCGTGCTGCTGTTCGGGCTCAGCATGGACTACCACGTGTTCGTGCTGAGCCGGATCCGGGAACGGATCTCCGCCGGCGAGCCGCCGCGCGCCGCGATCGTCGCCGGCGTCCGTACCAGCGCGGGCGTGGTCAGCTCCGCCGCCGCGCTGATGACCGCCGTGTTCTCGGTGTTCGTCGTGCTGTCCGCGATCGAGTACCGGATGCTCGGCGTCGGCATGGCGGTGGCGGTGCTGCTCGACGCCACGGTGGTACGCGGGGTGCTGCTGCCGGCGGCGCTCGCCCTGGTCGGCCGCCGCGCCTGGGGCCGCGCCACCCCGCCGGCCGCTCCGGTGTCCACAGTGGACACCGTACGGGCGCCGGCCTGAACCCCGGTGCCGGCCGGGTCCGCGCGGACCCGGCCGGCACGTAGGGTCAGCGGTCGCCCGCGAGGCCCTTCAACGTCGTGACCTCGGCGGACTGGGTACGGACGATCCCGGCGGCGAGCGACGTCGCCTTCGGGTACCGGCCGTCGGCGGCCTCGTCGCGCGCCATCGCGATCGCGCCCTGGTGGTGCGCGATCATCATCCGGGCGAACATCGCGTCGAACTCGCGACCCCGCGCCGCCTTGAGCTTCGCCATGTCCCCGTCGGACATCATGCCGTCGGCCATCGCCATGTCGTGGTCGCCGGCGTCGGGCGAGGGCACCGCCTCGCCCCAGGACCGCAGCCAGGACGACATCGTCCTGATCTCCGGGTCCTGCGCGCCGGCGATCCGCGCGGCCAGGTCGACGACCTGCCGGCTCGACGCGCGCGACGGCGCCAGCTCCGCCATCTCGACCGCCTGCCGGTGGTGCGGGATCATCATCTGCGCGAACATCACGTCCGCGGCGTTGTGCCCGGCCGCCGCGGCGGCGGAGTGGTGCGCGGCGGGGTGCCCGGCGGAGTGCTCGGTGCCGCCGCAACCGGCGGCCACGGACAGGACGACGGCGGCCGTCGCGGCGAGCAGGGCACGCCGAACGTGGGTGGGTCGGAACATCGGTCCTACTTTCGTTGTCGGTGCAGGGCATGCGCGTGTCCACGGCAGTGCCTGAAGAAGGCACCGCGGTGGGCATCTAGATGCGCAGCACCGACACCGTCGCGAGGGTACGGCCGACGCCCGGCGGCGCGCGGGACCGGCGACCCAGCGCCCGGGCTGGCACGGGCGGGCGGAGCGCCGCGAACCGCCGTACGGACAGCGCGACGGTCACGGCGAGCACGAGCAGCGCGGTGAGTACCGCGAGACACACCAGCGTCGGGTCCATGCCGTGCCTCCCCGGCATCGGCATGTCCGCCGCGTCGGCCGGCAGATCCGGGTACGACGCGGCGAAGAGACCGTCCACCGCGCCGTGCGCGGCCGGTACGTGCGCCCGGCCGTCGTGGCCCGTCGCCGGGTGGCCCAGGGTGTGCATCAGCGCGACGCCGAGCGCGAGCAGGACCGCCAGCAGCGACCATCGTGTCCGCACCGGCAACCCTCCTTCGTACCCCCGGGGGGTGTCCAGCGTACCCGGGCGTCCGGCGGCCGTATCCTGCGGGAGTGGCGATCGTCCTCGTGACCGGCATGTCCGGCGCCGGCAAGTCGACCGCGCTGGAGCTGTTGGCACGGCGGGGCTACCGGGTGGTCGACACCGACACCGGCGGCTGGATCGACCACGTACCCACCGGCGACGGCGGCGCCGAACCGCTGTGGCGGGAGGACCGCGTCGCCGCGCTGCTCGCCGAGCACGCCCGCGCCGGCGCGCCGCT
The DNA here is from genome assembly GCA_036503555.1 of Actinocatenispora sp. GTDB lineage: Bacteria > Actinomycetota > Actinomycetes > Mycobacteriales > Micromonosporaceae > Actinocatenispora. Next base: position 179,816 of record DASXWQ010000085.1, read on the forward strand.
GTTCGTCGCCGGCACCGTACGGAACCAGGGACGGTTCCGGTCCCGCTTCGACCACGTGGTGCTGCTGACCGCGCCGCTGCCCGTGCTGCTCGACCGGGTCGCCCGCCGCGCCGCCAACCCGTACGGCCGGACCGCCGGGCAGCGCGCGGCGATCGCCGCCGACACCGCCGAGGTCGAACCGCTGCTTCGCGCGACGGCGACCGTCGAGATCGACACCCGCGCCCCGGTCGACGAGGTCGTCGCGCGCCTCGCCGCCCTCGCCGGCCCGCCGCCCTGACCGGCAGCGCCCCCGCACGCCGGCCGCGTCGGGCGGCCGGGCCGGTCAGGCTGCGGTGACCACGTCGGACGGTCAGGTGGCCAGGGCGGCGGTCAGGTCGGCGAGGAGGGCCGCGATGCCGGCGGGACCGTCGACGACCAGGTCGGCGCGCTCCGCCACCACCGTCGCCTCGGGGGAGCCGCTGCAGATCGTGACCCCGGGTACGCCCTCGGCGCGCAGCGCCTCCACCGCGTCGAACGCGGCGAGGTCGCCGAGGTCGTCGCCGGCGTACGCGACGCTGCCGGCGTCGTGCTCGCGGACGAACGCGGTGAGCACCGCGCCCTTGTCGACGCCCGCCGGGCGTACCTCAAGGACCAGCTTGCCCGGTTCGAGGCGCAGCCCGAGGCGCTCGGCGAGCGCGGTCAGCGGGGCGGTGAGCGCAGCCAGCTCACCCTCCGGATCCGCGGTACGCCGGGTGTGCACCGCGACCGCGCTTCCCTTGTCCTCCAACCACAGTCCGGGATCGGCGCCGGGCCGGGCGAGCAGCTCCGCCACGTACGCCCGCGCCTCGTCGACGCGGGGATCCGCCGGCGCCGGGGCGTACCCACCGGCGCGGGTCCAGCGCTCCCGGCCGTACTGGCCGTAGACGGTCAGGGTCGGCAGGTCGGTCAGCGGCCCGAACCCGTCCCGGGACAGGACGAACGACGCGGGCCGGCCGGTGATGATCGCGACGGCGCCGACCCGGCCGCCGAGCCCGACCAGCGCCGGCACGACCGCGGGATGCGGCTGGGCCGCCTCCGGGTCGGCGACGATCTCCGACAACACGCCGTCGAAGTCGAACGCGATCGCGGCGGTCGCCGGCCGGTCGAGCAGCGCCGACAGGCCGGATCGACCGGCCGCCGTGGTGGCCTCGGGTACTGGCATGTCCGAAAGGCTAGCCGCGCCCCGGCGGCCCCCGCAGCGCGACGACCCGGCCAGCGTCCGCATGCAGGTCCGGCACGGCGGCGCGACGGGCAGCGGCGGGTCAGAGCCGCAGGACGTCGACGACCACGACCAGCAGCGCCATGCCGAGGAACAACAGGTACGCGCCGAGCGCGCGGCCCCGGTCGCCGGCCCGGAGCTGACGCCACAGGGTCCAGCCGAAGATCGCCGCCTCCAGCCCGCCGCCCGCGACACCCAGCCACGGGATCCAGATGCCGGCCACCGCACCGGCGGTACCGACGGTGTGCAGCGCGCCGAGCGTCCGCGGCAGCCACGGCAGCCGTCCCTGCAGGGTGCCGGCCCGGGTGAGCTGGTCCAGCCGGGTGAGGAACGCGGTCGACCGGAGCAGGCCGGCGATCGCCGACGGCAGGCTCTCCACCAGAAGCAGGACGGTCACGACGACGGCCAGGATGGTCACGCCGGTGAGCCTACGGGGGAGCGCGGGACGGCGGAGACGGCCGTTCGGGGAGTGCCGCGGGCGTACGCGGCGACCGTCGCCCGGGCCTATCGTGAAGCGGTGCCGGTCGGTGACCCGAGGATGTGGCGATGAGCACGCACGGTGCCGACCCTGGTGGGGCCGGGCAGCAGCGGCGGCTGTCCCGCCGGCTCGGTACCGGCGACGCGGTGGTGATCGGGCTCGGCTCGATGATCGGGGCGGGGGTGTTCGCCGCGTTCGGCCCCGCCGCGCGCGCCGCCGGCACCGGGCTGCTGGTCGGGCTGGTGCTCGCCGCCGCCGTCGCGTACTGCAACGCGACGGCCTCCGCACAGCTCGCCGCCGCGTACCCGGTGTCCGGCGGCACCTACGTCTACGGCCGGGAACGCCTCGGCCCGTGGTGGGGGTTCACCGCGGGCTGGGGCTTCGTCGTCGGCAAGACCGCGTCGTGCGCGGCGATGGCGCTGACCGTCGCCTCGTACGCGGTGCCCGGCCCGTGGTGGGCGCGCCGGCTGGTCGCCGTCGCCGCGGTGCTGGCGCTCACCGCGCTCGCGTACCGGGGGGTGACGAAAACCGCCCTGTTGACCCGGGTCCTCGTCGCGGCGACGCTGACCGCGCTCGCCGTGCTGGTGGTCGGGATCGCCGTGGGTGGTGACGCCACGCCCGCGAACCTCGGCGGCTGGTCGGCGGTGACGGCCGGCGGCGCGTACGGGATCCTCCAGTCGGCCGGGCTGCTGTTCTTCGCGTTCGCCGGGTACGCCCGGATCGCCACGATGGGCGAGGAGGTCCGCGACCCGCGGCGGACGATCCCGCGGGCGATCCTCGTCGCGCTCGCCGTCGCCGTCGGCGTGTACCTGGTCGTCGGCGTCGCCGCGCTGCTCGCCGCCGGCCCGGACCGGCTCGCCGCCGCCACCGCACCGCTGGCCGAGGCGGTACGCGCGGCCGGTGCCGGTGCGCTCACCCCGGTGGTACGCGTCGGTGCGGTGCTCGCCGGCCTCGGCGCCCTGCTCGCGCTGCTCGCCGGGATCGGCCGCACCGGGCTGGCGATGGCGCGCAACCGCGACCTGCCCGGCTGGCTGGCGGCCGTACACCCGCGGCACCGGGTCCCGCACCACGCCGAACTGGCCCTCGCCGCGGTCGTCTGCGTCCTGGTGCTGACCACCGACCTGCGCGGCGTGATCGGCTTCTCGTCGTTCGGCGTGCTGGTCTACTACGCGATCGCGAACGCCTCGGCGTACACGCAGGTGGGCGCCGACCGTCGGTGGCCGCGCTGGCTGAACCTGCTCGGCGTCGCCGGCTGCCTGGTGCTGGTCGCCACCCTGCCCTGGCCGTCCGTACTCGCCGGCCTGGTCATGTTCGCCGTCGGTCTCGGCGGTCGCCGGCTCGTCCTGCGCCGCCGCGCCACCCCCTGACGACCGTGCCGGAGCCCGTGGCCCGCCGGTCGCGTGAGCCCGGGCGGTTCAGCCGCGGCGGAGTCGCGGTGCCGGCGCGTCGCGGTACGCGCCGACGAGGCGCCGGACCAGCCGCAGCCGGCGGTCCGGGACGAACAGTCCGCCGTTGTCCGCGAGCCACCGCTGGAAGCCCGGATCGGCGAGGTCGCGACCGGCACCGAGGTGCGCCGCGACGCCGAAGCCGATCCGCCGGGCCGACGCGAGGTCGTCGGCGAGCACCAGACTGTCGTCCCAGCCGCGGCGGCGTACGGCGATCTCGACGGGCCACGGCAGGCGGGCGGCGAGGCGTACCGCGACGGCGACGGGCGTGAGCAGCAGCCGCAGCACCTGCTCGACGGCCACGACCAGCAGCAGCGGCAGCGAGACCAGCAACCACAGCACCACGAGCGGGTCGAAGTCCAGGTCCGCGAGGTCGAGCAGGCGCTCCAGCGGCCGGCTCGTACGGCTGCCGCGCCACGGCGCCCACCGCACCCACACCCGCCACCGGCCACGTCCCGGCATCCGTCCCCGCACGGCGTCGAGACTAGAACCCGGGCGCACGGCGGCCCGGCCGGGACGTGCCCGGGGCGACCGGTCGCCGTGCGAGGGTGGACGGATGAGCGTGGTGGTCGAGGTCGCGACGGCGGTGGACGACTGCGGGCGTGGATCGAGGACGTGGTCGTCGACGAGGCGGCCCGGGGCCGCGGCGTGGGCGCCGCGCTGACCACGGAGGCGGTCGCGTTGGCGCGGGCGGCCGGCGCGCGGACGGTGGACCTGACCTCGCGGCCGTCCCGCCCCGCGGCCAACCGCCTGTACGAGCGGATCGGCTTCCACCAGCGCGAGTCCCGGCTCTACCGCCTCGGCGACGCCTGAGGGCTCAGGCGTCGCCGAGCTGGGCCAGCAGGCGGGGCCGGCCGGACCGGGCGAGCCAGGTACGGAAGTCCATGAGGCCCGGGTGGATGGTCCGCAGCGGGGCGATGTCGGTGTCGTAGTAGCTGTCGTCGGCCCAGGCGAAGACCTGCGCGGTCGCCGGGCTGTGCGCCCACAGCACGTCGAGCGGTATCCGGCTGTGCGGGATCGGCCGGCCGGCGGCGTCGCTCAGCGCCGCGGCGATCTCCGGGGTGGTGAGCCGGTCGCCGGTGATGTCGAGGGTCGTGCCGAGGTGGACCTCGGGCGCCGCGAACGCCGCCGCGACGAACGCCCCGATGTCGTCGATCGCGATGAGCTGCATGACCAGGTCGTCGCGCCACGGCACGTTCAGCGAGCCCCGCTGGAAGAAGCGCTCCGGGCTGGTGAAGTCCGCCATGAAGCCGGCCGGGCGCAGGATCGTCGCCGGTACGCCCAGCTCGTGGATGTGCTGCTCGACCAGCCACTTGTCGACGGGGCCCCAGCCCTGCCCGACGTAGTACGCGTGCTGGTTCTCGACGCCGCCGACCGACGAGTAGACCAGGTGCGCGACGCCGGCCGCATGTGCGGCGTCGGCGACGGTGAACCCCTGGGCGACCTCGTTCGGGTTCGCCGACTGGACGCTGTAGACGCCGTACGCACCGGCGACGGCGGCGTCGACCGAGGCGCGGTCGTCCAGATCGCCGCGGACCAGCTCGGCGCCGGCGGCGCCGAGCGCGACGGCGGCCGGACTGGTGTCGTCCCGGATGAGGGCGCGGACCCGCCAGCCGTCGGCGAGCAGGTGTCGGGCGGCGGCGCCGCCCTGGTTGCCGGTGGCTCCGACGACGAGGACGGTCTGGTCGCGACGGGTCATGACGATCTCCTTCTCCGGTCCTGCACTTGATGCAAGTCTGCATCGGGTGCAGGTTCGCCGTCAATGCAGTATGGTGTGCGTCATGCCCGGACGTCAGCAGACCGACCCCGCGCCCTCGCTCCGCGAACGCAAGCGCGAGCGCACCCGCCGGGCGCTGGTCGCCGCCGCGGCGAAACTGTTCGCGCGCAAGGGATACGACGAGACGACCGTCGCGGAGATCGCCGCCGCCGCCGAGATCGGCACCCGGACGTTCTTCAGCTACTTCGCGAACAAGGACGACGTGCTGTTCCCCGACAGCGACGCCCGGGTCCGCGCCACGCTCGCCGCGATCGCCGACCGCGACCCGGCCGAGCGGCCCGTCGACGTCCTCGTCCGGGCGCTCGCCGCGGCCGCCGAGGACGACGCCGACCTCGTCGGCCCGATGGCCGCGGTACGGACCCGCCTGGCGCGCACCGTCCCCGCCGTCCGGGGCAAGGCGCTGCACGTGCAGATGGACGGGCAGCGGGAGATCGTCCGCGCGCTGACCGAGGCGTACCCGGAGCTGGACCGGGTCGACGCGGCGGCGCTCACCGGGGCGCTGACCGGAGCGGTCGGCGCCGCCCTCGACGTACTGATGGAGGACGAGGACGCCGAGCCCGCCGCACTGCGCGCCCGGCTCCGGAAGGCGACCGACCTCGCGCTACGCCCCTGGCGCGACTGACGCCCAGCCGGGCGTGCACACCGGGCCCGAGCGGGTCACCAGCAGCGCCTCGACCCCGGCCAGGTCGACCAGCCAGTCGAGGGAGGCCGGGCCACGGGCCACGGCGGCCGTCGCGTACACGTCGGCCCAGAGCAGGTCCGGCCCGACGACGGTGCAGGAGCGCAGCGCGGTCGCCGGCCGGCGCGTGTGCGGGTCGACGATGTGGCCGCCGCGACGGGCGGTACCCGAGGTCGCGACCGCGCCGCCGCGCCGGGCGAGCACCAGCATGACGCCGTCCGTGTGGTCGGGGTCCTCGACCCCGACCCGCCAGGCCGGCTGGTCGTCCGGTGCGGACAGGAGGATGTCGCCGCCGGCGTTCAGGCACCAGCCGTACCCGTCGAGTGCGGCCAGGTGCCGGGCCGCCCGCTGCACCGCCCAGCCCTTCACCAGCCCCGACGGGTCGTAGCGGGGCAGACCGGTACGCGGGTCGGGCAGGCCGCGCGGATCGAACCAGCCGTCGGTGCGCTTCCACGCCTCGTCGCAGAGCGCCAGCACCTCCGCGAGCATCGGATCCGCCGCGGCCAGCCCGAGTCCGCCGCGGTCCCACCGGGACAGGTCACTGTCGTCGCGGTACGGGCTGAGGACCGCGTCGACGCGCCGCAGCTCGGCGTACACCCGGGCGACGTGCGCCTCGACGTACGCACCGGTCAGCTCCGCGCCGCGGACGTGCACGCTCACCGGCAGGCCCATGACCTGCTCGACCCAGGCCCGCCGCGGTACCGTCGCCCTCATCGAGGTTCCTCCTTCGTCGGAACACCGATGAGGCACGACGTGCAGAGCTCATGATTCGCTCGCTGGCGCTCGTTCATCGCCGCACCTCCGTCTACAGATGGGCGGCGTCGATCGCGGCCTGCAGCGACTGCTTGTACCCGTCGCTGGTGACGGTCGCGCCCGACACCGTGTCGATGTCGGCGCTCTGCGCGGACACGACCTCCTGCGCCAGGATCGGCAGCGCGTACGCGTTGATCTGCGCGTCGCGCGGGTTGCCGTTCGGGTACGTGGGTACGGACACAGCCGTGATCCGCCCGCCCGCGACGGTGATCCGCACCCGCACCGGGCCCCACTGGGTCTGCGCCTCCGACCCGGTGTACGTGCGGCTCCCGCTCGACCCCGACGACCCCGACGACCCCGACCCGCTCGATCCCGACCCGCTCGATCCGGATCCGCTCGATCCGGATCCGCCGGACGTCGAGCCGCCCGACGTCGACGTACCCGCGCCGCCCGAGGTGGACCCGCCCGCGGCGCCCGCGCCGAGCGGAGTGCTGGTCGACGTGCCGCCGCCCATGGTGCTGGTGCGGTAGCTGAACAACAGCACCAGCACCGCCACCGTGGACAGCAGCCACACCGTGATCCGTCTCATCGGACGTACGACCCCCTCACCAGGCGAACCGTTCGGTGTGCAGGCGCTCGCCCGGTACGCCCGCTTCCCGGGCCGCGGCGAGCGCCGCGTCGGCCCACGCGTCCGGCCCGCACACGTACACGTCGCGCCCGGCGACGTCCGGTACCAGCTCGCGCAGCACGGCCGCGTCACCGCGCCCGGCACGATCGCGCGGCAGGAACGACGGTGTCCCGGCGCGCGGACCGAGAAGCGGCACCACGCGTACGCCGCGGCGCGCGGCGAGCCCGTCCAGCTCGGCCCGGAACGCCAGGGCGTCCGCGCCGCGCGCCCGGTACAGCAGCGTCGCCCCACCGGGCCGGTACGGCAGCTCGCCGAGCAGCGCGAGCAGCGGCGTGATGCCGATCCCGCAGGCCAGCATCAGTACCGGCCCGCCGGCGTACGTCTCGCCGGTGAGCTTCCCGTACGGCCCCTCGACCAGCGCCCTGGTCCCGGGCGCCAGGCCGGCGACGCGGGCGCTGCCGTCACCGAGGTCCTTGACCGTGATGCGCAGCAGGTCGGGCCGCGGCGTCGCCGACAGCGAGTACGGGTGCGCCCGCGTCCAGCCCGGCCCGGCCAGGAACCGCCACGAGAAGAACTGGCCCGCCCGGACGGGCAGCCGGTCCAGCCGCCGACCCCGCAGGTACACCGAGGTCAGGCCGGGGCCCTCGGCGACGACGTGGCTGACCGTCAGGCGGTGCCGCAGGTTACGCCACACCGGCAGCGCGACCCGGCCGGCGAGCACCGCGCCCGCCGCCGCGACGTACAGGCTCCACCAGTACGCCCGGGACGCTGGCGACGCCACGAAGTCCGCGCCGGTCCACACCTGGTGCGGCAGCGCCACCCCCGCACCCAGGTACGCGTAGAGGTGCAGCAGGTGCCACGACTCGTACCGCAGGCGCCGCCGCGCCGCCCGCACCGACGTGACGACCACGAGCACCAGCAGCGCCGTCCCGGCGAGCGCCAGCAGCATCCCCGGGTACGTGAGGGTCAGCTCGACGAACTCGGCGACGACGTTCGCGTGCGCGGTGAGCGCGTACCCGATGGTGATGAGCACGACGTGCGCCAGCATCAGGTGGAAGCTGGTGAACCCGGTCCAGCGGTGCCAGCGCGCCAGCCGGTCCTGCCCGAAGGCCCGTTCCACCACCGGGATCCGGGCCATCAGCAGCACCTGGACCAGCAGCAGGTCCGCCGACACCAGGCCGGTCAGCCGGCCCACCGCGGACACGGCCCCGGTGCCCGCCAGTTGCCGGACGCCCCCGTCGGCCACCCACAGCGCGACCACCACGAGCATGGTCAGGCCGGCGACCACACCCACCGCGTCCCCCCACCACCGTGGGGTCGCGGCCGCGCGTCGCGGCCCGGCGGTGCTCGTCATGCGGGCAACGATGGGTCGCGTTCCTGAGCCGCTCCGGTGCCGTTCTTGTGGATCCGATGAGAACCGCCGGCCGTACCCGCCCGCATCGGACGAACCCGGCCGGATCGGCTCAACGACGCGCGATCCGGCGTCGGAGCCCGAGTCGAGGCGGTCGCCGTCAGAACGGGTCGAGGGTGCGGGACCAGGCGACTTCGCGGGCGAGCTGACCGGTACGGGCGAACAGCCGTACCTGATGCGTGTCGGCCAGGGCGCGGGCGAGGCGGTCACGGTCCGCCGGTACGAAGGCCGCGTCGCGCACGAACGAATCGGCCGGATCGGCCCAACCACGGACGATCAGGTGGACGCGCGGAGGAAGGGGATGCCGTCGACGGTGCGTTCCGGGCGGTAGTGGGCGGCGAGGACGTCGCCGAGCCGGCCGGACGGGTCGACGTCGTCGGGTGCGGCGTAGAGCAGCACGAGGACGGGCCGGCCGGGCCGGTCGAGCAGTGCGCGGAGCCGGGGGAGCGCGTCGGGGATCTTGCGCATCGGCATCCCCCACAGGTACGGGTAGGTGGTGTCGCGGTCGGCGAGGAAGTAGACGTTCGCCTCCGAGGCAAGCACGTAGATCTGTTGGTGCGGCTGGGTTTCCGCGCGTACCGCGGCGGCGACGTGCTGGTCGACGACGGCGCGCCGGTAGTAGGGGACGACGTGGTGGCGGTGGGTCGGGGTCATCGGGACGAGCGCGAGCAGCCAGACCACGGTGGGCAGCACAGCGACGGCGCCGAACAGTACGCCGCGCCGGAGTGGCGGGTGCGCGACGCCGACGGCGACGAGCAGTACGAGCGGCGGGACGAGCTGCACGTAGTAGTGCGGCCACCAGGATCCGCCGAGCGCCGCGCCAAGTGTGGCGCCGCCGAGCCACGCCACGGCGACGACGAGCGCGGCCCGTCGGCGCCGCAGCGCGTACCCGCCGACGGCGGCGACGGCGACGAGGACCGCGAGGTCGAGACCGACCCGGGGCAGGCTGGCGAGGAACATGTGCCCGCGGTCGATCCCGCCGGCCGCCGCGAGCTGGTAGCCGCCGAGCGCGTGCCAGTACGCCCGCAGCCCGACCGACCCGCCGTGCAGCACGGACGCGCCGACGGGTACGAGGGCGCCGGCGGCGACCAGGCCGGCGTGCCGGATGCGCTGCCGCCACGAGGAATCCGCGACCAGTAGGACCGCGAGACAGGCGATCCCACCGTCCACACCGGACTGTTTCATCGTCACCGCGGCGCCGGCGGCGAGCCCCGCGGCGAGCAGCCAGCCGGGGCGCCGGGTGCGCCACCAGCCGAGCGCCGCCGCCACCGCCGCGGTCGCCGGTACGCTCGCCAGCAGCTCGCCGTTGAGCGTGAAGCCCTCCAGGTGCGGTGCCACACCGACGATCGCGTAGGTCGCGGCGGCGATCACGCCGACCCGGCGACCGGCGAGCAGCCAGCCGGCGATGCCGAGCGCGACGGTGAGCAGCGCGCCACACAGCGCGGCGCCGACCCGGACCGTCCAGGCGGCGTCGGCCACCGCCAGCAGCCCCCGGTACGCGAGCAGCAGTCCCTGCGGCCGGTCGAGCCAGGCGTCCCGGTACAGCGTGGTGCCGCGCGCCCACCGCCGCGCCACGTACGCGTAGCCGCCCTCGTCCATGCTGAGCCCGGCGTACCCGAACGGGAGCCGTACGGCGAGCGCGAGCACCGCGGCGCCGGACAGCAGCACGACGGCCGCGCGTACCCGGCTGGTCGCCGTCGCCGTCGTCGGCGCCGCCACCTCGGTCCGCATCCCCACCCCCGCACCCGGACGAACCGGCCGCCCAGTGTGGCGAGCGCCCGCAACCGCGTCCGGTTCGTCCGGGCCGGCGGGTCGCCCTTGATTTCGGTATAGACCACTATTACGATCCCGGACGTGGCAGACGATGTGGCGATCGACGCCGGTCAGACCGGCGTACGGCTCGCGCTGGCGCGAGACGGCGTCGTGCTGAGCCGGGTCGAGGGCGGCGGACTGACGTACGGGCACGACGGTCCGGCGGCCGCGGTGCTGGCGGCGCTCGGTGCGCTCGCCGCGCCGTTCGGCGCGATCGGCCCGGTCGGCACCGTCTGCCTGGGCCTGACCAGCGTGCTCGGCTCGGACGACGAGTACGCGGCGCTCGCCGCCGGCCTGCTCGCGCACTTCCACGCCGACCGGGTCGTGGTGACCGGCGACGTGGTCACCTCGCACGCCGGCGCGCTCGCGGCCAGGCCCGGCGTCGTCCTCGCCGCCGGTACCGGCGCGATCGCCCTCGGCGTCACGGCCGACGGCGCGCACCGCCAGGTCGACGGCTGGGGCCACCTGTACGGCGACGCCGGCGGCGGCTTCTGGATCGGTCGGTACGGCCTGGACACGGCGATGCGCGGCCACGACGGCCGCGCGGTGCCGGGCGCGCTCACGGCCCGCGCCGCCGACGTGTTCGGCGAGCTCGACGGCCTCGCCGAGCGCCTGTACCCGGGGTCGGACGCGGTCGCGCGGATCGCCGGCTTCGCCCGCGAGGTGCTCGACCTCGCCGACACCGATGACGACGCCGCGGCGATCGCCGGGCGAGCCGCCGCCGAACTCGCCGGTACCGTCGTCGCCGCCGGCGCGGCCGACGCGGACGTCGCGGTGACCGGCCGGCTGCTCGGCCACCACGGTCTGCGCCGGCGGTTCGCCGCGGCGCTCGCCGAGCGGGAGCCGACCGCGCGGCTGCGTACGTCCGAGGGTGACGGGTTGTCCGGTGCCGCGCGGCTCGCCGCCACCGCCGACCTGGGGCAGTACGCCGGGCTGTGCCGGGTGACGACCCGATGAGGGTCGGCTTCGCCCGCGTCGGGCTCCCCGTCGAGGACGGCACGCCGATGGGCGGGTACGCGTTCCGCGACGGCGGCGTCGACGGCGTCCTCGACCCGCTCACCGTCTCCGCCGTCACCTGGTACGACGGCCGGCACCGCGCCGCGCTCGTGCTGACCGACCTGGTCTGCGTCAACGCCGACGTGGTACGCGCGGCGCGCGCCGCGGTCACCGACGTCGACGTGCTGTGGATCGCCGCCAGCCACACGCATTCCGGGCCGGAGACCGGCTGCGTACCGGGTGGTGCGCCGACGCCCGAGCCGTGGCTGGCGCGGCTCACCGCACGCGTCACGACCGCGGTCGCCGACGCCCGGCGGCGCGAGGTGGCGGCGACGGGCGTCGCGTACACCGGGCCGGTGCGGGGTGTCGGCAGCGCCCGCAGCCAGGTCTCGGGCGAGCCGACCGTACCGCTGGACGTGGTCGAGGTGCGCGCCGACGGACGGCGGGCCGGCGTGCTCGCGGTGCTGCCGGTGCATCCGACCGTGCTGCCGGCCGGCAACCTGAGCGTCAGCGCGGATTTGACCGGCGCGGTCCGGCGGGCGCTCGCCCGGCGCCTCGGACCCGACGTGTGGGTGGCGGTGGCGACCGGCGCGGCCGGCGACATCAGCACCCGGCACGTACGCCGGGGCCAGGACACCGCCGAGCTGGCCCGGCTCGGTGACCTGGTGGCCGAGCGGTGCCTGGCGCTGCTCGCCGGCGCCGGCGTACCGGCCTGGTCGGCGGACGGCACGGTCCGGTGGCGCGGCGAGCCGATCCGGTTGGCGGCCAAGCCGTCCGGCGACACCGGCGCGCAGGTCGAGCAGGCGTCCGCCGCACTGTCCGCGGCGCGGGACGCCGGCGACGCGGGCGCCGAGCGGGTGGCGGCCGGCAACCTCAGCGGTGCCCGGTACGTCGCGGGCCTGGGTGCCGGCGGCGACGTCGACACCGAGGTCGGCGCGTGGCGGATCGGCGAGCTCGCGCTCGCCGCGCTGCCCGGCGAACCGTTCCTGGCCCTCGCCGAGTCCGTCCGCCGCGGCCGCACCGGACCGACCGCCGTCCTCGGCTACGCCAACGGATACCCCGGATACCTGCCGTGCGCCGACGCGTACCGGACCGAGCAGTACGAGGTGCTCGTGTCGGCGGTCGCGGCCGGCGGCGGCGAACGGATCGCCGCCCTCGCGGCGGATCTCATCGCAACACTCGACAGGAGCGCGACATGACCCACGACGGGCCGACCGTGCGGGAGCGGTACGCCGAGGCGGCGCGCGGTGCCGTGGACCGCCTGGTGAGCACGCAGTCCGAGGCCATCGGCAGGGCCGGGGAGCTGATCGCGGCGGCGCTGCGCGCGGGCGGGGTGATCCAGGCGTACGGGACGGGGCACTCCCGTGCCGTGGCGCTGGAACTGGTCGGCCGCGCGGGCGGGCTCGTACCGGCGAACCAGCTCGCCGTGCGGGACCTCGTCTACTACGGCGACACGCCGGCCGCCGACATCCTCGACCCGCACCTGGAACGTTCGCCGGACCTGGCCGAGCGGATCTGGGCGCTGGCCGACATCCGGCCGGCCGACGTGTTCGTCATCGCGTCCAACTCGGGCGGCAACGGCGCGGTCGTGGAGATGGCGCGGTTGGCCGGCGAACGCGGCCACTCCGTCGTCGCCATCACGTCGCTCGCGCACACCAGCCGGATCGTTCCCCGGCACCCGGACGCGAAGCGGCTGGCCGACCTGGCCGACGTGGTCATCGACAACGGCGCACCGCTCGGCGACGCAGCGGTACCGGTGGGCGACGGGGACGCGACCGGGCCGCTGTCCAACCTCGCCGGCATCCTCGCCGCGAACCTGCTCGTCGCCGACGTCGTCGACCGGTACCTCGCCGCGGGCGCGCCGCCGCCGCTGTTCCGGTCCGCGAACGTGGCCGGCAACGACGACCACAACGCGGACCTGCTCGCCGGGTACGGTGACCGGGTACGCCTCGGCGACGCCTGAGGAGACCATGGCACGCACCCGGCACGACACGTTCCCTGCCGTCGGGTTGCCCGCGTCGTTCGACACCGACCGGGCCAAGGGCGAGCAGCTGCGCGAGATCCTCGAATCGATGGTCCGCGAGCTGCCACCCGGCACGCTGCTGCCGTCCGAACGCTCCGTCGCCGAGCGGTTCGGCGTGGCCCGGATGACCGTACGCACCGAGATGTCCGAGCTCGTCGCGCGCGGCCTGGTCCGCCGCGTGATGGGCGCCGGTACGTTCGTCGCCGAGCCGCGGCTCGCGCACGGCACCACGACCGGTTCGTTCAGCCGGGACATGCGCGCCCGCGGCCTGACCCCGGGTGCCCGCGTGCTGTCGGTACGCGAGCGGCCGGCGGACGCGCTGCTCGCCGGCCGGCTCGGCATCGCCGAGTCCGAGCCGGTCGTGGAGCTGCGCCGGCTGCGCACCGCGGACGGCGTACCGATGGCGGTGGAGCACACGCACCTGCCCGGCGCGCGGTTCCCCGGGCTGGCCGGTCTCGTCGCCGACGACCGCTCGCTGTACGAGACGCTCGCCGGCCGGTGGGGTGTGGCGGTGGCGACCGCGACGCACCGGGTGTCGGTGGTCGCGCTCGCCGAGTCGGACGCTGCGCTGCTCGGCGTACCGACCGGGTTGCCGTCGTTCGTGGTGGAGCGGACGGCGGTGGACGCGACGGGTGCGGTGGTCGAGTGGGGGCGGTCGCGCTACCGGGGTGACCGCTACGACGTCGTCTTCGCCGTCCACCCGGACTGACGACCATCCACAGTGGATGGTCGAATCGCTCCACAGTGGACGGATCGGTCGCTGCCGCCGCACGGAACCGGACACCACCGGACAACGCAGCGGACCGGGCGGCGGATCGCTGCTCAGGTGGTACGGCAGGTGCGTTGTCCGCACAGCCGACGCGCCCGGGCCGTTCGGGCGGATCTCAGACGGGGGCGGCCAGCGTAGCGTCGCTGGCATGAGGTCACTGCGCAGCACCGACGGCGCGTGGCGAGTCGAGATCGACGAGGGGCTCGTCGACTACGGACCGCTGGGCGGGGTGACCGTGCGGGTGCTGCACCACGGCGTACTGGTGGCTCAGCCGGACAGCGTGGCCGAGCTGCGCCGGGCGCTGCCGGAGGGCGTGCTGCTCCAGTTCGAGTCGCCGGACGGGGCGGCCGACGGGCGGCGCGGCGTCGCCGAGCCGGACGCGACGTCGGGCTGACCACTCCCGTACCACTGACGGACGGTACGGCGGATGCCACGATCCGTCCGGGAATGAACCGTCCAGAGGGCGATTACCTGCACCGTCTGTAGCATCGCGTCCAGCCGTCTGCAGGGGGAGTGGGGCATGGGCAGCGATCCGACCGTCAACGTGGTGGTGTTCCGGCTGGGCTCGGTCGACGGACCCGTCCCGGTCGACACCGACGCCCGGGCGGACGACGCCGTACGGAAGGCGTGGTGGAAGGTGATCCTCAAGCACCGCCCCCGCGCGCAGGACGTGCTCTCGGTGCACAGCGACTGGCAGCCGTCTCCGGACGACGCCAGCTTCATCGCGCGGACGTTCGTCAACGCCGCCGTGAGTCACGAGTTCGACCGCCCGGCCCCGGACGGCTGGCAGGCCGCGTTCGACCTCGCAAGCCGTACCCTGGCCGACCGTACCGTCGAGCCCGACCCGCCGGCGGCACCAGAACCCGCGACCCCGCCGGCGTCCGGTACGCGGACGCCGCTGATGTCCGGCCGCCCCCAGCTGTCGACGCCCACGATGTCCACCCGACCCCAGGTGTCGACGCCCGCGATGTCCACCCGACCCCAGGTGTCGACGCCCACGATGTCCACCCGGCCCGGCCCGCCGCCGCGCCGGCCGGACCCGGACTGGCCGTTCCTGTCGGCCGAGCAGGGCGCGCGGATCCGGGAGCAGACCCGGGCCGCGGTCGCGCGGCTCGGTGTGGCCACCACGGTGCGCGGTCCGATCCTGTTCGTGGACGGCACCGACTGGGAGTTCCCGCTCGACAACCTGGCCCGCAACTGCCACCAGGCGCCGGAGTCCGCGTGGCCCGGGATCATCGAGACCCACGCCGCCACCGCGGCGTCGATCGGCCGGGGTGACCGCGAGGACGAGTCCGCGGGCCGCCCGGTCCTCCGCCTGCTCGCCGACGACACCGTCGAATGGGAGATCCGGTACGCCCGGCACGTCGCCGACGGACTGATCGAGCTGATCGGCCTCGACCTGCCGGACCGGGTACGACTGCTCAACGACGACGACGTCGCGGGCACCGACCTGACCCGGATGCGCGCCACCGCCCGGGCGAACCTCATCGCGGAACCGGTGCAGTACCAACGGATCGAGCAGGACGACGCGGTGCTGCACCGGGTGTACGGCGACTCGATGTTCGTGGCGAGCAAGGCGCTGGTGCTGCCGGAGTTGATGCGCGCCGAGATGGGCACCGAGCCGCCACGCGACGGCGTGCTCGTCGCCGTACCGAGCCGGCACGAGATGGTGCTGCACCCGCTGCTCGACGCGAGCGCCGTCCCGGCCCTCAACAACATGGTCATGTACGCCCGCGGCGAGTTCGACGAGAGTCCCGGGCCGCTGTCGCCGTACGTGCACTGGTGGCACGACGGGGAGCTGGTGCCGGTCGTCGCCGAGTTCGACGACACCGAGCAGGAGATCCGGGTCGTGATCCCGCCGGGCCTGGGCGACGTGCTGAACCGGATCTGCGGCTGACCCGACCATCCACAGTGGACGAGGCCGGACTGTCCATAGTGGACGGCTAGGGTTCCCGGCGGACCAGGGCGACGGCGGTCGGGCAGTCGTGCAGGACCTGCGCGCCGACGGTACCGAGCAGGCCGCGCAGGCCGGCCTTGCCCGCGCCGACCACGAGCAGGTCCGCGCCGTGGACCGCATCGACCAGCGTGCGTGCCGCCGGCCGGTGGACGACCCGGCGCCGCAGCACCACGTCCGGGTGACCGGCGGACAGCGCCGACAGGCTCTCCGCAAGCAGCCGGTCCTCCTCGGCCGCGGCACTCGCCGCGTCGACCGCGGTGTCGCGGGGCGCACGGCCGGCCTGGATCGCGAGCACCGGTACGCGCCGCAGGTCGGCCTCCCGCAACGCGAACGCCACCGCCGCGTCGGAGTCCGGCCGGCCGTCGGTGCCGACCACGACCGGACCGGCCGCGGTGGCGTCGACGGCGTGCGGCGGCATGACGATCAGCGGGCAGACCACGTGCCGCGCCAGGTACCGGCTGGTCGTGCCGAGCACCAGCCCGCCGACCCAGCCCCGGCCGTGACTCCCGACGACCAAGAGCTCCGCGTGCCGGGACGCCTCGGCGAGCAGCGGCCCCGGACGACCGGTACGCACCTCGCCGCGCACGGCGAGCCCGGGGATCGTGGCGCGCACCCGGCGTACCGCCGCGTCGACGGCGTCGTCGGCCTCGGCCCGCGCCGACACCATCGGCGCGGTACGCATCGACGTGCCCAGCA
This sequence comes from Actinocatenispora sp., assembly GCA_036503555.1. Taxonomy (GTDB): domain Bacteria; phylum Actinomycetota; class Actinomycetes; order Mycobacteriales; family Micromonosporaceae; genus Actinocatenispora. Next base: position 196,477 of record DASXWQ010000085.1, read on the forward strand.
GCGGCCAGTCGCAGGCGTACACGACGTGCAGCGGGCACCGGCGCAGCGCCGCCTCCCGCGCCGCCCACACGGCCGCGGTCGCGGCAGGTTCCGAACCGTCCACGCCGACCACGACAGGGGTCACCGCCGTCACCGCCCTTCCGGCCCGCGGGGGTCCGACTCGATGCTGGCAGCCGGTGACGCCCGGCGGGGAGGGCCGTACGGACCGCACCGGCGGACCCGTCGGCGCCGCGGGATCGGCCACCCGTCGCAGGATGCGGGCAACCGGACGACATTCGGTGCGTCCGGCACCTCGGCGGTCGAAAGAACGACCGGCGGTCAGGGCCGGACGTGGCCGAGCTTGTCCGGGTTGAGCACCCCGTAGATGGCGTGGATCCGGCCGTCCCGTACGCCGAGGGTGACGAGCTGTTCCCGACCGCCCATCACCGTCCACGCGGCCGGCCCGCCGTTCGCCTCGGTCACGCGGATGTCGGCGATCTCGTACCGCGACACCAGGCCGGCGACGAACGCCAGGACCGCGTCACGGCCGACGATCGGGCGCAGCGCCGCGCGTACCCTGCCGCCGCCGTCGTTGTACGCGACGACGTCCTCGGCGAGCAGCTCGGTCAGCGCGGCCAGGTCTCCGCCGCGGGCGGCGTCGAGGAACCGGCCGAGCAGCTCGCCGTGCCGCTCGCTCGACGGCGCGAACCGGTCAGGCCCGTCGGCCAGCCGCCGCGTGGCGCGGTGGTGCAGCTGCCGGCAGTTCGCGACGGTGGTGTCGACGATCGCCGCGATCCGCTCGTACGGCAGGCCGAACGCCTCGCGCAGCACGAACACGGCCCGCTCCGGCGGGGACAACCGCTCCATCAGGTGCAGCGTCGCGTACGAGAGGGTGTCGCGCAGTTCGGCGGTCTCCTGCGGGCCGAGGCCGTCGGTCGCGACGGGCTCCGGCAGCCACGGCCCGGTGTACGCCTCCCGGGTCACCCGTGACGACCGGAGCGTGTCGAGTGCCAGCCGGGACACCATCGTGATCAGGAACGCCCGCGGCTCGCGGATCTCGTCGCGGTCGGTGCGCATCCACTTGAGGTACGCCTCCTGCACGACGTCCTCGGCGTCCCACATGCTCCCGAACAGGCGGTATGCCAGGCCCAGCAGCAGCGGTCGGTGCGCGGCGAACGCGTCGGTGGCCGGCGTGGTCATGGTCGTGATCATGCCGCCCGGCCGGCCGGTACGGCGAGTTCCGCGGCGAACCCGTCGGCCCACGAGCGGTGCCGGGGACGCCAGCTGAGCGCCAGCCGGGCGCGGGCGTTGTTCGCCCCGCGCAGCTCGTTCAGGTACGCGACGCCCCAGCCGCCCACCGCCAGCCGGGCGAGCGCGGCTGGCGCCGTCTTCGGCTCCGGCGCGCCGAGGATCCGGGCGAGCGCCGGCAGCCACTCGTACGCCGGGGCGGGCGCGTCGTCGACCACGTTCAGCACGCCGCCGACCGCGGGCCGGTCGAGCGCGGCGACCACCGCGGTGGCCGCGTCGTGCGCGTGGGTGAACGAGAAGACCGCGTGCCCGCCGCCGACCAGCGGCAGCTTCCCGGCGCGGACCTGCGCGACCAGCGACCCGTCCGGCGCGTACGCGGTGCCCGGCCCGTACAGGTGGCCGAGCCGCAGCACCAGCCCGCCCGCCTCGCGGGTGGCGCGTTCCAGCTCGCCGAGCGCGGCCAGCACCGGGCGGAACTGGGCCGGGGTCCGCTCCGTCCACAGTGGAGCGTCCTCGTCCGCGAGGCCGGCCGCCGGCTGGTAGGAGTACGCGAGGCCCTGGCTGACGATCCGGCGCCCACCGGCCGCGTCCAGCAGGTTGCGCGTCCCCTCGGTACGCAACCGGTTGGTGAGCGCGAAGTCGCGCCCCATCCGCCGCGGGTTCAGCGCGGCGGGGATCGCGGTGAGCATGTTCACCACGGCGTCCGGCGCGGCGTCGCGTACCGCCGTCGTCACCGCGGCGCGGTCCAGTGCGTCGGCGGTCACGACCGCCGCGCCCGAACGGGTGAGCGCCTCGCGGGCCGCCGCGGAGCGGGACAGTCCGACGACCTCGTGCCCGACGGCGGTCAGCAACGGCACGAGCTGGCGGCCGATGACACCGGTGGCTCCCGCGACAAGAACCCTCATGGCGACTCCTCGGTCTCGACCCGGCGTACCGGGGTGGCGTGCGGTGGCCCCGAGAGGACGGGCGGGCCGGTCGGTCCGTGACAACTCCGGGTGTGAGCCGCGCCGCAGGTTCGCGCTTGACCTGGAGTGCGATCCAGGTCCTAGCGTTTCGCGCATGGATCATCGCTTCCTGGGTGGGACCGGTCTGGACGTCAGCGAGCTGTGCCTCGGCACGATGCTGTTCGGTGACCCGGTCGACGAGCCGACCAGTCACCGGATCCTCGACGAGTACGTCGAGGCCGGCGGCACGTTCATCGACACCGCCGACGTGTACGCGGGCGGCCGCTCCGAGGAGGTCATCGGCCGCTGGCTCGCCGGCCGGGACCGCGACGAGCTCGTCATCGGCTCGAAGGTCTACGGCGAGAAGGGGCCGGGCCAGCTCGTGCAGGGCGCCGGCCGCAAGCACATCCTGCGCTCGGTCGAGGCCAGCCTCCGCCGGCTCGGCACCGACTACCTCGACCTCTACCAGATCCACGTCTTCGACGACGTCACGCCGTTCGAGGAGACCCTGTCCACCCTCGACATCCTGGTACGCAGCGGCAAGGTCCGGTTCGTCGGTGCCTCCAACTACACCGGCTGGCAGTTCCAGAAGTCGATCGACCTGGCGCGCGGGCGCGGCTGGGAGCCGTTCACCTGCCTGCAGCCGACGTACAACCTGCTGGCGCGGGAGGCCGAGTGGGAGCTGATCCCGGTCTGCCGCAACGAGGGCGCCGGCCTGATCGTGTGGAGCCCGCTCGCCGGCGGCTGGCTGTCCGGCAAGTACGACCGCGCCATGGCGCAGGCCCCCGCCGACAGCCGCGCGGCCGGTGACGGCAGCTGGGCGAGCCGCGCCACCGAGCACACCTGGGCCGTCCTCGACGCGGTACGCGCGGTCGCGACCGAGACCGACACCACTCCGGCCCAGGTCGCGCTGCGCTGGCTGCTGCAACGGCCTGGGGTCACCGCACCGATCGTCGGCGTACGCACGCCCGAGCAGTTGCGGGACAACCTCGGCGCCACCGGCTGGTCGCTGACCGACAAACAGATGGACCGGCTGACGACGGCGAGCGACACGCCCCTGCCCTACCCGTACGACCTGCAGCGGCTGCCGCAGTTCCAGCGGCGGCTCCGCGTCCCGGCCTGACCACAGGGGTCACGGCAGGCCGATCGGCCGGTACGGTGCCCGCCGCTGGTCTAGCGTGGTGGGGCGATGTCGGACGACCCGGGAGGCCGCATGGCCGCGGAACAGTGGGGCGGCCCGCTGTGGGCGGCGGCCGACCTGGCGACACCGATGGCGATCCGGGTGGCGGCGACGCTGCGGCTCGCCGACCACATCGCCGCCGGCACGCGTACCGCCGGGGCGCTGGCCGCCGCGGTCGACGCCGACGAGGACGCGCTGGAACGGGTGCTGGCGCACCTCGTCACGGCCGGCGTGCTGGGCCACGAGCCCGACGGGTACGGCCTGACCGGGACCGGCGAGTACCTGCGCGACGACCACCCGGACGGGGTGCGGGCCTGGCTCGACCTGTCCGGCGCGGTCGGCCACGGTGACCTGTGCTTCGTGCACCTGCTGCACAGCGTCCGCACCGGCGAGCCGGCGTACCCGGTGCAGTTCGGTCGGCCGTACTGGGAGGACCTGGCCGCCGATCCCCGGCTCGGCGCGTCGTTCGACGCGCTGATGGGGTCGCGGCTGGGGGCGGACGCGCCGGCCGTGGCCGCCGCGTACCCGTGGGGTGGGCTCGGCCATCTCGTGGACGTGGGCGGCGGTACCGGCAGCCTGCTGATCGCGATCCTGCGCGCGCACGACGAGTTGCGCGGCACCGTCGTCGACCTTGCCTCCCCGGCGGCGCGCGCCGCGGAGGCGATCGCCGCCGCCGGCCTGGCGGACCGGGCCGGCTCGGTCGCCGGCAGCTTCTTCGAGCCGCTGCCGGCGGGTGCGGGCGGATACCTGCTGTCCGGCGTCCTGCACGACTGGGACGACGAGCACGCGGCGCGGATCCTGGCCCGGTGCGTCGACGCGGCCGGCCCGACGGGGCGGGTGTTCGTGCTGGAGGACGCCGTCGCCGGTGGCCTGGACACCGGTGGCGACCTGCGCATGCTCTGCTACGTACGCGGCCGGGACCGGACCCTCGACGAGCTCCGCGAGCTGGCCGCGTCCGTCGGCCTGCGGGTCCGCTCCGTCACGCCCGCCGGTACCCGCACCGTCATCGAGCTGCAGCGGTCCCGCTGACCGCGCCGTCGCCCAGCGGTCGGGGTTGAGCCGGGCGGCGACGAGCGCGGCGGCGCCGAGCAGTACCACCGAGGCGAGGAACGGGATCTGCCAACTGTTCGTGGCCTGCACCAGCAACCCGAACGCCAGCGGCGACAGCACCCCGGCGACGCCGAAGCCGGTGTTCATCATGCCGCTCGCCGCGCCGGCGTACCGGGGGGCGATGTCCATCGGGACCGGCCACAGCGTCGTTCAGCTCCAGGAAGAAGAACGACAACGCCAACGCCACGGTCGCCACCCACAGCGTGTGCGTGCCCAGCTCGGCCAGCTCCGCCCCCGTGACGTCCGGGTGCTGCCGCGGACTGTCGGTGAACATCCGGTACCACAGCACCGCCCACGCGACGCTCAGCAGCCCGACGAGCCAGAACGACGCGCGCCAGCCCGACACCGCGATCAGCCCGGCGACCAGCAGCGGCGCGACCGCGTTGCCCAGCCGCGACGCCGAGTGCACGATCCCCTGCGCGAACCCGCGCCGCCGCGGCCAGGTGCACCAGCCCGATTGCCAGCATGGTGCGTCGAGCTCCGGCAGGTCCGCGGTCGGGTCGGCCGGCGCACGCAGCAGTGCGGCGACCCTGCGCCACCACGCGACCATGCGGGCCCCTCCGTCACGGCGCGCCCACCGTACCGGCCGGTCCGGGTACGACACCGTCGGCTCTCCGCTGTCACAACCCGGGGTGCTGTCCGGTCTCAGTCGGTGAGCGGGGCGTCCGGCCCCGCGTACCGGGGGGTCGTGGCGTGTACGACCTCGGACGAGAAGGGTCGAAAAGCATGAGGATCGCCGTCATCGGAGGAACCGGGCTGATCGGGTCGCAGGTGGTGAAGATGCTGGATGCCGGCGGGCACGAGGCGGTGCCGCACTCGCCGTCCACCGGGCTCGACCTGCTGAGCGGTTCGGGCCTGAAGGAGGCGCTGACCGGCGCCGACGTGGTCGTCAACCTGTCGAACTCGCCGACGTTCGACGACGCGTCACCCGCGTTCTTCCGTACGACCATGGACAACCTGCTCGCCGCCGCCGACGCGGCCGGCGTACGCCACGCCGTCATCCTGTCGATTGTCGGCGCCGAGCGGGTCCCCGACCTCGCGTACTACCGGGCGAAGGTGTTGCAGGAGGACATCCTGAAGGCGGGGCCGGTGCCGTACTCGATCGTGCGGGTGACGCAGTTCTTCGAGTTCATGGACTCGGTGCTGTCGTGGACCGCGGACGGCGACACCGTACGGCTGCCCGCCACGCCCATCCAGCCGATCGCGGCGGCCGACGTCGCGCGGGCCGTGACGGACGCCAGCTCCGGCACACCGCGGCGCGGTACGCACGAGGTGGCCGGTCCGGAGGTCTTCACGCTGGACGAGCTGGGGCGGATCACGCTCGCCGCGCACGGCGACCCGCGTACGGTCACCGTCGATCCCGCGGCGGGCATGTTCGGCGCGGTACCCGGGGACGCGCTGCTGCCCGTCGAGGGCGGCGGCGCCGAGATCGCCGCCACGACGTACCGGGAGTGGCTGGCGCGCTGAGCCCTACGCGACGGCGGTGAGCTTGTCCGGGTTCACCACCCACAGCACCTGGTCGATGCCGTCGGCCGAGGCGCTGACGGTGAGCACGGCGTACACACCGCCGTCGTGGCACAGCAGGGCCGACGTCTGGCCGTTCGTGGTCGCCCACCGCACCTCGATGTCGTCCCAGAACCAGCGGGCCAGCGCGGTGAGGAACCGGGCGACCCGGTCGGCGCCGACGAGCGGCCGGCGGGCGACGCGGGCCGCGCCGTTGCCGTCGGCCAGGCTGGTCACGTCCGCGGTGAGCAGCCGCTCCAACGCGGCCGTGTCCCCGGTCCGGGCCGCCGCGACGAACGTGGTCAGCAACTCCCGCTGCGCCGCCGGCGTCGCCCGGGTACGCCGGTCGCCGGCCATGTGCCGGCGCGCCCGGCTCACCAGCTGCCGGGCCGCCGGGGCCGAGGTCGCGAGCACCTCGGCGATCTTCGGGTACGGGTAGTCGAACGCCTCGCGCAGCACGTACGCGGCGCGTTCGGTCGGGGTCAGCCTCTCCATCAGCAGCAGCGCCGCCAGCTCCAGCGCCTCGCCGCGCTCCGCGCCCAGGTACGGGTCGGCGCTCGTGTCGACCGGCTCGGGCAGCCACGGCCCGACGTACGTCTCGTGCCGGGCCCGCGCGGACGTCAAGGCGTTGATCGCGAGCCGGGTCGCCGTGGTGGCCAGGAACGCGGCCGGGTGTACGACCGCGGCCCGGTCGCAGGTCTGCCAGCGCAGCCACACCTCCTGCACCAGGTCCTCGGCCTCGCTGACGCTGCCCACCATCCGGTACGCGATCCCGAACAGGCGGGGCCGGACGCTGGTGAACACCGCCGTGGCGGTCGTCAGGTCCGCCGCGTCCCCCGTACCGATCTCCGTCACCGGCCACCCCCTGCGTCCCGTCATACCACCGTCAGGTGTGCACCCGCCGTGGTACGGGTGCACCGGCCCCGCGCCGGCCGCCCCGCCGGTACCGGGTCAGCCGCGCCGGGCCGCGCGTACCTTCGCCCGTTCGTGCGCGTCGGCGAGCAGGTCGAGGACGCCCGCCAGGGTCCGCTCGCCGGGGTCGACGACGGCGATCCAGCCGAGCCGGCCGTACACCGGGTGTGGCAGCAGGACGTCCGTGGCGTCGGCCGGCGCGGGCACGCCGTCGCCGAGAAGCCGCGCGGACGTGGCGCGACCGACGTGGATGTTGAGCCGCCACCGGCCGGGCCGGTCGAGGTCGGAGGCGGTGTCGTCCGGGTAGTTCTTGGTCACGATCGTCGCGTACGGCTGGACGTTGGTCGGGACCGTGCCGTCCGGCGCGTAGTACACGAAGTGGTCGCCCCAGGCGAGCTCCGGTGAGCCGTCGCCGTCGGTGGGGGAGAGGACGAGGACGCCGTCGAGGGACCGTACGGCGGCAAGGATCCGCTGGATACTCATGGTTCGAGCGTATGGTTGAAGTGCTTATGGAGGGTTTTGTGGGCGAGGAGTGGCTGCGCACGGCGCAGCTCGCGGACGCGTCCGGCTATTCGGTGCAGCAGGTCCGCGACCTCGAACGGCTCGGCGTGATCCCGCCCGCCGGGCGCGCCGCGAACGGCTACCGGCGGTTCCGGCCCGAGCATGTGCTGGCGCTGCGGGCGTACCGGGGCCTGGCGGTGGCGGTCGGGCCGGTCGTCGCCCGCCGCGTGCTGCGCGACGCGCGTACGTTGCCGCTGCCCGAGGCGGCCGCCGCGGTCAGCGCGCTGCACGTCGGGTTGGCGAAGGAACGCGACGACGCGCAGGCCGCGGTGGCCGCGCTGCACGCCATCCGCGCCGAGGCCCGCGGGGCGCTCACGGACACCGACGACGACGCCATGACGATCACCGAGCTCGCCGACGCGCTCGGCGTACGGGCGTCCACGCTGCGGTTCTGGGAGCAGCAGGGCCTCGTCGCCCCGGACCGCGTCACGTCGTACGGCGCGCGGCGCTACCCGGTCGCCGCCATCCGGGAGGCGCGGATCACCGCGGCGCTGCGGGCCGCCGGCTACGGCATCCCGGCGGTACGCCGGACCATCGACGCGGTACGCCGGCTCGACGGCGTCGACGACCCGCTCGACGCGCTGCGCGAGCGGCTGACCGCGATCGCGCGCCGGACGCTCGCGCTGCTCGACGCGGGCGCCGATTTCACCCGCCTGGTACGCGGGTGAGGCTCACTGGCCGATGCGGCCGTCGATCCGTTCGCGCAGGAGGTCGACGTGGCCCATGTGCCGGCCGTACTCCCAGACCATGCCGACGAGCATCTCGCGCAGCGAGATCGCGCCATCCGCGCCGCTGCCGTGCTCGTTGTTCGGGTCGCCGGCCGTGACGTCGAGGCTCGGCGCCTCGGCCACGAACCGGTTGGCGAACTCGACCTCGGCCCGCCACGCGTCCCATGCCTCCGCGACCACCGTCGGGTCGGCGACCGCGCCGTCGAAGTCACCGTCGCGGTCGGTGGCGGAACTGAACAGCCGGGGCGCGTCCTGCCCGGCCATGGTCCGCCGGAACGAACCGCGCTCCACGTCCGCGAGGTGCCGTACGAGCCCGAGCAGGGACATCGTGGACGGCTCGACCGAACGCCGCGCCATCGCCTCCGCGTCGAGGCCCTCGCACTTCATCTCCAGCGTGAGGCGCGCGAACCGCAGCGCCTCGACCAGCGTGGTCCGTTCGTCGCCGAGGGTCGGTCCGTTCTCGCGGGGGTCGTCGTCGGACGGCTTGCCGTCCTCGGTGAACATGTCGGCGCGTCGGGTCGTTGCCATGGGCTGATCATCGGCGACGACACGGCCGCCGACAAAGGAATTACCCGATGAGTTTCGTTTCCGCGGCAGGTCGGTACCGGTGTCCACCACGACGTCCCGAACCGGGAGGTAACCAGTGCGCACGCTCGCCGTCACCCAGAACGTCACCGTCGACGGAGCGGTCGAGATGATCACCGGCTGGTTCGACCCGACCGCGCAGGATCCCGACCTGCTGGCCGAGATCCACCGGCAGGACCGCGCCTCGGACGCGTTCCTGACCGGCCGGCGCACGTTCGAGGACCTGCGCGGGTACTGGCCGCAGCAGGCCGGGGACACCACCGGTGTCACCGCGTACCTCGACCGGGTCCGCAAGTACGTCGTCTCGTCGACGATCACCGACCCCGGTTCGTGTACCCGGCCGTGCAGGGCCGCGGCCGGCGCCTGTTCCCCGACGGGTACGAGGCGCCGGCGCTGCGGTTGCTGGACGCGAAGGCGTTCGGCTCCGGCGTCACGTACGCGCGCTACGCCGCGGCCTGAGCCGGCTCAGGTGACTTCGAGGTTGGCCATCATGCCCATGTCCTCGTGTTCGGCGTTGTGGCAGTGGAAGAGGTACCGGCCGCGGTAGCCGTCGAACCGGGTGATGATCTCCGCCGACTCGCCGGGGCGTAGCGAGACGGTGTCCTTCAGCCCGGCGTCGTGCGGCAGCGGCGGCCTGCCGCCGCGGGACAGCACGCGGAAGCCGACCATGTGCAGGTGCACCGGGTGGTGCACGTCGGCGACGAGCCGCCAGAGTTCGACGTCGCCGAGGCGGGTGGTGACGTCGGGCCGGGCCGGGTCGAACGGTTTTCCGCCGATCAGCCAGCCGTGGTCGCCGTTCATCCGCCCGGCGCGGAACGCGAGGTCGCGTACCCGGACGGCGTCGCTGCGCCGCCACGTCGGTACGTCCGCGGCGAGCCGGTGCGGGACGCGGCTGCGGTCGGCGGCGCGGCGTACGACGTGGAAGGCCAGCACGTCGCGGGTACGCCCGGAGCCGAGCAGGTTGACGATCCGGACCCGGCTGCCGACCGGGACCCGCGCGAAGTCGACGACCACGTCGTACCGCTCGGCGGGTGCGATCGGCAGGCTCCGGTGGGTGACGGGTGCGGCGAGCAGGCCCTGGTCGGCGCCGACCTGCACCAGGTCGAGCCGGCGCCCGTCGTCGGTGACGGCGGCGAGCTCGTAGTGCCGGGCGTTGGAGGCGTTGAGCAGGCGCAGCCGGTGGCGTACCGCGTCGACCTCGTGCACCGGCCACGGCGCGCCGTTGACGAGGATCACGTCGCCCAGCACCCCGGCCAGGTAGGGCTCGCGGACACCGGGCGACTCGCCGGTCGGGTCGGCCGCCGGGTAGAGAAGTCCACCGTCCGCGGCGAACGCCCGGTCGGTGATCATCAGCGGCAGTTCCCGCTCCCCGGCGGGCAGGCCGAGCGCGTCCTCGGCGTCGTCGCGGACGATGTGCATCCCGGCCAGGCCCCGCCAGATCGCCGGCGCGGTGAAGTCCATCCGGTGGTCGTGGTACCAGAGCAGCGTCGCCCGCTGCTCCAACGGATACGTGTACGCCCGGGTGCGCCGGGACCGCACCGCCCGCGGATCGTGCCGGTGCGCCATCCCGTGTCCCATGTCGTGCCCGGGCATCGTGTCGACCCACCGGTCGGGCAGCACCAGGTCCGTCGGGTACCCGTCGGAGTCGGCCGGGGTACGACCGCCGTGCAGGTGCACGACGGTCGGCACCGGCAGGTCGTTGCGGTGGGTCACGGTGACGGGCTGGCCGCGGCGCGACTCGATCGTCGGCCCCGGGAACGTCCCGCCGTAGGTCCACATCGGTGTCCGGAGGCCGGGCAGGACTTCCAGGCTCGTCTCGCGCTGCACGATCTCGTACCGTCCGCCGGTCGGTGTCAGCATCCCCGGCACCGGCAACGGCACCTGGTACGCCCGCGGCAACGGCACCGCGCTCCGCAGCTCGGCGCCGGTGGTCGCGGGCCGCCGGGCCAGCGCGGCCGACGTCGCCAGCCCGCCCGCCGCGAGTATGCCGAGGGTTCCGCCGATGCCCAGCACCCGGCGCCGCGAGATCCCGCCGGCCTCACGCATTGCCGTCCTCCCGCCCCGGGACGGTCACCCGAACCGGTTCCGCGCCGGCGTCGTGCCGCGCGGTGGGCTCGCGGCGGGCCAGGTCGGCGCGCCAGGTCGCGACGAAGAGCAGCACGACGGCGACGACGGTCATCACGCCGAGCGGGATGTGCAGCCAGAGCGCGCCGGCCAGCCCGGCGACGTACTGCACGGTCTCGGCGGCGACCACGACGGCGGTGGCGACGAGCGGCCAGGACCGGCGCAGGCGTACCGCGGCGACGACGGCGACGGCGAGCTGTACGTACCCGACGGACGTGACGATGTCGGCGCCCGTGGAGTGCAGGCGCAGGCCGTCGAAGTCGCCGCTCAGGTAGACGCCGGCGAACACGGGCTGGCCGACGATCGCGACCAGGTGCGCGGTGACGACGGCCCGCAGCACCCACGCGACGGGTCTCGTCCGGGGCGCGGCGGGACGGAGCCCGTCGACGGCGGTGGCCATGCGACCTTCCCTTCCTCGGTGTGGTGGTCGCCGTCGACGCTATGAGCCCGAAGTAATCCTGTCCAAGACCAGTATTGCAATGGCGTTATGCTGCTGGCGGCATGACCGCACCCGGAGGGACGGCGATGGACCTGACGATGCTCACCCAGTTCCTCGCCGTCGCCCGGCTCGAACACCTCAGCCGCGCGGCCGACGAACTGCGCGTCGCCCAGCCGTCCCTGAGCCGTACGATCGGCCGGCTGGAGCGGGAGCTGGGCACGCCGCTGTTCGACCGCGCCGGCCGGCTCCGGCTCAACGACACCGGCCGCCTCTTCCACGGGTACGTCGAACGCGCCCTCGGCGAGCTCGACGCCGGGCGCCGCGCCGTCGCCGACGTCACCGGCGATGGTTTCGGCACCGTACGCCTCGCGTCGGAGACGTTCCTGACGCTCACCGCGCCGCTCGCGGCGTACAAGAGGGCGCATCCGGCGAGCGAGGTCCACCTGCACCAGATGGCGGCCGACGACATGGCTCGTCACCTGCGCGCCCGGGAGGTCGACCTGTGCGTCGCGTCGCAGCCCATCCCCGCCGACGGCATCGAGGCGGTACGCCTGCTCGACGAGACGGTGCTGCTGGCCGTCCCGCTCGACCACCCGCTCGCCGGCCGTACGTCGGTGACGGTCGAGGAGCTGTTCGACGAGCCGTTCGTCAGCGCCAGCCCCCGGCACTGGCAGCGGCGGCTGCTCGACCGCCTGTTCGCCGCGCGGAACCGTACGCCGCGGATCGTGTGCGAGGGCGACGAGCCCAGCGCCATCGCCGACCTGATCGCCGCCGGGCTCGGCATCGGCCTGGTGCCCGGCATCGCCCGCCGCATCGCGACCCCGGTGCCCGCCACCTGGGTCGCCGTCGACGACCCCGACTGCCGCCGCACGCTCAGCCTCTACTGGGCCCGCGACAGCCACCTGTCCCGCGCCGCCGGACTGATGCGTACCACGATCACCGGGTGGGACTGGACCGGCGGCACCGGCCTCAGCGCAGGAAGTCGAGCAGCGCCGCGTTGACCTCGTCGGGGTGCGTCCAGCCGATGTTGTGCGGGCCGCCCTCCACCGTCAGGAACTTCAGGTCCTTGATCAGGCCCGGCAGCCGCTTCGCGGTCGCCTCGTACGGCAGGATCCGGTCGGCGTTGCCGTGCATCAGCAGCGTCGGTACGTCGATCTTCGGCAGGTCGCCGCGGAAGTCGGTCAGCCACGTGTCGACGCACGCCTCGGCGGCGTACGCGGATGCGCCGACCGCGACGATGAAACTGTTCTGCCACGCCTGGTCGCTGATCCGGGTCCCGCGGTACTGGTCGACGTTGTAGAAGTTGTCCAGGAAGTCCTTCATGTACGCCGGCCGGTCGGCGACCACCGCCGCCTTGATCCCGTCGAACACCGACCGGTCGACGCCGTCGGGGTTGTCCGCCGTCTTCAACAGGAACGGCGGGATCGCCCCGAACAGCGCCGCCTTCGCCACCCGCCCCGACCCGTACGTGCCGAGGTAGCGCGTCACCTCGCCGGTGCCCATCGAGAACCCGGCGAGCAGGATGTCGCGCACGTCCAGGTGCTCCAGCAGCGCGCGCAGGTCCGCGGCGAACGTGTCGTAGTCGTACCCGACCGTGGGCTGGCTGGACCGCCCGAACCCGCGGCGGTCGTACGTGATCACCCGGTACCCGGCGCGCAGCAGCTCCCGTTCCTGCTTCTCCCACGAGTGCCCGTTCAGCGGGTACCCGTGGATGAGCACGCACGGCTGCCCGCTGCCGTGGTCCTCGTAGTAGAGGTCGATGTCGGTCCCGTTCTGCTGGCCGACCGTCAGATACGCCATGGAACACCCCCGCGGCGGCCGGCGACCCGGCCGCGCTCCGCCGAAACGACGTGCACCAGCCTCGCCCAGCCGGCGTACCGCCGTGGGGGCAAGCGGCGGAACCGTCCCGCCGCTTCACCCGTCCGGTCGACCGGCGTGCCCGCGGTATCACCGCGGCCGCGCGTTGGTCCATTCGCCGACGATCGTGGCCTTGCTGCCTGCCTGGACCCAGTCCTCCCCGCCGTCCCCGGCCCCTCGGTGTCCGGGTCGGGGCGGGCCGGGCCAGCGCCCGGCACCGGCGTGCCCCCTTGCGGCGATGCCGGTTGACCAGGTTGGCCGCGATCCCGAACAGCCACGGCCGCAGGGCGTACCTGGTCGGCGAGCTCGGCGTCCGGCGCCGCCTCGGCGCTCACGCCACTTCCTCCGGCATGCGGTGCCCCTCCCGGGTCGTGGTGCACGGCCACCCCTCCTTCGCCGCGGGCACCGATCGTCTTCCCGTCCGGGACGCGTTACCTCCGGCCCGCGTACGCCGTCATGGTGGTGATGCAGCGGTCGTGCACACGACAAGGAGACACCCGTGAACATCGCGCTGTGGATCGTCGCAGGCCTGCTGGCCTCGGTCTTCCTGTTCGCCGGGACCAACAAGGTGGTCGTTCCCCGGGCGAAGCTGGCCAGGGCGCCCGGTGGTGGATGGGTCGAGAGCTTCGGCGCCCGGTCGGTCAAGGCGCTCGGCGCCGTCGAGGTACTCGGCGCGGCCGGGCTGATCCTGCCCGCGGCGCTGGGCATCGCACCGGTACTGGTGCCGCTGGCGGCGATCGGCCTGGGCGTGATCATGATCGGCGCCGCGGTCGTGACGTTCCGCCTGCACGAACCGAAGCACGCGCTGCTGAACCTGGGCTACCTCGCCCTGATCGTCTTTGTGGTCGCGGGCCGCCTTGCCGTCGGCTGACCCGGGTGGACCGGACCTGACACCCTGGCGGGCAGGGAGGTCCACATGGGCGTACGGGGATGGTGGCAGCGACCGTGGCGGCGGTGGCGGAAAGCCGACGACGGCAGCGTGACGGTACGGGAGGCGGGCCGGGACAGGAAGGACCAGCTCGCCAGCTTCGACACGCGGCACCGCGGCGGCAACCGCTTCTGATCGCGGGGACCGGGCGCCCCGGCACGTCGGTGCCGGGGCGCCCGTGCGTCGCGCGGGGTCCGCTCAGCCGGGCATCCGGGTACCCGGGGGCACGCTGACTGGGTGGACCGCGAGGACGCGGCGCCCGTCGGGAGACAGCGTCACCCGGCTCACCGGCTGGCCGTGCGTGCCGATCGCCCAGAACGTGATGCCCGAGGTGCTGTAGCGAGCCAGTGCCCAGTCGACGGGCCTGTGCTGCGTGCCGGAGAGAAGCGCCGTCGTCACGTCGACGGAGCGCTCGTCGCCGGTGGTGAGGTCGATGAAGCCGACGATGACACCCCGTCCCTTGGTTGGCGAGGAGATGACGGCACGGCTGCCGTCGGGCAGAGCGCACAGGCGTGCCGGCCCGCTGGGCTCCCACTTCTTCTGCGCTGGGCCGGAACCTTGGCTGACGGTCGTGACCATCCAGGTCACGGAGTCGTGTACGGGGAGGTCGCGGACGACGTGGCCGGTCGCCGGGTCGCCGATCCGGTACGTTCCGTCGCCACGCACGAACTGCGTGGCGGAGACCGGCGAGCGGGTCGGCTTCGCGTGGCCGGAGATCGGGAAGGCGACCTGGCCGTTCGGCAGCAGGCTCAGCTGCGGCTGCCAGCCGTCGCGCGGCCGGGCGACCGCACCGAACAGTCCGGTCAGGGAGAACGACACCGCGCGGCCCGTGTCGAGGTCCAGCCGGGTCAGGTGGTCGGGGTCGGCGGAGGTGCCGGGTCCTTCCCGGCGGACGGGCTCGATCAGCACCCACCCCTCGTTCGCCGACCAGACGACCGGCCCGCCCAGGTCCTTCGCCGCGGCCACCCGGTGGTACGCCGTGCCGGAGAGGTCGCGCACCACCGCCGCGCCGTTCGCGTCGTGGTAGAAGAGCCAGCGCCCGCCCGGAGAAAGGCCGACGCCGGTCATGTTCAGCCCGTCGACCGACCACGGGCCGGGCAGCGCGTACCGGTGCCCGTCGGTCGTGGTCACCTCGGGTACGCAGCGCCCGCCGCCGCACCGCGGTTCGATCCGCGTGCCGACGCCGACCGCGCGGTCGGTGGGCAACGCGGACGCCGCGGTCGCGGGCGGCGCGGGGGTCGTGTACCCGCCCCGCACGTACGCCATGCCGCCGACGGCGAGGCCGAGCGCCACCACCACGGCGACGGCCGCGGTACCGAAGCGCGTGCGCCGGACGCGGGACACGCGGCGGGTGACCGCCCGCGTCATGTCGTGCGCGCCGGGCGGGCGGGTGCTGTCGGCTGCTTCCTGGAGCAGTTCCCGGATGTCGGTCATCGCGGCACCTCCGTCGCGTGGAGTGCGGGTAGCAGGTCGGTCAGTTCCGGTGCGACCTCGCGCAGCCGGTTCAGCGCGTGGTGGGTACGGCTCTTGACCGTGCCGACCGCGCAGCCGAGCAGCGCCGCGGTCGCCGCCTCGGACAGGTCCTCGTAGAAACGCAGCACGATCACCGCGCGCTGCCTGGGCGTGAGCCGGCCCAGCGCGGCCACGAACAGCTCCCGCCGGACGACCGACTCGGCGGTGTCCTCGCCCGTCGGGCGGTCCGTGCCGTCGAGCGGCTGCTCGTGGAACCGGCGCCGCCGCCACTGCGACACGGACTCGTGCACCATCACTCGCCGGGTGTACGCCGACGGGTCGTTGACCCGCCGCCAGTGCGTCGCGGTCTTCACCAGCGCCGTCTGCACCAGGTCCTCCGCGTGCCCGTGGTCACCGGTCAGCAGGTACCCGAGCCGGATCAGCGCGGGCAGCCTGCTCGCGACGAACTCGGCGAAACCGTTGAGTTCTCTCACCCTCACCTCCTTGACACCTCCTAGAGGGGCGCCGGCCCGGCGAAGGTTCCATGCTGACGCGGACGGATCGCCGGCTGGCGCGGCTTCGGTACACATCGGCCATGACAGTTGACGAGAGTCCCGCCGCCACGGAGCCGGCGGTGCAGGTCGCGACCGCCACTGACGCCAGCTACCTGCCGTACGCCGCCGCGATGGCGCACTCGCTGGCCGCGCACCGGCGTCCGACGACCGCGGTACGGCTGACCGTGCTGCACAACGGCATCACCGGGCCGGACCGGCGCCGGCTGGAGCGGGGCGCCACCGGGATCACCGTACGGTGGGTGGAGATGGGGCCGGACCGCTACCGGGAGCTGGGCGTCGAGCCGGACCCGCTGATCCTCACGCCGCACTACTTCCGCTGCCTGCTCGCCCGGATCCTGCCCGCCGACACGGCGCGCGTGATCTACGTGGACGCCGACACCCTGGTCCTGGACGACCTGTGCGCGCTGTGGAACTGGCCGCTCGCCGGCCGTCCGGTGGCCGCCGCCGGCGACCTGATGTCGGTGGTCGGCGACGCGATCGACCACTGGCGCGAGCTCGACCTGGACGGCGACGCGCCGTACTTCAACTCGGGCGTACTGGTGGCGGACCTGGCGGCGTGGCGGGACGAGGAGATCGGCGAGCGGGTGCTGCACCGCTGCCGGCTCGACCGGCACCGGCTGCTCATCCGGGGCCGCTGGTCCCAGCACGACCAGTACGGCTTCAACGTGGTGCTGCAACACCGGTGGACGCGGCTCGCCGCCCGCTGGAACCACTTCCCGGAGCGGCCGTCCCGCCGGCCCGGGATCGTGCACTTCCTCGGCGACACGAAGCCCGGCGCGGCGCGCACCCGGGACGAGTTCACCCGGCTCTTCCTTCGTACGCTGGGCGGCACCGCCTGGGCCGACTGGCGTCCCGCGACGCTCGGGCAGCTCAGCGGGTGAGGCCGGCCTCGCGCGCCAGCAGCCCGACCTGCGTACGGTTCGCGCAGTCCAGCTTCACCATCAGCCGAGACACGTACCCCTTGACGGTGGCCTCGGAGAGGTGCAGCCGGCGGGCCACGCGCGCGTTGGACAGCCCCTCGCCCAGGCAGGCCAGGACGTCGCGTTCCCGGTCGGTGAGCCCGCGTACCCGCTCGGCGGCGGCGTCGCGGCCGTCGTCGTACCGCGGGGCGGCGGCCAGCAGTCGGCGGGTCGCCGCGGGGGACAGCACGGTGTGCCCGTCGGCGGCGACGCGGACCAGACCGATCAGGTCCTCCGGCGGGGTGGACTTCAGCAGGAAGCCCGCCGCACCGGCGCGCAGCGCCCGCGTCACGTACGCGTCGGTGTCGAACGTGGTCAGCGCGACCACCGCCGGCGCGTCCGGCCGGGCCGCGATGTGCCCGATCGCGGTCAGCCCGTCCATGCCGGGCATGCGCAGGTCCATCAGCACCACGTGCGGCCGGTGCCGGGCGACGGCGTCGATCGCGGCGGCGCCGTCGGTGGCGGTGGCGACCACCTCGATGTCGTCGGCGGAACCGAGGATCGTGCCCAGGTACGCGCAGACCAGCTCCTCGTCGTCGACGAGCAGGACCCGGATCACGCGGTCAGCCATCGCCGGCCGTCACGTGGGAGGGCATCGTCGCGTCGAGCCGGAACCCGCCGTCGTCGGCGGCACCCGCGGAGAGGCTGCCGCCGATCGTCTCGACCCGGCGCCGAAGGCCGGGCAGGCCGGTACCGGTGCCGGGCAGGTCGGCGTGCGCGCCGGTGCCGGCCGCGTTGTGCACGGCGACGTCCACCCGGTCGGCGCGGTACCGGGTGGTCACGGTGACGCGGGCGCCGCTGGCGTGTTTGTGCACGTTGGTCAGTGCCTCCTGGACCACCCGGTAGACGGTACGGCGGACGAGCGGTGAGGCGAGCCCCGGATCGCCGGCCTCGTCGAGGATGACGGGCAGGCCCACCGCACGCGAGTCGGCGACGAGCGTGGCCAGGTCGTCGGAGGACACCCCGGCCGGTTCCTCGGTGCCGGTCTCGCCCGGCCGCAGCATGCCGAGCAGGTCGCTCAGCTCCTCCAGCGCCTGGCAGCCGGTGGCGCGCAGCGTCTCCGCGGCGTTCCGGGTGGCCGGGTCGGTGGAGGTGAGCCGCAGCGCGCCGGCCTGCAGGACCATCAGGTTCACCCGGTGCGCGACCGAGTCGTGCAGCTCGGACGCGAGCCGGTTGCGTTCCTGGGCGCGGGCCCTGTCGGCGAGCAGCAGTTGCTCGCGTTCGGCGTGCTCGGCGCGTTCCCGCAGGGCGTGCACCATCTGCCAGCGCGCGACCAGGTACAGCCCCAACAGCGCCGGTACGGCGGTGTGCAGCAGCCCGATCGGCGTCACCAGCCAGGTCGGATGCCACGGCCGGGCGGCGAGCACCGTGGACGCGAGCACGAGTACCCAGAACGCCAGGGCCCGGCGCTCCGGTGCCTGCCGCCGCAGCCCGATCACCGCCGTGGACAGCGCGAGCGGCGGCCACAGGTTCACCCCGGTGAAGCGCGCGACCAGCGTCGAGTCGGACACCAGCGCCGGTACGAGGCCCGCCACGACGACCGCGGCGACGGCCACGGCGACCGGCACCGGCCGGCGGCCCAGCAGCACGAGCGCCGCCGTGGCGGCCAGCTGCAGGCCGGTGACCGCCCACACCAGCCCGGCGGAGGTCCGGTCGCCGCCGCCGGCGTACGCGAGCTGGACGGACCAGAGGGCGGCCAGTGCGAGCAGCACGACCGCGGTGACCTCGATCGCGCGGTCGCGGCGGGTGCTGGGGACGGGCAGGCTCACGCCGGATCACGCTACCCAGCGGCGCCCGCGCCCGGCACGGGCCGGCACCGGAAACCGACGAAAGTCGTACCCCGCGGCGACCTTCGTCGGTGCGATCGGCGACCTTGTCCGCTCGCGCCGGTACCGGCGCACCGGGTGGACTCGACGGCGGCCACGTCACCCGTGACAGGAGACCGTCATGACATCCCCGCCACCCACCGGACGCCGGCGCGCGGCGCTGACCCTCGTCGTCCTCACCCCGCTGATCGCCGAACTCGCCCTCGGCAGCACGCCGATCCACCTGGCGTTCCTGCTGCCGTTGTGGCTGCCGATCTACGGCGCGGGCGTGCTCCTCATCCGCGAGGCGGTACGCCGGTTCGGCGGCGGCTGGCCCAGCCTCGTGCTGCTGGGCGTGGCGTACGAGCTGGTCGAGGACGGGCTCGGGTTGCAGGCCCTCACCAGCCCGCACCTGTACGGCGCCGCCGGGTGGGCGCCGCGGCTGTTCGGCCTGAACACCGCGTACTGGGAGACGAACCTCGTCTACCACGTCGCGTTCAGCGTGCTGATCCCGATCGCGCTCACCGACCTGATCTTCCCGGCCCACCGCGACCGGCCGTACCTGCGGCGCGGCGGGCTCGTCGGCACCGCGATCTGCGCCGTGTTCGGGGTGGCCCTGCTCCGGGTGAGCGTGCCGCCCAGCCAGGACCCCGGGTACGTCGCGCCGGCGTGGGCGCTGGTCGGCTGCGTCGTCGCCGTCGCGGTGCTCGCCGTACTGGCGCTGCGGGTGCTGCCCCGGCGCCACCGCAGGCTGAGCGTGGCCGGGACGCTGCCGCCGGCGGGTGGCCGGCCCGGCGCGACCCCCGCGCCGTGGGTGGTCGGTACCGTCGCCGGTGTGGCGACGCTCGCGTTCCTGGCGCTGTCGTTCCCGTTCGGCGGTGCCCGGCAACCGGCCTTCACGCACGGCTCCTGGGCCCTCGTACCGATGGCGGCGGCCGCCGTCGTGACCCTCGCCGCCGCACGGCTGGTCGTCCGGTGGTCCGGTACGCCGGGGTGGCGGGACCGGCACCGGCTCGCCGCGATCGGCGGGCCCCTGATCGCGCACACCGCGTTCGGCGCGGCGGCGGTCGCGGACACGACCGTCGACCGGCTCGGCCTCGTGGGGCTGGGCGTGCTGACCGTGGTCCTGCTCCTCGCGCTGGGCCGGGCGCTGGGCCGGCGTACCCGGGACCGATGAGTTCCGGCGGCGCCGGCAGTCGGTACTGACAGGAGGTGGTCGCGATGACCGCGGAGCCACGGCTGGCGCGACTCGACGTGTTCGTGGGGGAGTGGGACGTGTCGGCCGACTTCCCCACGATGGGCGAGATGGCCGGCGCCGTCAGCACGTTCGAGTGGACGCTGGACGGGCGCTTCCTGGTGCAGCGCAACGAGACGCCGATCCCGGAGGCGCCGGACGGGCTGATGGTCGTCGCCGCCGACGGCGACGGCTACACGCAGCACTACTTCGACTCCCGCGGCGTCGTCCGGGTGTACCGGATGAGCTTCGACGGCGAACAGTGGCGGCTGTGGCGCGACACGGCGGACTTCTCGCCGCTGGACTTCCGGCAGCGGTTCACCGGCCGGTTCGACGCCGCGGGCGACACGATCACCGGTGCCTGGGAGACCTCGGCCGACGGTACGACGTGGGAACACGACTTCACCCTCACGTACCGGCGGCGGGCGTCGTGACCGCGGCGGACGCCGCGCGCGCCATCGTCGACGCCACGAGCTACCTGGTCCTCGCGACCGCCGCCGCCGACGGCCGGCCGTGGAGCACGCCGGTGTACTTCGCGCACGCCGACTACCGCGAGTTCTTCTGGGTGTCCGCGCCCACCGCGACGCACTCGACCAACATCGCGGTACGCCCGCGCGTCGGCGGCGTCGTCTTCGACTCCACCGCACCCATCGGCACCGGCCAGGGCCTCTACCTGTCGGCCACCGCGGAGCGGGTCGCCGACGCCGGCCTCGCCCGCGGACTCGACGTGTTCTCCCGGCGCTCGCTCGCCGACGGCGGCCGCACCTGGACCGCCGCCGACCTCGGCCCGGACGCCGGGATGTTGCTCTACCGGGCCGTCGCCGACGGGTACTGGGTGCTTGCGAAGGACGGTCGCCCCGACCACCGCGTCCCCGTCGACCTGGCCTGAACCGCGCGATGCGCGGTCATGTCCGGTGCTGGGCGACGGCCTTGAAGAACGTGTAGCAGAAGACCCCGTCGGGCTCGGCCGTACGACGCAGTGCGGCGATGCCCGCATCGAAGGTGTCGCCGTCGATCAGTCCCGCCGCGACGGCCTGTTCGCGGACGCCCGCGATCATCGCGGTGAACGTACGGGTGGTGAAGCTCTCGGCCAGGCGCGGCCGGCTGCCGTCGACGTAGACGGTGCGCGGCGCGACGGCGATGTCCGACCAGCCCGCCTCGCGCAGCAGGGGGAACAGGCGCCGGCCGATGAGGGCGTCGCCGCCGGCGTGTCGTTGCAGCGTCACCTGGCACGCGATCGCGGCGCGGGCGGCTTCGTCCTCGGGATGGAAGTACGTCGAACCGTGGTCACCCTCGATGACGGTGACCGTGCCGCCCGGCCGGATGAGACGCCGCAGCCGTTGCAGCGCCTCGACCGGTGCGGGCAGGTGTTCGAGCAGGAAGCACACGAAGACGTGGTCGAACGACGCCTCGGCGAAGGTGCCCTCCGGTTCGGGCAGCGCGAACACGTCCGCCGCACGGAACTCGACGTTGGTGCGGCCCGCGGCGGAGACGCGCCGAGCCGCCTGGGCCAACGAGTCCGGGGCGATGTCGGCGGCGACGATACGTGCGTGCGGGTGTCGGCCGGCGAGGGTGACGGTCTGGGCGCCCACGCCACAACCGATCTCCAGCACCCGCTCACCGGGCCGGAAGTGCGTGTCGCCGTGAAGCAGCTCGACGAGCGCGTCCGCCTGGTCGCTCAGGCGAGCGCTCTCGTCGGCACGGTAGCCGTGCACGTACTGCTCGAACATCGTCATCGTCTCGATCACTCTCATCAGCTGGTTCGGCTCCGGACTGGTCAGCGCCGTCGCGAGCCGGTCGCGCAGCTGGCGCCGCCGACGAAGATCGTCGTCGACCTCGCCAAGGTGGGCGCGCAGGGTGGCCGCGGGGTCGGGGTCCTCGTCGGCGAGCAGCGCGGCGATCCGGCGAAGGCCCAGGCCCGTCCGGCGCAGAGCCATCGCACGGTAGAGGCGGGTGACGTGCGCGGGGCCGTAGCGGCGGTGGCCGCTCGGTGTGCGCTCCGGCGACACGAGCCCCACCGCGTCCCAGTGGTGCAGCACCCGCACCGACAACCCGGACGCGCGGGCCAGCTCGCCCACGGTCCAGCTCTCGTCACCCATGACAGCGACGTTAGGCCCTCACACCGTGTCAGGTTCAACCTCCGATCAGGACGGGAAGGCGTCGCGGTGGGCACGGGCCCAGTCGGCGTACCGGGTTGGCGGGCGGCCCAGGACGCGGGCGACGTCGTCGGTGGTGGCCGCGCCGACCCCGTTGCGTACCGCCGCACTGCCGCGGGCGGCGACCTCCACCATTCCGGCGTCCACGCCCGCCGCGAGGAGGCGGTCCCGATACTCCGACGGTGACACGTCGGCCAGGCGTACCGGCCGGCCGAGCACGGCGGCGAGCTGTTCGGCCTGCTCGGGCACGCTGATCGGGTCCGGCCCGGTCAGCGTGTACACCCGCTTGTCGTGCCCGTCGCCGGTGAGGACGCGGGCGGCGACGGCGGCCACGTCGCGCGGGTCCACGACCGGCTGCCGGCCGGTACCCGTGGGGTTGGGTACGGGCTCGCCCGCGCGGATCGCCGGCGCCCAGCTCAGCGTGTTGGAGGCGAACGAGGCGGGACGCAGCACGGTCCAGCCGAGGCCGCTGTCGACGAGCAGCCGTTCGCCGGGCAGGTGGAAGCTCAGCTCGTCCAGCTCCGGTACGCGGATCGCGGACAGCTTCACCACCCGCGCCACCCCGGCGGTACGGGCCGCGTCGACCATGGCGCGGTCGTGCTCGGCGACCGGGCCGGACGGCGCGGTGAGCAGGAAGACCGACTCGGCGCCGGCCACCGCCCGCGCCAGCGACGCCGGGTCGCCGTAGTCGGCACGGACGGCGTCGACCCCGGCCACGCGCAGCCGGGCCGGGTCGCGGGTCATCGCGCGGACGGCGACGCCCTCGGCGGTGAGGACGCGGAGCAGTTCGGTACCGATGGTGCCCGTGGCACCGGCGACGAGGATCATGCCGCCGACGATGCCGCCGCCTCCGGTACGCCGGCTTGGAACTTTCGGCGGTCCGTCCCGTCGCCGCTGGTCGCGCCGCACCCGCGCCGGCTAGCGTTGGTGCGTGGAGACGCGGGTACGGGTGCCGGCCGTGCTGCGGCCCTGGGTCGCCGACATCACCGCCGGCAGCGCCGGGGCCGCCGGTGTGATGGTTCATCCGCCGGACGGGGCGAGCGCCGTGGTGGTGTGCCGGGCGGCGGAGGCGGGCCCGGTCGTGGTGGTCGGCCCGCGCAGCCGCGCGGCGTACACGGCGGCGAAGGCGGCGAGCTGGGTCCGGATCCGGCTGCGTCCCGGCCGCGCCGGGCTGGTGCTGGCGACGCCGGCCCGGGAGACTGGTCGGCGACGTCGGGTACACCGACCAGGCGCACCTCAGCGCGGACTTCCGGGACCTGATGGGCGTCGCCCCCGGCGCGTACGCCGCCGGCCGCCTGCCCGCCGTCACCCCCTGCGCGCCGGCCTGACCGCGGGTATCCACCGGTGACGACCCGGTTGACGCGCGTCTCGCTTGTCCTGCGCCGGAGTGACGGGCAGGTTGCGGCGCCGGCGCCCGACCTCACACCCGGTCCGACACCGGCCCGGGTCGGATCACCGGCGCCCAGCGCCGCGCCCGGCCTCCGCACCAACTGGCCACGGCGGCGACCCAGCGGTCGGCGGCGAGGCGCAGCGGCAGCGCGGTCGGGGATCTCATGCATGCCCCGTCGCGGGGCGGCCGGTGATGCCGAGGGCGCGGTGCAGGGCGGCGAGTTCGCGCCGGGCGGCGACGACGCCGTCGGGCGTGAGCGTGTAGTAGCGGCGCGGGGGCCGACGGGCGGCCTGCGCGGTCTCTGCGTCCTCCCATTCGCCGGTCACCCAGCCGGCGTCCGTGAGCCGGCTCAGCACCGGGTAGAGGGTGCCGCTGGCCTGGCCCGTCGCGCGGATCAGGTCGAGCCCGTACCGCGGGGTCCCGGGGTCGGACAGGAACGCGGCGAGCACCGCCGCGACCGTCGCCGTGATTCTCGGTTTCCGAGCCATGTCGAAACTCTATGTAGACACCCGGCGGCCGGCCAACCGAGCCCGGTCCGGCATCGTGGTCGTGACGTCGACGGCGGAGGGCGGGTGGCGGTGGAACGCGAGCGGGTGCGGTTCGCCAGTGCGGACACCGACTGCGTCGCCTGGCACTACCCGGGATCGAACGGGGCGTGCGTGGTGATGGCCGGGGCGTTCGCGATGACCAGGGAGCCGGCCACGGACCGGTTCGCGGCGCGCTTCCAGGACGACGGGTTCGGCGTGCTGGCGTTCGACTACCGCCGGCTGGGGGAGAGCGGCGGCCACCCCCGCCAGGTCGTACGCGTCGGCGACCAGCTCGCCGACTGGCGCGCCGCGATCGGTACGGCCCGGTCGCTGCCCGGCGTCGACCGCGTGGCGATCTGGGGCCTGTCCGTCTCGGGTGGCCACGTCATGCGGGTCGCGGCGCGGGATCCGCGGGTGGCGGCGGCGATCGCGCACTCGCCGTTCGTCGACGGCCGGGACGCCGTCCGCAACGCGGTACGCCACCAGACGCCGCGCGGTCTCGCCGGCCTCGCCGCGCTGGGCGTACTCGACGCGCTGGGTGGCCTGGTCGGCCGGCGCCCGCTGCTGGTACCCACGGCCGGTGAGCCGGGCGCCGTCGCGCTCGCCACGACGCCGGACGCGGACGGTAGCGCCGCCCTCGACCCCGACGGCCGGTACGACGGCTGGGCCCGGACCGTCGCGGCCCGCTCCGCGCTGCGGCTCGGCTGCTACCGGCCGGGCCGTTCGGCGCGCCGGGTGCGCTGCCCGCTGCTGGTACTGGTCTGCGACGGGGACACGTCCGACCGGCCCGGTCCGGCGATCCGCGCGGCGGCCGAGGCCCCGCGCGGCGAGCTGGTCCGGGTGCCCGGCGACCACCACGCCACGTACCGCGGGGCGCACGAGCTGGCGGTCGCCGCGGAGGTGTCGTTCCTGCGCCGGCACCTGCTCGCCGCGCCGGCGGACGGTACGGTCGCCGCCGCCGGCTGATCTCATGCGCCCTGGCGTACCGGTTGGGCGGCGGGGCGGGGCGCGAGCTGCACGACGACCACACCGGCGAGGATGAGGACGCCGCCGGCGAGGTGGTTCCAGCGCAGCGGCTCGGCCAGCAACAGCACGCCGAGCACCGTCGACGCCACCGGCGTCAGGTACGTGACGGTCGACGCGACCGTCGCCCCCGCGGTGCGGATCACGGTCAGGTTGATGATGTACGCGACGCCGGTGCCGACCGCGCCGAGTACCAGCAGCGCCACCGCCGCCGTCCACCCGGGCCAGCGCGGTACGCCGCCGGCGAGCGGCGCGACGAGCGCGAGTTCGGCGGTGGCACAGCACATCTGGACGGCGGACAGGCCGGGGGCGGACGTGGCCCGGTGCGCGAAGTACCGCCGGGTGTAGGCGAAGCCGGCGCCGTAGCAGAGGGTGGAGGCCACGCAGGCGAGGGAGCCGCCGAGCGTACCGGCGGGCAGGCCGCGCCACGCGCCGACGAGGACGAGCACGCCGGCCAGGCCGACGCCGACGCCGGCGACGCGGCGTCCGGTGAGCCGTTCGCCAACGATCGCGACGGCGAACAGCATCGTGGCGAGCGGCGTGACCGCGTTGCACAGCCCGGCGAACACCGACGACACGTGCGTCTCGGCGTACGCGACGAGGGTGAACGGGATCGTGTGCAGCAGCAGCGCGACGACGAGCCCGTGCAGCCAGGTGGCCCGGTCGCGCGGCAGCGCGTCGCGGCGTACCAGGCAGATCGTCACGAGGGTGGCGGCGCCCAGCGCGCAGCGGATCAGCGCCACCCACGGCGGGGCGACGCCGCCGTCGACGGCGAGCTTGATGAACGTGAAGCTCGCGCCCCAGACGGTGGCGACGAGCAGGAACCCGGGTACCCAGCGAGGTGGACGCACGGGCAGCATCGTGGCCGGCCGAGGCATCATGAGTCCAACAACGAAGACAGACCAACCCATGAGGACCACTCATGAACGTCAGCGTGCCCCAGCTCCGCGCCTTCCTCGCCGTCGTCGACGAGGGCGGGTTCGGCGCGGCCGCGGTACGGCTCGGCATCAGCCAGTCCGCCGTCTCGCACGCGGTGTCCGCGCTCGAACGCGCCCTCGACGGCCCGGTGCTGGAACGCGCCGGCCGCGCCCGGGCCACCGCGTTCGGTGAGCGGATCATGCCCGCGGCCCGCGAGATGGTCGGCGCCGCCGCCCGGATCGAACGGCTCGCCGACCACCGCGACGGCCAACCCGCCGGCACCGTACGGCTCGGCGCACCGCCGACCGCCTGCCAGGGACTGCTACCGGGGCTGCTGGCCCGCTGGCGTACCGAGCTGCCGCGGGTGGACGTGGAGCTGTTCGAGGGGGAGGACGACGAGGTCGCCGGCTGGCTGGCGAGCGGGACCGTCGACCTCGCCGTCCTCGTCGACGCGCCACCGGCCCGGGGCGTGACACTCGCCGAGGACGCGTTCTGCGCGCTGCTGCGGCGCGACCACCCGCTCGCCGCCGAACCCGCCGTCGAGGTCGCCGAGCTGGCCGACGACCCGTTCCTGCTGTCCCGCGGCGGCTGCGAGCGCCACGTACGCCGGATGCACCGCACGGCGGGCGTCCCCTTCGCGCCGGCGCACCGGGTACGCGAGATGGGCACGCTGCTCGCGATGGTGCGGGCCGGGGTCGGCGTCTCGATCGTGCCGGACCTGGCCGGGGCGATGCTCGACGCCACGCTCACGCTGGTGCCGGTCCGGCCCCGGCGTACGCGGCGGTTGGTGCTCGCCGGGCACGACCACGCGCCGCCGGCCGCCGCCGCGGTACTGGCGCTCGCGCGCTCCGCTACCAGGTGACGGGGAGTTCGGCGAGCCCGCCGAGCAGGCCGCGCTCCACCGGCACCCGGTCGACCGGTACCGCTAGGCGCAGCGCCGGCAGCCGGGTGAACAGCGCCCCGTACGCGATGTCCAGCTCGGCCCGGGCCAGGCTGGCGCCGAGGCACTGGTGGATGCCGTGGCCGAACGCCAGGTGCCCGCGAACCGGCCGGCCGGGGTCGAGTCGGTCCGGCGCCGGCACGTACGCCGGGTCGTGGTTGGCGGCGGCCAGCCCCACCAGTACGCCGTCGCCGGCGCGGACCAGCCGGCCGGCGACGGGGATGTCGGCGGTGGCGCGGCGGGGCGCGACGGTCACCACCGACAGGTACCGGAGCAGTTCGTCGACCGCGGACGGCCGGGCACGGGTGTCGCGCAGGCCGGCGGCGAGGTCCGGGTGCACGAGCGCGGTCAGCGCGCCGAGCGAGAGCATGTTCGCCGAGCTGCCGTGCCCGGCGACCAGCAGCACCAGCGCGAGCGACAGGACCGTCGCGGTGTCCACCGTGCCCGCCGCGAGCGGCCCGGCGACCAGCTCGTCCAGCAGGCCGTCGCCCGGCCGGCGACGCTTGCGCCGCATCAGGTCCGCCAGGTAGTCGGTGAGCCGCTGCATCGCCTCCGGCCCGCGGTCGGCGTCGAGCCGCAGCCGGGCCTGCTGCTCGAAGAACGCGTGGTCGTCGTACGGCACGCCGAGCAGCCCGCAGATGACGATCGACGGTACGGGCAGTGCGAAGTCGGCGACGAGATCGGCGTGCCCCGCCGCGACCATCCGGTCGAGGCGGTCGTCGACGACGCGGTGGATCTCCGGCCGCAGCGCCGCGACGCGCCGGGCGGTGAACCGGGCCGCGAGCAGCCGCCGCTGCCGGTCGTGCGCGGGCGGGTCCGTACCGATGAGGGTGCCGTTGAGCGAGGCGCGCCGGCGCTCGGCGGTCGGCCGCGCCGGTACCGGGAAGTCGGGGTGCGAGCGGTCCGACGACAGCCGCGGGTCGGCGAGCAGCGCGCGCGCCTCCGCGTACCCGGTGACGAGCCACACGCCGCGGCCGTCCGGCAGCCGTACCCGGGTGAGCGGGCCGTCTGCGCGCAGCTCCCGGTACCCGGCGGGCAGCTCGTACGGGCAGTCCCGGCGCGTCGGCAGCGGGGGCTCGGTCATCGGCGCGACCCGGCCCGCTCCGGTACGGCGAGGATCCCGGACAGCGCGGCGCGCAGCGCGTCCTCCGGGTCGGGGGACGCGCCGGGGGAGCGCCACGCGACGTACCCGTCGGGGCGGACCAGCAGCGCGCCGCGCGTCCCGATGCCGTGCCGGGCGGCGGTGTCGCGGTCGATCCGGCGCGGCCGTACCGCGAGCCGGCGGGCGGCAACGCCCCAGCCGTCCGCGGCGGGGCCGGCGAGCAGCACGAACGCCGAGCCGTACGCGTCGAGGGTCGATCCGCCGCCGGCCAGCGGTACGTGCGGCGCGCGGCTGCCGGGCGCGCCGGACAGCTCGCCGACGGGTACCGGATCGGGGGCGCCGCCGAGCACGGCGCGCGAGTCGTACCGGGGGCCGAGAAGCACCGTCGACCGGTCGACGAGGGTGCCGGCCGCCGCGGTGTCGAACCGGTCCGCGGAGCGCACCATCGCCTGCCGGAGCGTGAAACGCGCGACGGGCCACCGCTCGTCGTGGTAGCTGTCGAGCAGCGCGGGCCCGGCCCGCCCGCGCAGCACCCAGGCCAGCTTCCACGCCAGGTTGTGCGCCTCGGCGACACCGGTCGCGCCACCGAACCCGCCGGTCGGCGGCATCAGGTGCGCCGCGTCGCCCACCAGGAACACCGGCCCCACCCGGTACCGGTCGGCGACCGCGGCGCCGACCCGGAAGCGCAGCAGGCGCCGGTCGGTGCCGGCGATCTGGGTACGCAGGCGCACGGGTACGTCGGGTCGGCCGACCGCGGCGCGGACCAGCTCGACGCAGCCGCGCTCGTCGGGTTCGGCGCCGGTCGGGTCGTCCGCGGTGCCGAACACCCAGCGCCGTCCGCCGCGGTCCAACGCCATCAGGTACGTCCGGGGCCGCGGCACGTCCAGGTGCGCCATGTGTACGGTCCGGCCGGCGAGCGCTGGCCGCAAATCGGCGTCCACCAGCAGGCTCAGCAGGTCGAACGACGGGCCGTAGCCGGTGCGCGGGATGCCGAGCGCGGCGCGGATCCCGCCGTCCGCGCCGTCGGCGGCCACCAGGTACCTGGCGCGTACCCGGCGGCTCGTCCCGCGCGCGTCGGTCAGCACCGCGTCGACGCCGTCCGGTCCCGTGGTCAGGTCCCGCAGCTCCGTACCGAACTCGACGCAGGCGCCCAGCGCGCGGGCCCGCGCGCACACCAGCTGCTCGACCCGGTCCTGGTCGATCGGCGTACCGCGGCAGGGGCTCGCCGCCTCGGCCGCCGCCGTGTCGCCCTGGTGCGCGACCGGCAGGTGCTCGTCGGCCAGCGTCCGCGCCCGGACCACGACGTAGTCGCCGGCGGCGACGAAGTCGGCCCGCGCGGCGTGGATCGCGTCGGCGAGACCGACCTGGCGGTACAGCTCCATCACCCGGGTGCCGACGCTGCGCTGCCGGGGATGGCTCAACAGCGCCGGATGCCGCTCCACCAGCAGCACCCGTACGCCGTGCCACGCCAGGAACAGCGCGCTGGACAGCCCGCACAGGCCGCCGCCGACGACCAGCACCTCGGGGTTCATCACGCGACCGGCCGTACCGTCTCGTCGACGCGGTCGCCGTGCCGGGTGACCAGGTGCACCGCGTCGGGGGTGCGGCGCAGGGTGCGCTCCTCGGACCAGCCCGCCAGACGGAACTCGCCGCCGCCGACGTGTACCAGCCCGAACGTCGGGCGCCCCGCCACCACCAGTACCAGCCGGTCGCGCTCGACGCGCACCTCGGCCGGTAGGGACGCGTCCGCGTCGGCGACCGGCTCCTCCTCGGACCATTCGACGAACCGGGCGGGCAGCGCGAAGCGACACCGGTACGCGTCGAGCTCCGCCGGCGTCAGCGGTACGTCGGGCCGGGCGGCCAGCATCCCGTCGGCCATCCCGGCCGCCTCCGCCGGCAGCAGCTCGCGCAGCGCGGGCCCGGTCCGGCAGTCCAGCACCAGGTGTACGCGGGTCTCGGTGCCCTCGTTGCGGACGTGGTGGCTGCGGTTGAAGTCGCCGAACCACAGCCCGCCGGCCGTCCAGTGGTACTCGGTGCCGTCGATGACGACGAGCGCGCCCGGGTTCGTGACGATCGGCACGTGCAGCCGGACCAGTCCCCACGGCGGGCCGCACTTGGCGTCCCGGTGCTCGGCCGACCGCGCGCCCGGCCCCAACGCCATCAGCCGTACGCCGAGCAGCGGCAGCGGGAAGTCGGCCAGCAGGGCACCGAGCGCGCGGGTACCGGCCAGCCGCGGGGTGTCGGCGTGCTCGACGAGACCGGCGCCCCCCGCGTCGGTACGGTCCGGGTCGCCGCCGGGGCTGCGCAGCGCCAGGATCTTCCAGTCCACAGTGGACTCCCGCTGTACGCCGTCCTGGCCGACGGAACGCTGCGCCCGCCACGGATCGGCGGCCAGCGCCCGGACGTCGGCGGCGAGCGGCCCGACGTCGTACCGCCGGCGGAGCGGCACCGCGGCCACGTCACTGCTCATCTGGGGCACCCCTTCCGTCGTCTCGCGGTTTCGTCGCCGTGGCCCGGCACGGCCGGGCC
>DASXWQ010000086.1:0-2247 GCA_036503555.1 Actinocatenispora sp.
AGCCGGTGCTGCACGAGAAGGTCTTCGTGGCCGCGGCCGCGGGCGAGACGGCAACGCCCACGACCCCGAGCGAGACCGCCGCGGCGACCGTGGTGATTGATTTCAGCATTCGATAACCCCCGGTTTTCGATGGTGAATACCCACGGCGACGCTACCGAAGTACTGCCTTCTTTTCGACCGAACAGTTAGTGATGCCGATGAACTTCATTCTTTCGGGTTGAGCCCTTCAATGAGACTAAACCGATCGGCGATCTCGCGCGTGGGCCACCTCCGACCTGACGCTACGAAGATCACTGACGGCGCTCGCCGTCGCGCTCGCCACCACCGGCTCCAGTGGCGCGATCGCGGCCGCGGAAACCACGGCGCACCAGCGTTCCGAAATGCGATCCGGACGGGGACTTCACGTCCGGGCAGTTTGTGTGGTGGCCGGTGGCGGACCCGGCGCACGGGTGCCGGGTCGGGCAGCCCCGCCGCGGCGTACCCGGACGCCTCGGACCTCGCCGACGGCACCTACGCGTGGGAGGTGTACGCCCAGGACAGCTGGGGTGCGAAGTCGGCCACGGCGGGCCCGTGCCGGTTCACCGTCGACCGCACGGATCCGAACGCGCCTGCCGTCGTCTTCCCGACGTAGCCGGCGGGCGCCGAAGGCGCGGGATCGGCGTGGCGGGCGAGTTCACCTTCTCCCCCAACGTTTCCACCGACGTCGTGAAGCACGACTACAACTTCGGCGCGGGGCACGCGGGAGATCGCCGCGGGCCCCGACGGCACCGCCACCGTCAGCTTCACGCCGGCGGCCACCGGCTGGCAGTCAGTCGTCGTGCGGGCGGGCAACCTCTCGCTCAGCACCTACTACTCGTTCATCGTCAAGGAGACGCGGCCGACGGTCTCGTCCGACCGCTACCCGCCGCAGGGCGGCCCGGACGGCGGCTTCGGCGTGCCGGGTGTGTTCCGGTTCGCGCCGGGGACGCCGAACGTCGTGGCGTACGACTGCCGGCTGGACGACGGCGTGTCCGCCACGGTCACGGCCGGCCAGGACGGCGTCGCCGAGGTGACGATCACGCCGGCCACCGGTGGTGGACACCGCGGGCGTGAAGTCGCCGGAACGGGAGTACCGGTTCCTCATCGACGCGTCGCCGGCGGTCAGCGGGCCCGGGAACGTCGACCTGGGCACTTCGGCCACGTACACGGCGACCCCGGGAATGCCGGACGTCGTCGAGCACGACTACTGGTTCGCGAGCGCCGAGAGTACGAAGTGGACGGTCAAGGCGAACGCCGACGGTACCGCCGCGCTGCCGGTCGAGTTCACCTCGGCTGACCAGAACGTGCTGCGGGTGCGGGCCCGCGACGCGTCCGGTGGGCTGTCGCCGGTGACGGAGAAACAGTTGTCGCTCAACACCTGGCGGCCGGCGATCGGCCACGAGGGCGACATCGGGACGCAGAGCGGGGCCGCCACGTTCACGTTCACCACCCCGATGCCGGACGCCGTGGAGTTCGAGTACTGGCTGACGGCGGACCCGGCGACCAGGTGGACCGTGCCGGTCAGCGGGAACACCGCGTCGGTGAGCTACACCCCACCGAGGATCGGCGACTACGAGATGGTGGTGACCTCGAAGGAGTTCCAGGCGAACGGGCGGGTGTTCCCCGGCACGTTCACGTTCGACGCCCGCCAGCCGGGCGCGGTGACGTTCGAGTACTCGTTCGACTGGGGTCCGGTCCAGCAGGTGGCCGCCCAGAACGGGCGCGCCGGGCTGGCCTGGACTCCCCCGCTGCCCCCGGAGGGCTCGGCATCCCACAACCTGCGGGTGCGCACGCTGACGGCCGACAACGTCTCCTCGCCGGAGAAGACGTACTACTTCAGCATCACGAGCGCGCCTTACTACGTCCGGAACGACAGCGGTGCCGTGACCGAGCAGGTCACCGTACCGGCGGACGGATCGGGTGCGGGGACGATGACGTGGACCCCACCGGACCGGGGCATCTACTCGGTCATCGTGTGGGGCACCACGGCCGACGGCACCAAGTCGGGTGGCATCGGCTACTCGGTATACGTCAACTGACCGCGTGACGGGCGGCCCCGCTCCCGCCAGGGGCGGGGCCCCGGCTCAGAGCCGGACGACCTGACCCGGTCAGGTGAATCCTCGTCGCCGACGAGTGACACGACCCCGCTGTTCGCCCCCGGCGTCCGATGATCTGGCTGCCGATCCGACACCGAGATCCCGGAGGCGACAGTCATTCTCTACGCCCTGG
>DASXWQ010000087.1:0-43208 GCA_036503555.1 Actinocatenispora sp.
GAATCCCCAGTTCAGGCACCTGCCTGGGGCCATTTTTCACATTACGACTTTGCTTGGAACACCTTCAGCAACAGTCCGAGTCCGACGATGCAGGCAAACCAGAGAACTCCGACGATCACCGTGAAGCGGTCCAGGTTCTTCTCCGCCACCGACGATCCGGACAGGCTCGACGACACGCCGCCGCCGAACATGCTCGACAGGCCGCCACCCTTGCCCCGGTGCAGCAGGATCAGCAGCACGAGGATCGCGCTCGTGACGATCAACAGACCGGTCAGAACGTAGGCCAACCAGTTCATGCGGGGCTAATCCTCTCGGGTGCACCGGGTGTGTCCAAGCGTCCGCGAGCCTCGTGCGCCGCGTGACCGGTGTCCCAGCATAGCCGGCCGGTCCGCGGGCGACAGCGGCAGACCCGCGTCCTCACACCACACCGAGTCCCAGTACGTCCGGTTCGCCGTACAGCGACTGCATGACGGCGCCGCGCACACCGCTGCCGTACATGGCGAGACCCCGCTCGTACAGGATCGGGACGGCGGCGCCACGGGCCAGAACGGCGGCGTCCACGCTGGCCCACAGGGCGTTCTGCACGTCCGGGTCGTGCTCGGTACGGGCCCGGTCGATCAGCGCGTCGATGCGGGAGTCGTCGAGCTGCGCGAGGTTGTAGTTGCCGCCGTCGCGGTGCGCCCGCAGCAGCCGCCCGTCGAACAGCGCCGGGATGATCGACGAGCCGTTCGGCCAGTCCGGCACCCACGCGGCGAGGACCAGGTCGTGCTCCCGCGCCGGGTTCCCGACCACGTCGTAGAACCGGGACTTCGGGATCGGGTTGAGCCGGACCTTGATGCCGATCTTCTGGTACGAGTCGAGGATGCTCAGCGCCGCCTGCCGGTAGGTCGGCACGTCCTGGAAGTCGAGGGTCAGCTCGGCCGGGCAGCCGCCGGCGGACTCCACCAGCACCGCGGCCCGGTGCGTGTCGCCGCCGGGCCGGTCCTTCTTCCCGTACGGGTCGACGGAACGGTGCGCGGGCACGCCCGGCGGGATCATCGTCGTCGCGTACTCCCCCGCCACGAAGCCGCCGACCACCATCCGGTACGCGGACTTGTCGAGCGCGTAGCCGAGGGCGCGCCGACATTGCAGCTCGCGTACCCGGGTGGTGTTGATGGCCAGGTAGCGGATCGCGCCCGTCAGGCCGGACACGGTACGCCCGGCGAGTGTCGGGTCGTTGATCACCTGCTGGACGAAGTTCGGCGGCACGTTGTAGTCGAGCTGGATCGCGCCCCGCGCGGAGGCGGTGTCGTTCACCAGGTCGTTGGTCGACACCACCGGGTCCGCGCCGAACCGCACGACGAACCGGTCCGGGTACGCGGGGCGTACCGGGTCGGTGTCCGCGCGCCAGTACGGGTTGCGGGTGAGGACCATGCGGTGCTCGTCGCGCTCGGCGATGACGTACGGGCCGTCGGACATGGGGCGGCGGTCGTAGTCGCCGCGGGCGTCGACGTCCGGGCGTACCGGGGCGAAGACCGGCATCGCCACCACGTCGCCGAAGTCGCCGCACGGCTGGTCGAGCCGGAACCGGATCGTCCGCCCCGAGCACG
The DNA here is from genome assembly GCA_036503555.1 of Actinocatenispora sp. Taxonomy (GTDB): domain Bacteria; phylum Actinomycetota; class Actinomycetes; order Mycobacteriales; family Micromonosporaceae; genus Actinocatenispora. The sequence goes on from DASXWQ010000087.1 coordinate 1,590, forward strand.
TCACCGACGACAGGTCCCCGTCGGCCGGCCCGTGGTAGTCGTCGCCACCGGCCAACAGCTCCCGCGGGTACGCCGGGCCGCCGGCGTTGCCGGGCGCGAAGCTGCGCTCCACGCCGTACCGGACCTGCTCGCAGGTGACGGGGCGGCCGTCCTCCCAGGCCGTACCGGTGCGCAGGGTGAACTCCCAGACGCGGTTGTCGTCGCTGGCCCGGCCCAGGTCGGTGGCCAGGTCCGGGCGCAGGACGCCGGCCGGGTTGCTCGGCGTACCCCGGAACGCGGTGAGCGTCCGGTAGATGAGCCGGCCGACGTTCAGCGCCGAGGTCGTGTAGTTGAGCTGCGGGTCGAGGTGCGTGAACCCGTTCGACTCGGTCAGCAGCGTGATCGTGCCGCCGCGACGCGGCCCGGCGCGCCCGTCGTCGGCCTCGCCACGCCGGGAACAGCCGGCCGCGGCGCATCCCAGTACGACCAGGCAGGCCAGGACCGAACTGACGCTGCGTACCCCCGTGGACACCATCCGCACAGCGAGAACCTACCAACTGCTCTCCGCAGCCCTGCGGTCACCATACGGAACGGGGCGGACACCGTGTCGGTGCCCGCCCCGTACCTCGTCGCCACGTGCTCAGGTCGTGAACAGGTCCTTGTACCGGCAGATCAGCACGAACTCCTCGACGTCCAGGCTGGCCCCACCGACCAGCGCGCCGTCGATGTCCGGCTTCGCCATGATCCCGGCGATGTTCTTCGACTTCACCGAACCGCCGTACAGGATGCGGACGCGGTCCGCCGTCTCCCCCGGGTACAGCTCGGCCAGCCGGGCCCGCAGCGCCCCGATGACCTCCTGCGCGTCCTCCGGCGTCGCCGTCTTGCCCGTGCCGATCGCCCAGACCGGCTCGTACGCCACGACCACCGTCTCGGCCTGCTCGGCCGTGACGCCCTTCAGCGCCGCGTCCAACTGGGCGGTGCAGTGCGGCACGTGCTCGCCGGCCTCACGCACCTCCAGGCCCTCGCCCACGCACAGGATCGGCGCCAGCTCGTGTTTCAGCGCGGCCTTCAGCTTCGCGCTGACCACCGCGTCGTCCTCGTGGTGGTACGCCCGCCGCTCCGAATGCCCGACCAGCACGTACGTGCAGCCGAGCTTGGCCAGCATCGCCCCGGAGATGTCGCCCGTGTAGGCACCCGAGTCGTACGGCGAGAGGTCCTGCGCGCCGTAGCCCAGCAGCAGCTTGTCGCCCGCCACCAGCGTCTGCACGCTGCGCAGGTCCGTGAACGGCGGCAGCACCACCGTCTCCACCTCGGACAACTGCTTCTCGGACAGGCTGAACGCCAGCTTCTGCGTCAGCGCGATGGCCTCAAGGTGGTTGAGGTTCATCTTCCAGTTGCCGGCCATCAACGGCCGACGCGCCGGCTCCGACTTCTTCGCCACTCAGGCCTCCAGTGCCGCGACACCGGGCAGGGTCTTGCCCTCCAGGTATTCCAGGGAAGCACCGCCACCCGTCGAGATGTGCGAGAAACCGTCCTCGTCGACACCGAGCTGGCGTACCGCGGCGGCGGAGTCGCCGCCACCGACGACGCTGAACCCGGCGCCGGTCACCGCCTCGGCCACCGTACGGGTGCCGGCGGCGAACGGCTCGTACTCGAAGACGCCCATCGGGCCGTTCCAGAACACGGTCGCCGCGCGCGACACCTCCGCCGCGAACACCGCCGCCGTCTCCGGGCCGATGTCCAGGCCCTTGTCGCCGGCGCCGATGCCGTCCACGCCGACCACCCGGGTCTCCGCCGTCGCGGACAGCTCCGTCGCCACCACCACGTCCGTCGGCAGCACGATCTTGTCGCCCGCCTCGGCCAGCAGCCGCTTGCAGGTGTCGATCTGGTCGGCCTCCAGCAGCGAGTCACCCACGCCGTGGCCCTGCGCGGCCAGCAGCGTGAAGCACATGCCGCCGCCGATCAGCAGCCTGTCCACCTTAGGCAACAGGTTGGTGATCACGCCCAGCTTGTCGGACACCTTCGCGCCACCCAGCACCACCACGTACGGCCGCTTCGGGTCGGTGGTGAGCGTGGACAGCACCTCCAGCTCGCGCAGCACCAGGCCGCCCGCGAAGTGCGGCAGCACCTTCGGCACGTCGTACACGCTGGCGTGCTTGCGGTGCACGGCGCCGAACGCGTCGTCCACGTACGCCTCGCCGTACGCCGCGAGTTTCGCCGCGAACGCGCCGCGCTCCGCGTCGTCCTTGCTGGTCTCGCCGGCGTTGAAGCGCAGGTTCTCCAGCAGCGCCACCTCGCCGGCGGCGAGCTTGCCGGTGACCGCGTCGGCCGACTCGCCGACCGTGTCGGTGGCGAACGCGACCGCCGCGCCCAGCAGCTCGGAGAACCGCGCCGCGACCGGCGCCAACGTGTACTTCGGGTCCGGTGCGCCCTTCGGCCGGCCCAGGTGCGAGCAGACCACCACCCGGGCACCGGCCGCGGCCAGCGCCCGTACGGTCGGCAGCACGGCCCGGATCCGGCCGTCGTCGGTGACCGTCACCGCGTTGTCGGTACGGCTCAGCGGGACGTTCAGGTCGGCGCGTACCAGCACGCGCCGACCGTCCACGCCCTCGGCGAGCAGATCGTCAAGGGTTCGCATAGGTGAGTCCCTACAGGTCCGCGCCGACCAGCTTGACCAGGTCCACCAGCCGGTTGGAGTAGCCCCACTCGTTGTCGTACCAGCCGACGACCTTGACCTGGTTGCCGGTGACCTTGGTCAGCGGCGCGTCGTAGATGCAGGACGCCGGGTCGGTGACGATGTCGCTCGACACGATCGGGTCCTCGTTGTACCGCAGGTAGCCGGCGAGCGCGCCCTCCGCCGCCGCCTTGTACGCCGCGTTCACCTCGTCCACGGTGACCTCGCGGGCCAGGTTGACCGTCAGGTCGGTGGCCGAGCCGGTCGGCACCGGCACCCGCAGCGCGTACCCGTCGAGCTTGCCCTTCAGGGCCGGCAGCACCAGGCCGATGGCCTTCGCGGCGCCGGTCGAGGTCGGCACGATGTTCAGCGCCGCGGCACGCGCCCGGCGCATGTCCTTGTGCGGCCCGTCCTGCAGGTTCTGGTCCTGCGTGTACGCGTGGATCGTGGTCATCAGGCCACGCTCGATGCCGAACGCGTCGTTCAGTACCTTCGCCAGCGGGGCGAGGCAGTTCGTGGTGCAGGACGCGTTCGAGATGATGTTGTGGTTGACCGCGTCGTACTCGTCGTCGTTGACGCCGAGCACCACCGTCAGGTCCTCGCCCTTGGCCGGCGCCGAGATGACGACCTTCTTCGCCCCGGCGTCCAGGTGCCCGCGGGCCTTGTCCGCGCTGGTGAAGATGCCCGTCGACTCGACGACGACGTCGGCGCCGAGGTCCTTCCACGGCAGCGCGGCCGGGCCGCCCTTCTCCGCGAAGGCGGCGATCCGCTTGCCGTTGACCGTGATCGACGTGTCGTCGTGGCTGATCTCGGCGTTCAGCCTGCCCAGCACCGAGTCGTACTTGAGCAGGTGCGCGATCGTGGCGGTGTCGCCCAGATCGTTGTAGCCGACCACCTCCACGTCGGCGCCCTGTTCGAGCGCGGCACGGAAGAAGTTGCGGCCGATCCGGCCGAAACCGTTGATGCCAACCCGGATGGTCACGCGACCCATCTCCTCGCCAGAAGTCCGCCGGCCGCAGCCGGCCCGTCGTTCAGATCATTGGGGGCCGCCCCGCCACACCGGTCGGTGGACGCCCGCGGAGTCCGCCGGTGCCGGCGACGACTCTCAGATGCCGGACGGCCGGCGGCGAGGGGCCGAGATGTCGGCCCCATCGCCGAACACCACCCGACCCTATCGAAGCGGCCCGGACGCCATGCAGCGACCTTCGCGTTCCCGACGGGTAACCGGCGTGGTGCTGCTCACGCCTCGCTGGCCAGCATCTCCGCGGTGACCGCCGACTCGGTGTCCGGGATCGAGTGGTCGTGTGCCCGCTTGTCCGCCAGCGCCAGCAACCGGCGGATCCGGCCGGCGATCGCGTCCTTCGTCAGCGGCGGGTCGGCCAGCGCGCCCAGCTCCTCCAGCGACGCCTGCCGGTGCTCCAGCCGCAGCCGGCCGGCCGTGACCAGATGGTCCGGCGCGTCCTCCGCCAGGATCTCCAGCGCCCGGGTGACCCGGGCCGCCGCCGCGACCGCGGCGCGGGCCGAGCGGCGCAGGTTCGCGTCGTCGAAGTTGGCCAACCGGTTCGCCGTCGCCCGTACCTCCCGGCGGACCCGGCGCTCCTCCCACGTCAGTACGCTGCCGTGTGCGCCGAGCCGGGTCAGCATCGCACCGATCGCGTCGCCGTCCTTGATCACCACCCGGTCGACCATGCGTACCTCGCGGGCCTTGGCCATGATGCCCATCCGGCGGGCCGCGCCCACCAGCGCCAGCGCCGCCTCCGGGCCCGGGCAGCTCACCTCCATCGCGCAGGACCGCCCCGGCTCGGTCAGCGAGCCGTGCGCGAGGAACGCGCCACGCCACGCCGCCACCGCGCAGCACACGTTCGCCGAGACGACGTGCGACGGCAGGCCCCGCACCGGCCGCCCGCGTACGTCGAGCAGGCCGGTCTGCCGGGCCAGCGACTCGCCGTCCCGCACCACCCGCACGATGTAGTGACTGCCCTTGCGCAGGCCGCCCGACGCCAGCACGTGGATCTCCGAGGAGTAGCCGTACACCTCGGCGATCTCCCGGCGCAGCCGGCGCGCCACGGCGCCGGTGTCCAGCTCCGCCTCGACCACGACCCGGCCCGAGATGATGTGCAGGCCCCCGGCGAACCTGAGCATCGCGGCCATCTCCGCCTTGCGGCAGCACGGCTTCGTCACCTCGACGCGGCTCAGCTCGTCCTTCACGGCCCCCGTCATGGCCATCGTGTCGCTCACCTCATGTCGGCTCGGCCCAGTGGCGGACCGAGGATCGGCTTCGTGTGCCCGAGGATCGGGCCAAGCACCGCCGCGAGCGCGGCGGGATCGTGTCGCGGCCCGCCGTCGGCCACCGCGACCGGGGCCGTGACGAGTCGGGCACCCAGCGATTCTGCCGCAGCACGCAAAGGCCCCGACTCGCCCAGTGCCCGTACGTCGGCGACGACGACGTCCAGCCGCAGCTCCGGCAGGTACCGGCTCAGCTCGGCCAGGTGGTCGGCGGCGGACAGCCCGGTCGTCTCCGACTCGGTCGCCAGGTTCAGCGTCACCAGGCGGCGGGCCGGGCTCTTCGCGATCGCCTCGCGCAGCTCCGGGACCAGCAGGTGCGGAATGACGCTCGTGTACCACGAGCCGGGGCCGAGCAGCAGCCAGTCGGCCTCGCCGACCGCCTCGACCGCCTCCTCGCACGCCGCCGGCTCCGGCGGCACCAGCCGTACCTCACGGACCTCGCCGGTGCTGACCGCGACCTCGTGCTGCCCGCGGACGAGGACCGCCTCGTCCGGCCGGGCCGGGTCCACGCCCCGGATCCGTGCCTCGATCGACAGCGGTATCCGCGACATCGGCAGCACCCGACCCGTCGCGCGGACCATCTCCGCGGCGTGGTCGAGCGCCTGGACCGGATCGTCCAGCACCTCGAACAGTCCGAGCAGCAGCAGGTTGCCGACCGCGTGGCCGGTCAGGTCGTCGGCGCCGGCGAAGCGGTACTGCATCAGCCGCGCGTTCGTCGCGCTCGTCTCGTCGTCGGCGGCCAGCGCGGCCAGCGCCTGCCGCAGGTCACCCGGCGGCAGGATCGGCCGCGACGCACGGAGCCGGCCGCTGGATCCGCCGTTGTCGGCGACGGTCACCACCGCCGTCGGCGCCAGGCCGAGCCGGCGCAGCGCGCGCAGCGTCGCCGACAGGCCGTGCCCGCCGCCGAACGCCACCACCCGGCCGGGTCTCGCCGACTCACCGCCGGTCATTCGCGCCCCAGGTCGCGGTGCTGGGCATGGGCGGCGAGGCCGGCGTCGCGGAGTCGGCCGGCCAGCGCCTCGGAGATGGCCACGCTCCGATGCTTACCACCCGTGCATCCGACCGCAACCGTCAGGTACCGCTTGCCCTCCCGCTCGAAGCCGGCCGCGGTCGCCCCGACCAGCCGCGCGTACCCCTCGACGAAGTCCTCCGCGCCCGGCTGCCCCAACACGTACGCCGCGACGTCGGGCTGCATCCCCGTGTGATCGCGCAGGTCCGGTACCCAGAACGGGTTCGGCAGGAAACGCGCGTCGACGACGAAGTCGGCGTCCGGCGGCAGCCCGTACTTGAAGCCGAAGGACAGCACGGTGATCCGCAGCGTGCGTACGTCCGCGGTGCCGAACAGCTCCTCCACCCGGGCACGCAGCTGGTTCACGTTGAGCTGGGTCGTGTCGATCAGCACGTCCGCCTCGGCGCGGGCGGTGCCGAGGAGTGCGCGCTCGGCGGCGATCCCGTCGGCCAACCGGCCCTCACCCTGCAACGGGTGCGACCGCCGCACCGACTCGAACCGGCGGATCAGCACCTCGTCGTCGGCGTCCACGAACACGACGTGCGGCCGGAAGCCGCGGGCCTTCAGGTCGCGTACCGCGCCGGCCAGGTCGGTGGAGAACGCCCGGCTCCGCACGTCCAGCACCATCGCGGTGCGCCGCGTCGCCCCGCCCGACCGGTACGCCAGCTCCGCCATCGTGACCATCAGCGTCTGCGGCAGGTTGTCGACGACGTAGTAGCCCACGTTCTCCAGGGCGCGCGCCACCGTGGACCGGCCCCCGCCGGACACCCCGGTGACGATCACGAGCTCCATCTCCGCGTGCCGCGGGCGGTCCGTGTCCTCGGCGCCACCCCCGCCATCGCCCACCACGACGCCCACCGGCGCCGTCGCGTGCTCGTTCACTCGCCCCCCTCGTCCCCGGCCGCCGGGTCCGCCGACCCGGCCCCGGACGACAGTACGTCGCCGGGATCGGTCGGCGTGGCGGCTTCGCCCGACTCATCCGGATGCAGCGCCGCGTACACCAACGCGGCGGTACGGTCGCCGATACCGGACACCGACCCGATCTCCCCCACACTCGCCGCCCGCAGCCGCTTCACCGAACCGAAATGCCGCAGCAGCGCCTTCCGGCGGATCTCCCCCAGGCCCGCCACACCGTCCAGCACCGAACTCGTCATCCGTTTCGAACGACGCTGCCGGTGGTACGTGATGGCGAACCGGTGCGCCTCGTCCCGCACCCGCTGCAACAGGTAGAGCCCCTCGCTGGTACGCGGCAGGATCACCGGGTACTCGTCCACGGCGGACGGCAGCCACACCTCCTCCAGCCGCTTCGCCAGCCCGCACACCGTCACGTCGTCGATGCCCAGCTCCGCCAGCACACCGGCGGCGGCGTCGCACTGCGGCTGCCCACCGTCCACCACCACCAGCTGCGGCGGGTACGCGAACTTGCGTGGCCGGCCCGTCGTCGGGTCGATGCCGGGCACACCGTTCTCTGCCGGCTCGTCGGCGTCGATCGGGTCCGCGGACTCCGCCCGCGCCTCCAAGTAGCGGGAGAAGCGCCGGCGCAGCACCTCCGCCATCGCCGACACGTCGTCGGTACCGGTGCCGTCCGGGTTGCCGCGCACCGCGAACCGCCGGTACTCGCTCTTGCGCGCCAGGCCGTCCTCGAACACGACCATGCTCGCCACCACGTCGGTGCCCTGGATGTGCGAGATGTCGTAGCACTCGATGCGCAGCGGCGCGGTGTCCATGCCCAGCGCGTCGGCGATCTCCTGCAACGCCTGGCTGCGCGCCGTCAGGTCACCCGAACGGCGCAGCTTGTGCTGCGCCAGCGCCTGCGCCGCGTTGCGCGCGACCGTCTCCGCCAGCGCCCGCTTGTCGCCGCGCTGAGCCACCCGCAGGCTCACCTTCGCGCCGCGCTGTCGCGACAGCCAGTCGGTCAGCGCCTCCGCGTCGTCCGGCAGCTCCGGCACGAGCACCTCGCGCGGGATCGCGGTCGCCTGGTCGCCCGCCCCGTACACCCGCAGGCAGAACTGCTCGACCAGGTCCGGGGTGGTGACGTCCTCGACCTTCTCCACCACCCAGCCGCGCTGACCGCGCACCCGGCCGCCGCGTACGTGGAACACCTGGACGGCCGCCTCCAGCGGGTCCTCGGCGAACGCCACCACGTCCGCGTCGGTACCGTCGGCGAGCACCACCGCCTGCTTCTCCACCGCCCGGCGCAGCGCCGCCAGGTCGTCGCGGATCCGCGCCGCCTTCTCGAACTCCAGCTCCTCCGACGCCCGCTGCATCTCCTGCTCCAGCCGGCGCACCATCCGGTCCGTACGCCCCGCCATGAACTCGCAGAAGTCGTCCACGATCGCGCGGTGCTCCTCGGCACTGACCCGGCCCACGCACGGTGCCGAACACTTCCCGATGTAGCCCAGCAGGCACGGCCGGCCGATCTGCCCGGACCGCTTGAACACCCCCGCCGAGCACGTGCGCGCCGGGAACACCCGCAGGAGCAGGTCCAGCGTCTCCCGGATCGCCCAGGCGTGCGAGTACGGCCCGAAGTAGCGCACGCCCTTCTTCTTCGCCCCGCGCATCACCTGCAACCGCGGGTAGTCCTCGTTCAGCGTGACCGCGAGGTAGGGATAGCTCTTGTCGTCGCGGTACTTGACGTTGAACCGCGGGTCGTACTCCTTGATCCAGTTGTACTCCAACTGGAGCGCCTCGACCTCGCTGGAGACGACCACCCAGTCGACCCGCGCCGCCGTCGTGACCATCGTGTACGTCCGCGGATGCAGCCCGGCCGGATCCGCGAAGTACGAATTCAGGCGGCTGCGCAGGCTCTTCGCCTTGCCGACGTAGATCACCCGGCCGCTCGGGTCACGGAACCGGTACACCCCGGGCGCATCCGGAATCGTCCCCGGCGCTGGGCGGTAGCTCGACGGATCCGGCACCTCACAAGCCTAACGACCACGTCCGACAACCCCCGCGGGTGGGAACCGGCGGTTGCGGTCCGCGGCTACCGTGACGCCGCCGAGGGCACAGACCGTACCGGGGAGGGACACGCAGTGACGCACACGCCGTGGGGACCCGGCCCGCAGGATCCCGCCGGTCCCGACGACGGGCCGCCCCTGCCGTCCGACGTCACCGGCCCCCTCCCCGCCTCGTCCGGCACGCCCGCCGACGACCCGACCGGGTACGCCCACCGCCCGGGCCCACCCGACCGACGTCCCGCCATCCCGGGCGGCGTACCCGGCGCGGACGTCCCGGCCGGCGCCCCCGGCCCGGGCGTACCGGGTGAGGTGACCGAGGGCGCGGGCCTGCCGGGTGGCACCCCCGGTGCGGGTTTCTCGGGTGCCGTGCCCGGCGCGGGCGTCCCGGGTGCCGTGCCCGGCGCGGGTTTCTCGGGTGGGGTTCCCGGCGCAGGGGGCCGAGGAGGGGCGCCCGGGGTTCCGGGTGGCGGCGGACCGCCGCACGGGTACGAGCCGGCGTACGCGTCGCCATGGATGGCCCCACCGCCCAACGACGCCTGGTCGGCCCCGGCCACGTCCGGCCGCCGTACGACCGTGGCGATCATCGCCGGTCTCGGCGCGCTCGTGTTGCTCGCCGTGTGCGGCATCGGCGCCTGGGCGTACACCGCGTCGGACGATCCGACGCCCACCCGCGCCGGCTCCGCGGCGTCCGGGGGTCCCGCCGGCGGCGGGCCGGCTCCCGCCACTCGGCCGAGCAGTGCCGGGCCGGGCGACCGGCTGAGCCAGGCCGAGTACGACGACTGGCGGTTCCGGCTCGGCGGCGTGGCGCTCAGCGCGGACAAGACCGGCGGACGCGACTTCGCCAGCTGCGCGCCGATGGAGCAGCACGCAAGCCTGACCGACCACGGCTGCCGGTACGGCATCGAGCTCGACTACACCGCCGAGCACGACCAGATCCGCTTCCTGCACATGATCCTGGTCTTCGACACCGCGGCGCACGCCAAGCAGGTCGACGCCGGAATCGGCGAAGACGACCTTGCCGTCGACCGCAAGGCGCTGCATCCCGCGGACGCCATGAAGGACGGCAAGTGGACGCACCGCACCACCAACGAATATCTCGTCGTCACCTTCTGCACGACGTCCAGCGATGCCGACACCGATCGGGTCGGCACCTACCTGCACTACGCCAGCGCCGACGAGGCCGCCGCCCTGCTCTGGCGCGACTGACGCCGCGCGCCGACGACCCCGGGGGTCGTCGGCTGCCGGTCACCGCGCCTTGCTGGTACGACGGGCGCCCGACGACGTGGTCGTCGAGGTCCCGGCCGTCTTGCCGGTGGACTTCCCGCCGCCGCTGGCCTGCCCGCCGTTCGCGGTCCGGGCGGTGCTGACCGCCCGGGTGCCGGTGGCGGCGGTGCGGCCGGTGGCGGACTTGGCGGCGCCCGCCGTCTTGCGGGCACCGGTACGTGACCCGGCCGCTGCGACGGTGCGCTTGCGGGTGCCGGCCGGGGGGGTGGTGGCGTCGGTGAGGACGTGCCGGAGGAAGCGCCCCGTGTGGCTCTCCTCGATCTCGGCCAGGGTTTCCGGCGTGCCGGCGGCGACGACGGTGCCGCCCTTGTATCCGCCCTCCGGCCCCATGTCGACGATCCAGTCCGAGGTCTTGATGACGTCGAGGTTGTGCTCGATGACGATGACCGTGTTTCCCTTGTCCACCAAGGACTGCAGCACGTGCAGCAGCTTGCGGATGTCCTCGAAGTGCAGGCCGGTCGTCGGCTCGTCCAGCACGTACACCGTGCGGCCGGTGGACCGCTTCTGCAGCTCGCTGGCCAGCTTGACGCGCTGCGCCTCACCGCCGGACAGGGTCGGCGCCGGCTGGCCCAGCCGTACGTAACCGAGGCCGACGTCGACGAGGGTCTTCAGGTGGCGGTGGATCGCGGTGATCGGCTCGAAGAAGTCGGACGCCTCCTCGATCGGCATGTCGAGCACCTCGGCGATGGTCTTCCCCTTGTAGTGCACCTCAAGGGTCTCCCGGTTGTACCGAGCGCCCTGGCAGACCTCGCACGGCACGTACACGTCGGGAAGGAACTGCATCTCGATCTTGATCGTGCCGTCGCCGGCGCACGCCTCGCACCGGCCACCCTTGACGTTGAACGAGAACCGTCCCGGCGTGTACCCGCGGACCTTCGCCTCGGTGGTCTCGGCGAACAGCTTGCGAATGTTGTCGAACACCCCGGTGTACGTGGCCGGGTTGGACCGCGGTGTACGCCCGATCGGCGACTGGTCGACGCCGACCACCTTGTCGACCTGGTCCAACCCCGTGACGCGGGTGTGCCGGCCGGGCACCAGCCGGGCGCCGTTGAGCTGGTTGGCGAGCACGGCGTAGAGGATGTCGTTGACGAGGGTGGACTTGCCGGAGCCGGACACGCCGGTCACCGACACCATGCAGCCGAGCGGGAACGCGACGTCGAGGCCGTGCAGGTTGTGCTCGCGGGCGCCCTTGACCACCAGCTCGCGGCCCTTGGTCGGCGGCCGGCGGACCGCCGGCACCGGGATCGACGTGCGACCCGACAGGTAGGCACCGGTCAGCGACGTCGGGCTGGTGAGCAGACCGGACACCGACCCGGAGTGCACGATGTGCCCGCCGTGCTCGCCGGCGCCCGGGCCGATGTCGACGACCCAGTCCGCGGTGCGGATGGTGTCCTCGTCGTGCTCGACCACGATCAGCGTGTTACCCAGGTCGCGCAGCCGGGTCAGCGTCTCGATCAGCCGGTGGTTGTCCCGCTGGTGCAGGCCGATGGACGGCTCGTCCAACACGTAGAGGACGCCGACCAGACCGGAACCGATCTGGGTGGCGAGCCGGATCCGCTGCGCCTCGCCGCCGGACAGGGTGGCCGACGGGCGGTCGAGCGACAGGTAGTCGAGGCCGACGTCGAGCAGGAACCGCAGCCGCGCCTGGATCTCCTTCAGCACCGCCTCGGCGATCAGCTTCTGCCGCTTGGTCAGGGTCAGCTTGCCGAGCAGGTCGGCGCACTGGTCGATGGCCAGCGCGCAGACCTCGGCGATGTTGTGGCCGGAGATCGTGACGGCCAGGATCTCCGGCTTGAGCCGGGTGCCGCCGCACGCGGGGCACGGGATGTCCCGCATGTACCCCTCGTACTTGTCGCGGCTCCAGTCGCTCTCGGTCTCACCGTGCCGCCGCTCCAGGAACGGGACCACGCCCTCGAAGGCCGCGTAGTACGAGCGCTCCCGGCCGTACCGGTTGCGGTACTTGACGTGCACCTGGGCGTCGGAGCCGTGCAGCACCGCCTTCTGCGCGCGGGCCGGCAGCTTGCGCCACGGGGTGTCCAGGTCGAAACCGAGCTGGTCGCCGAGGCCCTGCAGCAGGCGCAGGAAATATTCCAGGTTGTGGCCGGAGGACCAGGGCTGGATCGCGCCCTCCGCCAGTGACCGCTCGGGGTCCGGCACCACCAGCTCCGGGTCGACCTCCTTGCGGGTGCCGATGCCGGTGCAGGTCGGGCACGCGCCGTAGGGCGCGTTGAAGGAGAACGAGCGCGGCTCCAGCTCCTCGATGCTGAGGGGATGGTCGTTCGGGCAGGCGAAGTGCTCGGAGAAGCGGCGCTCGCGGTGCTCGTCGTTCTCGGGCAGGTCGACGAAGTCGAACACCACCCGGCCGTCGGCCAGCCCGAGCGCGGTCTCCACCGAGTCGGTCAGCCGCTGCTTGCTGGACGGCTTGACCGCGAGGCGGTCGACGACCACCTCGATCGAGTGCTTCTCCTGCTTCTTCAGCTTCGGCGGGTCGGTCAGCGGGTGCACGACACCGTCGACCCGGACCCGCGCGTACCCCTTGGACTGGAGCTCCGCGAACAGGTCGACGTATTCGCCCTTGCGGCCGCGGACGACCGGGGCCAGCACCTGGAACCGGGTACCCGCGTCGTATCCGAGGATCCGGTCGACGATCTGCTGGGGAGTCTGCCGGCTGATCCGCTCACCGCAGACCGGGCAGTGCGGCTCGCCGATGCGCGCGTAGAGCAGGCGGAGGTAGTCGTAGACCTCGGTGATGGTGCCGACGGTGGAGCGCGGGTTGCGGGAGGTCGACTTCTGGTCGATGGACACGGCCGGGGACAGGCCCTCGATGAAGTCGACGTCCGGCTTGTCCATCTGACCGAGGAACTGCCGCGCGTACGCGGAGAGGGACTCGACGTATCGTCGCTGGCCCTCGGCGAAGATCGTGTCGAAGGCGAGGCTCGACTTGCCCGAACCGGACAGGCCGGTGAACACGATCAGCGCGTCGCGCGGAAGGTCCAGGCTGACGTCACGCAGGTTGTGTTCGCGCGCACCACTGATGATCAGGCGATCTGCCACAGTCTCCCGCTCTTCCGCTCCGTCGGGCCGGACGTCCGGCCCCACCCCCACGACACGGTGTACACCCAGCCAACGATGTGACGACGACGGCGGCCACGGACCACCGGCCCGTCGGGCACCGGCAGGTCGAAGACCCACCGATCGGGCACCGACCGATCGGGGAAACGACCAATCGGGCACCGGACGGCCGGGCCACGGCACACCCAGAGAGCCACTGTATCCGCGCCCTCCGACAGAACCGCCGGACCAGCGACGACGCCGACGAACGGGGCCGCGACGGGCCCGTGCCACCTGGATCACGACCGCGCTCGCGGCCGGACGACACCGCCGCAAATTCAAACACATGTACGACGGCTTTGCCAGCGCCGGCTGGCGTGTCGTCAGCTACCCGGCAGCGAGCCCGGACCGTCCGTACGCCGGCGTGCCGCCGCGCGCAGTCGCCGGGTCTCGGCGCGGTCGGCGGCGGCGAGCCGGGCGCCCCGGCGGTCGGCCTGCCACCGCAGCTCGGCGCGCAGCTTGCGCCAGCTCGCGAGCCGGCGGGGTGAGAGGGTGCCGTCGGCCACGGCGGCGAGCACGGCGCACCCGGGCTCGGTCTCGTGCCGGCAGTCGGCGAAACGGCACTCCGCCGCGAGCCCGGCCACGTCGGCAAACGTCCGGTCGAGCCCGTCGGCGGTCTCGTCCAGCCCGACCGAGCGGATCCCCGGGGTGTCCAGTACCGCACCGCCGTCCGGTACCGGTACGAGCGCCCGGTACGTCGTGGTGTGCCGGCCCTTGCCGTCGGCCCGCAGCGCCCGGGTCACCAGCACGCTCGTCCCGATCAGGGTGTTGACCAGCGTCGACTTGCCGACGCCGGACGCGCCGAACAGGCCAAGGGTGCGGCCGTAGGAGAGATGTTCGGTCAGCGGCGCGAGCGACGCCGGGTCGCTCGCGCACACCGGGAACACGGCCACGCCGGGCGCCGCCCGCGCCAGTTGCTCGGCCAGCCCGGCCGGGTCCGGCACCCGGTCCGCCTTGGTGAGCACCAGGATCGGGGTGGCGCCGGACTGGTGGGCGAGCGCCAGCAGGCGTTCGATGCGGCCCTCGTCGGGGCTGGGGTCGAGCGGTTCGACGACGGCCGCGGTGTCGATATTGGCGGCGAGCACCTGGCCGAGCGAGTCGCGGCCCGCGCCGAGCCGCACCACCGCGGTACGCCGGGCCAGCACGGCCTCCACCGTGGTACGCCGGTCCGGCCAGTCGCGCAGCGCCACCCAGTCACCGGCGACCGGCAGGGTGAGCAGGTCCTTCGCCGCCTCGGCGAGCAGCCGGCCGGCGGCCGTGGCTCGCACCGCACCGTCGGTGGCGAGCACCGAGTACACGCCGCGGTCGACGCGGCTGACCCGGCCGGCCCGGCACCCGGACCGGCCGTACGGGGCGAAACTGTCGGCCCACGCGGCGTCCCAGCCGAGCGCGCCCAGGTTGATCGACATCGTGGAAAGCGACACCCTCACGAATCGTGCGGGCGGCGTGCGCGGTCAGCGCAGCGGTCGGCCCGCGGAGTTGTGGTGATCCGGACGCGTGGTCCGACACCAGTGCATGTCTCGCACCGTCACCTCCCCGTACCCGCGCCGTCGTCTCGGCATCGACAGTACGGCCGGACGGACCGCGCACCAAGCGATTAACGGTGCTACCGGTAGCGTGCCCAACCATGGATCGCAACCCGTACGACGACGCGAAACTGCTGGCCGGCGCCACCGAGCGGCTGCTCGCGTCGGTGCGGTCGATGGACGACGCCCAGGTGGCCACGCCGTCCACGCTGCCCGGGTGGAGCCGCGGGCACGTGCTGACCCACCTGTCCCGGCACGCCGACGCGCTCGCGAACCTGGCACACACCGCGGTCACCGGCGAGCCCCGCGTCATGTACGCCTCGCCCGAGGCGCGCAGCGCCGACATCGAGGCCGGCGCCGGGCGCGGCCACGCCGACCAGCTCGCGGACCTGACCGCCGCCACCGACCGTCTCGCCGCGCTGATCGCCGCGGTACCGGCGGCGCGGTGGGCGGCGGACGTGGCGTACCGGCAGGGTCCGGGACCGGCGGCGAACATCCCGTGGAACCGGCTGGCCGAGGTCGAGATCCACCACGTCGACCTCGGCCTCGGCTACTCGCCGGACGACTGGGACCCGGCGTTCGGGACCGGCCTGCTCGACATGCTGGCACCCGACTTCGCGGCCCGCGCCACGCCAGCGACGGTGCGGGCGGCGGACACCGGCGCGACGTACCGGCTGGGTGACGGCCCGACGGTCACCGGTACGTCCGCGCGGCTCGCGGCCTGGCTCGTGGGCCGGCCGGCCGCCGGGCTGGCCGTCGATCCGATCGGACCGCTGCCGGTGCCGCCGCGCTGGAAGTAACCTTCGCGCCATGACCTACACCGGACAGGTACGCCCGGGCGGTCCCGCGGCGACCCGGTCGCTGGACCGGCTGTCGATCACGAAGGTGTCCGTCGGCCCGATGGACAACAACGCGTACCTGCTGCGCTGCCGGGCGACGGGCGACCAGGTGCTGATCGATGCGGCGAACGACGCGGACCGGCTGCTCGACCTGGTCGACGACCGGATCCTGCGTACGGTCGTGACCACGCACCGGCATGCCGACCACTGGCAGGCGCTGGCCGAGGTGGTCGGGGCGACCGGCGCGGCGTCCGTCGCCGGGCGGTACGACGCGGCCGAGCTGCCGGTGGCCACCGACGGGCTCGCCGACGGCGCGTCGGTACCGGTCGGCTCGTGTCAGCTGTCGGTGGTCCACCTGGTCGGGCACACGCCGGGCGCGATCGCCCTGCTGTACCGGGATCCGGGCGGCCGGGCGCACCTGTTCACCGGCGACTCGCTGTTTCCCGGCGGCCCCGGGAAGACGACGAACCCGCGGGACTTCACGAGCCTGATGGACGACCTGACCGCGAAGGTGTTCGGCCGGTTGCCGGACGACACGTGGGTCTACCCGGGCCACGGCGACGACACCACGCTCGGCGCCGAACGCCCGCACCTCGACGAGTGGCGCGCCCGCGGCTGGTGACGCGGGCGGCCCGGCGCGCGTTCGCACGCCGGGTCGCCGTCGGGTGACCGTCCTCAGTAGACACTCACGCCGTAGGCGCTGAGCGCCTCGGTGACCGGCTGGAAGTACGTCGTGCCGCCGGAGCTGCAGTTGCCGCTGCCACCGGAGGTGAGGCCCAGCGCCTTGCCCCCGTCGAACAGCGGACCGCCGCTGTCGCCGCCCTCCGCGCACACGTTCGTCTTGATCATCCCGTAGACGGTGCCCTCGGCGTAGTTGACCGTGGCGTTGAGCCCGGTGACGCTGCCGGAGTGCACGTGCGTGGTGCTGCCGCTGCGCTTCACGGCCTCACCCACCGTCGCGTTCGCCGCGGACGTGATGTCCTGCGACCCGCTGTACAGGTCGACGGTGCCCGGGTGGTTCGTGTACGACGCGCTGTAGGTGACGATCGCGAAGTCGTTCGTCGGGAAGCTGCTGGCCCGCGTCGTGCCGATCAGGGTGGTGTGACCGGCGTCGGCGTACCAGGAGCTGGCGATGTTGCCGCAGTGCCCGGCGGTCAGGAAGTAGTACGTGCCGCCGCTCTGCACGTTGAAGCCGAGCGAGCAGCGGTACTGCCCGCCGTAGATGGCGTCGCCGCCGGCGATCCGGGTGCTCAGTACGCCGGGCGTGCGCTGGACGGTCGCCGCCGCGCCGTACCGGCCGGCGACGGTGCGGAGCCGGTCGAGCGCCGCACCGGTGACGGTGCTGTCGGCGGTGACGACGACCCGGTCGGTGGCCGGGTCGACCGACCACGCGGTGCCGGGGATGCGGGCCGAGCTGTCGAGCGCGGTGGTGACGCCGCGCAGCTCGGCGCCGCCGTACCGGACAACGCGCGGGGTGAGGCCGGCGGAGCGTACGGCGGCGGCACCGGCGTCGTCGGTGACGGTGACGACCATCCGGCCGTGGTCGAGGTAGCTGCCGGCGGTGGCGTCGCCGAGCCGGTGCACGAGGCTGTCGGCGAGCGCCGGCTGGGCCGACGCCGGTACCGACGGGGCGGCGGACGCGGGGGCGGCGGCGAGCAGGGCGCCGGCGGCGAGGGCCACCGCGACGACGCCGGCTCTGTGCAGGATGCTGGGGACGGAGTGACTCACTGGGGCCTCCTGGATCGGGGGGCGCGAGGGGATCGGCTCGCGAGGGCGACGTCTTGTGGACCTGCCCGCACTCCCGAAACCACCGAAAGTGCGCGAGCCATCACAAGTATCCCGGTCGCCGGAAACCACTTCAAGAATTGACAAACAGCATCATTCGTGCGGGCTCACCCCGTACCGGACCGGCCGGTTCCGCGCCGGTAGGGTGCCGTCGTGACGTCGGCCCCCCTGACCGCGGCGCCACGCCGGCCGGACCAGACGGTCCCGGCCCGGCCCGGCCGCCTCCCCGCCCTCGCGTACGCCGTGCTCGGCGCACTGCTGCTGGCGCTGCTCGCGGCGACCGCGCCGCACGGCGAGTGGGTGTCCGACTCCTGGATCCACGCGGCGACGGTGACCGAGGTGGCCCGCCACCCGCTGCACCCGCTCGAACCGCTGACCGGCGAGCACGCCCCCTTCGCGTACTTCTCGCCGTGGGCGATGGCGCTCGGCTGGTTCATGCGGCTCACCGGCTGGTCGGTGTGGGTGGTGCTCACCGTCGGCGGCCTGGCCGGCACGGTGCTGCTGCTCACCGCCTGGTACCGCTTCGTGCGCGCGCTGACCGCGGCGCGCTGGGCGCCGGTGCTCGGGCTCGCGCTGATGCTGCTGCTGTGGGGTACGGGCACGTGGTTCTGGTCCGGGTTCCCGATGCTCGGCTCGCTCAGCCTCGGGTTCGTGTGGCCGAGCGTCGTCGCGGGGGCGTGCTGGTTCGAGCTGTGGCGTACCGCGCTGCGGATCGACACGGTGGGCCGGGTGCACCGGCTGGTCGTGTTCGCCGTGCTGCCCGGACTGACGCTGCTGGTGCACCCGTTCACGGCCGCGCTCGCCGCGCTGTCGGTGCTGCTCACCCTCGCCGTCCGCCTCCGGCGTACGCCACGGCCGGTGATCGGGGCGGCACTCGCCGCCGTCGTGTCCGGGCTGGCCGCACTGGCCTGGCCGTGGATCAGCGTGCGCGCCATGCTCGGCGACCAGGCCGGCTTCGACGCCATCCACCACATGCTCTACCAGGACCCCGTCGGCAAGTACGCGCTGCTGCCGCTGATCGTGCCGGCCCTGGTCGTCCGCGTCGTACGGGACCGGCGCGACCCGCTGTTCTGGACCGCGGCGGTGTGCGCGGTCGGTGTCGCGGCCGGCGCGGTCACCGGATCCTGGTCGCTCGGTCGCCTCGCGCCGGGGATCGTCCTGCCCGGCCACGCCGCGCTGGCCGTGCTGCTGGCCGAGTGCTGGCAGTCTCGCGCCACGCTGCGCCGGGGCGCACGCGCCGCGGCGGCGGTGCTCGCCGGGCTCACCGCGGTCGCGCTCGTGGTCGGCGCGAACGCGAACGCGTGGACCGTGGCGCGCGCCCTGCCCGGCGCGACGCCACGCGCGCACGCCGAGGTCGCCACCGACTCGCAGCGGCCGTACCCGCGGCTCGGCTGGCTCGCCGCGCACGTCGGCGACGGGGAGGTCGCCGTCGCCAACAACTGGCAGACCCGACGCGAGCTGCCGACGTACGGGCTGCGCACGGTGCGGACGCAGTGGCCGTCGCCGGGCGTACCGGACGAGGCGCGGCGGGCGGCGGACGAGGACCGGATCCTCGGCTGGGCGAAGGCCACCTCGGACGAGCGGGCCGCGCTGCTCGCCCGCTACCACGTGCGGTGGATCCTGTGGCGGCCCACCGCGCACACCCCGACCTGGCCGTACCCGGGGGCGCGTCTGGTCGCCTGCGGCCGGGACGGGATCGCGCTGCTGCGCGTCGACCCGGCCGCCGGTCGCCCCTCCGCCTGCCCGTGAGCGGGCCGGGGTCGCGACCTACAGTGGCCCGGTGGCCACGTCGATCACCCCGCTGAGCCCGGCCGACCTGCGGACCGTCCTCGCCGAGCAGCACCGTTACTGGGGCGATCGGGACATGCGGTCGCTGCACCACCCGATGTACGCGCACGAGTTCGCCGGCACGAGCCTCGCCGCCCGCGCCGACGGCGTCGTCGGGTACCTGCTGGGTTTCGTGGCGCCGACCGGCGACGGGTACGTGCATCTCGTCGCGGTGCGCCACGACGCCCGCGGCACCGGCGTCGGGCGCGCGCTCTACGGACGGTTCGCGGAGCTGGCCGCGGAGCGCGGCGCCGGTGGGCTGAAGGCGATCACCACGCCGGGAAACGCCGGTTCGGTCGCGTTCCACCGCCGGCTGGGGTTCACCGCGGAGACCGTCGCCGACTACTCGGGGCCGGGCGCGGACCGCGTCGTGTTCCGCCGGACACTGCCGGCCGCGGCGGGGCAGGCGGGCCTGCGGATCGGGCCGGCGCGGGCCGACGACGCGGGCGAGCTGCTGACCGTGCAGCACGCCGCGTACGTCCGGGAGGCCCTGCGCTACGGCGTCGCCATCCCGCCGATCGTCGAGGACGCCCCCGCGGTACGCGCCGCGATCGGCGCCGGTGGCGTGCTCGTGGCCCGCGACGGGCACCGGATCGTGGGTACCGTCCGGGTGCGGCGGGTCGGCGCGGACGCCGAGATCGGCCGCCTCGCCGTGGCCCCCGACCAGCAGGGACGCGGCCTCGGTACGCGGCTGCTCGCCGCGGCGGAGGCCGCCGCCCCCGGCGCCGCCCGGTACGTGCTGTTCACCGGGCATGCCAGCGCGCGCAACCTCGACCTGTACCGCCGTGTCGGGTATGCGGAGACCCACCGGGCGCCCGGACCGACCGGCGTCGAGCTGGTGTATCTGGCGAAACCGAACGCGGCGGGATGAACCACGCGGGCGACCGGCGTCACATCCGGTCCCCGCCGCACGGCGCCGCCAGCGGGCACGGGAGGATGGTGGCATGGCAGTACGCACCGACCTCCGCAATGTCGCGATCATCGCGCACGTCGACCATGGCAAGACCACTCTCGTCGACGCCATGCTTCGACAGTCCGGCGCGTTCGGCGCGCACCTGTCCGCCCACGAGGCCGAGGACCGAGTCATGGACTCGATGGACCTCGAACGGGAAAAGGGCATCACGATCCTGGCCAAGAACACGGCCATCCACTACACCCCCGCCGACGGCGGCGAGTCGACCACGATCAACATCGTCGACACGCCCGGCCACGCCGACTTCGGCGGCGAGGTGGAGCGCGGACTGTCCATGGTGGACGGTGTGGTGCTGCTGGTGGACGCGTCCGAGGGGCCGCTGCCGCAGACCCGGTTCGTGCTGCGCAAGGCGCTCACCGCGAAGCTCCCCGTGGTACTCGTGATCAACAAGGTGGACCGGTCGGACGCCCGGATCGCCGAGGTCCTCGACGCGACGTACGAGTTGTTCTTCGACCTGGACGCGACCGACGAGCAGATCGACTTCCCCGTCGTGTACGCGTCGGCCCGGTCCGGGCGGGCCAGCCTGGAGCGCCCCGAGGACGGCGGCCAGCCCGACTCCCCCGACCTCCAGCCCCTGTTCCGGACCATCCTTTCGACCATCCCGGCCCCCTCGTACACCGAGGGCGCGCCGCTGCAGGCGCACGTGACGAACCTGGACGCCTCGCCGTTCCTCGGCCGCATCGCGCTCTGCCGCGTCCACGAGGGCACGATCCGCAAGGGCGAGACGGTCGCCTGGTGCCGCCACGACGGTACGGTCGAGCGGGTCCGCATCTCCGAGCTGCTGATGACCGAGGCGCTGGAGCGCAAGCCGGCCGAATCGGCCCGGCAGGGCGACATCATCGCCATCGCCGGCATCGCCGACATCATGATCGGCGACACCCTCGCCGACCCGGAGGACCCGCGGCCGCTGCCACTGATCACCGTGGACGAGCCGGCGATCTCGATGGTCATCGGTACCAACACCTCGCCCCTGGTCGGCAGGGTCAAGGGCTCGAAGGTCACCGCCCGCCTGGTCAAGGACCGGCTGGACCGCGAGCTCGTCGGCAACGTGTCCCTGCGGGTACTCCCGACCGAGCGGCCGGACGCCTGGGAGGTGCAGGGCCGCGGCGAGCTGGCGCTGGCGATCCTGGTCGAGATCATGCGTCGCGAGGGCTACGAGCTGACCGTCGGCAAGCCGCAGGTGGTCACGCACAACGTCGACGGCAAGGTGCACGAGCCGACCGAGCGACTCACGGTGGACGCGCCGGAGGAGTACCTGGGCACCATCACCCAGCTGCTGAACCTGCGCAAGGGCCGGATGGAGAACCTGGTCAACCACGGCACCGGCTGGGTACGCATGGAGTGGATCGTGCCGTCCCGCGGCCTGATCGGCTTCCGCACCGAGTTCCTGACCGAGACCCGCGGCACCGGCATCGCGCACCACGTCTTCGAGTCGTACGAGCCGTGGTTCGGTGAGCTGCGCACCCGCAACACCGGGTCGCTGATCGCCGACCGGGCCGGCGTCGCCGTCGCGTTCGCCATGCACAACCTGCAGGAGCGCGGCACCCTGTTCGTCGAGCCGACCACCGAGGTGTACGAGGGCATGATCGTCGGGGAGAACTCCCGCTCCGACGACATGGACGTCAACATCACCAAGGAGAAGAAGCTCACCAACATGCGGTCCTCCACCGGCGACGAGCTGGAGCGGCTGGTACCGCCGCGCAAGCTGTCGCTGGAGCAGGCGCTGGAGTTCTGCCGCGGCGACGAGTGCGTCGAGGTCACGCCGAACACGGTCCGGCTGCGCAAGGTGGTGCTGTCCGCGCAGGAGCGGGGCCGGCAGCGCGGTCGCGCCAACCGGAACTGACCGGGGTCGGACCACGTAGGGTGCGGGGCATGACCGCAGCGTTGTCCGGCGTCCCCCGCTCCGCCCGTCGCCCACCGATGCGCGGCGTGGAGGACGCCTCGTGACGGCCCCGCACCTCGCCGCGCTCGACCCGGTGCTCGACGGCGCGCCCGGCACGATCTCCGCGTACGTGGGGCCGCTGTCCGGGTCGCCGGCGTACACCCGGCTGTCGGACGAGCCGCACTACGCGGCCAGCACGATGAAGGCGGCGGTGCTGGCGGCGGCGTACCGGCTGGCGGACGCGGACGGGCTGACGCTGGACGAGGAGCTCGCGATCCACGACGAGTTCGCCTCGGCGGCGCCGGGCGGCGGCCGGTTCGCGATGCGCCACGGGTACGACAACGACGACGAGGTGTGGGCGAAGCTGGGTGGCACCGCGCCGCTGGGCTGGCTGCTGCGCCGCATGATCGTACGGTCGTCGAACCTCGCCACGAACCTCGTGCTGGAGCGGGTCGGTACCCCGGCGGTCGCGCACGCGCTGGCCGACGCCGGCGCGACGGTGATGGTCGTCGGCCGGGGCATCGAGGACGCCGCCGCCGAACAGGCCGGGCGGACGAACCGGGTCACGGCGGCGGACCTGGCCCGGCTGCTGGCCGCGGTCGCCGACCGGCGGATCGCCTCGCGGGCCTCGTGCGACGCGATGATGGGGATCCTGCTCGCCCAGGAGTGCACCGAGGACCTGGCCGCGGGGCTGCCGCCGGGTACCCGCATCGCGCACAAGAACGGCTGGGTCGACGGGGTGCGGCACGGCGCCGGCGTGGTCCTGCCGGACGACGCCCCGCCGTACGCGATCGCGGTGTGCACCACGACCGAGCTGTCCGACGACGCCGCCTGCCGGTTGGTCGCGGACGTGTCGGCCGCCGCCTGGGCGGACCGCCACGACCTGACCTGACCGCGCTCAGCCGACGCGCCGCCAGTACTGCCGCTTGTCGGTGTCGCGGACGACGACGCCGAGCCGGCCGAGCTCGGCGCGCAGGTCGTCGGCGTCGTCCCGGTCGTCCTTTCGTACGGCGAGGGCGCGGGCCCGCAGCAGCGCGTTCGCGCCGACCGTCGCGTACGGCTCGGGGATGCGCGCGACGAGTCGGCTCGGGCCCTGTAGCGGCGCCCACGGCAGTCCGGCGAGCCAGTCCGCGGCGCGGCTCAACCCGACCAGTACGGCCGCGCCGAGCAGCGGGAACCCGACGCCGACGGCGATCCGCTCCCCCGTCGACCGCGTCACGACCGTCTCACCCATCGCCCCGGCTCCCCCCGTCGGTCAGTACGTCGAGCAGCCGGCGCAGCTCGCCGGTCTGCCGGTCGGCGTCGAAGCCGTCGTCGGCGGTGATGTAGCTGGCGTCGACGAGCGTCTGGATCCACCGCGCCGCCCGGTCCGGCGGGAACAGCGGCCGCCGGCCGGCCTTCGCGTTGCGCCGCAGCAGCGTGGTCAGGGCGTCCCGGGTACGCCCGTCCTCGGCGGCGATCATCGCGGCGAACTCCTCGTCCCGGTTGGCCTGGAAGATGGCCGCGGCGGCGAGACCCGCCGCGAGGGCGTGGTCGAGGTCGGAGAGCAGGTGGCCGACGAGCAGCCGCAACCCGTGGCCCGGATCGGGCTCGGCGAGCGCGCGCCGCCGTGCCTCGGCGCCGGCGGGCAGGTCGTCGGCGAACAGCGCGTACACCATCTCGCGCTTGGTGCGGAAGTAGTGGAAGAGCGTGCCGGCGCCAATCCCGGCGCGCGCGCAGACGCCGGCCGTGGTGGCGCCGTCGACGCCGTGCTCGGCGAACTCGTGCGCGGCGGCGTCGAGGATCCGGGCCCGCTTACGCGCGTGTTCGACAGGGTTGACGGTACGCATCACCGCCAGGGTAGCCCATTAGCCGAGTGGACAACCCATTAATGAGCCGGCGTCAGACCGCGGCGAGGGTGTCGGCGAGGATCCGCTGGTGCGTCGGCCGGGCGGCGCGAAACCGCTCGCGGCCGGCGTCGGTGAGGCAGACCATGATGCCGCGCCGGTCCATCTCGCACATCCCGCGGCTGACCAGCCCCTGCCGCTCCAGCCGGGCCACCAACCGGGACGCGGCGCTCTGGCTCAGCGGCAACGCCTCCACCAGCTCCTGCGCCCGGTACGACTCCTTGCCCCGCTCGTGCAGCAGCTCCAGCGCGTCGTACTCGCTGACGCCGATGCCGTGGCCGTCCTGCAGGGCGCGTTCCAGCGCGCACGAGACGGCGGCGTACCGGTCGCGCAGCTCGTGCCAGGCGCGTACCAGGGAGTCCTCGCTCATGACGGCCAGGTTAACAGATGCGTGAGCATTAGATGCGTCACAATTAAATGCCTTGGGATCTAATGCACGCGCATGTAAGTTCGTCCGCATGTCTGTCCCCGATACCACCGCCGGCCGCACCTGGGACGCCCGTACCTGGGGGTTGCTGCTGGTCGTCTGCACCGTCGTCGCGCTCGACGGGCTCGACATCTCGATGGTCGGTGTTGCCCTGCCCTCCATCCGTACCGCGCTCGGCATGTCCACCTCGTCCCTGCAGTGGGTGATGAGCGGCTACGTCCTCGGGTACGGTGGGCTGCTGCTGCTCGGCGGGCGCGCCGCCGACCTGCTCGGCCGGCGTCGGGTCTTCCTCGTCGCGCTCGGCGTCTTCGCCGGCGCGTCCGTGCTCGGCGGCCTCGCCACCGACGGCACGCTGCTCATCGCCGCCCGGTTCGTCAAGGGCATGGCCGCCGCCTTCACCGCACCGGCCGCGCTGTCCATCGTCACCACCACGTTCCCCGAGGGCCACCAGCGCAACCGGGCCATCAGCATCTTCGGCGTGTTCGGCGCCAGCGGGTACTCGCTGGGCCTGGTGTTCTCCGGCGTCATGACTCAGGTCGGCTGGCGCTGGACGTTCCTGCTGCCGGTACCCATCGCGCTCGTCGCGCTGGTACTCGGCCGCCACTTCATCCCCCGCACCGCCACCGAACGCCCCGACGGCGGGTACGACGTGCCCGGCGCCGTGACGATCGTGCTCGGCGCGCTGCTGCTCGTGTACACCGTGGTGTCCGCACCCGCCGTCGGCTGGGCCGCACCGCGTACCGTCGTCGGCCTGGTGGTCGCGCTGGCGCTGCTCGCCGCGTTCGTCGTGATCGAGCTGCGCAGCCGGCATCCGTTGGTACGACTGGGGATCCTGCGGTCCGCGCCGATCCGCCGGGCCAACCTCGGCGTGGTGTTCTTCTTCGGCGGCTACATGAGCTTCCAGTTCGTCGTGATGCTCTACTTCCAGTCCGTCCGGCACTGGTCGCCGCTGATCACCGCCCTGGCGTTCCTACCGGCGGCGCTGATCGTCGCGGCCGGCTCGCCCCGCACCGGGGCGATCGTGGACCGGTTCGGCACCGGCCCGACCATCGCGGCCGGGGTCGTCGCACACGTCGCGGCGTACGCGCTGTTCTTCCGGGTCGACGCAAGCTCCAACTACCTGACCTCGGTACTGCCGAGCATGGTGCTGCTCGGGATCGGCTTCATGCTGGCGTTCCCGGCGCTGAACATCCAGGCCACCAGCGGTATTCCGGACTCGGAGCAGGGACTCGCCGGCGGGCTGCTGAACACGTTCGTCCAGATCGGCGGGGCGATCGTGCTCGCCGTGGTGACGGCCGTGGTCACCGCGGCCGGCGGGGCCGACGTGTCGGCGGCGGCGCTGCTCGCCGCGTTCCGGCCGGCGCTGTCGGTGATCGCCGGGGTCTCGGTCGTCGGCCTGCTCGTCGCCGCGACCGGCGTCACCCGCCGGCGTACCGCCGAGCCGCTGGCCGAGCCCGAGCCCGAGCCCGTCGTCGACGAGCTGGTCGACGAGGCCGCCTGATCGACCGCGCGGCGGGGATCCGTCCCCGCCGCGCGACCTCCACCGACGGCCGATCCGGGCCGGTCGCGGTCAGTGGCCGTCGAGCAGGGCCTCGGCCAGCGCCGCGCGTACCGTCGCGTCGAGGCCGAGACCGTCGGCCACGTACCGGTCGAAGGTCCCGAACCGCCGCTCCACCTCGTCGAACGCCGCCGCCAGGTACTCCCGGCGGACGTCCAGCAGCGGCGTCAGCAGCTCCGGCTCGGCCATCACGTTCGCCAGCCGCAGACCCGCCAGCATCGTCGCACCGGCGCCCTGCACGATCGGGTTCGACGCCAGGTAGTCGGCGTACACGGTGTCGCGGTCCACGCCGAGCTGCGTCAGCAGGATCGCCGTGGTCCAGCCGGTACGGTCCTTACCGGCGGTGCAGTGGTAGAGCAGGGGCAGCTCGCCCGCGTCGGCGACGCGCCGCAGCAGCGTGCCGAACCGCTCCCGCGCGCCGGCGTCCGCCACGAACCAGCGGTACATGTCGGTCATGAACCGTTCGCCGCCGCCGTCGCCGAGCCGTTCGCGCTGCCGGTCGGCGTCCCGGCTGCCGATCAGCTCCGCCATCAACCGGTACAGGTCGGTCGCCGGATCCAGGATCGGCAGGTGTACGGCGGTGACGCCGGGCGGCAGCCGGTCCGCGCCGAGCTGCTCGACCTCGCTGTGCCCGCGCAGGTCGACGACCGTGGCCAGGCCGGTACCGGCGAGCGCGACGAGATCGTCGTCGGTCAGCTTCTGCAACGCGTCCGACCGGTACACCCGGCCGGTGCGGACCATGCCGCCGGCCGCCGGGTACCCGCCGACGTCGCGGGCGTTGGCCGCCCCGGACAACCCCAACCCGTGGGCCATGCGCCGCTCCCCTCGCTGGTGTCGGCGCCCACCATACGGAACCGGTACGCTGCCGCGTGTGCCGATCCTGGATGTGACGACCCACCTGGTCAGTGCCCCGCTGCACACGCCGTTCGTGACCGCGGTGCGGCACACCACGACAACCGACACGGTGGTCGTGGTGGTGACCGACGAGCACGGCAACCGCGGGTACGGCGAGGCGCCGCAGGTGTGGCGGGTGACCGGCGAGTCGCTGGCCGGCGCCCGCGCCTGCCTCGACGGCCCGCTGCGCGACGCGGTCCTCGGACGCGACCCGGACGACCTCAATGACCTGCTCCGCACCGTACGCGGCGCGGTGGTCGGCAACCACGGCGCGAAGTGCGCGGTGGACGTGGCACTGCACGACCTGGCCGCCCGCCGCGTCGGCGTACCGCTGGCCCGTTACCTCGGCGGCGCCGCGACGACCGTACGCACCGATGTGACCCTGTCGGTCGCCGAGGCGGACGAGCTGGCGGCGACGGCGGCGGCCCGCGTCGCCGACGGCTTCGACGTACTCAAGATCAAGGTCGGCACCGACGCGGTCGGCGACGTCGCCCGGGTACGCGCGATCCGCGCCGCCGTCGGCCCCGACGTACGGATCCGGCTGGACGCCAACCAGGGCTGGACACCGCGCCAGGCGGTCCGGGCGATCCGGGCGATGGAGGACGCCGGCGCCGACGTGGAGCTGGTCGAGCAACCCGTCGCCGGGCACGACATCGCCGGCCTCGCGCACGTCACCGCGCACGTCGACACCCCGACCCTCGCCGACGAGGCGGTGTACGGCATCCGCGAGCTGCTCGACGTGATCACCCTGCGGGCCGCCGACATGGTCAACGTCAAGCTCGTCAAGAGCGACGGCCTCGGCCCCGCGCGTACGCTGCTCGACCTGGCCGAGGCGGCCGGCATGGGCACGATGGTCGGGTCGATGATGGAGACGCACATCGGGATCGGCGCCGCGGCCAGCCTCGTCGCCGCGTACGGCACGACCGCGGTGAGTGACCTGGACGCCGCGTGGTGGCTGGCCTCCGCGCCTGTCACCGGCGGAATCACCTACGACGGCCCGATCGTACGGTTGCCCGATGCGCCCGGTCTGGGCATCGATGCGCTGACGGCCACCGAACCGTGACACAGCACGACCGGCCCGGTGCGGCACGAACCGGACCACCTTGAGTATTCTCGGTGCTCACAGGTACCGCGGGGTGGGACGTCGGCGAGTCCTCAAGCGGTGTGCCACGAGCCGTCCCGCGCTCGTCAGCCGTCACGGTCCACGCCACCCGACGCCGCAGCCGCCGAGGGTCGGCGCATCCGTGAGGGGGCAGGGAGAAGTCGTGACCACCAGAGGCACATCAACCGGGCAGCGGGCCGTACCGTCGGCCGGCGAGGAAGCCGTCGTCGCCGTCCCGGTGGCGACCATGTGGACGTCCCCCGGGGCGGTACGGCCGATCGACGCACCGGCCGTGGCCGATCTGCCCGACGTCCGCCGCTGGGTGGCGTCGATGACCACCAAGCAGCTCCTCGACCTCGGCAGCCGTACGTTGACGCAGCTCCTGCTCGGCGAGCGGGTGCTCGTCGAGCGGATCGACGGCGACTGGGCGCGCGTCGTCGCGGTCGAGCAGCCGTGCGGCAAGCACGACGACCGCGGCTACCCCGGCGTCGTACGGCTGGCGCACCTGGCCGCCCCCGCGGCGCCCGCGCGCGGCCGACAGGTCGTCGTCGACGCCACCGCGACCGCCCTCTGCGACGAGCCGAACGGCGATGTCGTCCTGCCGGGCGTGGTCATCGGCACCCGGCTCACCGTCACCGGCCGGCCCGACCGCGGCTGGCTCCCGGTGTCGGTCCCCGCCCGCGACGACGCCCTCTGGGTACGCGCCGCGGACGTCGCGCCCGTGCCGACCGGTGAGCCGTCCGCGAAGGACGTGCTCGCCGTCGCCGAGCGGCTGATCGACGTGCCGTACGTGTGGGGTGGGCTGTCCGTCTACGGCATCGACTGCTCCGGCCTGGTGCACCTGGCGCACCGCCGGCTCGGTGTCACCGTGCCGCGCGACGCCGACGACCAGGCCGTCGTCGGCGAGCCGGTCGAGCTGGGCGCCGAGCAGCCCGGCGACCTCTACTTCTTCGCCCGCGACGGCAAGGTGCCGCACCACGTCGGCCTCGTTGCCGCCGCCAGCACCGGCGCGGGCGAGCCGCGGCAGATGCTGCACGCGTCCGGGCAGGACTCCGCCGGCCGGGTCGTCAACGAGCCGATGACCGACGACAGGTCCGCCACCCTCACCGAGGCCCGCCGTACGTTGAGCTGAGACCTACCGTTCGGCGTGCGCCGCGCGGCGGGCCTGGGCTCCGGTCTTCACCAGGCTCGCCGCGGTCGTCACCGCCAACGCCGCGACGATCACTGCCAACGACAACCAGATCGGTACGTGCGGCGCCCACGAGATCGGCTCGCCCCCGTTCAGGAACGGCAGCTCGTTCCCGTGCATGGCCTCCAGGATCAGCTTCACGCCGATGAAGCCGAGGATCACGCCGAGCCCGATGTTCAGGTACACCAGGCGTTCCATCAGGCCGCCGAGCAGGAAGTAGAGCTGGCGCAGGCCCATCAGCGCGAAGACGTTGGCGGCGAACACCAGGTACGCCTCCTTGGTCAGGCCGAAGATCGCGGGGATCGAGTCGAGTGCGAACAGCAGGTCGGTGGTGCCGATGGTGACCATCACGATCAGCATCGGCGTGAACATCCGGCGGCCGTTCTCGTGCACCACGACCCGGCCCTCGCCGTAGTCACGCGACAGCGGCACCGCCTTGCGTACCCAGCGGACGACCGCGTTCTCCTTGAAGTCCGCGGCCTCGTCCTCCTCCTTGTGCACCGCGGTCCGGACCGCCGTGTACACGAGGAACGCCCCGAAGACGTAGAAAACCCAGGCAAAGCGCTCGATGACGGCCGCGCCCGCGGCGATGAACATGCCCCGCATGACCAACGCCAGCACGATGCCGATCAACAACACCTTCTGCTGGTAGCGCCGGGGCACGGCGAACCGGGACATGATGATCACGAAGACGAACAGGTTGTCCACCGACAGGCTGTACTCGGTGATCCAGCCGGCGAAGAACTCGGTGGCCGGTTTCGGACCCGACAGCAGATAGAGCCCGAGCCCGAACAGGCCGGCGAGCGCGACGTAGAGCACTACCCAGAGCGTGCACTCACGCATGGACGGCACGTGGGGGCGGCGGCCGATCACCGCGAGGTCGATCAACAGGATCGCGAGCAGGACCACGATCGTTGTGGCCCAGACCCACCCATGTACCACCACGCCGGCGATCCCTCCGGTAGATACGACTGTCTACCGGAGGTCTCCTCCACCATGGCCACAGGCCACAGCCGTCGGGCCCGGGTTGCCACCGGCCGATCGCCAGGGCACGCCGTGTTGACGGAGCCGACGCGTTGGGAGTACTCCCCTCCTTGTACACATTGTCACCCCTCGCCGGTCCCCACGTGTGCCGGGGTGACCGAACTCGCAACCGAAATCCCCTGGTCGGCGGGACCGTCACCGCCCCGTGCCGGGCCGCTACGCTCGGCCCGTGCCCGGCCACCCGATCGACCCGCTGCGTGCCACCCTCGCCGCCGGGACCGCCGCGCCCGCCCCCGCCGACCTGCCCGCCGGTACGCCCGCGCTGAGCGCCGCCCGACTCGCCGACCCGGCCCTGCTCGGCGCGCTGCTCGACCGGATGTGCGCCGAGCAGGGCGTACGGCACCGGCCGCGTGGTGCGGTCGACCTCGTGTCCGCCGTGGCGTACGGCGCGGTCGGGCCGGCCGCCGTCGGCCTGTACCTGCTCGACCGGGTCGCCGACCCCGGCACCCTGTGGTTCCGCACCGGCGGGCCCGTCTCGTTCGCCCAACCCGCGTACGACCCGCCGCGGGTCGCGCTCGTCGGCCCGGCCGAGCACCCGGACGCGGTACCGCTGCCCGACCGCGCGGCGCTCACCGACTGGACGGCACGCCGGCTCGTCGCCACGATGGGGCCGATCGTCGCCGCACTGCGCCGCGTCAGCCGGGTCGGCCCGCGTACGTCGTGGAGCTTCGTCGCCGACTCCGTACACTTCGCGACGCTCATCGCCGCCCGCGACACCGGCCGCGCCGAGCACGACGCGTGGCGCCACGCCGCCGACCTCGTCGCCGCGATGGCCCGGCACACGACCGAGCTGTGGGCCCGCCCGCGACCCTTCCCCGTACTCGGCACGCTGCAACCCGTCCGCGCCGCGTGCTGCTTCGCCTACCGGGAAGGCCAGGCCTACTGCACGAGCTGCCCGCTGCTCACCAACGACGACCGGCGCGACCGGCTCACCGCCTGGCTGACCGGCCCCTGACCGGGACCCGGCCGTGACCAGCCACGACGGGTACGGCATCCTGACCGGCATGGTGTGGGAAGTGGGAATCATCGACGTCACGCCGGGCAGCGAGGACGACTTCGCCGCGGCATACCGCACGGCTCGGCCGCTGATCGCCGAGACGCCCGGCTGCCGCTCCGTACGGATGACCCGCGGCGTGGAGAGCCTCTCCCGCTTCGTCCTGATCGTCGAGTGGGACTCCGTCGAGGCGCACGAACAGAACTTCCGCGCCACCGACCGCTTCACCCAGTGGCGCGGCCACATCGGCCGCTACTTCGCCGCCCCGCCGCGCGTCGAGCACTTCACCGACCTCGGCTGACGGGCCCCTCAGCAGGGCGTCGTCTCAACGGGGCGTCATCCGGTACATCGAGCCGATGTCGAACAGCGTGTCGATCCGCTCGTTGAGACCGGCCCGCTCGTCACCCCACACCCGCACCACCACGGCGTCCTCATCCGAGGCGCGCGCCATCACCACGACCAGCCGCGCCATCCCACCATGGATCGGATGCGTGTACCACCCGCGCGACGACCCGTCGTCGGTGTCGGTCAGGCCGTGCTCAGCGGCCTCCCACTCGGCCGGGTCGAAGCCACTCCCGGCGTACATCGCGAGCATCTCCAGCAACGGACGGGTGTTCTGCGGCTCGATCCGACCGCCACCCAGCAGCGTCATGTCGTCCGCGTCCGGTGGCAGTGGCGAACCGGCGCCGTGCCCGACGGTCATGTGCGGCTCACCTCACTTCACTCCGGCGGCGTCCATGCCGCGCAGCTCCTTCTTCAGATCCGCGATCTCGTCGCGGATCCGCGCCGCCAACTCGAACTGCAGCTCCCGGGCCGCACCGAGCATCTGGTCGTTGAGCTGCTGGATCAGGTCGGCCAACTCGGCGCGGGCCATCCCGGCACGCGCCGGCTCGCCGGCCGCCTTCCGTGCCCGGCTGCGCGCCTCCGGTACCGGTGCCTTGCCCCGCGACTGCTGCCGGCCCGCGCCGCCGACGAGCGCCTCCGCGTCGTCCGCCTCCCGGTAGATGTCGTCGAGGATGTCGCCGATCTTCTTCCGCAGCGGCTGCGGATCCACGCCGTGCTCCGTGTTGTACGCGACCTGCTTCGCACGCCGCCGGTTCGTCTCCTCGATCGCGTGCGCCATCGACGGGGTGACCTGGTCCGCATACATGATCACCTGGCCGGAGACGTTTCGCGCGGCGCGGCCGATCGTCTGGATCAGGCTCGTACCCGAGCGGAGGAAGCCCTCCTTGTCCGCGTCGAGGATCGCCACCAGCGACACCTCCGGCAGGTCCAGGCCCTCCCGCAGCAGGTTGATGCCGACGAGCACGTCGTACTCCCCCTGGCGCAGCTCGCGCAGCAGCTCCACCCGGCGCAACGTGTCCACCTCGGAGTGCAGGTAACGCACCCGGATGCCGTGCTCCAGCAGGTAGTCCGTCAGGTCCTCGGCCATCTTCTTGGTCAGGGTGGTGACCAGCACCCGCTCGTCCTTCGCGGTGCGCTGGTTGATCTGCTCCATCAGGTCGTCGATCTGACCCTTCGTCGGCAGGATCACCACCTCCGGGTCGACCAGGCCGGTCGGCCGGATCACCTGCTCGACGAACTCGCCCTGCGACTGCGTCAACTCCCACGGGCCGGGCGTGGCCGACATGTACACCGCCTGGCCCACCCGCTCGGAGAACTCGTCGAACCGCAGCGGCCGGTTGTCCGCCGCCGACGGCAGCCGGAACCCATGCTCCACCAGGGTGCGCTTGCGCGACGCGTCCCCCTCGTACATGCCGCCGATCTGCGGGATCGTGTTGTGCGACTCGTCGATGATCGTCAGGAAGTCGTCCGGGAAGTAGTCCAGCAGGGTGTGCGGGGCGCTGCCCGGCTCACGGCCGTCCATGTGCATCGAGTAGTTCTCGATGCCGGAGCAGAAACCGACCTGCCGCATCATCTCGATGTCGTACTGCGTGCGCATCCGCAGCCGCTGCGCCTCCAGCAGCTTGCCCTGCCGGTCCAGCTCGGCGAGCCGCTGCTCCAGCTCCACCTCGATGTCCCGGATCGCCCGCTCCATCCGCTCCGGGCCGGCCACGTAGTGGCTCGCCGGGAAGATCATCAGGTCGTCCGCCTCGCGGATCACCTCACCGGTCAACGGATGCAGGTAGTAGAGCTTCTCGACCTCGTCACCGAAGAACTCGACCCGCACCGCGAGCTCCTCGTACGCCGGGATGATCTCCATGGTGTCGCCGCGGACCCGGAACGTGCCCCGCTGGAAAGCCAGGTCGTTCCTCGTGTACTGCACGTCGACCAGGCGGCGCAACAGCTTGTCCCGCTCGATCTCGGCGCCCACCTTCACCCGCACCGCCCGCTCGATGTACTCCTGCGGGGTGCCCAGGCCGTAGATCGCCGACACCGTCGCGACGACGATCGTGTCCCGCCGGGTCAGCAGGTTCATCGTGGCGGCGTGCCGCAGCCGGTCCACCTCCTCGTTGATCGAGGAGTCCTTCTCGATGTAGGTGTCCGTCTGCGGGATGTACGCCTCGGGCTGGTAGTAGTCGTAGTAGCTGACGAAGTAGCCGACCGCGTTGTTCGGCATCAGCTCGCCCAGCTCCTTGGCCAGCTGCGCGCAGAGCGTCTTGTTCGGCGCGATCACCAGGGTCGGCCGCTGCAACCGCTCCACCAGCCAGGCCGCCGTCGCGCTCTTGCCCGTGCCGGTCGCGCCCAACAGCACCGTGTGCCGCTCCCCCGACCTGACCCGACGCTCCAGCGCGGCGATCGCGGCCGGCTGGTCGCCGGACGGCTGGAACTCGCTGATGACCTGGAAACGGCCCTCACGGCGGGGGATGTCGAGCGTCATGTCCCCACCGTACGACGGGCCTCCGACAATTTCCCCCGCCCGCCCCGCCGGGCCGGACGACACCCCCGCGCCGTACCCAAAACGCCCGAAACGGCCGGACGGATTCCAGGCATACCCGGAACGGCTTGTGTGGCCCTGGCCACCGGTCTACGGTCGGGTCAGCAGGTTGCTTGCGGCGCCGGCGGGGAAGACGAGCGGGCCGATCCACTCACGGTTCCGTACCGCATTCCCGCCGGGGGTAGCAGCCCCGGCCCGACAGGGCCGGAGAGCGCGCCCGAGGTGACCGCCGTGGAGGCGAGTCGCCCACCGCGGGTGACCTGCCCGGCGAGACCCCGGCCCATCTGGGCCGGGGT
Source organism: Actinocatenispora sp. (assembly GCA_036503555.1). Lineage (GTDB taxonomy): Bacteria > Actinomycetota > Actinomycetes > Mycobacteriales > Micromonosporaceae > Actinocatenispora. The sequence goes on from DASXWQ010000087.1 coordinate 35,990, forward strand.
CTCGCATCGGGCGACCGTGTCCGCCGAGTGCGCGGACGGGGGCGAGACTGCACCCTTCCCGGGGCGCGGCCCCCGGACCCCGCGCCGGAGGGGCTTCGCCCCCCGGCACCCCCGGCGGCGGTGACCCTTCCCCGCGTGATGTGCTCCGCCCTACGAGCCGGCCCGTGGCCCTTCCCCACGTGACGTGCTCCGGGACTCGGGCCGTTCGGGTCAGAGCCAGCCGTTGTGCTGGGCGGTGCGGGCGGCTTCGGTGCGGTTGCGGGCGGCGGTTTTGCCGATGGCGCTGGAGAGGTAGTTGCGGACGGTGCCGGCGGAGAGGGCGAGGGCGGCGGCGATGTCGGCAACGGAGGCGCCGCCGAGGGCGGCGCGGAGGACGTCGCGTTCACGGTCGGTGAGGGGGCTGGGGCCGCTGCCGAGGGAGGCGACGGCGAGGGACGGGTCGAGAACGATCTCGCCGGCGGCGACCCGGCGTACGGCGGCGGCGAGGTCGGCGGCGGGGGTGTCCTTGACGACGAAGCCGCGGGCGCCGGCGTCCATGGCGCGGCGCAGGTAGCCGGGGCGGCCGAACGTGGTGAGGATCAGCACCCGGACCTCGGGTACCTGGCGGTGGATCTCGGCGGTGGCGTCGATGCCGGACAGTACCGGCATCTCGATGTCGACGAGCGCCACGTCGGGGCGGTGCTCGACCGCGGCGGTGACGGCCTCGGCACCGTTGGCCGCCTCCGCCACGACGGTCATGTCCGCCTCCAGGCCGAGCAGCGCCGACAGCGCCCCCCGTACCAGGTGCTGGTCCTCGGCCAGGAGCAGCCGGATCATGCGGTGCCGGCCGGCAGCTCGGCACGCAGGCGGTACCAGCCGTCGGCGCGTTCGGTGGTGAGGGTGCCGCCGGCGGCGGTGACCCGCTCGCGCAGACCGGTCAGCCCGTTGCCGTAACCGGTGGGTGTCGTGGCGCCGCGGCCGTCGTCGCTGATCTCGACGACCACCGGGTCGCCGGAGCGTACGACGATGCGGGCGGTCGCGGCGCGGGCGTGCCGTACGACGTTGGTGACGCCCTCGCGGACGACCCAGCCGGCGACCTCGGCGGCGGTGGTGGGCAGCTCGGCCGCGCCCGGCGCGGACAGTACGCAGTCCACGCCCGCGGCGGACAGCAGTGACCTGGCCGTGGACAGCTCGCCCGGCAGGGACGTGTCGCGGAAGCCGGAGACGGTGGCGCGTACCTCGTCGAGCGCCTCCCGGGCGATCCGGCCCGCCTCCTCCATCTGCCTGCCTGCGGCGGCGGGGTCGGCGTCCACCAGCCGCTGGGCCAGGTCGGACGTGAGGGCGACGGCGGCGAGCCGCTGGCCGAGTACGTCGTGCAGGTCGCGCGCGATGCGCAGCCGCTCGTCGGCGACGGCGAGGCGGGCCAGCTCGGCGCGCGCCATCCGCAACCGCACCATCGTCGTCAGCATCCAGAAGAACATCGAGACGAACAGCCCGACCGCGCCGACCGACGCCACGTACCCGGCGAGGCCGGTGCCGCGGTCCCCCGCGTACACGGCGAGGCCGGCAGCGGTGGCCAGGACGGCGAGCTCGGCCGGCAGCCACCAGCGCCGCGGGATCTGCGCGGGCAGCGTCGCGATCAGGTAGTAGGGGAAGGCGTACCGCCAGGGGGTGCCGATCGGGATCGTCAGCAGCAGGCTCACGACGATCAGCCCGGCCAGCGCGTACGGCGCGGCCACCTGGAACGGGCGGACCATCCCGACCACGATCAGCCGCAGGTACAGCGCGACGAACGCGGCCAGCCCGACCGCCGCCAGCACCGTCGTCGGCACCGACGGCGGGTCGTCGACCATCGCCACGATCACCGGCGCGAGGTAGCCCAGCCAGGCGCAGGCCAGCACCGTCGCCAGCCTGCGCCGACGCGGCGTCCAGTCGAACGTGTCGGTCGTCATCGCGGTCAATGGTGCCCCACGCCGGGAACCGCGCCGGTCACGAGGCCCGCCGGAACCGCCACCCGGCGAACGCGATCAGGGCCACCAGCCAGCCCGCGAACACCAGCGCACCCACACCGAACGGCTGGTGCCCGTCCAACACCCGCCAGGACAACTCGGCCGCCCGGTACGACGGCAGCCCCCGGGCCACCTCCCCCAGCCAGTGCGGGAAGAGCTGCACCGGCATCCACAGCCCGCCGCCGATCGACAGGACGAACAGCAGCACGATCGACACGCCGTTCGCGACCTCGTCGCGCACCGAGTACCCGATCGCGATGCCCAGCGCCGTGAACGGCAGCGTCGCGAGCCACAGCAGCGGTACCAGGGCGAGCCAGGTCGTCGCCGGCAGGCGTACCCCGTTGATGGCGAAGCCGGCGAGCATCACGAGCAGGATCACCGGCAGCGTCAGCAGGATCGACGCGACGAGCTTCACGAACAGGTACCCGGCGGGCCGCAGCGGGGTCAGCGCCAGCGTCCGGGTCCAGCCCTTCGTACGCTCGACCGCGATGCGGGCGCCGACCCCGGTCAGGCCCGCGCCCATGGCCCCGTACAGCGCCATCGACACCATGTACTGGCCGGCCCAGCTCGCCTGGCCACCGCCGAAGACCTGCGTGAACAGCAGGTAGAAGCCGACCGGGAAGCCGACCGTGTAGAGCAGGAACGGCACGTTGCGCAGCGTGCGGCGCACCTCGAGCAGCAGGTAAGTCCCCATGTCAGCGTGCCTCCGCACCGGTCAGCTCCAGGAACGCGTCGGCCAGCGGCGCCGCGCTCACCTCGATGTCGTGCGCCAGCGGGTACGCCGGTAGCAGCGCACGCAGCGTCGCGTCCGAGTCGCCGCAGCGCAGCACGACCGCGTCGCCGTGCACCTCCACGCCGGTGACACCCGGCAGCAGTTCCAGCGCCGTACGGTCGGCGTCCGGCAGCGTGCACCGCACCTGGCGGGACGCGCCCATCGCCCGGATCGCCGTGGTCGGCCCGTCCGCCACCACCCGGCCGCCGTCGATGAGGATCACCCGGTCCGCGACCTCGTCCGCCTCCTCCAGGTAGTGCGTGCTGAACAGCACGGTCCGGCCGGCCCCCGTGTACCCGCGGACCGCGGCCCAGAAGTCCCGGCGCGCCGCGACGTCCAGACCGGCCGTCGGCTCGTCGAGTACCAACAGGCTCGGGTCGCCGATCAGCGCCAGCGCGAACCTGACCCGCTGTGCCTGCCCGCCCGACAGCCGGTCGCTCCGCCGACGCAGCAGGTCGGTCACCCCGGCCGCGGCCGCCACCTCGGTCAACGGCAGGGGATGCGGCTGCAACGCGGCGATCGCCCGCAGCAGCTCGCCGACCGTCGCGTTCGGCAGCAGCTCGCCGTCCTGGAGTACGGCCCCGACCCGCCCGGCGTCCAGCGCCCGGCGCGGGCTCGTGCCGTACAGGCGGACGTCGCCGGCGTCGGGCGCGCGCAGCCCCAGCATGATGTCGACGGTGGTCGACTTGCCGGCACCGTTCGGGCCGAGCAGCGCCACAATCTCTCCGGCGCCGATCGTCAGGTCGACGCCGGCCACCGCCGTCACGTCCCCGTACCTCTTCCGTACGCCGCGGAGCACCACGGCGTCAGCAGTCTCAGTCACGTCACCAAGGCTCGCGGTACGGCGGGCGACGGGGTAGTGCCGTGGCGGCACCGATCAGGCATGACATCTGTCAGATCCGGCGTCGGTCCGCGAGCGGTTGCCGGTGCTGTGGCCCGGCGCACCGCACGCTTTGCTTTCTAGGTAGCTGGAACCGTGCGCCACGGCGGCGGAGTAGGGCGAAGAGTGGCGGGCAGCCGGTGGACCGGGCGGTGGCGGTCAGTCCGTGGACCAGGCCGTGGCGGTCAGTCCGTGGACCAGGCGGTCGCCGCCGTCCAGGTGTCGAGGCGGGGCAGGGCGTCGGCGAACCACGGGTCCTTCAGCTCCGCGTACGCCGACGTCGAGGCGCCCATCGCGGCCAGCCGCCGCTTCAGCGCGGCGTAGTCGTCGCGGACCTCGGGCTCGGCGCGCAGCCAGTCCCGGAACGCCAGCGCGTACCGGGACGCGGGGCTCGCGGCCGTCCGGACGTGCAACTGCACGAGCCGCCCCGGATCCGCCGACCCGTGGAACCGCTTCACCAGCAGCTCGGCGGGCGCACCGCCGGGCGGCGGACCGTCGTACCAGTCGCCGCCGTACCGGGGCAGGCCGGCGCCGGCGAGCAGCTCTGCGATGCCGTCGGCGGCGGCGAGGTCCGCCACCACCAGCTGGACATCCAGTACGTCCTTGGCGATCAGCCCGGGCACCGAGGTCGACCCGACGTGGTCGAGGCGCAGGAACCTGTCGCCGAGCGCGTACCGGATCCGGGCCGCGACGCGCTCGTACTGCGCCGGCCACCTCGGGTCGGGCTCGGCGAGGTGCAGGGTCTCCGGCCGGCGCACCGGCACCCGGTCCCGCACGTTCCGCTCGTACGGCACGAGCCGCGCGGACCACAGCGCGTCCACCGCCGCGGCCAGCGCCTGCCGGCTGCCCGAGTTGTCGAGCACCACGTCGGCCGCCGCCCGCCGCTGGTCGTCCGTCGCCTGCGCGGCGATCCGGGCCTCGGCCGCCTCGACCGCCATCCCCCGCGCCACCAGCCGGTCCCGCCGCACGCCCTGGTCCGCCTCGACCACCACCACCAGGTGGTACGTCGGCGTCAGGCCCGTCTCCACGAGCAGCGGGACGTCGTTCACCACGACCGCGTCCGCCGGGGCGGCGGCGATCAGCTCCGCGGCACGCGACCGTACGAGCGGGTGGATGATCGCCTCCAACCGCCCCCGCGCCGCCGGGTCGGCGAACACGATCTCGGCGAGCCGTGCGCGGTCCAGCCCGTCCACACCGACCACGTCGGCGCCGAACGCCTCGGCCACCGCGGCGAGCCCCGGCGTACCGGGGGCGACGACCTCGCGGGCCAGCACGTCGGAGTCGACCAGGACGGCACCGCGCGCCACCAGCAGCCGCGACACCTCGCTCTTGCCGGCGCCGATCCCGCCGGTCAGTCCCACCCGAAGCACGCGCGTCAGTCTGCCAGCCGGCACGCGCCCGGCCCCGGGCGCATCCGGCCACGCAGACTTCCGGACGTGCGGGCGCGGCCGTACGAGCGGCCAGGCTGCGGGTGGCGCGTCCGGGCGATTACGTCGCCGACGGCTCGCCCTCGCGCCCGCGAGTACCAGCCAGCTCGTCTCCGAGCTGCTGACCGCCGGGTTCGTCACCCGGCACACCGACCCGGACGACCGGCGCCGCGCCCTCATCGACGTACCCGAGGAGCTTCGGGACGAGGTGACGCGCCGGACCCAGGCACGGCTCGACCCGTTCCGGGAGGCGCTCGCCGCGCTCTCCCCCACCGAACGGGACGCGTTCACCAAGGGCTGGCGGCTGCTCGTCGATGCGCACGACCGCCAGCGCGACCCGACCACAGGAGGACACCGTGCAGATCATCGAGGCTGACGGCGGGCTGCTCGCCATCAACGCCTTCACCGTCGACCCGGCACGTCAGCAGGAGCTGGTCGACACCATCCGCGATGCCGGCGACCCGGCCGACATCCCCGGCCTGCGCCGCATGTACCTGCTGCGCAGCCGCGTCGGCCGCACCGTCATCAACCACATGCCGTGGGACGACGAGGGCGCCTTCCGGCGGGCGCTCGCCACCGACCCGACGATCCGCGGCACGATGCGCAAGGTCAGCGCCGTCGTCGAGAACGCCCGCCCCGGCGAGTACGAGATCATCCCGCTCACCTGAGCCCGCCGGGTACGACGATGCCCCGCCGGACGGACCCGGCGGGGCATCGTGTTGTCGATCTGTTCGCGGAGCCGTGCACCGACGCCCGGGGCGAACCCCGGGCGTCAGACGTGCATCAGGCCTTGCCGCCGGCCAGCTTCTCCCGCAGCGCGGCCAGGGCCTCGTCCGTGGCCAGCGTGCCCGCCGGCTCGGCACCCGCCGCGGCCGGGGCGCTCTGCGCGGGCGCGCTGCCCGTGCTCACGCTGGCGCTCGCCGCCGGGGCCTCGGCCGCCGCGGCAGCCTCCGCCTCGCGCGACTCGGTGATCTGCTTCATGTGCTGCTCGAACCGGGTGTGCGCCTCGGCGTACTCCCGCTCCCAGGTCTCGCGGGCCGAGTCGAAGCCCTCGAGCCACTCGCCGGTCTCCGGGTCGAAGCCTTCGGGGTACTTGTAGTTCCCCTCGGCGTCGTACTCGGCGGCCATGCCGTACAGCGTGGGGTCGAAGTGCTCCTCGCCGGTGTCGACGAAGCCCTCGTTGGCCTGCTTCAGCGACAGCGAGATCCGACGGCGCTCAAGGTCGATGTCGATGACCTTGACCATGACCTCCTTGCCGACGGTCACGACCTGCTCCGGCACCTCGACGTGGCGCTCGGCCAGCTCGGAGATGTGCACCAGGCCCTCGATGCCGTCGTCGACGCGGACGAACGCGCCGAACGGAACCAGCTTGGTGACCTTGCCGGGCCCGACCTGGCCGATCTGGTGCGTGCGGGCGAAGTGACGCCACGGGTCTTCCTGCGTCGCCTTGAGCGACAGCGAGACCCGCTCGCGGTCGAGGTCGATGTCGAGAACCTCGACGGTGACCTCCTGGCCCACCTCGACGACCTCGGACGGGTGGTCGATGTGCTTCCAGGACAGCTCGGAGACGTGCACGAGGCCGTCGACCCCGCCGAGGTCCACGAACGCACCGAAGTTGACGATCGAGGACACGACGCCCTGGCGGACCTGCCCCTTCTGGAGCTCCTTGAGGAACGTGGAGCGCACCTCGGACTGGGTCTGCTCGAGCCAGGCACGGCGCGACAGGACCACGTTGTTGCGGTTCTTGTCGAGCTCGATGATCTTGGCCTCGATCTCCTTGCCCACGTAGGGCTGCAGGTCGCGGACGCGGCGCATCTCCACGAGTGATGCCGGGAGGAAGCCGCGCAGGCCGATGTCGAGGATGAGGCCGCCCTTGACGACCTCGATGACGGTGCCGGTGACGACGCCGTCCTCCTCCTTGATCTTCTCGATCGTGCCCCAGGCGCGCTCGTACTGGGCGCGCTTCTTGGACAGGATCAGGCGACCCTCCTTGTCCTCCTTCTGGAGGACCAGGGCCTCGACCTCGTCGCCGACGGAGACGACCTCGTTGGGGTCGACGTCGTGCTTGATGGACAGCTCGCGCGAGGGGATGACGCCCTCGGTCTTGTAGCCGATGTCGAGCAGGACCTCGTCCCGGTCGACCTTGACGATG
>DASXWQ010000088.1:0-56136 GCA_036503555.1 Actinocatenispora sp.
CTGCCCGGCCTGCGCGACGAGCTGGTACGCGTCGAGCGTGTCCAGCCCGGTCAGCTCGGCGGTCCAGGTGACCAGGTCGTGCTGGCTGATCCGGAACGCGTCCTCCAACGGCCGCGCGGACCCGGTGGACATCAGGTGGTCGTCGGATTCGAGCCGGGGCCACGGGGTTCCGACGCCCTTGACGAGGTCGACGGCGACGACGGTGTTCATCGCGGCCTCGACGGCCGCGCCGGTCACCTCGCCCTCGCCCTGCCGGCAGTGCCCGTCGCCGATCGCGAACAGCGCACCGTCCACGTTGACTCCGATGTAGACGGTCACGCCGGCGCGCAGCTCCGGGGTGTCCATGTTGCCGCCGTGCGCGTCGGGCGTGATCGTCAGCTTCGCCTCGCCGGCCGCGGGTGCCACGCCGACGGTGCCGTGCATGGGATCGAGCGGCATCTCGACGGTGTAGTCGGACCGGCTCGCCCGGTACCGGACGGTGCCGGCCGCGGCGTCCACCTCGTACTTCCAGACGCGTTCCTCCAGCGGGGCCTGGAGGGTCGCGGTGGTGTGCGTGCCGGTAAGCGCACCGAAGTGCGGCAGCGTGGTGGTGACGGCCCAGTCCCGGGCGGGCGCGATGTCGACGAAGTGCAGCGCCAGCGTGTCGCCGGGTTCGGCACCCTCGACGTGGAACGGGCCGGTCACCGGGTTCAGGTACGGGAAGTTGCACACGGCGGACGGCAGGTCGGTGACCTCGCGTACGACGCCGCCGAAGCAGTCCTCGGTGTACAGCGAGACGAGGTCGCCGGGGCGGACGCGCCGCACCGCCTCCCGCCCGCCGAACGTGTACGCGTACTCGTCCGGTTTCGGTTGGTACTCAACGAGGTCGCTCATCGTCCGTCCCGACCTCCGGCGGGTGGTTTCGTCGCGGGTGCCGTACTCACGCCCGCCTCCGCGGGGCAGGTCCGCCGGCGGGGCTCACGCCGCCTCCTCCGCCAGGCTCGGGACGGTGGGTCGCCGACCGAGCGCGTACAGCGAGGCGAGCACGACCAGGCCGAGGCCGAGCCACACGATACCCAGGATCTGGGCGGAGTGGTCGGCATAGATCTCGACGACCACGATGAGTGCCGCGCCGACGACCGGAACCACCAGGTGGGGCAGGATCCGCCTGCTGCGCCGCCGGATCAGGTGGTAGACGACGACGCTGAGGTGCAGCAGCAGGAACGCGGTCAGTGCGCCGACGTTGACGAGCGAGGTGAGCAGCGCGATGCCGTCCGCGCGGGTCGACATGTACAGGCCGACGGCGAGGGTGAGCAGCGCGGTCAGGAAGATCGCGTTGGTCGGTACGAGCCGCTTCCGCGACACGCGCGCCAGGATCCGGGGGAACTGGCCGTCCCGGCCCATCGCGTACAGCAGGCGGGACGTGGCGACCTGCGCGACGAGCGAGTCGGCGAAGCCCCAGGCGATCGCGGTGGTGAGGGCGGTCAGGGTGGACAGCCAGGAGCCACCGGCGGCCTTGGCGGTGTCGTAGAAGGCGTTGTCCACATTGGACGCGACGGCGGCGGGGCTGGTCACGTACATGGAGGCGACCCAGGTCTGCGCCATGAACAGCAGCCCGGCGAGGACGAGGGCACCGATGACGGCGCGGCCGATCTGGCGGGCGTCGCCGCGGTTCTCCTCGGCGAGCATCGAGATGCCGTCGAAGCCGAGGAACGACAGCGCCGCGACCGACACCGCACCGAACACGACCGAACCGCTGAACGTGTGCCCGTTGTACAGCGCGGCGAGCGGAGAGCCGTGCGCCCGGCCGGTGAGGATCCCGTGTACGCCGACGACGAGGAAGATCGCGAGCACGATCAGCTCGCCGACCAGCAGGATCCGGGTGGTGATCGCGGTCAGCTTGATGCCGAGGACGTTGACCAGCGTGTTGAACACCAGGAAGACGACCACCCACACCCACACCGGTACGCCCGGCACGAACGTCGTCATCGCGCTGCCCGCCACCAGGTACAGCAGGCTCGGCACGAGGATGTAGTCGAGCAGCACCATCCAGCCGGCGATGAAGCCGACGGGCGGGGCGATGCCGCGCCCGGCGTACGCGTAGACGGAGCCGGCCATCGGGAACGCCTTGACCATCTGCGCGTACGACGCGGCGGTGAAGACCATCGCGGCCATGCCGATCGCGTACGCCAGCACGACCATGCCGCCGGACTGCTTGTACACGTTGCCGAAGATGCCGAAGGGGGCGATCGGCACCATGAAGATCAGGCCGTAGAACAGCAGGTCGGGGAAGCTCAGCGAGCGCCTGAGCTCCTGCTTGTACCCGAACTGGCGGAGGGTGTCCGACTCGAAGACCACGGCGCGGAGGGTAGATGACCGCGGCTGCCGGCCGGGGGCATCGATGCGGCCCGATCGCGGCGTTCCTTCCGTTACGCAGGTTGCTGCCACGATCGGTGATCGTTTCGGCCGATTTTTGCGGACCCGAGGGGCGTCTGGGGCCTTTGCCGCTCCGTTCCGTGAGCAAAGTGATCTAGCTCACGCAATGACCAGACCGCGACAATTGCCTCACAGCACGTCACAAAACGCGGGTCACCGGGGACTCAGCCGCTCGAACCACCGTACGGTCGCCGCCGTCGCGGCCACCGCGGAGCCGAGGTGGCGGGAGTGCTCGTAGTCGGGCGTACCCAGGTCGACGGTCGTCGGGTGGACACCGCGCTCGGCGAACGACGCCACACACGACGTCGTGTTGGCCGGGACCGCCTGCTCGTCGTCGGTCACCCAGTAGAGCCGCGTCGGTACGCCCGGATCCCAGTCGCACACAGCGTCGGAGACGCGCAGCGCGGCGGCGAACCGTCCGCCCGGCGTACGCAACAGCGCGAAACCCTTGTCCGTCATCAGATCCCCGAGCGAGTCGGGCAGCGCGGCAAGCATGTCCTGGCCCGGCGTGTCACCGTCGAACAGCGCGTCCACCCTCGCCGCGTACGGCGCGCGGAACACCTCGGCCGGGTCCCGGTAGAGGTGGTGCAACCGGTTCCACGACACCAGCAGGTACGTCGCGTACGCGACGCTCATCTTCCCGTCCGACGCCAGCAACGCCGGCAACTCGACGCCGCGGAAGTCGTACGCGCCGCTGACCGGGGCCAGCGCCGCCAGCCCGAACCTGTCGTCCGCGCCGGACCGCAACGCCCGCGCCAGCCCCAACGCCGCCGACGCGCCCTGCGAGAACCCCGTCACCAGCACGTCCCGGCGCAGCGTACGGCCCTGCCGGGCGGCCACGTCGCGCGCCGCGCGCAGCATGTCCAGCGACGCGGTCGTCTCCGACGGCACGTCCATCCACGGATGCGTGCCCGGGCCCTCGCCGAGGCCGAGATAGTCCGGTGCCACCGCGGCGAACCCGGCCCCCGCGTAGGTGACGACCGGCGACGTCACGAACGGCTCGGTACCCACCGACGGCGCGTCGCCCCGGTAACTCTCCGTCCCGTGCGCGAACGACACCGTCCGCAGCGCCTTTCCGCCGCCCCGCGGCAGAACCAGCAGGCCGCTCGCCGTCGTCGGCCGGTGCCGCGCGTCGACCGTCCGGTAGACCACCTGGTACCCGTCCACCCCGTGGGTGACCGCACCGTCGTCGAAACCGTTGGTACGCAAGGATGTCCGGGTGTCGTCCGCCGACATCCCGGTCAGGTGCCGCACCGACACGACCTCGCCGCGCCGCGCGTACGCCGCTTCGCCGCGCCGTGTCCCCGCGTACGCCGGCGGCACGCCGACCAGCCCCACCGCCGCCAGCACCGCCAGCGCGCCCGCCGCCTTCCGCACGTTGCGTCTCATACCCGGGACGCTAGGCGCGCCGACCGCCGCACACCCGCCGGCCAGCGGGCCACTGCCACCGGGGGTTGTCCCCACCCCGGCGACAGCAGCCCACCCTCCGCTCAGGACAGAACAGGCCGAGCACGCCGCCGCGTCACCACGAACAACGCGCCGCCCGCGAGCAACAGTCCCGTACCAACAGCGCCGATCAGGCCCAGCTTCCCGCCGGTCACCGGCAACCCGCCGCCACCACCACCTGCGACCGGAGTCGCACTCGCACTCGCCGACGCGCTCGGCCCCACCGTCGGCGTCCCCGACCCACCCGTCACGGTGAGCTTGATCGCCGCGGCGTTGTCATCTGGATTCGGATCGTCCAACTCAGAACTTGCGGCGATGGCTCCATCCGAGCCCACGGTGGCGGATGCAACGCGGGCAGGCGTTTCCGGGCAGTGCCGGCGATCCGTCCACATCGGACCGTCGGCGGTACGTCAGGTGTCGGCGCGGCGGCGGGCCAGCAGCAGGAGGGCGCTGCCGGCGAGCAGCAGGCCGGATCCGGTGGCGAGGAACGGGGTGAGGTCGACGCCGGTCACGGGCAGCTCGCCGGAGCCCCCGGCGACACCGCTCGCCGACGCACTCGGTACCGCCGTGGGCGACGCGGACGGTGACGGGGACGCGGATCCGCCGGTGGCGGTGACGGTCACGTCGACGGCGTTGTTCGTACGGTCGGGGTCGGCGATGTCCTCGTCCACCTCGATGTGCACGACGGCGACGGGCCCGGTCGCGTCTGCGGGGGCGACGACGTGCACCTCGAACAGGTCGGCCGGGCCGAGGGTGGCTCCGGTCGGCATGGTGTCGTGGAAGCAGCCGACGTGCGTGGCGTCGGTGGCGGTGCACCGGTCGTCGCCGTCGGCGACGAGATGGTCGATGCGTACCCGCGCGCCGCCGAGCGCGGTGACGCTGGCCTGGACGGTCACGTGCTGCGCGGGGTCCGGGCCGTCGTCGACGACCGCGTACCCGACGGAGGTGTCGGCGCCGGCCGGTACGCTCGCGCCCGGCACGGAGACGGCGAGGTCGGCCGTTCCGGTCGGGTCCGCGTACGCCGGGGTCGCGAACGCGGCGGCCACGACCGTACCCGAGGCCAACGCGACGAGTCTTCGGTGCACCGGCGCCTCCCGTGACAACTTACGGAATCCAGGGCGGAAACCTACCGTGGTGGCGCCACCCCGCGCATCGGCCGGGCGGCGGGCCTGGCAGCCTTGGGTGCCATGCGCTTCATCGTGTACGGCGCCGGTGCGATCGGCGGGGTGTTGGGCGCCCGCCTGCACCAGGCCGGCCGGGACGTCGTCCTCATCGCCCGGGGCGCCCACCTCGACCGGATCCGGGACGCCGGCCTGACGGTCGAGGATCCGGAACACACCGCCGTACTGCGGATCCCGGCCGTCGCGGCGCCGGACGAGGTCGACTGGCGGCCCGGCGACGTGGTGGTGCTCGCGATGAAGAGCAACGGCACCGGCGAGGCCGTCGACCGGCTCGCCGCCGCCGCGCCGCCCGACACGCCGATCCTGTGCGCGCAGAACGGCGTCGCCAACGAACGCACCGCGCTGCGCCACTTCGCCGACGTGTACGGCGTGTGCGTGATGATGCCCGCCGGCCACCTGTCGCCGGGCGTGGTCCAGGCGTACGCGGCGCCGACGACCGGCATCCTCGACGTGGGGCGCTTCCCGTACGGCGTGGACGCGACGGCGACCGAGCTGGCGAAGGAGCTGACCGCGGCGACGTTCGTGTCGGCGGCGCGGCCGGACGTGATGCGCTGGAAGTACCGCAAGCTGGTGATGAACCTGGCGAACGCGGTCGACGCGATCACCCGCGCCGACGCCGCGCAGGACGAGCTGGTCGAGCGGCTCCGCACGGAGGGCGAGGCGGTGCTGGCCGCGGCCGGGATCGACGTGACGCCGATGGCGGAGGACAGGGCGCGGCGCGGCGACATCCTGCGGATCACCCGGTTCGGCGAGCAGCGGCCGGGGTCGTCGTCGTGGCAGAGCCTGCACCGGGGTACCGGTTCGATCGAGGCCGACTACCTCAACGGCGAGATCGTGCTGCTGGGCCGGCTGTCCGGGGTGCCGACGCCCGCCAACGAGCTGGTACGCAGGCACGCCAACAAGATGGCCGCGCACGGCATGCCGCCGGCCGGGCTGTCCGCCGCCGACCTGCTCGACCGCCTCGACTGACGCTGAGGTTTGTCTCGAAGCCGCGCCGGCCCAGCACGTGCGGACAGGCGCCCTTAGGCGCTGGTCGTCGCGCGGAGCGTGACGATGGTGATGTCCGGCTTCGCGCCGACGCGTACCGGTGGGCCCCAGGCGCCCGCGCCGTTCGTGACGTACAGCCAGGTCCTGTCGACGCGGGCGAGGCCGGACAGGTAGCCCTGCTGGGCCTTCGCCGCGTACTGCACGGGCCACATCTGGCCGCCGTGGGTGTGCCCGGACAGTTGCAGGTCGACCCCGCGCTTCGCCGCCTCGTGTACCTGGATCGGTTGGTGCGCAAGCAGAAGCACCGGGTTGGCCGGGTCGCTGCCGCGCAGCGCGGCGTCGTAGTTCGGCGCCTCGCGCGCCGACACGTCCGCGCCCGTCGCGTCGTTCACGCCCGCGAGGATCAGCGCCGAGCTGCGACCGCCGATGATCTCCTGGTGCTCGTTCCGCAGCGGGTGTACGCCGAGCGACCGCACCTCGTCCACCCACTCCGTCACGCCGGAGAAGTACTCGTGGTTGCCGGTCACGAAGTACGCCCCGTGCGGCGCCGACAGGTGCCGCAACGGCTGCACCGCCGGCCCCAGCTGGTCGACGCTGCCGTCCACGAGGTCGCCGACGATCGTGATGAGATCCGGGTTCTGCCGGTTGATCTCGTCGACGACCCGCTCGGCGAACCCGCGTTGCAGGATCGGCCCGAGGTGGATGTCGGACACGACCGCGACGCGGAAGCCGTCCATCTCCGGGCTCAGCCGCGCCAGCGGCACGCTCACCCGCTTCACCACCGGCCCGTGCAGCTCCGTGACCAGCCCGTACCCGACGGTCCCGGCCGCGGCGGCCCCGGCGACGAGCGCCAGCGACCGGGCCAGGAACTGCCGCCGCGCCGGGTCGATCGGCGTACCGGTCGACACGGCACCGTCCGCCCGCCACGCACCGTCCTGCGCCACATCACCGTCCGCCGACGCGTCGCGGTCCAGGGACACCGCACCCCGGGTATCGCCACCGCCCGCCGCCACGCGGTCCGCGGTCGCCTCACCCGGCGAGGTCGGCGCGGCGCTGGACGCCGCGGGCGTTGTGCCGGGCGGGGTCGCGGCGCCGGACGCCGCGGTCCCGCCGGATGTTGCGGTACGGCGGCGCAGCCACGGGCGGGCGAGCGCGCGGGGGATCTCCAGCACCGCGACCGCGATCACCAGGTAGAGCAGGAGCGCCAGCCACAGGTACCCGGGCCAGGCGATGATCCGCCCGGCGCCGGCGGGGGACAGCACGCGGCTGCCGACCAGCGTCGCCGGCATCAGCAGCCCGAGTACGACGGCCAGCACCGTGCCGATCCGCCGCCACCTGCCACCCGGCGGCGACACGTCCGCGACGAGCCGCCGCCACAGGTACCAGTGCACGACGGCGACCAGCGCGACGGCCACGACCGCCACGATCACGAAGACCATCCGTGGAACCTAGCCCACCCGGTCAGCCGGTCGTGGCGTACCACCTGCTGACCGAGAAGCCGCCGGTGCTCTCGACGGGACCGCCGAGGACGATCGGGATCTCGGTACCGTCGGCCGCGACGATCGCGAGGTTGACGTAGCTCTGCGCCTCCTGCCCGGTGTCCGCCGACGTCGTGGCGAGGTCGAAGTACATCCGATGCCCCGGGTACGCGGTCGCGCCGTACCGCTTCGTGTCGCCGCCGTCGAACCACGTGCCGTGCCCCACCGGGATCGTCCGCCGCTTCACGCCCGTCTGCTCGTTCCCGCCGTACGCGCCGGTCAGGGTCGGATAGTCGGGCAGCCGGCACGGCGCCGACCCCCGGTACTCGACGCCGACGACGGTGAGCGCGTGCCCGCCGCCGACCCCGCCGTCGACCTTCTTCGCGTCGTACAGGTCGGTCAGGTCGCAGGGGCCGAGTGCGGGCGCCCCGTCGGTCTCGTCCCCGCCGGGCCGCGAGGACATTCCACCGTCCGGCGTACGCGACGGCGACGGTGTCGGCGATCCGCGGTGCGACGGCGGCACGCTCGGCGAGGCGCTGGCCGCGGGTGCCGGCGTGTGTCCGGGCGTCCAACCGGCCGCGTACGCGGTGCCGCCGAGACCGGCGACGGCGAGGACGACGACGGATGCGACGACGGCGACACGGCGACGGCGACGGCGGTCGCCCCGGGCGCGGACACCGCGCGGCTGTTCCATGTTCGTGGTCATGGCGAATCGTGCGGATCCGGCGCGCAGGGCCTGCTCGAAGCGGTCAGCCATGGTGGGCCACCTCCGGCTCGGGCGCGGACAGTTCCGCCGCGTACTCGGACAGGTGGGGGACGAGTGCCTGTCTGCCCCGGGTGAGCCGCGCCCGGACCGTACCGACCGCGACGCCGGTCTCCGTGGCGATCTCCGCCACGGACAGCCCGACCAGGTGGTACAGCACGACGGTGCGGCGCTGCTCCGGCGTGATCCGCCGCAGCGCCGCGACGATCGCGACGTAGTCGGGATCGGCGCCGGGCAGGCTGTCCGGCGCCCCGTGTCGCCGGTACGCCCGCAGCCGGTTCACGGCCTTGCGCCAGGTACTCACCGCGATGCGGAACGCGATCGTCCGCACCCATGCCTCCGGGCTGTCGTACCCGGACACCCTGTCCCAGTGCTGCCAGGCCCGCGCGTACGCCTCCTGCACGATGTCCTCGGCGTCCGCACGGTTGCCGACCATCGCGTACAGCTGGCTGGTGACTCGCGGCGCGGTGCCCAGGTAGAAGGAGTCGAAGTCGCGCGGATCGCGCACGCGCTCCCCTCTCAGGATCTCTGAGGGTCGGGTCCTCTGGCCGCCGACCTCACCCTGTTCTCACGCGCGAAGACGGCCTCCGCTGCACGCAAAGGCCAGAAATTTCCGACACGCCACCGCCGCATCCGGCTGGCGGCTCACCCGCCCGCGAACGGGGGCAGTACGTCGACGGTGCTGCCGGCGCTCAGCGGCGCCGCGTGGTCGTGCGCGGCCACGCCGTCGACCAGGAACGACGCCGCGCCCAGTACGCGCCGCAGCGGCTCGCCGTGCCGGTCGCCGAGCCCGGCCAGCAGCTCGGCGAGGCTCGCCGCCGGCACCTGCTCGCTGGTCGTACCCGAGGCGGCGCGGGCACCCGCGAAGTAGCGCACGGTGATCACGGCTCAGCCGCCGATCGCCGACATGGGCCGGACCGGCTGGAGGAACGACGGGTCGTTGATCGCGTGCCCCGGCGCCTTCCCGAACATGGCGGTACGCCACCGCTCGGCGAGCTCGCCGTCGTCGGCGCCGCCGCGCATCGCGCCCCGCAGGTCCGCCTCGTCCTGGGCGAACAGGCACGTCCGGACCTGGCCGTCGGCAGTCAGCCGGGTCCTGTCGCAGTCGCCGCAGAACGGCCTGGTCACCGAGGCGATGATCCCGACGCGGGCCGGCCCGCCGTCCACCAGCCAGGTCTGGGCCGGCGCGCTGCCCCGCTCGTGCGGATCGGGGTCGAGCCGGTGCCGGCCGGACAGCCAGGCCAGGATCTCGTCTGCGGTCACCATCGTGTCGCGACGCCAGCCGTGCTGCGCGTCCAGCGGCATCTGCTCGATGAACCGCAGCTCGTACCCGTGCGCCAGCGCGAAGTCCAGCAGCGCCGGCGCCTCGTCCTCGTTGTGCCCGCGCAGCAGCACCGTATTGATCTTGACCGGCGCGAGCCCGGTCGCCGCCGCCGCGGCGATCCCCGCCAGTACGTCGGGCAGCCGCCGCCGGTGCGCCAGCTCCGCGAACCGCTTCTCGTCCAGCGTGTCGAGCGAGACGTTCACCCGGTCCAGGCCGGCCGCGGCGAGCGGCTCCGCCAGCCGGGCCAGGCCGATCCCGTTCGTCGTCAGGGCCAGCCTCGGCCGGGGCGTCAACGCCGCCAGCCGCGTCACAATGTCCACCAGGCCCGGGCGCAGCAGCGGCTCACCGCCGGTCAGCCGTACCTGCGTGACGCCCAGCTCGGTCACCGCCACCCGGACCAGCCGGACGACCTCGTCGTCGGTGAGCAGTTCCGGTTTCGGCAGCCACGGCAGCCCCTCCACCGGCATGCAGTACGCGCAGCGCAGGTTGCACCGGTCCGTCAGGGACACCCGCAGATCGGTCGCCACCCGCCCGAACTGGTCCACCAGCCCGGCAGTACGCGCCTCAACCGTCACGACCCGACCGTATCTCGTCTGCCGCCCGGCGACGCGGTCGTCGCCTCGACCGGCACGTACGCGTCGAGCCAGCGCGCGGTCTCCGCGTACACCCGCTCGCGGACGGGTTTCGGCGAGAGCACCAGGTCGTGGATGCCGTCCTCGATGCGGACCAGCGTCACGTGCCGGCCCAGCTTCGGCGACCAGCGGGCGATCTGGTCGGCCTCCAGTACGGTGTCGAAGCGCAGCGCGTCGTCGTGCCAGTTGCGCGGGAACCGGCTGCCGGTCGAGCACATCACCAGCACCGGGCAGCGGATGTCGAGTCCGTAGTGGATCCAGCGGTGCGCCCGCCGGATCGCCCGGAACCATCCCGCCCGCACCGGGAACCCGCCCAGCGGCTTCCACGTCAGGTCGAATTCCCACTCGCCATGGTGCTCGCGATGCAGGCTGTACCCGTACACACCGGTGCCGTTCGCCCTGATCACCGCGCTCGGCTTGAGCTTGCCGATCACGTCGAGCGCCTCGGTCCCCGGCGTACGCACCAGCCAGGAGCCCTGCATGTCCAGCCACGGGCTGTTCAGGACGACCGCGTCGACCAGCCCCCGGTCACGTACCCAGTGCGCCCAGATCGCACCGATCAGCCCGCCGGTCGAATGCCCGTTGAGCACGACGCGCCGCGCCCCGTACTCCTCGCGGATGATCCGCACCGCCTCGTCCAGCTCGGCGAAGTAGTCCCGCAGGTCCGTCACGTATCCCGGGGTCTGGTGCGGCCGCAGCGACCGCCCGTATTTCCGCAGGTCGAGCGCGTAGAAGTCGCTGCCCCGGGCGGTGTGGAAGTCCGCCAGCTCCGTCTGGAAGAAGTAGTCCGAGAACCCGTGCACGTACAGCACCGCGTCACCGGTCGGCGGATGCTGCGTGCCGGCCCGCCGCCGTACCAGCGTCGCGACGACCTCACCCTCGTCGTCGTCCGGCAGCGGGATCGTCCGCACCTCGTACCCGGGCCCGAGCACATCCTGCGCCGCGCCCCCGTCGCCCACCGACACGCTGCTCATGCGCCACATACTGCCACCGCCCCACGACCCCGCCCATCTCCGCAACTCCCCCAAGCAGAGCCAAACCTCAGCCGTACCCGAGCGGATCAGAGCCACGCAGCCAACCACGGGCCGACCCGCGCACGGCCCGCGAACGCGAAGCCAAGCACCGGCGTGCGTACGCGCAAAGCCGAAGCCCACCGCAGCACCGACAACGACGCAGGTCAGCCGCAACAGAAACGGGGTGCCGGGGGCGAAGCCCCGCCAGCTGGGAGCGCGACCGCGCGAAGGCGAAGCCCAGGGCAGCGATGACGACGACGCAGGTCAGCCGCGACACAAGCGGGGGTGCCGGGGGCGAAGCCCTGCCGGCGCGGGGTCTGGGGGCCGCGCCCCCAGAAACATCAGCGTGAGGTGAAGGCCCGCGCTCTCCGCGGGCACACTGCACCCAGTCTCACGCCTTCTCAGGTCAGCCCAAGTGCGCGCCGGAGCGTGGAGCGGTGCTCCCGGCGTTCCTGCTTTTCGGTCAGCTCCCGTTGGACGTCGGCCTTGGCCTTGTTGCCGGCCCAGCGGCGCGCCTCGGCGAAGTAGCCCTTGGGGTCGCGCAGCAGGCGGGCGACACGGTCCCGCGGGCTACCTTCGGACGGCTCGCGGCGCGTTTCGTCCGCCCAGCCGTACGCTCGGGATGTTCCGATCTGGCTCGACACTGGAGACCCCCATCCAGAACCGGTACGGCTCCCAGCCTGCCATGTGGCCGGTCCGGTCGCCATCGCGATGAGTTTCGATACGGGGTTCGTGCGCACACTAATGGACCGATCTCGACACGACTGTCCGAGATCTGTCACGGTGGCGCCTTGAATTCTGTCCGTTCGTGTGAGCCGGTCCGGCGTACGTCTCACCGGTTCAGTCCCGCGGCGAGGAGCTCGCCGAGCAGTCGTACCAGCTCGACGTCCTGCTCGCCGAGCGCGCCGCACACCTCTGCGTCGACGGTCAGGATGCCGAACTGCTCCCGCTCGGTGACGACCGGGATGACGGCCAGCGAACGGTGCCGGTGCGCGTCGGTGACCCAGCCGGGCGGCGCGTCGATCGTCAGGTCCGGGTAGAAGCCGTCCCGGTCCTCGTCCATCAGCCGGAACGCCTCGTCACCGAGCGGCGTGCCGGCGACGAACTCGACGGTGCCGGGCTCGGCGCGCCCGTAGTACCCGACGAGCCGCAGGCTGCGGACCCGGCCGCCGACGGTACGGAAGAAGCAGGCGCGGACACCCTCGGTGCCGACCAGCTCGGTGGCAGCGGACAGCACGACCGACAGCGCCTGGCCCTGCAAGCGGTCGAGCTGCGCGGTCCGGGTGCGCGCGTCGGAGATCTCACCCAGCAGGTACGCCAGCGGCGTGAGCACCCGGCTCACGACGAGGCGCATCTGCTCCTTGGACCGCTCGGCGACCTGGCGCGCGTCGGCGGCCCGGCCGGACGCGGTGCGCTCGGCGAACATGGGCAGCCCGACGGACGCGGCGGTGAACAGCGCGGCCAGCCCGAGCACGAGCCAGAAGCGCCACCCGCTGGTGCGGCCGGCGAGCGAGCCGAACGCGAACGCTGCGACCGCACAGCACACCGCGACGACCCGGTAACGGCGGACAAGCCAGGACGAAACTTGCGACATGGTGCCACATACCGTAGCCGCCTGGTACGACAAGAGTCAGTCCCGGGCCGGTGCGACACGGCTCACTCGCGTGCGGCACTTCCGCATTGTGCGAATCGATCGGCGGCGATCCGGGTATGAACACAGGTATGAAGCCGGTACGCAGTCTCGCCCACGCCCTGCTCTCCTCGGTCTTCGTCACGGGTGCCGCGCACACGCTGATGCGCCCGGAGCGCGCCGCGAAGGCCACAACCGGCCTGAGCGACCGCCTCACCGAAGCCACGGAGCGGGTCGCGCCGTGGCTGCCCACCGGTCCGGTCGCGGTCGTCCGCATGAACGCGG
This sequence comes from Actinocatenispora sp., assembly GCA_036503555.1. Lineage (GTDB taxonomy): Bacteria > Actinomycetota > Actinomycetes > Mycobacteriales > Micromonosporaceae > Actinocatenispora. The sequence goes on from DASXWQ010000088.1 coordinate 13,155, forward strand.
CGGTGCAGCTCACCGGCGGCGTACTCCTGGCGACGGGGCGGCTGCCACGGCTGGCCGCGCTGACGCTGGCCGCCTCACTCGTACCGACGACGGTGGTCGGGCACGCGTTCTGGCGGATCGAGGATCCGGCGCAGCGGGCCGAGCAGCGCAACCATTTCCTGAAGAACCTCAGCCTGATCGGCGGGCTCCTGGTGACGGCGGTGGACACGCAGGGCCGGCCGGGGCTGAGCTGGCGCGCCTCGCACGCCACCGAGCGGGCCGCGAAGAAGGTCGGCGAGGTACGCCGGGACGCCACCCACAAGTTGACGCACCACTGACCGTACGGCGCTGACGCTCGGCAACGCGCAGCCGATCCGCTACGCTTCGCGGGCATGGCGACAATCGGGCACCGCATCGCCCTCACGGTGGTGGTGGGACGCGGCGGCGCGTTGCTGATGCAGCTTCGCGACGCCGACGCGCGCGCCGATCCGAACCTCTGGGCCCCGCCGGGTGGCCACATCGAGCCCGGTGAGACGCCCGAAGACGCGGCCCGGCGCGAGCTGACCGAGGAGACCGGCCTGGTGGCCGGCACGATGCGGCAGCTCTGGCACGGCACGAGCCCCGACCGTATCCATCCGGACCGACTGGTCGAGTGGTACGCGTTCGCGACGGCTCTGCCCGTCGGCGAGCAGGACGTGACGCTCGGCGAGGGTCAGGCGCTGGATTTCGTACCGGCGGACAAGGTCACGGAGCTGGACCTGACGGACATCGCCGCGCGGGTGCTGCGGCCGTTCCTGGACTCCGCCGACTACCAGGCCCTCGCGGCCGCGGTCGGCTGACCGTGACGGGACCGCGAGGGGCCGGGCTCAGCTGACGGGCGGCTCCGGCGTCGGCCACAGCGGCGGGAACGCCTTGTCGTCACCGAGGTAGTCGGCGACCGGGCGGTTGGCGCTGCGCAGCATCGCCGCATATTCCTGGCGGGCGCGACGCTCGCCGTCCATGGTCTGGCTGACCTCGTCGGTCGGCGCGATGCCGACCTCCAGCATGGTGTGCACCTTCTGGACCGACTGCCACCACTTCCGGTACGCGTCCAGCAGGCCGCTGGTGATCAGCGGAGTCTCGTCCGAGACAGCACCGGCCACCGGGACACCGGCAGCCTGCGTCGCCACGATGCTCATCTGCGCTCCCCCCACATGCTTCCCGATCGTGTCGGCGACCGAGTGATGGTGCCGGTGCGGCTCCGCCCCCGGAGCCACGCGAATCCGGCACACCATCTGCCCGGACACTCGCCGTTACAACACCGAACCATGTGCATTGTTCCGTCGGCACCCGGAAGGCCCGGGCGACATGCGGCATCGTACGTCGTGCCGACCAGCGTCACCATAGGACAGCCGAGGCCCCGGCGGGTAACACAATGACACTTTGGAGGGAACGGAACGCCCAGTGTCAGATTCCCGACTGAAATAGGCCCATCGGTACGTTAAAGCGATGCTGCATCGTTATGGCGCGATCAAGGCGAAACAAAACGACGCCGTACCGTTCGGTGGCCTACTCGCCGCCCACTGTCGCACGAACACCGACCACCGTCCGAGTTGGACAGTGCACAGTGGAATGAATCACGGGCAGTTGACCCATTCCTCGGTACCGTCGGCGAAGACCTGGTGTTTCCAGATCGGCAGTCGCGCCTTCACCTCGTCCACCAACCGGCGGCACGCGTCGAACGCGGCGCCGCGGTGCGCGCACGACACCGCCACGACCAGCGCCGCGTCACCGATCGCGAGCGCACCGATCCGGTGGCCGAGCGCCACCGCGTACAGCGTGGGGTCGTCGGCGACAGCCTCGGTGGCGACCTTCGCCAGCACGTCCGTCGCGCTCGGATGCCCCTCGTAGGTGAGCGTGCGTACCGTCCGGCCGCCGTCGTGGTCGCGGACGACACCGGCGAAGGAGACGACCGCGCCGGCCGAGCGGTGCGCCACGGCCGCCTCGTACTCGCCTGCCACGAGCGGGCGGTCGGTCACCTCGGCGCGTACCACGACGCCGGTCATGGCCGCTCACCCGGACGCAGCGGAAACGCAAGCAGCTCAAGGGAATCGCCGGGCCGGCCGGTCGAGTCCGGCGGTACGACGACGAAGCCGTCGGCGCCGGCCACGCCGCGCAGCATCGCCGATCCGCTATGTGGCAACGGATACGCCGCGCCGTCGGGGCCGATCCGGGCGAGCGCAAGGTGCGTGTCCCCGCCGCGCCCGGCGACCGGGACACCCAGCCGCACCCGGCGCAGCTCCGGTACCTGGCGGCCGGTCAGCCCGGCGACCAGCGGCCAGACCACCGTGAGCAGGCCGATGACCGCGGACTGCGGGTTGCCGGGCAGCCCGGCGACGAACCTGCCGCCGGGCAGTTTGGCCAGCAGTACCGGGAAACCGGGGCGGACGGCGACGGTGTCGACGACGTATTCGGCGCCGAGCTCGGCGAGCGCCGCGTGCAGGTGGTCGACGGGCCCGCGCATCGTGCCGCCGGTGGTACAGACGAGTTCGGCGGTGCCGGCGGCGGTGGCGATCGCGTCGACGTGCGCGGCGAGCGTGTCGGAGACCGGTTCGAGCGGGGCCGGAACCGTTGGTACGGCGCCGATCCGGGCCAGCCAGCCGGGGAGCTGTGGGCCGAGCGAGTCGCGTACGTGGCCCGGGCCGGGTGTGCCGGCGGTGACCAGCTCGTCGCCGAAGACGAGGACCGTGGCGCGCGGCGGACGGCGTACGAGGAGGGTGTCGTGGCCGCACTGGGCGGCGAGGCCGACGACGCCCGGGGTGACGGGGGTGCCGGCGGGCAGCAGTTCCTCGGCCTCGGCGGCCTCCTCGCCGGGCATCCGCCATTCCGGGGTGTCGCGGCGTGGCGCGCCGTCGACCGTGCCGTCGGCGCCGTGGGTCGCGTCCTCGATGCGGATGATCTGGTCCGCGCCCGGCGGCACCATCGCCCCGGTGGCGATCTCCGCCGCGGTGCCGGGCCGGATCGCGGCGGGTACCTGACCGGCGAGGATCCGGCCGGACACGCGCCACGGTCCGGGGCCGGCGACCGCGTACCCGTCGACGCTGGCGGTGGTGAACGCGGGCAGGGCGGTCCGGGTACGCAGCGGTTCGGCGAGCGTGTAACCGTCCACATCGGACAGTGGCAGGGTCACCGGCTCGGGCGTGGCCGCGCCGGCCGCGTGCGCGGCGAGCCGGGCCGTGTGCCAGTCCGGACGGGTCAGCGGCCCGCGCGGAATCTCCTGTGCCACAACGGTTTCCGGCTTGGCCGGAGCGTGGTCGTGGCCGCGCAGCTGGTCGACCGCGTGCGGCAGGATCCCGCCGAGTACGGCGATGCCGTCGGCGGCAGCGCCGCGCGAGCCGGCGAGGTTGACGACCAGCGTGCCGCCGGCGACGCCCGCGACGCCGCGCGACAGCACCGCCGTGGGTACCTTCGCGGCACCGAAACTCCGTACGCTCTCGGCGATCCCGGGCACCTGGTAGTCGACGACCCGGGCCGTCACCTCCGGCGTACGGTCGGTGCCGGAGACGCCGGTGCCGCCGCTGGTGACGACCACGTCGACGCGGTCCGCGACCGCCTGGCGCAGCGCCACCTCGACCGGATCACCGTCCGGTACGACGACCGGATCGCCCACCGTGGCGCCCATCTCACGCAGCCCCTCGACGAGCAGCGGGCCGCTGGTGTCGTCGTACACGCCGGCGGAGGCCCGGTTGGACGCCACGATCACGCGCGCGGTGAACATGCCTACCCCCTGTCCTCGGGTCGGGTCCAGGTGCCGGTCTTGCCGCCTTCCTTGCGCAGCACGCGTACCGCGTCCACGCTGGCCGCCGGGTCGACCGCCTTGACCATGTCGATCAGCGCCAGGCCGGCCGCGCTGACCGCGGTGAGTGCCTCCATCTCGACACCGGTGCGGTCCGCGGTGCGTACCGTCGCGCGAATGTCCACTGTGGACTCCCGCGGGGTGAGGTCGACGGTGACGCCGTGGATCGCGATGGGATGACAGAGGGGCACCAGGTCGGGGGTGCGTTTGGCGGCCATGATGCCGGCGATCCGGGCCACCGCAAGGGCGTCGCCCTTCGGCAGGCCGTCCGCGCGGATCAGGTCGATCACCTCGGCGGTGGTCCGTAGTACGCCGGCCGCGATGGCGGTGCGGGCGGACACGTCCTTACCGGAGACGTCGACCATCCGGGCGGCGCCGGTCTCGTCGACATGGGTCAGCTCGGTGCTGCGCTGCGTCACGTGCCGAGCCTACTGAAGGTGGTGGCGCCCGCGACGCCGCCGGGCCTAACACGCGACGCGGACTACCACACGACACCGGCGGTCGCTGCCCCCGAACGGCACCGTGTTCCGCGTCATGCGAAACGGTGATACCGCTTGGTTTGTCAGAAGGTGTTCGACGAGCGGACGAATGCGTGCTCATCACCAGAATGCCGGCCAGTTCTCCAATGGCCGCGACATCGATGTCTCTCTATTCTGGCGATGTTCCTCCCACGCACGGCACCGACGCGCCGACACGGTACGTCCGCCACATCGGTGCACTGCGTGCATCTCGTTGGAGGCGCGGCCTATGACGGCGAACGAGCACCACCGCGACCCGCGCCCGGCTCGCGGCGCGGATCCGCGTACGCCGCAACCATGGTCCACATTCCCTGGCATTGCCGTACGTGAAGGGAGGCCGTCCATGCGTGAGCACAACTGGGGCTGAGACGTCGACGACCACGACCCGTGAAAGGAGCGGACACCATGCGCGAACACAACTGGGGCTGAGCCGGCGCGACCATGCCGAAAACGTCGAGGGAAAGGACGTCGCGATGCGCGAGCACAACTGGGGCTGAGTCACCGGAAAACGATCGTACGGACGAGGGAAAGGACGGCGCCATGCGCGAGCACAACTGGGGCTGAGGCAGTCGACCGGCGATTCCGCGAACCGTCGCCGAAAACCCACGCCGACGGCGTGGCCGCGATCCGACCGAACGACGAGGGGGTCTTGATGCGTGAACACAACTGGGGATGAGTGGTACGGCCCGCCGAGGGCGCCGCAACCCGTCCCGCGAATCCGGGGCAGCCATCGTGACCGGTGCGTGTCCCAGCGATGCGCGCCCGGGGCTAGGATTGCGGCACCTGTCATGCGCTTCCCCTCCCCCGCGGACTGGTCACCGTGAGCACATCCGACACCGAAGTGCCTAACCGCCGCCTGGACCGCTACATCGCCGGATACGGCGCGGTGGCGCTGTGCGTCCTGCTCGTCGCGACCGCCAAGCTGCCCGCGCCGTCCCATCTCGGGTGGCAGGTCGTTGCGCTGGTCGCGCTGTACGCGGTGGCCGGGCTCGCGACGCTTGAGCTGCGGATCCACAGCCAGAAGATCCAGTTCGCCTGGGGCGAGGCCGCGCTGATCATCGGCCTGGTGATGCTGCCGTCCAGCGAGGTCGTCTGGGCGGCGCTGATCGGCCGGCTGATCGCCGAGCTGGTGGAGCGGCGGGAATTCTCGAAACTGGTGCTGAACGTCGGCAAGCAGATCGTGGCGGTGAGCGCGGCCGCCATTCTCTGCTATTTCCTCGTCGGCACCAGAATCGACCCGTTCACCGTACGCGGGGCGCTGTCGCTGATCGCCGCCGCCCTGGTGTACGCGTTGGTCGCGAACATTTCCGTCGGCATCGCGATCCGCCTCGCCACCGGCGCGAAGGTGCCGCTGCTGCCGATGCACCGGGTCGAGCTGATCGCGATTTCCGGCAACGTCGGCACCGCCTTTCTGGCGCTCGCGATGCTGCGTTTCGACCCGCGGTTGCTGATCGCCCTGCCGCCGCTGATGCTGAGCATCCGGCTCATTTCCACCAACCGCCTGCGTACGCGCACCGAACGGGCCGCGTGGCAGCGGATCGCGGCGGCCACCGACCGGTTCTCCAACGTCGACCTGGAATCGGTGCTCGACACCGCGGTGACCAGCGCCGCCGAGTTGTTCTCCGCCGACGAGGTCGAGGTGCTGGTGCAGCTCGGCGGTGAGCCGGCCGGGCTGGTACGCGGCGACCAGAGCGGCGTGCGCTGGGCCGGCGCCGCCGACGAGGCGCCGGACGAGGCGGTCGGGCAGACCATCGCCACCCCGCTCGGCGGCCAGCGCGACGGCGACGACGGCCCCGGTGAGCTGCGGCTCCGCTTCCGCGGCCGGGTCCGCCTCACCGAACGCGAGCGGTACGCACTGCGCACGTTCGCCGCCGCGCTCGGGACCGCGCTGCGCAACGCGTACGCGTACGCCGAGGCGCAGCACCGGGCGGCGCGGCACGCGCACGACGCGGCGCACGACCCGCTGACCGGCCTGGCCAACCGGCGCCACCTGCTGCACCGGGGCGAGGAGATCCTGCGGCAACGCCCGGTCCGTGGTACGCACGCGATGGTGCTGATCGACCTCGATCACTTCAAGGAGGTCAACGACACCCTCGGACACTCCGCCGGCGACGAGGTGCTGACCGCGATCGGGCGCCGGCTGGCGACCGCCGCCGGCGCGGACGACATCGTCGTACGGCTCGGCGGCGACGAGTTCGCGGTGCTGTTCGTGGCGCTCGCCGCGCCGGCGCTGGCCGTACACCGGGCGCGGCAGATGCTGGCCACGCTGGACCCGCCGATCGAGGTCGACGGCATCCGCATCACGGTCGGCGGCAGCGCCGGGGTCGCGCTCGCGCCCGTACAGGGCGGGGTGGGCGAGCTGCTGCGCCGCGCCGACGTGGCCATGTACCAGGCGAAACGCGAGGGTGTCCGGCTCAGCCAGTACGCCCGGGCCAAGGACACCGCGGACGTCACGCGGCTCGCGCTCGGCGGCGACCTGCGTTCGGCGCTGAGCGACGACCAGTTCGCGGTGCGGTTCCAGCCGATCGTCGACCTGAACTCGGGGCAGGTCACCGCGGCCGAGGCGCTCGCCCGCTGGCACCACCCGTCCCGTGGCGACCTCAACCCGCACCACTTCCTCACCGCGATCGAGCGCAGCGACCTGCTGCCCGAGTTCACCGAGGTGGTGCTGGAGGCGGCGCTCTCCGCGGCGCAGGAATGGGCCGCCGCCGGCCACCCGATCGGCGTCTCGGTGAACGTGTCGCCCCGCAGCCTGCTCGATCCGGAGTTCCCGGAGCTGGTGTCGCGCCGGCTCGCGCGCGTCGACGTACCGCCGGAGCGGCTGACGCTGGAGCTGACCGAGACGCTGAACCTGTCCCGGCTCGACGTGGTCGACGAGATCCTGCTGGGCCTGCGCGCCCTCGGCGTACGCATCGCGTTGGACGACTTCGGCACCGGCACGTCGTCGCTCGCGATGCTGGCCCGGGTACCCGTGGACGAGCTGAAGATCGACGGGAGCTTCGTCGCCGGGCTGACCACCTCACCCGAGTCCGCCGCGGTGGTACGCAGCGCGATCGACCTGGGTCGCGGGCTGAACCTGGCGGTCGTGGCGGAGGGTGTGGAGAGCCAGCAGCAGCGCGCGCTGCTGTTCGAGCTGGGCTGCCCGATCGGGCAGGGCCACCTGTTCAGCCGCGCCGTCGCCGCCGAGAAGGTACGCGACGTGCTCGTCGCGGGCGGTGAGCTCGCCCCGTCGATGTCGGCCGACGCGCAGGTCATCCGCATCCCCGCGGCCCGGCTGGTCCGCGGCAACCGCCACCGGCTGTGACCCTGGCGCCGGGCGGGGGCGACGGTGGCGGCCGGCCGATGACAGACTCAGCTGCGTGAAACTGACCGGAATGGCCCGCTCGGTACACCGGGCCGGCGGCGGCACCGTGGTCGATCTCGTGCTGTACGCCGGATCCGCGGTGTATGCCGGGATCATCGCCGCCGTGTCGAACCTGCCGGCGCACAAGACCTGGGGCACCTTCGCCGTCTTCGCGTACGTCGGGCTCACCGTGCTCGCGCTGCTGCAACGGTTCGCCGCGGGCCGGCTCGCCCGGCCGGCCGTACGGATGGGTGTGGTGTTCGTCGGGTGGGCCGCGACGACGCTGCTGCCGCTGATCGTCGAGGCGGCGCAGCGCGCCACCGGCATGTCCGGACGCGCGCAGGACGAGGTGGGCGTCATCGAGGTGGCCGGCGCCCGGCTCGTCGACACCGGCAGCCCGTACCTGTCGCACGACGGGATCGTCGCCGCGCTGCCCGCCCAGGGCTACCTGGCATACGTGCCGTACAACCCGGGGATCGCGGTGTTCGGGCTGCCCCGGCGGTTCGGCGGGGACGCCTGGTGGACCGACGCGCGGATCGGCTTCGCGGTCGTCACCGCCGTCGCCGTGATCGCCGCGCTGGCGCTGCTGCGCCGGACCGCACCGGCGACCGTGCTGGTCCGCGCCGCGCAGGCGGTCACCGTACTGCCGATCTGCGCGCTGACCCTCGCCACCGGCGGCGACGACCTGCCGGTCCTCGCGCTCACCCTGCTGGGGTTGGCGTTCGCGGTGCGGGCGCTCACCGACGACCGCGGCGGTACGGTCTGGTGGCTCGCCGCCGGCCTCGTCGTCGGTGACGCCGCGTCGATGAAGCTGTTCGCGTTGCCGGTGCTGGTGATCCTCGCCGTGCTTGCCGTCGCGCGCGCCGGCAACGGCCGGTGGCGCGGGTGGCGACAGCTCGGCTGGTACCTGGTGCCGGCGCTGGCCATCCCCGTCGTCACCCTCGGCCCGATCACGCTGCGCGATCCGGACGGCGCGGTCGAGAACCTCGTCCGGTACCCGCTGGGCCAGGGCCTGGCCAAGAGCCCCGCCGCGAGCAACCTGCCGGGCCACGTCATCGCCGTACTCGTCCCGCACGGCAGCACCGTCGCGAGCGTCCTGCTCGTCCTCGCCGGACTCGCCTTCGTGGCGTTTCTGCTGGTCAGGCCGCCGGCGGACGTGGCGGCGGCGGCGCGGCGTGCCGCCGTCGCGATGATCCTCGCGATCCTGCTGGCGCCCGCCACCCGCTTCGGCTACCTGCTCTACCCGGCGGCCTACGCGGTGTGGTCGGTCGCGATGTACGTACGGCGCGACGAGGTGGACATCACTGAGCGTGTGGGCGTTCGAGTCGCGGCACGGTTGGATCTGGCGTAGACAGGAGGCGTGCGCAGCCGACCATGGCCATCGGCCGACGCGCAGGTCACCGCCCGGGCATACCGGGACCGTCGGGAGGCAGGCGCGGCGCTCGCCGCACGCCTCGGCTGGTACGCGGGCCGCGGCGACGTCACGGTGCTCGGGCTGGCGCGGGGCGGCGTACCGGTGGCGGCGGAGGTCGCGGGCCGGCTCGGCGCACCGCTCGACGTGCTGGTCGTCCGCAAGCTCGGGGTGCCGTGGGCGCCGGAGGTCGCGTTCGGCGCGATCGGCCCCGACGACGTCGTCGTCTTCACCGAGTACGTGCGGCGGCTGTCCGCCGGTGACGTCGCGACCGTACGCGCCGCCGAGCAGGCCGAGCTCGACCGGCAGGACAGCGAGTACCGCGCGCACCGGCCCCCGACCGACCTGACCGGACGCGTCGCCGTACTCGTTGACGACGGCCTCGCCACCGGGGCCACCGCCCGCGCCGCCGTCGCCGTCGCCCGGCGCCGGGGCGCCGAACGCGTCGTGCTCGGCGTACCGGTGGGTGCTCGGCAGGCGGTCGAGGCGCTCGGCGCGGTCGCCGACGAGGTGGCGTGCCCGCTCGTACCCCGGCGGTTCGACGCCGTCGGGCAGTTCTACCAGGACTTTCGCCAGGTGTCCGACGCCGAGGTCAGGGGACTCCTCAGCTGACCGGCTACCGTTGCTCGATGGAACTCATCTGCCCCAAGTGCCAGGGCCTCATGCGCCAGTACGAACGAAACGGCGTCACGATCGACCAGTGCACCGAATGCCGCGGCCTGTTCCTGGACCGCGGCGAGCTGGAGCGGCTGACCGACGCCGAACGCGGCTGGCACGGCCAGCCCGACCAGCGCCGACAGGAACACCACCACCAGGACCAGCGCCACCAGGAACGCCGGTACGAGCAGCCAAGGTACGAAGAGCACGGCCGGTACGATGACCGGCATCATTCGGACTACGGCCGCCGCAAGAAGCGCGGCAGTTTCCTTGAAGGCCTCTTCGACGACTGAGAGGTCCCGGCAGAAAGGCGTCGGATGCCCGGCGAGGCTCATGGCGCGGCCGAGGGCACGGCGCGGACGTCGGTCCGCGCCGTTCCCATCGAACGACGCGGCGCCTGCCTGCGCCGGGCACGGCCGGCATCTGGAGGGCCCGCATGGCGCTGACCGACGAGGCGATCGACCGGATCAAGAGCATGATCACCTCGGGCGAGCTGCGTCCCGGCGACAAGCTCCCCAAGGAGGCCGACCTGGCGGACCGCCTCGGCCTGTCGCGCAACTCGCTGCGCGAGGCGGTCCGCGCCCTCGCCCTGATCCGCGTCCTCGACGTCAGGCAGGGCGACGGGACGTACGTGACGAGCCTCGAACCGCAGCTCCTGCTGGAGACGATGAGCTTCGTCGTGGACTTCCACCGCGACGACAGCGTCCGCCAGTTCCTGGAGATCCGGCACATCCTCGAACCGGCGGCCACCGAGCTCGCCGCCCGGCGGATGGCCGACGCGGACCTGGACCGGCTCGGCGCGATCCTCGCCGAGCTGCCCGACGAGCCGAGCGTCGACGAACTGGTCGCCAACGACCTGCGGTTCCACCGGGAGATCGCCGTCGGCGCCGGCAACCCGGCGCTCGCCAGCCTGCTGGAGAGCCTGTCCGCACCCACCGTACGGGCGCGGGTGTGGCGCGGGCGTACCCAGGAGGGCGCGGTCGACCGCACCCGCGAACAGCACGCCGCGATCTACCACGCGATGCGCGGACGCAACGCCGAGGTCGCCCGGGCCTGGGCGACCGTACACGTGGCCGGGGTGGAGGAGTGGCTCCACCAGACGCTCGCCGAATGACCGGTGCGGCGGCGGGACCGTCGCGCCCCGCCGCCCGACCGGTCAGCGCATCCGGCGCCGCCCCATGCCGAACGACATGGCGCCGAGCCCCAGCACCACGCAGACCGCACCGATGATCACGTTGTTGAGCACCGTCGTGGTGGTGCTCATGTCCGCTCCCCGGATCAGCCACGGCGACACGATCGCCCACGCGCCGATCACCGGCATCACCCAGGCCATCTTGTGCATCCGACCCGGCGCCGCCGCCATGGCCATCGCCACCACGCAGTACGCCAGCCCGCACACCAGGTTGCTGACCGTCAGCGGACGCATCCCCTCGAAGCCCAGCACCCACGGCGAGATCGCCAGATAGATGCCGGCCATGAAGGTCAGGCCCTCCGCCACCTGGGCAACGGGCCGGGCGGCCGCCCGCTCGTACCGCTCCCGCAGCTCGACCAGATCCGGGTGGCGCTCCATTGCGGTATCCGCCATCGCGTACCCATCTCCTCCCCGACACGACAGACACAAGGCCCCGGCCGGGGCTCGGCGATCGTCGCGTCGGGTCCCGGGTACGGGACACGCGGTCACCCCCATCAGAACACCCGGCGGCCCGGCCCGCGATGGCCCGTCCGGACGATGGGCGTGACAAACCGGATGCGACCCACCGGTACGCCGCCTAGCGTGCGCAACCATGACCACGCAGCCGCCGGCGGACCGGCCCGACGCGGCCGACTGGCTCGCGCTCAACCGCGCCAACTGGGACGACCGGGTACCGGTCCACGTCGGCAGCGACTTCTACGACGTCGACGGCTTCCGCGCCGGTGCCAGCTCGCTGCGCGACTTCGAGCTGGCCGAGGTCGGCAGCGTCGCCGGTCAGCGGCTGCTGCACCTGCAGTGCCACTTCGGCCTGGACACGCTGTCCTGGGCGCGGCTCGGCGCCCACGTCACCGGGCTCGACTTCTCCGCGCCCGCGATCGACACCGCCCAACGGCTCGCCACCGACGTCCACCTCGCCGCCCGCTTCGTCGTCTCCGACGTGTACGCCGCGGCCGACGCCCTCGACGGCGAGACGTTCGACCTGGTGTACACGGGGATCGGCGCGCTCTACTGGCTGCCGGACCTGGACCGCTGGGCGTCGGTCGTGGCGTCGCTGCTGCGCCCCGGCGGTGCGCTGTACCTCGCCGAGTTCCACCCGTTCACCGACGTGTTCGGCCGCGACGGCCGCACCGTCGCACACGACTACTTCCGCGCCGGGCCCGAGCTCTGGGACGAACCGGCCGCCACGTACACCGACGGGGTGCTGGCCACCGAACACAACGCCACGGTCGGCTGGGCGCACACCATGGGCGAGACCCTCACCGCGATCGCCCGCGCCGGGCTGCGGCTGGAGTTCCTGCACGAGCACGACACCACGCTCTTCGCCCGGTACCCCGTGCTCGACCGCGTCGGCGAACACGAGTTCGGCTACCCGGCCGGCAGCCCCCGGCTCCCGCTGATGTACTCGCTGCGCGCCGTCCGGACGTGATGACTCCTGGTGTGCAGAGCGGCTCCGCACACCAGGAGGCATCAGGCGCTGAGCGCCACCGCGTCGCGGGCGATCGCGTCGAGCGCCGCGGCCGAACGCTCGTCGACCGGCCGGTACAGCACGAGACGCAGGTCGCGGTCCTGCAACGGGCACAGCACCTCGAACTCGACGGTCACGCGTCCGTACCTCGGGTGCAGCAGCGGCTTCTCGCCACGGCCGTTGACGCGTACGTCCCGCTCGTCCCACAACCGCGCGAACTCGGCGCTGCCCGCGCGCAACTCCGCCACCAGCCCGGCCAGCTCCCGGTCGTCCGGATGCGCCGCCCACGCCGCGCGCAGGTCCGCGATGCCCTCCCGGATCACCCGCTCCCGGTCCCGGTAGAACCCGTGGAACTCCGGCGCCAGCAGGCACAGCCACAACGCGTTGCGGCGCGCCGCCGGCAGGTCCGCGAAGTCCACCATCAGGCCCGCCATCTCCGCGTTCCACGCGAGGATGTCGAACCGGTGGTTCAGCAGCATCGCCGGCAGCGGCGACAGGTCCCGAACCAGCCGCGCCACCGGCTCCGCCGTCTCCGGCGTCACGCGGACCGGGCGGTCCGCCGGACGCTGCCGGGCCAGGTCGTACAGGTAGAGGCGCTCGTCGGGGCTGAGCCGCAGCGCCGCCGCCAGAGCGTCGAGCACCTCCGGTGACGGGCGCAGGCCGCGCGCCTGCTCCAGCCGTACCACGTAGTCGACGCTGACGCCCGCCAGCTCGGCGACCTCCTCGCGTCGCAGCCCCGGCGTACGCCGGCGGCGGCGCACCGGCAGGTCCACATCCCCGGGCGTGAGCCGCTCCCGCCGTGCACGCAGGAACGCCGCCAGCTCACCCGCGCCGTCCACAGTCATCGCCACCGATCCTACGGCCGCAACCTGGGACCGCCGGTCCCAGGACGCGCCTTCCCTTACCCCGCGCCGACACGGACAGCACCCTGGGTACCGGTTGTTCGTGCACCCGCTCAGGAGGCCAACTGTGGCTGGAAGCCTTTCCCTCGACCGGTACCGCCTGCTGGGGCGCTCGGGACTACGGGTCTCGCCGCTCTCGCTGGGGGCCATGACATTCGGCGCCGACTGGGGTTGGGGCGCCGACCGCGACGAGGCGCGCCGCATCTTCGACACGTACCTCGACCGCGGCGGCAACTTCGTCGACACCGCCAACCGCTACACGAACGGCACCAGCGAGAAGCTGGTCGGCGAGTTCGCCGCGGACCGGCGCGACAGGCTCGTCATCGCCACCAAGTACACGATGACGGAGCGGCCCGACGACCCGAACTCGGGCGGCAACCACCGCAAGAGCATGGTCCGCTCCGTCGAGGGCAGCCTGCGCCGGCTCGGCACCGACCACATCGACCTGCTCTACCTGCACGCCTGGGACTTCACCACCCCCGTCGACGAGATCATGCGCGCCATGGACGACCTCGTACGCGCCGGCAAGGTGCTCTACGTCGCCATCTCCGACACGCCCGCCTGGCAGGTCGCCCGCATGCAGACCCTCGCCGAGCTACGCGGATGGTCGCCGCTCATCGCCCTCCAGATCGAGTACAGCCTGCTCGAACGCACCGTCGAGCGCGACCTTGTCCCGATGGCCGCCGAGATGGGCCTCGGCGTCGTGCCGTGGTCCCCGCTCGGCAGCGGCGTACTCACCGGCAAGTACACCCGCGCCGACCTCGACGCGGGCGACGGCGGCGCGTCGCCGGAAGGTACCCGCAGGGACGTCGCCGCCGCCAACGGGTCGCTGACCGCGCGCGGCATCGACATCGCCGACACCGTGGTCAAGGTCGCCGCCGAGATCGGTACCACGCCGTCCCGCGCCGCCATCGCCTGGACGCTGCGGAACCCGGCCGTCACCGCGCCGATCGTCGGCGCGCGTACCGTCGCGCAGCTCGAGGACAACCTGGGCGCGCTCGACGTCGAGTTCACCGACGAACAGGTCGCCGCCCTCGACGCGGTCAGCGCCGTCGACCTCGGCTTCCCGCACGACTTCCTGACCCGCCCGATGACCCGCTCCGTCGTACACGGCGACGTCGTCCTGGACCGCTGACCGCACGGCCCGTCGGCCGCTCGTGGCGCGGCCGGCGGGTCAGTCCACCGCCATGTCGACGAACCTCGACAGGTGCAGCTGTGCCGCGACGGTCACCGTGTCGGTCGGGCCGTTTCGATGCTTGGCCACGATGAAGTCGGCCTCGCCGGCGCGCGGCGACTCCTTGTCGTAGTAGTCGTCGCGGTGCAGGAGCAGCACGACGTCGGCATCCTGCTCGATGCTGCCCGATTCACGCAAATCGGACAGTTGGGGACGCTTGTCGGTGCGCTGTTCGGGGCCACGGTTGAGCTGACAGGCGGCGATCACCGGGCAGTCGATCTCCTTGGCCAGCAGCTTCAGGCCACGGGACAGCTCGGCGACCTCCTGCTGGCGGCTCTCCACCCGCTTCGGCCCGCTCATGAGCTGGAGGTAGTCGACCACGATCAGCTTGATGTCGTGCCGCTGCTTGAGCCGCCGCGCCTTCGCCCGTACCTCCATCAGCGTCATGTTCGGCGTGTCGTCGCAGAACAGCGGGGCCTCGGAGATCTCGCCCATCCGCCGGGCCAGCTTCGTCCAGTCGTCGTCCGACAGCTGCCCGGACCGCAGGGTGTGCAGCGGCACCCGCGCCTCCGCGGACAGCAGCCGCATCACGATCTCGACCTTGCTCATTTCCAGGCTGAAGATCACGCTGGCCATGTTGTTCCGAATTGAGCAGGCTCGGGCGAAATCCATCGCTACAGTTGATTTGCCCAAGCCTGGTCGACCGGCCACGATGATCAATTGGCCGGGGTGGAGGCCGTTGAGAAGGCGGTCGAGGTCGGTGAAGCCGGTGGGTACACCCGTCATGACGCCGCCCGCGGCGCCGATCGCCTCGATCTCGTCGAGCGTGGGCTGGAGCAGCTCGTTCAGCGCGGCGAAGTCCTCGCTGACGCGGCGCTCGGTGACGTCGTAGACGGCCTGCTGGGCGAGGTCGACGACGTCGTCGATGTCGCGACCGGCGCCGGCCGCCGCCCCGTACCCGAGCTGGGTGACGCGGGTGCCCGCCTCGATGAGCCGGCGCAGTACGGCGCGGTCGGCGACGATGCGCGCGTAGTACGCCGCGTTGGCGGCGGTGGGCACGGCGGCGGCCAGGGTGTGCAGGTACGGTGCGCCGCCGATGCGGTTGATCTCGCCGGAGTCGATGAGTGCGGCGGCGACGGTGATCACGTCGGCGGGCTCGCCGCGACCGTACAGGTCGAGGACGGCGTCGAAGACGATGCCGTGTTTCGGCTGGTAGAAGTCGTTCGTCTTGAGGATCTCGACGACGTCGGCGATGGCGTCCTTGCTCAGCAGCATGCCGCCGAGTACGCACTGCTCGGCGGCGACGTCCTGCGGCGGCGTGCGCTCGTAGTCGCTGGAACCGCGCGAGTCGCTGGAACCGCGCGAGTCGCTGGAACCGCGCAAGTCGCTCGAACCGCGCGAGTCACCGGAGCTGGAACCGCCCGGGCCGTTCGGGCCGCCGGACGACGGGCGGGGGCGCGGCGACTCGTCGTCGGGGCTCGGGCCGCCGGGCGGACGAACTTCGGAGATCGACATTCAGGCCCCCCTGCTGCGATCACCGCAGCGAACCACACCCCACCGACATCTTTCCGGGCGACGCGCGGGTCGCGTGACGACGATAGGAACCTGTCGGCCCGGCAGCCAAATCCACCGGTGGACAACGCGGGGGACAACCTGTGGATAACTGGCCCGGACTTGTGCACAGCACTGTGCACAGCCTGGGGACAACTGCTGGGGATAACTGTTCACAACCGCTTGACCTGCGGAAACATCGTGAACAGCTGTGGACGGCAAGAAACCTGCGGATGAACCACCGGGGGTACCACCGAACGGTCACCTGGTGAGGAAGGCGAGGACCTTCTCGTACGGCCAGGCGTTGAGGACGCGGTCGGCGGTGAGCCAGCCGCGCTGCGCGGTGAGCGTGGCATATCGGACGAAGTCGAGCTGGGGTACGGCGTGCGCGTCGGAGTCGATGACGAACGTGACGCCGCGCTCCTTCGCCCACAGGATGTGTTCGTCGCGCAGGTCGAGCCGGTCCGGCCCGCCGTTGATCTCCAGCGCTGTCCCGGTACGCGCGGCGGCGTCGAACACGGCGGGCAGGTCCACGTCGATCGGGTCGCGGCGGCCGATGAGCCGGCCGGTCGGGTGGCCGATGACGTGCACGTACGGGTTCTCGCAGGCGCGGACGAGTCGCCGGGTCTGCTCGTCGCGCGACAACGTGAAGTGGCTGTGCACGCTGGCCACGCAGATGTCGAACTCGGCGAGCACGTCCGCCGGCCAGTCGACGGACCCGTCGGGCGCGATGTTCAGCTCGGTGCCGTGCAGCAGCCGCATCGACGGGTACGCCGAGCGGCGTTCCTCGATCGCGGCGCGCTGGGCGAGGGCCTTGTCGAGCGTCATGCGCTGCATGAACAGCTCGGGCGCGTGGTCGGTGACCGCGTAGTACTCGTACCCGCGGGCGGCGGCCGCGTCGAGCATCTCGTCGAGGCTGGACACGCCGTCGGTGAGGTCGGTGTGGGTGTGCAGGTCGCCGCGCAGTGCTTCGACGGTGACCAGCTCGGGCAGGTCACCGGTACGCGCGGCGGCGACCTCCCCGCGGTCCTCGCGCAGCGTCGGCGGCACCCAGTCGAGCCCCAGGCGCTGGTACACCTCCTGTTCGGTGGCGGCGACGATCAGCTCGCCGGTGTCCGCGTCGAACAGCCCGTACTCGGAGAGTTTGAGCCCGGCGTGCACGGCCATCTCGCGGATCCGCACGTTGTGTTCCTTGGACCCGGTGAAGTACTGGAGGGCGGCGCCCCACACCTCGACGGGTACGACCCGCAGGTCGACCTGAAAACCGGCGCGGGTGCGGATGGAGGTCTTCTTGTCGCCGTGCACGAGGACGGTGTCGACCTCGGGCAGCGCGACGAACGCCGCCATCAGCGGCCCGGAGTCGGGCGCGGCGGCGAGGACGTCGACGTCGCCGACGGTCTCCCGGCCGCGCCGCAGCGATCCGGCGTACGTGCAGCGGTCGGCGAGCGGGGCGAGTCTGTCCACGATGGACTCGGCGAGTTGCAGCGCGGTGGGCATGAGGACGCGGCCGGCGCCGCCGCGTACGAGCTGGATGCCGGCGCGGATGACGTCCTCGGTGCGTTCGCCGAAGCCCTTCAGCTCGCGGAGCTGGCCGGCGTCGACGGCGGCCAGCAGCTCGTCGGTGGTGCTGATGCCCAGCTCGCGGTAGA
The DNA here is from genome assembly GCA_036503555.1 of Actinocatenispora sp. Taxonomy (GTDB): domain Bacteria; phylum Actinomycetota; class Actinomycetes; order Mycobacteriales; family Micromonosporaceae; genus Actinocatenispora. Next base: position 30,831 of record DASXWQ010000088.1, read on the forward strand.
CGGTGAGGGCCTTGGCGGGGCCGAGGTTGGGGATGCGCATCAGGTCGAGCACGCCGGCCGGGATCTTCGCGCGCAGCTCCTCCAGCTGCGGGAACGTGCCGGTGCGCTGTGCCTCGACGACCTTGCCGGCGATGGACTTCCCAACGTTCGGGATCTGCCGGACGCCGTCTTCGTCCAGTGTGGACAGGTCGGTCGCGTGGCCGCCCACGGCTCGGGCCGCCTTCTCGTACGACCGGATCTTGAACCGGTCGCCGCCGGTGATGGACAGCAGCTCGGCGTACTCGGTGAGCAGGCCGGCCACGACGTCGTTCGCCCGTGCCACCCGCCGAGTCTATGCCGTCGTGCTTCTCACCGTCCGTGTCGGCACGTGCGCTCGTCGGATGATGCGTAGTGGTGTGCAGAGCGGCTCCGCACACCACTACGCATCACGCCCCGACACGGCCGGGACACGACTCGGCCACGTACGGATCCGGGCCGGGCTGCGCCGCGTCGGAGCGGAAACCGACGCAGGGAGGTTCCGATGCGGATCAGAAAGAGCGTCACGGTGCTCGCCGCGTGCGCCGGCCTGGCGATGGTCGCCGGGTGCAGCGGGAACGAGGTGGAGAGCGGCGCGGGTGCGCCGAAGGCGGCCGGCGGTGCGCGGTCCGACGCGGCGCCTCCGGGCACGGCGACACCGGGTACGGCCGCGCCGGAGGAGGCACCGCCGGTCGACGCGCGCCAGACGCCGAAGTCGACGTTCGCCCTGGACGTCGACACCGCCTCGTACTCGTACGCGCGGCAGCGGATCCGGGCGGGCACGTTGCCGGCCGCGGCGACGGTACGGCCGGAGGAGTTCGTGAACGCGTTCCGGCAGGACTATCCGGAGCCGTCCGGCTCGGGGTTCACGGTGACCGCGGACGGCGCCCGGCTGCCGGGGGGCAATACCCGCCTGCTGCGGGTCGGCCTGCGTACCCGGGGCGAGGACGCGACGACGCGGCGGGACGCGGCGCTGACGTTCGCGATCGACACGTCGGGGTCGATGGCCGACGAGGGCAAGTTGGACCTGGTCAAGGACGCCCTGCACACGCTGGTACGCCAGCTGCGGCCGACCGACACGGTCGCGATCGTGGCGTACGCGGACGAGCCGCGGGTGCTGCGCTCGGCGACCCCCGCGCGCGATCGCGGCGCGCTCGACGCGGCGATCGACGACCTGTCCGCGAACGGCAGCACGGACCTGGGCAGCGGCGTGGAGACGGCGTACCGGGTGGCGCGGGACGGCTACCGGAGGGGCGCGACGAACCGGGTGGTCCTGCTGTCGGACGGCCTCGCGAACCAGGGCGACACCGATTCGCGGACGATCCTGCGCAAGGTGTCGGACAACGCCGGGGACGGCGTCACGCTGCTGTGCGTGGGTGTCGGCGGCGACTACGGCGACGCGCTGATGGAGCAGCTGGCCGACCACGGCCACGGCATGGCGGTGTACGTCGGGGATCGCGCCGAGGCCCGCCGGGTGTTCACCGCCGAGCTGCCGGCGAACCTGGACGTCCGGGCCCGCACGGCGAAGGCGCAGGTCACGTTCGATCCGAAGCAGGTCCGGCGGTACCGGCTGGTCGGGTTCGACGACCGGCGGCTGGCGGCGGACGACTTCCGCGACGACTCGGTGGACGGCGGCTGGGTCGGGCCGGGCCACAGCGTGACCGCCCTGTACGAGGTGACGCTGGCGCCGGGCGCGTCCGGTCGGGTGGCCGAGGCTCGGGTCCGCTGGCAGGATCCGGCGTCGGGCCGCGCGTCGGAGTCCGCGCGCACCGTCTCGGTGTCCGATGTGGACGGTGCGCTGGCGGACGCGGCGCCGCGGCTGCGCGCCGACCAGGCGGTGGCGGCGTTCGCCGAGTGGCTGCGCAACGGCCGGTACGCCGAGGGCGTGCAGCCGGACGCGCTCGCGTCCGCGGTGGACGCGGCGGCCCGCTCGACCGAGGACTCGCAGCTGCGCGAGCTGGCCCGGCTGATCCGTACCGCGGCGACGCTCAGGCCTGTGCGCTGAACACGCGCAGCGCCTCCGCGTCGGACGGCGTGGTCAGCACGTTCTCCCGGACGAACTCCTCGATGTCCGGGTAGTCGGGGGCGGCGGCGCGCAGCGTGGCCGCCGCCTGGACCGTGTCGTACGCGGTGCGGCGCAGCACGACGTCCGGCCCGAGCAGCGCCCAGTGCGCGGCGGTCCCGCCGTACGGCATGCCGACGCTGCCGGGGTTGACGAACCGGCGGCGGTCGGCCAGCCGGTCGAACGGCATGTGCGTGTGGCCGAGCACGACGGTAGCCTCGTCGCAGTCGGCGTACGCGTCGCGGAAACGGTCGAGCGGCGAGTCGACCAGCACCATCTCGGTGTCGCTGCGGGTGGTGGCGTGGCAGAAGCGGACCGGGCCGAGCCCGTCGACGTCGAGTACGACGGACAGCGGCAGGCCGTCGAGCAGGTCCCGGTGCCGCCGCGTCAGCCGGGACGCCCCGTACTCGGTGGGCAGCCGCGCGATGTCGGGCAGCGACGGATCGAGCCGCCCGTCGTACGCCTCGACGAGCTCGCGTTCGGCGTTCCCGTGTACCCAGACGGCGCGGTCGCCGAGGTCGGCGAGCCGGTCGAGGGTCTCGGCGGGCATCGGTCCGGTGGCGATGTCGCCGTTCAGGACGATGGCGTCGACGCCGGCGCGCTCGATGTCGGCGAGGACGGCGTCGAGGGCGGGCAGATGGCCGTGGATGTCGGCAAGTACGGCGGCACGCATAGCGGAAACGATATACACGCATCGGCCGGGGTGCCACGTCCCCATACCTTCACCACTTGTTTCCATTGATCCGTGTTAACTTAACGCCGTCATCTCATGAGAGAGGGTGTCGTGCTGATGGGCGACACGGGCACCGGACCCGACGGAGTGTGGGCCGGCGTCGACGTCGGCACGCAGAGCGTACGAGTCACGCTCGTCGACGACGCCGGGGCGACGCGCGGCACCGGCAGCGCGCCGCTGGAGAGCCGCCGCGCCGACGGCCGGCACGAGCAGGACCCCGAGTCGTGGTGGTCGGCGTTCGGCGCGGCCTGCCGGCAGGCGACCGCCGACGCGCCCGCCCCGGTCCGCGGCCTCGCGATCGACAGCACGTCCGGCACGTTCCTGCTGACCGATCTGGACGGCCGCCCCCGCACCACCGCCCTCATGTACGACGACGCCCGCGCCGCCGCCGAGGTACGCGACGTGCTCGACGCCGGCGCCGACCTCTGGGCCACGCTCGGGTACGCGATGCAGCGGACCTGGGCGCTGCCGAAACTCGTCTGGCTGCTGCGCCACGACGCCGCGCTGCGCGCCGACGCCGCGGCCGGCCGGCTGCGGTTCGCGCACCAGGCCGACCACCTCGCCGCGCGCCTGACCCGCGGGCCCGTCGCCGCCGACTGGAGCCACGCCCTCAAGACCGGGTACGACCTGGATGCCGGCGCCTGGCCGACCGCCGTGCTCGACCAGCTCGGCGTACCGGCGGGGCTGCTGCCCGACGTCGTCCGGCCCGGCGCCGACCTCGGCACGGTCTGCCCGGCCTCCGCCGAGCACACCGGCCTGCCCGCCGGCATCCCGGTACGCGCCGGCATGACCGACGGCTGCGCCGCACAGCTCGCCGCCGGCGCCCTCACCGAAGGCTCCTGGAACGCCGTGCTCGGCACCACCCTCGTACTCAAGGGCGTCACCGCGCAGCGGCTCACCGACCCCGGCGGTGCTGTCTACTCGCACCGCCACCCGGACGGCGGCTGGCTGCCCGGCGGGGCGTCCAGCTCGGGCGCCGGCGCCATCGCCGCGCGGTACCCGGGCCTCGGGCACGCCGAGCTGGACGCGCTCGCCGAACGCGCCCGCCGGTACGAGCCGGCCGGCGCGCTGTGCTACCCGATCGCCGTGCCCGGAGAACGCTTTCCGTTCGTCGACCCGGCGGCGGAACCGTTCGTCGTCGGCCGCCCCGCCGACGACGCCGACCGGTACGCCGCGCTCCTCCAGGGCGTCGCCTTCGTCGAACGCCTCTCGTACGCGTACCTGCGCGCGCTCGGAGCCCGCACCGACGGGCCGGTGACGCTCACCGGTGGCGGCGCCCGCAGCGCGTACTGGAACCAGGTGCGGGCCGACGTGCTCGGCCGCCCGCTCCGGGTACCCGCCGACGCGGAGCCCTCCGTGGGCATGGCGGTGCTGGCCGCGGCCGGCACCGGCTCGGTCGCCGCGACCGCCGCCCGGATGGCCCGGCGGTACGTCGAGGTCACGCCGCGGGAGGGCGCTCGGTTCGCCGAGGCGTACGCGGGATTCGTCGCGGAGCTGCGGCGGCGTGGCTCCATCGACGGCGCACTGGCCGACGCCGCCCGACTCGACGCCGAGGTGACCGCATGACCGACGACACGCGCCGGCCCCCGGCAGGTACGACCGACGCGGTCGTGACGACCGTCGTACTGGCCCGGCACGGGCGTACCGCGTGGCACTCGCCGACCCGGTACACCGGGTGCAGCGACATCGACGTCGACGAGGTGGGCGCGCGGCAGGCGAAGGTCCTCGCCGAGTGGGCCACGACGGCCGGGCTGACCAGCCTCGCCTGCACCGACCTGCGGCGTACCCAGCAGACCGTGCGGCCGGTCGCCGACGCCGTCGGGCTCACCCCGACCGTCGAGCCGCGGCTGCGGGAGCTGGACTTCGGCGTCGCCGAGGGCCACACGCTCGGCGAGCTGCGCGACAGCCACCCCGCCGCGGTCGACGCCTTCCTCACCGATCCCGTCGAGCACCACTTCCCCGGCGGCGAACACCCCGCCGACGCGGTACGCCGGGCGCGGGCCGGCCTCGCCGACCTGGTCGCCGCCGACCCCGGCGGCACGATTCTCGTCGTCGCGCACTCGACGCTGATCCGACTGCTGGTCACGGACCTGATGGGCACGCCGCTCGGCAGGTACCGCGCCCTGCTGCCGGACCTGGTACCCACCTCGCTCACCACTTTTCTGGTACGACCGGGAAGCATTGCCCTGGCGGCGTTCAACGTGCCGCCCGTGCCGTACCGACCCGAACCGTGACCGGTAGCGAGGGACCATGACCGAAGAAGAGCGGAGCCGGCCGGCCCAGCGGCAGGCCGAGATCGCCGAACACGTACTGGCGCAGGGCTCCGTCTCGGCCGCCGACCTGGTCGAGAGGTTCCATGTCAGCCTCATGACCATCCACCGCGACCTCGACGAACTGGAACGCCAGGGCGTCGTACGCAAGTTCCGCGGCGGGGTCAGCTCCCAGCCGTCGAGCGTCTTCGAAAGCAACGTCGCGTACCGGATGCGGGCGGCGAAGGCGGAGAAGCAGGCGCTGGCCCGGCACGCCCGGGAGCTGATCGAGCCCGGCATGGCGATCATGCTGGACGACTCGACGACCACGCTCGAACTGGCCAGGCTGCTGACCGACATCACGCCGCTGACCGTGGTCACCAACTTCCTGGAGACCATCAAGCTGCTGTCCGCGCAGCCCGGCATCCGGCTCATCGCGCTCGGCGGCGAGTACTACCCGACGCACGACTCGTTCCTCGGCGTGCCCTGCATCGAGGCCGTCGAGGCGCTCCGCGTCGACCTGCTGTTCGCGTCCACGTCGGCCGTCGCCGGCGAGTTCGCGTACCACCAGGAGCAGGAGATCGTGCTGGTCAAGCGGGCGATGATGCGCTCGGCGCGGCGTTCGGTGCTGATGGTGGACCACACCAAGCTGCGCCGGGTGGCGCTGCACCGGCACGCGCACGTCACCGACTTCGACGTGATCGTCACCGACGCGCACGCCACCGAGGCCGAGCTGGCCGACCTCGCCGACCACGGCGCCCGGTACGTCGTGGCCCAGTGATCCACCGTCGAGAGGAGCCGTTCGTGAGCCCGACCCAGGTCCTGATCGCCGGGGACCACTTCGTCACCGACACCCTGGTACTCGACGCGTTGCACGCCGAGCTGGGTGCCGACGCGGTCACACCCACGGTGCTCACGCTGCCGTGGCCGTACCAGCCGTACGGGCCGATCGCCGAGGTCGACGAGGCGTCCGGGGACGAGGACGAGTTGATCGCGGCGCTGTCCGGGGTCGAGGTGGCGATCACGCAGATGGCGCCGTTCACGTCCCGGGTGCTCGCCGCCGCCGACGCGCTCAAGCTGATCGTCTGCTGCCGCGGCGGACCGGTGAACATCAACGTCGAGGCGGCGTCCGCCCGCGGCATCCAGGTACGCACCACGCCCGGCCGCAACGCCGTCGCCGCCGCCGAACACACTGTCGCGTTGCTGCTGGCCGCGCTGCGCCAGATCCCGGCACGGCACGCCTCCGTACGCGCCGGCGAGTGGCGCAGCGACCTCTACGCGCTGACCGAGTGCGGCACCGAGCTTGCGGGGGCCACCGTCGGCCTCGTCGGGTACGGCGCGATCGGCAGCCGCGTCGCCCGGATCCTGCGCGCGTTCGGCGCCGAGGTCCTGGTGCACGACCCGTACCTGACGGAGCCGGCCGAGACGTCGCTGCCGCTGCCCGACCTGCTCGACCGCGCCACGGTGGTCAGCCTGCACGCCAGGCTCAGCGACGAGACCCGCGGCATGATCGGCGCCGCCGAACTGGCCCGGATGCCGCGCGGCGCGACCCTCGTCAACACCGCGCGCGGCGGCCTCGTCGACTACGACGCCGTCGTCGACGCGCTGGACAGCGGGCACCTCGGTGCCGCCGCCTTCGACGTGTACGACACCGAGCCGGTCGCCGCCGACTCGCGCCTGCTCACCGCCCCGCGTACGGTGCTGACCCCGCACCTCGCCGGCGCCACCGTGCAGACCGCGGAACGCGCCGCCCGGCTCGCCGCCGAGGCCGTCTCGGCGTACCTCGCCTGACGGACCTTCGCTCTGCACCCTGTACGCCCCGATGCGTACAGGTGTGCAGAGCGGCTCTGCACACCTGTACGCATCGGCCCGGGCAGCATGCCCGGGCCGATGGTGTCAGTCGGTGGCGGACGGGCTGCCGGAGACGGCGGGCGTCGGCGCCAGCACGGTGTAGAGCTGCTGCGGCGCGTCCCGCACCGAGGCGGCCGGCGGCGCCGCGACGTCCACCGGCGTACCGAAGTCGTGGTAGCGGGTGGTCACCGTCGTCGCCGCGGTACTCCCGCGCTGTGTCACCGTGACCGCCAGCTCCGACAGCCGGCCCGCGTCGTCCACCGTCGCCTCGAACGTCGCCGCCGACGGCGCGGTCCCCAGCAGCACCAACAGCTCCCGCGCGGCCCGGTCCGAGCCGGCGGCGCGGGTCAGCCGCGCCACGTCGATCGTCCCCGCGTACTGCCCGGGCCCGGTGCGGCGGGCGGCGGACACCATGTCGAGATACCCCGTCGGTACGGTCGGGTCGGTGGCCTGCGCCAGCACGTTGCCGGGGGCCAGCTTGCGGGTGTCGATGCGCAGCCACACGTCGGGATCCTCGGCGACACCGCGGACGTACAGCGTGGGGCCGATGACGAGGGCCTCGCCGGCGCCGATCCCGAACGACCCGTCGAACCGCCCGGTACGCCGGCCCGGGTCGTACGCCCCGGTCACCCGGGCGATGCCCGACCCGCCGTCGAACTCGAAGCTCGTCGCCCGCAGCTTGCGTACCGCCGAGGTCAGTGCCGCCACCGCGGCCCGGGTCTCCGCGCGGCCCGCGGACGGGCTCGGCCTGGGGCTGGCCGTGGTCGCGCTCGGCGTACCGGTGGGGCCGGGCGTCGGGCCCTTGCAGCCCGCCAGCGCCAGGCCGGCGGCACACACGGCGGCGGCGGCGATCATGCGGCGCATCGTCTTCCCCTCGTGGAGTGCGGAGCCACGGAACGACCCGCGGCGGTCGGTCGACCGGTCCGTACCCACTTGGTCGATTGTTGCTGCATCCACCCGCAGACTAGCCAGCCCGTCCGGAATCGAACAGGCCCCGCCACCCGTCCGGTACCGGGATGCGAAACGGGCGACCGGTCCCGCGTGGTCGGTGCGGACCACGCGGGCCGGTCGCCCGTGTTGCGTGTTACTTGGACGACACCACGTCGAGGTTGACGGTGGCCGCCACCTCGGGGTGCAGACGTACCTGGACCTGGTAGCTGCCGACCGACTTGATCGGGCCGGCGAGCTGCAGGCGCCGCCGGTCCAGCTCGGGACCGCCGGCGGCCTTGACGGCCTCGACGATCTCGGCCGGCGTGACCGAGCCGAACAGCCGGCCGCCGTCGCCGGCACGCTCCCGGAGCGTGACCTTCAGGGCCTCGATCTGCGCCTTGACCTCGTGGGCCTGGTCGGCGCTGCGGATCTCCCGGATCTCCCGGGCCCGCTTGATCGAGCCGACCTGCTTCTCGGCACCCTTGGTCCACGGGATCGCGTACCCCTGCGGCAGCAGGTAGTTGCGGCCGTAGCCGTTCTTCACCTCGACGATGTCGCCGGGCGAGCCGACACCGCCGACCTCCTGAGTGAGGATGATCTTCATGTCCGTCCCCCTCAGCGGTTCTGCGCGGTGTACGGCAGCAGGGCCATTTCCCGGGCGTTCTTGATGGCCCGGGCGATCTGCCGCTGCTGCTGGGCGTTGACACCGGTGACCCGACGGGCCCGGATCTTGCCGCGGTCCGAGATGAACTTCCTCAGCAGCGCGGTGTCCTTGTAGTCGACATAGGTGATCTTCTCCTTGTCGAGAGGATTCACCTTCTTCTTCGGCTTGCGCAAAGACGCAGGCTTCGCCATTTCAGTGTTGCCTTTCACGTACGAAATGCCGGCACGTACGACCGGCTAGAACGGGGGCTCATCGTCAAAGCTGCTGTTACCACCGGAACGGGCGCCGGCCGGGGTGGCCGAGGCCCACGGGTCGTCGGCCGGTGCGCCGCCGCCGCTGCCGGAACCGCCGGAGGCGCCGAAACCGCCGCCACCGCCGCCGCCGCTCCGCGACATCTTCTGCACCTTGGCCGTCGCGTACCGCAGAGAGGGGCCGATCTCGTCGACCTCCAGCTCGATCACGGTGCGCTTCTCGCCCTCACGCGTCTCGTACGACCGCTGCTTGAGGCGGCCCTGCACGATGACCCGGCTGCCCCGCTGCAGCGACTCGGCGACGTTCTCCGCCGCCTGGCGCCACACGGAACAGGTCAGGAACAGCGCCTCGCCGTCCTTCCACTCGCTGGACTGGCGGTCGAAGGTGCGGGGCGTCGACGCGATGCGGAAACTGGCGACCGCCGCGCCCGAGTTGGTGAAACGCAGCTCAGGGTCGTTGACCAGGTTGCCAACGACCGTGATGACCGTCTCTCCTGCCATGACTCACTCCAGAAAACTCGTACCGTTCGCGATCTCCGGCGACCGGGGCCGCCGAAGCTGGCTCGCACCGAAGGATCGCACCGGAGTGCGACACAAACGGCCGAGTCGGTACTTCTCAGTGAAGTTCGGGGCGGAGGACCTTGGTACGCAGGACCGACTCGTTCAGCCGGAGCTGACGATCGAGCTCGGCAACCGCCGCGGGCTCGGCCTGCAGGTCGATGACGGCGTAGATGCCCTCGGTCTTCTTGTCGATCTCGTACGCCAGGCGCCGACGACCCCAGACGTCAGTCTTCTCCACGGAACCGCCGGACGTGCGGATCACGTTGAGGTACTGGTCGAGCGACGGTGCGACGGTGCGCTCCTCAAGATCAGAATCGAGGATCACCATGACTTCGTAGTGACGCAAGACAGCTCTCACCCCCTGTGGACTAGGCGGCCACGGACTTTCCGCGGCAGGAGGTCTGCGTCGTTCGGCTCACACCGACCGGATGTCGACATGAACATCGCCGCGGGGATCGACCCCGCGGCGAGGAACCGAACTGTAGAACGATAACAGCCGCGGGGCGCCCGGTCCGAATCCTTACTGGGTGGGACCTGGGGAGGAACGACCACACCGATGAGGTGGGAGCCGGAACGCCCCGCGGAGACTATGTGAGTTGGGTCAAGCGGCCGAGCCCTGGTGACGCTGGGCCAGCACGGTGCGGACCGCGGCGGCACCGACACCGACCAGGCAGACGGCGGCGATCAGGGCCAGCACGCTGGTGGCGCTGGACGGGCCCGAGTCGCTGACCGGCTTGGCGGCCACCGGCTGCGGCGGCTCGGGGAGCGACGTGCCGGAGATCTCGCCGCCGCCACCGCTCGTGCCGGAGCCGGCACCGGGCGCCGCGGCACCCGACGGCACCGCGCCGCGGGCGACCGGCTCGTGCACCTTCGGCGCCGCGCCACCGTTGGGCTGGTGTCCGGGGACCGGGGCCTTGTGGTCGGCGCCGCTCGAAGCCGAGTTGCCCGTACCGCTGCCCTGGTGGCCACTCGTCGACCCGGTCCCGCTGGTACCCGAGCCGCCGGACGACGTGCCGCCGCCCGAGGAGGATCCGCCGGTCGGGTCGCTCTTCGGCGTCACGGTGACGGTGGCCGCCTTGTACCCGGCGGTGTCACCGAGGAGGCCGCACTGCGGCTGCATCTTCGGGTGGACGGTGCCCTGGTCCATGACCACCGACTTGGTGCTGCCGGGGGCGATGTCCTTGTACGTGTCCTGGCCGATGACCAGCGTGGCCTTGACCGACATCTTGTTGACGAAGACGACCGAGCTGCCCTCGGGAACCGACACGGGCTGGTCGGTGTCCGGCTTCGACTGGCTCAGCAGGCCGGCCACGCCGCAGTTGCCCGAGTAGTTGATCGTGGCGGCCGGCGTCGAGCCGGCCGTGGCGGGCGCGGTGGCGAAGGCCACCGCACCGCCGACGCCGGCGACCCCGGCGATGAGGGCGGACACCGCCAGGATCGGGCGGGTGAGACGACGGGATGGTCTCGACTTGTCTCGCACGTTTCTGTCTCCCCAGGTCGATGAGGCGTCCGCGCGCCGCGCGAACCTATCTTGTCAACGATGCGCATCACGGTCAGTGACGCGGCTTCTCGCGATTTTGTCGGGGCCGTTCGGGGGCCGACCCGGCCGACACAAATGCCGAACCGACGCGGCAAGATTCCCTATCTTGCTACCGCCGCGCCAACTCACACAACCCGACCCGGTGTCCCTTTTGCGTACGCGGGCCAATGTGCTCGCCGCGCGTGACGGAGACCGGACCGTCCGGGTTCGCGTAACGGCCGGTGTTGGCGGAGCGTACCGGGACGGTTCGGAGCGCGGGATGTCGGACCGACGCCGTAGGCTCGCCCCCATGCGTATCGGGGCACACGTGGAGTCCGAGGATCCACTGGGCGCGGCACGGGACCGCGGGGCGGACGCGGTCCAGTTCTTCCTGTCCGACCCGCAGGCGTGGAAGACGCCCGAGCCGCACCCGAGAGCCGACGAGCTGCGGGCGGCCGCCGACTCCGGCGAGATCGAGCTGTACGTGCACGCCCCGTACCGGCTGAACCTCGCGTCCACGAACAACCGGCTCCGGATCCCGAGCCGCAAGCTGCTCGCCGAGCACGCCGACGCCGCGGCCGCGATCGGCGCCAAGGGTTTGATCGTGCACGGCGGCCACGTGACCGCCAAGGACGACATCCAGGTCGGCTTCGACAACTGGCGCAAGGCGTTCGCGGGGGCGGCCAAGACCGGCGGATACCCGCTGCCGATCCTGATCGAGAACACCGCCGGCGGTGACCACGCCTGCGCCCGCCGGTTCGACAACCTGGCCCGGCTGTGGGACGCGATCGGCGAGTTCGGACCGGGGCTGTGCCTCGACACCTGCCACGCGTACTGCGGGGGCGAGGAGCTGACCGGCATCGTGGACCGGCTCCGCGGCATCACCGGGCGGGTGGATCTGGTGCACGCCAACGGAACGAACGACGGCTTCGACTCGGGCCGCGACCGGCACGCGAACATCACCGACAGCGCCCTCGACCCGGACCTGATCGTCGGCGTGATCGCCGCCTCCGGCGCCACCGCCGTGGTGGAAAACCCGAACGGTGCGGCGGCCGTGACCGCCGACGTCACGTACCTGCGGGAGAGACTGGCGTCATGACCGATGACCCGAGCCGGCGGTCCGGGCCCGCGACGGGGCGTGCCAGGTCGTCCGCCATCCGGGAGGAGGCCGTCGCCCGGCCCGGGACCGCGACACCGGCCGAGCCCGACGCGACACCCGCGGTGGCAGCCGACCCGGACAGCTCGGTGGTCGACGGGGATCAGCCGGAGCCCGAAGCGACGGACGCCAGCGACCCGAAGGCCGACGGCGACCCGAAGGCCGACCGCGACTCGACGGTGCGCGGTGCGGGAGTCGGGGGCCTGGGCGCGGCGGGGAACGAGCGGGCGGACGCGATGCGCCTGACGGTACGGAAGGCCGCGCCGGGCGACGCCGACCCGGCCGCGGCAGCCACCCCGGCCCGAGGCACGGCGGTGGCCGCCGACGACGGGACGCGTCCGAGCGCGGACGCGACGGCGGGGGAGACGCGGGCGGACGGCGAGACGGGGTGGTCGAGGTTCGCCCCGGTGGAGCCGGCGGCGCCGGGGATCGGCCGACGGATCGGCGGTCGGGTGGGCCGGTTCCTCGGGCACGAGTGGACGGTCGTGAGCATCGTCGGCCTGCTGCTCGCCGCGGTGATGACGTGGCCGACGCTGCTGCACCCGGCGACCACCATCCCGCAGGACGTCTACGATCCGCTGCTCCAGGCCTGGCAGGTGGCCTGGGACGGGCATGCCCTGCTGACGAACCCGCTGCACCTGTGGGACAGCAACACGTTCTACCCGGAGACCGACACCCTGGCGTACTCCGACAGCCTGCTCGGGTACGCGCCGCTCGGCATGATCGGCACCGGCCCGGTCGCCGCCCTCGTCCGCTACAACATGCTGTACGTGCTGGCGTACGCGCTCGCGTTCGTCGGGATGTACGCGCTGTGCCGGCAGCTCGGTTCACGCCGGCCGGCGGCGGCGATGGCCGCCGCCGCCTTCGCGTACGCGCCGTGGCGGCTGGCGCACGGCGGCCACCTGAACATCCTGTCCACGGGCGGGATCGCGCTGGCGTTGGCGATGCTGGCCCGCGGGCACGGCGTGACGCTGCGGCGCGGCGCGCCGCGCGGGCCGGTCCGGTGGGGCTGGGCGCTCGGCGGCTGGCTGGTCGCCGCCTGGCAGGTCACCCTCGGCTTCGGTCTCGGCCTCCCCTTCGGGTACGTGCTGGGTCTGCTGGTGCTGGTCGGCTGCGCGATCTGGTTGGTGAAGCGGATCCGCCGGCGTAGCGGCCGGTTCCACCTTCCGCTGCTGCTGGGCAACCTGGGCGGGCTGGTCGTGTTCGGCGCGACCTGCGTGTTCATGGGCCTGCCGTACCTGCGGGCCGTGCAGGCGCATCCGTACGCGCGGCGCGGCGCGGCCGAGCTGGCCTGGTTCTCGCCGCCGTGGCAGGGATACTTCATCGCGCCGGAGCAGTCGGCGCTGTGGGGCGACGCGCACGCCCAGGCGCGCCAGGCGCTGCCGTTCCAGCCCGAGATGACGTTGCTGATCGGCCTGGTACTGCTGGCGTTCGCGCTGCTCGGCGTGGTGCTGTCGACCTGGTCGGTACGCACCCGGGCGCTGCTGGTGGCCGGGGTCGCGGTGAGCGTGGTGCTGGGCATGGGCACCCGGTTCCCGGGCGGCGGGAGGTACACGTACCTGCTGCTGCACGACCACCTGCCGGCGTGGGACGCGATCCGTACGCCGGGGCGGCTGGTGGTGTGGACGACGCTGCTGCTCGCGCTGCTCGCGGCCGGCGCGGTCAGCGCGCTGGGCGACCGGGCGGGCGAGGTCGCGCTGTCCCGCGGGCGCAACCCGCGGCGGCTCGGCCCGGCGCTGCGCGCGCTGGTGGCCGTACCGCTGGTGCTGGTGCTGGTGGAGGGCTGGGCGCGGACGCCGCACCCGGTGGTGCCGCCGGAGCCGCACGAGCTTTCCAAGATCGCCGGGCCGGTGCTGATCCTGCCGACCGACCAGCTCACCGACGAGCGCTACATGTACTGGTCGACCGACGGGTTCCCGGTGATGGTCAACGGCGGCAGCGGCTTCCAGCCGGCCCGCCAGGACGCGATCCGCAAGGTCGCCGCGGCGTTCCCGGACCAGAGCAGCGTCAGCTACCTGCGCGATCTCGGCGTGAAGACGGTTGTGGTGTTCCGCGACGGTCTCGTCGGCACGCCGTACCAGGACGCGATCTCCCGGTCGGTCGCCGGGCTCGGCGTCACGGTGCGCGACACCGGCGCGGCGGTCGTCTTCACCCTCAACTGACCCGCCGCGGCACCCCGGGGTGGGGTGCCGCGGGTCGGGGTCAGGCGGCGGCGAGCGCGGCGGCGCCGGCGGCGTACGGCTCGGCGGCGCCCTCGCCGATCGCCCACGTCATGTTCTCCACGGCGCGGACGACCGCCCAGCCGCGTACCCGTTCCCGGTCGGCGGCGAGCCCGTCGGTGACGCGGTCGACGAGGTACCGGGCCCGGCGTGCGGTCGGCTCGGAGCGCAGCAGGTCCCAGATGAGGTGACCGGCGTCGAACGCGGCGTCGCCGACCATCGGCTTCGGGTCGATCAGCAGCCATTCGCGTCCGCCTCGGCCGGCGAGCATGTTGCCGGTGTGCCCGTCGCGGTTCACGAGTACGGCGGGGCCGTCGGGTACGGCGAGTTCCGCGCACAGCCGCGCCGCCGCGGTGAACAGCCGGTGGTCGTACGGCCGGCCGTACGCGTCGTGCGCCGCTTCGAGCTCACCGGCCCATCGCCGGGCCAGATCCCGTACCAGCGGGAACGGCGTCGTGACCGGCTGCGGCGCGGCACCGGCGCGGGAGGCGGTGTCGGACGGGCGCGGCGCCGGGCAGCTCAGGTCGCCGGACGGCGCCCGGCGCAACCGCCGCAGTACGCCGGCGGCCACGTCGGCGACCTCCCCGAGCGGCAGGTCACCCCGCTCGTACCGGGTGAGGAGGGCGTCCCCGGGGTCGGCGCGTTCGAGCAGCAGCGCGCCGGTGGCGAGGTCGACCCGGTGCAGGCGTACGGCTCCGTCGCCGTCGTAGCAGCGCAGCGCCGCGCACTCGGCGAAGTTCTCGTCGTCGAGCACCGGCACCTTGAGCACGTACCCGATGCCCGCGTGGCGGACCGGCGCGACGTACGAGTGGGTGCCGCCGGGCATGGCCGGCCCGGTGACGGTCAGGTCCCAGTCCCGGCGGAGGTCGGCGACGAGCGCGGGAAGGTCGGCGACCCAGTGCCGGCCGCGCGCCCCGAACAGGGCGGCGATGCCGGTCGCGAGGTCAGGTGGAAGCAGTGTGTCCATTGTGGAGTCTCCTCGGGGAGTCGGCGGGTTCTCGTCGGCCGGTGCCGAACCCCCGAGGCGGTGCCCTAGGACGTGCCCAAGGTCAAGAAGGCACGGGGACGGTGAACCGTTCCTGGGTACGCCGGTGCGGCAGCCAGCCGGCGTCCGGTGCGCCGTCGAGTACACCGCCGTCCGGGTCGTCCGCGCCGTCGGCGCGGACGACGTCGCGGTCGGGCCGCAGCACGTCGCGCACGACGTACCCGACGATGACGGCGAGGGTGACGAACCGCGCGAGGGCGAACAGCACGAAGACCCATTCGGGTACGACGCTCTTTCCGCTGGCGCCCATCAACTCGGCGTAGAACGCGAGGAAGTATCCGACCTCGGCCAGCTGCCAGGCCAGGAACGCGCCCCAGCGCGGCCGGGCCAGGACGGCGAGCGGGATCAGCCACAGCACGTACTGCTGGGACCAGACCTTGCCGGTCAGCAGGAAGCAGGCCACGACGAGGAACGCGAGCTGCGCCAGGCGCGGCCGGCGCGGCGCGAGGATCGCGAGCGCGGCGATGCCGACGCAGCACAGCGCGAAGAGCACGCCGTACAGGAGGTTGAGGGTCGGGATGTGGTTGCTGAGCCAGGTGAACGGGAAGACACCGGCGGCGTTGCTGCCGCGCGGGAAGTGCGCCCCGATGTACCAGAACGTGCCCCAGTCGACGCCGCGGGTCGAGTTGAGCCGGAAGAACTCCAGCCACGCGTCCCGGTACAGCAGCGCGATCGGCAGGTTGATCACGAGCCAGGTGCCGGCCGCGGCGAGGACGGTCAGCCCGGCCTGCTTGAGTTTCCCGGCGCGCAGAGCCAGGACCAGCAGCGGGCCGAGGATGAGCAGCGGGTAGAACTTCGCGGCGACGCCGAGGCCGAGCAGCAGCCCGGCCAACGCTGGTCGTCGGCGCGACCAGGCGACGAGCGCGCCGACGGTGGGTGCGACGGCGAGCAGGTCCCAGTTGACCGTGGCGGTGAAGAACATCGCGGGTGCGACTGCCAGGAGCAGCGCGTCCCAGGGTCGTCGGCGCCGTAACGCCAACACCATCGCGACCGTGGCGACGCCGAGCGCGCCGAGGATCAGCGCGTTCGCGTCGTAGAACCACTTGCCCTGGTTGAACGCGGGGCCGAGGGCCTGCCCGACGGCGTGCACCGGCAATCCCACCGCGCCCAGGAACAGGCCGGTCAGCACCGGGTACTCGACCTTGTGGCCGGCGTACGGCACCTGGCCGGTGCCGAGACCCTCGGCGTAGTACAGCGCGACGACGTCGGTGTAGCAGAGATCCTTGTACTGCTTGAGGTTCACCCACGCGCCGTCCCGGCACGGCGACTTCTGCACCCAGTGCAGCGCGAACAGCAGGCAGGCGACGGCGAGGACGATCCGCACCGGCGTCCAGAACTTCCGCCGTACGGGCCGGGTCGCGTGATCACCGAGCGGCCCGCCACCCGCCTCCGACAGGCCGCGGACGAACCAGGCCTCCCGGGCCGGTTCGTCCGCGTACGGGTCGAGGCGCGGCGCGGGCCGCGGGCCGAGGACCGGCGGCGGCCCGCCGGGCCGGCCGGCGGATGCCCCGCGGCCGGCGCCGTGTGCGTCTGCGCTCATAAGGAACCATCCTGCCCGATGACCGCCGGCCGGTGGGTTACCCGGGGGTCGACTGGGCGTTCGGTGCCACGTTGTTGTTTCTTCGCGTGCAGGCCGGATCCCACGGGCTGCACGAACTCTGGCCCGGATCCGGCGTGTTCGTGTTGCCCGGCCAGCCCGGCACCGAGTACGACGGCGACGGCGTGTTCTGCGACGGGGTCGGCGACGCGGAGCTCGGGCTCGGCGACGGACTCGGCGACGCGTACTGCCCGGTGAGTTTGCCGCCGAACGTCGGTGTCGGGAAGTCCTGCGACGGCTTGTTCAGGTCGCGCAGCGCGTTGCTCATGAATCTCGACCAGACGTCGGACGGGAACTCGGAACCGTAGAGCGGTTGGTGCCGCTGGTTCCAGATCGGGCCGTCCTCGTCCTTCCTGCCCATCCATACGGTCGAGGCGAGTTGCGGCACGTATCCGCACATCCAGGCGTGCGAGTTCTGGTTCTCGTCCTTCGGGTTCGGGAACTCCCAGGTACCGGTCTTGTTGGCCTGCTGCCGGTACGGGGTGATCATCTGGCGGTCCTGGGTCGCGACCTTGCGCAGTACCCAGTCGATGTCGGCGGCGACGGTCTTGCTGAACACCGTCCGCTGCACCTTCTTCGGTACGTACTTCGTCGTCCCGTCCGCGTTGACGAGCCTCGTGACGAAGTGCTGCTCGGTGTAGACGCCGTTGTTCGCGAACGTCGCGTACCCGTTGGCGTGGTCGAGCGGCGACACGGGGTACTGCCCGAAGCCGATCTCGTTGCCGAAGCCGCCCTTGTCGATGATGTCCGACGCGGCGGTCGTGGTGTCCACGTTCGCCAGGCTGTACGTCGTGGGCTTGCCCGTCTTCTGCCCGTCACTGGTGATGGCGGTGATCCCGGCGTCGCGGGCGAGCTTCAACACGTTCGCCTTGCCGACCTTCTGGGACAGCGCGTAGAACACCGTGTTCAGCGACATGGCGGTCGCGTTGTAGAGGGTGCAGTAGTCGTGCCCGTTGTAGTGGCCGGCGTCCTGGCAGTGCTCGCCGTCGGAGTTGTGGACCTTGCCGTCGCCGCCGCGGTCGTCGAACTTCTCGTCGGCGTCGCCGTTCCAGTAGGACTTGACGGAGTAACCGGCCTGCACGCCGGCCGCCAGCGTGTACACCTTGAACGACGAGCCGGGTTGGTGCGCGTTGCCGGCCATGTCGTACCCGGTGCCGTTGTCGCCGCCGTAGTAGGCGAGCACGTTGCCGGTACCCGGTTCGACCGCGACCAGTGCCGTCGCGATCTTCGGGTTGTACGGCTTGGCTTCCTTGATGCCGTAGTGCGCGGCCTCGACGGCGTCGTCCTGCGCGGTCTTGTTGATCGTGGTGACGATCTTGTATCCGCCGGTCTCCAGCGCCTGCTTCGTCTGGTCGCGCCGCTTGTCGTGGTCCGGGTCCTGGCTGAGCACCTGCTTGTCGGTCAGCTCGTCGATCACCTGCGAGACCACGAAACCGGTCGGCTTGTCCAGGCCGAACGTCGCGCCGTGGCTGTTCGGGTCGTCGGGCCGCACCTTGGGGTAGTTCGCCATGCTGATCGGCTTGTTGTAGTAGCCGAGCTGCTTCATCCCCTGCAGCACGTACACCCAGCGGCCCTGGGCCGCCTTCTTGTCGACCTGCGGGTCGTACCGCGTCGGGTCCTTGATCACCGAGGCGAGGACCGCCGCCTCTTCCGGCGTCAGCTTCGTCGCGTCCTTGTTGAAGTACGTCTTGGCCGCGGCCTGGATCCCCGTCGCGCCCCGGTTGAAGTACGCCAGGTCCAGGTAGAACCCGAGGATCGTGTCCTTGTCGTACTTCTGGCTGAGCTTCATCGCGATCGCGGTCTCTTTGACCTTCTCGGTGTAGGTCCGGTTGTTCTGCATCCGGTCCTCGATGAGCTTCGCGTACTGCATCGTGATGGTGGAGGCGCCGCCGGCGTCGTCGTTGCCGGTGATGTGGCCCCACGTGGCGCGCAGGATGCCCTTGAAGTCGACGCCGGAGTTCTTGTAGAAGCTGCGGTCCTCGGCGGAGACCACCGAGTACTTGACGTAGTCGGGGAGCTTCTTGACGTCGACGTGGCTGCCGTTCGACGCGCCGAGCTTCGCCATCTGCGTCTTGCCGTCGCTGTAGTAGAAGGTGCTGGGCACCTTCGCGGCGAGGTTCTCCGGCAGCGGTACGGACGTGAAGTAGTAGGCCCCGCCGATCGTGCCGAGCCCGGCCAGGAGCAACAAGACGGCGATGCCGGCGATGATCCGCCGGCGTCGCATCCGCTTCTTGGCCCGCGGCGTGCCCGCCGCGCGGCGCCGATCGGATCGCTCGCGCTTCTCGATCTCGTCGAAGCTGTCCGAGAAGAAGTCACCGCCGTCGCCGTCGGGGCCTGGCGGCCGTACCGACGCGCGACCGCTCGGCCCACCGACCGAGGCACTCCCGACCGGCGCACCGCCGACCGACGCACTGCCTACAGAAGCACTGCCTACAGAAGCACTGCCGACGGAGGCGCTGCCGACGGAGCCGGTGCGGGGGCCCGGCGTACCCGGGGGTGGGCCGACGCGGGCGCTGCCGGTCGCCGGCTCCGGAACGCTGTGCCGGCCACTGTTGCCGCCGGGTACGGAATGGCGGCCGGTCGTCGGCTCGCCGTGGCGGCCGGCCGTCGGCTCGGCGCCGTGTCGTGACGGCCCCGGATCGGACGACGGGTAGCGGCCTGGGCTCTCCGACCGCGACTGCCCGTACGTCGGCGCGTCGGCGCTGTGCCGGGATCTGCCGGAACCCGTGGGCTCGCCTCCGCCGTACCCCCGGCCGTGGCGTCCGGTGGTCTCGCCACCGACGGGCGCACCCGGGCTCCGGTACGAGGGGCTGCTGTCGGCGGGGCCGCCGTGGCGCCCCGCTCCGGAATCGTTGGACCCGTACTGTCCCGATCGGTAGCGGCCGCTGGGCTGGCCCGGCTCGCGGGCACCGCCGGGACCGTCGGGAGTCGGCCCGGGAACACGGGCCGAGCCACGCGGGCGGTTCGGGGGGCTCGTCATTCGTCACACCATGCCGTCGGGGACGGCGATAACCAAGTCGCCGTCCGGTTCGTGTGAGCTTCGCCGCACCACGTAACGCGTGCACCACGCTTGCACACCGCCTGGCTTGGCGGTATGCGCGCTCACTCCGCCGCCTCACGACGGCGCTGTGGGTCGGGGTCCGTCACCCCGTCGCGGCCGAGCAGGAACTGCTCGGCAAGGTGGTTCCAGCCGCAGCCCCGGCAGACCTCCACCACGTAGACGCTGAACTCGCGGTAGGTCATCGCCAGCACCGGCAGCTCCGCCAAGCGGCGGGCCTGACCGGCCGACTGCTTCAGCTCGTCGCCATATATGTAGTGCACGTGCCAGAGCGTTTCCCGGTGACACACCGGGCACTGCTGGTCGGTCTGTTCCCCGTGGTAGCGCGCGGCGTTCAACAGGTAGGGCGAGGCGTCACACGCCTCGTACGCCCCGATCCGGCCGGTACGCAGCTCACGCAGCGTCGCTCGCTTCTGAAGCGAGTAGTCGACGACCTGCCGCTGCGTGCGCATGGGACGAGAGTACGCGCCGACGACCGGACCGCACAGCCGAGCGAGGCTAAATCGGTCACTACTCGGCGTAATCCCGCCAGGGGTCCCAACCAGCCACAAACCGGCCCGACAGACGCCACTTCCCGCGCGGTCGAGCCGCTGTTACTGTTGCGATGTATCGGGCCGATACATCGCGGCGACTCGTCGCGGATTGCTCCGAGTGATCAACGTGCGGACGGACGGAGGTGGTCGGGATGCTGGAGCTGGCGATCCTCGGCCTCCTGCACGAGTCACCGATGCACGGGTACGAGTTGCGCAAGCGGCTCACCGCGATGCTCGGCGCGTTCCGTGCCGCCTTCAGCTACGGGACGCTCTACCCGACCCTGCGCCGGCTGCGCGAGGCGGGCTGGATCGCCGAGGACGCGCCGGATCCGGCGCAGCCGGCACCGCCGCTCACCGGCCGGCGCGGCAAGGTGGTCTACCGCCTGACCGCCGAGGGCAAGGAACGCTTCGGCGACCTGCTCGCCAAGACCGGACCGGAGACGTACGAGGACGCCGCGTTCGGCGTGCACTTCGCGTTCTTCGGGCGGACCGACGTGGCCACCCGACTGCGCATCCTGGAGGGCCGCCGGCGTCGGGTCGAGGAGCGTCGGGAGGGGCTGCGCGACACGCTCGACAGAGCCGCCGAGCGCGTCGACGCGTACACCCTGGAGCTGCAACGGCACGGCCTCGAAGCGGCGGACCGCGAGGTCCGCTGGCTGGAGGAGCTGATCGCGCACGAGCGGACCGGCCAGCCGCCCACCGTCACCACCCCTCGACCCGAGACCCGGGCCGGTGACAGCGCACCCCCCACCACCGGGACCGACCGGGACGGTGACCACCGACCCGGCTAGCCCGACCGGCAAGTACCGCCCCGGGGGTCACGTCGCGTGGCACCACACCCCGGTGCGGCCGTGAGAAGAAGGAGGCAGACATGGGTTCTGTCCGCGTTGCGATCGTCGGAGTCGGCAACTGCGCGGCGTCCCTGGTTCAGGGCGTGCACTACTACCGCGATGCCAACCCGAACGACCGCGTTCCGGGACTCATGCACGTCAGGTTCGGTGACTACCACGTCGGTGACGTGGAGTTCGTCGCCGCGTTCGACGTGGACGCCAAGAAGGTCGGCCGCGACCTGTCCGAGGCGATCGTCGCGAGCGAGAACAACACCATCAAGATCTGCGACGTCCCCCCGTCCGGCGTGACCGTCCAGCGTGGCCACACCTTCGACGGCCTCGGCGAGTACTACCGGGAGACCATCGAGGAGTCCGACGACTCGCCCGTCGACGTCGTCGCGGCGTTGCGCGAGGCGAACGTCGACGTCCTCGTGTCGTACCTGCCGGTGGGGTCCGAGGAGGCCGACAAGTTCTACGCGCAGTGCGCGATCGACGCCGGCGTGGCGTTCGTCAACGCGCTGCCCGTGTTCATCGCCTCCGACCCGGTGTGGGCGAAGAAGTTCACCGACGCGGGCGTACCGATCGTCGGCGACGACATCAAGTCGCAGGTCGGCGCGACCATCACGCACCGCGTGCTGGCGAAGCTGTTCGAGGACCGCGGTGTGCGGCTGGACCGGACGTACCAGCTGAACTTCGGCGGGAACATGGACTTCATGAACATGTTGGAGCGGAAGCGGCTGAAGTCCAAGAAGATCTCGAAGACGCAGTCGGTCACGTCCCAGATCCCGCACGAGATGCGGACCGCGGACGTGCACATCGGTCCGTCCGACTACGTGCCGTTCCTGGAGGACCGGAAGTACGCGCTGGTCCGGCTGGAGGGCTCGGCGTTCGGCGACGTGCCGCTGCAGCTGGAGTACAAGCTGGAGGTGTGGGACTCGCCGAACTCGGCGGGCATCATCATCGACGCGCTGCGTGCCGCGAAGATCGCGAAGGACCGCGGCGTCGGTGGCCCGATCCTCTCCGCCTCGTCGTACTTCATGAAGTCGCCGCCGGAGCAGTACGACGACTCCACCGCGCGCGACGCCGTCGACAAGTTCATCGCCGGCGAACTGGAGCGCTGAGACGCCACCAGGACCGGGGGCGCGGCACCGAGGTCGGTGCCGCGCCCCCGTCGCTGCGCCGGCGCGTCAGCCGAGGCCGAAGTCGCTGCGCCGGCGCGTCAGCCGAGGCCGAGCAGGCCACCGGTGGTGAGCTGGACGCGGGCCTCCAGCTCCAGCAGGAAGACCTTGCGGTCCAGACCGCCGCCGTATCCGACGAGTTTGCGGTTCGCACCGACGACCCGGTGACACGGGACGATGATCGCGATCGGGTTGTGGTTGTTCGCGATGCCGACCGCGCGGGACGCGCCGACGTCGCCGGCCACCGCGCGCGCGACGTCCCCGTACGACCGGGTCTCGCCGTACGGGATGCGGGCCAGCTCGGCCCACACCGCGCGCTCGAACTCCGAGCCGGCCATCGAGAGCGGCAGGTCGAAGTCGGTGAGCCGACCCGCGAAGTACGCCGTGAGCTGCTCGGCCGCGGCCGACAGGACCGGATCGTCCGGGCTCGGCGGCCCGTCCACCCGCGGCGCGCGCGCACCGTCGCTCTCACCCGACCGATATTGCCGGGCGCCGAACTCCAGGCGCCGGAGCCGCTCACCGTCCGCCTTCAGGACCAGGTCACCGACCGGGGAAGGCACGCTCAACCACCGCACCCGACCATCCTGTCACCCGCCACCGACAGTCTCTGGCGGAAATCGGACCTGTACGCCGAGCCCTTTGCGCCGCAACGCGTCCGGCGTTTCGGCACGGAACGGACGGTGCGCGACCTCGCTACCCTGATCATGGCGGTACGAGGCGGGGAGGCCGCGGTGGACTGGGTGATGATCACCTTCCTGGTGATCGGTGCGGTCGGTGTGGTCGTCCTGGCCGCGTCGCTGCTGCTCGGCGACCTGCTCAACCTCGGTCATGCCGACGTCGACGGGCCGTTCTCGGTGCCGGCGATCGCCGGGTTCGTGGGCGCGTTCGGGTTCATCGGACTGATCGTCGCCGCTCTCGTCCCCGGCGGTACCGGCGTCGAGGCCGGCATCGGCGGTGTGGGCGGGCTGCTCGCCGCGGTGCCGACCGGCTGGCTCGCGATCCGCCTCACCCGGGCCATGGCCGGGATGCCGACCGACGCGACGCTCACCAGCGGCGACCTGATCGGGACGACCGGCATCGTGATCACGCCGATCCGCGCCGGCGGGTACGGGGAGGTCACGCTCGCGGTGTCCGGGCAGCGGCTGAAGTACAACGCGCGGGCGGACACGCCGCTCGCCATCGGTACGCCGGTGCTCGTGGTCGAGACACCGAGCGCCACCAGCGTCGTGGTCGAGGAGACCGCCGCGCTGCCACCAGATCTCGGCTGAGATCCCCAACCCTCCACAAAGGACGGATTGATGACCCCTATCCTCATCGGGATCGCCGGCATAGTCGTGCTGGTGATCCTGATCGTCGCCCTGGTCCTGTCCCGGATCAAGGTCGCCGGTTCCAACGAGGCGTTCATCGTGACGGGCCGCAAGGGCAAGTCGACGACGAGCGCGGACGGCCGGCGTACCACGGACCTGTCCGGCCAGAAGGTCGTGATGGGCGCGTCGGTGTTCGTGATGCCGGTCGTGCAGCGCCTGCAGATCCTCGACCTGTCCAGCCGTCGCATCCCGGTCACGGTGACCGGCGCGATCAACAAGCAGGGCATCACGTGCAACCTGGACGCCGTCGCGATCGTCAAGGTCGGCGGCACGGAGGACGCGATCCGCGCCGCGGCGCAGCGCTTCCTGGACCAGCAGGACGAGATCGAGGGCTTCACCGGTGAGGTACTGGCCGGTGCGCTGCGGTCGATCGTGGGCCGGCTGACGATCGAGGAGATCGTCCGGGACCGCGCGGCGTTCGCGTCGGAGGTCGCGGAGGAGGCGGAGAACTCCCTCACCAACCAGGGTCTGGTGCTGGACACGTTCCAGTTGCAGGACATCCGCACCGAGGGCGACTACCTGAAGAACCTGGGCCGCCCGGAGGCCGCGCGCGCGGTCAAGGAGGCCGCGATCGCCGAGGCGACCGCGCGCCAGTCGGCGGAGCAGGAGCGGCTGCGCGCCGAGGAGGTCATCGCCGAGTCCGAGCGGAACCTGGCGCTGAAGAAGGCCGGCATCCAGGCCGAGATCGACGCCGCGACGCAGAAGTCCGCAGCGGCCGGCCCGCTCGCCAAGGCCGAGCGCGACCAGATGATCCTGGCCGAGCAGCAGAAGGTCGCCCAGCGCAACGCCGAGCTGAAGGAACGCCAGCTCGACACCGAGGTACGCAAGCCGGCCGACGCCGCGCGGTACAAGGTGGAGCAGGAGGCGGAGGCCGCGAAGAGCGCCGCGATCGCGCGGGCCGAGGCCGAGCGGCGGGCGACCGTTGAGGCCGCGCACGCCGACGCCGAACAGGCGCGACTGACCGGTGAGGGCGACCGGGCCCGCCGGGCCGCGCTCGCCGAGGCCGACGCGATCGAGGGCGCGAAGCGCGGTGAGGCGGAGAAGATGCGCCGTCAGGCCGTCGCCGACGCCGTACAACGCGAGGGTGAGGCCGAGGCGTCCGCGATCCTGGCCCGCGGTAAGGCGGAGGCCGAGGCGATGCAGCTCAAGGCCGAGGCGTTCCACGAGTACGGCGAGGCCGCCGTGCTGGAGATGCTGGTGAACGTGCTGCCGCAGGTCGTCGAGGCCGCCGCGAAGCCGATGGCCGGCATCGACAAGATGACCGTCATCTCCACCGACGGCGCGAACTCGGTCACGAAGTCGGTCGCCTCGACGGTGGCGCAGGGCCTCCAGCTCGGTACCGACCTGACCGGCATCGACGTGGGCTCCCTGCTCGCCCGCCTCGGTACGAAGGCGAACGGCGCGACGCCGTCCGCCGGTGTCGTCGAGGCGAAGCCCGAGTCCTGACCTCGGCACCACGAAGAACAGCGGCGCGCGACCGGACCGGTC
>DASXWQ010000089.1:0-4086 GCA_036503555.1 Actinocatenispora sp.
AGCAAACACACAACCCACAAAACATGGGCCGCGCATTGCATCAAAGGAACCCCACCACCATCACCAGACAGTGGCACGGGGTAAAACTAATGCACTGGCTTTTAAACACCCTGTTGAGTTCTCAAGAAACAAACACACACCTTCGGTGCCAGCCAAGGCTGACTGCCTCCGGGGCAACTGCTCCAACTTACCCGCCACACTTCCTCGTGTCAATCCTCGGCACGAGTTTGTGTCTTGGGTCTCCCCATCGGGGCGCAGTCCAGTGATCGGACCTTGCTCCTGGGGGTTGCAGACCGGCCTCCCTGAACCGCGCTTCACGATCACCGATCGTGTGCTGCGGCCGGCTTGTCCGGCGTCCTGCGGTGCTCCAGAGTACATGGTCGGTGTCGCGATGACAAACCGGGTCGGACCCATTGGATCGATCCTGCCTGCCTCGCACCGCCCGCCGATCGCTTCGTCTCCGAGTTGATCGGCTCCTGCGAGCCGGCCGCCGGTCGCTTTCGCGTCCGGCCCGTCCGGTTCCCCGCGGGCAAGGAGAAACTTACGCGATGATCATTCACGCCGTCAAACCGGGGGCCCGTGTCCGCGCTCACAGCGGCGCCACCAACGCCGACGGGGTGCCCCGTCCACAGTGGAGGGAACACCCCGTACGCGAAGATCCGTTGGTACAGCAGCGGATCAGCGGGTCAGGGCCACTCCGGCGATGGTGCGCTTGCCTCGACGGAGTACCAGGAAACGGTTGTGCAGCAAGGTTTCCGGGCCGGGCGGGGCGTCGGCGTCGGTGACGCGCTCGTTGTTGACGTAGGCACCGCCCTCGGCAACGGCGCGGCGTGCCTCGGACAGGCTCGCGCACAGGCCCGTCTCCTTGAACAGCGTGGCCACACTCGGCAGCTCTGATACGGACAGCAGACCGGCCTCGGTGAGTGCGGCGTCCATAGTGGACGGATCCAGCTCGGTGAGGTCGCCTCGGCCGAACAGGGCACGGCTGGCGGCGGTCACCTGCGCGGTCTCACGTTCGCCGTGTACCAGGGTGGTCAGCTCCTCGGCCAGAGCGCGCTGCGCGGCACGGGCGGCGGGCCGGTCGGCGGTCGCCTTCTCCAGCTCCTCGATCTCCTCACGGGGGCGGAAGCTGAAGTAGCGCAGGTAGCGGCCGACGTCAGCGTCGCCGGTGTTGAACCAGAACTGGTAGAAGGCGTACGGGCTGGTCATGTTGGCGTCGAGCCAGACGGACTGACCGTCGGCCGTCTTGCCGAACTTGGAGCCGTCGGCCCGGGTGACGAGCGGCGTCGTGAACGCCTGCACGCTCACCCCGCGACGGCGGCAGAAGTCCACGCCGGCGGTGATGTTGCCCCACTGGTCGGAGCCGCCGAACTGGATGGCGCACCCGTGGCGGCGGTGCAGCTCGTAGAAGTCGTTGGACTGGAGGATCTGGTAGCTGAACTCGGTGAAGCTGATACCGCCGGCGGCGAGGCGGTTTTTGACGACCTCGCGCGAGAGCATCTGGTTGATCGGGAAGTGTTTGCCCACGTCGCGCAGGAACTCGATCGTGGACATCGCGCCCGTCCAGTCGAGGTTGTTCACGGCGGTCGCCGCGTCGTCCCCCGCGAACTCGACGAACGGCGCGAGCTGACCCTGCAGCTTCGTCACCCACCCGGCGACGACGTCCGGCGAGTTCAGGACGCGCTCACCGGTGTCCTTCGGGTCGCCGATCAGGCCGGTGGCGCCGCCGACCAGGATCAGCGGCCGCAGCCCCGCACGCTGCAACCGGCGGGCGGTCAGGATCTGGGTGAGGTGACCGATGTGCAGGCTCGGGCCCGTGGGGTCGAAACCGACATAGAACGTGACCTTCCCGTCGGCCAGCGTGCTGGCGAGTTCGTCCGGGTCGGTACTGTCCTTGATGAGACCTCGCCACTGGAGGTCCTGGAAGATGTCGGTCACGCCGGTGATTGTCGCGCACCGCCGCCGGCCGTCGACACCCGATTCCCTCAGCGGCGGCGGGTGGCCGCCGGGCGGTACTGGCTGACCGTGGGTTCGGGGCGGCCGTCGGAGCGGACGAGCCAGTAGCGCCAGGCGGTCTCGGCGGCGCTGGCCACGCCGACCCGCGGGCCGAGCCGGACCGCCGAGTCCGGTACGGGATCGCCCGGAAGGAGACGGAGCGGGGCGCCCGGGTCGAGCAGGTCGACGCCGTCGAAGGCACGGTCGACAGCGAGGGTGCGGGTCAGGCGGGCGGGGCCGCGGGCCAGATCCCGATCCGGTACGCCGGGGCGGCGCTCACGCGCGACCGGCAGCCCGCCGACGACCTCACCGGCACGGAGCAGGACGGCGGCGGCCTCCCCCGGCGGATGGCAGACCACGTTGAGGCACCAGTGCATGCCGTACGTGAAGTAGACGTACGCGTGGCCGGGTGGGCCGAACATGACCGCGGTGCGGGGCGTACGGCCGCGGTGGGCGTGGGAGGCGGGGTCGGCGCCGACGCCGGCGTACGCCTCGGTCTCGGTGAGGCGGAGGGTGACGGGACCGGCGACGAGGTGGCAGCCGAGCAGGCCGGCGGCGGCGCGGTCCACCGGCCCGGCGAGCAGTTCGGCCAGCTCGCCGGGGTCGGTGGGGTCGCACGGTGCTTCGCTCAGCGCGGGACCACCTGCGTGTCGGCCCACGTACGCCAGCCCGCGATGCTGGTGGCGAGCGCGGCGAGCTGGTCGGCGACCGGGCCGGGGCCGGTCGAGCCCGGCGTGGTGCGCGCGGCCAGGGCACCCGGCACCGACAGCACCTCGCGTACCTCCGGGGTGAGGTGCGGGCTGACCGCGGCGAGGTCGGCGTCGGACACCTCGTCCAGCGCGCAGTCGCGGGACAGGCACAGGGCGACGAGCGCGCCGGAGATCTCGTGCGCGTCGCGGAACGGCACGTTGCGGCGCACCAGCCAGTCGGCGACCTCGGTGGCGAGGGTGAAGCCCTTCGGCGCGGCGGCGGCGAGCACGTCCGCGCGTACCGTCATGGTGGCGACGAGGCCGGTGACGGCGGGCAGCAGGACCTCCAGGGTGTCGATCGTGTCGAACACCGGCTCCTTGTCCTCCTGCAGGTCCCGGTCGTACGCCAGGGGCAGGCCCTTGAGCATGGCGAGTACGCCGGTGAGGTTGCCGATCAGCCGGCCGGACTTGCCGCGGGCCAGCTCACCGACGTCCGGGTTCTTCTTCTGCGGCATGATCGACGAGCCGGTCGCGAACGCGTCGTCCAGCTCGACCCAGCCGAACTCCTGGCTGGTCCAGAGCACGATCTCCTCGCCGAGCCGGGACAGGTGCACACCCATCAGCGCGGCGGCGAACAGGAACTCGGCGGCGAAGTCGCGGTCGGACACCGCGTCGATCGAGTTCGCGACCGGCGCGTCGAAGCCCAGCTCGGTGGCGACCGCGGCCGGGTCCAGCGGCAGCGACGAGCCGGCGAGCGCCCCCGCACCGAGCGGGCTGTACGCGGCGCGCCGGTCCCAGTCGGCCAGCCGGTCCAGGTCCCGGCCGAACGACTGCACGTGCGCGAGCAGCTGGTGCCCGAACGAGACGGGCTGGGCGTGTTGCAGGTGCGTCATGCCCGGCGCCGGGGTGTCCACGTTGCGCTGGGCCTGCTCGGTCAGTGCCTCGACGAGGTCGACGAGGCGTCCGGCCAGCCCGCGTACGTGGTCGCGCAGGTAGAGGCGCAGGTCGGTGGCGACCTGGTCGTTGCGGCTGCGGCCGGCGCGCAGCTTGCCGCCGAGGGCGCCGAGGCGCTCGAGGAGGCCGCGTTCGAGGGCGGTGTGCACGTCCTCGTCGGCGACGGCGGGCCGGAACTCCCCGGACCGGCAGGCGGCCTCGAGGTCGTCGAGGGCACCGATCATGCGCTCGAGCTCGTCGTCGGTGAGCAGCCCGGCCCGGTTGAGGACGCGGGCGTGGGCGCGCGAGCCCATCAGGTCGTACGGGGCGGGCCGCCAGTCGAACTGGACGCTCACCGACAACCGGGCCAGCGCCTCGGCCGGTCCACCGCGGAACCGGCCGCCCCACAACCGCGTCGAGCCCTCCGTCAACGACTGATCATTCACAAGCTCCAACTTACTGTTCTTCC
>DASXWQ010000090.1:0-83242 GCA_036503555.1 Actinocatenispora sp.
TCGCTGGATGCGTTGCTGCGCAAGGCATCCAGCGACCGCCGGGTGCCGGCGACGACGGCGGCCCGGTTCGCCGCGCTGGTCACGCTCTACCCGTTCCTCCGCGGCGACCTGGTGGTGTTGGAGCGCGGTGCCCGGCACGCCGCCGCCCTCGCCGAACGCGCCGGCGACCACCTGCTCGCCGCCAACGCGCACAAACGCCTCGGGTACGCGCTGGTCGAGCAGCGCCGGCCGGACGAGGCGACGCGGCACCAGGACCGTGCGCTCGCCGCGTTCCGCGCGGCGGGGGACCGGGAGGGGGAGGCCGGGATGCTCAACAGCATCGGCCGCCGCCTGCTCTACGAGGCGCGCTCGCACCCCGACCGGTACGCCGACGCCCGGCGGTACCTGCTCGGCAGCCTCGCCGTGGCCCGCGAGACCGGCCGCGGCACCGCCCAGGTCACCGCCCTCGGCAACCTGGGCCAGTTGGAACACCGCGCCGGTCGGCCGGACGAGGCGCGCGCGTACCTGACGGAAGCGTTGGCGTTGAGCCAGAAGCTGGGCGCCGCCCAGTTGGAGACGGTCGTCGCCGGCAGCCTCGGCGGCGTCCTCGCCGACCTCGGCCACCACACCGAGGCGGTACGCCAGCACGAGCACGCGCTGCACGTCAGCCGCGCGCTGGCCGACCGGTCCCGGGAGACCGTCGCGCTGCACGAGCTGGCCGAGACGTACCTTGTCGCCGGGCTGCCCGAGCTGGCCGCCGACTGCGCCGGCCGGGCGCTGGACCTGCACGGCAGGTACGGCGGGCCGGACGCGGTCGAGGCCGACGTACGGGTGGCGTTGGGGCGGGCGCTCGCCGCGCTGGGCCGCCGCACCGAGGCCCGCGAGGAGTGGTCCCGCGCGCTGGCCGTACTGGATGCGGCCGATCCGGTCGGCGCCGCCGAGGTACGCGCGCTGCTGAGCCGCTGACCGGCCGCCGAGGGCGCCGCCCCTCGGCGGGATCGGGCCGCTCCCCGCACAACCAGCCGAGTCGCAGCATGGCCGGCAGACCGGGGATGGACAGAATGGTCGGGCCGGGCGCGGACTGAACGGTTGGGCCGGGCGGGCACGGAATGAAACGGCCAGCCGGGTCGCGGCGCGGGCGCCACGATCCGGCTGGCAGGCCACGTCCGCGTCGGAGCGCCGCGCCGCCGTGGTGCTGGCGGTGGCGGACCCTGGACCCGCCGGCCCCGACGATGCCACGCCTCCCCATGGGCGTCGCCGGACCGTGCAGACGTGGCAACGGTTGCCGCTGAGGCCGGAACCCAGATCCGCCGGACCGCCCCCCGTTCGGCCCGAGGGTGGGACTTCCCGACACCTACGGCAACCGCACACCGATCCTGCGGGGCACCGGCACCACGGACCATGAAGAACGACATGCAGTTTCGTAGCCGTGCGTAGTTTCCGGTCGGTATTGTCCGTTCGGTCGATACGTGGCGTGTCCGCCGCGCGTCCCCCGGTGGCGACCCGCCGTACTGCTGGTGGCCGTCCCGGCGGGCTCGCAGCCGACGCCGGCGGTGCCCGTGCGCGAGGTAGCCTAACGATCGTTCGGGACAATCTGGGAGGGTACGTGATCGAGTCGCTGCTGATCGCCAACCGTGGGGAGATCGCACGGCGGATCATCCGCACCGCCCGCCGGCTCGGGATCCGCACGATCGCCGTGCACTCCGAGCTCGACGCGGGGCTGCCGTTCGTGACCGAGGCGGACGAGGCGGTCGACATCGGCGCGGCGCAGGCGTACCGGAACACCGAGGCGATCCTGGCCGCCGCCCGCAAGACGAACGCGGCGGCGATCCACCCCGGATACGGCTTCCTGTCGGAGAACGCGGAGTTCGCGCGGGCCGTCGAGGACGCGGGGCTCGTCTGGGTCGGCCCGCCCGCCGACGCGATCGACCAGATGGGCGACAAGATCAACGCGCGGAACCTGATGGCCGCCGCCGGCGTACCCGTCTCGCCCGGTACCAAGACGCCGATGGCGAGTGTCGAGGACGCGGTCACCGCCGCCGAGGCCATCGGGTACCCGGTGATGGTCAAGGCCGCGGCCGGTGGTGGCGGCATGGGCATGGCGTCCGCCGCCGACGTCGCCGAGCTGACCGCGCAGTACGAGAAGGTCACGGCCTTCGCGGGGCGGATGTTCGGCGACGGCAGCGTGCTCGTCGAGCGGTACTTCCCGCGCGTGCGGCACGTCGAGGTGCAGATCCTCGGCCTGGCCGACGGTCGCGTACTGGCGCTCGGCGAACGGGAGTGCTCGGTGCAGCGCCGCAACCAGAAGGTCGCCGAGGAGGCGCCGTCGCCGGCCGTGTCGCCGGAGCTGCGGGCGCGGCTGCTCGGTGCGGCGCAGCTGGCCGGTGAGACCGTCGGCTACCGCAACGCCGGCACGGTCGAGTGCCTGCTCGATCCCGACAGCGGCGAGTTCTTCTTCCTGGAGATGAACACGCGGCTCCAGGTCGAGCACCCGATCACCGAGGAGACGCTGGGCATCGATCTGGTCGAGGCGCAGTTGCGCGTCGCGTCGGGCGAGGCGCCCGGCTTCCAGCCGGCCGCGTTGGAGCTGCGCGGGCACGCGTTGGAGTTGCGGATCAACGCCGAGGACCCGAAGCGGTTCCTGCCCGGCCCGGGCGCCGTCAAGACCTGGGTCGAGCCCACCGGCGAGGGCGTACGCGTCGACTCCGGCTACGCGGCCGGCACCACCGTCACCCCGGCGTACGACTCGCTGATGGCGAAGCTGGTCGTGTCCGGGCCCGACCGGGAGACGGTGCTGGCGCGGGCCCGTGAGGCGGTCGCCGGCTTCGAGATCGTCGGGCCGAAGAACAACCTGCCGTTCTTCACCGAGCTGCTGGACAACGACGAGTTCGTGTCCGGCGCGTACGACACGGGCATCATCGGCCGGATGCGGTCGTAGGACGAGGGAGGTACCGGGGATGGGTGAGCTGCCGACGGCGGTGTCGATCCGCGAGGTCGGCCCGCGCGACGGGCTGCAGAACGAGGACCCGGTACCGACGGCCGACAAGGTGCGGCTGCTTGATGCCTTGCCGGGTACGGGGATCCGCCGGATCGAGGCGGTCAGCTTCGTGCACCCCAAGGCCATCCCGCAGATGGCCGACGCCGACGAGGTGTGGTCGCGGGTCCGGCGCGACCCGGCGGTGCGCTACTCGGCGCTCGTGCCGAACACCCGCGGCGCGCGGCGCGCCCTCGACGCCGGGTTCACCGACATCGAGGTGGTCGTGTCGGCCAGCGACACACACAACCGGCGCAACGTGAACCGCTCGACGGCCGAGTCGCTCGACGACATCACCGAGCTGATCTCCTTGCTGCACAACGAGAACGCCCGGGTCGAGGTGATCGTCGCGACGAGCTTCGGCTGCCCGTACGAGGGGGACGTGCCGCCCGAACGGGTGGCGTCCATTGTGGACAGAGCGGTGGCGGACGGGGCGGACCGGGTCGCGTTCGGCGACACGACGGGCATGGCGACGCCGCGCCGGGTCACCGACCTGCTCACCGCCGTACGCTCGCGCCAGCCCGACATCCCCGTCCTGCTGCACTTCCACAACACGCGCGGCACCGGCCTGGCGAACATCCTCACCGCCATGGAGCTGGGCGTCACCGAGTTCGACGCCAGCGTCGGCGGCCTCGGCGGCTGCCCGTACGCGCCGGGTGCCACCGGCAACGTGGCCACCGAGGAGGTCGTACACATGCTGTCCGACATGGGCATCGAGACGGGTGTCGACCTCGACGCGCTGGTCGAGGTGGCCGCGATGGCGCAGGACATCGTCGGTCGCGAGCTGCCGTCCGGCGTACTGCGGGCCGGCCCCCGCTACCGCACCATCCCCGCCTGACTTGCCCGTCGCCGCTACAGTCTCCGCCGGTCCGCCATTCGCCGGTAGATTCGGGGACGGAGGGGGTGCGGATGATGACCGAGCCTGCCGTCAGCGCCGATGCCGTGACCGGGCACCGCGACGAGTTGCGCGATCTCGGGGAGCTGATCCTCTTCCATCGTGGTGAGTGGACCGAGGCCGACTTCGAGGCCCTGCCACAGGGCGTTCGCGCCGAGCTCCACGACGGGAGACTGATCTTGACCCCAAGCCCCAACTCCGAGCACATCAGGGCGGCCAAACGACTCGAACGCTTCCTGGAACGGTTCGTCGAGGACGACTCCCTGGTACTCAGGGAGCTGGACGTCCGGATGGCCGGCGGTCGCCGGTACCGTGCGCCAGATGTCATGGTCCTGCACGAGTGGCGCCGAGGTCGCCCGATGGACCCGGCAAACGTCATCCTGGTCGGCGAGGTCATCTCGCCCGGCGGCGGGGACGAGTACGGCGAGAAGATGACCGCCTATGCGGAGTCCGGCATCGAGTGGTACCTGATCGTCCAGGAGACACCGGCGGGCTTCACCGGTGAGTTCTACCGGCTGACCGACGGGGCCTACCAGCTGGTCAGTCGCGGCGAGCCGGCCGGGCGGCTGGATCTGCCGGATCCGTTCAACGCGACGATCGAGCTGCGCGAGCTGTCCTGAGGCGCGGTCAGACCAGCAGACTGCCGCGGGCGAGCACGAGACTCGCGGCGCCCCGCGCGTGTGCGCTGTCCCGCCACGGCCGCACGATGACCTTCAGCCCGCGCAGCGGCGGCAGCACGCTCGTGTCCACGGCCGCGCCGAACCCGGGTTCGAGGTACGGCCAGAGCAGGTGGCTCTCGCCGACGACGGTGACCGCGCGTACGGCGAGGAGGTTGACGACGCCGGCGACGGCACGGCCGAGTACGGCGCCCGTCTCGCCGAGCAGGTTACGGATCCCGGCCGAGGTCGCCGCGGCGGTACGCAGGTCGGCGAGGGTGGCGTCGTCCGGCAGCAGGCCGCGTTCGGCGGCGGCGCGCAGGATCGCCGACTCGCTGGTGTAGGCGTCGACGCAGCCGTACCCGCCGCAGATGCACCGCGGCCCACCCGCCGACACCGGCATGTGCCCGAACTCGCCCGCCACCCCGTCCGGCCCCCGGTGTACCTGCCGGTCCAGTACGAGGCCCATGCCGACCCCGTCGCCGATGCCGAGCACCAGGAAGTCGTCGTGCTCGCGTCCGGTACCGAACAGCAGCTCGGTGGTGGTGCTGGCGCGCAGGTCGTTGTCCACCAGCACCGGTATGCCGAGGTCGGCGGCGAGCCCTTCGCCGAGCGGCAGTTCCCGCCAACCGAGCCGGGGCGCCATGCGTACGAGTCCCGTTGTGGCGTCGGTGATCCCGGGTACGGCGACGCCGACGCCGAGGATCCGCGGACCGGTGTCGGGGTCGGCGAAGGCGAGGCGGACGATGTCGGCGAGCTGGCGTACCGGGTCGGTGGTGGCGTCGAAGGCGTGGCGCTCCTCCTGCGCGATCGTCCCGTCGAGCCGGACGAGGACGCGCACCACCTGGCCGACGTTGACGCGCACGCCCAACGCGTACGCGGCGTCGGCGACGACCGTCAGCGGTATGCGGGGTCGGCCGACGCCGTTGCCTTCGGGCGGCAGTTCGCGCAGGTACCCTGCGCCGACGAGGCGCCGGGTGTGGTCGGTGACGGTGGCGGGGCCGAGGCCGAGGCGACTGGCCAGCTCGGACCGGTTGAGGGGTCCGGCGGCGCCGAGTTCGGCGAGGATCTCGATCCGCGTGAGTTCGTCCCGGTGTGCGCTACGTCGGCGTGACACGGCAACCATCCTTTCCTGTCGTCCGTTGTCGTGCCGACCCGCACGATTCTGGTGGGAATCGAGGGTGCCGAGCGGTCGGACAGATTTCCCGGGAAATGGCGTGACCTTGGTCGGGCGCCCTCGTTGAAGACTACGGATCGTGCTTCACCAAGCACAAAGGGTTGCGCACGAGCCACGCTTGAGGCAGAATTCTCCGCAAGGCGGATAAAAGCCGCAAACGCGATCAGAAGGGCTTGAGACGAATGGGTCAGGTGTCGCGGCACGAGGAGCGCGGATCGCGCTTCCCGATGCGAGCGACCCACCGTCGTCCCCACCCGGCCGCCGCGCCGACCCGCAAGACCTCCCGCCTCCTGCGGTACGGGCTGCGCGCCCTCGTCGTGGCCGGTGCCGCCGGCGCCGCCTGGCTCGTCGGCAGCCAGGTCGCGAGCGCGTCCGCCGCGCACGACACCGCCACGCCCGCCCACGCGGACGCCGCACCCACGCACCAGCAGTGCGCGACCGGGCTGGTCCCGGCCGCCACGCACGCCGTACACGTGGTGGCCGGCGCGCTCACCACCCAGACTTCCGGCGGCGCGTCCGCCGGGGCACAGACGTGCGGGCGGCCGACGGCCGGCCCGCATGACGAAACGGTGCGGACCGCACCGGTCGCCAACTCCACGCGCGCCGGCGAGCCAGCCGCGCGCGGTGCGGCGCCCGCACCCGTTTCCGCCGGCCACCACGCCGGCACCCGGCCTGCTCGTCCTTCGACGAGCCAGGCCGGCAGCTCCACCGGACAGTTGCCGCTCGGCCCGTTGGCCGACGCGGCTGGACCCGTCCTCGGACCGGTGGCGGACGCGACGCGTCCGACGACCGGGCCGGTGACCGACGTCGTACGACCCGCCGGTGTGCTCAACCAGAGCCCGGTGCCGGCCGTACTGACCGACGTCGCCCGGCCCGTCGTCGCGACGATCGCGGACACCGCACGGCCCGTGACGCGGCCCCTGGCCGGACCGCTCGCCACTGCCACGCGCCCGGTCACCGGACTGCTCGGCGCCGCCGTACACCCGCTCCCAGGGGTCGCCGGCGGCGTGACGGCACCGTTGACAGGCGTGCTGACGGGCGGCACCGGTCCGCTGTCCGGCACCACCCTGCCCACCGGGCACGCGGCGCCCAGCCAGGCGTCGCACTGGCCGTACGGTGCGGTGGCCAAGGCCCTGTCGCTCTGCCGGCAGGCCGACCCGGTCCACGCCGGAGCCGGGCGTCCGTCCGCGACCTGGACGAGCACGTCCGCCGCTTCCGCCGACCGGTCCTCCGGGCACCACGCGCCGGGGGTACCCGAGCCGTCGCCGCTTCCGGCGGGTTCGGGGCTTTCCAGCGGGGGTTCGGCGTCCTCGTCGGCGTCCCACGCCGACACCGGTGCGTTCGCACCTGCCGCGTCCTCTGCCGTGCGTACCGACACCCCCGCCGGGGTCGGTCCTGCCACGGCGCCGATCGGGCTGCCTCGGCTGTACGAGGTCGACCCGGTCGTCACACCCGACTGAGCGGGTCTGCACGAAAGTCCCGCCGCGACGTTCATCGCCGATCGTTCCCGGACGGGCATCACCAGCACCAATTCCCGCTCCATTCACCGATGCGTAATTCCGTCGGGTGAACCCTGCCCGGCAGCACCTTGAGAACCATTCATTCCACACACCATTCATCGCAATTCGGAAAGGCACACAGATCTCATGAAGACATGGGTTCGTCGTACCGCCCGGGTCGGCATTCTCTCCGCGGGTTTCCTGCTGGCTGGCGCGAGTGTCGCGCACGCCGGGACCAACGCCGTATCCGCCGGTAACAACGGCATCGCCAACGGCACCCAGGTGGTCGCACCCGTCCAGGTTCCGGTGAACGTGGCCGGCAACGGGGTCGGCGTGGCCGGCGTCGGGCTGGGCGTGAACGGCAGCAGCACGGCGGTCGCGCACCGCGCCGAGTCGGCCCGTACGACCGAGGGCGCCAACCTGGTGTCCGCCGACAACAAGGGCATCGGCAACGGCACGCAGGTCTACACCCCCGTCCAGGTTCCGGTGAACGTCGCCGGCAACGGGGTCGGCGTGGCCGGCGTCGGCATCGGCGTGAACGGCAGCAGCACCGCGGTCGCGCACCGCGCCGAGTCGGCCCGTACGACCGAGGGCAGCAACCTGGTCTCGGCCGACAACAAGGGCATCGCGAACGGCACCCAGGCGTACCTGCCGATCCAGGTGCCGGTGAACGTCTGCGGCAACGGGGTGGGCGTGCTGGGCGCCGGCATCGGCGTCAGCGGCTCCTGCACCTCGGTCGCGGCCGCCGAGGAGTCGGCGCACCAGACCGAGGGCGCGAACCTCGTGTCCGCCGGCAACGCCGGGATCCTGAACGGCACCCAGGTGTACGCGCCGATCCAGGTCCCCGTGAACGTCTGCGGCAACGGCGTGGGCGTGCTCGGTGTCGGTGCCGGCGTCTCCGGCAACTGCGACAGCGTCGCGGCCCGGCAGGAGTCGGCCCGTACGACCGAGGGTGCGAACCTGGTGTCCGCGGGCAACCAGGGCATCCTGAACGGCACGCAGATCTACGCGCCGATCCAGATCCCGGTCAACGTCTGCGGCAACGGCGTGGGCGTGCTGGGCGCCGGCATCGGCGTCTCCGGCAACTGCACCTCGGTCGCGCACCGCGGCGAGGGCGACAACGGCGGCTACCACTCGATGGCGGCCTCCGAGGGCGCCGAGTCGGCCGACATGAAGTCGGCGGACACCGTGAAGCCGGCCAAGGTGGCCAAGCCGCAGCACATCATCGCCCCGCGGCACAACACCCCCGGCCCGAACATGGTGTCGGCGGGCAACGCGGGCATCGGCAACGGGACCCAGGTGTACGCCCCGGTCCAGGTTCCGGTGAACGTGGCCGGCAACGGCGTCGGCGTGCTGGGCGTCGGCCTGGGCGTGAACGGCAGCTCGACCGCGGTCGCCGCGAGCCAGAGCTGAGCTTGTCTGAGCCTGCCCCCGGCGTACGGCCGGGGGCAGGACCGAATGCCCCGGGGTAGTCACCCACTCCCCGTCTCACATAGATAGGCACGGGCCCCCGCGAATCGCTTCGCGGGGGCCCGTTCCGTGGGTACGGATGGTGCCGGGGCACCGGGCTGAGATAGCCTAACGATCGTTCAGCTACGTCGTCGTAGGTGCGGTCGGGAGGAATACGGTGCCCAAGCCCGAGGAAGTCGCCGGCGGACGCGGCGGTGAGGTCACCGCCGACGAGCACGCGGTCGAGCTGGAACGACTGCGCAAGCGTATCCGGGCCGGCGGCGCGGAGAAGTACCACGAGGCGAACCAGGCGCGCGGCAAGCTGTTCGCGCGGGACCGGATCGCCCTGCTGGTCGACGAGGGCAGCTTCACCGAGGACGGGATGCTCGCCAACGCGCTCGCCGACGGGCTGCCCGCCGACGGCGTGATCACCGGCCGCGCCACCGTCGACGGCCGGCCGGTGTGCCTGATGGCCAACGACTCGACGGTCAAGGCCGGCTCCTGGGGCGCCCGTACCGTCGAGAAGATCATCCGGATCATCGAGCGGGCGTACGCGGAGCGGGTGCCGATGATCTACCTGGTCGACTCGGCCGGGGCCCGGATCACCGACCAGGTCGAGCTGTTCCCGGGCCGGCGCGGCGCCGGGCGGATCTTCCACGAGCAGGTACGCGCGTCGGGCAGCATCCCGCAGATCTGCGCGCTGTTCGGGCCGAGCGCGGCCGGCGGCGCGTACATCCCGGCGTTCTGCGACGTGGTGGTCATGGTCGACGGCAACGCGTCGATGTACCTCGGCTCGGACCGGATGGTCGAGATGGTCACCGGCGAGCGCACCACGCTGGAGGCGATGGGCGGCGCCGCCGTGCACTGCAAGGAGTCCGGCGTCGGGCACTTCCTCGTCAAGGACGAGCCGGCCGCCCTCGACGTGGTCCGCGGCTACCTCGGCTACCTGCCGTCGAACTGGCGGGAGCAGCCGCCCGTCGCGGAGCCGGTCGCCGCGCCGGACGTCGACCTCGGCAAGCTGGTGCCGGCCTCCGAGCGCCAGGCGTTCGACATGCGCCGGTACGTGAAGGGCCTGCTCGACGCGGGTTCGTTCTTCGAGATCCAGGCGCTGTGGGCGCGCGAGGTGACGATCGGCTTCGGCCGGCTCGACGGCAAGGTCGTCGGCGTCGTCGCGAACAACTCGATGTTCAAGGGCGGCGTGCTGTTCATCGACTCGGCGGACAAGGCGACCCGCTTCATCACGCTGTGCGACGCGTTCAACGTGCCGCTGTTGTTCCTGTCGGACGTACCGGGGTTCATGGTCGGGTCGGCGGTCGAGCGGGCCGGGATCATCCGGCACGGCGCGAAGATGATCAGCGCGGTCGCCGAGGCGACGGTACCGAAGGTCTGCGTGGTCGTGCGCAAGGCGTACGGCGCGGGCCTGTACGCGATGGCCGGGCCCGGCTTCGAGCCGGACGCGACGATCGCGCTGCCGACCGCGAAGATCGCCGTGATGGGCGCCGAGGCCGCCGTCAACGCCGTGTACGCCAAGAAGATCGCGGCGCTGCCCGAGTCCGAGCGCGCCGACTTCGTGGCGGCGAAGCGAGCCGAGTACGAGGCGGACATCGACGTCGTACGGCTGGCCGGTGAGCTGGTCGTCGACACCATCGTCGAGCCGGAGGAGCTGCGCGCCGAGCTGGTCCACCGGTACGCCGCGGCGGCCCGCAAGCCGCGCCGGTTCTCCGACCGCCGCCGCGGAGTGACCCCGGTATGACCGACCCGGCGCGCCGCGCGACGTCCACCCACGACGCCGCGGCGCGCACCGTCCACATCGGACAGTCCACGAGACACCAAGGAGCGTCCACCATGGAGTTCAGGCTCACCGGAGAGCAGTCGGCGCTCCGCGAATCGGTACGGGACTTCGCGACCGAGGTCGTCGCCCCGGTGATCGGCGACTACTACGAGCGCGGCGAGTTCCCGTACGGGATCGTCAAGCGCATGGGGGAGATGGGTCTGTTCGGCCTGCCGTTCCCCGAAGAACACGGCGGCATGGGCGGCGACTACTTCACGCTGTGCCTGGCGTTGGAGGAGCTGGCGCGGGTCGACTCGTCGGTCGCGATCACCCTGGAGGCCGGCGTTTCCCTTGGTGCGATGCCGATCCACCGGTTCGGCACCGACGAGCAGAGGCGGCGCTATCTGCCGCGGTTGTGCCGCGGTGAGGCGCTCGCCGCGTTCGGCCTGACGGAGCCGGGCGGCGGGTCCGACGCCGGCGCGACGAAGTCCCGCGCCGTCCTCGACGGCGACAGCTGGGTCATCAACGGCACCAAGTGCTTCATCACCAACTCGGGCACCGACATCACCGACTTCGTCACGGTCACGGCCGTCACGGGTACCCGCGAGGGCGGCAAGCCCGAGATCTCCGCGATCCTCGTACCGTCCGGCACGCCGGGCTTCACCGTCGGCCGGGAGTACTCGAAGGTCGGGTGGTGCGCGTCGGACACCCGCGAACTGTCCTTTGTGGACTGTCGGGTACCGGCGGGCAACCTGGTCGGCGAGCGCGGCCGGGGGTACGCGCAGTTCCTGCGGATCCTCGACGAGGGGCGGATCGCGATCGCCGCGCTCGCGGTCGGGCTGGCGCAGGGCTGCGTCGACGAGTCCGTGAAGTACGCGAAGCAGCGCGTCGCGTTCGGCCATCCGATCGGCGACTACCAGGCGATCCAGTTCAAGATCGCGGACATGGAGCTGCGTGCGCACACCGCCCGCCTGGCGTACTACGACGCGGCGGCGCGGATGCTGGCCGGCGAACCGTTCAAGAAGCAGGCCGCGATGGCCAAGCTGTACGCCTCCGAGTCGGCTGTCACCAACGCCCGTGAGGCCACCCAGATCCACGGCGGGTACGGCTTCATGAACGAGTTCCCCGTCGCGCGGATGTGGCGCGACTCGAAGATCCTGGAGATCGGCGAGGGCACCAGCGAGGTGCAGCGGCTGCTCATCGCCCGCGACCTCGGCCTCTGACGGCCGCGGCGGAAACCCTTGCCCCGCAAGGGTTTCCGCCGGTCAGGCAAGCAGGTCGAACTGCGGCGCGTCGGCCGAGACCGCCTGGAAGACCGGCCAGGCCAGCGCGAGGTCCTGCCACGGCAGGCCGATCGGCGCGTACACCGTGGTCTGGTCGGGTGACGTCCGCCCGGCGCGTACGCCGGCGAGGACCTGACCCAGCTCGGCGTCC
The DNA here is from genome assembly GCA_036503555.1 of Actinocatenispora sp. Classification (GTDB taxonomy): domain Bacteria; phylum Actinomycetota; class Actinomycetes; order Mycobacteriales; family Micromonosporaceae; genus Actinocatenispora. The sequence goes on from DASXWQ010000090.1 coordinate 11,895, forward strand.
GCGTCGCCGGGCAGCATCCCGACGTTGCCGAGCGCGCCGCTGCGGCCGACGAGCTGCGCGTCGTCCACCACCACCAGCGACCGCCGCAGCACCCCCGACGACAGCTCGACCTTCCCCGGCTCGTCGGCGCCCAGCGACGTGAGATGGTGGCCGGCCGGCACCTGGCCGCGTTCCAGCAGCGGCCGGGTCGACCAGGTGGCGAGCACGGTGATGTCCGCGGCACGTACCGCGGCGGCCGCGTCCGGCACCACCGTCACCGGCATCCCGTACCGTCGGGCGGCACGCGCGGCGAACCGCTCCGCGCGCAGCGGTACCAGGTCGCAGACGGCGAGGGCGTCGACCTCCCGCAGCGACACCAGGCCGGCCAGCGTGATCCACGCCTGGGCGCCGGCGCCGACCACCGACACGCGGGTCGCGTCCGCCCGCGCCAACGTGTGCGAACCGAGCGCCGCCGCCAGGCCGGTACGCCAGGCGGTGATCTCGGCCGAGTCGCCGATCATCAGCAGCCGGCCGTCGTCCAGCCCGTGCAGGCACACCACGCCGCGCAGCGCCGGCCGCGCCTGCGGGAACTTCGCGTTCGTCTTCACCGTGTACGCCGGCACCCCGGCGACGACGCCCGGCAGCAGCGCGGTCGCGGTGCCGGCGTCGCCGGGCAGGTCGGTGCGGGCACGTACCGCGGCCGGCAGGTCGTCGCGCGGTGCGACGAACCCGGCCCGCAGCGCGTCGACCGCACCCGCCAGGCCGACCGGCCCCAGGACCGCCTCGCGTACCCGGGACCGGTTGGCCAGCACCGTCACCGGCGGCTCAACCCTTGTTCTCGTACGTCGCGGTCAGCAGGGCACGCGCCAGCGTGTGGCTGAACATGTTGAACCCCACGTACGCGGGCGGCGCGCCCGGGTCCGGCCCGAGCGTCGGCACGTCGAGCGCGTGCACCGCGAAGATGTACCGGTGCGGGCCGTGCCCCGGCGGCGGTGCGGCGCCACCGAACCCCTGCTGGTTGTAGTCGTTGCGGCCGTGCTTCGCGCCCGCCGGCAGCCCGGCGAAGTCGTCGGATCCGGCGCCGCGCGGCAGCTCCGTCACCTCGGCCGGGATGTCGAACAGAACCCAGTGCCAGAACCCGCTGCCCGTCGGGGCGTCCGGGTCGTAGCAGGTCACCGCGTAGCTCCGGGTACCGGCGGGTGCGCCGGACCAGGACAGCTGCGGCGACACGCTGCCGTGTTCGTCCTCGACGTGGTCGGCCGGCAGCACCGCGCCGTCGGCGATGTCGGTGCTCGTCACCGTGAACGCCGGCACGGGTGGCAGGAAGTCGTACGGCACCGGGGGACGTGCTCGGTCGGTCATAACCGCCTCTCCTTCGGCTCGTTCGATCCAGGCCAGAACCTACTCTCCCTACCTGCCGGCCGGCGGGGGTTGGTCGTTCCCGTCCCGGACACGCCGCCGGCACGCCGGGGAGCTGCGATGATCGCGTACGGGGGTGGTGGCGGTGCCGACCGAACAGGCGCTTCCGGACGGGCTCGACGGAGTCCTGTGGCTACCCGACGCCGAACCGCGCGCCGCGGTACTCGTTGTCGCCGGCTCCAGCGGCCGGGTCGACGCCGACCGCGCCCGCGTCCTCGCCGGCCACGGCGTACTCGCCGCGTCGATCCGCTGGTTCGGCGGCCCGGGCCAGCCGCCCGGCATCTGCGAGGTACCGCTGGAGACGTTCACCGCCGCCCTCGACGAGCTCCGCCGCTACCACCCGGCACGCCTCGCCATGCTCGGTACGTCCAAGGGCGCCGAGGCCGCGCTGCTCGTCGCCGAGCGGTACGCGCTGGACCAGGTCGTGGCGATCTCGCCGACGTCGGTCGTGTGGGCGAACGTCGGACCGGGCGCCGACGGCTGGGGCACCCCGTACCGGTCGTCGTGGACGTGGGGCGGTGAGCCGCTGCCGTTCGTCCCGTACGACGACACGTGGCCGGAGCCGGCGCCCCCGGTGGCGTGCCGGACCCTGTACGAGCGGAGCCTCGCCGCCTTCCCCGCCGACGTCGACACCGCCGCCATCCAGGTCGAGAACGTCGCGGGTGACGTCACGCTCGTTGCCGGCGCCGACGACCAGATGTGGCCGTCCGACCTGTTCGCCCGGGTCCTCGCCGCCCGCCGGCAGGCCGTCGGCCGACCCGTCGCGCTCCTCGACAGCGACGCGGCCGGCCACCGCCCCTACTTCCCCGGCGAACCCGAACCCGCCCGGTCCACCCGCTTCGTCCACGGCGGTACTCCCGCCGCCGACGCCGCTCTGGGCGCCCGCACCCTCACCCACCTGCTCGCCACGCTCTGAGGGCCTGGCGGCACGAGTCAGCGCACCGCGGCGGCCGCGGCGGTGGCCACCACCGCGGCCCGCCGTTCCGGTACCAACCGGGCCAGCACCGCCGCCGCGACGATCATGATCGCCGCGAACCCGGCCCCCGCCGCCGGCCCGAGATGGTCGAGCAACGCGCCGATCACCGGCGACGTCACCGCCCCACCGGCGGTACACGCCGTCGTCATCCAGCCGAACGCCTCGCCCCGTCGGTCGTCCGGCGCGAGTGCGCCGAGCCGCGAGTTGCTGGCCGCGATGGCCGGCGCGATCGTCGTACCGCCGAGCGCCAGCACCGCGCCGATCAGCCACGGCGACGGGTGCCCGTACACCGGCGGCAGCACCGGTACGAGCAGCACGAAGCCGATCGCGACCAGCGCGACGCGCAGCGGCAGCCGGTGGGTACGGCCGGCGATGAACAGCCCGCCGAGCCCGGACCCGACCGCCCACACCGCACCGAGTACGCCGGCCAGCGACGGCGTGCCGTTCTCCTTCGCCCACGCCACGAGCAGCATGTCGCCGGCCGCGAGCGCGCCGACCAGCAGCGCCATCATCGCCAGCAGCATGACCATGCCGGGCGCGGCGAGTACCCCGAACGGCGAGCCGCGGCGCGGCGCGGTCTGCGCCGCCGGTGCCTGCGACGCCAGCCCGGAACGGCGTACGACCAGCGCGAACGCGCCCGTGCCGAGCAGGGCCAGGGCCGCGCAGCTCGCCACCGCGGCGCGTGGGCTGACGGTGGCGACCAGGATCGCGGCGAGCATCGGGCCGACGACGAACAGCACCTCCTGCAGCGTCGCCTCGACCGCGTAGCTCGCCTCCCGGGCCGTCGGGTCCGGCAGCCGCGACCACAGCGAACGGGCGACCTGGTTGGCCGGCGGCTGCGAGAGCCCGGCCAGTAACCCGAGGACCGGCGCGACCGGCCACCACGCCGCGGGCAGCGCCGCCATCAGCCCGACCGCCGTCGCGTACCCGACGGCGGTCAGCAGCAGGATCCGCGGCGCCGGCTTCCGGTCGACGGCACGTCCGCGCAGCGGTCCGCCGATCCCGCTGCCCAGTACCAGCGCCGCGGTCGCCACCCCGGCCGCCGTGTACGACCCGGTCCAGCCGGCGACCAGGAACGTCACCGCCAGCGCCATCCCCGTCGCGTACAGCCGGGCGAGCAGCGACACGCCCAGCAGCATCGGCAGGTGCGGGGTGGCGAGGATCCGGCGGTAAGGGGCGAGCACGCAGCAGAGCCTGACGGGTGCACCCCGCCGTCCGCTACCGGATTCGCGTCACACCAGCGCGGCGGCCCACGCGGACACAGCAGCCCGGCTGGGGTTGATGTCGGTGTCGCGGGTCGGGTGCACCCGGTTCGTCAGCAGCACGACGGTGAGCCTGCGGGCCTGGTCCACGACCAGCGACGTACCGGTGAAGCCGGTGTGCCCGAACGCGCCGGTCAGCGGCCCCATGAACTTCACGTCGTTGATCCGCGCCCCGACACCCTGCCCGTACGGATGGTCCACGTCCGCCGGCACCTGGTCGGTACGCATCTCGGCGACGCTCTCCGGCTTGAGCAGCGTCACCCCGTCGAGGGTGCCGTCCCCGCGCAGCATCTCGCCGAACCGGGCCAGGTCCGCCGCCGTCGAGAACAGCCCCGCGTGTCCCGCGACCCCGCCCAGGCCGTACGCGTTCTCGTCGTGCACCCGGCCGTGGATGATCCCCGTCTCCAGGTCGTCGCGCTGCTCGGCGGCCGCGATCCGCGGCAGCAGCGTCACCGCCGGGTTGAACCCGGTGTCGGTCAGCCCGAGTGGCGCCAGGACCCGGTCCTCGACCAGCGTCTCCCACCGCTCCCCGGTGACCAGTTCGGCCAGGAACCCGGCCGTCTGGTACCCGATGTCGGAGTACTGGTAGCCGCTGCCCGGCTCGCGTACCGGCTCGGCCGCGAGCAGCAGCCGCCGCCGCTGCCCGATGAAGGCCGACTCCCGCCACACCGGCCGCCCCGGCAGGTACCCGCCGACGTGGGTGAGCAGCATCCGCAGCGTCGTCCGCCGCTTCGCACCCTGCCGGTACTCGGCGAACCAGCGCCCGAGCGGCTCGTCCAGGTCGAGCAGCCCCTCCTCGACCAGCCCGAGCACCACCACCGCGGTGAACATCTTCGTGATCGAGGCGATGTCGTACATGGTGTCGTGCCGGGCCGGGACGCGCCGCTCCGGCGGCAGCAGCGAGTGGTCGCGCCCCGCGTACCGGACGGCCTCGCCGACGGCCTCGCGCGCCACGACCTCGCCGTCGCGCAGCACCAGCGCCACCGCCGACGGGTACACCCCGGGGCCGTCCGGGCCGGCCAGTTCCGCCGACAGGACCGTACGCAGGTCACGCTCGCTCATGCCGCCGCCTCGCTCCGCTCGCCGCCGGCATGAGGCACGAACGCGCCGCGCCGATGATTCGCTCGCTCACGCCCGCTCACGCCGCCGCCTCGCTCCGCTCGCCGCCGGCATGAGGCACGAACGCGCCGCGCCGATGATTCGCTCGCTCACGCTCGCTCATGCCGTCCGAGGGTACGGCCATCGCTGTGGGCACGGGCGCACCGGACGGCGCGGATACCGGTCCGGGGCGGGGGACCAGATGGTGAGCTTCACACAGGGTGTGCGTCGGCCCGGTCGGGGCGCGGCCTAACCTTGTCCCCATGGCAGACACGATTTCGTTCGCACGTGGTGCCCCGTCCCTCGACATCGTGAACGTCGAGGGCCTGAAGGCCGCCGCCGCCCGCGCGTTCGACTCCGATCCCGGCGGCGTCACGGCATACGGGACGTCCGTCGGATACGTGCCGCTGCGCAAGTGGATCGCGGACAAGCACGGCGTCGCCCCCGAGCAGGTCCTCGTCACGAACGGCTCGCTCCAGGCGGACGCGTTCCTGTTCGACGCGCTGGTCGCGCCGGGCGCCGACGTCGTCGTCGAGAAGCCGACGTACGACCGGACGCTGCTCGGCCTGCGCGGCCGCGGCGCCAACATCCACGCGGTGACGCTGACCGACGACGGCATCGACACCGACGAGCTGGCGTCCCTGCTGGCCTCCGGCGTACGCCCGGCGCTCGCCCACGTCATCCCGAATTTCCAGAACCCGGCCGGCGTGACGCTGTCCGCGGCGAAGCGCGAGCGGCTGCTGGCGCTGGCCGACGAGTACGGGTTCACGATCTTCGAGGACGACCCGTACCTGGACATCCGTTTCGCCGGCGACCCGCTGCCCACGATGCTGGAGCTGGACCGCAACGACCGGGTGGTCTACGCGTCGTCGTTCTCGAAGACGATCTGCCCCGGTGTCCGGGTCGGCTACCTCATCGGCTCGACGGAGATCATCGCCAGGATCGCGAAGTCGGCGACCAACACGTACATCTCGCCGAGCATGGTCGCGCAGGCGATCGTGTACCAGTTCGCGGTGTCCGGCGACATCGACGCGTCGATCAAGACGGTCCGGGCGGCGCTGGCCGAGCGGGCCACGACGCTGGGCGATGCGCTGCGGGCCGAGCTGCCCGAGGCGCGCTTCTCGGTACCCGACGGCGGCTACTTCCTGTGGGTGGAGCTGCCGGAGGACGTCCACGTGGACCGGCTGGCGCCGGCCGCGGCGGAGCGTGGCGTCGCGGTCGTGAAGGGCTCCGACTTCCTGCTGGAGGGCGGCGAGCACGCGCTGCGCCTGGCGTACTCGGCGGTCACGCCGGCGCAGATCGGTGAGGGCGTCAAGCGGCTGGCCGAGGCGGTCAAGGCGGTCCGGGGCTGATCGCCGTACTGGGCGGGCGGGCGTCCTGGTCCGTCCGTCCAGATGGTGGGAGGTCCCGCTCAACTCTGCGTCGCTTTTGTGTCATGACGCAAACCCGCCAGAGGGAAACCGTTCCCAGGGCGGGGTGGCCAGTCCTAGATTGGCGTCGGCCGCTGACCGTGAGCATGAACTTGCGGACAGCCGCATAGAGGCTTTATCCCCGCCCCCGGAGGCGCCGGGTGGAGTCACCGGCTGAACCCCCCGTAGCCGGTGGCCCACCCGGCGCCTCGCCTCTTTTCCGGGCCTCTGCTCTCCGGCGGATCGCCGAGCGTTCATGGGCGCGATGCCCGCGCTTGTCCCGCACGTACCGGAGTGACCGGAGTCGCGGTGACGCGGCGCTTGGCCGGCAACGCCCGGTAGTACAGTTTCCTTCGGACCCGCTGAGAGCGCGCACTGTCGTGCCCTGGGGTGCACGGCCGCGACCCCGCGGCCTCGGTGAAGGCAGGACGCCGGCCGGTCGGGCCGGCGATCAGACTGGGAGTGAGGGACCGCGGCAGCTTTGTGCCCTGACGTCGGCCGCTGCCGCGCGTGCGGAAAGGGGGCGGACGATGGCAGATCAGCACCGTGGGAACGGGCGTGGACTGAGTCGCGCGTTCACCGCCCCGGTCCGCGTCGTCTCGAAGGTACTGCCGCGCAGCGGCGCCGTCTCCCCACCCCGGCCGGCGCGACCCCGGCGTAGCGCCATCGTCGACTGCGGGCTGTACGTCGAGGGTGTCCGGCAGCCCGGCCAGTGGGACTACGCCGACGCGCTCGCCGAGGCCAGCCGCCGCGAGAACGCGTTCGTGTGGCTCGGCCTGCACGAGCCCGGCGCGGACGAGTTCGCCGACATCGCGCAGACGTTCGGGCTGCACGAGCTGGCCGTCGAGGACACCGTCAAGTCGTTCCAGCGCCCCAAGGTCGAGCGGTACGGGGAGACCACGTTCGCCGCGGTCCGCACCGCGCGCTACGTGGAGCACGCCGAGCTGACCGAGACCAGCGAGGTCGTCGAGACCGGCGACGTGATGCTGTTCATCGGCCCGACGTTCGTGATCACGGTGCGGCACGGCGACGCGTGCCGCCTCGCCCCGGTACGGCTCGAACTGGAGGGCAAGGAGGAGCTGCTCGCGCAGGGACCGTGGGCGGTGTTCCACGCGGTCGTCGACCGGGTCGTCGACCTCTACCTGGACGTCGCGGCGGCGATCGAGCAGGACATCGACGAGGTCGAGGCGGGCGTGTTCGGCCGCTCCGGCGGCGGCCGGATCCAGCGGATCTACCAGCTCAAGCGCGAGCTGGTCGAGTTCAAGCGTGCCGTCGTGCCCCTCGCCCGGCCGCTCAACGCGCTGGTCAGCGGCCGGATCCCGGGGGTGCCGAGCGAGATCCGGCGGTACATCCGGGACGTGGCGGACCACCTGTCGCGGACGGTGGAGCAGGTGGTCACGTTCGACGACCTGCTCAACTCGATCCTCCAGGCGCGGCTCGCGCAGCTGTCCGTCGACATGAACGACGACATGCGCAAGATCGCGGCCTGGGCCGCCATGCTGGCCGTGCCGACCGCGATCGCCGGGATCTACGGCATGAACTTCGACCACATGCCCGAGCTGCACACGGCGTACGGCTACTACGTGGTGCTCGGCGTGATGGCGGTCATCTGCTTCGGGCTGTACCGGATCTTCCGCCGCTCCGGCTGGCTGTGACCCGTCACCCTGCCGCGCCGAGCAGGTCGATCAGCCCGTACGCGAGGGTCTCCCGCCAGCACACGTAGTCGTGCCCGCCGACGAACTCGGTGTACTGCAGCGGGTAGCCGAGCTCGGTGAGCACGTCGCGCAGGTGACGGTTCGAGGACAGGATGTCCGTCGGGTACGTGCCGCGGTCGGTGTCCAGCACGCCGACCTCCAGGTACCACCGGACCGGGCGGCGCGGTGTCTCGGCGACGAGCGCCGGCAGCCCGTCGGGAAACTCGGTGTCCGGCTGCTGGAAGGCGCCGGACTGGGACAGCACCAGCCCGAAACGCTCCGGCGCGCGCAGCGCCGCGTACGTGGCGCAGGTGCCGCCGAGGCTGGATCCGCCGACGACGGTACGGGCCGGGTCGGTGGTGACCGGCCAGCGCTCGGCCACCCACGGCAGCAGCTGGTCGGTCAGGAACGCCACGAACTTCGGGTCGCCCCGCAGCTCCGCCGTACGCGTCGCGGCGGAGCTGTCCACGAACACCCCCAGCGTCGGCGGTATCTCGCCGGCGGCGATCAGGTTGTCCAGGATCCGCGGCGTCGGCACCAGCTCCGCCACGTACGCGTCGCCGTCGAACAGCACCGCCACCGGGTACGGTCCGGCGCCGACCGGCTCGTACACCCAGACACGGTGGTCGGTGTCGAGGCCGGTGTCGGCCGCGCGGAACCAGTGCATCGTGACCCGCCCCGTGGGTACCGCCGGGTTGGGGGCGGTCCAACGGCTGGGGCCGGCGCCGGGCAGTTCGAGGACGGACAGGGTGTGGGCGTGCGGGTCCGGGTCGATGCCCGTCTCGTCGCACTGCATCCGGAACGTACGCCGGTTGAGCGGGTCGGTGTGCCAGCGCGGCAGCGACGCCGACCAGTTGGCGCCGGTCAGGTCGTCGTGGGGCTCGTCGATCGCGAACGCGTACGCGGCGCGCAGGCCGGCCGGCAGCAGCAGCGTCAGGTGCCACAGGTCGGTGCCCGACACCCGGGTCAGCTCGGTACGGCGCAGGTCCGCGTGGTCGGCGAGCGGGCCGACCAGGACGACACGGTCGTGGTCTCCGCGCCACAGGAACGTGACCGCCTCGGATCCCGGACCGTCCGTGCCCGGCGCCGCGACCGGCCCGCCGGTACGCTCCGCGCGCTGCCACAGCCGCTCCGCCTCGGCGCGGTCCAGCCCGCGTTCGCCGTACCTGATGTCCATGTGCGTCCCCCCGTTCGTGAACTGTCCAGAACAACCGACTCTGGTCAGTCGGACGGGGGCCTGTCAACACAGCGGTGCGCCGGTGCCGCGAACGGCACCGGCGCACCGGATCGACACCTCAGGTCAGGGCTTGTGACCGTTGGCCGAGTGACTTTTCGTCTCGGCGGTGTCCGTCGCCTTGTCCTTCGCCTCGTCCGCCTTGTCGGACGCGACGTGCAACGTGTCCTTGGCCTTGCCGCGCACCGTGTCCGCGGCGTGCGTGGCCTTCTCCTTCGCCGTACCGACGGCACCGGCGGCGCGGTCCCGGGCCGCGGCGAACGCGCTGCTCGGCTCCGCGAACTCGTGCTCCGGCTCGTACTCGTCCCAGTGCGGGGCGTTACGACGCGACACGGCCGCGGCGATCACGCCGGCGGCGATACCGACGCCGAGGATGCCGACGACCCAGGGCCACCTGCGGTGGCTGGACCGCTCGCCCCTCAGCGCGCGGGCCGTGTCCTTGGCACGCAGCCTGGCCTCCTTCTTCGCCGCCCGGCCACGCTTCTCGACCTGTCCGGCCTGCTTGCGCGCCTCCTCGGTGGCCTGCCGGGCACTCTCCGCCGCGGCGGTCACGATCGGCGCGACCGCGGCCACCGTGGTACCCCAGGACTTGGTGGCGGCGTCCCGGGCCGCCTCGACCCGTGGTCCCACGGCCTCCCGGGCCGCACCGAGCCGCGGGGCCAGAGCTCCGCGGGCGTTGTCCACCCGCGGTGCGACCGCCTCCGCGGCACGCTCGGCGGCGATCATGGCCGCCGACCGGAAGTGCCCGAGCCCGTCGGTCAACTCATCCCCGAACTGCTGTGCACGTGTCTTCTCCTCCACGCGACGACGCAGCGCCAACTGTCCCACCTCCCGTGAGTACTACCGCTCATCCTCCCTGTTCCCGCACCCCCGTACCACCGAAACGCCAGCATGGGACGATTGCGTGATTGGCCACCACCAGCAAGGAGGACTGATGGCCGAGAAGCTGTACGCGACTCTGCACACGACGGCCGGCCCCATCAAGGTCGAACTCTTTCCGAACCACACGCCGAAGACCGTGAAGAACTTCGTCGGCCTCTCCGACGGCACGCAGGCGTGGACCGACCCGGCGACCGGACAGCCGGGTCAGGGCCCGCTGTACAACGGGACGATCTTCCACCGGGTCATCCAGGGCTTCATGATCCAGGGCGGCGACCCGCTCGGTAAGGGCTTCGGCGGGCCGGGCTACAAGTTCGGCGACGAGTTCCACCCGGAGCTCCAGTTCAACCGGCCGTACCTGCTGGCGATGGCGAACTCGGGCCCCGGCACCAACGGCTCGCAGTTCTTCATCACCGTCGACGCGACGAGCTGGCTGAACAACAAGCACACGATCTTCGGTGAGGTCGCCGACGAGGCGTCCCGGAAGGTCGTCGACGCCATCGCGACCGCCAAGACCGGCGCACAGGACAAGCCGGCCGAGGACATCGTGATCGAGCGCATCGACATCACCCAGGAATAGCGGTACGACCCGGCGGGTCGCGGCGGCACCGGTGCGCCGCGGCCCGCGCCCGCACAGGTGCGGCGGGCGGCTACGTGGTTCGGTGCGGCATCCTTGAAGCCCCCGCACACTTCGGAGGCTGTCGACGATGACCGAGCCGCAGACCACGGGAAGCTCCACGGTGCCGGTCTGCTACCGCCACCCCGGTCGGGAGACGTACGTCCGGTGCACCCGGTGCAACCGTCCGATCTGTCCCGACTGCATGAACGAGGCGTCGGTCGGTTTCCAGTGCCCGGAGTGCGTCTCCGTCGGCCGGCGTACGGTGCGGTCCGCGGAGGGCGCGTTCGGCGGGCGCTTCCGCGGCGGTGACAAGGGGTACGTGACGATCGGCCTGATCGCCGCGAACGTCCTGGTCTACATCCTGATCCTGGCCGCGGGCGGGCTCGGCGCGGCGCTCGGCCACGGCGGCAGTTTCCTCGCCGGGTCGACCACCAACCTGGAGGTCAAGCTCGGCGTCTTCCCGGCGGCGATCGCCTCAGGTGAGTACTACCGCCTGGTCACGGCCATGTTCGTGCACTTCAGCATCCTGCACCTGGCCATGAACATGTACGTGCTGTGGGTGCTCGGCCGCTACCTGGAGCGCGCGCTCGGCCCGGCCCGGTTCGCCGCGCTCTACTTCGTCTGCGGCATCGGCGGCAACGTCGCCTGCTACCTGCTCACCGGCAACCAGCTCTCCGGCGGCGCGTCGACCGCGGTGTTCGGCCTGTTCGCGGCGATGTTCTTCATCAACCGCAAGCTCGGCCTGTCCAGTTCCAGCGTCGTCGTGCTGATCGTGGTCAACCTGATCTTCACGTTCCTCGTGCCGGGCATCTCGATCGTCGGCCACATCGGCGGCCTGGTCACGGGGGCCGTCGCCGGCCTCGGCCTGGCGTACGCGCCGCGCGGGCAGCGGACCCTCGTCCAGGGTGTCGTCCTCGGCGGACTACTGCTGATCTTCGTCCTGCTGACCGTCGCCAGAACGGCGCAGATCCTCGGGTCCGCCTGACCGCAGCGCGTTGATCCGGCGTACCACGTCCTCGCACGGCTCGCCGCCGAGCTGGTTCGACCCGAACAGGAACAGCTCGTCGCCGCAGTCGATCTCCACCACCTCGGTGTGTACGCCGAGGCGGGCGCGGCGGTCCACGCGTACCCGCTCGACCTGCGGCCACGGTACGTGCCGGCGCCCGGCGAAGCCCGAACGTACGGTCACACCCGACGCGTCCGCGGCCAGCGTCGCGCCGGCGACCAGGTCGCGCAGCGCGAGTGCGCCGAGGATCAGGAAGCCGGCGACGCCGATCGCGAGGGCGATCCGGTCCGCGGCGGTGACCAGCCCGGCGGCCAGGAACAGCACCGCGCCGACGGCCTTGACCACCGGGAACGCCGACCGGACCCGCCACCGGTACGTCCCGTCCGCGGGCGCCGTGCGCTCCGGCTCGGCCGGCCGTACCGGAGACGCCGGGGCGGGCGGCCGCGTCGCGGGCTCGGGGCTGGCGGGCCGTACGTCGTAGGGTTCCATCCGCCCAGTGTGCCGCGCGGTGGGCCGCCGCGGGCCGCCCGGAGTACGCTTCGGCCAAAAGGGCTACCGGGGAGTAACACATGCGCGACGCGGTCATCGTGGCAGCCGTTCGTACGCCCGTCGGGCGCCGCAAGGGCGCGCTGTCCGGGGTACACCCCGTCGACCTGTCGGCCCGGGTGCTGACCGCGCTGGCCGAGCGCACCGGCATCGACCCGGCCGTCGTGGACGACGTGGTCTGGGGCTGTGTCAGCCAGGTCGGCGAGCAGTCGTGGAACATCGCGCGCAACGCCGTGCTCGCCGCGGGCTGGCCGGAGTCCGTCCCGGGTACGAGCATCGACCGGCAGTGCGGATCCAGCCAGCAGGCGCTGCACTTCGCCGCCGCGGCCGTGGTCAGCGGCCAGTGCGACGTGGTGGTCGCCGGCGGCGTCGAGGTCATGACCCGGGTACCGATGGGCTCGTCGGTCGGCCAGGACGGTGCCTCGCCGTTCGGCCCCGCCGTCCTCGCTAGGTACGCCGGACGTGAGGGTGTGGTTCCCGGCCCGCTGCCGTTCAACCAGGGTGTCGGCGCCGAGCTGATCGCCGAGAAGTGGGGCTTCACCCGCACCCGCCTCGACGAGTTCGCGCTGGCCAGCCACGAGAAGGCCGCCGCCGCGCAGGACGCCGGCCTGTTCGCCGACGAGCTCGTGCCGGTGCCGGTCGAGGGCGGCGTGTTCGGCGCCGACGAGGGCATCCGCCGCGACACGTCGCTTCAGAAGCTGGGCGAGCTGCCGACCCCGTTCCGCCCGGACGGTGTCGTCACGGCCGGCTCGGCGTCGCAGATCTCCGACGGCTCCGCGGCGCTGCTCGTCACCACCAGTGACAAGGCACGCGAGCTGGGCCTCACCCCGATCGCCCGGGTGTACGCGACGGCCCTGGCTGCCGCCGACCCGGTGCTGATGCTCACCGCGCCGATGCCCGCCACGGAGAAGGTGCTGGCCCGGGCCGGTCTCGGGATCGACGACATCGGCGTGTACGAGGTCAACGAGGCGTTCGCGCCGGTGCCCCTGGCCTGGTTGGCCGAGACCGGCGCCGACCCGGCCCGGCTCAACCCGCGGGGCGGTGCGATCGCGCTCGGTCACCCGCTCGGCGGCTCCGGCGCGCGGTTGATGACCACGCTGCTGTCGCAGATGCGCGCCGGCCAGCACCGGTACGGGTTGCAGACCATGTGCGAGGGCGGCGGCATGGCCAACGCCACGATCCTCGAACTGCTCTCGTAGCGCCGCGCGTCAGCCGGAGACGCGGGCTTCGATGCCGTCGAGGAGGAAGTCGAGCCCGGCCCGGAAGGTCTGGTCGGCGTCGAGGTGCGGGCCGTCGTGGACGAGCGAGGCCAGCGCGGGATACCGACCGGTGGCGAAGGTTCGCTGCAGGTAGGGCACGTAGGTGGTCTGCCACTGCTTCTGGTCCATCCCGGAGGCCCGCTCGGCGCGGTGCTCGGTGATCTCCCGGCGCACCGCGCCGATCACGTACGCGTTGACCGCGGCGACCGCCGGTACGACGGTGTCCAGGTCGACGCCGCCCATCGCGGCCAGCACGGCCTCGCCGCTGGCCAGTGTGTACGACCCGAGCTGAGGCCGCCCGCCGATCGACCCGCCGCCGTCAGGGCGTACGAACGCGAGATGTTCGAACGCACCGGCGCCGCCGCCCGGATGTCCACGGAGATGCAGGAGATGCTGATGTCGCCGGATGCCAGCCGCAGACTGCTCGAGTTCTTCCAGCCCCGTTGATCTTGGCGGATCCAGCCAAGATCAACGAAATCCGCCCGGTCGCTCACTGCAACGGCAGGTCGAACTCGCCGTCCTTGGCGCCCTCGACGAACGCGTCCCACTCGGCCTGCGTGAAGACCAGGACCGGGCTGTCCGGGTCCTCGCCGTTGCGCATGCAGATCTTGTCCTCGACGAACGCGACCTCGATCCGGCCGCCGCCCTTCGGGGTCTCCATGTCGCTGCCCCGCCAGACCGCGCCGGTCAGGTCGGGACACTCCTTCTTCTGGGACTCGGGAGCGGTCACAGCTCACATCCTCCGTACTCGACGTCGTGCCGGGTGGTCGCGCTCGGATCCGAACCTAGATCGCTCGTGCCCGGATATCCACAGGGGCGCGCATCGGCGCACCGTACGCGTCCAGCAACGAACCGGACGCCGCCCGAGAACGCCTGGTGACCAATTCCACACCGGCGCCGGGTGTCCACATTCCGGGAACGGACACCGGACGACTCCCGGGTACGTCCCACCGCGCGGGCCTGCCCTGACCGCGCGTACCAACAGGGTTATCCACAGTGTGGATAACCCTGGGGACGAAACCACATGCGTGTAGTTAGCGCCGTGTCCCGCGAACCGATGAATCCACGTACCCGCCTCGCGCGTGTGTCCGTTGAAGGAGCGGGAGCACCCCGCCGTACGGAGGGTCGGCATGCCGAAACCAGCGCCACGCACCGGTCGCGGCGGCGGTCGAGAGCGGTCAGCGCCAGCGGGAGAGGACCAGCAGACTTGCCACCAGCGCGCCGAAGCCGATCGCGAGGTTCCAGTACTGCCAGGCGCCGATCGGGTACTGCCCGCCGGACAGGTAGAAGGTGACCAGCCAGCCGATGCCGACGACGATCAGCGTGAGCGCCGTGATCGGCACCCACGTGGGGCTGGGCCTCTTCTTCGCCTTGGCCGAGCGCTCCTGCGGTCGCAGCTCCGCCGGCGGCGTGTAAACCTTCTTGGTACGTACACGGGACTTGGGCACGGTCTCTCCTGACAAAGGTCCGGAAGCTAGCGTAGTCAAGGTCGCGCAGACCGCAAGGAGGCGGCGTGGCGGAATCGAGCACACCGGGATCGGAGCCTGGGCTGCTCGCCCGATTCCTGATGCCTCGCCGGCGTCCAGGCCGCAAGCGCGGTTGGTCTGCCATCGTGCCACTTGTGGTACTCCTCGCGGGGTTCCTGTTCGCGACGACCGCCGCCACGGCCCGGGGTACGCAGCTGCGGGAGGACCGCAGGGTGCAGCTCGGGGACGCGATCCGGCAGCGGCAGACCGACGTACAGCGGGCGGAGAAGCAGGCCGCGGGGCTGCGCGACGACATCGACCAGGACACCGACCAGCAGGCGCACTCCGACGCCCGGGTACGCGTGCAGCAGGACCGGGAGCAGGCCGCGGAGCCCGGCGCCGGGCTCACCGCGGTGCGCGGGCCGGCCCTGGCCGTGACGCTCGACGACGCGCCGCGCCGGCCCGGCCGGCAGCTGCCGGCCGGCGCCACCGCCGACGACGTGGTCGTACACCAGCAGGACGTCCAGGCGGTGGTCAACGCGTTGTGGGCGGGTGGCGCCGAGGCAATGTCGATCATGAACGTCCGGGTCATTTCCACCAGCGCGGTACGCTGCGTCGGCAACACCCTCCTGCTGTCCGGGCAGGTGTTCTCGCCACCGTTCATGATCGTGGCGATCGGCAACCAGGCGGCGATGCGGGCGGCCCTGGACGCGGCCCCCGCCGTACGGGCGTACCGGGCTGCGGCCCGTGACTGGGACCTGGGATACGAGGTCAGGGAGGAGCGCAACGTGCGGCTCAAGGCGTACGACGGCTCGGTTGCTCTGTCCGACGCCCGGGTGCCACAGTAGGCGCGATGCGACCCCAGCGCGCGGCGGCCCGATCCGCCTGTCGGCAGGAAAGCCGGACGAAAGCGGGTGCCGCCGACAATGACCCGGCGGCGACGTACCGGGAGGCGGCGTGAGTTTCTGGGGCCCGGATCCAGACGAGACCGTGGTCATGCCGGCGCTGCCGAGCAAGATCCGGTCACACCGGCGTGACCGGCGGCGGCCGATCAGCAGCATGCCCGAGGAGTACAAGCCGCCGCTCTCCGACGGACCGGTACGCAAGATCGTGCGCGGCGTCGGCGAACTGTTCATCACGTTCGGCCTGGTGGTCCTGCTGTTCGCGGGGTACGAGGTGTACGGCAAGCAGCTCATCATCGGCAAGCAGCAGGACAAGTACGGGCAGCAGCTGGACAAGGCGTGGGCGGCGCCGCCGAAGAAGGCGGACGACTCGCCGCCGCTGCCCGGTCAGGCGCTCGCCCGGCTCTACATCCCGCGTTTCAACATCAAGCTGATCGTCGTCGAGGGCGTCACGCCGCAGGACATCATGAACGCGCCCGGCCACTACCCCGACTCGGCGATGCCCGGGCAGATCGGCAACTTCTCCGTCGCCGGCCACCGCGAGGACGCGATCTTCCCACGCAACTTCGACAAGCTCCAGATGGGCGACGACATCATCGTCCAGACCCGGACGACCTGGTTCATCTACAAGGCGTACCAGCAGGAGATCATCAAGCCGACCCAGGTCGACGTGGTCAACCCGGTGCCGGACGAGCCGGTCGGCGCCAAGCCGACGAAGGCGCTGCTCACGCTCACCACCTGCAACCCGTGGTGGGACAACTACCAGCGCCTGATCTACCACGGCAAGCTCGTACGCCAGCAGCCCAGCAGTGACGGTGAGCCGAAGGAACTGGGGGGCTGACGTGTACGGCTGGATCTGGCGCAAGCTGCCCCTCGGCGTACCCGGCAAGATCATCGGGTCGCTGCTGCTGGTCGTCGCCGTCGGCGCCGCCCTGTGGTACTGGGTGTTCCCGGCCGTCGACCCGCTGCTGCCGTTCAACGACGTCCAGGTCGGCGACACGTCGAACAACGCGCCCGCGTCACACGCGCCCAGCCCCAGCCCCGGCGGCAAGGGCAACGGCGGTCTCCCCGGCAACTGACGCGTCCCGACGCAGGGCGGGGTCGCCGCCTACACTTGCCGCCATGCGTACCCGGGTGCTGGTCGTGGACAACTACGACTCGTTCGTGTTCAACCTCGTGCAGTACCTCGGGCAGCTCGACGTCGACTGTGTGGTCCGGCGCAACGACGAGCTGACCGTCGACGACGCCCTCGCGTACGACGTGGCCGGCATCCTGCTCTCGCCCGGCCCGGGTACGCCGGCCCGCGCCGGCATCTGCGTACCACTGGTCCGGGCCGCCGCCGGGCGGGTGCCGCTGTTCGGGGTGTGCCTCGGGCATCAGGCCATCGGCGAGGCGTACGGGGCGAGCGTCGTGCGCGCGCCCGAGCTGCTGCACGGCAAGACGAGCGAGGTCACACACACCGGCGCCGGCGTACTCGCCGGGCTGCCCGATCCGTTCATCGCCACGCGGTACCACTCGCTCACCGTCGACGAGGCGACCCTGCCGGCGGAGATCGAGGTCACCGGGCGTACCGCGTCGGGCGTGGTGATGGCGATGCGGCACCGGGAGCTGGCACTGGAGGGGGTGCAGTTCCACCCCGAGTCGGTGCTGACCCAGGGCGGCCACCTCATGCTGGCTAACTGGCTGGCCGCCTGCGGCCACCCCGGCGCGTTGGAGCTGGCGCCGCCGCTCGGCGAGCAGGTCGAGCAGCGCCGGCTCGCCGCCGTCGGCTGACCCACCCGCCGCGTCCGATGGATCAGCCGTCGCCACCCGGGGTCGGGATCGGACCACCCCAGGTCGGTGTCGGCGACGCGCTCGGCGACGGGGAGCTGCTCGCCGAGCCCGACGGGGTCGGCGACGGCGAGCTCTGCTGCGCCACCGTGATCGTGACCGTCGAGTCCTTCGGCGCCGTCGCGTCACCCAGCGGGTTCTGGTTGATGACCTGACCCGCCGGCTTGTCGCTGGTCTCGTACTGCACGGACACCTGGAAGCCCTGCCCCTGCAGCGTCTGCGTAGCGTCGTCCTTGGACTTGCCGACCACGTTCGGCACGGTCGCCTCGTTGCCGCGGGACAGGTACACGGTCACCGTGCTGCCGCGCGCGACCCGGGTGCCGATCGGCGGATCCGTGTCGACCACGAGATCGCGGGTGTCGGAGCTGTCCTTGTACGCGAAACGCGCCTGCAGGTGCACCTGCTTCAACGCGTTCTCCGCGCCACCGCGGTTGTACCCCTTGATCGACGGGATCGCGACCTGCTGCGGGCCGCTGCCGATGAACAGCGTGATCGTCGCGCTCGTCCGGTACTCCCGGTTGGGCTGCGGCGACTCGTCGATCACCTTGCCCTTGTTCGCGGTGGACGACACCCGCTGCTGCGTACGCACCGTCGGGAAGCCCGCATCCTTGACGATCTTCACCGCCGCGGCCTGCTGCTTGCCCTTGACGCTCGGCAGCGTACGGGTCGGGTTCTGCGAGGACGACAGGTAGAGGCCGATGCCGGTCGCCGCCACCGCCAACACCACCAGCAGCGCCAGCGAGATCAGCACCCACATCGCACGCCGGCGCCGGGCCGGGTCCGTGACTCGGGCGGCCGGCTGCGTACCGGTGCCGTCGCCGCCCAGCGGAACCCCGCTCACCACCTGCGTACGCTCGTCCGCGGTCAGCACCGGCGTCGCCTGCACCGGCCGGCCGTTCGCGGCGCGCAGCAGGTCCGCCCGCATCTCCGCGGCGCTCTGGTACCGGTTGGCCGGGTTCTTCGCCAGTGCCTTGAGCACGACGGCGTCGACGTCCGGGGGGACCTCCGGGCTCCGCTCGCTCGGCGGCTTCGGCTCCTCCCGCACATGCTGGTACGCCACGCTCACCGGGCTGTCCCCCGTGAACGGCGGCTGGCCCGTCATCAGCTCGAACAGCACACAACCGGTGGCGTACACGTCGGAGCGGGCGTCGACGGTCTCGCCGCGCGCCTGCTCCGGCGACAGGTACTGCGCGGTGCCGATGACCGCGCTGGTCTGCGTCATCGTCGCCGTCGTGCTCGCCACCGCGCGGGCGATGCCGAAGTCCATCACCTTGACCTGACCGGAGCCGGTCAGCATGATGTTGCCCGGCTTGATGTCGCGGTGGATGATGCCGTGCTTGTGCGAGAAGTCCAGCGCGGCGCACACGTCCGCGGTGATCTCCAGCGCACGCTTCGGCGCGAGGTTTCCCTCGGCGGTCAGGACCTCCTTGAGGGTCCGACCGTTCACGAACTCCATCACGATGTACGGCAGGGCCTCCCCGTCGGAGCCCTTCTCCTCGCCGGTGTCGTACACCGCGACGATCGCGGGATGGTTCAGCGAGGCGGCGTTCTGCGCCTCGCGCCGGAACCGAGCCTGGAACGTGGCGTCCCGGGCCAGGTCGGTACGCAGCATCTTGATCGCCACGTCCCGACCCAGCCGCAGGTCACGGCCCTGATGGACCTCCGCCATGCCGCCGTAGCCCAAGAGCTCGCCGACCTCGTACCGGGCGCCGAGAATCCGGTCATCCGCGGTCACTGGGACGCCCCCGCCCCGGTGCCGCCGACGGTGGACTGCCGCACGTTGTCACCGTTGCCGCCCCCGGTGCTGGGCGTCGGCGACGTCGGCGTCGGACTGTCCGACTGGTCGTCACCCGGCGGCGTCGGCGAACTCGACTGGTTTCCCGGGAGCGTCGGCATGTTGCCGTTGCCGTTCCCGTTCCCGTTGCCATTTCCGTTGCCGTTGCCGTTTCCGTCGTCGTACTCCGGCTGGACGTACAACGTGACGCGGTCGCCCCTGTGCAGCGGCTCGTCGTACTGGATGCCGCTCACATCGCCGGGTCCGTACTTCGTGTTGCGCCGGCCCTCGACCCGCTCGACGTCCAGTCCCTTCGACCGAAGATCCTTGGCGACCTGCTCGTACGGCTGGCCCAGGTAGTCGTTGCCCTGGTTGGGGATGGTGATGACGTCGCTGCCCGAGTTCTTCTTGTTGGTGCTCGCGCTGGCGCTGGGACTGTTGCCGCCGTGCGCTTGGTTGTCGCCGTTGTCGCCGCCGACCAACGCGTACCCGATGGCGCCAAGGCCGACGACCACGACGAGGACCGCGACAACGATGCCGGCGATCATCAGACCCCTGCGCCGCTTCGGCTCGGGCTGCTCCGAGTAACCCTGCCCGGAGTAGTCGTAGTCCTGGTACGGGCCGCCGGACGCCGGCGGGCCGGACGGTACGGCCGCGGCACCGGAACGGTAGCCGCCCCCGCTGGTCGGACCGGCGCCGCTGGTGGGCGGCATCCCGCCCATCACGGAGGTACGGTCCGGGCCGGGCGGGCGCATCCCCGCGCCGCCGAACGCCGCGGTGGTGAGACCGCCGCCGCCGCTCGCGGCCCGTCGGGCCGCCTCGGCCATCGTGGACGCGCTCGGCCAGCGGGCCGGCACGTCCTTCGCCATGGCCCGGTCGATCACCTCGCGCACCGGCCCCGGTACGTCCGCCGGCAGTGGCGGCGGCGCCTCCCGGATGTGCTTCATCGCGACCTGGATCGGGTTCTCACCCTCGAACGGCCGGTGCCCCGACAGGCACTGGTACCCGACGACGCCGAGCGAGTAGACGTCGCTGGACGAGGTGATGTTGCCGGTACCGGTGGCCTGCTCGGGCGACACGTACGACGCGGTGCCGAGGATCGAGCCGGCGGTGGTGAGCTGGCCGGACATCGCGCTGCGGGCGATGCCGAAGTCGGTCAGCACCAGCCGGCCGTCCGGCCGTACGAGCAGGTTGCCGGGCTTGACGTCGCGGTGGACGATGCCGTGGTCGTGCGCGGCCTGCAACGCGTCGGCCGCCTGCGCCAGCAGGTCCAACGTACGGTCCGGGGTGAGCCGGCCGACCCTGTTCAGCGTGTGCGCCAGCGACTCGCCCTCGACGTACTCCATGACGAGGTACGCCATCTGGCCGCCGCCGTCGACGTCCGTCTCGCCGTAGTCGTACACCTTGACGACGCCGGGGTGGTTGATCGTCGCCATGACCCGCGCCTCGGCGCGGAACCGCTCGACGAAGCCCGGCTCTTCGAGCAGGGCGGCCTGCAGGATCTTGACCGCGACGGTACGGCCGAGGACGGTGTCCTCCGCCTTCCAGACGTCACCCATGCCACCGGTGGCGATGCGCTCGCTCAACCGGTAACGGCCGCCCAGTGTGCCCCCGGGCGTCAGCATCAGCTCTGTCCCTTCTTCGTCACGGGAGGGGTGGTTGTCACTTGCCGAGCACCGCCTTCATGATGTCGCCGCCGATCTGGGTGGCGTCGGCGCTGCCACCTTCGCCCGCCGACTCGAGAAACACGCCCACGGCCACCTTCGGGTCGCCGTTGTCTCGCGCGTATCCCATGAACCAACCGTGCTCGGGCGCCCCGTCGCCGTGCTCGGCGGTACCGGTCTTGCCGCCGACCTCGATGTCGGGGATCTGCGCGCGCCGACCGGTGCCGTCCGACACCACGGCGTTCATCATCTCGCGCAGTTTGCCCGCGGTGCCCGAGTCGATCGGCTGACCGAACTTGCTCTCCTGCGCGGTACGCAGCGTCGAGTAGTCGCTGCCCTGGATCTCCTGCACCAGGTACGGCTGCATCTCGGTGCCGTCGTTGGCGACCGCGCCGGCCACCATCGCCTCCTGGAACGGTGTCTCCGCCACGTTGAACTGGCCGATCGACGACTGCGCGACCTGCGACTCGCCGTGTGGGTCGCCGGTCACGCTCTTGGCGACCGGAATGCCGTCGTCCTGGCCGAGCATCGGGATCGTCATCTGCTTGTTCAACCCGAACGCCTCGGCCTTCGACACGACCGTCTGGGCGCCGAGGTGCACGCCCAGCTTCGCGAAACCGGTGTTGCACGAGTCGCGCAGCGCGACCAGCATCGTGACCTGGTCCTGCGGGCAGATCGAGTCCACGTCGTTGTGGATCTCCTGGCCACCGTCCTCCGGCTGGTACGACCGGCCGGCCGGGATGTTCGTGCTCGGGTCGTACCCGTTCTCCAGGGCCGCGGCGGACACGATCACCTTCATCGTCGAGCCGGGCGGCCACGGGCCGCCGCCGCCGAGCGCCCGGTTCGCCATCGGGCCGGCGCCGCTGGACGGGTCGTAGCTGTCCCAGGCCTTGGTGACGGTGTCGGTGTCATGGCTGGCCAGCGGGTTCGGGTCGTAGCTGGGGGAGGTGACCATCGCCAGGATCTTCCCGGTCTTCGGGTCGATCGCGACGGCCGCGCCCTTCTTGTCCTTCAGCGCGTTCCACGCCGCGTCCTGCGCCTTCTCGTTGATCGTCAGCAGGACGTTGGCGCCTTCGGTCTTCTTGCCGGTGATCGTGTCGGACAGCTTCTGCGTGAACAGCAGGTCGTCCGTGCCGTTGAGCACGGAGTTCTCGTACCGCTCGACGCCGCTGTTGCCGTACACCTGGGACATGTACCCGGTGATCGGCGCGTACTCCTCGCCCTTCGGGTAGAAGCGCTGGTAGCGCAGCTCGCCGCCGGTGTCCTTGCTGTACGCGACGGGGTTGCGGCCGACCATGATCGCACCGCGGGGCACGTTGTACGCGTCCTTCAGGATGCGCGGGTTCGAGGGGTTCTCCGCGTAGCTCTTGGCCTGGAAGAACTGGACCCGGGTCAAGTTGCCCAGCAGGGCCAGGAACATCACGAAGATGACCAGGGACGCGCGTCGCAGGGTCGGGTTCACAGCTTGATCACCTCCGTCGCGGCGCTCTGCAATTGTGGCGGCGGTCCGCCCGGTCCGCCCGTCGTACCGGCCGGGGTGGGCCGGCGGGCGTCGTTCGAGATGCGGATCAGCAGCCCGACCAGGATCCAGTTCGCCACCAGCGACGACCCGCCGTACGACAGGAACGGCGTGGTCAGGCCGGTCAGCGGGATCAGGTCGGTGACACCGCCGACGATCACGAACACCTGGATCGACATCGAGAACGCCAGCCCGCCCGCCAGCAGCTTGCCGAACGGATCGCGCACGACCGTGCCGGCCTTGATCCCGCGCACGGTGATCAGCAGGTACAGCAGGAGGATCGCGGCCAGGCCGAACATGCCCAGTTCCTCGCCGATGGTGGCGATGATGAAGTCGCTGCGCGCCAGCGGCACCGACGTCGGGTCGCCGGCGCCCGGCCCGGCGCCGAACAGGCCGCCGACGCTGAGGCTGATCAGTGACCGGGACAACTGGAACGTCGTGTTCAGCGGGTCGGACATCGGGTCGAGCCAGATGTCGACCCGGTCGTGGAAGTTCTGGAACGGGCCGAGCCACGTGCCCAGCGAGTACGCCGCGAACGCGCCGAACGCGAACAGCACGAAACCGATGACCAGCCAGGACTTCCGTTCCGTCGCGATGTAGAGCATCACGACGAACGTGCCCAGGTAGAGCAGCGACGAGCCCAGGTCCTTCTCGAACACCAGGATCAGCACGCTCATGATCCAGACGACGATGACCGGGCCCAGGTCGCGGGGCCGCGGGAACTCCAGGCCCAGCACCCGCTTGCTCGCCAGCGACAGCACCTCGCGCTTGCGTACGAGGTAGTAGGCGAAGAAGACGAACAGGGCGAGCTTCGCCAGTTCACCGGGCTGGATGGCGAAGAACGGCAGCTTGATCCAGACCTTCGCGCCGTTCGTGGCGCTCATCGACGCGGGCAGCACCGCCGGGATCGCGACGAGCACGATGCCCACCAACCCCAGCGTGTACGCGTACCGCGAGAGCGAACGGTGGTCCCGGACCACGGCGACGACCAGGCAGAAGAAGATCACCGCGAGCGCGGTCCACGCCACCTGCTGGATGCCGAGACCGTCGAACGCCCCGATCGTCGAGTACTTCGTCGGCAGGTCGCGGCCGTCGTTCTGCGCCATGATCTCGCTGGGTACGTCGACCCGGTGGATGAACACCACGCCGAGGCCGTTGACCAGCATGGCCAACGGCAGCAGCACCGGATCCGCGTACGGCGCGAAGATCCGCACCACCACGTGCGCGACGAGTCCGATCAGCAGCACCAGAAGCGGCAGCACCAGGCAGTCCGGCCGTACCGTGTCGATCAGCGCGGCCTGCGCCGCCGCGGACAGCACCACGGTGACGGCGAACGCGAACAACAGGAGAAACAGCTCCGTGTTGCGCCGCGTCGGCACACGCCGACCGGCCGCCGCACCGGGTGGTACGGCGGCGGGTTGGGCAAAGGTCGGCATGCTCACGAGCGGTGGTTCACCTGCCTGGCCGGCAATCACCGGTCTTCGGGTCGACGGCCGAGGGGCTCGTCGACGGCGACGGTGCGGTCGGGCTTGGGCTGGCCTTCCCGCTGGACTTCGGCGTCGGCGACGCGGACTTGCCGGTCACGCCCGACTTCTTCGGCGTCGGCGACGGCGTCGCGCTGTGGCTCGGGGTCGGCGTCGGGGTCGCGCACACGGGCAGCAGGTTCGAGTTGCCCGCGCTGTCGTTCGTCAGCTCGTGCAGCGTGTTCAGCGCCTGCGCCCGGCTCGGGCTGTCGATGCCCTGCTCCACCCGGTTGCGGACCAGCCTGGTCAGGTCCGTGACCTTCGTGCCGCTCTTGACGTCCACAGTGGACAGATGTAGCCCCGCCACGTCACCCGGTACGCCTCGGAACACGGCGACGTACCCGTCGTCCGACGCGCCCACGTAGTACTGCGTCCGGGTGTACTGCCAGACGCCGAAGCCGGCGCCGCCGACCACGGCCAGGGCGATCAGCACGATCAACGCGTTGCGTACGGGATGGCGGCGGCGGGCGTCGGGCTCCTCGGGCTCCGGCTCCGGCTCCGCCGGGGGCTGGTTGCGTTGCTGCGCCAGCGCCGCGCGCGCCGCCGGGCTGGTCGGGTCGGCGACGGTCGTCATGCCGCGGTCGCGGGCGGCGGCGCCGCCGACGATCGGCTGCTGCTCCACGACGTTCCCGTCGACCACGTCGGCGATGATCACCGTGACGTTGTCCGGGCCGCCGGCCCGCAGCGCCAACTGGATCAGCCGGTCCACGCACTGCGGCGCGTCCGGCGTACCGAGCATCGTCTCCGAGATCGTCTCGTCGCTCACGAACCCGTGCAGGCCGTCGCTGCACAGCAGGTAGCGGTCGCCGGGACGCGCCTCGCGTACCGAGAACTCGGGCTCGACGTCCTCGCCCTGCAACGCCCGCGTGATCAGCGAACGCTGCGGGTGGTTGTTCGCCTCCTCGGGCGTGATGCGGCCCTCGTCCACCAACATCTGGACGTACGAGTCGTCCTTGGTGATCTGGACGAACTGCTGGTCGCGCAGCTGGTACGCCCGGGAGTCGCCGACGTGCACGAGACCGAACCGCGTGCCGGAGAACAGCATCGCGGTCAGCGTCGTGCCCATGCCCTCCATCTGCGGGTTCGCCTGCACGGTCTCGCGCAGGTTCTGGTTCGCACCGGCGACCGCGTTGCGCAGCGCGTCGACCAGGTCCGGCCCGGGTACGTCGTCGTCGAGCGGGGCGAGCGCCGCGATCACGATGTTGCTGGCGACGTCACCGGCGGCCATCCCGCCCATGCCGTCGGCAACCGCCAGCAGCCGCGGACCGGCGAACACCGAGTCCTGGTTGCCGTCACGGATCAGGCCGCGGTCGCTGTGCGCGGCGAAGCGAAGCGTGAGGGTCATCAGGCGGCCTCCGTGGCGCGCCGGCGCAGCGCGCCGCCATGCCGGAAGGCGCCGTGCGTGACGCGCCGGAAGGCGCCAGGCGTGTGACGCCGTGCGGCGCCAGGCGTGCGGGTCATCGGGTGGCCTCCGCGGCACGGGGGCGGCGGACGCAGCCACCGGGGAATGGGGTCATGAGGCGGCCTGCCGTCGCGTCGTGGTGATCACCGGTACAGGAGGATGTGCGGGAACACCGGAAGTCATAGTCATGGCCGAAGTTCGAGTGCGGTGCGACCGATCCGGATCGGCACACCAAGGGGGACAGGAGTTGGTCCGGAGACCTTAGCGCGATCCAGGTATGTCCCGTTGGTCGAGCCGGCGTCTTCCAGGAACCATTCCCCGTTCCTCGACACGAGACGGGCATGTCGGGAAGACGCGTAGTCATCGGTCAGGACCAGAGTGGAGTCTTCCGCGCGGCCCATGGTGATCGGCTGGCCGGTCAACGTGATCGTCGTACCGGCCAGTGCCCCCTCCGTCACCACCAGTACCCGCGCGGATCTGCCACGTTTCACCCGCGCGCCGGGCGGCGGTGGCGGCGCGGTGGCCTGCACCCCGCGGGGTGCGGCCACCAGCCGGTTACTGCGATTGCCCGCCCACAGGTCGCGTCGGACGACCCCGGCGACCGCGAAAACGAAGATCCACAACAGCGCCAGGAAGCCGAACCTGGCGACGGCCAGGACGATCGAGGGCATCAGCCGTCCACGTGGAACGTCAGCGAAGTCGTGCCGAACTGGATCACGTCACCCGGGCGCAGCGCCACGGCCGAGATCCGCTGCCCGTTGACCACCGTGCCGTTCGTCGAGCCGAGATCCGTCAACACGACCCGCGTACCGTCGAAGTCCAGCCGGGCGTGCCGGCGCGAGATGCCCACGTCGGCCAGCCGCAACTGCGCCTGCTCGCCGCGACCGATGATCGTCGAACCGATCGCCAGCGCGAACTGGCGCCCGTCGTTCGACACCATCCGCGCGTTCGGCGTCTGCTGCATCGGCGGCGCCGGCGGCCCCGACGTGCTGTACGCCTCCGGCCCCGGTCCGGGCGCACCCGGCGGCGGACCCTGCTGGTACTGCTGGTCGTAACCCTGCTGCTGGGCCGGCTCCGGCTGCTGCCCGCCGGTGTAGACCTCGGCGGTGACCCGGAACATACCGGTGTCGAGACCTTCACCACGCTCGATCTCGACGATGACGTCCCCGTACACCGTCCAGCCCTGCTCGCCGATGAACTCGGCCTGGGTCTGCGCCAGCTCCTGTGCGAGCGCCGCAGCATACGGCGCGAGCCGGCTGTGATCGTAAGGCGAGAGATCGATCACGTACCGGTTGGGGACGAGCGTGCGGCCGCCAGCCAGGATCGCCTTGTGCGCCTCAGCTTCTCGCTGCATGGCACTGGCGATCTCGACTGGGTGCACGACCCCCCTGAAGACCTTGGCAAAGGTGCCCTCCACCAAGTTCTCCAACCGCTTCTCGAAGCGTTGCAGAACGCTCACCGGCTCCTCCTCGGCTTCCGTGACCCCGATGGTATCGGGCGGGACCACTCCCGTCGGCAGGAGCGTTCCTCCTCGTGCTAGGCTTTCGCCGCTGTCCGAGCTTGCACTATGACGCTCGGAGAGCGGGGCAGGGGCCATCGGCTCCCGAGCCCGGCGGGCACTGTAACCTATGTACCCGCAAACACTCCCGCGGTCCTCACCGGGTTGCGGGTGTGGCCACGGGGAAGTGGCGGAATGGCAGACGCGCACGGTTCAGGTCCGTGTGCCCGAAAGGGCGTGGGGGTTCAACTCCCCCCTTCCCCACCCGAATGGCCGGACTGTGTCCGCGGAGTGCGCGGACTGGTTCGGGTGGTGTTTCCCCGGGGGCCGAGCCCCCGAACCCCCGCGTTCCTTGTTCCTCGGGGTCCTGTGTGGGCGCTCGTCGCTTCACCAGCCGGCGTGACTTCCGCGGGCTCGTCGCTTCACCAACCGGCTCGCTTCACCAACCGGCGTGATCTCCGCCGGCTTCGCCGACTGGCGTGATCTACCGGTGTGACGTCAGCTCCCTTTGCTGACTGGCGGGGCTTCTGTCCGCTCTTAACTGGCGTGACTTGCGCCCATCCAACACCGGCTTTGTGGTGCGGCGTGCCTGGGGTGCTGCGGGCTCAACGGGTGTCCTGGTTGGGCTTGGGGCAGCCGGGTGGGGTGGTGGCCTGGGTCAGGGTGTCGAGGATGCGGGAGAGGTGGGCGCGGTCGTGCGGGTCGAGGGCCTGGAAGAGGTTCTCGGCGGTCTGGCGGCGGGTGTCCTGGAGTTGGGTGAGGCGGGCGCGGCCGGCCTCGGTGAGGGTCAGTAGGACGCTGCGGCGGTCGGCGGGGTCCGGTTGGCGGGTGACCAGGCCGGCCTGTTCGAGCGCGTCCACGACGGTGGTGGCCGAACGGGGCACGATGTCGAGCTGGGCGGCGAGCGCGACGATGCGCAGGGGTACGTCGCTGCGGGCGATCATGCGCAGCGCGCGGGCCTGGGCGGGGGTGAGCCCCAGCGGGGCAAGGTGCTCCGCTGACCGGGTACGGATGCGCTTGCTCAGCTGGAAGAAGAGTTCGGCAAGGTGCGCGGCCGAATCGTCGGGAACGGGATCGTTGCTGGTCACCGCGGTGCTCCCCGGGTCTGGGTGCTGGGAGTCTACCGGGGCACGGCGCCGCCGGGTTGCGCCCGGCGGCGCGATGCTCAGCCGATGTCGCGGCGGCGGAAGGCGAACAGGCCGGCCACGGTGAACGCGGTGGCCACGACCACCAGGACGACGATCGGGGTGGCGCTGACCTCGCCGCCGGGCAGCTTCGGCAGGTGCGTGAACGGCGACAGGTCGAGTACCCGCTGGTTGAGCTTGAACAGCCCGCCGAACTCGCCGATCACCAGGAACGCGCCGAGTACCGCCCACGCCGCGACGGTCAGCCGGGGCAGCAGGCCGAACAGGAACACCACGATGCCTGCCACGACCAGCGCGGCCGGCGCCTGCACGAGGCCGGCCGCGACCAGCCGGGGTACCTGACCGCCCACGTCACCGGTACGCAGGCCGTGCGCGAGGCCGGCGACCAGCCCGCTGAGCGCCATCAGTACGACGACGCCGAGCGCGGCGAGGACGACGTGGCTCGCGGCCCAGCGCACCCGGCCGACGCGGGTGGCGAGCAGCGGCTCGGCGCGCAGCGCGGTCTCCTCGGTACGCATGCGCAGCAGGGCCTGCGTGGCGTACACGGCGGCGACGATGCCGGCGGCGCTCATCGCGAACGACAGGTACGAGTCGACGAGGTTCTGTTCGCCGCCGAGCTTGGCGAGCATGTCCTTGATCTGCTTGGTGTTGGCGAACTCGGCGACGCCGGCGGCGATGCTGCCGAGGGCGCCGCTCAGTACGACGAACCCGACCGCCCAGCCGATCAGCGGGCCCCGCTGCAACCGCCAGGCCAGCGCGAACGAGCTGCGCAACTGCGGGGGAGCGGCCGCCGGTCCGAGCCGCGGCGGGAGCAGGCCGGCGCCCATGTCGCGGTGCCCGGCCAGGACGTACCCGGTGGTGAGCAGCGCGGCGGTGGCGACCGCGGCGAGCCCGAACACCCAGAAGTGCGGCTGCGCGGCGAACGAACGGATCTGTAGCGTCCAGCCCAGTGGTGAGATCCACGACAGGAACGACGCGTCGTGCGCGCTGTCACCGACCGCGCGCAGCAGGTACGCGGCGGCGAGCGTCGCGGCGGCCATGCCGTTCGCGGCGCGGGACGTCTCGGTGAGCTGCGCGGTCACGGCCGCGATGCCGGTGAACACCAAGCCGGCGGCCGCGATCGCGAAGCCGAACGTGAACGCCTCGCTGGCCGGGATGCCGCCGGAGGTGAGCCCGACGCCGACGACCGGTACGGCTACCAGGTTGGCGCCGAGGGCGACGACCACGCCGGCGGTGAGCGCCGCGTACCGGCCGACGACGCCGGCGCCGACGAGTTCGAGGCGGCCCGCCTCCTCGTCGCCGCGGGTGTGCCGGACGAGCGTGAAGATGCTCATCAGGGCGAGCAGGCCGGCGCCGTAGATGCCGAGTTTCCAGGTGGCGAGGCCGCCGAGGCTGCCGAGGTCGTCGGGCGGGCCGTACATGGCGATGGTGGCGGGATTGTCGCCGGCGGTGGCGGCGAGCGCATGCCGGGACGCGGCGGACGCGTACAGGCCCTTGACGCTGGCGGCGCTGCCGGCGGCGAGGACGAACTGGACGGCGAGCCAGATCGGCAGCATGACCCGGTCGCGCCGCAACGCGAGCCGGATCAGGGTGCCGGTGCCGACCAGGCCCGACGACCGGCCGGGCGTCACGGCGGCGGTCGTCTCAGCGACGCGGGTCGGCGTACCGGCGGTCATGCCGACACCGCCGGCCGGTCCGCCTCGTAGTGCCGGAGGAACAGCTCCTCCAGCGTCGGCGGCTGGCTCGTCAGGCTGCGTACGCCGACCTGGGTGAGGCGCCGCAGCAGCTCGTCGAGCTTCGCGGTGTCGACCTCGCAGCTGAGGCGGTTCCCGTCGGCGACGAGGTCGTACACGCCTGCCATGGTGGCGATGCCGTCGACCGGGCCGGACAGCTCCGCGCTGATCGACGTACGCGTCAGGTGGCGCAGGTCGGCGAGCGTGCCGGTCTCGACCGTACGGCCGTTGCGGATGATGCTGACTCGGTCGCACAGCGCCTCGACCTCGGCGAGGATGTGGCTGGACAGCAGGACGGTACGGCCGCCGCGGCGTTCCTCGCCGATGCAGTCCCGGAACACCTCCTCCATCAGCGGGTCGAGCCCGGACGTCGGCTCGTCGAGGACGAGCAGCTCGACGTCGGAGGCGAGGGCCGCGACGAGCGCGACCTTCTGCCGGTTGCCCTTGGAGTAGCTGCGGCCCTTCTTGCGCGGGTCGAGGTCGAAGCGGTCCAGCAGGTCGGCGCGGCGCTTCGGGTCGAGTCCGCCGCGCAGCCGGCCGAGCAGGTCGATGACCTCGCCGCCGGTGAGGGTGGGCCAGAGGCTCACGTCGCCCGGCACGTACGCCAGGCGGCGGTGCAGCGTGGTCGCCTCGCGCCAGGGGTCGCCGCCGAGGAGGCTGGCGGTGCCACCGTCGGCGCGGAGCAGGCCGAGGAGAACGCGGATGGTGGTGGACTTCCCGGCGCCGTTGGGGCCGAGGAAGCCGTGCACCTCGCCGGTCGCGACGTGCAGGTCGAGCTCGTCGAGTGCCTTGGTACGGCCGAACGACTTGGTCAGTCCGACCACGGAGATGGCATCGGTCATGCGATCGACGCTACACTTGTTTCACAAAAACGTGAAGTTAGTAAAGTGTATAAAATTGGGCCACCGGTTGACAGGCGAGGGAGGCGACAGTGGCGGATACCGACGGCGAGCGCCGTGACGACGGCGGCATCGTCCGATACCGCGAGCGTCTCGCCGCCACGCTGACCAGCGTCGGCCTGCCGCGGATGCCCGCGCGGGTGTGGGCCGCGCTCTTCGTCGCCGACTCCGGCCGCCTCACCGCCGCCGAACTGGCCGACACGCTCAAGGTCAGCCCGGCCGCGATCTCCGGCGCCACCCGGTACCTCGGGCAGGTGAAGCTGGCGTTCCGGGAACGGGAGCCGGGCAGCCGCCGGGACCACTTCGTGGTCCGCGACGACATGTGGCAGGCCGCGATCACCGGCCGCGACCAGATGCTGCTCCAGCTTCAGGACGCCCTGCGCGAGGGCATCTCCATCCTCGGCGCGGACACCCCCGCCGGTGTCCGCATGGCCGAGTCCGTCGACTTCATGAACTTCCTGGTGGAAGAGATGGAGCTGATGCTGAAACGCTGGCAGGAGCGCCGCGGCAGGTGAGCGTCACGCCGGCCAGGTGTCGGCACCGATCGCCCGCAGCCGGTCCCGGGTCGCCTCGTCACAGGCCGCACCGGCCACGCCCGCCGCGTACGCCGACTGCGGGGTGACGCCCAGCTTCGCCGCGATCTCGTACTCCTGGCCCAGGTCGGTGTTGAACATCGCCGGGTCGTCGGTGTTGATCGTGCACTGGGCGCCCGCCGCGAGCAGTGCCGGCAGCGGATGGTCGGCCAGGTCCGCGACCGCCCGGGTACGCAGGTTCGACGTGGGGCAGACGTCCAGGACGGTGCCGGCGGCGACGATGTCGGAGAGCAGCGCCGGGTCGTCCACGGCGTGGATGCCGTGCCGGATCCGGTCCGGCCGCAGCAGCTCGACCACCTCGCGCATCGAGTCCGGGCCGGCCGTCTCGCCGGAGTGCGGTACGACGGCCAGGCCGCCGTCGCGCGCGATGTCGAACGCCCGCACGTACGGCCGGACCGGGCGGCCGACCTCGATGCCGCCGATGCCGAGACCGACGATCCCACGGTCCGCGTACCGCACCGACCAGCGGGCGCACTCCTCGGCCAGCTCGGGCGAGCCGTTGCGGTACAGGTCGGGAGTCAGCCGTACCTCGACGCCGTGCTGTTCGCGCGCGGCGGCGACGCCGTCGGCGTACCCCTCGTAGAGGGTGGCCCACGCCATGCCGCGCTCGACCCGCTCGGGCGGGGAGAAGATCCCCTCCACGTAGACCGCGCCGTACGAGGCGGCCTCGGCGGCGTAGTCGACCACGATCTGCGTGAAGTCCTCTGCGGTGCGCAGGCAGTTCGTGGTCAGGAACCACACCTTGATGAAGTGGTCGAAGTCGGTGAACTCGTACATCTCGGTGAGTCCCTCGACGGTGTCCGCGGGCAGCGTCTCGCCGTTGCGCCGGGCGATGGACAGCAGCGTCCCGGGCCGGATCGCGCCTTCCAGGTGCACGTGCAACTCGATCTTCGGGTACGTCGTCACGTCCGTGAACCTACGCTCGACCGCGTCGTTACCCTGGCGCGATGCACCCCCCGTACGCGTGGCGACCGGCCGCGCCGACCCGACCGCCCGCCGTGACGGCGGTCGTCGTACTCGAGGGGCTGGCGGTCGTGTTCTGCCTGGTCGAGTCGGTGGTCGGGCTGTACATCCTGGTCAAGACCATGCAGGACACCGGCGACGCGACCGGCCTCGCGGCCATGACCGGCGTCGACGTCGCCATCAACGTGCTGCTCTCCGTCGGCCTCGCCGTCGCGGCCGCGCTGCTCGTCCGCTCCAGTCCCGCCGGCCGGGTGCTGTCCTGGGTCACCTGCGTCGGGTACGCCGTCGCCCGGTGCGGCTGCGGCGGCTTCAGCGGCATCATCGCCTACCTGTACGGCTCCGGGCAGATCGAGCGGTCCGACTTCAACTTCGGCGCGAACGTCTGGTACGTGCTGGGCGCACTGGAGGTCGTCGCGATCGTGCTCGCCGTGGTGATCGTCGTGTTGCTGCTGAC
The DNA here is from genome assembly GCA_036503555.1 of Actinocatenispora sp. Taxonomy (GTDB): domain Bacteria; phylum Actinomycetota; class Actinomycetes; order Mycobacteriales; family Micromonosporaceae; genus Actinocatenispora. The sequence goes on from DASXWQ010000090.1 coordinate 44,640, forward strand.
CCGCCCGGTCCGGGCCCACTTCGCCGCCGTACGGCGGGCGTGACGCGCCGCACGTCCCCGCGTGGCCGCCCCGTGAGATTCGTCATTCGGGGCCGTGCCGGATGATCTCCGGCCCAGGATGGAACGGTGACGGCGGTCGACGAACGGGCAACCGAGGGTGTCGGGCCGACGCGCCGCCCGCCCTGGTGGCTGGCCCGGCCGCGCTGGTGGCGGGAGATCCTGATCATCGCCGTCGGGTACGGCGTCTACACGGTGATCCAGCACCATCTCAACGTGTCGCCGGCGCCGGCGTTCCGGCACGCGGCGGGGCTGCTCGCGGTCGAGCAGCGGCTCGGCATCGCCGTCGAGCATCCGCTCAACCACGCGCTCGCCGCGCATCCGGACCTCGCCACCGCCGCCAACGTCTGGTACGTCGCGATGCACGAGGCGGCGACGCCCGCCGTGCTGCTCTGGCTGTTTCTGCGCCGGCGCGCCGCGTACCCGTACGCCCGGTTCCTGCTCGTCGTGCCGACGCTGCTCGGCTTCGTGCTCTACTACGTGGTCCCGGTCGCGCCGCCGCGGCTGATGGCCGGCCTCGGGATGATCGACACGATGGCGCGCTACCCGGGGATCGGTGACTACTCCGACGGGGCGATGTCGCACACCGCCGCCCAGTACGCGGCGTTTCCCAGCCTGCACCTGGCCTGGGCGCTGTGGTGCGGCGCGATGGTCTGCTGGCTCGTCCGCCGGTGGTACGTGCGGGTCCTGGCGATCTGCTACCCGCTGTGTACCGCGCTGGTCGTGCTCGGCACCGCGAACCACTACGTGCTGGACTTGGTCGGCGGGGTCGCGGTGGTGGCGTTCGGCTTCGGGCTGCTCCTGCTGCTCCGCCCGGCCGGCGATCCGCTGCGGTCGCTGGAGTCCGCCCCCGACACCTCGGGCGGCTGACCCGGTCACCCCGCGAGGATGGTGAGAAGCTCGCGCAGCGCCGGGCCGAACGCGTGGTCCGGCGGCGTGCCGTACCCGACGACGAGGCGGTGCGACCGCGTCCGCCGGTCGGTCAGATACGTCGACAGGCCGGTGAGGCCGAGCGACCGCCGCCGGCCGGCCGCGATCGCGGCCGACTCGGTGAGCCCGCGCGGCAGCATGACCAGGGCGTGCAGCCCGGCCGCGATGCCCGCGACGGCGGGGGGTACCGGCAGGGAGCCGAGTGCGGCCAGCAACTCGTCGCGTCGCGCGCGGTACCGGGCGCGACTGCGCCGCACGTGCCGGTCGTACCCGCCGGACGCGATCAGCTCCGCGAACGTGACCTGCTCCAACACCCCGGTGTGCCGGTCGCTGAGGTCGCGGCGGTCGGCGATCGGCGCGACCAGTTCCGGCGGCAGCGCGAGCCAGCCGAGGCGCAGGCCGGGGGCGAGCGTCTTGCTGGCGGTGCCGGCGTACACGACGCGGTCGGGGGCGAGGCCCTGGACGGCGCCGACCGGCCGACGGTCGTACCGGAACTCACCGTCGTAGTCGTCCTCGACGACCAGGCCGTCGACCGTACGGGCCCAGTCGAGCAGGGCCATCCGGCGGGCCGGCGCGAGCGGTACGCCCATCGGGAACTGGTGCGCCGGCGTCACCACCACGGCCCGTGCCCCGGTCGCGGCCAGCCGGTCGACGACGATGCCGTCCCCGTCGACCGGCACGCCGACGGTACGCAGGCCCTCCGCCGCCGCGATCCGCCGGTAGCCGGGCAGGTACGGGTCCTCGAACGCCAGCGTGGACAGGCCGCGCTCGCGCAGCACCGCGCACAGCAGCGCCAGCCCGTGCGCGAACCCGCCGCACACCATGACCAGCCCCGGCGCGGTCTGCACGCCCCGCACCCGCCCGAGGTACGCGGCCAGCTCGGCGCGCAGTCCCGGCTCACCGCGCGGGTCGCCCCAGCCGAGCGCCGCGTGGTCCATCCGCCCCACGGCGGTACGCGCCGCGGCGAGCCACTCCCGCCGCGGGAACGCCGACAGGTCGGGCAGCCCGGGCCGCAGGTCGTACCGCACGGGGACCCGGCTTGGCCCCGGCTCGGGACGCCGCGGCCGGGCGGGCGCGGCCGTACGCGGCGCGACGACGGTCCCCGCGCCCTGCCGCGCCACCAGGTATCCCTCCGCCGCGAGCTGCCGGTACGCCTCGGTGACGGTGCCGCGGGCCACGCCGAGGTCGGCGGCGAGCGTACGGCTGGCGGGCAGGCGGGTGCCGGGCGCGAGCCGGCCGGACCGTACGGCGTCGCGGAGGGCGCCGGTGAGCGCCGCGCGCCGGCCACCCGCGCCCAGCTCGACGTGCAGGTCGACGCCGGCAATGGACCACTGATCAGCCATCGCAATGGACCATATCCGGGTCCATTTCCTGGTTAGTGTCGAACCCATGGAACCGCGAATGAACATCGCCGAGGTGCAGCCCGAGATCTTTCGCGCGATGCGCGAACTGAACCAGAAGGTCGAGCGGGCCGGACTCGACCCGATCCTGCTGGAACTCGTCAAGATCCGCTCGTCGCAGCTCAACCACTGCGCGTACTGCATCGACATGCACACCAAGGACGCGCGCGCCATCGGCGAGACCGAGCAGCGCATCTACGCGCTCAGCGCGTGGCACGAGGCGCCGTTCTTCACCGACCGGGAGCGTGCCGCGCTCGACCTCGCCGAGGCCATCACCGTCCTCACCGACGGCTTCGTCCCCGACGACGTGTACGCCCGCGCCGCCGAACAGTTCGACGACAAGGAACTCTCCCTGATCATCTGGGCGACGACCGTCATCAACGGCTGGAACCGGGTCTGCGTCGCCACCCGCATGCTCCCCGGCGACTACGTCTCCCACCGGAAGCCGGCGTGACCGGCGCAATGCCCGACCCGGCCGTCCTCGCCGGCGCCGCCGAACGGTTCCGCGCGCTGCACCGCCCCGGCGACCCCGTCGTACTCCCCAACGCGTGGGACGCGACCAGCGCGCGAATCGTTGCGGCGCAAGGGTTCCCGGTGATCGCGACGAGCAGTGTCGCGGTCGCCGAATCCCTCGGGTACGCGGACGGCGGCGCGGCCCCGCCCGACGAGATGTTCGCCGCCGCGGCCCGGATCGCCCGCGCCGTCGACATCCCCGTGACCGTCGACGCCGAGGACGGGTACGGTCTCGGGCCCGACGAGCTCGTCGCCCGGCTCGTCGCCGCCGGCGCCGTCGGCTGCAACATCGAGGACTCGACCGCCGGCGCACTGTCCGATGTGGACACGCACGCGGTACGCCTGGCCGAGGTGCGCGGCGCCGCGGTCGCCGCCGGCGTACCGCTGGTGGTCAACGCCCGGGTCGACGTGTTCCTCCGCCGCGGGGACGTACCGGAGGACGCGGTCGTCGACGAGGCCGTCGCCCGCGCCAACCGGTACCTCGCCGCCGGCGCCGACTCGGCGTACCCGATCGGGGTGCGGTCGGACGCGATGATGGCGCGGCTCGTGGCGGAGATCGACGGACCGGTGAACCTCAACTGGCGGCCGGACACGCCGGTGTCCCGGCTTGCCGCGCTCGGCGCGGCCCGCGTGTCGGCCGGCGGCGGGCTGTGGCATGCCGCGATGGCGGCGTACCGGGCGGGTGTGGAGTCGATGCGCGACTGACCCGATTACGAGCTGTTCCGAAGCCGACACCCAGGCGCGACTCAGGGTCGATCGGTAGTTTCATCGGCGCGGAGCACACCACCGGACAAACGGTACGACCGTCCGGGGTCGTGCTCCGTCCACCTGTGCCGCCCGGACCGTCAGCGGGTCGGCTTGGTGTAGAGCAGTTCCAGGCAGGCGCGGGCGGCCTCCAGCCAGCGGTCGAGCCAGCCCTCCGGCAGCGGGGTGCCGCGCGCGGGTAGCTCGACGAGCAGGCCCTGGACCAGGGGATGGTCGGCGATCGCCGGGTCGTCGGCGACGCGCGCCGCGACCTCCTCGGCCGCGGCGGAGTCGTGGGCGCGGTGGTGGGCCGCCCCGTTGACCGGCCCGTGGCTGGGCGACGCGTTGCGGAAGGCGAAACCGTCGTCGTCACGTCCGACGCTGTCCGGCACGAGATCCATGCCGGACAGCCTGCCGTGTCCGCGCAACCACGCGCCAGTAGGCGGCCAGCGGTGTACGTCACGCCGGTACGCGCGGGGCGGGTGACGGTGCGCTCCGAGCGGTATAGCATTTTCGGTATGGGCGACGACGAGGACGAGCTGCCGGTGTTCCCCGGGTTCCGGGGGATGGCCGAGCGGCGGCGCGGCCTGCTCGCCGACCTGATCGAGGAGCGACGCCGGGCGGGCCTGTCGCAGACCGAGGTGGCCGAGCGGATGGGCACCTCGCAGTCGGCGGTGGCCCGGCTCGAAACCGGCGGCGTCGACGTCCGGCTCTCCACCCTGGAGCGGTACGCCGACGCCGTGCACCGACGACTGGAGGTGCGCCTGCGCGCACCCGAGGAGGGCAACCGATGACAGCGACGGTGACGGCACGGTACGGCGCCTGGCCCGGAAACACGCCGGAATGGCAGGTGCCGGGCGGCCGGCCCGAGCACCGCGACCGACCGGCCGCGCCGGCGGGTCACGAGAGCGGGGTCGCCCCGTGGCTGGAGCAGCGGATGTTCGAGCAGCAGATCGTCGCGGTGACCGGCCCGGTGACCGGCGACCTGGCCTCCCGGGTCGGTTCGCAGCTCATGACGCTCGACGCGCTGGCCACCCCGCGCGGCGGCGCGATCACCATGCAGGTGTCGAGCACCGACGGCGAGCTGTCCGCGGCGTTCGCGCTGATCGACGTCCTCGACCTGATGCGTACGCCGGTGCGGGCGATCGCGCTCGGCACCGTCGGCGGCGCCGCCCTCGGCGTGTACGCCGCGGCCACCGAACGCGTCGCGTACCCCCATGCCCGGTTCGTGCTGGCCGAGCCGCGCGTCGACCGGCTCGCCGGTACGGCGGACGAGGTGACCCTGGCCGCCGGCGCCCACCTGCGGCTGCTGGAGGACCTGGCCGTACGGCTCGCCGAGCGGACCGGCCGCAGCCAGGCGCAGATCGAGCGGGACCTGTCCGATCGGCACGAGATGTCCGCCGCCGAGGCCGTCGAGTACGGCCTGGTCGAGCGTCTCACCAGCGCGGACTCCGGCCCGACCGGGTAGGGGAATCGACGCCGGGCGATAATCTCAGGCATGCGGTTGTCCGCCCGGGTCGATTACGCCCTGCGCGCCGCTGCCGAACTTGCCGCCGCCGCCGAGGGGCCGGTCACGTCCGAGCAGCTGGCGCGCTCCCAGGAGATCCCACCGAAGTTCCTCGAACACATCCTCAACCAGCTCCGCCGGGCCGGCCTGGTACGCAGCCAGCGCGGCCCGGTCGGCGGATACTGGCTCGCCCGGCCGGCCGGCGAGATCTCGCTGGCCGACATCATCCGGGCGGTCGACGGCCCACTGCTCGGCGTACGCGGGGAACGGCCGGAACGGGTCGACTACACCGGCGCGGCCCGACCGCTGCAGGAGGTGTGGATCGCGCTGCGGGCGAGCGAGCGGTCGATCCTGGAGACCGTCACGCTCGGCCACGTCGTCGCGGGTGAGCTGCCCGCGGCGGTACGCGCGCTGACCGAGGACGAGCGCGCCTGGATCACCGTCGGCCAGCCCTGACCTGACTCAGCTGGTACGGCGCCGGCCGCCCACGCCGGCCACGATCGCGACCCCGACCAGCGCGAACACGACCTGGATGATGTGCCGGATCCAGTCGATGCCGCGGGTGTCGCCGACGCCGAGCCAGGTCGCGACCAGGCCGCCGAGGAACGCGGCGACGATGCCGACCAGGATGGTCAGCCACCACGAGATGTTCTGCCGGCCCGGCAGGATGATCCGGGCCAGTACGCCCAGGACCGCGCCGGCCACGATGGCCCAGATGATCGTCCCGATCATGTCGCCCTCCCCAGCCGCCGTACTGCTGCCGGACTGCCCTGGCAACCGCGTACGTGGGGGCGAACCGGCGAATGTCAGGCCCGGGAGCGGCGCCGCCCGTACAGGCTGAGCAGGCCGATGGCGGCGACCGCGAGGCCGAGCTGGAGCAGGTGTTTCTTCCAGTCGATGCCGGGGGTGTGCCGAAAGCCCAGGACCTCGGCGAGACCGGTGCCGAGGAACGCGGCGACCATGCCCACGCCGATCGTCAACCACCACGGCACCCGCTGTCGCCCCGGGATGATCAACCGGGCCAGCATGCCGATGACCGCGCCGCCGACGATCGCCCACAGGATGCTGCCCAGCATGTGCCTCCCTCAGCGTGCCAACACCGCACGGTAACGTGCCGGCGTGGCGGTCGAGACGAGGGTGCTGGACGCGGGGCGGGACATCACCGCGGCGTACCGGGTGCTGCGCGCGGCCCATCCGTACCTGGTGCTGTCGGAGTCGGCGCTCGCGTGGCAGGTGGCGCACGCGCCCGCGCCGCAGCGGCTGCGCGTTCTGGTCGCCGTCGACGGCGGGGACGTCGTCGGGCTGGTCCGGTGCGGGCTCGACTGGGAGACGACCGTGCCCGGCCAGGGCTTCGCGAACGTCTCGGTCCACCCGGACCACCGGCGCCGCGGCGCGGGCGGTGCGCTGCTCGCGGCCGCCGAGGCGTACCTGCGCGGGCTGGCGGTGACGCGCGTGCACGCCTGGGTGTCCGACGACGCCGGCTCGCTCGCGTTCGCCGACCGCCACAAGTACGCCCGCCGCCGGTCGGCCAGCTACCAGCGCCTCGACCTGGCCGAGCTGCCGGCTGTGCCGGGCGTACCGGACGGTCTGGTGCTGCGGCCGTGGGCGGACTTCGCGGCGGATCCGCGGCCGCTGTGGGCGGCCGACGCGGACGCCAGCCGGGACGAGCCGGGCGACGTACCGGTGGACGACATGGACTTCGACGGCTGGCGCCTGTCCTGCTGGGACCGGCCGGACACGGACCGGGAGCTGAGCCTGGCCGCCGTCGCCGACGGTACGGTCGCCGCGTTCACGCTCGCGCAGACCGACGCGGGCCGGTACTGGTCGGGGATGACCGGCACGCGCCGGGCGTACCGGGGGCGCGGGTTGGCGCGGCTGGTGAAGGTCGCGTCCCTGCACCGGGCCCGGGCGCGCGGGCTGGCCGAGGCGTACACCGGAAACGACGACCTCAACGCCCCGATGCTGCACGTCAACGCCGCCCTCGACTACCAGCCGTACGCGACGCAGTGGCGCTGCGTGCGCGACCTCTGACCCGTTATCCGTCCACAGTGGACAAAAACGCCGGGCACGTATGGTGTGGGCTCGGACAGGCGGCAGGACGGAGCGTGTGATGAGCGGCGGATGGCAGCCCGGGCGGACGGGGCCGGACGAGGCGAACCCGTTCGCCCACCGGGACGCCCCGCAACCCGGCTACGGCCCCGCCCCGGCCACGCCCGGCGGTCAGGGCGCGCCGCATCCCGGCGCACCGACCCAGCCCGGCGGACCGACCCAGCCCGGGATGCCGGGGCAGCCCATGCCACCGCAGGCAGGACCACCCCAGCCCGGGTACGCGCCGGGACAGCCGCAGTGGCAGCCGACCCCACCGAAGCCGAGGAAGGCGAAGTGGCCGATCTTCCTGGTACTCGCGATCGTGCTGGTCGTGCTGTGCGGTGGCGGCGCCGGCGGCGGATACCTGGCGTACCGGAAGTTCAGCGGGACGGACAACAACCGGTACCAGGCGAGCGGGCCGGCCTACCCGGCGCCGGCCGGCGGTACGGGCAAGGGATGGCAGGCGGGGGAGCCCGGCGCGAGCCGGAAGGTCGAGGTGTTCATGGACCTCGGCTGCCCGCCGTGCAAGTCGACGCACACCGCGATCAAGCCGGCGCTGGACAAGGCCGTCGCGTCCGGTGACACGCAGGTGCTGCTCTATCCCGTCGCGTTCACGGGTGAGCCGGCGAAGCGCGCGGCGAACGCGTTCGCCTGCACGAGCCTGGTGCACGCGGACCCCAAGGACTCGTTGAAATACCTGGACATCCTGTTCCAGCACCAGCCGACGGACGAGACCAAGGGCTTCGACGCCGACGACCTGATCGACCTCGCGCCGAGCGCCTTCCGGCGCAACGACACCTTCGACGGGTGCGTACGGACCGAGCAGTACGGCAGCTGGGTCGGTTCGGTCGGCGACACCGCGCAGCAGCGCGGGATCACCGGGGTGCCAGCGGTTTTCGTGAACGGCAAGAAGATCGACCAGCCCACCGCGGACGCCGTCACGTCGGCTCTCGGCTGACGCCGTTGGTCAGCCGAGTGGCACGCTGACCGCCGTTGGTCAGCCGATGGGCACGCTGACCGCCGTTGGTCAGCCGATGGGTACGCTGACCGCCGTTGGTCAGCCGATGGGCCAGGTGTGCACGGGGCTGCCGGCGCGCATGTGCTCGACGTACCGCTGGAGCATGGCGTGCAGGGCCGGGACCCGGTCGAGCTGGCGGTCGTCCTGAAGCTTGGTGACGGTCTCCGCCTGCCACTGCGCGCCGTTGAGGCCGGTGATGCACCGGCCCTCGATGATGCCGAGCAGGTGGTCGCGTACGCCGGGGTCGACGCCGAACCGGTCGAGCCCGTCGTACGCCGCGGGCAGCAGGTGCTTGAGCACCAGGTCGGTGACGGACACCTCGCCGATGCCGGGCCAGTACAGCCGGGACTCGATGCCGTCGCGGGCCGCGGTGTGGAAGTTCTCCTCGGCGGCGCTGAACGTCATCTGTGTCCAAATAGGACGGTCCTGCTCGCTGAGCGCGCGGACCAGGCCGTAGAACAGCGCGGCGTTCGCGACCATGTCGGTGACGGTCGGCCCGGACGGCAGCACGCGGTTCTCGACGCGCAGGTGCGGGCGGTCGTTCATGATGTCGTAGACCGGGCGGTTCCAGCGGTAGACGGTGCCGTTGTGCAACCGCAGCTCCGCCAGCCGCGGTACGCCGCCGGACTCCAGCACCTGCCGCGGGTCCTCGTCGTCGATGACCGGCAGCAGCGGCGGGAAGTAGCGCACGTTCTCCTCGAACAGGTCGAAGATCGACGTGATCCACCGCTCCCCGAACCACACCCGCGGCCGTACGCCCTGCGCCTTGAGCTCGGCCGGCCGGGTGTCGGTGGCCTGCTCGAACAGCGCGATCCGGGTCTCCGCCCACAGCTCCCGACCGAACAGGTACGGCGAGTTGGCGCCGAGCGCGCACTGCACGCCGGCGATGGCCTGCGCCGCGTTCCAGTAGTTGGGGAAGGTGTCGGGGGAGACCTGCAGGTGGAACTGGAGGCTGGTGTTCGCGGCCTCCGCGACGATCGAGTCGGTGAACATCGACAGCCGCTCCATCCCGCGGATGTCGATGATCAGATCCTCTCCGCGCGCGGTCAGGATCTGCTGGTTGAGCTGCCGGTAGCGCTCGTCGCCGGACAACGCCTCCGGCCCGACGTGGTCCCGGCGGAGCGTCGGCAGCGTACCGACCAGGCAGAGGTGCGCGCCGACCTCGCTCGCCGCGGCCTCCGCCCGGTCCAGCCGATGCCCGATGTCCGTCCGGTACGCGTCGAACCCGGTGCCGGAGATCAGCCGGGGCGGCACGTTCAGCTCCAGGTTGAACTGGCCCAGCTCGGCCTGGATCATCGGATCGTCGATGTGCGCCAGCACGTCGGCGTTCTTCATCGCGGGGGCCGCGGCGTCGTCGATCAGGTTGATCTCGATCTCCAGCCCGGTCAGCGGCTTGTCCGCGTCGAACGTGAAGTCGTTGAGCATCAACGCGAACACGTCGAGGCAGCGTCGGACCTTCTCGCGGTAGCGCTGGCGATCCTCGCGGGTGAACGCGTGCTCGTCGAGCTGCTTACCCATCGGTCCTCCCGCGTCGCCCGATGTGGTGAACACCAACCGTATCCATCCGGCAGCCATCAGTGCCAGGGCCGTCCGGTCGATCTGCACGGTTCGCCGTCCGGTCGTGTACGCAGTGCGATCCCCGCGTCGGCCAGTGTTCACTTCCTGCCCAGGTACGGCAGTACCCACCCGGACCGACCGGTCACCGTACGCGTCGGGTGACTGTCGCCACGCGGACACAACGGACGGCGCCGTACCGGTGTCGGTACGGCGCCGCCAAAGTGGTCGGGATCAGCCGCGCGGGCTGCCGACGGGGTGGTACGTGTTCGGATGACCGGCCGCGGCCATGTCCTCCGGCCCGGGCTGCGGCTGCTTCGGCCGCAGATCCCCGAACCCGACCCACGGCAGCGGGCCGACGTCCGGTGCCGTGAGCCTCGCGTACCGGCCGGACGGGCCGGCGTCGGGCAGGGCGCCGACACCCGTGAGGACGTTGTCGGTCACCACGTTGGTACCGGTGTTGCAGTTGGCGGTGGGACCGAAGACGTTGACCGGGCACTGCGCCATGTCCCGGTCGGCCACGTTCCCCGTCACCGTGTTGTCGTGCTGGCTGGTCGTCCAGATCGACAACCAGTTGTGCGCGTCCCGCACCACGTTGTGCCTCGCCGTGTAGTACGCGGTGCCCTCGTCGAGGTAGATGCCGTTGCTGACGTTGTCGGCGTCGTGCCCGACCCCGTCGATCACGTTGCCGGTGATCGTGCTGCCCGGCTGGGCGCTCAGCGTGTAGATCCCGCCCATGTCCCACAGCACCTGCCCGGCGTGCCGGATCATGTTGCCGGAGATCGTGTTGTCCTTCGCGTACGACGCCTTGCCCCAGCCCCAGCCGATCGAGATGCCGGTGTGCGACAGGTCGGCCAGGTCGTTGCCGGTGATCGTCGCCGAGTCCGAGTAGCCGAACCAGATCCCCGCCGCGTTCGGGTACTCCGCGCCGATGTCGCGCAGCACGTTGTCGCTGACCGTGTTGCGCGCGTTCTGCTGGCCGGGGTCGGCCTGCGCCGAGTCCTCCGAGTCACCGACCTGGATCCCGCTGTGCGAGGTGTCGGCCACGACGTTGCCGACGACCGTGTCGTCCTGCGACCCGGTGTCCAGCGTCAACCCCGCCCCACCCAGGTGTACGAACGTGTTGCCCTCGATCCGCACGTGCTTGGCGTGCGCGAAGCTCACGTTCGCCGGCGTCTTCAACCACACCGGGTGCGCCCCGCCGGTCACCGCGTACACGCCGGACTGCCCGCCCGGGTACCCGACGCCGGAGTTCGGCCCCAGCCACGTCGCGTACGCGAAGGTCAGGCCGCGGACCACGACGTCGTGCAGCGGGGCGTCGGCGGTGCCGGTGCCGGTGAGCAGCGACTGCGCGACGGGCGCCTCGACGTCGGCGCTCGTCATGTCCTCGCCGGGCCGCGGCACGTAGTACAGGTCGCCGGCGGCGCGGTCCAGATAGAACTGGCCGGGCGTGCCGAGCAGCTCGTACGCGTTCTCCACCCAGGTGACGGTGTGGATGCCGAACGCGCCACGCTGGGCGTTCTCCCAGCAGGGCTGCTGCATCGTCAGCTCGCGGCCGGTGATCGTGTCGACCGGGCAGCGGAACGCCTTCCAGCGGTAGAAGCCGAGGATCTCGACGTCGCGCGGGTTGCGCCAGCCGGCCATCGTCTCGTCGGGCGCGGTCCAGCCGGTCGCGGTCTTCGTCCAGCCGTCCGGGTTGACCTGGCCGTGGTCGCGCACCGCCCGTACGCCGTCGACGTACAGCTGGCGGGTTTCGAGGTCGCCGACGTGCGTACGCCAGATGTTGCGGTCGGTGTCGGCCTGCGACCAGCCGGCGATCCGCCGGCCGCCGGACAGCACGGGGTGCGCGCCCGGCGCCGCCTCGTACACGACGTCGTAGCCGTTGGTGCCGGAGTCGGCCGTGCCGGTCAGCGTCAGCGGCCCGCTCTCCGGGTACGTCCCGTCGAGCAGCCGTACGACGAGGTCACCGGTCATGTCCGCGGTGTGCTGCCGGACGACGTCGCGGGCGCCGGTGAGCGAGCACGGTGCCGCCTGCGTGCAGTCGGTGCCGGCACCGTCGGGCGCCGCGTAGTAGACGGCCTGGACCGGATGGGTGTCGGCCGCCGCCGGCCCGGTCGGTACGGCCACGGCCACCGCGGCGGCCAGCCCGGCCCCGAGCAGCGCACTCCGTGCCGCGACGCCGGGTTTCCTGTTCCTGATCCGTTCCATGGTCCCCCTTACCGTATGAGGTAAGTGGGAACTCTACATAACCAAGTGATCTATACAATGTGACGTCGGATACGACGAAGGCGCCCCGGTCATCCGGGGCGCCGTCGTCGTGCGGAGGGCGGGTGCGTCAGGAACGCACGGCCTCGCCCTCGATCTCGATCTTGATCTGCTTGCCGACCAGCACGCCGCCGGTCTCCAACGCCTGGTTGTACGTCAGGCCGAAGTCCTCGCGGTTGATCTCCGTGGTCGCGGTGAACCCGAACACCTGCTGCCCGTACGGGCTGAGCGCGGTGCCCTCCAGCTCCACCTTCAGCTCGACCGGCCGGGTCACGTCCTTGATCGTCAGCTCGCCGGCGACCGTGAACGTGTCGCCGTCGTGCCCGGTGATCCCCGTGCTCGTGAACGTCATGGCCGGGAACTTCTCCGTCTCGAAGAAGTCGCCGGTGCGCAGGTGGTTGTCCCGCGCCTCCTGGCCGGTCTGCACGCTGCCGGTGTTGATGCTGGCCGTGACCGAGGACTGCAGCGGGTCGTCCGCGATGGTGATGTTCGCCTCGTACTCGCCGAAGTTGCCGCGCACCTTGCTCACCATCATGTGTTTGACGATGAACCCGACGCGCGTGTGTGCGGCGTCGAGGGCGTAGGTGCCGGGCGCCGGGATCGTCAGGCCCTCCCAGTCGCGTACCGCAACGGTGCTCTCGCTCATCTCTCGTCCCCTCCGGGTGGTGCGGTGTGCATCTACTTGCCTCAACAACAATCTACTCGGCAATTATTTCATTCGTCAACTACCTGGTAGCCTGGAGGGCATGACGAAGGAGATCTTCACGGACCCGCGCATCACCGTGATGGGTCTGCTGAACGAGGTGCACGCCGGCATCAACGAGCGGTTCATGCCGCTGCTGGCCGAGTACAAGCTTTCTCCCGCCGAGTTCGACGTGCTCATCCGGCTCGCCCGTTCCCCGCGGTACCGGCTGCGCATGAGCGACCTCGCCGCCCAGACCATCCTGTCCACCAGCGGCGTCACCCGCGTCGTCGACCGGCTGGAGCGCGACGGGCTGGTCGCCCGCGAGGCGTGCCCCAGCGACCGGCGCGGATTCTTCGCCGTACTCACCGACGACGGCGTGGCGCGGGTCGAGTCGATCATGCCGGCGCACAACGAGCTGATCGAGAAGTGGTTCACCGGGCTGCTCACCACGGAGCAACTCACGTCCATGGAGCAGATGCTGCACACCATCCGCGACGCGGTACGACCCAGGTCGACGGCCGGCGTCAGCGGCGAGGTCGAGCGGCGCTGCCTGGAACGCCCGAGCTGACCCGGCCGGGCTCCGGACCCGCCCGCCCAGGACCCGGCCGGGCCGACCCTGGTCGGGCCCGGGCCGGTCGGGGTCAGGAGCCGGTCTGCGCGCCGGCGGCCGGGCGCATCTCCGCCGCGGCGCGCGACCACACCCGGATGATGTCGCGTACCGAGAGGATGCCGACGACCTCGTCGTGCTCGATGACGATGAGGTGCCGGAAGCCGCCCCGGATCATCGCGTCGGCGGCGTCGATGAGCGTCCACTCCGGGCCGGCGAAGACCAGGTCACTGGTGTGGTGCGACTCGGCGAGCTCCACGTCGGGGTCGAGCCCGGCGCCGATCGCGCGCAGGATGTCCCGCTCGGTCAGGATGCCCAACCCGTACGAGTCGGGGTCGATCACGACGGACGCGCCGACGTTGTGCTGCGTCATCAGGGCGGCGGCCTGGCGCAGCGTGTGGCCCGGACCGATGGACACGACTGCCGGGCTCATCGCCTCGCGTACCTGCATGGCACCTCACCCCCGGTTTCCCACGGTACGGACATCCTCCCCCCAAGTGGCCCGAGTCACAAACTTTTCGTGCCGAGTGGTACGCCCGCCCCTGGTCCGGGCTGCCCGGCCGGGCACCGCCCCGACCTGCTGGTGAGCGGCGGAGGACCCGCGGCTTGGGAGCGTCGCCGCCGTTACCGAAAGAATGACCCACCCGGTAACGTCAGGTGAACTCCGGCGGGCCAGCACGTCGTGAGCGCACAGAATGTCACGGAAGCGGCGGGTCACCCGCCGCCGGCCGTGACCGTCAGGAGTCGAGAGGAGTGCGGGTCGTGTCGCTGAACGTCGTCATCCTTGCCGCGGGTATGGGCACGCGCCTGGGTCGACCCCATCCGAAGCCGCTCACCCGGCTCGCCGACGGTCGTACGATCCAGCAGCAGCAGCTCGACCACATCGAGGCGACCTTCGGCGCCGACGCGCACGTGACCGTGGTGGTCGGGTTCAAGAAGGACCTGATCATGGAGGAGTCGGGCGGCCGGGCGAGCTTCGTCTACAACGAGTCGTACGACCAGACGAACACCTCGAAGAGCCTGCTCAAGGCGCTGCGGCTGTCCCCGCCCGGCGGCGTGCTGTGGATGAACGGCGACGTCGTCTTCGTACCCGGGCTGCTCGCGGAGCTGCGGCCGGCGATCGACGCGGACCGCAACTTCGTCGCGGTCAACACCGCCAGCGTGGCCGACGAAGAGGTCAAGTACACGCTGGACGGCGAGGGGTACATCGCGGAGCTGTCGAAGAAGGTCGTCGGCGGGCTCGGCGAGGCCGTCGGTATCAACTACGTCTCCGCCGCCGACAAGCAGACCCTCATCGAGCACCTCGACCTCGTCGACGACCAGGAGTACTTCGAGGGCGGCATCGAGGGCGCGATCCGCAGCGCCGGGCTCAAGGTGACCGCGATCGACATCTCCGCGTACGGCTGCGTCGAGGTCGACTTCGAGCCCGACCTGACCAAGGCCAACGAGCTGGACTCGGCCGAGCCCGGTGTCCAGGGCTGAGGCGCCGGTGGTCGCCGGCGGGGGCGGGCGACCGGTCGACGGGCCTCGTCCCGTCGACTTCTACCGGGTCAACCGCGGCGGCGGACTCTTCTCCGAGACGGTGAGCCAGCGGGGCGCGTCGTACCTGGCGCTCGTGGCGTACCGGCTGGGGTTGCCGCCGACTGCGCTGAGCGCCGGCAACCTCGTGCTGGGCCTCGCCACGTCGGTGTTCGTGGTGGCGACGGCCGGTCCGGTCGCGGCCGGGCACCTGCCGGCGTGGCTGGTGGGCGTGCTGGCGTTCGTCGGCTGGCAGCTGGCGTACTGCCTGGACTGCGCGGACGGGCAGCTCGCCCGGGTCGCCGGCAGCGGCAGCGCGGCCGGCGCGCGCGTCGACGTCCTCATCGACGTCGCGGTGCAGATCTCGATCGTGGCGGCCGTGTCGTCGGTCGCCGTCGCGCAGCGACCGTCCACCCCGGCCTGGCTGTACGCCGCGTTCGCCGGGAGCTGGATGGTCAACCTCGTCACGTCGGTGATGGCGAAGGAAGGCACCAACGAAAGCCTGGTCGCCTCGTCCTCCCTGCCGGTACGCGTGGTCAAGCTGGTCCGTGACTATGGTGCGATGATCACCGTGATCCCACTCGTGCTCGCCGTCGTACCGGCCTGGTCGGTGTGGCTGATGGTGCTGTTCACCGCGGTCAACGGGCTGTTCCTGCTGGCAAGCATCGCCACGGCGGGGCGGGCCAGCCTGCGGTGAGCGGGCTGCGCGGCCGTACCCTCGCGGGCCTGGCCGATCAGGCCCTCGTCGCCGTCACGACCGCCGGCACCGGCCTGCTCGGTACCGCGGTGCTCGCGCCGCGCGAGGCCGGCGTGATGCTCTACACGATCGCGATCCTGGTGTTCGTGCAGGGCGTCGGCCGGGCGTTCGTCGGCGACGTGATGCTCGCGCACGTCCCGCGGTACGCGGCGGGGCCGGCGCGGCGCGGCCAGTTCGCCAACGCGCACGCGACGAGCGGCACGCTCGCGTTGGCCGCCGCGCTCGTCCTGGCGCTGGTCTGGGCGCTCGGCCCCCGTCGGTACGTCGGTGACCTGGTCTGGGGCGTGCCGTTCGTGCCGTCGATCCTGCTGCAGGACCTGGCCCGGTACACGTACCAGACGGAGGGGCGGCAGCCGCAGGCGTTGGTGATCGACGCGTGCTGGGTCGTGGTGCAGGGGGGGCTGCTCGCCGTGCTGCTGTCGACCGGGCACGCCGCCGGCGGGCCGATCGTCGCGTGCTGGGGGATCGGCGCGACGGCCGGCGCGGCGCTGTTCTACGCGCGCACCCGGATCAACCCGCTCGCCGGGCGGCCGGTGCGGTGGCTGCGCGACACCCGGCACCTCCTCGGCTGGTTCACCGCCACCGGCGTACTCGCGCAGCTCACGACGCTGCTCATCGCGAGCCTCGTGCAGGGCATCCTCACCCAGGCCGCGTACTCCGGGCTGCGGCTGGTGCAGACCGTCGTGCTGCAACCGGCGCAGAGCTTCACGATGGCGCTCAACGGCCTGCTCGTACCGCGGGCGTCGGCGCTGGCGGGCGCGCGCGACACGGCGGGGCTGCGCCGGCAGACGCGTACCGTGCTCGCGGTCAACGCGGCGATCGGCGCGTGCATCGTCGCGGTCGCGGTACCGCTCGCGCACCCGGTCCTCGACTGGTACCACGGCGGGGCGTACGCGGCCGTCGCGGCGATCGCGCTGCCGGTGTCACTCCAGGCCGGCGTCTACCTGCTGCAGATCCCGTTCACGGTCGCGATGCGCGGCATGCACCGGGCGCGGCTGCTGTTCGCGCAGTACGTGATCTTCTCGGCGACGACGCTCGGCGGGCTGGTGTTCGGCGCGGTCCAGGGGCAGCTCGTCGGCGCGGCGTGGGGCCTGATGGCCGGCGCGGGCGTCGGCACCCTCGTCCAGGCCGCGATGTACCTCGGCGCCAGCCGCGCCGCCGCCCGCCCCGCCTGACGTCGTCGCGACGAGCCCCTTGGGCGGGGTCTCCGGCGCCGACGGTGCTCGCCGCGGTCGACCCGACCGCGCTGCCCGAACCTGGACTGCGTGGCCGGCCGACGTCCATCGCGTACCGCGTCGGCGCGGGCACCGTGCTCGGCAGGTCGATGACGCTCCGGCTCAGCGACTTCGGCGCGCCGCTCACGGTGGCCGCGCCGCATGGCGCCGCCGCCAGCCTCGCGCCGACCCATTTCGTACCCTGAGCGTTCCCGCCCGGGCCGTCGTACCCCGCCGGTACGGTCGCGGCATGGACGACGAGCCGGTGCTGGAGTTCGCCTCCCAGGCGGAGTGGGCCAGGTGGCTCGCGGCCGAGCACGCCTCGGCGCGCGCGGTATGGATCCGGTTCGCGAAGAAGGCGACCGGCATCCCGACCGTGCGCTACGACGAGGCGCTGGAGGAGGCGCTCCGGTTCGGCTGGATCGACGGCCAGGCCCGCCGCATCGACGATACGTGGTACCGGCAGCGCTGGACCCCACGGTCGGCGCGCAGCAGGTGGTCGAAGCGCAACCGGGACAAGGCGACGGAGCTGGTCGCGGCCGGCCGGATGGAGCCGGCGGGCCTGCGTGAGGTCGAGCGGGCGAAGGCCGACGGCCGGTGGGCCGCAGCGTACGACGGGCCGCGCACCGCGACGGTGCCGGACGATCTTGCCGCCGCGTTCGACCGCGCGCCGGCGGCGCGGGAGTTCTTCGAAACGCTCGACGGCCAGAACCGGTACGCGGTGCTCCACCGCATCCAGGAGGCCAAGCGGCCCGAGACCCGCGCCCGCCGCATCGAGAAGTTCGTCGCGATGCTCGCCGCCGGCGAGAAGCTCCACCCCTGACCAGCCGACGGTGGGGCCGTCCGTGGCTCAGGCGGCCGGCTCGGCCACCGGCGCCAGTCCGACGCGCTCCAAGCCGACGTGCTCCAGCCCGACGTGCTCGCCGGCCGCGTGCGTCAGCCCCACGTGCTCCAGTGCCACGTGCTCCAGTGCCACGTGCTCGCGGGCCGCGTGCGTCAGCCCCATATGCTCCAGCGTCACGTGCCCGCGGGTCGCGTGCTCCCAGCCCGTGGCCAGCGCGACGGGATCCGCGCCGAACGCCGCAGGCTCCGCGCCGAGCGCCACGGACTCCGGCGTCGCGGGCTCCGGGTCGGGGACGACCGCGAGGGTGGCGTGCGGGCGGAGGTGTGCCCGCGCCTTGGTACCGACGATGATCGCGGACATGACCGTGCAGACGGCGTTGGCGGCGATGACGGCCACGTCGCCGGTGGCGATGCCGTACGAGAGCCAGGCGACACCGCCGGCCAGCATCGCGACCAGGTATCCCCAGGCGAGGTCACCGGTGCTGCGGGTACGGACGGTGCGGTAGACCTGCGGCACGAGCGAGCAGGTGGAGAGGGCAGCGGCGAAGAAGCCCAGAAAGGCGATCACGGCGGGGGTGTCTTTCTCAAACGCAACGGCACGGAAAGAGGCCCCGACGATGTGGGGTCGGGACCTCTGCGGTACGAGAGAAATGTAGCGACCGGCGGCCGTCCGCGACAGGGTGATTGGCGACACTGGCCGGCCGGGTGGATCCCGTTCCGCGCCAAGGGTTTTCGCGCATTTCGCATCCGGTTCGGGCGGGCTGGACCGGCCCGCCGCACGGTGGGTCAGGTGGTGGCGGCGCGGGCGTCGGCGGCCAGCTCCTCGTACAGGCCGATCAGCTTGCGCAGCAACACATCCGGCCCGAAGACCGTCTCGTACCGCCGGCGGGCGACGGGCCCGAGCGCGCCCGCGCGAAGCTTCGCCAGGCCGAACTTCTCGGCCAGCGCACCCGCCTCCGGCGGTACGACCCAGCCGGGCGGTGTCTCGGCCGGGTCGTGGTGCTCGTCCAACCCCAGCAGGTACGGCGTGCCGCCGACGTCGGTGCCGAGCACGGGCCGGCCGTTCGCGAACGCCTCCAGGATCACCGTGGGCAGGGCGTCGGCGTACGTGGAGGGGACGACGACGACGGACGCCGCACGGATCACGCCGGGGATCTCGGCGTGGTCGACGAGCCCGAGGTACTCGACGTCGGCGCGGGCCGCGGCGACCGCCTCGACCCGTCCGCGGAGCGGCCCGTCCCCGGCGATGCGCAGCGTGCCGAACTCGCCGTCGCCGTGCCGTTCCCAGGCGTCGAGCAGCAGCCCGACACCCTTGGCGTCGACGAGTCGGCCGAAGTAGAGGAAGCCGTCGCCGGTCTCGTCGTGCCGCCCCGGATCGGGTATCCCGTTGGGTTTCACGGTGATCTGCGCGTCGGTGATGCCGAACGTGCGGAGGTGGTCGGCGATGTGCGGGGCGAGCGCGACGTACCGGTCGACGGTGCGCCAGGTGGACCGGTGCACGGCCAGCGTCGTCGCCATCACCACCGACTGCGCCCGGGACCCGCGGTAGCAGGAGTGCCGCACCGCCGGGAGCGGGAACGCCTTGCCGAGGCAGTCGTGGCACGGGTGCCCGTCCCGGAAGTACGTCGAGTCGGCGCAGACGTGCCGGTAGTTGTGCACGGTCTGCACGACGGGTACGCCGTGCTTGTGCGCGGTGCGTACCACCCAGGGGGAGAGCAGCGGGTACGGGTTGTGCAGGTGCAGGACGTCGGGGCGGTCCCGGCGGATCAGCTCGGTCAGCTCGCGCTGCGCGCCACCGTTGTACATCGGCGACAGCGGCAGCGCGGCCTTGGCCAGCGGGGACAGCGAGCCGATCGAGTCGGAGCTGCGCAGCAGCGGGAGCACCGTCACGCCGGCCGCGGCGAGCTGCGCCGATTCGGACTCGACGATCTGGTTCTCACCGGACGGCTGCGCGGACGAGTACAGGTTGTGCGCGATGACAACCTTCATCCCGTTTTCCCCCGACTGCTCGCTTCGACGCTTCGTCGCCCACAGTACTGGTCGGGTTTGCCCGAGGAGTTGGACGCCGCCGCCCGGACCTGCTGAACTGAACGGATGCCGGAGTTGCCGGAGGTTGCGGCGTTGGCCGCGTACCTGACCGAGCGTGCCGCGGGCCACGTGGTGGACCGTGCCGACGCGGCCGCGTTCAGCGCGATGAAGACGTACGACCCGCCGTTGTCCACAGTGGTCGGTCGTACCGTGACGGGTGCCGGACGGCACGGGAAGTTCCTGGACATCGGGGTCGACGGCGGGCTGCACCTGATCGTGCACTTCTCCCGCGCCGGCTGGCTGCACTACCGGGACGCGCTGCCGCCGGCGCCGCCGAGGCCGGGCAAGGGCCCCATCGCCCTCCGGGTACGCCTCGACGACGGTTCCGGTTTCGACCTGACCGAGGCCGGTACGCAGAAGCGTCTCGCCGTGTACCTGGTGACCGATCCGGCGCAGGTACCGGGGATCGCGCGGCTCGGGCCGGATCCGCTGACGCTGTCGCTCGACGAGTTCGCCACGGTGCTGGCGGGTCGGCGTAACCAGGTCAAGGGGGTGCTGACCGACCAGACGGTGCTCGCCGGCATCGGCAACGCGTACTCGGACGAGATCCTGCACGCGGCGAAGCTGTCGCCGTTCGCGTTGGCCGGGAAGCTGTCCGACGAGGAGGTCGGCCGGTTGTACGAGGCGACCCGCGGGGTGCTCGGCGCCGCGATGGAGCGTGCGGTCGGGCAGAAGGCGGCGACGCTGAAGGGCGAGAAGCGGTCGGGTCTCGCCGTACACGGCCGGGCCGGACTTCCCTGCCCGGTTTGCGGTGATACTGTCCGGACGGTGTCGTTCAGCGACTCCAGCCTCCAGTACTGTCCGACCTGCCAGACGTCCGGTCGACCGTTGGCCGACCGTCGGATGTCCAAGTTGCTGAAGTGACCACCAGCAGGGACAGGCAGGGGAGTGCCGCCGACGGGCGGCACGCTCGGCGGACCGGCACCCGGCTCGGCGGCCATGGGTCGACCGACGGGCACAGGACCGCGTGGCAGACTGAGGAACCCGGACACGACGGCGCGCGCGGCGCGGGAGGCCAGACTGAGGTGACCACCAGCCTCGAACGCCCGGACACCACACGACGCGGGCGGACCGGCAGGCGCGGCAAGGCGTCCCCGACCGGGGAGCCCCGACCGTCCGGCCGCAACAACGGCGTCACCCGTTCCGCCTGGCTGCGCGACAAGGTGCGCCGCGGCGGCCGCTGGGACCGCTGGTACGCCGGGGGTCTCGCCGCCGTCGAGTTCGTGTTGACCGCGATCGGCGGCCTCACCTCGATCCTCATCTCCGACCACCCGTACATCGGTTTCTCGGACGGCTTCACCGAGCACCCGCCGTCCATGTACATCTGGGGCTGCCTGCTGCTGCCGCTCGGCTGGTCGGTGACGCTGTGGGGCAGCCGGGCGTACGAGCGGCGGTACCTCGGGATCGGGACCGAGGAGTTCAAGCGCGTGTTCCGCGGCGGCCTGATCGTGGTGGCTGTCGTGTCGTTCATCGTCATGGCCTTCAAGTACGACCTGTCCCGGCTCGCGGTCGGCACCGCGCTGCTGTGCGCCTTCGGCTACGTCCTGGCCGCCCGGGTCGTCGCCCGCTTCGCGCTCTATCTCGTGCGCCGGAGGGGCCTCGCGTCGCAGCGGATCCTGCTGGTCGGCACCCTGCCCGAGGGCATGGAGGTCTACCGGGCGATCACCCGCAACCCGAACGCCGGCCTCGTACCCATCGGCATCTTCCTCACCGAGGGCCGTTCCGGCGCGCGCGGCGTGACGGCCCCGGTCCCGCTGCACGCCGGCCGCGACATGCTCGAGGTGGTACGCGAGATCGGTGCGGACACCATCGCCGTGTGCGGCAACGCCCGGGAGGAGCAGGGCGGCCTGCGCCGGCTGGCCTGGCGGCTGGAGGGCACCGGCATCGACCTGGTCGTGGCGCCGCAGCTCACCGACATCGCGGGTCCGCGCGTGCACATCCGGCCGGTCGAGGGCCTGCCGCTGCTGCACGTGGAGGAGCCGATCATCTCCGGGATCGGCTGGGTCGCGAAGAACCTGCTGGACCGGATCGCGGCCGCGTTCGGGCTGCTGGTGCTGACCCCGCTGTTCGCGGTGATCGCGATCATGATCAAGCTCTCGGACCCGGGCCCGGTGTTCTTCCGGCAGCCGCGGGTCGGCCGCGAGGGCGACGAGTTCCACGTGTGGAAGTTCCGCACCATGTACACGGACGCCGAGGAGCGCCTCGCCCACCTCGTCGACCAGAACGAGACGGACGGCCTGCTGTTCAAGATCCGCAACGATCCGCGGGTCATCCCGATCGGCCGTTTCCTCCGCCGTACGTCGCTGGACGAGCTGCCGCAGCTGATCAACGTACTCAAGGGCGAGATGTCGCTGGTCGGGCCGCGGCCGCTGCCGGCGGAGGACGGCGACTTCCTCGGCGACGTACGGCGCCGGCTGCTGGTCCGGCCCGGCATCACCGGCCTGTGGCAGGTGTCCGGCCGCTCCGACCTGTCCTGGGACGACGCCGTTCGCCTCGACCTGTACTACGTGGACAACTGGTCGCTCACCTTCGACCTGCTGATCCTGTGGCGCACGCTCGGCGTCGTCTTCGCGCGCCGCGGCGCGTACTAGGGCGTCGTCCGGCATGACCGGTCCGGGCGCGGAGATCCACGGCGAGCATCCGTACGCCGAGCCCGTCGAGCACCGCGCCCCCGTACGCCGGCTGCGCGGCCGGCTCACCGCTCCGGTCACGCTGTGGACCGCGGGTACCGGGCGGGACCGGGCCGGCCTGACCGTCGCCTCGGTGCTGGTGGTCGACGGTGACCCGGGCGCCGTGGTCGGCATGATCGACCCGGACAGCGACCTGGCCGACGCGATCGACGAGTACGGCACGTTCGCGGTGACGCCGCTGGGCTGGGACGACCGGCTGCTCGCCGACCGGTTCGGTGGGCTGGCCCCGGCGCCGGGCGGCCTGTTCGCCCAGGACCCGTGGACCGACACCGACTGGGGCCCGGTACCGGCGGGCGCGGGGACGTGGCTGGGCTGCCGCGCCTCCGGTACGGCGCAGGTCGGGTGGAGCCGCCGGGTCGACGCGGTCGTCGAGCACCTGACGCTCGGCGACGACATCCCGGCGCTCGCATACCGCAGGGGCCGGTACCACCGCATCGACCCGTCATGACTGTGACCTCGGCCAATAGGGACTTTGGTCCCTGCTTGGCACGCGGCGTCGCGGTTACGTTTTCAGGGCACGAGGGGGGACACCCGCGGCCGGATGCCGGCCTGCGGGGCAGCGTGCGCACGTCGTCGCCGCGGCGGTCGGGCGGGGGGACACCCGCTCGGCGCGGTGCGTCCGACCGCCTGGCGGCGACGTACACGGGGTGGGCGCGCGAGATTCAGAGCGAAGACTCAGCTTCGCGCGGTCGGAGTGTCGTTTTCGCCGGTACTACCCGGATTGCACATCGTCCGAGCGGCCCTCAGCGATGCCCGATCTGTCGGTAGTGTCGCCGTGGCGCGGTTCACGCGTCATGCGTTGGCCTTACCCTGGGGCGCATGGCCGCTTCGAATCCCCCGAACGCCCGCGGCAGTGCCCGCGTGCGGTCCGGCGTGACTCCGGGCCGCTCCGGCATGTCGCGCGGC
Source organism: Actinocatenispora sp. (assembly GCA_036503555.1). Classification (GTDB taxonomy): domain Bacteria; phylum Actinomycetota; class Actinomycetes; order Mycobacteriales; family Micromonosporaceae; genus Actinocatenispora. Next base: position 68,024 of record DASXWQ010000090.1, read on the forward strand.
ACCGTCCCGCGCTCGTACCTCGGTGGTGAGCGCGAGACCCCGCCGCGCCGTGACACGGGTGGCGGTGGACCGGGCGGCCCGCGCGGCCCGCAGCGGCCGTACGGCGGGGGTGGTGGCGGCGGTCAGTACCGCGGCAAGCGCCGGCCGCGCTGGGGCCGCATCGCCCTGGTGTCGCTGCTCGCGCTGGTGCTGTTGGCCGGTGTCGCCGGCGTCGGCGTCTGGGCGTACGCCAGCTCGCTGGACGACAAGCTGCACCGCACCGACGCGTTCGCGGGGCTGACCGGTGGTCGGCCGGCGAAGAAGGTCGACGGCGCGCAGAACATCCTGCTCCTCGGCTCGGACATGCGGACGAGCTGGGAGAAGAGCGGTGAGAAACCGCGTACCGACACGATCATGCTGATGCACATCGACGCCGACCACAACCACGCGTACGTGGTGTCGATCCCGCGGGACACGTGGGTGCACGTGCCGGCGATGAAGGGCGCGGACGCCAGCGACCAGAACGCGAAGATCAACGCCGCGTTCGCCTGGGGCGGCTCGCCGCTCATGGTCAAGACCGTGGAGAACTTCACCGGCGTACGGATCGACCACGTCGCGATCATGAACTTCGAGGGCTTCAAGGAGGTCACCGACGCGCTCGGCGGCGTCCGGATGTACGTCGACCAGACGATCAAGTCGATCCACCCGCCGTACCGGACGTTCACCAAGGGCTGGCACGACTTCAACGGCACCCAGGCGCTCGACTACTGCCGCCAGCGGTACCAGTTCGCGGACGGCGACTTCGCCCGGCAGCGGCACCAGCAGGCGTTCCTCAAGGCGCTGATGAACAAGGCGGCCAGCTCGGGCACCCTGTCCAACCCGCAGAAGCTGAACGCCTTCCTCCAGTCCGTCGTCAAGGTCATCCAGGTCGACAACGACTTCCACCTGGTCGACGAGGCGGTGCAGTTCCGCAACCTGCGCAGCAAGGACGTCACGTTCATGAGCAGCCCGAACCAGGGCACCGGGACGATGGACGGCCAGAGCGTCGTGCTCTCCGACAAGGAGAAGGCGTCCTCGCTGTACGAGGCGATGGCCAACGACCAAATCGCCGATTGGGTGAAGAAGAACCCTCAGAAGTAGGAGTGCGAACGGCCACCCTGCGTCCCACACTGAGTACGCGGGGTGGCCGGCGTACTGTCCCCCGCTCTTGGAGGCGGGGGATGCGCAAGGGTCGCCGGTCGCCGCGATGGGCGCGGCTGTTCGTCTGGTTCGGTGTGGCACTGATGGTGCTGAGCGGCGCGTCGATCGCCGCCGCCAACACCCTGATCCACCGGTACGAGGGTGCCGTGCACCAGGTGAACCTGCTGCCGGGCTCGGCGCCCCGGCAGGACGTCATCCAGGGCGCGTTCACCTACCTGCTGCTCGGGTCGGACAAGCGACCCTCGGACACGTCCGGTGCGGCCGGGCGTTCCGACACGATCATGCTGGTGCACGTCTCCGCCGACCACAAACACGCGTACCTGGTGTCGATACCGCGTGACCTGTGGGTGCCGATCGACGACTGCGGCCAGGGCGGCAGCTGCACCGCGAAGATCAACGCCGCGTACGACTACGGCGGGCCGGCGCTGACCGCGCGTACCGTCACCCAGCTCACCGGCGTACGGCTGGACGGCATGGCGATCATCAACTTCCAGGGGTTCGACAAGATCGTCGACGCGCTGGGCGGGATCACGATGTGCGTCGACGAGCCGACCCGGTCGATCCACACCGGCCGGCTGTTCACCGTCGGCTGCCACCACTTCACCGGCCGCGAAGCCCTGGACTACGTACGCCAGCGCGAGGACCTGCCGCACGGCGACTACGACCGGCAGCGGCACCAGCAGCAGCTGATCAAGGCGGCCGCGGCGAAGGTCGAGGGCAGCGGGCTGCTCGGCGACCCGATCGGGCTGGACAAGGTGATCCGGCTCGTCGGCGACGACCTGACCGTCGACACCAACGGCGTACCCCTGTCCGACCTGGTCTTCTCCCTGCGCAAGATCCGCTCCGACGACATCACCATGCTCCGGCTGCCCGAGATCGACGGTACGTCCGACGACGGCCAGTCCATCCAGCTGCTGGACGACGTCGGCCGCGGCCTGTTCGCCGCGGTACGCGCGGACGACCTCGGCGCGTGGGCGGTCCAGCACCCCGCGCTCGTCAACCGGAACGGATGAGGCACAGCCCGGTGCGTCCCCGGCCGAACGCCGGAACCTGGGGTATACGTTGCGGAGAACCCGTTGGAGGAGGCTTCCGTGATGCCGCCAGAGGTACCGAACGCGAACCCCGAGGACGTCCACGAGGCTGCGTTCCTCCTCGACGTACGGGAGGACGACGAGTGGGCCGCCGGGCACTCGCCGCGCGCCCACCACCTGCCGATGCAGCAGGTACCGGCCCGGATGGGCGAGGTGCCGATGGACGGCGACGTGTTCGTGGTGTGCCGCGCCGGGGGACGGTCCGCGCAGGTCACGGCGTACCTGCTGGCGAACGGCTGGGACAACGTGACGAACGTGGACGGCGGCATGCGGGCCTGGGCGGCGGCCGACCTTCCGCTGGAGTCCTCGGACGATGCTCCGCCGCGGATCATCTGACCGCCGGGCAACCGGCGCCGTGGCATACCACCCGCTCGTGGTGGCGCACCGCGGCGCCAGCCAGGCGCTCGCCGAACACACGCTCGGCGCGTACCAGCGGGCCATCGACGACGGCGCCGACGCGCTGGAGTGCGACGTACGGCTGACCCGGGACGGGCATCTGGTCTGCGTGCACGACCGCCGGATCGAGCGGACCAGCAACGGCCGCGGCGTGGTCAGCGAGTTCGCCCTGGACGAGCTGTCCGAGCTGGATTTCGGCTCCTGGCACCCCGGCCTGCCGGAGTCGGCCGACGACCTGGTCGACCCGGGCGCGACGCCCGAGCGCCGGGGCGTACTCACGTTCGCCGAGCTGCTCGCCCTCGTCGTGGACGCGCCGAGGCCGCTGCGGTTGCTCGTCGAGACCAAGCACCCGACCCGGTACGCCGGGCTGGTGGAGCGCGCGCTCGTCACCGAGCTGCGCCGGTTCGGCCTGCACGCGCCGTCGGACGAGGACCAGGCGCCGGTGACGATGATGTCGTTCTCGCTGCTGGCGGTACGCCGGGTGGCGGAGCTGGCGCCGAAGCTGCCGACGGTACTGCTGCTGAGCAGCGTCCCGGTGTGGCTGCGGGGCGGTGCGATGCCGGCGAGCGTACGGATCGCCGGGCCGGGCATGGCCGCCGTGACCGAGCAGCCGCGCTTCGTCGAGAGGGTCCACGACACCGGCCGGAAGGTGTACGTGTGGACGGTCAACGAGCCGTCCGACGTGGATCTGGTGGCCTCGCTGCGGGTCGACGGCATCATCACCGACCGGCCCGCCGACGTGCTCCGCCGCGTCGGCCGGTAGCCGCGGGCGACCGACCAGGGTGGCATTGTCCAATTATCGGACAGTGTAAGAATGTGCAGGTTGAACAGCTGGTACGGCACGTGGTTGCCGGGTCCCGAACGGTACGGGAAGACTCGATCGTGATGACGGACGTCGACTATCCGGTCCTGGTCGCCGGCCTGCTCCGGGGGGTGCGGGGCGGCCGGCCGCTCGCTGCCGTACAGGAGCTGTTGGACACCCTGGTCGCCGCGGTCGGCGCCGAGTCCGGTGCGTACGCGGAGTTCGCCGGGGTCGCCGGTCGGGTGCTCGCCGCGACGGCCGGGGCGGGCTGGGCGATCGGTCGCCCCGTCGACCGGGCGCACCCGGCGGTCGTCCGGCTCGCCGACGGCGACTGCCTCGACCTCGACGTCCGCGCCGACCTGGCGCCCGAGCTGGCCCACCAGCTCACCGCGCGCGGGCTGACCCGCGTCGCCGCCGCCGGGGTGCTGTCCGACGGCCGGCTCGTCGGCTCGCTGCACCTGTACTTCCCCGACGCGGGCGGCCTGACCGACGCCCAGCGCACCGCGGTACTGCTCGGCACCCGGCTGCTGGACCGCGTCTGCCCCACCGAACCCACCGCCCGCGCCGCGGACAACCCGCTGGCCACGGCGCTCGCCGACGGCCTGGCCGTGGTCGGCCCCGACGGCCTGGTACGCAGCTGGAACCCCGCCGCGCACGTCCTGACCGGGCTGCCGGCCGGCGCGGCGATCGGGCGGCCCGTCCCGTTCGACGTACCGCCGGTCGGTGAGGTGGGCGAGCGGGAGCTGCCGGACGGCCGGTGGCTTCAGGTGCTGTGCTCGGCGCTCGCCGACTCGGCCGACCGCGTGATCACGTTCCGGGACGTCACCGAGGCGCGGCGGCGCGAGCAGGTGAAGGACCTGTTCGTGGCGACCACCAGCCACGAGTTGCGTACCCCGGTCACCGCGGTGCACGGCCACGCCGACACGCTGCACCGCCGCTGGGACCAGCTCGACGACGCGACCCGCCGCGACTCGGTACGCCGGATCTGGGAGCGGTCCGGCCAGCTCTCCCGGCTCGTCGACCGGCTGCTCGCGGCCGGCGACGGCGAGCGGATCGACGCCGGCGTCGTCGCCCGGTCGTTCGACCTCGTCGAGGCGCTCGCCGCCGCGGTACGCGGGCTCGGTGCCGAGGAGGCCGCGCGGCTCCGCGTCGACCTGCCCGACCACCTGCCGACCGTCGTCGGCGACGCCGGCACCGTCCCGACCGTCCTCGCCGAGCTCGTCCAGAACGCCCACAAGTACTCGCCGGACGGCGGTGAGATCACGCTGACGGCCGGCGCCGACGAGCGCACCGCGTACTTCCGGGTGGCGGACCGCGGGATCGGCATCCGGCCGGAGTTCCAGGAGCTGGCGTTCGAGCCGCGCTGGCAGGCGGAGGGCACCGACCGGCGGCGTTTCGGCGGCGTCGGTCTCGGCCTCTACCTGGTACGCAGGATCGTGGAAGGGCAACACGGATGGGTGTCGTTACGGCGGCGTAATCCGGACGGAACGGTCGCTGAGGTACGGTTGCCTCGCGCAGGCGTGACGTCTGGGGAGGCGTGAACGTGTTTGCTGGCGTGAGCGAGCGGGCCTGGGGCGTGGCTGTGCCGCACCACCCGCGCGGCGCCGGTCTCGCCCGGGCCAGCCTGCACGCCAAGCTTCGTGAGCTGGGCATCGACCGGGACCTCGCCGCCGACGCCGTCACCGTCGTGTCCGAGCTGGTCGGCAACGCCGCCCGGCACGCCCGTCCGCTGCGCGGCGGCGTGATCAGCGTGTCCTGCATCGCCTCGACCCGGGAGCGGGTCGAGGTGTCCGTCACCGACGGCGGCGCGGCCGGCATGCCGACGCTGCGGACCGCCGACGCGGACGCGGTCGACGGCCGCGGCCTGCAGATCGTCGCCGGCCTGGCCGCCCGCTGGGGCGTCGAGATCGAGGGCAAGCGGCGCCGCGTCTGGGCCGTACTCACGGCCTGATCATCATCACGATGGGTGGTCCCGGCGGCTCCGGTGGGTATACCGGGTGCGGGTGACCGGGCGTAACCGCCTAGGCTGCTGTGCCGTGAGCAAGCGTCGCCGAAACAACACGTCCCGCGCCGAGCGCCGGGAGAAGGTGCGTGACGTGTTCGTCGCGCGTCCGTTCGAGGGTCTCGCGAGCGAGGCCGAGTGGGTGGCACTGCGGGAGCTCGTACCCGCGGCGACCGCGCCGCTCACGCTGTCCGAGGCGTACGCCCAGAAGTACCTGGACCGGTCGGTCACGCTGGCTACGGTGCTGCCGATGGCCTGGCCGGCGATGGTGCGGCAGGACGGCGGCGTGCTGGTCGGGTTGCAGCGTCAGTTCCAGTCCGGGGACGTCAGCCGGGACATCGCGGCGTCGCTGCTGAGCGCGCTGGACACCGAGGTCGGCAAGACCGTCGGCGTACCGGCGCTGCCGGGGCCGGGGCCGCGGCTCCAGGACGTGCTGGCCGACGGCGCGCTGGACGTGACGATCCGGACCGGGTTCGACTTCTTGCTGGCCGACGGCGCCGCCGACGACCCCAACGTCGCGGCGAGCCTGGAGCGGGCCAACGACTCGATCTACCCGACGGAGCGGCTGGCCGCGGCGCCCGCGGCGTACTGGTGCCAGGTGCCGGACAAGGCGCACGTCCGGTGGGTGCTGTCGGAGAACGAGGACGCGGCGCTGTCCGGGCTGGCGCGGCTCGCCGCGGCCGGCGCGCTGTCGCTCGGCGAGGGCACCCGGTTCGCCGGGATGTTCCGTGCGCACGGCCTGCTCGTACCGGTGTGGGACGTGCCGATGGACACGCCGGCCGGCGACTGGGACGCGCCGGTCGCGACCGTACGCGACGCGTACCAGGTGGCGGTGGCGTCGGACGAGCCGCTCACCGGGGAGCAGCGGCGGGCGCGGGAGGGTCTGCTCGGCCGCCAGCTCACCCTGCGCTGACACCCTGCTCCGGCGATCGTTCTGGGTCAGACATACTGGCGCCATGAAGGTCATCGGAGCAGGTTTCGGCCGTACCGGGACGGCGTCACTCAAGGCGGCACTGGAGCGGCTCGGTGTCGGCCCGTGTTTCCACATGAGCGAGGTGTTCGAGCACCCGGACCGCATCGCGTACTTCCGGGCCGCGGCCCGCGGCGAGGCGGTCGACTGGGACGCCGCCTTCGCCGGGTACGCCTCGACGGTGGACTGGCCGGGTGCCGCGTTCTGGCGCGAGCTCGCCAAGGCGTACCCGGATGCCAAGGTGCTGCTGTCGGTGCGTGACCCGGCCCGCTGGCACGCCAGCGTGCGCGACACGATCCTGCCGTCGGGCGACGGCCCGGCCGGGCTGGCGCAGGAGATGCCGGAGCTGGTCGAGCCGATGGCGATGATGCAGGACGTGATCTGGCAGGGCACGTTCGACGGCCGCGCCGCCGACGAGGCGTACGCCACGCGCGTGTTCACCGAGCACAACGCCGAGGTACGGCGGGACGTGCCGGCGGGGCGGCTGCTGGAGTACCAGGTGTCGGAGGGCTGGGGTCCGCTGTGCGCGTTCCTCGGGGTGGACGTGCCGGACGAGCCGTTCCCGCACCTGAACGACACGGCGACGTTCCGGCAGCGGATCGCCGACCGCCGCGCGGCTCGCTGACCTTGCTCGTCCACATCCCGGCGGCGGTCGTCCACAGCCGCCGCCGGGATGTCCACAGGCGTCGCGGGTAATCCACACGTTCCGGCGCACTGTCCACAGCGATTGTCCACAGGGCCTGTGGACAATGACCGCCGTGCGGCGGGACGACCTGTGGACAACACGCGACGTGTCCTGTGGACAACGCGTCCGGTCAGCGCGGCAACGGCTCGCGCGACACCGGGCAGGACATGCAGCGCGGCCCGCCCCGGCCCGACCCCAGCTCCGACCCCGCAATCCGGATGACCTCGATCCCGGCGTCCTCCAGCCGCGCGTTCGTCTCCACGTTCCGCTCGTACGCCACGCACAGCCGCGGCGCGATCGCGAGCGTGTTGTTGCCGTCGTCCCACTGCTCGCGCTCGGCGGTGACCGGGTCCAGCCCGGTGTCGATCAGGCGCAGCGTGTCGATGCCCATCGCCTTCGCCGCCGCCGGCAGGAACGGCTCCGGCCCGCCGACCGCCACCTCGCCCGGCCCCGCGTCCGTCACCGTGTACGCGACGAGGCTGTCCGCGACGTTCGGGTACATGACGACGGCGTCGACGTCGACCATCGTGCACACCGTGTCCAGGTGCATCGTCGCCCGATCCTGCGCGATCGGTACGGCGAGGACCGTGCTGGCGAGACCCCGGTCGAAGCAGCGCCGCGCCAGCCGCTCCGCGCCCGCCGGCGTCGTACGCTCACCGACGCCGACGGCGATCACGCCCGGCGCGAGCAGCAGCACGTCACCGCCCTCGACGTGCTCCAGCGCCGGCTCGTACAGCAGGGGGGTGCCGGCGAAGCGCGGGTGGTGCCGGTAGACGGCGCGGGTGATGGTCGTCTCGCGCGAGCGCGCCGGCATGGCCAGGCTGGTCACCGCGACGTGGTCGCCGACCCAGGCGCTGGAGTCGCGGGTGAAGAGCAGGTTCGGCAGCGGGTCGATGACGAAGTCGTGCCGGTCCATCAGCGCGTACACCAGGCCGCGGCCGGCCCGCACCTCCTCGTGCGCGAGGCCGGCGGTGAGCACGGTGGCCAGGGCGGACGGCGACAGGTCCGCCAGGTACGCGGCGACCCGGCCGCGCAGCGTGTCCCCGAGCCGGTGGTCGGCGAGGACCGCGTCGGTCAGTTCGGCCCGCGCGTCGGGTACGGCCAGGGTGTCGGCGAGCAGGTCGGCGAGGTAGAGCACCTCGACGCCGCGGTCGGTGAGCGCGGCGGCGAACGCGTCGTGCTCGGCCTGCGCCCGGTCGACCCACGGGATGCCGTCGAACAGCAGCGAGTCGTTGTTGCGCGGCGTCAGTCGGGTGAGCTCGGGACCGGGCCGGTGCAGCAGGACGGTACGCAGCCGCCCGACCTCGCTGTCCACCCGATGCGCCACGGCGTTGTGCGCGCTTGTCAGGTCAGTCACGTGTCGAGCCTACGGGCGCCCCGGTGCCCGGACCCGTGGCCTGCTGTGCGACGGTCTGTCCGGAAACAGACCGGTACTGTCGACCTGTCGACTCTTTCGCTTAGTGTTGTCCGAGTTACGCAGAGGGTCAGGGGAGGCATCGTGCGTGTCGATCTCTCGCTCGCCGGCGACCGTGCAGGTCACCGGAACGGCGGCGACGGGTCCGGTTGGGCGCCGGCCGCGCTGCGCCGCTGGACGGGGATCGTCGACACGGCCCACGACGCGTGCCTGGTGCTGGACCGTTCCGCGCGCGTGGTGGCCTGCTCGACCGGTGCGCTGGTGCTGCTCGGCATGCCCGGCCGGGAGGCCACGATCGGCCACGACCTGCTCGACGGGCTCGTCCACCCGGTCGACTTCACCGCCGGTGGCCAGCGGCTCGCCGACTGGGAGCTGGCGAAGCTGCCGCCGCTCGCCGCGCTCACCACCGGCGGCCTGGCCCGCGGGCTGATCCGGCTGCGGCACGGCCACGGCGTGCGTACCGTCGACGCGGTGGCGACCCCGCTGCGGGACGAGGCCGAGATGATCGGCTCGCTGACCTTCTTCCACGAGATCTGAGCCCGACGGGTCAGCGGTGCAGGTCCTGGGCCGCGGCGCTCGCCCGGGCCAGCACCAGCTTCGCCGGTACGCCGAGCGCCTCCGCCGCCGCCACCACGTCGTCGTACTCGACGGAGACGTTGACGACCGCGTCGCCGTCCCGCGCCACCTTGACGCGGATCTCCCGGCCGTCGACGGTGACGACACCGCCGGCCCGGTCCAGCGGGTACTTGTCGACGTGCTGCACGCGCAGGCCGATCGAGCTGGTCTCGGCGAACACCACCGCGCGTACCGCGTCGGCGAGGTTCGGCCGGCACAACACGTGCAGGGTGTGCGCGGGCCGGCCCTTCTTCATCAGGATCGGGGTGAGCCAGGCGTCGGCGGCACCGGCCGAGAGCAGCTTCGCGAGGACCGCCGGCCACAGCCGCGGGTCGAGGTCGTCGACGTTGCACTCGACCACCACGGCGCCCTCGGCCCGGGTCGGCAGCGGGTCGCCGAGTACGAGGCGCAGCACGTTCGCCGTCTCGTCCGGGTCGCGGCCGCCCGCACCGACCCCGACCGTACGCACCCGCATCGGCGGCAGCGATCCCCACGTCGTGACGTGCGTGGCGAGGAGGGCGGCGCCGGTCGGCGTGCACGCCTCGTACGGCAGGTCGCCACCGGTCACGGGAATGTCGGCGGCGGCGGTGATGCCGAGTACGGCGGGCCCGGGTACGGGGATGGCGCCGTGCGCGCCCCGGGCCCGGCCGCCGCCGAGCGTGAGGGTGCCGGCGGACAGCCCGGTCAGGCCCCGGTGCGTACGCAACCAGTCGATGCCGGCGCAGGTGCCGACGATGTCGGCGATCGCGTCGAGCGCGCCGACCTCGTGGAAGTGCACCTCGTCGGGTGTGGTGCCGTGCACGGCGGCCTCGGCGGCGGCGAGCCGGGCGAACGCGTCCAGCGCGCCGTCGCGTACCGCCGGCGGCAGGTCGGCGCCCGTGACGATCGCCCGTACGTCGCGCCACGTGCGGTGGTGGTGGCTCTCACCGGCGGCGACGCGTACCCGGGTGGCGGCGATCGCGTGCCGGCTGGTGCGCTCGGCGCTCAGCGGCACCCGCTCCACCGGCAGACTGTCCACAACGGACTGAAGGTGCTCCACCGGTACGCCGGCGTCGACCAGCGCGCCCAGGAACATGTCGCCGCTCGCCCCGGCCCCGCAGTCCAGCCACCCGATCACGTACCCGCTCCCTTCGACACGTACGACACGCAGAGGTCCGTGTCCATGATCGGGTCAGCGCGGCAGCTCGGTCACCGTGGCCCCACCGGACCGCTCGGCCGCCGCGGTACGCCGGGCGACGCGCGCCGAGTACACGCCGGCGCCGAAGCCGTTGTCGATGTTGACGACGGCGACGCCGGGCGCGCACGCGTTGAGCATGGTGAGCAGCGGCGCCAGCCCACCGAACGCCGCCCCGTACCCGACGGAGGTGGGCACCGCGACGATCGGTACGCCGATCAGCCCGGCGACCACGCCCGGCAGCGCGCCGTCCATGCCGGCGACGACGACCACGCAGTCCGCCCGGTCCAGCGCCGGGCGGGCCGCGAGGATGCGGTGGATGCCGGCCACGCCCACGTCCGTGACCTGCTCGACCGTCGCGCCGAACACCCGCGCGGTGAACGTCGCCTCCGCCGCGACCGGCAGGTCCGACGTACCGGCGCAGACGACGGCGACACGTCCGCGGATGCCGCGGGGGATCGGGCCGAGCGCCACGCACCGACCGACGGCGTCCTCGACCAGCGGCTCCTCCGGAAAGGCGGCCCGTACGGCGGCGCGGCACTCGTCGCTCGCCCGCGTCACCAGGATCGGGTGCGCGGCGTGCGCGGCGCGCAGCTGCCGCACGATCGCGACGACCTGCTCGGTCGTCTTGCCCGCCGCGTACACGACCTCGGGGTCACCGGTACGCAACGCGCGGTGCGTGTCGACCCGCGCGAAACCCAGGTCGGCGTACCCGGCACCGTCCCCGAGCACGCCACTTTCCAGGCGCCTCAGCGCCTCGTCCACTCCGGTCGCCCCGCCCGCCACGGCGGCGAGCAGGCGCCGAGCCTCGTCCCGATCCACGCCGCCCACACTACGGCGCCTCCTGCTCAGACCTCCGACAGCACCGTGCACTCGTGGTACGACAGGGCCGAGTCGTACGCGGCGACCGCGGTGAGCTGGTCCCGGCCGAGGACCGCCACGTACTGCATGTCCTCGACGGCGCAGATCCGGCTGGCCAGATCCAGCGCGGCGGCGGTGAACTCGGTAGGTACCCCCTCGTACAGGGCGGAATCGTGCACGAGGAAGTCGGGTCCGGTGCCGGCCCGGTGCGCGGTGACCGCCATCGCCAGGTCGAAGCAGAACAACGTCATGGCCGTGACGCCCGGCGCCGGGTCGCCGCCCAGCACCGGATAGAACGCGTACCCGGAGTCGCGCGCCGCGACGGTCAGTGCCGCGGGCCGGCCCGGGCCGAACATCTCGTACGCGAAGCGGGTGAACAGGTTGCTGGCGGCGGTCAGCCGGTCGTGCCGTCCGCGCAGGTCGGACCGTACGCTGTCGCGCAGTTCGAGCGCCTGGCGCTGGAGTTCGGCGTGCGCGTCGGCGTACCGGGCGAGGGCGGCGCGGCGGGACTTCAGCTCGGCGAGCCGGGCGTCGAGCGCGGCGGTGGCGACCGCCGGGTCCGCGGCGAGCCCGCCGCCGGCGACCCGCGCGCTGCGCCAGCTCGCGTCGGCCGCGGCCTCGGCGCGTTCCAGTTCGAGGGTGGCGATCTCGGCGGTCAGGTTGGCCAGGTCGCGGCTGGCGCTCGGGTCCGAGAGCCGCTGCCCGCTGGGCAGGTCGCCGTCGGTGCGCTGCGAGTTGCGCAGGTGGCGCCGGGACTGGTGCAGCGTCTTCGCCGCCTCGACCAGCGCGGGATCGAGTCCGAACAGGTGCGCCAGCGGCGGCAGCGACTCGACCGCCGGCTGTTTGACGTGGTGCCGGATGGGGTCGGTCAGCCCGCCGTGGTCCGCGTCGCGGACGTAGTAGCGCATCAGCGACCGGTACGACGGCTCGTCCTCGGTGTCCGTCAGCCCGAACAACGTGCGTCCGAGCCAGTCGCACCACTCCGCCGCCGGCAGCGACCACGGCGGCGAGTCCGTACCGCTGCTGTGCACGGTGAGGGTCGACGGCGCGGTGCCGTCGCGGGTCGCGGTCACGGTCTCGCCGGCGCCGGTCAGCCGTACCGTCGTGGACGACTCGGACAGCTCCTGGCGCCGGCCCGGGTGCCGCGGCGCGGCGCTGCCGCCGAGCGCGAAGTCGAGCGCCGCGACCAGCCGGGTACGCCGTGCGGTGTGCCGGCCGCCGTCCTCGCTCGCCGCGGCCTCCGCGGCGCGTTCCCGGGCCCACTGCTCGCCGAGCGGCGTGAAACCGACCGTGGCGTACGGCCGGACGGGGATGACGGACTGCTCGCTCTCGGGCAGCGCGTGGCGTGGGCCGGGCGAGGACTCCGGCTCGTCGCCGGAGCCGTCGACGACGGCGATGTTGAGCCCCGGGGCAAAACGGACAGAGCGGAATCCGGGGAGATCACTTGCGAGTTCGCGTAACACGGTCCGTACTCCGTACCCCGGGAGATCACGTACGCTGCGCCGGATTCTGCCAGCCCAGCACCTGGACACGCGCCGTCAGGGTCTGGCGCGCAGGACGTTCCGGTGCGGAAACGGCAAAGCCGAGCAACTACGCTTAGTATTGCAGCATTCGCTGAGAGCTCGACAACCTACCCGCCCGGTACGCGTCGCCACGCGGACATATCCCCTGCTACGTCGTGATGTTCGTCGATCTTGCCAGGGTCCGCGCCGTCCCGCCAGTACTGTTTGCGTAGCAAAAGGCAACGCGAGGTGACGGTGTCGTCGCTTCGCTCCAGCAGGTGGGTATACGGACTGTGCGCGTCGAACGGGTACGAGGGTCGTTTGTCGACCGGGTGGTGGCGGCCCTGTCCGCCGCGGGGACGGCGCTGACCACCGGTCAGCTCATCGCCCGCGCGACAGCCGGTTCGGCGATGAGCGTGCGCAGCGCGGTGCAGAAACTCGCCGCCGACGACCGCCTCGTCCGGACCGATCGGAACCGCTGGGCGCTCGCCGCGACCGGCGCCACGCCGTACACCGAGCTGCGTGACGCGACGCCCGACGCGCAGCCGGCGCCGGCGCCGCGCCGCCGCCGGCCGGGCCTCGCCCCGTCCGCCGACCTGCTGCGCCCGCCGCCCTGACGGGTCCGGCCGCACCCGGGGCCGGTACGGCCGGTCAGTCCCGGTGTGCCACGACGAAGGTCCGGTGGAACGGCAGCACCGTCCCGTACGGCTGCGGTGGGTACGCCTCGCGCAGCGCCTCCGCCACCTGCCGCTCGAACTCCGCCCGCGCCGCCGGATCCGCCGCCAGCACGTCCAGGTACGGCCGGAGGCCCGTGCCGCGGAACCACTCCAGCACCGGGTCCGGCCCGGCCAGCACGTGGTAGTAGGTCGTCTCCCAGGCGTCGACCGCGCAGCCCATCCGGGCCAGCTCGTCCACGTACGACTCGGGGTGCTTGACCGGGTTCGCGGTGCGCGGGCCGGTCTCGGCGGCGACCGGGTCGAGCCGGTCCCGCCACTCCGGCCGGCGGGCGACCGCGCGGATCGCCGGCACCTCCCCGCCCGACGGCACCTGGAAGGCGAACGTACCGCCGGGGCGGAGCGCCGCGATCCAGCCGCCGAACAGCGCGCCGTGGTCCGGCACCCACTGGAGCGCGGCGTTGCTCACGATCACGTCGACCGGGCCCGGCCGCCACGACTGGATGTCCGCCAGCTCGAACGACAGCCGGTCCGTGGCGAGCGACCGCGCCGCGTCGACCATCGCGGCCGACGAGTCGACGCCGAGCACCCGCGCCGTCGGGTACCGCTCGGCCAGGGTCGCGGTCATCGTGCCCGGCCCGCAGCCCAGGTCGACCACGTCCGCCGGTCCGGCGGTCGGGATCCGGTCCACCAGGTCCCGGAACGGTCGGGCCCGCTCGTCCGCGAACCGGAGATATTGGTCCGGGTCCCAACTCGTCATGCCGTCACGGTAGCCACCGGCTCGCCGACCACCCGGGACAGCTGCCGGTGCGCCTCCGGGTGCGTGTCCCACCAGCGCCGGTAGTCCGGGTTCCGGTCGAGCTGCCGCACGTACGCCTGCGCCGCGCACCGGTACACCTCCGCGGCGTGCTGCGCGTGCGGCCCCGCCGGGTTCCACGCCAGCCAGCGCTCCAGGATGATCGGGTCACCGGTCAGCGGCCGTACGACGATGCCGGCGCCGCTGCGCGACGTGGGCTGCGCGAGCGCCACCGCACCGGCCGCCACCAGCTCGCGGGACGTCGCCGGCTCGTTCACCTCGTGCCGTACCCGGGGGCTGAAGCCGGCCGCCGCGCACGCCCGGGACAGCACGACCTGGTCGTTGCCGTCGCGGATCGGCGCCACGACCCAGTCCTCCTCGGCCAGGTCGGCCAGCGCAACGGACGCCTCGTCGCTCAGCCGGTGCGTCTCCGGCAGCGCCACGAACACCGGCTCGGCCACGAGCTGCCGTACGTCGAGGCGGTCGCTCGTCGGCAGCGGGAACCCGGCGCACTCGTCGAGTACGGCGAAGTCGAGCCGGCGGGACTCCAGGTCGTGGGCGAGCTGCCCGATGCCGGCCACCTCCAGCGTCACCTGGCCGGCCGGCAGTACGTCGGTGACGTTGCGGGCGAGGGTCGGCCCGATCGCGCCCGGGCAGGCCCCGATCCGTACCTCCCCGGCGGCCTTGCGGGTCCGCGCGGCGGTGCCGGCGAGCAGCGTGTCCATGTCGGCCAGCACGACCCGGGCCGAACTCACCAGGTACGCACCCAGCTCGGTGAGGCGCATCCCGGTGCGTTCCCGCTCGAAGAGGCGCCCGCCGACGCGGCGCTCGATCCGTTGCAGCGTCGCGGACAGGGACGGCTGCGAGACGCCGAGCCGGGCGGCCGCCCGGGTCAGGCTCGGTTCGTCCGCGATGGCACATACCAGTCGAAGGTGCCGGAGTTCGAGTTCGGCCATAGAGCTCATGTTATGACCTGATTTGCTCGCAGTACCAACCGGTAACACGTCAGGGTGCACATGTGACGCGGCCGTGGTCACCAGCCGATGCTGGTGACCACG
>DASXWQ010000091.1:0-123579 GCA_036503555.1 Actinocatenispora sp.
CTCAGTCAACGCCGTCGCATCCGCCATCGCGAACGGAACATTCAACAACCGCGCCAACGTCTGCGCCAGATGCGTCTTCCCACACCCCGTCGGCCCGATCAACAAAATGTTCGACTTCGCCAACTCGACCGGATCGGCGCCCCCCGCCCGGGTCCGCTTGTAATGGTTGTAGACCGCCACCGACAGCGCGCGTTTCGCCTGGTCCTGCGCCACCACGTACTCGTCCAGGAACGCGCGGATCTCGCGTGGGCGCGGCAGCTCGACCGCCTCGTCGGCGGCCCCATCCTCCTCTGCCACCAGCTCGGTGCACAGTCCCACGCACCCGTCGCAGATGTACACGTCGGCCGGCCCGGCGATGAGCCGGTCCACGTGGTGCTGCGACTTGCCGCAGAACGAGCACGTCGGCGTCCGGTGTGTCACGGATCGGCTCCTCGGTCGGACCGTCGAGTTCAGATGATGACATCATATGGCCTTGGCATGTGAATGCCGACGCTAGCGTGTGCGCAGGTCGGCGGCAAACCGGGCGGGTACGCCCGGCCACGATGCTCGGGGGCGGATCGGCGGAGATGGACCGGATCTCAAGGTCAGAGGCACAGCAGCGGAACCGGGCGCGGGTACTCGCGGCGGCGCGGGACGAGTTCGCCGAGCGCGGGTACCGGGACGCGACGGTCGACCGGATCGCCGAGCGGGCCGCGCTCACCCGGGGCGCCGTCTACTCCAACTTCGCCGGCAAGCGGGCGCTCTACTTCAGCGTGCTGGCCGAGGACGCGGACGAGTCGGCGGCCGAGCCACGCCCCGGCGACACCGTGCCCGACGCGCTCGGTGCGCTCGCGCACGCCTGGCTGGCCCGGCTGCCGCTCACCGGGGAGTCGGGCGCCGCGGTGATCGGGCGGGACCTGATGCCGGAGATCATGGCCGACGCGGCGACCCGCGAGGCGTACGCGCAGGTGTTGGTGGTGCAGTCGCTCGTGCTGGGGCTGGCGCTCGAATCGCTGGACCCGAACGGCGGACGCCGGGTACCGACGGCTGCGGCCGCGCTGACCACGCTGCACGGCGCGGGACAGCTCGCCGCCGCGGCGCCCGGGTTCGCCGACCCGTTCGACGTGGTCGCCGTCTGCCGCGGGCTGGCCGGGTTGGATCTCGGTGCGGACTGGCACCCGCCGTACGCGGAGCACGTGGTCCCGGCGCGCCCCGCCGACGAGCCGTGGTCGCCGCCGCCGGGAGTGGACGCGCTGCGCGCCGCGCCGGTGACGCCGACCGGGGACGGTGTGGTCGCGGTGCTCGGGCTGCACCGGCTGGAGGCCGTCGAGGAGGCGGTACGCCTCACTCCGCACCAGGAGGTGACCGCCGTCGTCGTCACGGGCGAGCCGCGGGAGCTGGGTCCGCTGGTCCGGCTCGGCCTGGCGGAGCTGCGCACCTGCCTGCGCCACGCGGTACCCGCCGCGCACCTGCCCCGGCTGCGGGTGGTGCACGACGAGTCGGGCGCGCTCGCCGCGGCGGCCGGAATACGGGCGGTGAGCGACGCGACCGAGTCGGCGGTACGCGTGCGCGCCGGTCGGATCGTCGCCCGCGCGGACGGTCGTGGCGCCTGCCACGCCGTCGCGCGCCGATGACGACCTCACGTTGTGGTCCGCCGACACGTCTACCGGGTGTGAGAGTGAAGCCGTTCGAGCAGGTGGTGGCCGAGTACGGGCCGATGGTGTTGCGCGTGTGCCGCGCGGTGCTGGGCCCGCACGAGGCGGAGGATGCCGCCGCGGAGACGTTCCTGTCCGCGCTGCGGGCGTACCCGGGGCTGGGCCCGGACGCGAACGTGGAGGCGTGGCTGGTGACGATCGCGCACCGCAAGGCGATCGACGCCGTACGGTCGGCCGCACGCCGGCCGGTGGCGGTGGCGGCGGTGCCGGACCGGCCGACCCGCAGCGGGCGGCCGGAGGACACCGACGTCGACCTGTGGGCGGCGGTCGCCGCGTTGCCGGAACGCCAGCGCACCGTGCTGGCGTACCACCACCTGGCGGGCCTGCCGTACAAGCGGATCGCGGAGATCACCGGCGGTACCGCGGAGGCGGCCCGCCGGGCGGCGGCGGACGGCATCCGCACCCTGCGCTCGACGTACCTGCGGGAGGATGAGGACGATGACTGAACTGTTCGCCGCGCTGCCGGACGACGACGCGGCGCTGGCCCGGCTGCACGGCCGGTTGGTCGAGGCCGCCGCGGCCGAGGGGATCCTGGACGTGGCGTACCGGACGGTGGACACGCCGGTCGGCACGCTGCTGCTGGCGACGACGGACCGGGGCCTGGTGCGGGTGGCGTACCCGGGGCAGGGGCACGACGCCGCGCTCGCGCAGCTGGCCGAGACGGTCAGCCCGCGGGTGCTGCACGCGCCGCGCCGGTTGGACGCGGTGGCCCGGCAACTGGACGAGTACTTCGGGCGGCGGCGGCGGGTCTTCGACGTACCGCTGGATCTGCGGCTGGCCAAGGGTTTCCGCCGCGAGGTGCTGGACCATCTGGTCGACATCCCTTACGGGGCAACGGAAAGCTACTCCGATGTGGCGGTCGCGGCGGGCAGCCCGCGGGCGGTGCGGGCGGTCGGCACGGCGTGCGCGACCAACCCGGTGCCGGTGGTGCTGCCGTGCCACCGGGTGGTCCGGGCGGACGGTTCCGCCGGGCAGTACGCCGGCGGCGCGGACGCCAAGCGCGCCCTCCTCTCGCTGGAGGCGGCGTGACCCTCCCCCTCTTCGGGGCGGGGCGGCGGGAGGTCGCGCCGGGCGCGGTGCACGTGCCGGCCTGGCTCGATCTTCCGGCGCAGCAACGGATCGCCGCCGCGTGCCTGGACTGGGCACGCGGCCCGGTGCCGGCGCGCGCCGCGGTCCTGCCCGGCGGCCACCCCATGTCGGTACGCACGGTCTGCCTCGGCTGGCACTGGCGCCCGTACCGCTACTCGCGGGTCGCCGACGACGCGGGTGGCAGTCGGGTCGCGCCGCTGCCGGACTGGTTGGTACGACTGGGATCCGCGGCGGTGGCCGAGGCGTACCAGGATCCGGTGGCGGGGGCGCGCTACCGGCCGGACACGGCGCTGGTCAACTTCTACGACGCGGACGCGCGCATGGGCATGCACCAGGACCGGGACGAGCGGGCCCGGGAGCCGGTGGTGTCACTGAGCATCGGCGACACGTGCCTGTTCCGCTTCGGCAACACGGAGAGCCGCTCCCGGCCGTACGCGGACGTGGAGCTGGCGTCGGGTGACCTGTTCGTGTTCGGTGGGCCGTCGCGCCTGGCGTACCACGGGGTGCCGCGGATCCGGCCCGGTACGGGCGATCCGCGCACCGGGCTGGGCCCCGGCCGGGTCAACATCACCCTGCGTACCACGGGGTTCGAGCGGGGTTGAGCGCTTCGGGGCGGTACGGGGCGGAACGTGCCCGTTGCGTCGCCGTTGGTACGGGCGATTGACGAATCCGGTCCTCCGCGCGTCGGCACGGACGTAGCGTCGGGTGACGATCTGTCGACCGGGAGGAATCATGGCACAACGGGGCGGTACCGTCGCGGCGATGACCGGCTGGGTCTTCGCCTCGACCATGATGATCGTCGTCGGAGTCTTCCAGATCATCGACGGCATCACCGCGATCTTCCGCGACAACTTCTTCGTGACGGTGCGGAACTACACCTTCAACCTGGACACGACGGCGTGGGGCTGGATCCACCTGGCTCTCGGCGCGCTCGTACTGCTGACCGGTATCGCGCTGATGTCGGGGCGTACCTGGGCGGCCGTGACCGGGCTGGTGCTCACGTCGCTGTCCGCGATCAACAACTTCTTCTTCCTGCCGTACTACCCGTTCTGGTCGATCCTGGTGATCGCCGCGGACGTGTTCATCATCTGGTCGCTGGCCCGGATGCTCGGCGCGGGCTCCGGCGGCGACACGGGCCGCAGGATGGCGGCGGCACCGACCGCGACCGGTCGCACCGAGTACCAGTCCGGTTCGACGTACCAGTCGGGGTCGGCGGCGACCGACGTCAAGCCGCGTACGACCGACCGGCCGGTCGGCGGCCAGCAGCAGGCCGGCACGACGGGCGGCCAGCAGGCCGGTACGAGCCCGACCGGGGAGCAGGGCACGCCCGGCACGTGACGCCACGTCTCGGCGGTCCGGCAGCATCGGGCCGCCGGAGAGTCCACATCGGACGGTCCCGGTGCGGCGGAGGGCGGATGCCCGTCGCCGCACCGGACCGCGGTACGGCACGTCGGCGGAGGCGCGGTGGGCGAGGCGGGCGACGGCACCCCGGGTGGCGGTACGCCGGGCGGGCACGGCGGGACACCCGGCGACCCGGGCGGGTCGGGCGGGCACGGCGGGACACCCGGCGACCCGGGCGGGTCGGGCGGGTCCGCCGGTGCCGTGCGCGGATCGGGCGGGGCGCCGAGCGCCGAACTCGCGGACGGGGCCACGCCGGCGGCCGGCCGGGCTTTCCTGCGGCTGGTGCTGGTCGGCGCGGCGATCGGCGTACCGGCGGCGTTCGTCGCGGCCGGGTTCCTCGCGCTCGTGCACTACCTGGAGGACTGGCTGTGGGACGACCTGCCGGGCGCGCTCGGCCACACCGAACCCCCGTGGTACCTGGTGCTCGGGCTGCCGGTCGTCGGCGCGCTCGTCGTGCTCACCGCCCGGCGGCTGCTGCCCGGTGACGGCGGGCACCGCCCGCTGGAGGGGCTGAGCGTCACGCCGACCCCGGTGTCGCACGCGCCCGGGGTGGCGCTCGCGGCGCTCGGCACGCTGCCGTTCGGCGCGGTACTCGGGCCGGAGGCGCCGGTGATGGCGCTCGGCTCGGTCGTCGGCGTCGCCGCGAGCCGGCTGCTGCGGCTGGGCTCGCGCCCGACCACGATGCTGTCCGGCGCCGGTTCGTTCGCCGCGATCTCGGCGCTGTTCAACGGTCCGATCGTGGCCGGGATGCTCTTCCTGGAGGGCGGTCTCGCCGCCGGTACGGCGCTGCTGCCCGCGCTGGTCCCCGGCGTCGTCGCCGCCGCCGTCGGGTACGTGATCTTCATCGGGTTCGGGTCCTGGGGCGGCCTCGACGCGCCGGGGATCCAGGTGCCGAACCTGCCCGCGTACAGCGGCGTGCACCTGTACGACCTGCTCGTGGCGATCGCCGTCGGCATCCTCGCCGCGCTCGTCGTGACGGCCGTACACGCCTGCGGCAGGTGGATCGAGACGGTGCGCCGCCGGCTGGGGCTGGCCGGGCTGCTCGCCGCCGGCGGGCTCGCGATCGGCGCCCTCGCCGAGCTGGCCGGCCTCGCCGGCGTCGACCCGAAGGACGTGCTGTTCTCCGGCCAGTCCGCGATCCCCGTGCTCGTCGCGCAGAACTCGCTCGGCACCCTGCTCGTGCTGGCCGTCGCCAAGTTCCTCGCGTACGTGGTGAGCATCGGCTGCGGTTACCGCGGCGGCCCGATCTTCCCCGCCGTGTTCCTCGGCGTGGCCCTCGCGTCGGTGGCGGTCGTCGTGTTCGGCGTCTCCCCCACTCTCGCCATCGCGATCGGCGCCGCCGCCGGCATGGCCGCCCAGGCCAGGCTGCTCTTCTCCCCGCTGATCTTCGCCGCCCTGCTGGTCGGTACGGCCGGCGCCGGCACCGTGTCCGCCGGCGTGCTCGCCTCGGCCGCGGCCTGGCTCACGATGCACGCCCGCGGCCCCCGACCGACCCCGGTCCGCCCCTGAGCCGGTCCGCGCCGAGGGACGTGCGTCAGGACAGTCGGCCGGCCTTCAGCTCGGCGACGAACGACCGCCACCCCGCCGACGACACCGTCAACCGGTCGCCCGCCGGATCCTTCGAGTCCCGCACCGCCATCGCCCCCGGCACCTCCGCCACCTCGACGCAGTTACCGTTGCCGTTGCCGCTCCGGCTCGACTTGCGCCACGTCAGCCCGGTCATCGCCCATCTCCGAGAGAATCTTGCGGATCGTCTCCGCCGACTCGTCCACCGGAGACGCAGCCGCTTGGATGTGGTTGAAGACCAGGCTAACGCGATCCACTTCGTTCGGCTTCTCGACCCAGCTGGATCCCGCCGGTCGATCCATGTAGGCGACGGTCGAGTCCTCCAGGTCCGCATACTCCAGAACCGCGAAGCAGCCTTCCATTCCCGCGTGCGCGCCGGCGGAGAAGGGAAGTACCTGGACCGTGGCGCGAGGATGATCGGCCATCGCCAGGAGGTGCAGCAGTTGACGGACCATCGTGTCGGCTGATCCGACCGAGGTGCGCAACGCGGCCTCTCCGATGATCGCCCAGATCTTCGGCCCCGACGTGTCGTCGAGTAGCCGCGTCCGTTGGAGCCGCAACTCCACCTTCCGCTCGATCTCCTCGCGGTCCCAGTCCGGGTTGTGCGCACGGATCACCGCGCGGGCGTAGTCGTCGGTCTGGAACAGGCCGGGGACCAGCAGCGGGTCGTACGTCTTGACGAGGTACCACTCCCTGCTCGCGTCCGGGCGCTTCCGCGAGCTGGACGAGCTGCGCGAGTTGATCATGTTGCAGGCGCACCGGCTCGCCGTCGCCTGTGGTCCCGCCCACCGCGCCGACAACCTGCCCGAGCCGGACCGCTGAGGCGCGTACCAGCAGGCGGGAGAGCACGTGCGGACCGCGGCGCCGGCGCGCTAGGGTCCCCGACGTGACCGGGTACGCCGAGCGCCTGCAGATGGCTCTGCTGGCCGCCGCCTGCGAGTGCACCGACGACGGGCTGTGTCGCTGACCAGCGACCACCCGCCGTCCGTCACCCGCACCCCTCACCCGGAGATCCCCATGGCCGCACCCGCCGTGTCCCCGCGTACCTTCCCCACCTCCACACCGGTCCCGGCCGCCGAACCCGCCCCCGGCGTACGGTGGCTGCCGCTGGCCGTCGCCGCGATCCTCACCGCCGCCGCCGACGCGTACGTCTGGGCGACGTACGGCGCGAAGCCCGGCGTCCTGCTGCTGCTCGGCGCCGCGCTGGGGCTCGCGCTCTTCCACTCCCGGTTCGGCTTCACGTCGGCGTGGCGGCAGCTCGTCGCCGTCGGCAACGGCACCGGACTGCGCGCGCACGCCCTGCTGCTCGGGACCACCGCGACGCTGTTCGCGCTGATCGTCGGCACCGGCACCGGACTGTTCGGTACCACGCCCGAGGCGTCGACCGGGCCGCTCGGCCTGGCGCTGCTGCTCGGCGCGTTCCTGTTCGGGACCGGCATGCAGCTCGGCGGCGCGTGCGCGTCCGGCACGCTGTTCGCGGTCGGCTCCGGGCAGTCCGCGATCGTGCTGACGCTCGGCGGCTTCGTCGCCGGCTCCACCCTGTACGCCTGGCAGTCGCCCGCCTTCACCGGCTGGCCGACGCTGCCCGCCGTCTCGCTGCCCGAGCACCTCGGCTGGTTCGGTTCCTGGGCGGTGACCATCGCCGCCCTCGCCGCCGTCGTCGGCGTGTCGTACCTCGTGCAGCGGCGCCGGACCCCGCCGCCGGTCGGCGTGCCGCCCACGGCGCGCGGTGCGGCCCGCATCGTCCGCGGCTCCTGGCCGCTGTGGGTCGGCGCCCTCACCCTCGCCGTACTCGGTGGCGCGGTGCTGCTCGTCGGCGGCTCGGCGTGGGGCATCACCAGCGCGTTCGGGCTGTGGGGCAGCAAGCTCGCCGGGGTCCTCGGCGCGCACCCCGAGCACTGGGCGTACTGGCGGGCGCCGGAGAACGCGGCGAAGCTCAGCGGCCCGGTCCTCGCCGACAAGACGAGCCTCACCGACATCGGCATCATGCTCGGCGCGGCCGTCGCCGCCGCGGCCGGCGGCGCGTGGACGCTGCACCGGCGCGTGCCGTGGCGTACCGCCGTCGCGGCGGTGCTCGGCGGCCTCCTGATGGGTGTGGGTGCGCGGCTCGCCAACGGCTGCAACATCGGCGCGTACCTGGCGGGCATCGCGTCGGGCAGCGTCTCCGGCTGGGTGTGGGCGGTTGCCGCGCTCGCCGGTACCTGGGCCGGCCTGCGGCTGCGCCCGCTGTTCGGCCTCGCCAACCCCAAGCCCTCCGACAGCATCTGCTGACCCGCCGGCCGGCCCGGATCGGCGGACCGCTCCACCGGCCGGGCCGGGCGGGTCAGCCGCCGGTGGGCGGATTGTTTGCCCTGGCGGGAGGGGGTGCCGAACAACATCGTGCGCACCGACGGTGGAGTCGTGGCCGTCGCCGGGACGGCCCGGACACCACGGAGTCGTCATGATCGAGTACGTGCCCTGACCCGCCACCCGTCCGCCGACGCCACCCCGGTCAGGGGTGGCGGCCCGCGAGGACGCAGAACTCGTTGCCCTCCGGGTCGGCCAGCGTCACCCAGCTCTCCTCGCCCGTCTGGCCGACGTCCGCGTGCGTGGCCCCCAGGTCGAGCAGGCGACGCACCTCCTCGTCCTGCTCGACGTCGGTCGCGTTGACGTCGATGTGCAGGCGGTTCTTCACGACCTTGCCCTCGGGTACCCGCGCGAACGTCAACACCGGCGGCACCGGGCCGGGCCGCTCCTTGCCCTCGGGTACCAGCGGTGAGCCGATGGCGACGAACCCGTCCTCCTCGTCCACCTCGCGCACCTCGTAGCCGAGGACCGCGCACCAGAAGCGGGCAAGGCCCGCCGGATCGGCGCAGTCGATCGCCAACTCGGTGAACTTACTGGTCATGTCGGCCCTCCCGGTCAGGTGGCTGCTTCGCCGCAGGCACACGCTAATCGCCGGGTACGACAGCCCCGGTGAGCCCGCCCCGCGTGTCCGCCACCGACGCACCGGGGTCGGGTCGACGAACATATGTTCGATGGGGTACAAATGGCCGATCGTGATCGACCTGGGGACGGACGGCATGACCGAACGACGAAGCGGAGCCGTGCTCGTGCGGCCGGTCCGCACTCGGAAACTGGCCAAGGTGCCCTTCGTCGAGCTGGCGGACGGGCGCGTGCAGGGCGTGGTGTCCAGCGGCTCCGACATCGCCCGGGTCTACGTGTCGTCGGTGACCGCCGACGGCCACGGCCTGAGCTGCAGCACCAACAACAACCGCCCCTGCGGCGGCCTCGCCGGGCCATACCCGTGCAAGCACGTGCGGTCCATGGTCGACGAGGCCGTGCTGCAGTTCGGGCTGGACCGCGTCGCGCGCTATCTGCGGGTCGACGTCGCCGAGCGCGGCGACGTGCTGGCCGCGCTGACGCCGCACCACGAGCCGACGCCGGCGGCGACGGTGTTCAGCCGGTTCCTGCGCCACCTGACCTACCTGGAACGACCCGAGGTGGTCGAGCCGGTCCCGGAGCTGCACTGGTTCGGCGCGACGGGGACGGCCGGCTGATGCTCGCGACGCACCTCGACGCGCTGCTGTCCGCCGACGACACCGGACTCGACGACACCGGACTCGACGACACCGGACTCCACTACACCGGACTCGACTACGCCCTGACCGCGGTCGACGGCCTGGACGACGCGCTCGCGCACGGGCTGGGCCGGCTCGGCGAGCCCGAGCGCGCCGCGCTGACCGCGCTGGCCGGCGCGGTCAGCGCCGCCCCGCTCGCCGGCCCCGTCGCCGAGGCGGTTGCGAAGCTGACCGCAGGCACCATCACCGACGACTACGTCGCGGCCCTCGCCGGTGCCCGCGCGGCGCTGCTCGGCGCGGCACACGACGCACTGCTGACCACCCTCGACACCGCGCTCGGCCGGGACCGCGCCGAGTGGGCGGGCACCGGCACCGACGCGCCCGGGGTACCGCTGGCGGGGGCCCGGTCGTGGCTGACCGAGCTGGCCGTCACCGGCTGGCGCGGCGTCGACGAGGGCCTGGTCGACGGGTCCGCACCCGTCGTCGCGGCGCTGCTGGACGACCCGCGTACCCGGCGCCTCGCCGTGCTGGTCGACGGGTTCGCCGCCGAGCTGCGCGCGTCGGCGCCGATCGCGACGATGACGCCGCTGCCGTACCGGCGCTGGGGCGACCTGTGGTCCCGGGCCGTCCTGCTGGCGCAGGACACCTGGCCCGGCCCGCCCGACACGACACCGGTGTCCGGCCGGCTGCTGCCGCTCGGCGTCGACGTCCACGAGCACGCCACGGCCGTGCAGATCCAGGTGCACGGGGTGCTGGAGACGGCGGAAGGCGCACGGCTGGTGCGTACCTCGGTCGCGGCGGCGAAGGTGGACACGATCGTCGGCCCCGCGGTCTGGACCCTGTTCTCCTGCCCGTCGCTGCTCGCCGCGCTCGCCGGGCACCGGTCGCTGGAGCTGACCGCCATGCCGCTCGCGCCGAGCGGCGACCTGCTCTGGCACGACGCGGCGGCCACACCGGGCGAGCCGGCCGACCCGTTCACCACCGCGCGGCTGGCCCTGCCGACCGCGACCGGCGCCGCCGTACCGCCGCTGGACCGACACCCGGTGCGGATCGCGGAGCCGGTGCTGTTGGAGGACTACCGGGTCAAAGACGGCGCCGCCGTCCTCGACGGGCACCGGCTGCGATTCGACACCGATCGGCTGCCCGGCTGCGGACCGCTCACGCCGGCACTGGTCAGGGCGTCGACCGCGTGCGTCGGCCTGCTCCGCTGGGACGCGGGCGAGTGGTCCGTGCAGCCCCTCGCCGTACGGGCGACGGCGAAGCGCCAGCCGGTCACGGCGGCCACCGCCGACTGGGCGCAGGGCCCCACGGACCCCAAGGTGGCCAAGGCGGAGGCGAAGAACGACGCCGTCGCCGTGCTGCGCGAGCGCGCGGGACGGCTGCTGCGCTCATGACCGCCGACCCCGCCGCGGCGCCGGGCGCCGAGGATCCGGCCAACGCCGCCCCCGCCCCGACGCCGCCCAACGACGATCCGGTCGGCGATGATCC
Organism: Actinocatenispora sp.; assembly: GCA_036503555.1. Lineage (GTDB taxonomy): Bacteria > Actinomycetota > Actinomycetes > Mycobacteriales > Micromonosporaceae > Actinocatenispora. The sequence goes on from DASXWQ010000091.1 coordinate 10,799, forward strand.
GGCCGCCGCGGCCAATGCCGCGCGGCGGCAGGTGCTCTACTGGCGGCTGCTGTCGCGGGTGTTCGGCGGCGACGAGCAGCCCGCGCTGGAGTCGACCAGTGTCGACATCGTGGACGCGCTCGGCCTGCCGCCGACGCTGCTCGACCCGACCGTCAGCGTCGACACGGTCGTGCAGCGCTTCCCGGAGCTGGCCGCCGGGTTCGACGGTCTGCTGGCGCCGGAGGAGAGCGCGACCCGCGACACCGCCGAGGAGGTACGCCGCGCCGCGCTCGCCGGCAAGCTCCTGCTGAACGTGTTCGCCACCGGTACCGGCGACGTCAACGCCACGCAGCTCGCCGGCTGGCAGGCCGACGCCGGCTGGTTCGAGCGCGCCCTCGGCGGCGAGCCGGGACAGCTGCGCGCACACCCGGGTACGAGCGAGCTGGGCGGTGTGCTGGCCGGCATCGAGGGCGACCTGGTAAAGCGGATGCGGCTGCGCGAGGTGCTGGCCGATCCGGCCCTGGCGAAGCAGCTCACGCCGAGCATGTCCCTGATCGAGCAGTTGCTGCGGGACAAGTCGAACCTGTCCGGCGTCGCCCTCGCCAACGCCAAGGCCCTGATCCGGCGGTACGTCGACGAGGTCGCGCAGGTCCTGCGTACCCAGGTGGAGAAGACCAGCGCCGGCACGATCGACCGGTCGGTGCCGCCGAAACGCGTCTTCCGCAACCTCGACGTGGACCGCACGATCTGGCAGAACCTGACGAACTGGAGCCCGGACGACGAGCGGCTGTACGTCGACCGCCTGTACTACAAGCACACCGCACGGCGTACCACGCCGGCCCGGATGATCGTCGTGGTGGACCAGTCCGGCTCGATGGTCGACTCGATGGTCAACTGCACGATCCTCGCCTCGATCTTCGCCGGCCTGCCGAAGGTCGACGTGCACCTCATCGCGTACGACACGCGGGCGCTCGATCTGACCCCGTGGGTACACGACCCGTTCGAGGTGCTGCTGCGCACCCAGCTCGGCGGCGGCAACGACGGACCGGTCGCCATGGCGATGGCCCAGCCGAAGATCACCGACCCACGCAACACCGTCATGGTGTGGATCTCGGACTTCTACGAGTTCGACCGGTCCCAGCCGCTGTTCGACGGCATCCAGGCGGTGCACCGCTCGGGCGTGCGGTTCATCCCGGTCGGCTCGGTGACGAGCTCCGGCCGCGAGGAGGTGAACCCGTGGTTCCGGCAACGGTTCAAGGGTCTCGGCACGCCGGTGCTGTCCGGCCACATCAAGAAGCTCGTGTTCGAACTGAAGAAATTCCTCGGCTAGGAGAATGACGTGACCGACGACCTGCTGCGCGCGCCCGCCGAGGTCAAGTACGCCGACGAGCTGGACTGGCTGGAGTCGGTGGACGACGGCCCGAAGCCGTTCTCGTGGCGGCTGTCGCCGAAGATGGTGCGGCTGTTCGTGCTCGGCTCGGAGCGCGCCGACGGCCTGGACCGGCAGATCGACCAGAAGTGGTTCGGCGACCGCAGCTTCGTCGAGCGCGCGATCGTCACCCTGGCGTCGGACCGCGGGCTGCTGCTGATCGGCGACCCGGGCACCGGGAAGAGCTGGCTGGCGGAGCTGCTCTCCGCCGCGATCAGCCGCAACTCGACGCTGGTCGTGCAGGGCACCGCCGGCACCACCGAGGACCACATCAAGTACTCGTGGAACGTGTCGATGGTGATCGCGAAGGGCCAGTCCCGGGACTCGATGATCCCGTCCCCGATCATGACGGCGATGGAGGGCGGGGTGATCGGCCGGTTCGAGGAGCTGACCCGCTCCACCAGCGACGTGCAGGACGCGCTGATCTCGATCCTGTCCGAGAAGTACGTGTCGATCCCGGAGCTGGACGACGACAACATCGTCTTCGCCAAGCCGGGGTTCTCGATCATCGCCACCGCGAACAGCCGGGACCGCGGCGTCAACGACCTGTCGTCGGCGCTGAAGCGACGGTTCAACTTCGTCCGCATCCCGGTGGTGACCAACCGGAAGAGCGAGACGGAGATCGTCCGCTTCCGTACCCAGGAGCTGTTGCGGCGGCACGCCATCGAGCTGTCCGTACCGCCGTCGCTGTTGGACATCCTGCTGTCGAGCTTCGCCGACCTGCGCGCCGCGGCCGACGCGGCGACGAGCGACGACGACAAGCTGGAGTCGGCGCTGTCGACCGCCGAGCAGATCGGGGTGCTGGAGGACGCGATCCTGTCCAGCCACTTCTTCGGCGACCGCACGCTGACCGCGGAGCGGCTGGCCGCGTCGCTGGTCGGGTCGCTGACCCGACGCAACCCCGAGGACCTGGCGATCATGAACAAGTACCTGCACGGCGTGGTGGAGCCGCGCAGCAAGGCCGAGGGCGGCGAGTGGCCGGCGTTCCTGGACGGCGGCCGCCAGGCGATCGCCACGCTGTCGTGAGCGCCGGCCCGTTCGCGGCGCTGCGCGGGCAGCTCGCCGACGCGGCGGCCGAGTTCGGCGACGGGGACGCGGTGGCGGACATCCTCGCCGGGCTCGTCGACGACGTCGACCGGGCGCTGCGCGAGGAGCTGGAGATCTTCCCGGTGTGCCACCACTCGCCGGCGTCGGCGCTCGCGATGGCCCGCCGGCTCCGCGCCAAGCAGCCCAAGGTCGTGTACCTGGAGCTGTGCGAGGACCTGCGCCCGCTGCTGGACGAGCTGCGCAACTGCACGCTGCCGGTGGCCCTCCAGGCGTACGCGTCGGACCTGGCCGGTTTCCCCGCCGAGTGGGGACCGCTGTCGGTGGTCGCGCCGATCACCGAGGCGTCCGCCGAGTACCAGGTGATCGCGTACGCGTTGCAGACGCCGGGTGTCGAGCTGGTGTGCGTGGACCGCTCGTCCGACCAGGTGTTCGGGGACAAGCCGCGCGAGGAGCCGCGCGACGAGCCGTCGGCCGACGAGGCGGCGCTGCACGGTGACGCGGTCGGGATCCAGGTGGGTGACCTGCGTCCGCGGTTCGCGGAGCTGGAGGCGTACCTGCTGCACCACGGCCGGGTCCGGCACTGGTCGGAGTGGTGGGACCAGTATGTGGAGCAGCCGCTGGTCGACGCCGACCACGACACGTACCGCCAGGTGATGGTGCTGATCGGCAGCCTGTTCCGCCGGCTCACGCCGGAGGGCGAGCGGCTGCGCGGCGACGAGGTACGCGAGCGGCACATGTGGACCCGGATCCGCGCGCACCTCGCCGAGTCCACTGTGGACACCGCCGACTGCCTGTACGTGTGCGGTGCGTTCCACGCGGCGAGCCGGGTCGAGCAGTTCGGCGTGGCGGCGGACGCGCCGTACGAGATCGCCGAGCCGTCCGGCACCTCCTGGCTCTACGGGCTGATCCCGTCCAGCCACTCGGCGATCGAGGCGCAGTTCGGGCTCGCGTCCGGTTCGGTGTCGATCGCGGCGTCCACCTGGGCCCGGGCCAGCGCGGGCCGCGGCGGCGTGCGGCCGTACCGGCTGGCCGGGCAGAAGACGGCGAAGGCGCCGGCCAGGGTGCGCGCGGCGACGGCGGCGCCGGCAGGCGACATGCTGACCGGGTTCCTGTCCGCGCCGCCGCGGCCCGGCGGGCTCGACGCCGACGAGCTGCGTGGCTGGTGCGTCGACATCGTCCGGCTCGCCCGCCGCAACGGCTACCTGGCCAGCACCGCCGACGCCATCTCCGTGTTCGAGACGTCGGTGCTGCTCGCCGGCATCCGCGGCCGGCAGCGCCCCACCCCGTACGACTTCGCCGACGCGGCCGTCACCTGCATCGAGAAGGACACGGTGCCGGGGCGGCGGGACGTGGAGACGCTGTGCGGCATCCTGCTCGGCGGCGACCGCATCGGCCGCGTCGGCTACGACTCGCTGCCCCCGCTCGCCCGCGACGTGTACGACCGGCTCGCCCCGCTCGGGCTGGACCTGGCCGCGCGTACCCAGAAGCGGGCGCTGCTCGATCTCACCGCCCGGCCGGAGCTGCGCGGCTGCTCGGACCTGCTGTGGCTGCTGCGGCGGCTGCTGCCGGCCGACGCGGTGCGGCCGATCACCGGCGAGCGCACCCTCGGCGAACGCTCCGTCCAGGAGAGCTGGGACCTCGCGCTCGGCCGCAACCAGCGCGCCCTCATCGAGCTGGGGTACGAGGGGGTCACGGTCGAGCAGGTTCTCGAACAGCGGCTGCGGCGCGCCGCGTGGGACCCGACCGCGACCGCGGCGACGGCGCTCGGCGCCGTCGAGGACGCGCTGCTGTTCCTCGACAACCGGCGCTTCACCGAGGAGCTGGGCGCCCGCGCCGTCACCCTGCTCGCCGCCGAGCGTACGGTCGACGGCGCGCCCGAGGTGCTGCGCCGGATCCGCCGCCTGCTCACCCACTACCGCAGCGCGGCGGCGACGCTGCCGGCGTGGGTGCAGGAGTTCGTCACGGCCGGATACGCCCACTACTGCACGCTGTTGCCGGTCGCGGGAGTCGACGAGGACACCACGGTGCGGCAGGTCGCCGCGATGCTCGGCTTCCTGTTCAGCATGGAGAGCCTCGCCCTGTCGCTCGGCTGCGACCGGACCCAGCTGGAGCTGGCCGTCGCGCAGTCGCACCCGGAGACACCCGCGAAGGTCGCGCTGTTGTGGGCCGCGCGCTACCAGCTCGGCCTGCTCAGCCTCGCCGAGCTGCGCGGGCGGTGCGACGACCTGCTCGGCAACCCGCTGACCGTGCCGTCGTTCCCGGCGTACCTGAGCGGGTTCGTGCAGGCGCTGGACCCGGCGCCGGGGCTGACACCGTTCGTGGTGGAGGCGCTGTCCGGCGCGTTCGCCACGCTGCCCGACCACGTGCTGCTGCCCTGGCTGCCGACGCTCATCACCACACTGCGCGCGGAGGCCGCCGAGCTGGTGCCGCTGCTGGTCCGCGAGGCCGGGCGTACCTTCCCCGGCTCGCTCGCCGCCCTCGACGCGTGGACCCCGCCGTGGTCCGCCGCGCCACCACCGGCCCCCGACGCCGTACCCGCGGCCGGTCCGGCGGCCGAGCTGCTCGCCGCGCATCCCGCCGCCACCGACGCGGTCGCCGCGCTCCTCGGCGCCACCGGCCCCTGGCATGACACCGGGGGCTCCTCGCGCGACGCCGGCAATCCCGTGCGTACCAACGGATCCGGCCGCACGCCCACGGCGGAGCTGGTGGCCCGGCATCCGGCCGCCGCGGCGGCGCTGGCCGAGCTGCTCAGTCGGTGAAGTCGTGGTGCGGCAGGTGCCGCGCCACGACCCCGGTGAAGCGCTGGCCGAGCCACTGTTCCCGGTTGCCCACGACGTAGAGCCGCCGCTTGGCCCTGCTGACCGCGACGTTGATCAGGTTCGGCCGCTCGTTGACCCAGCGGCGCGCGCCCGGCTTGGCGGGGTCGGAGCCGAGGATCAGGATCACCACGTCCGCCTCCTTGCCCTGTGTACGGTGCACGGTGCCGACCCGGCCGGCGTCGAACGCGGCCAGCGGCTGCCAGTATGAGCCCGCCCGTGCCCGGACGAGCTGCTCCACCCCGCCGACGACGCGGCGGAACGGACTGATCACGTACACCTGCGCCGGCGTGATGCCGCGCTCACGGAGCTTCTCCAGGATCCGCAGCAGCGCCCGCCCCTCGGCGGGTACCCAGTGCCCGTCGGTGTCGGTGGACTCGACGTTCGCCCACGAGCTGGGCGGCGCCGGGAAACCACCCCGGTCGGGCGTGCCGAACACCATCTTCCCGCCGTACGCCATGGTGTTGCTCATCGTGAACATCGGCTGGTCGCACCGGCGGTGTACGCGCAGCGGCGCACCCACCCAGACGGTGTCCGTACCGTCCGGCTGCTCGGCGCCGAGGGTGCCGCCGAAGCGGCTCGTGCGGTCGGCGATCCGCTGCGCCGAGGTGGCCTTCGCCGCCCACTCCGGCGCGACGCCGTGATCGGCCCGAAGCGCCTCCTGGCCGCTCCACGGCAGGACCGTCACGGGTTCGAGCTGGAGCGGGTCCCCCACGATCACGGCGCGCCGGCTGCGCCACAGGGCGCCGACTGCCTGCTGCGGTGTGGCCTGGCCGGCCTCGTCGATGAACAGCCAGCCGAGGCTGTCCTGTCCGAGCCCGCGGAAGAGCCGGTCCAGCGACGCGAACGTGGTCGACACCAGCGGTACGACGAGGAACAGCGACTGCCAGGCGGCGCGTACGACGGCGTCGGGCAGGCCGGACGCCCCGCCGCCGACGACGTCCATCGCCGCGCCGAGGTTCGCCGCCATCTTCCGCGCCGCCAGCCGCGCGAACTGCTTGTGCAGCTCCAGCGCGGCCAGGAACACCTCGGCCCTGGCCCGGCTCAGCTCGTCGTCCGACCACGGCGCGGACAGCTCCCGCACGTCCTCGTCGGCGCCCGGCTCGGGTACGTGGTCGGGCCAGGCGCGGCGCGCCGCCGTCAGGACGCCGGTGAGCCGGTCGGCCTCCGCCGCGCGGGCGGCGGCGGTGGCGGTGGCCTCGTCGGCGGCTCGTACCGTCCGGGCGCGGTGGACCTCGCGGTCGGCGTGCCGGGCGGCCAGCTCGGCCCGGGTTTCGGTGGCGGCGCCCAGCTCGCCCGCCAGCATCTCCTCCCGCTCGCGCCAGGACCGTTTGGTGGCCCGGCTGCTGAACCATCCGGGCCGGCTGTGCCGGTGCGCCGCCAGCCTCGCCTGCGTCTCGGTCTCGGCGCGGTCGGCGGCCGCGTACCGCAGGCGCAGGTCGGCCAGCTCCGCGTCGAGCGCCGACACCGTGTGCCTCGTCGCGTCCCGCTGGCCGCATGCCTCGTCACGGGCCTGCCGGGCCCGGGGCAGGTCCGCGATCGCCCGGGCCGCCTCGTCGCGCGCCTCGGTCAGCTCCCGCACCCGGCGTACGGCGTCGGTGAACGGCGCGCACGCCTGCGCCCAGGACGGCTGGCCGACCTCGTCGCGCCACGACCCCAGCTGGTGGTGGAAGCCCTGCTTGGTCGGCTGCCAGCGCTTCGGCGCACGGCGGCGGCGGGTGCCGTCCGGTTGCCGGTCCCCCGCCTCCTCGTCGCCCCACCAGAAGCGGTGGACGAACTCGCCCCGATTGGTCATGTTCCCCAGCACCGCGGCCAGCGCGGCCCACGCCGGCTCACCCTTCAGCAGCCGGGACGCGTGCTCGGCCAGGTAGTCGGCGTCCGGCCGCCACCGCGCCCCGATCTCGTCCCGTGCCGGGATGCTCCGGGAGATGTTCTCCACCGCGCCGTTGTTCGCCGACGCGACGACCACCTCGTACCCGGTCAGCTCCGGCCGCAGCGGCCACACCCGCAGCGTCCGCGATCCGCTCGTCGCCGCCAGCGGCGCCGGCAGGAACGCCGCGCCCGGCGACGGGAGGGCGGCGAGCACCTCCGCCCGGCGTACCACCAGGTCGGCGAGGACGTCGCGGAGCATCGTGGTCTTCCCCGTGCCCGGCGGCCCGTTGACGGAGAACAGGCCGGCGTCGGCGAGCTCGCGGCGCATCGTGTTCACCGCGAACTGCTGGCTGCGGGCCAGCGGATGCTCCGCCGGCCACCGGCCCGACGGCGCGGCGCCCGGCCCGAGCGCGCCGTCGGCGGCGTCCGGATCGGCCAGTACGTCGACCCGCGCGCTGGTGTCGACGCGCGCCGCCGGCGTCAGGTACGTGGCGAGTGCGGGGCCTGGTGCCGTGGCGCCGACCGCGTCCGCGACCCGCGCCAGGTCGGCCAGGCAGAAGCTGTTGAGGAAGTCCTGTTGGTCGGCCTTGTCCGCGTTGCGGACGGACACCTGGACGCTCTTGACCCGTACGTCGAGCGCCCCGAGGTCACCGATCCCCCACTCCTCGGCCAGCCGGGCGGTGAACGCCAGCACGTCGGCCCCGGTCACCGGGTACTCCGCCAGCCACGGCGGCTCGCCGTCGGTACCGAGCGCGGAGTCGAGCACCGCCCCGGTCGCCGTCGCGGCGAGCCGTCCGGCGACCGCGCCGGCGAGCGGTCCGAGCGCCGCGCCGGTGACCGCGCCCGCGGCGTGGCCGACCGCGCCGGTCACGCCCGACACCGCGTCGTCCACGAGCCCGGTCAGCGGATCGTCCGCCGGGCGGTCCGGCTCGTCCGGCAGCCCGAGCTCACCGATCCGTACGGCCAGCGAGCGCGCCGCCTCGTCGAACCCGTCGAGCCGGTCCCGCCCACCGGGTACGCGGACGCGGCCCAGCGCCCAGGCGCAACTGGAGATCGTCGTCGAGTCGAGCAGTACCCGACCCTCCTCGTCGACGGTGAACGCGAACATCGCACTCTCGCCGGACACCTGCTCGTCGTACGCGTCGGGGGCGCGGCCGAACACGTCGACGAGCGTGTCGCGGACCGCGGCCAACTCGTAGATCCCGCCGTACACGACGTGCTGCCACGTCCTGCCGCGCTCGGGCTCGGTGTGCCGGACCGGATGCCCCTCCTCCCAGGGCGCGAGCTTGCCCGCATCGAGGGGCTGGACGCGTTTCTTCCGGTCGGCCCTCGGCACCCGCTGCGGGCTGAACATCTCGACCGCGTGCCAGTACCGCAGGATGTCGGCCTGCCGCCGGCGCTCGGCGTTCATTCAGCCTCCCCATCCCGTTTGCACCCGGCTGAGGTTAACGCACGTTTCCCGCTGCGACCGTCCACGGTGGACAGTTCCCGGATGCACGGGTACGAGGGGGCGAGTCGGCCTAGGGTCGGAGGCTGTCGAGCGGAAAGGGGCGGTGTGATGTCCGGCGTGGCGACGCATCCGGGTGAGCCGCACGACCGGTCGCTCGGGCAACGGCTGAACTGGCTGCGGGCCGGGGTGCTCGGCGCCAACGACGGCATCGTGTCCACCGCCGGTCTGGTCGTCGGCGTGGCGAGCGCGACGACCGACCGCGGCCCGATCGTGACCGCCGGGCTCGCCGGCCTGGTGGCGGGCGCGGTGTCGATGGCGCTCGGCGAGTACGTCTCGGTGTCCAGCCAACGCGACACCGAACGCGCCCTGCTCCGCCAGGAACGCCAGGAGCTACGCGAGTCGCCGGAGGAGGAGCTGGCCGAGCTGGCCCAGCTCTACCGGGCGAAGGGCCTGTCGGAGCGGACCGCGCGGCAGGTGGCCGAGGAGCTGACGGCATACGACGCGTTCGCCGCGCACGCCGAGGTGGAGCTGGGCATCGACCCGCACGACCTGACGAACCCGTGGCACGCGGCCCTCGCGTCCGCGGCGTCGTTCACCGTGGGCGCCCTGCTGCCGCTCGCGGCGATCCTGCTGCCGCCGCCGTCCTGGCGTACGCCGGTGACGTTCGCGGTCGTCCTCGTCGCCCTCGCCATCACCGGTACCGTCGCGGCCCGGCTCGGCCGCGCCCCCGCCGCCCGCGCCGCCGCCCGGGTGGTCGTCGGGGGCGCGATCGCCATGGTCGTCACGTTCCTCATCGGTCACGCCTTCGGTACGACCGCCTGAGCGGGTCCGTGCTGGTGAGCGCGCCCCGACAGCCGCGGCGGTTTGCGTACGCCGTTATCGTCGGACACGTTTCGTGTCCCGGTCGGCGGGAGGACACAGGAGATGACCTCTGGTATGGAGGAGCAGCGCGCCGCGCTCGCGGCGGCGCGGAGCCGGCTCGCCGAGCTGACCGACGCGCTGTCCGGCCCCGCCGAGCACACCGGCACCGACCCGGACGGTGTCGTGATGGCGGTCGTGGACGGCGCGGGGCAGGTCGTGTCGGTCGAGTTCGCGCCGGCCGTGCAGCTGCTGCCCGCCGAGTACGCCGGGCCAGCCGTGGTCGCCGCGCTCGACGCGGCCGAGGCGGCCCGGATCGAGTCGATCACCCGGCTGGTCGGGGGCGAGCAACGATGAGCGACGTGGCGGACCGGCTCCGCACCCTCTCCCCCGCGGTACGGCAGGCCCTGGCCGACTACCGGGCGCGGGCCGTCGAGCTGGCGTACGAGACGGTGGTGGCCGAGTCCCCCGACGGGACGGTCCGGGTCGTCGCGACGCTGCACGGCCGGGTCGTCGACGTGCGTCTCGTGCCGCACAGCACCGGCCGGGTCGACCGCTTCACCCTGGCCGACCTCGTCGCCGAGACCTGCCGCGCGGCGCAACGCCTGGCCCGCGCCCGCTTCGAGGAGGAGCTGGCCGCCGTCCTGCCGCCGGAGTACACCGAGTACCGCCGGCTGATGGGCTCCGTCGTCCGCGGCTGACCCGCTCGTACCCCCTTCGCGCGGTCAACTCGCCTTCGCGCCGCGGAACGTCGCGCGGTACGCGCTCGGCGAGGTACGCAGCGCGTCGCGGAGATGCGCGCGCAGCGACGCGGCGGTACCGAAGCCGGCGTCGGCGGCGATCCGGTCGATCGGCAGGTCGGTCTCCTCCAGCAGGTGGCGGGCCCGGTCGAGCCGCCGCGCGGCGAGCCACGCACCGGGCGACACGCCGACCTCGTCCCGGAACCGCCGGGTGAAGGTACGGACGCTCATCGACTCCCGCCCCGCCATCTCCCGCAGCGTCAGCGGCCGGTCCAGGTGCGCGAGCGCCCAGGCCCGCGACGCGCCGGTGGACGACACGGCGGGCTCCGGCACCGGCCGCCGCACGTACTGCGCCTGGCCGCCGTCCCGGTGCGGCGAGACGACGCTGGCGCGGGCCACCTCGTTGGCGACGGCGGCCCCGTGGTCGCGCCGGATCAGGTGCAGGCACAGGTCGATGCCGGACGCCTCGCCGGCCGAAGTCAGCACGTCGCCGGCGTCCTCGTAGAGCACGTCGGGGTCCAGCTCGACCGCCGGGTACCAGGCGCGGAACCGGGCCGCGGACTGCCAGTGCGTGGTGGCCCGCAGGCCGTCCAGCAGCCCGGCCGCGGCCAGCACGAACGCGCCCGTGCAGATCGACGCGACCCGGGTGCCGGGGCGGATCCCGGCCAGCGCCGCGGCGAGCCCGTCGTCCAGCCGGCCCGTGTTCTCGGTGGCGTCGCGCCCGTGCGACGCCGGTACGACGACGGTGTCGGCGCGGGTCAGCTCGGCAGGACCGTGGCGTACCTCGATCGGGAAGTCGGCGTCGGTGGTCACCTGGCCGGGACGCACCGCGCAGGTGACCACCTCGTACAGCGGGGTGCCGTCGGCGGCGCGGGCGCGGCGGAAGAGCTGGTGCACCAGGCCCAGCTCCATCGGCAGGACCCCGTCGCGGACGAGGACCGCGACGCGGTGCGGCGTACGAGTGGCCATGGCCCGATCCTTGCACATGTTGGCAGTCGGGCCAATCGTCGGCGCGGCGAGAAAAGGCCAGGCTGGACACATGGACACGACAACCGCACGCAGGGTTCTCTGGGTCTCCGCGCATCCCGAGCCGCGCTCGCTCAACGGATCGCTGCGCACCGAGGGCCTGCGTACGCTCAACGCCGCCGGCCACGAGCACCGCGAGTCCGACCTGTACGCGATGGACTTCGACCCGGTCGTCCGCACTCGCGACTTCCCCGCGGAGCCGGCCGGCCGGCTCGACGTGGCCGGCGCGTCGCAGCGGGCGTACCGGGACGGGACGCTCAGCCCGGACATCCGGGCCGAACACGCCAAACTCGCCTGGGCGGACACCCTGGTCGTCCAGTTCCCGCTGTGGTGGTACGGGATGCCGGCGATCCTGAAGGGCTGGTTCGACCGGGTCTTCGTCAAGGGGTACGGCTACGGCGTCAAGGACCCGGCCACCGGACGGATCCGCCGGTACGGCGACGGCGCTCTGGCCGGCCGCCGCGCCCTGGTCGTCGTCACCGTCGGTGCCCGCGGCGACAGCATCGGCCCCCGCGGCATCCACGGCGACATCGACGACGTCCTCTTCCCGATCACGCACGGCATCCTCTGGTACACCGGCATGACGGTGCTGCCGCCGCTGGTGCTCGACGGGGCCAACCGTGTCGGCGCCGACCGCTACCGCACGCTCGCCGCCGACCTGCGCGAACGCCTTCGTACGCTGGCGACGACGCCGCCCGTGCCGTTCCGGTACGAGGCCGGCGGCGACTACGACGACGACCTGGTGCTGCGGCCCGACCGCGCACCGCGGCAGGTCGGTCCGGCCATCCACCGCGCCACCGAACGCGCCGACCTGGCCGGCTGACACCTCCGGTGGCCGCCGGGCCGATCCTCGGGCATGCTTGATCAGCGGTACGCACGGTCACAGCGATGTGTCCGGCTCGCGTCACCTGCCTGCCAGAGGCTCGGATCCATTTGCGGTGATACGGGAAGTTGTGCTGACGGCGAGTCCCGACGGCACCACGTCTCGTTGAGCACCTGTGTGACCTCTGCCCCGGCGGTTGGGCACGGGGCGGCCCGGTTTGCGATGATGTCCTACCGTGCCTACGCCGGGGGCAGTGTTCCGGGCCGCACGGCCCGGCAGACGAGAGGGGCGACCCGCGCACAGCGCCGGACCATCATGCCGACGAGTGGCGGTCGCCACCCGGCGCGCCGGATGGATCGACGAGGAGACCGGCTCCGCACGGGGCCCACAGACGACCGGTAGAGGAACATGACCACGGGAGGCAACCGGCTGGTGAGTCCGGGCACGGGGATTCCGCGGCCGCGAGGAGCGGCCGTGCGCGCGCCAGCCAGGTCGGGCCTGCCACGGGTCCGGCCCGCCGGTTGGTGGTTCGACGCCCTGATGCTGGCCATCTTCGCCGTCATCACCGTCGGGCTCGTCGTCAACAACCGATGGCTGCTCGACCTCGACCTTGCCGCGCTGCACTGGTCCGACAACCACCGCAACGCGCTGAGCTGGTGGACCGGATACGCGCTGAGCTGTCTCGGCCAGGGCGGCCCGCTGACGTACGGGACGCTGCTGATCTCGCTGTTCCTCGGCTGGCGCCGGCGCTCGGTCCGGCCCGTGCTGATCCCGGTCGCCGCGTTCCTGCTCACCTACCTCGGCCTCGGGCCGATCAAGGTGTGGAGCAACCGCGCGGTGCCGCACCACGGCCCGGTCGAGATGTTCGCCCACCCCAGCGGCCCCTTCAGCATGGCGTACCCGTCGGGCCACACCGGCAACGCGATCGTCTGGTACGGGGCGCTCATGCTGCTCATCGGGCCGTACCTGCCGCGCTTCCTGTACTGGCTGGTCCGGATCGGCGCCCCGACGACGGTCGCGGTGACGATGGTCTACATCGACTACCACTGGGTCACCGACGTGGTCGCCGCGATCCCACTCGGCCTGGTGCTCAGCCGGATCCTCTACCGCATCCCGTTCGACACGATGCGGCTGCCACGCTGGGGCCGCGGCGTCGAGCTGGTCCGACGAGCCGAGCGGCTGGAACGGCCGAGCACGCGGCCCGCGCTGCTGTCCGCGTCGTGGACCCGGCTGCCGCAGGTCGCGGCCCGGCCAGGGCGACGGGTCGGGCCACTCGCCCGGCTCTGGTTCGGCAGCCGACCCGGCGTACCGGAGCGGCACGACGCGCCGGGGCGGCGGCGGCCCGGCTCCATCGGGCCGGGCAGCCGGCAGCTGCGGTTCACGCACGGTCGCGGCGGCGGCACCGGCGCCGTACGGCTGCGCGACGAGCACGAGTGACCCGCTTGCGGTCCGGAAGTTCGGGCCACGGGTTGGCCGGATCGACCGTGGTCGGTGGGTGCTCCGCGCCGTAGCGTGGGGCAGGTGACGATTCCGACCGCACCGACCGGACTGGCCCGCACCGTGGGTGAGCTGCGGGCACAAGGACACCACCAGCGCGGCGTTCGGGCCGAGCTGCGCGACAACCTGCTCGCGGCGCTGCGCGCCGGCAGGGACCCCTGGCCCGGCATCGTCGGGTTCGAGACGACCGTGCTGCCCCAGCTCGAGCGGGCGCTGCTGGCCTGGCACGACGTCGTCCTGCTCGGCGAGCGCGGGCAGGGCAAGACGCGGCTGCTGCGCAGCCTGATCGGGCTGCTCGACGAGTGGACGCCGGTGATCGACGGCGCCGAGCTGGGCGAGCACCCCTACGAGCCGATCACCCCGGCCTCGGTCCGCCGCGCCGCCGAGCTGGGCGACGAGCTGCCCGTGGCGTGGCGGCACCGCTCCGAGCGGTACACGGAGAAGCTGGCGACACCGGACACCAGCGTGGCCGACCTGGTCGGCGACGTGGACCCGGTGAAGGTGGCGGAGGGTCGCAGCCTCGGCGACCCGGAGACGATCCACTACGGGCTCGTGCCGCGGGCGCACCGCGGCATCGTCGCGATCAACGAGCTGCCCGACCTCGCCGAGCGCATCCAGGTCGGCCTGCTCAACGTGATGGAGGAGCGCGACATCCAGGTCCGCGGATACACGCTGCGGCTCCCGCTGGACGTGCTGCTCGTCGGCAGCGCCAACCCGGACGACTACACCAACCGGGGCCGGATCATCACGCCGCTGAAGGACCGGTTCGGTGCGGAGATCCGCACGCACTACCCGCTGGACGTGTCCGCCGAGGTCGCCCTGGTACGGCAGGAGGCCGTGCTCGCCGCCGACGTACCGGACGCGTTGATCGAGGTGCTGGCGCGGCTGTCCCGGCTGCTCCGGGACTCGGAGGCGATCGACCAGCGTTCCGGCGTGTCGGCCCGGTTCGCGATCGCCGGCGCGGAGACCGTCGCCGCCGCCGCGCTGCGGCGGGCCGCGCTCACCGGCGACGAACCGCCCGTGGCCCGGCCGGTCGACCTGACCACCGTGCCCGGCGTGTTGCGCGGAAAGCTGGAGTTCGAGCCGGGCGAGGAGGGCCGCGAGGACGAGATCCTGCACTACCTGCTGCGCCGGGCCGTCGCCGAGACCGGCCGGGCGCGGCTCGCGGGCCTCGATCTGACGCCGCTGGCCGAGGCCGTCTCCGACGGGCACCAGGTGCTCACCGGCGAGCGGGTGCCGGCCGGCGACGTGCTCGCCGCGCTGCCCGGCCTGCCGGTGCTCGACGATGTCACGCACCGGCTCGGGCTCGCGGCCGACGCGACCCCGGGGCACCGCGCCGCCGCCGTCGAGCTGGCCCTCGAACACCTCTACCTGACCCGCCGGCTGGCCAAGGAACCGGCCGACAGCGACCCCGACACGGTGGTGTACGGGCGATGACCGGCAGCGGCGTGCGATCCGCGGTGGGGGCGAGATGACGAGCGACCCGTCCTTCCGGTACGAGCGGTGGCGCGGCGGGCCCGACCCGCTCGCCCCGCCGTACGATCCGCGGGCGGCGCTGGACGCGATCGGCGACGACGTGCTGTCCGGCGCGTCTCCCCGGCAGGCGCTGCGGGAGCTGCTGCGCCGCGGTCTCGGCGACCGGCCCGGGCTGGACGAGCTGTCCCGCCGGGTGCACGAGCGGAGCCGCGAGCTGCGAGCGCGGTACCGGCTGGACGGCACCCTGGAACGGGTGCGGGAGCTGCTCGCCCGGGCCCTGGAGGCGGAGCGTTCGGCGCTCGCGGCGGAGTCGTCGGACGACGCGCGGTTCCGGGAGATGCAGCTCGACGCGCTGCCACCGGACCCCGCCGGCGCGGTGCGCGAGCTGGCCGCATACCCGTGGCGCAGCGCCGAGGGGGCCGAGGCGTACCGGGAGATCCAGGAGCTGCTCGGCCGGGAGCTGCTGGACCAGCGGTTCGCCGGGATGCGGGACGCGATGCGGCAGGTGACGCCGGCCGACGTGGAGCGGGTCTGGCAGATGCTCGCCGACCTGAACGACCTGCTCGCCGCCCACGCGGCGAGCGCGCCGGACCTGGCCGCCCGGTTCGACGAGTTCATGCGCCGGCACGGCGACTTCTTCCCGGAGAAGCCGCGCAACGTCGACGAGCTGATCGACGCGCTGGCCCAGCGGTCCGCCGAGGCGTCCCGGCTGATGAACTCGCTGTCCCCCGAGCAGCAGGCGGAGCTGGCCGAGCTGTCCCAGCAGGCGTTCGGCGATCCGCGGATCGGCTCGGCGCTGGACGAGCTGGACACCCGGCTGCGTGGCCTGCGGCCCGGGTTCGACTGGGGCGGCGGCGAGTCGTTCGACGGCGACCAGCCGCTCGGCCTCGGCGACGCGTCCCGCGCGATGGGCGAGCTGGCCGACCTGGACGCGCTCGCCGAGCAGCTCGCGCAGTCGTACCCGGGGGCGCGGATGGAGGACATCGACCTGGCGGCGCTGGAGCGTTCGCTCGGCCCGCGGTCGGTGACCGACGCGCGCCGGCTGGCCGAGCTGGACCGGGCGCTGCGCGCCGATGGGCTGTTCGAGCGGGCGCCGGACGGCACGCTTCGGCTCTCGCCGCGGGCGTTGCGCCGGCTGGGCGAGACCGCGCTGCGGGACGTGACCACCCAGCTGTCCGCGCGTACCGGGCAGCGCGAGACGCGGCGCGCGGGCGCGGCGGGCGAGCCGTCCGGGTCGAGCCGCCCGTGGGAGTTCGGCGACACCGAGCCGTGGGACGTCCCGCGTACCGTGACGAACGCGATCCTGCGCCGGGCCGGCGGTTCCGGCGGGCCGGCGCTGATCCTCGACGACGTCGAGGTCGCGGAGACCGAGGCGCGCACCCGCGCCGCGGTGGCGCTCTGCGTCGACACCTCGTGGTCGATGGTGGCGGAGGGCCGCTGGGTGCCGATGAAGCGCACCGCGCTGGCCCTGCACCAGCTGGTCCGCACCCGGTTCCGCACCGACGCGCTGGAGCTGATCACGTTCGGCCGGCTGGCGCAGACCGTGACCGCGGACGAGCTGGTCGGCCTCGACGGGGCGTACGAGCAGGGCACGAACCTGCACCACGCGCTGCTGCTCGCCGGCCGGCACCTGCGCCGCCACCCGGACGCGCAGCCGGTGCTGCTGGTGGTCACCGACGGTGAGCCGACCGCGCGGCTCACCCCGGACGGCGAGGGCGTGTTCGACTACCCGCCGGACCCGGAGACGCTGCGGGTGACGATGGCCGAGCTCGACCACCTGGCCCGGCTCGGCGCGGCGCTGACCGTGTTCATGCTGGGCGAGGACCCGCGGCTGCGGGACTTCGTAGACCTCGTCGCCCGGCGTACCGCGGGGCGCGTGGTCATGCCCGACCCGGACGGGCTCGGCGCCGCCGTCGTCACCGACTACCTGGCCTCGCGCCGGCGGCGTGGCTGAGGCGCCGTCCCGCCCGGTCTGGATGGCGGTGACGGTGCTGTGGGGTGCGGTGCAGGTGCTGGTGGTCGCCGGCGCGATGTTCGGCGGGGCGGTCGCGGGCACCGGCGTGACGTGGGAGCTGCTGCCGGCGCTCACCGGCGTACGGCCCGGTGTCGCCGGGCTGCCCATCGGCGCGCTCGCCGGGCTGGTCGTGGGCTTCGTGGTGACGCACCACGCCCGCGGCTGGCTGCGCACCGCGCGGCTGCGCCGCCTGCGCCGCACCGGTACGTGTGCCGACGCGCGGGTGGTCCGGCTCGACCGGCGGCACCGGGTCGGTCCCCACGGCGGTTCGAGCACCACCTACACGATGCTGCTGCGGTGGACGGATCCGGGCGGCACACACGAGTGCGCCCGACGCTTCCGGTTCATCGGCGCGTTCCGCACCGGCGACACGGGCTTCGCGATGCGGTACGCGATCGGCCGGACCGTGCCCGTCGCGTACCGGCCGGGGCGACCGGCGCGCGCCGTCGTCGACATCCCGTACGCGCCGATGCTCGCCGACCTGCTGCCTTGAGCCGTCAGGCCGGTTCGATGCGGTCCCACCGGTTGCCGTACGGGTCGGTGAAGACCGCGACGGTGCCGTACGACTCGTGTCGCGGCGGTTCGGCGAACCGTACGCCGGCCGCCCGCATCCGGTGGTCGGCCGCGAAGTCGGTGCTGTGCAGGAAGAAGCCGACCCGACCACCGGTGTGGTCGCCGATCCGCGACCGCTGGTCGGGCGTCGCGCCGCGCGCCAGCAGCAGCCCGGTGCCGCCGCCCGCCGGGCCTACCACGACCCACCGCTTCCCGCCGCCCATGTCGACGTCCTCGCGCAGCGTCAACCCGAGCGCCGCGGTGTACCACCGGATCGCCTCGTCGTAGTCGGCGACGACAACCGTCACCAACCCCAGCTCCACCATCCGCCGATCATCCCGCGGAGGCTCGGACGAGCCGCAACGGCCCGCCGCGCGGCGCGACGAGGTGGCACTGGCGGCCGGAGGCAGCGGCGCGGCGGGAACACGGCGCCGGCCGTCGGGGGCGGCGGCGCGGTGCGAGGAGGCAGCGGCCACCCGAGTCAGCGACGCGGCGGGAACAGGCGGCGCAGCAGGCCGGGTCGCTGTGCGCCCGGGGTGGGGCCGGTGGCGACCGGGTGGCCGGCGGCCCGCCACGCCTTCGTACCGCCGCGCACGGACAACGCGGTGCGTCCCTGCCGGGCCAGCAGCTGCGCCGCCCGGTACGACCGCCCGCCGCTGGTGCAGACGGTGATCACCTGCCCGGCGGGCAGCCCGCGCGCCGCGGTCGGCAGCACCGCCAGCGGTACGTTCAGCGCGCCGGCGACGTGGCCCGTCGCGTACTCCTCCGGGGTGCGGACGTCGATCACGAGGTCGCCGGCGGCCCACGCCGCCGCGGCCACCGCGACGTCGATCTCCTCGGCACTCCCCCGTGGCACGTCCGTCACCACCCCGACGCTACCGCCGCAACCAGGCGGCGGGTCGTACGCCGGCGCAGCGCGGTACGGACACGGTGTCCGCACGGAAACTCCACATCGCGCGGGCATACTGCCGGTCATGACGACGGTGGCCCGGGTGCGCCGGGTACGGATGTGGCTGGTGCTGTTCGTGCTCGGGCTGGTGGTCAGCGGCCTGACGGCGTTCCCGTTGGTGTCGGAGTCGCGGTGGCTCGTCGAGGTGCTGCACGCGCTCGACGTCGGACGCGTGCTCCCGGCGCCGGTCGGGTTCCTGGAGGACGTGGCGGACGGGCTGGCGGACGCCGGCCACCGGTACCCGTACCTGGCGTACGGGACGGACTGGCTGGCGTTCGCGCACCTGATGATCGCGGTGGCGTTCTGGGGGCCGATCTCGGCTCCGGTCCGCAACGAGTGGGTGGTGCGGTTCGGCATGATCGCCTGCGTCGCGGTGGTGCCGCTGGCGCTGATCGCCGGCCCGATCCGCGACATCCCGCTCTACTGGCGGGCCGTCGACTGCTCGTTCGGCGTGGTCGGGATCGTGCCGCTGCTGCTGGCGTACCGGCACATCCGGGTGCTCGCCGCGGCCGGGCGGACGCCGGACGCGGCGCCCACCACGGCCTGACGGGCGGACGCCGGGTGCGGCGCCCACCGCGGCCCGGCAGGCGGGCGCCGCGCACGTCAGCGGTGCGACTGGTACTGGACGACCTGCTGGAACGTGGGCCGGTTCTGCCAGCCGATGGTCGGGTCGGTGATGCCGCCCAGCGGGTGCTGGATGATCGAGTCGGCGCACCACTGGTCACCGGCCGAGCAGTCCGCGTCGCCCGGGTACACCTGGTCGGCGGGTGTGGCTGCGGCCTGCCGGAGGCTGTCCAGCAGCGCGGTGCGGCAGGCACCCAGGTCCCCGTCCCCGCAGTACGCCCGGCCGAGTGGCCCGCTCACCGGCTCGCCGAGGACGGTACGCAGGTCCTTGGAGCTGTAGCTCCACCAGCCGAACTGGAACGAGGATCCCTTGTGTGACTGGGTCTCGTTGACGCTGCCGCCGGCCGCGGTGTCGCCGTTCTGGCCGCCGGACGGGGATTCGTTGATCTGCAACGCGTTCGCCTGCGCCTGGTAGAGGTCGTCACCCATGCCGGGCGCGAACTCCGCCTTGACGAGCAGCGGCCACCAGGCGTCGAGTACCCGGATCGTGTCGGCGTCCACATAGGACTTGTCGCCGGCCTTCGCGGCGACGCGGTGGGATCCGGCCGCCTGCCAGGACTTCAGCGCGTCGACGACCTTCGCCAGGTCCGGGTCGGTGACCGGTGCGGAGCCGATCACCGCCAGCGCCAACGGAAGGACGTCCTCGCCGCGCAGGTCGGCGTCGGCCGCGTCGGCCATCGCCTTCGTCAGGTCGGACCGGGTCACGGGCTGTCCACTGTGGACGAGCGCGCGTACCCGGGCGTCGAGCAGGTTGACCCGGTGCACCGGCCCGTCGCCGGGGCCGGCCGCGCCGTAGTCGAGCGCCTGCTTGTTGTTCCAGCTCACGTAGTAGTCCTGGTTCACCGACTGGGGGTGTGCGGCGAACGGCGCGTATGTGGCCGCGTTGTCGTCGGGGTTCCAGCCCTGCCACTCGTACCGCTGGTCCGCCTTGACCGGCAGGTCGAAGTCGACGTCGGCGGGGCGTACCGGGTTGTCGCCGGAGTTGAAGTAGGCGGTGTCCGTCGAGTCCACGTAGAACCAGTTGAACGTGTAGTTCACGTCGGCGGCGGCGTGCTGGAAGTCGGTCGCGGAGTGGATCACGTCGGGGTCGTTGAACTCCTGGAACCCGACGATCGAGTCGACCTCGCGCAGGTAGCTGGACCGCAGGCTGGTGAACACGACGGGCCTGCCGGCCACGGTCCCCCGCGACTGCACCAGCCCGTACTTCGTCCGGTACATCACCAGCTTGTACGAGCCGGCCGCGGTCTGGTCCGCGAGCGTCGGCCGCCACGCGTCGTCGCGTTCCAGCTTCTGCATCGGCAGGCACGACCCGTGGTACTGGTAGGACAGCGAGTCCTTGGTGGGCGTGGAGCCGTCCGCGTTGCACACCGGCACGGCGTACGTGTCGGTGATGTCCTGGCTGGCGGACGTGGCGCTCCACGAGTAGTCGGCGCCGCGGCCGAGCTGGACGTAGAAGCTCAGTCCGGCGAACGCGGCGCCGCGCGCGCTGATTCCGGGCCCCTGCAACTCCTCCAGCATCAGCAGCTGCGGCGCGTAGTACCCGGTCTGCGGGCCGAACACGGCGACCGGGTGGCCGCCGGCCGCGTGCGCGGCGGACACGACGAGCGCGTTGGACATGCCGCGCTTCGGGCTGCCGAGCAGGTCCGCCGGCAGTACGCCCTGGTTGAACATGCCCGCGGCGGCACCGAGCCTGCCGGGCACACGCTTCGTCGCGACGGCCTTCGCCGAGCCGGCCGAGCCGGTCGGGTCGACCACGATCGGTTGCTGGACAACGGATCCCGGGTCGGGCATGGCCACGCTGGGCGCGTCCGCGCCGGCCCCGCCGTACGGGAAGGAGTGTCCGTCGTGGACGGTGAGGACGGCCTCGGGGTCGTTCTGCTCGCGGAACGCCTGCCAGGCCCGGTCGCCGTCGGCGACGCCGTACCGCGCGTCGAAGGACTGCTTGACCAGCGCGTTGGTCACCTCGCCGCCGCCGCCGGCGCCGAACAGCGCGCCGATCACCGACGCGATCGCGACGAGGTCGGTGGGCCGGAAGTGGTCGATCCCGCCGGCGTTCGTGATCGGGTCGACGTGCCCGGTCAGGTCGTACTCCCCGGGGAACGTGCGCGACGAGTACGCCCGGTCGATGTACGCGTTCACACCGTCCACATAGGACAGCACGTCGGCGTACGCCCGGGCGCCGCGGCTGCCGGACGCCGCCACCCGGTCGATCTGGTCCTGGAGGTCCTGCTCGGAGTACGGCGCCTGCCGCCAGAACTGTTGTTCCAGCGCCCGGTTCGCGGGTGCGCCACCGGCGAACGATGTCAGCTCCCCGCGCCCGACGTGCCGGAACAGGTCCATCAGCCACAGCCGGTCCTGCGCTGCCGCGTACCCGGCGCCGTATTCGGTGCCGGCGCGCGTCGTGCCGTACACGTGCGGGATGCCGGTCGCCCTGTCCCGCACGATCGTCACGTCGTCGCGCGGCTTGATGCTGCTCGCCACCTGGTCCGCCGGTACGCCGAACGACGAGTCGTTGAAGTACCGCCCGATGGTGTCGTCGGTCAGGTGCTGGTAGTCGGTGACCAGGTCGGCGTACTTGTCGAGCTGGTCGGCGGTGTGCGCGGGCCGGGTGCCGAGCGTGCGGTTGGCCAGGATGTCGGCGAGCGTGGCGTTGCCGTTCTCGCCGGGTGGCAGCACGTCGTTGCAGTGCCCCTGGCAGTAGTCGGTCACCGCGCGCGGTACGCCCGCGGAGCCACTCGCCGGGCCGGCGGTCAGCAGGGCGGCCACGCAGCCGAGCGCCGCGAGGAGGATTCCGGTACGGCCACGAGACATGCGCGATCCCCTCGGTGGGCTGCCGCCCACTCGGGGCGGCAGGTCGCGAAATTTTCTCGGATCCGATGATCGCGCTCCGGCACGAACCAGACAAGTCCCCGATACCCGAATTCCCCCGCGGTCCGCCCGGCGTGCCCGTCGGGAGGGCCGTCAGACGTCGTCGACCAGGTCCGCGATCGAGTCGACCACCCGCGACGGCCGGTACGGGAACCGCTCGATCTCGTCCTTCCGCGTGATGCCGGTCAGCACCAGGACCGTCTCCAACCCGGCCTCGATGCCGCACAGCACGTCGGTGTCCATCCGGTCGCCGATCATGATCGTGGTCTCCGAGTGCGCCTGCACGGTGTTCAGCGCGGACCGCATCATCATCGGGTTCGGCTTGCCCACGAAGTACGGCTCCACACCGGTCGCCTTGGAGATGAGCGCGGCGACCGAGCCGGTGGCCGGCAGCACGCCCTCGTTCGACGGGCCCGTCGGGTCCGGGTTCGTGGCGATGAACCGGGCGCCGTCGGCCACCAGCCGGATCGCCTTCGTGATCGCCTCGAAGCTGTACGTCCGCGTCTCCCCGAGCACCACGTAGTCCGGATCGTGGTCGCTCAGCACGTACCCCACCTGGTAGAGCGCGGTGGTCATGCCGGCCTCACCGATCACGTACGCGCTGCCGCCGGGGCGCTGGCCGTCCAGGAACTGCGCGGTCGCCAGCGCGGAGGTGAAGATCGCCTCCTCGGGCACGGCGATGCCCATCCGCTCCAGCCGGGCCTGCAGATCGCGCGGGGTCTGCATCGAGTTGTTGGTCAGCACCAGGTACGGCTTGCCCGACTCGCGCAGCCGCGCGACGAACTCGATCGCGCCCGGCACCGGCGAGCCCTCGTGGATCAGTACCCCGTCCATGTCGGTGAGCCAGCACTCCGGCGGCCTGCGCGTCGTCATGCCCCCATGCTCCCGCATCGAGCCCGGCCCGCGCGGGCCGGACGGCGGACACGCCCGGGCACCGCCCGTACGGCGGGGCGGGCCGGCGGGTGTGCGAGCATGACCGCGGCATCCGGCCGCAGAGCAGGGAGGACCCCCGAGTGAGCGTGACGACCGACCTGGAGCTGATCCAGAAGATGTGGTTCGGCAACCCCGAGGAGGCCCTGGAGGCGGTGCAGGCCGCGGCCACCCTCGGCTTCGGCGTCGCCCTGCACAACGAGTCGGCCGCCGACGAGGAGGACCCGACCCTGGTCACCGAGCAGTGGATCGTCGAGATCTACCCCGAGGTGCCCGTCGCGCCCCCCGAGCCGGCCTGACCTCCGCCTGACGCGTCCCCGCCCGCCTCGGGCGGGGACGCCAGGATCTCTCAGTTCGGTGGGATCTCTCAGCCCCGGTGGTACGGGTCGGCGACGACACCGGTGCCGGTCGCCTCGTCGAAGGCATAGACGTCGCGGCCACCCACGAACACCCGCATCGCGCGGCTGCGTACGTCCAGCGGGTCACCGGACCACAGCACCACATCGCCGTCGAGGCCGGGCGCGAGCGCGCCGACCCGGTCGTCCAGCGCCAGCATCCGCGCCGGGTTCGTGGTGATGGACCGCAGCGCCACGTCCGGGTCCAGGCCCTCCTTCACCGACAGCGCCGCCTGGTACACGAGGAACTCGATCGGCACCACCGGATGGTCGGTGGTCAGCGCGATCTCGACCCCGGCGCGCGCCAGGATCCCCGGGTTGCGCAGCGACCGCTCCTTCACCTCGACCTTCGACCGACTGGTGAACAGCGGCCCGATCACGACCGGGATCTCCTTGTCCGCCAACAGATCCGCGATCAGGTGCCCCTCGGTCCCGTGGTTCACCACCAGCCGGTACCCGAACTCCTCGGACAGCCGGATCGCGGTGGCGATGTCGTCGGCCCGGTGCGTGTGCTGGCACCACGGCACCTCCCGGTCCAGCACCCGGACCAGGATCTCGTACGTGGCGTTGCGGGTGAACGGCTTGCCCTCGGCCGTCGCGTAGTCCCGCTCGAACCGGTAGTCCTGCGCGCGCAGGAACGCGTCCCGGATCACCGCCGCGACGCCGAGCCGGGTCGACGGCAGCTTCTTCTGCTCGGAGTACACCCGCTTCGGGTTCTCGCCGAGGGCGCTCTTCACGCTCGCCGGGTCGCGGACGATCATCTCGTCGACGGTGCGGCCCCACGTCTTGATCGCCACGGTCTGGCCGCCGATCGGGTTGGCCGAGCCCGGCTTGACCACCACGGTCGTGATGCCGCCGGACAGCGCGTCGGCGAAGCCGATGTCGGCCGGGTTGATGCCGTCGGCGGCGCGCAGCCGCGCGCCGTTCGGGTCGGTGGTCTCGTTGTAGTCCCGACCCTCCCAGCCGACGCCCTCCTCGCCGATGCCGACGTGCGCGTGCGCCTCCACGAACCCGGGCAGTACCCACATGCCGGCGGCGTCGACGCGCCGCGCCCCGTCCGGTACGGCCACCTCCGCGGCCGGCCCGACCGCCGTGATGCGCCCGTCGGTCACCACGACCGTGCCGTCCTCGATCGTCTCGCCCAGCACCGGTACGACGCGGCCGCCGGTGATCACCAGTTGATCCGTCATGCGCCCCATCCTGCCCGGTGCCCGGCGGGGTCGCGAACACGACTGGCAGGCTGGTCACCATGACGGACCAGCACGGGATCATCTTCGACCTGGACGGCGTACTCGTCGACTCCGAGCAGTGGTGGGACGAGATCCGCCGCGGCGTGGTCGCCGAGTACGGCGGCACGTGGACCGACGAGGCGACCACCGCGATGCTCGGCATGTCCACACCCGAGTGGGCCGACTACCTGGTCTCGGCGCTCGGCGTGACGCTCGGTCCGGACGAGGCGGCGCGGACCGTCGTCGACCGGATGGCCGACCGCTACGCCGGCGGCCCGCCGCTGCTGCCCGGCGCCGTCGCCGCGGTACGCGACGCGGCGCGGCGGACACCCGTGGCCATCGCCACCTCGTCGCCGCCGCGCATCATCGACGCGTTCCTGTCCGGCACCAGGCTCGGCGACGTCGTCACCGCCGCGGTGTCCTCCGAACAGGTCGGTGCCGGCAAGCCCGACCCGGCGGTCTACCTGACCGCCGCCGACCGCATCGGCGTACCGGCCGCACGGTGCGTTGCGATCGAGGACTCGACGAACGGTCTCCGCGCCGCCCTCGCCGCCGGTACCACGGTGATCGCCGTGCCGAACCCGCACTTCCCGCCGGACCCGGCCGTGCTGGCGCGCGCGGCGTACCGGATCGGGCGGTTGGCGGAGCTGCCCGCGGCGCTGGACCGGGTTCAGGCCAGCTGGTCGAGATAGCAGACGACGGCGATTTTGTGGCTGTCGGTCGCGGAGATCGTCTCGGCGAAGCCGTACGCCAGCCGCGGCCGGCCGCGGACGAGCTGGATCGCCATCCCCTCCGGCTCCCGGAACGCCAGGTCGGACGCGGTCGTGACGAGCTGCCGGTCCTCCACCACCCCGTCGCTCCACCGCACCCGGGTGACCACCGTGTTCCCCGTCGGCGACGTCGACCCGACGTGCCCGTACGCGTTGCCCTCGATCAGGTAGAGGTAGCGGCCGTACGTCGCGTACCCCTGGAAGTCGGTGGCGAGCACGTCCGGCTGCGCCACGTCGGCGATCGGGCGGAACACGCCGTGCGCGGCCTCGTCGAGACGGTAGAGCGCGTACCGGAAGTGGCCGTCGACCCGGTGTCGCATGGTGAGCGTCCGGTACGCGGGATCCACGTTCGCGGTGGTGCGGTCGGCACCGGCCACCGGCGCGTACTGCGTCAGGCTCGGCGAGTCGGGGGTCAGCACGGCACCGTCCACGAACGGGAACCGGGCGAGCACGCTGCCCCAGCCGTGTACGCCGTCGTCCGCGACGGCCTTCGTCTCCGTCCACAGGTACGCCCCGTGCGCGGTCGGCTGCACGCCGATCTGCACGCCGTGCCCGAAGCCGAGCAGGTACATGTGGCCGAGCTCGGTGCCGTCGAGGTCGAGCTTCGTCAGCGCGAGGTCGCCCTGCAGGTCCCGTTGCGCGCCACTGACCGGCGCCGCCTCACCGGGCAGCTGGAGACCCCCCTGGACGAGCTGCACCGTGTACAGGTGGCCGCGGGTGTTGTCGAAGCTGAGCGCCTGCAGCACGGTGTTGTTGTGCAGCGCCTTGCGCCGCCACAGCTCGTGTCCCTCGGCGTCCAGCGCGAACCGCGGCGACGGCGGCAGCCCCGTCGGCGCCGGTGCCGGCGTGTCCGGCTCCGCGGCGTACGCGGCGCCGGCGGCGAGCGCGCCCGCCCCGACCACCGCGGCACCGCCCGCCAGCAGCAGTCCACGTCGGCTCAGCCCACCCGACCGTCCCATCCTGACCTCCCTGTCCGGTGCACAGCCCGCCCAGCATGGCCGTACCCGACGGAGAAATCAACGGGATCACGGGTACGTTTTCGCAAACATCAGCGCTAAGTTCGCATCACCGATTGGGGGCTTCGGTACGGCCCGTCGGCGTCGCCGTACCACCGGTAGCGGTAGGTACGCGGCACAGCTCGCGCTGGGACTCGCGTGGCACCATCACTTGTCACCCCCGACCCAGGAGGCCGCCACCGTGCACGGCTCGACGATCGGCCAGGTCTGGCAGCAGGTCATCGGCACCCAGCCCACCCCACCGCTCACCCTGGTCCTGGTCACCGCCGTGGCCGCGCTCGCCGTCGTGGTGTTCGGGCCGGTCTGGCGGGTCGCGCGCAACATCGTGACGATCGCGCACGAGGGCGGCCACGCGCTCGTCGCGCTGCTGTCCGGCCGGCGCCTCACCGGGATCCGGCTGCACTCCGACACGTCCGGCGTGACCGTCTCCGTCGGCAAGCGCACCGGGCCCGGCATGGTCTTCACCGGCCTCGCGGGCTACGTCACGCCGTCGCTGCTCGGCCTCGGCTGCGCGGCGCTGCTCACCGTCAACCACCTGACCGCGCTGCTGTGGATCGGCCTGCTGCTGCTCGCCGCGATGCTCATCATGATCCGCAACGCGTACGGCGTGCTCTCGGTGGTCGTCACCGGCGTCCTGCTGTTCCTCGTCTCCTGGTTCACCTCGCCGACGGTGCAGGCCGCCGTCGCGTACCTGATCACCTGGTTTTTGCTGTTCGGCGGGCTCCGCCCGGTATACGAGCTGCAGCTCAAGCGGTCCCGCCGGCAGGCGCCGGACTCCGACGCCGACCAGCTGCACCGACTGACCGGCGTACCGGGGCTGGTGTGGGTGACGCTGTTCGGCCTGGTCGCGCTGGCCTGCGTGGTCGTCGGTGGCTACTGGCTCGTCCCGAACCTGCCCACCCTGACCTGACCGGGGCCACGCGCCCCGCGGCCGGCGGGTCAGCAGTCGATCGGCGGCAGGCCGGGGCGGTCGCGTAGCCGGCCGAGCATGTGCTCGACCATCCGGCCGAGGTGCCGACGGTCGCTGCCGGACAGCTCACCCAGCAGCTCCGCCTCCGTACGGTCGAGCGCGTGGGATGCCTTGTGCAGCACGGCTTTCCCCTCGTCGGTGACCTCGACGAGGTGTCGGCGCCGGTCGGCCGGGTCACGCCGACGTCGCACGAAACCGCGGCGTTCGAGGTCGTCGAGGAGGGCGACCATCGTGGTCCGGTCGATGCCGGACCGGGCGGCCATGCCCTGCTGCGACGGGACGCCCGAGGCCGCCAGCGTGAGCGCGCGCAGGTGCCGGCCGGTCAGCCCGTAGGGCTCCAGCGCGCCGTCGGCCATCGCGAGCGCGACCTTGCCCAGCTCGACCAGCCGGAACCCGGTGCGGCCCAAGAGTTCGGCCTCGGCGTCGGCCGGCGACGTGATCGACATGGCATCACCCTATTCCCCGTCCCGCCAGTCTACCGTTAGACTGATCGTCAGTCACACTGATGATTTGGAGACCTGATGGACTACCGAGGTAGCACCGCGCTCGTCACCGGCGCCTCCAGCGGCATCGGCACCGCGCTCGCCGAGGCCCTCGCCGCCCGCGGTGCCGACGTCGTACTCGTCGCCCGGTCGACCGACACGCTCGACGCCATCGCCGCCGACCTCCGGCGCCGCCACGGCGTACGGGCCGAGGTGGTCACCG
Organism: Actinocatenispora sp.; assembly: GCA_036503555.1. Classification (GTDB taxonomy): domain Bacteria; phylum Actinomycetota; class Actinomycetes; order Mycobacteriales; family Micromonosporaceae; genus Actinocatenispora. The sequence goes on from DASXWQ010000091.1 coordinate 38,834, forward strand.
CGGACCTCACCGCGACGGACGCCGCCGAACGGATCCGCGCCGAGGTCGACCGGCGCGGGCTCACCGTCGACATCCTGGTCAACAACGCCGGGTTCGGCAGCGCCGGCACGTTCCACCAGGTACCGGCGGAGCGGTCGCGGCGGGAGGTCGCCCTCGACGTGGCCGCCGTCGTCGACCTCACCCACCAGTTCCTGCCCGACATGGCCGCCCGGCGGCGCGGCGCGGTGCTCAACGTCGCCTCGACCGCGGCGTACCAACCGGTGCCGAACATGGCGGTGTACGGGGCGAGCAAGGCGTTCGTGCTGTCGTTCAGCGAGGCGCTCTGGGCGGAGTACCGGCGGCTCGGGGTGCGGGTCGCGGCGGTCTGCCCCGGACCTGTCGACACCGCGTTCTTCGACGAGCTCGGCACCGACCGAGGCCAGGTCGGCCAGTTCCGTACGCCGGCGCAGGTCGCCAAGTCCGCGCTGCGCGCCCTGGACCGGGGCCGCCCGCGGGTGACCCCCGGCCTGGTCAACGCGGCGGTACCGATGCTCAGCCGGCTGCTGCCCCGGCGCGTCGTGCTCGGCGTGTCGGCCCGGCTGCTCGCCGAGGCCAGCCCCGCCTAGGGTGAGCCGACCGCGTGCCGAGGCCGGCCCCGCCCGCGGTCGTGAGTACCCGGGCCGAGCGGCCGGCACGCGGGTCCCGCGCGACAGGGCTAACCGCCCGACGCGGTGAGGAGGGCGTCGGCCAGCTCGGTGCGGGCGTACAGGACGACGCGGCCGGCGCGGTGCGCGACCACCAGGCCGGCCCCGCGCAGCGCGGTGAGCTGCTGCGACACCCCACCCGCCGACAACCCGGTACGCCGGGCCAGCTCGGTCGTCGACGCCGGGGCGTCCAGCTCCGCGAGCAGCGCCGCGCGGGCCCGGCCGAGCACGGCGGCGAGGGCGGTCGGTCCCCCGGCGGTACCCGACTCCCAGACGGTGGCCACCCCGCGCGGCGGGTACAGCAGGGTCGGCTGCCAGGGTCGCTGGCTGATCGTGAACACGTTCGGCCAGGCGAACACGGACGGCACCAGCAGCAGCCCGCGGCCGTCCAGCGCGCGAGAGTCGTGCCAGAACTGGTGCCGGACGTACAGCGTGTCGCCGGACCAGGTGACCCGCTCGTGCAGGTCCCGGAACAGCAGGTACGCACCACCCTCGGCGAGCCGGCGCGACCGGTACGCGATCTCGCCCTCCGCGAGCCCGCGGATCCGCGGCCAGTCGGGCGCCAGCGCGACCTCCCAGTACGCCCGGACCACGTCGGACAGCTCGGCCAGTCCGGACGCCGGATCGCGCGCCAGCCGGGCGGCGAACGGCCCGGCCCGCGGACCCAGCCGCTCCAGGTCGGTGCGTACCTGTCGCGGCGCGGTGGCGCGCATCGCGGCCAGCTCGTCCGCGAGGTCCGCGACGGGCGTGGTCGGCGGCGGGGTGAGGAAGTCGGGGATGTAGTGCGTCGGCGGCCCGATGACCAGGTCGAGCAGCGGCCCGATGTCCGTACCGGCGTCGGCGAGCGCGGCGCGGGCCCGTCGTACCCACGGCAGGTGCAGCGCCCGGTCGGCCGGGTGGCGCAGCGCGCGGACGCTGACGACCGCCTCCCACAGCGGCGAAAACGCGAACCGGATGTGTAGGACGTCTTCGGTTGAAAAAGCCAGCTCAAGCACGGCGCCCCCGTTCCGACGATTCAGCCCAGTCTAAATGTCTGGAAAGGAGCGGCCACCGCGTACGACAGTTACGCGCGTGACCCCCACCTCCGCCCCCGGCAGTACCCGGCCCACCATCCCCACCCAGCGCGGCGGCATGTCCCGGTTGGTCCGCGCCGGCGCCGCCACCCACCTCGGCGGACTCCCCCGTACGTTCTGGATCCTGTTCGGCGGGCAACTCGTGAACCGGATCGGCGGCATGGTGGCCGCGTTCCTGGTCCTGTACCTCGGTGCGCGCGGGCTGTCCGCCGGCCAGGTCGGCCTCGTCCTCGCCGCCCGCGGCGTCGGCTCGATGATCAGCCAGCCGGTCGGCGGCCTGCTCGCGGACCGGGTCGGCCGCCGGTTCACGATGCTCACCGGGCTGATCGCGACGAGCGTCGCGCTCGTGGCGCTCGGCGTGGTCGGAACGGTACCGCTGATGGTCGTCGCGGCGGGCGCGCTCGGCGTGGTCAGCGAGCTGTACCGGCCGGCGTCGTCGGCGCTGGTCGCCGACGTGGTGCCGGTGGCTGCCCGGGCCAAGGCGTACGGGTTGATGTTCTGGGCGATCAACCTGGGGTTCGCGGTGGCGAGCGTGCTCGCCGGTTTCCTCGCCGAGCACGGGTACTGGCTGCTGTTCGCGGTCGACGCGGGCTCCGGGCTGGCGTTCGCGGCGATCATCGCGGTGGGCATCCGCCGCGACCCGGTGGCCCGGCCGGTGGCTTCCGGCACCGCCCGACAGGCCGGCTACCGCACCGCGCTGCGCGACCCGCTGCTCGTGGCGCTCGTGCTGCTGACCCTCGGGTACGCGACGGTGTACAGCCAGGCGCAGGTGGCGATCCCGCTGGCGATCCGCGACCACGGGCTGTCCGCCGCGGTGTACGGGGCGACCGCCGCGATCAACGGCATCCTCATCGTCGTCCTCCAGCCGCTGCTCACGACCTGGCTCGCCCGGTTCGACCGGATGAAGGTGCTCGCCGCGTCGTGGGCGCTGGTCGGCGCCGGGATGGCCCTCACCGGCCTCGCCCACGCGCCCTGGCAGTACGCGGCGACCGTCGTGGTGTGGACCGTCGGCGAGGTCGGTACCGCCGGGTTCACCGCGGCGCTGGTGGCCGACCTCGCGCCGGCCGAGGCACGCGGCCGGTACCAGGCGCTCTTCGGCTGGGGTTGGGCGGCGGCGAACCTGCTCGGCCCCCTGCTCGGCGCCGGCGTGTACGGCACGCTCGGCCCCGGCGCCGCCTGGTTCGGCTGCCTCGGCGTCGGCCTGTGCACCGGGGTGTGCGCGCTGGCACTGTCCGGCCGGGTCGCCCGCCGGCGCACCGCGGCCCTGGCCGCCGCCAGCTCCTGACCGTGCCCACCGGCCCGGCGCGCCGGACCGTACACGTGTCGTACCGAACGGGTGGGTTTCGGCGCGATCGGGCGCCTGCATCGTGGTATCGGCCACCCGGAGCCCCCGTCCCGGGGGCGGGGGTCTCTAGTCTGGAAGGCGCCGCAACCCGCCCGGTGGACTGAAAGGATTCCCGTGGCCACCGACAGCTCGACCCGACCCGTCCGCGCCCTGCTCCTCGAAGGCATCCATCCGGACGCGCAGAGCGTCCTGGAAAAGGCCGGCTACCAGGTGGAGAGCCTGGGCCGCGCGCTGGACGCCGACGAGCTCGCCGCCCGACTGTCCGACGTCCACCTGCTCGGTATCCGGTCCAAGACGCAGGTCACCGACGAGGTGCTGGCCGCCGCGCCCGAGCTGCTCGCGGTCGGCGCGTTCTGCATCGGTACCAACCAGATCGACCTGGCCGCCGCGGCCCGGCGTGGGGTGGCGGCGTTCAACGCGCCGTTCTCCAACACGCGCAGCGTGGTCGAGATCGCGCTGGCCGAGATCATCGCGCTGACCCGCCGCCTCACCGAGAAGAACGCCAGCCTGCACGCCGGCGTCTGGGACAAGTCCGCCGCCGGCGCCCACGAGGTACGCGGTCGCCGCCTCGGCATCGTCGGGTACGGCAACATCGGCACCCAGCTGTCGGTCCTCGCCGAGAACCTCGGCATGTCGGTCTACTTCTACGACACCGCCGACAAGCTGGCGCTCGGCAACGCGCGCCGCTGCGGCTCGCTCGACGAGCTGCTGAGCGAGGTCGACGTGGTCACGCTGCACGTGGACGGCCGGCCCGGCAACAGCGGCATGTTCGGCGCCGACGAGTTCGCCCGGATGCGGCCCGGCAGCCTCTTCCTGAACCTGTCCCGCGGGTTCGTCGTGGACCATCGGGCGCTGCGCGACAACATCACGTCCGGGCACCTGGCCGGCGCCGCGGTCGACGTGTTCCCGAGCGAGCCGAAGGGGCGCGGCGACGCGTTCGTCTCCGACCTCCAGGGCCTGCCGAACGTCATCCTCACCCCGCACATCGGTGGTTCCACCGAGGAGGCGCAGCAGGACATCGGGCAGTTCGTCGCCGGCAAGTTCCGCGACTTCATCGACGCGGGCGCGACCGCGATGAGCGTCAACTTCCCGCAGCTCGACCTGGGCTCGCGGCCGGGCGCGCGCCGGCTGGTGCACGTGCACCGCAACGTGCCGGGCGTACTGGCGAAGATCAACGGGCTGCTCGGCGAGTCGCAGGTCAACGTCGAGGGGCAACTGCTCGGCACCCGCGACGAGATCGGCTACGTGATCACCGACATCGGCAGCGGCGACACCGACGCCGTACTCGCCGGCCTGACCGCGCTGCCCGAGACGATCCGGCTGCGCTCGCTGTCCTGATTCCACGGCCCGGCACCGCCTGGTGCCGGGCCGGGTACAGTTGTCGATCATCGGCGGTGGGGCCCGCCGTCCGCCGGCCCGCCGGCGGAGAACCGCGACACCGCCAACGGTCCCTGCCAGACGATCATCCTGGTAGGAGCCTCATGTCCACACGCGACACGGAGCGCGCGCGGTCCCGTGCGGCGACGCCCGAACCCACCGACCCGGACATCGACCTGCACGTGCCGCGACAGCGCGCCGAGCTGCGCCGCGCACCCGTACGGTTGATCGCCACCATCGCCGCCGGCGGTGTCCTCGGCGCCCTCGCCCGGTACGGCGTCTCGACGGCGTTCCCGCACCCGGTCGATGGGTTCCCGTGGGCCACGTTCGGCATCAACGTCGCCGGGTCGTTCCTGCTCGGCGTGCTGATGGTGCTGGTCACCGAGCGGCTGGCGGCGCATCCGCTGGTCCGGCCGTTCCTCGGGGTCGGCGTACTCGGCGGGTTCACCACGTTCTCGACGTCGATCGTCGACACCCAGCAGCTCGTCACCGCCGGCGCCGCCCGCACCGCCCTCGCGTACCTGGCGGCCACGCTGGTGTGCGCCCTCGCCGCGGCGTACGCGGGGGTCGGCGCGACCCGCCTCGCGACCCGGCGGTACGCCCGATGACGGTGCTGCTCGTCGCGCTCGGCGCGGCCGTCGGCGCCCCACTGCGCTACCTGGTGGACCGCGCGGTGCAGGCCCGGCACGACTCGGTGTTCCCGTGGGGCACGTTCACCGTCAACCTGGCCGGGTCGTACCTGCTGGGGTTGCTCGCCGGCGGGGCCCAGGCCGCGCCGGGGCCGGTGATGGCGCTCGCCGGGACCGGGCTGTGCGGCGCGCTCACCACGTACTCCACGTTCAGCTACGAGACCTTGCGGCTGCTGACCACCCGGGCGCGCGGGCTCGCCGTACTCAACGTGCTCGCCAGCCTGGCCGGCGGGCTGGGCGCCGCGTACGCCGGGCTCGCGACCGCCGCGGCCGTCTGGTCCTGACCGGTCCGGACACGGCGACGCCGGGCCTCCGTGGCGGAGGTCCGGCGTCGCGATGCCGTGATCAGTTGTTGTATGACGGGGCGTCGTTGACGGCGCCGAAGCTCTCCGAGTAGTCGCCGCCGGCCGCACCGGAGCCGCTGTCGTCCTGGCCGCCACCCTGCGCGGGCTGGCCGCCACCCTGCGCGTCCTGGCCACCCTGGCCGCCCTGGCCACCGGCACTGTCGCTGCCCGACGCGCTGGCGCCGCCGGAACCCGAGTCGCCCTGGCCGCCGTCGCCGCCCTGACCACCGTCGTCGTGGCCGCCGTCACCGGCACCACCCGGGACGCCGCCCGAGAGGTTCGGCACCGACGGGGCGCCCGAGCCGCCCTGGCCCTGGCCGTCGGAGCCGGAGTCGTGCCCGCCGGAGCCGGAGTCCTGGCCGCCGCCCGCCGCCGCAGCGCCGCCGTCCTGACCGGCAGCGGCACCCGGGTCGCCGCCCGCGCCGTGGTTCGGGTTGGTGTCGACCGTGCCGGGCGCGTCCGTGTGGTCGCCGCCGCCACCGCCACCGCCGCCGACGTACGAGTCGTCGTGGCTGTAGTCGACGCCGGTCTGCTGGTCGTCCAGGTAGCCGTCGCCGTTCTCGTCCACGAGGCGCTCGTCGAAGTGGCCGTCGTGGTTCGTGTCGTAGTCGCCGTAGTCGACGATGCCGTCATTGTTCGTGTCGTACCCGACGAAATCGACCTTGCCGTCGCCGTCGGTGTCCGCGGTGTACTCGACACCGCCGCCGGCGTCGTGGGCGGTCACGTCGTCCGCGTTCCCGTCACCGTCCGCGTCGATCCAGACGTCGCTGTCGCTCATTCCGCTTCCCCCTTGGATGGGCCCCGATTGTGGGCTACGGACCACGCGGGCCCGACTGCCTGACCTGTCATTCCGCGGCCCCGTTCGACCGCGCCGACCACCACGATAGGGGTCGGTGACCAGCGTGGCTCTCCCCCATCCATGCCACTGATGACCTTCAACCCAGCGTGATCAACCGCTCGCCGGAGCGGGCCGACAGATCGAGCCGCGCGAATTTGGTGAACGTGCGCGTGTCGACTGGCCAGCCTGCATACTGATCGTGTAGCGAACGGACACTAGGGGTAGCGATGATAACGACGTCGCCGGACCTGAGCACCGTGTTGCATCAAGTCACCGACGCGGTCGAACTTTTGCCCTGCGGGGCCGAACACTCTTGTTCCGCGCAGTTGCGGCGCGATTCGTTCGCGCTGCGCGAGCGGGTCGTCCGGGCCGGGGGGCCGAACGGCGAGCTGGTCCGCGAGGCCGAGCAACTCCTCGGCCGGATCAGCGAGTACCTGGACGCCACCGACACCGTGCGCTGAGCGGCATCGGCCGTACGCACGCGGGCCGACCCGCAGTCGCCACCGGCGCCCCGACCAACGGCCGGGACGCCGGTGGTCGTCGAACCGCTACTTCACCGCCCCGGCGACCACGGAACCCCGCAGCTGCCGCTGGAAGATGATGTACACGACCAGCACGGGCGCCACCGTGATCACCACGGCCGCGAACAGCGCGCCGAAGTCGACCGCGTAGCCCGCCTGGGACTGGAACTGCGCCATCGCCTGCGTCAGCACCGAGTCGTCCGGCTTGAGCACCGTCGGCAGCAGGAACTGGTTCCACAGCCCCAGGAAGTTGAAGATCGCCACCGAGGCCATGCCCGGCCGCGCCATCGGCAACATCACCTGGAAGAACGTCCGCCACTCCCCCGCACCGTCGACCTGCGCCGCCTCGTACACGTCGTACGGCAGGCGCTTGAAGAAGGCGTGCAGGAAGAACACCGTGAACGGCAGCGCGAACGCGACGTACGTGAGGATCAGGCCGGTGAGGGTGTTCAGCAGGTGCAGGTTCCGCAGGATGGAGAACAGCGGCACGATCGCCAGGAAGATCGGGAACGTCAGCCCGGCGAGCATCGAGTAGTAGATGGCGCGGTTGCCGAAGAAGCGGAACCGGGCCAGCACGTACGAGCACATCGCGCCCAGGACCATCACGATGACCAGCGAGAACCCCACCACGATCACGCTGTTGATGAACGCCGAGCCGACGCCCGACTCGTTCCACGCCGTGACGTAGTTGTTCCACTCGAAGTGGTGGGGCCAGGTCAGCGGGTTGCCCAGCACCTCCTGGGTCGTCTTGAACGACGACACGAACACCCACAACAGCGGCAGCACGACCAGGAGCGACCAGAGGATCAGCAGGATGTGCGCGACCACGTCGAACGCGATCGAACGGTCGCCCGCGCCCCGCCGCGCCCGGCCCGGTGCCTGGGGCGTGTCGGTCGGCTCGCTGACAGCGGTCTGGGTCATCGCCGCCCCTCCTTGTCCCGTCCTCCGGTGACGGCGTTGACGATGAACACCACGGCGGCGAACACCAGGGTCACGACCGCGAGCATCACGCCCATCGACGTGGCGTACCCGAACTGGCCCTTGGTGAAGGCGGTGATGTACAGGTCCTGGGACATGACCAGGGTGGAGTTCTGCGGGCCGCCGTCCGGGTTCAGCGCGGCCAGGTAGACGAACGAGTCGAGCGCCGCGATGCCCACGTACACGTACGCGGTCTGGATGTTGTCCCGGATCAGCGGTACGACGATCGACCACGCGGTACGCACCCGGCCCGCGCCGTCGAGCCGCGCCGACTCGAAGATCTCCGGGTCGATGCCGCGGATACCGGCGACGAACAGCACCATGTAGAACCCGACGAAGCTCCAGACGATCACGAAGATCGTCGCGAGCATCGCGGTACGCGAGTCGCCGAGCCACGGGTAGTCCTTCGCGCTGTCGAACCCGATGCCGGTGAGGATCGCGTTCAGGATGCCGCGGCTCGGGTCGTAGATCTGGGCCCAGATGATGCCGATGACCACGCCCGGAACCGCGTACGGGAAGAACGACACGATGCGGTAGAGGTTGGATCTGCCCAGGCCGCGTACCGCGCCGGTACCGCGGCCGCCGACGGTGACGACCGTGGCGAGCGCGAGCGCCAGCACGATGGTCACGAACGGCACGACCAGGCCGAGGATGATGCTGTTACGCAAGGAGAGCAGGAACGTGTCGTCCTGGAACAGCTTGACGAAGTTGCTGAGCCCGACGAAGTTCATCGTGGCGCTGAACCCGTTCCAGTCCGTCAGCGAGTAGTACAGCGCCTGGACGAACGGGGAGACGACGAAGACCGCGAAGATGACCAGCGGCAGACCGAGGAACACCGCGAAGAAGCTCACCCGGTCGAACGTGAGCGGGCGGCGACGGCGACCCCGGCCGGCCGGCCGCGCGGGCCGACCGGTCGAGGCGGTCATGTTGCTGGAACTCACTGAGTGACCTTGTTCTTCTTGACCGAGCTGTCGTTCGCCACCTTGTCGGTGATCTTCTGCAGCGCGCTGGTCAGGCCGGCCGCGTCGATCTTGCCCGAGAGGAAGGAGTTCCACGGCACGAGCTGGTCGGGGTTCAGGCCGTAGAAGTCGACGAACTGGTAGTTGAAGACGTTCGTGCCGGCGGCGTCGAGCATCTTCGTCTGCGACTGGAGCGCGGTCGAACCGAAGCCGTCGGCCGGTACGAGACCCTTGACGATCGTCGGGGCGAGGCGGGTCTTGCTGAAGTTCGTCGCCGCGTCCTTCGACAGCATCGCCCGCATGAGCTCCTTGCCACCGGCCGGGTTCTTACCCGTGCTCGGCACGACGTACGGCTCGCCGGCGGCGCTGCGGATCGACTCGTACGGCATCTGCGGCTTGTCGGTCAGCACCAGCTCCGGCATGCCCGTCATCTTGAAGCCGGCCTTGGTGGCCTTCTTCATCTCGTTCTCGATCCAGCCGCCGGACGGGTAGAGCAGCGCCTGCTGGTCGTTGCTCCACCGGGCCTGCGCGGCGGTGAACTGGGTACCCGCGCCGCCGGGCACGAAGTAGCCCTTCTTGACGCACTCCTCGAGCTTCGCGAACACCTTCTGGATGTTCGGGTTCGACCAGCACTTGGGCGTCAGGTTCTCCAGGTCGAGGCGGACCTGCGGGCCACCCTCCTTGATCGCGGAGTCCATGGCCAGGGTCTGGTAGTAGGTCGCCGCCTCCTTGCCCCACACCCACAGGTATTTGCCCTTGGCCTTCGCCTTCGCGCCGAGGGCGAGCGCCTCGTCCCAGGTCTTCGGCGGGGTCCAACCGTTCGACTCGAACAGCGAGGCGGAATACCAGATGCCGTACACGGTCATCGCGTAGTTCATCGCGACGAACTTGCCGCTGAACGTGCCGGGGTCCTTCACGTGCGGGTACAGCGTGTCGGAGATCTTGGTGCCCTCGTAGTTGTTCGCCTCGAACACGTCGTCCAGAGTGGACAGACTCTTGAGGATGGTGGTGAAACCGATCGCGTTGGCGCCCGAGTTGTCGATCAGGTCCGGCGGGTTGCCGCCGACGAACCGGGGCTGGAGCTGCTGCGCGATCTTCGTCGACGGGCTCACCTTGGTCGTGGTGGAGAACTTCTTGTCCACTTCCTTGGCTGCGAAGGTGACGTAGTCGTATCCGTAGCCACCGTTGAAGATGACCGCGTCGACCGAGGAACTCTTCGCCAGGCCGAACGGATTGTCCGCCGTCTTCTTGCCGGACTTCGTGGTGTTGTCACCGCCGCCTCCGGCGCAGCCGGTCAGCGCCGCACCGAACGGTACGACAGCCGCCGCGGCCACGGATCCCTGCAGCAGACGTCGGCGGCTCAGCGGCTTGGGGCTCTCGTCGTCCATGGTGTGGTGCGAGCTTCCGTCGGAAACGGGACTCATGATGGTCCTCGCCTTCGCTGGGTCAGGCGGTGCGCCGGATACGTCCGGCATACCGCTCCTCAAGGATTCTGTTGTGCTCGTCCCCACCGGGGACGTTGGCGGAAAGGTACACCGGCGGTTGCTCACCGGCGTCGAGCATTTGACGTACCACTTCGGCAACGATCAGTTGCGCCAGCAACGCCGCGGTCAGCGAGGACACCGCACCCACCGCGCCACCGCCGGGCAACGGAAGTACGGCGTCGCCGAACGGGGCGCCGTTGTCGAGCACCACGTCGGCCACGTCCGACAAGCGTTGCCCGGACGGATGGCGTGGCTCCGCCTTGCGGGTGTGGTCCAACGAGGTGATCGCGATGAGCTTGTGTCCGCGTTCCTTGACGGTACGGGCGAGTTCGACGGTGGATCCGTTGATCCCGGAACTCGACGCGATCACGAAGACGTCGGTCGGATCGACGTTGGCCAGGTCGAGTATCCGGTGCGCGATGGCCGGGTCGCGTTCCAGGAAATGGTCGAAGAGCACGTCCGGCGATTCACCGCCGAACACGACCACGTCGCGAAGCGCGATCTTGTTCGTCGGCACGAGCCCCCCGGCCCGCCCGGCGATCTCCATGGCCAACGCCTCGGAATGCCCGCTGCCGAACGCCTGGATCACGCCGCCGGCACGCAGACTCGCCACGATCAGGTCCGCCGCCCGGCGTACGCCCTCGGTCTGAGTGGCGATCACCCGGTCCAGCGCCGTCCGGACCGCGACCGCGTAGGTCGCGCCATCCACCGTCATTCGGTTCCTCCCAATCCCCCTCGGGACCACCGTGTACCGCCCACGGGAGGGTAGGCCATCCGGCGCGTCCCGGAGGGGCGTTCCGCCGAGACTTTGAAGAGTCTTATCCATTGAACCGTGATGTCAAGTGAGCGAACGTAACGCTTTTCGATCAACCGTTGGCAGAGACTGCGCGTGGCGTGCACGATCTTCGTACGACGACGCGTTGGGCACGTCAGCGGCATCCAGGAGCGGCGATGCGAAAAGTCCTGGGTCTGGACATGGGAGGAACGGCCACACGAGCCGTCCTCGCCACCGCGTCCGGCGCGGTGGCCGGGACCGGATCGGCCGGCCCCGGCAACCCGTACGCGCATCCTCCTGCGCGGGCTGCCGGCGCGTTGCGCGAGGCCGTGCGCGAGGCACTCGGCGACCACGACCCCGCGACCGTACGACTGGGCGTCGTCGGGCTCGCCGGCGGCAACACCCTCGCCGTACCCGCCGTCGGCGAGACGTTCCGCCGGGCGTGGCGCGACGCCGGGCTGGCCTGCCCGATGCGCGTCGTCGGCGACACCGAGGTCGCGTACGCCGCGGGCACCGCCGACCCCGACGGCACCGTCCTCATCGCCGGCACCGGCGCCGCCGCCGCCCGCATCGTCGGCCACCGCATGGTCCGCTCCGCCGGCGGGTACGGGTGGCTGCTCGGCGACGACGGCGCCGGGTACTGGCTGGGCCGCGAGGCGGTCCGCGCGCTGCTCGCCGTCACCGACGGGCTCCGGCCGCCCGGCGTCCTGACCGACCTGGTCCGCGCGCACCTGCCCGTCGAGGAGACCCACCCCGGCACCGACACCGAACGCGTCGTCGCCGCCGTCGACCACGCCCACCCGGTACGCCTCGCCGAGCTGGCGCGCCTGGTCAGCACCGCCGCCGAGGCCGGCGACGAGATCGCCGCCGAGATCGTCGACCGGGCCGCCGGACACCTGTGCGCGCTGGCCACCGCGGCGTACGAGGGCGGGCCGGTCGTGCTGGCCGGCAGCGTCGCCGCCGCCGACACCCCGATCGGTACGGCCCTGCGCCGCCGGCTCGCCGACGCGTACGTCGGGATTCGGGTGCTGGGTGCCGGCAGCGGCGCGGCGGGCGCGGCATGGCTCGCCGCGGTCGCGCTGCCCGGGGCCGGCGACCCTGTCACGTTGCACCGGGCCATCGTCAGTCCGCCCGGCACAGTTCCCAGCACGCCACCGCCGCCGACGCCGCCACGTTGAGCGAGTCGACGCCGCCGCGCATCGGGATCCGCACGCGTACGTCGGAGTGCCGCAGGGCCGAGCCCGACAGCCCCGGGCCCTCCGCACCGAACAACAGCGCCGGCCGTCGCCGCTGCGCCTCGTCCAACGCCTGGATCGGCACGGCGTCGTCGGCGGGCGTCAACGCGAGCAGCGTGAATCCGTTGTCCCGCACCAGATCCAGCGCCGTCGGCCACGGGTCGAGCCGGGCGTACGGCACGGCGAACACCTCACCCATACTCACCCGTACGCTGCGCCGGTACAGCGGATCCGCGCAGGACGGCGACAGCAGTACCGCGTCCATGCCGAGGCCGGCGGCGCCGCGGAACACGGCGCCGACGTTCGTGTGGTTGTTGACGTCCTCCAGGATCAGCACCCGGCGCGCCGCGGACAGCACCTCCGCGGCGGTCAGCAGCTCGCGCCGGTGGAACGACGCGAGCACCCCGCGGTGCACGTGGAAGCCGGCCACCGCCGCCATGACGTCCGGCCCGGCCGTGTACACGGGCGCGACGTCGGCGAGGTCCGCGACCTGCTCGTACCGCTTCGTCTCGACAAGCACCGACCGGGGCCGGTACCCGGCGCGGAGCGCGCGTCGCAGCACCAGCTCGCCCTCGGCGATGAACAGACCGTTCGGCTGCTCGTACCGCAGGCGCAACGCGACGTCGGTCAGCTCGCGGTAGTCGGCCAGCCGGTCGTCGGCGGGGTCGTCGATGCCGATGCCGGCCGACCCGGGTTGCACGCTGGACACCCGATGATTCAACCGCACCGAACCCCGAACGACGTGCGGACACGACGGTGGGCTGCGGTCGCGGTCGGGTGCGGACACGACGCGGGAGCGGTCCCCGCGGAGGGAACCGCTCCCGCGACGCGTGACTACCGCTGGTCGTTCGGCGGCTGCGGCGACCACGCCGGCGGCGTGGCCTGCCAGGTCGCCGGCGGGTCGGCCTGCGCCGGCGGGACCGGTACGTTGGCCTGCGCCGGCGGGGCCGGGGCGTGCTGGTCGAGCGCGTCGGCGGCGGGTACGCCACCGGCGGGCAGCTCGTTCGTCCGGGCTACGCCCTGGTTCGGGCCGCTGACCTCGGCGGACGCCTCGGACGCCGCGGCGGCGGCGGCTTGCGCCGCCTTCTCGGCCTCCGCCTCGGCCTCGGGCGCGAAGCCCGCGACCTCCTCGTCCGGCACGTACTCCTCGGTGGCGCCCGAGTCGCCGCCCATGATCTTGCCGAACGCGCCGCCCAGGCCCTCCAGTGCGCGGGTCAGCTCGGCGGGCACGATCCACACCTTGTTCGACTGCCCGGCCGCGATCTGCGGCAGCGTCTGCAGGTACTGGTACGCCAGCAGCTTCTGGTCCGGGTTGGCGCGGTGGATCGCGTCGGCCACCTGGCGGATGGCCTTCGCCTGGCCCTCGGCCTGGAGTACCCGGGACTCCCGGTCACCCTGGGCCCGCAGGATCGCGGACTGCTTCTCACCCTCGGCGGTCAGGATCTGCGACTGCTTGTGGCCCTCGGCCGTCAGGATCGCCGCGCGGCGGTCCCGCTCGGCGCGCATCTGCTTCTCCATCGAGTCGCGGATCGACGGCGGCGGCTCGATCGCCTTGATCTCCACCCGGTTCACCCGGATGCCCCACTTGCCGGTCGCCTCGTCGAGCACGCCGCGCAGCTGCCGGTTGATGTCGTCCCGGCTGGTCAGCGTCTTCTCCAGGTCCATCGAGCCGATCACGTTTCGCAGCGTCGTGACGGTGAGCTGCTCGATGCCCTGCAGGAAGTTCGCGATCTCGTACGTCGCCGCGGCCGGGTTGGTGATCTGGAAGTAGAGCACCGTGTCGATCGAGACGACCAGGTTGTCGGAGGTGATCACCGGCTGAGGCGGGAAGCTGACGACCTGCTCGCGCAGGTCGACCTTGGTCCGCACCCGGTCGATGAAGGGCGCCAGGATGTTGAGGCCCGGCTGCAGCGTCTTCAGGTACTTGCCGAGCCGCTCCACGATGTACGCCTGCTGCTGGGGAACGATCCGGACCGACCGGATCAGCACGATCAGCACGATCAGGACGACGATCGCGACGAGTACCCCTAGCACCGCTTCCATTACGGCATCCTCCATACCAGGGCGGTAGCGCCCTTGATCTTTATTATCTGGACCCGGTCACCGGGTTCGAAACTCTGTGTCGCATCGAAGGCGCGGGCGGTCCACTCCTCACCGCTGACCCGCACCAGGCCGTGGTGGGCGTCGACCGACTCGATGACCAGTGCGTCCGCGCCCTCCAACGCCGCGATGCCCATCGGCTCGACGTCCGCCTGCTCGCCGGGCTTCTGGTACCGGCGGATCACCGGTCGGACCGCGAGCAACGCCGCCGCCGTGACCGCGGCGAACACGATGCCCTGCAGCAGGACCGGCGCGCCCAGCGCGGCCGCACCGGCGGCCGCGAACGCGCCCGCGGCGACCATGATCGCCACGAAGCTCAACGAAAACGCCTCGGCGACGGCGAGAACCACGCCGAGGACCAACCATATGATCGCCGCCACACGTCGATCGTGACATGTCCGGGCACCCGATGACACCTCGCCGCGACTCCGACGGCCGTACCGACGCGGTATCGTCGCTGCGCTCGCCGTCCCAGCCGGGTACTGCGGGCGACACGCCGACCTCGCCGGGGTGGGCGGGACCGAGCGGACCGGAGGCGCCCGTGCCCAGCGAGACCACCGCCCTGCGGGTCGAGACGACCGCGCGGATCGACACGATCGTCGCCGAGGCGCAGGCCGCCGGGCGGGTCCCGTCGCTGGTCGCGGGCGTGGTACGGGACGGACGGCTGGCGCACCTGGCCACCGCGGGCGACACCCCGGCGCCCGGGCCGGACACGCAGTACCGGATCGGGTCGATCTCCAAGACGCTCACCGCGACGCTCGTGATGCGGCTGCGTGACGCGGGTGCGCTCGGGCTCGACGACCTGCTCTACCGTCACCTGCCCGGTACGCCCGTCGGCGGCGTGACGATCCGGCAGCTCCTCGGCCACGTGTCCGGGCTCCAGCGGGAGCCGGCCGGCGAGTGGTGGGAGCGGTCGGCCGGCGGCGACGTCGCGGCGCTGCTCGACGGGCTCACCGCCGACAAGCTGAGCCGCCCGCCGTACCGGAGCTACCACTACTCCAACCTGGCGTACGGGCTGCTCGGGGCGCTGCTGTCGGCGGTGACCGGGAAGCCGTGGTGGACGCTGGTCCGCGAGCAGCTGCTGGGACCGCTGGGGATGGGGCGCACGACGTACCAGGCGACGGAGCCGTTCGCGCGCGGCTACGTGGTGCACCCGTTCGACGGGACGCTGCGGGAGGAGCCGCGGCACGACGCGGGGGCGATGGCGCCGGCCGGGCAGCTCTGGAGTACCGCGTCGGACCTGGGGCGGTGGGCGTCGTTCCTGGCCGACCCGGCCACCGCGGGCCGCGCGCCGGACGGTGCACCGGTGCTCGACGCCGCCACGATGACCGAGATCTGCGCGCCGGTGACGATCAGCGACCTGGAGTCGTGGACGGCCGGGCACGGGCTGGGCGTCGAGCTGTGGCGCCGCGGCGACCGGGTGTACGTCGGGCACACCGGTTCGATGCCCGGCTACCTGGCCGTACTCGCCGCGCACCGGCCGAGCCGGACGGGTGTGGTGGCGTTCGCGAACGCGTACACGATGCTCGGGGGCGGGATCGCGGGACTCGGCCTCGACCTGCTGACCGCGGTGCTCGACGCCGAGCCGGTGGCGCCGGCGCCGTGGCGGCCGGGTGACGAACCGCCGGTCGACGTGGCTCCGCTGGTCGGCCGCTGGTGGTGGATGGGCCGGGAGTTCGAGGCCGGCTGGCACGACGGCGAGCTGGTGGTCCGGGCGCTGACCACGCCGACCGTCACGCCGTGGCGTTTCACCCCGGACGGTACGGACCGCTGGCGGTGCCACTCCGGCATGAACGACGGCGAGGTGCTGGAGGTCCTGCGCGCCCCGGACGGCACGCCGCGGGCGCTGGACATCGCGACGTTCGTCCTCACCCGGGACCCGATGACTGAGGGCTGAGGCGTCGCTCTCCAGAGCGACGGTTGTCGGGTCAGATCGGACGAGCCCGCCCGAATCAACACACGGAGCGTCTTGTCATGACCACTCTCCGCCCAAATCTCGACACCCGATCGAGTTAATTCCGCGATCTTGGACGCGCGGGTACGGAGATCACCCTTGACTGGTGCCACGTGCTCGCGTGGGAGGTGTCCGTCGTGTCGCCCGTTCACCGCTCCCGGCGCCGCTGGGTCGTGCTGGCGGCGACGGTCGCCCTCGCCGCCGCCCTGGTACCCGGTGCCCGGCCCGCCGTCGCCGAGCCCAACGGCATCCGGTCCACCGACGACGTCGCCGCCGAGGTCGGCCGGCTCGGCGCCCAGCTCAGCCAGGCCGACGCCGACCTGCGGCAGGCGTCCGTCGCCGTCTCCGTCGCCGTCGAGAAGTACGAGCGGGCCAAGGTCGACGCGCAGCGCACCCAGCGGGCGCTGACCGCGGCGAAGGCGCGTACCCGGGACGCGGCGCGCCGGGTCGACCGGCAGCAGGCCGCGGTCGGCGACATGGCCCGGCGCAACTACGAACTCGGCGGCACCGTCGGCGCGATGGCCATGGTCGCCGCCGGTACGCCGTCCGACATGATCACCAACCTCGGCTACCTGTCGTACGTCGGGGACCACCAGGCCCGCACCCTCGGCTCGTACCGGCAGGCGAAGGGACGCGCGGTGCTCGCCGAGGGCACTGCCCGCTCGGCGTACCGGGTGGCGGAGGCGGCGCGGCGGAAGGCCGGCGCGGCCAAGGCGGCGGCACAGCGCGCGGTGGCGCAGCGCGGGCGTACCGTCGCCGACCTGAAGGCCCGCCGCGCCGGCGTGCAGCGCCAGCTCGACGACATCGAGTCCCACAACACCTCGGTACGCCGGGCCGCCGCGGCCGCCGACCGCCGGCGCGCCGCCACCCAGGCCGCCGACCGGCGCAACGCCAGCACCGCCACGTCCGAGGCGCGCGGCAGCTCGTCCGGCGGCGCGATGGTCGCCGTCCGCGCGGCACTCGCCCAGCTCGGCAAGCCGTACGTGTGGGACGCCGCCGACCCGTCCGTCGGCTTCGACTGCTCCGGGCTCGCGCTCTACGCGTACGAGCAGATCGGCATCGAGCTGCCGCACTCCGCCGAGTACCAGTACCTCCAGGGCCGGCACGTCTCGTCCGACCGGCTGCGGCCCGGTGACCTGCTGTTCTACTCGTACAACGGGCAGGTGTCCGGGATCCACCACGTGACGATGTACATCGGCGGCGGGCAGATCGTGCAGGCCGCCGACTTCGGCATCCCGGTGCAGGTCGTCCCCGCGTACTTCAGCTTCGGCTACATCGGCGCGACCCGCCTCGCCTGACCTGCTCCCCTGGCTCCGTGACGCTTGAGCCGCTGGCCGTCACTCCGTGGCACTTGAGCCGCTCGTCGTCACTCCGTGACACTTGAGCCGCTCGTCGTCACTCCGTGACGAAGTCGATCAGGTGCTCGACCGCGCCGAGCAGCGGGGCCTCGACGTCGCGGTAGTCGTGGACCGAGGCGAGGATGCGGCGCCACAGCGCGGCCGGGTCGCTGACGCCGAGGGCGGCGCAGACGCCCTCCTTCCACGGCTGGCCCTTCGGTACCGTCGGCCACGCACGGATGCCGACCGCGGCCGGCTTGACCGCCTGCCAGACGTCGACGTACGGGTGGCCGGTGACCAGCACGTACGGCGAGGTGACGCGCTCGACGATGCGGCTCTCCTTGCTGCCGGCGACGAGGTGGTCGACGAGCACGCCGAGCCGCCGCTCGGGCGCCGGGCCGAACTCCTCGACCGCCGCGGGCAGGTCGTCCACGCCGGACAGCGGCTCCACGACGACGCCCTCGACGCGCAGGTCGTCGCCCCAGATCCGCTCCACCAGCGCCGCGTCGTGGATGCCCTCGACCCAGATGCGGCTGGCCCGCGCCACCTTCGCCGGCGAGTCGGGCACCGCCACCGACCCCGACGCGGTACGCCGGCGCGTCGCCGGGGCCGGCGCGCGTGCCGGCCGACGCAGCGTCACGACCTGCCCGTCGAGCAGGAAACCGGCCGGTACCAACGGAAACAGCCGAGTCTTGCCGTGCCGGTCGGCGAGGATCACCGCGTCGGCCTCGAAGCCGACGACGGCGCCGCAGAAGCCGCCCTCGGCGTCCTCCACGACCAGATCGGGTTCGGCGTCGACGACCGGCACCGTCCTGCGCCGGCGCCAGTCACCGGCCAGTACGTCGCTGCCGTACCGGTCGCTCTGCCGGGTGTCCCGGCGTCGAAACGGGCTGCGCACGCCAGAGACCGTAGCCCCGGCCCGGCGCCACGGCACGCCGCCGCGCCGGTCAGTCCTTGCGGCCGGTGAGGGCGACGCTCACGCCGAGCCCGATCAGGGCGAGGCCGCCGGCGCCGCCGACCAGCTCCATCCGCCGCTCGGACCGGCCGAACCAGGCCCGGAACGTCCCGGCCGCCACGCCCTGCAGGCTGTCGCAGATCATCGCGATCGCGACGAACACCAGGCCCAGCACCAGCAGTTGCAGGGTCAGCGGACCCGCCGACCGGTCGGCGAACTGCGGCAGCACGGCGGCGAAGAACACCGCGGTCTTCGGGTTCGTCACCCCGACCAGGAAGCCGCTGAGCACGCTGTGCCGCCCCGGTGGCGGCGGCGTGTCCGCCGCGCGCATCGAGGCCGCCAGCGACCGCCGCGCCCGGAACGCCTTCACACCCAGGAACACCAGGTATGCGGCGCCCGCCAGCTTCACCACGGTGAACAGCACCGCGCTCGCCGACAGCACCGGGCCGAGCCCCAGCGACACCCCGCCGACCAGCACGAGCGCGCCCACCCCGTTGCCGAGGGCGCCGAGCACCGCCACCCGCCGACCGTACGAGAGGGCGCGGCCGATCACGAACAGCACGCTCGGCCCCGGCACCACGATGATCACCGCGGCCACCGCCGCGAACGCCAACACACGATCCACCGGAATCACGGCGCCACCGTACCGCCGGGCGGCGGTCGCCGGCATCGCCATTTACCCTCGTACGTATGTCCGCAGACCCGGTCCAATCCGTCGCCACCAGCGTCCGCCCCTGCGTACGCCTCACGCCGTGGATCCGGGCGTGGCGGGCCGGGCTGGTGCCGTTCGACGACGCGGCCGAGACGCTGTCCGACGGCACCGACCACGCCGTACTGGACATGCCGGGCAGCGTCCACGAGGAGTCGCTGCGCGACGCGCTGGCCCGGCTCGCCCCGCTCCGTCCCGACCAGGTGCGGCTCGTCCTGCCGGCGCCCGGCGACCCGCGCGGGCTGCCCGGCCCCGGCCCGTTCACCGGCGCCGCGCTCGTCGCGGGCGAGGGCATCGTCGCCGGTGAGATCGGCCTCGTCCCCGAGCCGCGGGAGTACACGTCGGGCTCCGGCGACACCTGGCTCGCGATCACCTGGCACGCGTACGAGGTGCCCCCGTCGCCGCTGCCCGCGGAGCTGGTCACGCCGTCGGAGGCGGAGGCCGATCTGGCCGCCGCGCTCGCCGAGTCGACCGACGCGCTGGCCCGGCTCGACGTCGCGCGCTGGCGCCCCGAGCTGGCCCCGGCGCTGACCGCGCTGCGCCGCGGCGGCGGCACCGCCGACCTGCCCGCCGGGTACGACCCGCGCAGCCGCCGGCTGTACGCGCGGGCCGGCGTGCTCGACCGGGTCCTGGCGCTCGCCGAGCACGACGAGCCGGGTGGCGCGGTCAACGCGTACGAGGCGAACCAGCGGGCCGCCGCGCTGCGCCCGCTCGCCACCGCCTGCCGCCGCGCCCTCGTCGCCGCCTGCAACGCCCCTCTCGGCTGACCCGCCGGGCAGCGCCCGGGGCGTCAGGGGGTACGGACGAAGGCAAGGGCCTCGTGCGCGAGCGGCGACCAGAGCCGCGACGAGCCGGGGTCGACGGCGAGCCACTCCCGCATCGGGATCCCCTTGTTCGCGTCGAATCGGACGCCGTCACCGGCGCCGACCAGCTCGTCGACCCGGGTACCCGGGAGCTTCACCACCAGCCGGCCACGGACCAGGATGGCGAACATCCGCCCGTCCACCCGCAGCGCCGTACGCCCGAACCCACGCCGCACCGACCCGGGTGGGGTCACCCCCGCGACCCCGGCGAACTCGTCGACCAGCGCCTCGAACAGTTCCTCGACGTCCACCCGGGTCACGGTAGGCCCGGGGTACGACGCTCAGCGGCGCGGCGGCAGGGCGCAGCAGCCGTCGGCGCAGGCGTCCCACACCGGCAGCGCGCCGAGCTTGCGCCGCGGTACCGACTCGTCGAGGCGCTCGGTGACCAGCTCGCGGACCATCGCCACGAACCGCGGGTCGGTACCCGGGGTCGCGGCGCGGGCGTAGTCGAGGCCGAGCCGCTTCGCCGTGTCGGCGGCCTCGTTGTCGAGGTCCCAGACCACTTCCAGGTGGTCGGAGATGAACCCGATCGGGCTCACCACGACGCCCGTCACCCCGTCCGCGGCGAGCCGCGCCAGGTGGTCGTTGATGTCCGGCTCCAGCCAGGGCACCTGCGGCGGGCCGGACCGCGACTGCCACACCAGCTCGTACGGCAGGCCCGCCCCGGACGCGCCCGCGACCAGGCCGGCCAGCTCGCCGAGCTGGTCGGCGTACCGGTTGCCGGTCGGGCCGGCGGTGCGGGCCATCGCCGTCGGTACCGAGTGGGCGGTGAACACCAGCCGGGTGGTGTCCGGCGCCGCCGGCAGGGTCGACAGCGCGGCGCGGACCGCGTCGGCGTGCGGCTCGACGTACCCGGGGTGGTCGTGGAAGTGCCGCAGCTTGTCGATCGCCGGCGCGCCGGGGCCGACCTTCGCGCGGGCACCGGCGATGTCCTCCAGGTACTGCCGGCACGACGAGTACGACCCGAACGGGCTGGTCACGAACGCGATCGCGCGGCGCACGCCGTCGTCGCGCATCCGCGCCAGGGTGTCCGCGAGGTACGGGTCCCAGTTCCGGTTGCCCCAGTAGAGCGGCAGGTCCAGGCCGTGCTCGCCGAAGTCGGCGCGGATCGCGGCGAGCAGGTCCCGGCACTGCTGGTTGATCGGCGAGACCCCGCCGAAGTGCCGGTAGTGCTCGGCCACCTCCGCCAGCCGCTCCTCGGGTACGCCGCGACCACGGGTCACGTTGCGCAGGAACGGCAGGACGTCGTCGGGCCCCTCGGGGCCGCCGAAGGACAGCAGCAGGAACGCGTCGTACACGGTGTTATCTTCTACCACCCGTAGATGTGGGTTTCAGGCACCCACCGCGTGGTACCCGCCGTCCACGTGGACGATCTCGCCCGTGGTCGCCGGGAACCAGTCCGAGAGCAGCGCGCAGATGGCGCGGCCGGCCGGCTCCAGGTCGGTCAGCGACCAGCCGAGCGGCGCCCGCTGCTGCCACGCGTCCTCGAACTCCCCGAACCCCGGGATCGACTTCGCCGCCATCGTCCGCAACGGGCCCGCCGACACCAGGTTGGACCGGATGCCCTGCTTGCCCAGGTGCAGCGCCAGGTAGCGGTTGGCCGACTCCAGGCCCGCCTTCGCCACACCCATCCAGTCGTACACCGGCCAGGCGATGCTCGCGTCGAACGTCAGGCCGACGACCGACCCGCCCGGCCGCATCAGCGGCAGGCAGGCCATCGCCAGCGCCTTGTACGAGAACGTCGAGATCTGCAGCGCCGTCGACACGTCGTCCCACTGCGCGTTCAGGAACTCGCCGCCCAGCACGGACTGCGGCCCGAACGCGATCGAGTGCACGACGCCGTCGAGCCCGTCGACCCGCTCCCGTACCGCCTCCGCGAGGCCCGCCAGGTGGTCCGCGTTCGTCACGTCCAACTCGATGATGTCGCCGACCGGCTTCGGCAGCCGCTTCGCGATCCGCTCCACCAGCGACAGCCGCCCGTACCCGGTGAGCACCAGCTCGGCGCCCTCCTCCTGCGCGATCTTCGCCGCGGAGAAAGCGATCGACTGGTCGGTCAGAATCCCGGCGATCAGCAGGCGCTTGCCGGCGAGAAGTCCACTCACGTACTTGTCTCCCACTCGTTCTCGCTGGTCGGTGGCCTCAGTGGCCCATGCCGAGGCCGCCGTCGACCGGGATCACCGCACCGGTCACGTACGCCGACTCGTCGGCGGCGAGCCAGGTGACAGCCGCCGCGACCTCGTCGGTACTCGCGAAACGGCCGGCCGGGATCTCGCCGAGGATCTGCTTGCGCCGCTCGTCCGGCAGCTCCGCGGTCATGTCGGTCTCGATCATGCCGGGGGCCACCACGTTCGCCGTGATGTTGCGGGTGCCGAGCTCGCGGGTGATCGAGCGGGCCAGGCCGACGAGGCCGGCCTTGCTCGCCGCGTAGTTCGTCTGGCCGGGGTTGCCGGACAGCCCGGCCACCGACGACACGAAGATCATCCGGCCCCAGCGGGCGCGCAGCATCTTCGTCGCGGCGCGCTTCGCGCAGCGCCAGGCACCGGTCAGGTTCGTGTCGAGCACGGAGGAGAACTGCTCCTCGCTCATCCGCAGCAGCAGCGTGTCGGCGGTGATCCCGGCGTTCGCCACGAGGATCTCCACCGGGCCCAGGTCGGCCTCGATCTGCGTGAACGCGGCGTCGACCTGCGCCGGGTCGGTGATGTCGCACCGCACCCCGTACAGGTCGGGGTCGACCTCGCTGCCGCGGTGTGTCACCGCGACCCGGTCACCCTGCTTCGCGAACCGCCGTGCGATGGCCAGGCCGATCCCGCGGTTGCCGCCGGTCACCAGAACCGTACGAGGCACCTGCGCTCCCTCCGTCGAACATGCTCACGAGAGACTACCGCCGCCCGCCGGAGCGGAGCTCGGCGCTACGGCATCCGGGACGACCAGAGCAGACTCATCGCCGCCGCGACGAACGCGAACACCAGCCCGAACCCGATGAACCACTGGCCGATCTCGCGCGCCACCGTACGGTGCCCGATCGACGAACCCATGTCCGAGTACACCTGTTTCAGCTCACCTGCGCTGGCCGCCTCGTAGTAGTGGCCCTTGGTCAGCTCGGCGAGCTTGTGCAGGGAGATCTTGTCCACCGGCACCGGGGTCGTCTGGCCGCCGATCGTCACGCGGCCGTGGTCGGTGCCGAACGCGATCGTCGACACCGGTACGTTCGCCGCCGCCGACGCCTTCCCGGCGTCCTCGATCGTCCGCCCGTACGTCCGGTAGCCGTCCGAGAGCAGCACGATCCGGGCCGGCGGGGCACCCTGCGCGCCGTCCGCCGGTACGGCCGCGATCGCCTGCAGCGACGTGAA
This sequence comes from Actinocatenispora sp., assembly GCA_036503555.1. Taxonomy (GTDB): domain Bacteria; phylum Actinomycetota; class Actinomycetes; order Mycobacteriales; family Micromonosporaceae; genus Actinocatenispora. Next base: position 62,403 of record DASXWQ010000091.1, read on the forward strand.
GACCGCCTCGCCGGTCGCCGTCGACTCGGCGAGCTGCAGGCCGTTGATCGCCGAGTAGACCTGGTCGCGGTCCTTCGTCGGCGACGCCACCACGTTCGCCGACTTCGCGAACGACACCACGCCGATGTTGAAGTTCTCCGGCAGCTGCTTGACGAACTGCTTCGCCGCGGCCTGCGCCGCCCGCAGCCGGTCCGGCTGGACGTCGGTCGACTCCATCGACAGCGACACGTCGATCGCCAGGATCACCGTCGCCCGCTCCATCGGCTGCTTCATGTCCACCGACGGCCGTGCCATGCCGACCGCGAGGATCAGCAGGCTCAGCACCAGCGCACCCGCCGACGCGTGCCGCCGCCAGCCGATCCCGCGCGGCGTCAACGTCCGCAGCAGCTCCAGGTTCGAGAACCGCATCGCGTACGACCGGCGGTGCAGCTGCACCCACACGTACACCCCGGCGAGCGCCAGCACCGGAAGCACGGCGAGCAGCCACCACGGCGACAAGAAGCGAATCATGCGGGGCCCCCGAGGGAGTGCGGAGCGAAGCGGAGCAGTTCCTTGGGGTGCATCATGCGGGGCCCCCGTGCTGAGCGAAGAGCGTCATCTCGTCGTCCCCCTGGTCCGGGCGTGCCGCTGCGCGGCGACGAACCGGACGATGTCCAACAGCCAGTCCGAGTCGGTACGCAGCCGCAGATGCCCGACCCCCGCGTGCCGCAGCGCCGCGGAGATCGTGGCGCGCTGCTCCGCGGCGGCCTGCGCGTAGCGCGCGCGTACCGCCGGGGTGGTCTGCACCTCGTGCACCGCGCCGGACTCCGGGTCCACCAGCTCCAGCACGCCCACGTCCGGCAGCTCCAGCTCGCGCGGATCCAGCACCTCGACCGCGAGGACGTCGTGGCGTACGGCGAGCCGGCGCAGCGGACGCTCCCAACCCGACGGGGCAAGGAAGTCCGACACCACCACCGCCATGCCGCGCCGGCGCGGCGGCCGGTTCAACGCCTCGATCAACCCCGCCAGATCGGTACGCCCGCCGCCCGCCGGCCGGTCCGTCCGGGCCACCGCGCGCAGCAACGCCTGCGCGCCGCGCCGGCCCGGCCGCGCCGGGATGCGGTGCATGGCCGCGCCGGTACCGACGACCGCGCCGATCCGGTTGCCGCCGCGTACGGTCAGGTGCGACATCGCCGCGACCGCGGCGATCGCCAGGTCACGCTTCAGGCAGTTGGCGGTGCCGAAGTCGAGGCTCGCCGACAGGTCCACCGCCAGCCACGTTTCCAGCTCGCGGTCCACGATCGTCTGCCGTACGTGCGGCACCGTGGTCCGGGCCGTCACCGGCCAGTCCATCCGCCGCACGTCGTCGCCCGGCCGGTACTCCCGGGACTCGCCCGGCTCCGTACCCGGCCCCGGCAGCAGGCCCAGGTAGTCGCCCTGCAGCAGGCCGTCCAGCTTCCGGGTCACCATCAGCTGCAACTTCGACAGCGAGACCTCGGACCTGTCGACGTCCAGGTGCGGCGCCGTCTGACTGGCCGCGGCGGAGTGGCGGCGCAACCGCCCCAGGGCGGCCAGACCGGCCCGGCTCACCGTTCCTCACCCACCTCTGCCCTTGACGGCACCGCTCTCACGCCGGGCGACCCGGCGCGGGCCACGGCGCGCCCTGCTGCGGCGCCCCCGCACCCGGCTGGCCCTGCGGCGAGTCCGCGTTCTGTCGCGGCGCGACCGTCGGCAGCGGCACCGTCGCCAGCACCCGGTCCACGATCTGCTCCGGCGGGATCCCGTCCGCGAGCGCGTCGTACGACAGGACGAGGCGGTGCCGCAGGATGTCCGGCGCGATGTCGGTGATGTCGGCGGGCAGCGCGTAGTCGCGGCCACGCAGCAACGCGAGCGCCCGCGCCGCCCGCACGATGCCCAGCGAGGCGCGCGGGCTCGCCCCGTACTGCACCAGACCCGCCACGTCGGGCATGCCGTACTCCGCGGGGTTACGGGTCGACAGCACCAGCCGCACCGCGTAGTCCACGAGGGCGTTGTGCACGAACACCTCGTCGGCCTTCGCCTGCAGGCCGAGCAGGTCCTCCGGGGAGAACACCTGCGTCGGCTCCGGAGTCGACACGCCGACCCGGTAGACGATCTCCCGCTCCTCGACGTCCGTCGGGTAGCCCACCTGGATCTTCAGCAGGAACCTGTCCCGCTGCGCCTCGGGCAGCGGGTAGACACCCTCCTGCTCGATCGGGTTCTGCGTCGCCATCACCAGGAACGGGTTCGGCACCGGGTGCGTCTCGCCGCCGATCGACACGTGCTGCTCGGCCATGACCTCCAGCAGCGCCGACTGCACCTTCGCCGGGGCGCGGTTGATCTCGTCGGCGAGCAGGAAGTTCACGAACACCGGGCCGAGCTCGACGTCGAACTTCTCGCTGCCCTGCCGGTAGATCCGGGTGCCCACCACGTCAGCCGGCACCAGGTCCGGCGTGAACTGGATCCGGGCGAACGAGCCGCCCACCACCCGGGCCAGCGTCTCCACGGCGAGCGTCTTCGCGACCCCGGGTACGCCCTCGATCAGGCAGTGCCCCCTCGCGAGCAGCGACACGAACATCCGCTCGATCATCCGGTCCTGGCCGACGATCACCCGCTTGACCTCGAACAGGGCCTTTTCGAGCAGGGTCGCGTCCTGGGCTGGCGTCGTCTGCTGGGCCACCTGACCTCCACGGCACGTTCTTCACTGCACTACCGCCCCCGGCCGCCGTCCCCGACGCCGTGAAGCAGCCTGCCAAGCGTGACGCACGCTTGCCACCTCAAGCCTCCCACGACAGGCTGGGTACCCGCTGGGCGGGTGCGCCGCGCGTCGCCCGCCGATCGCGCTGCGAAACGATCCCGGCACCCCCCGGAACCACCGGGGGAAACACCAGGAATTCCCTACTCAGGCCCATCCTGTCGGGTAGACAACCGCCTCTCCCCCGTGTGTACCATTGCGATGTCGCCGGGCGGCTTCCCCCGTGGTCGCCCGGCGGCTCAAATCCTTCCTCCCCTGTGCTCGCTGAGTGCGCGAGCCGGGGGATTTTTGCGTTTGTCTGGGGGCGGCGCCCCCAGACCCCGCGCCGGAGGGGCTTCGCCCCCGGCACCCCCGGTCGACCCGACCGATGACCTCGTGCTGTGGGCTCCGCTACGCGGTCGCTGGCTCGGCTTCGCTTCGCTCGCCGCTCTGGCTAAGGAGTGGGGTAGGGGGTTACTTCTTGGAGGAAGTTTCTGGCCTTCAGGAAGTCTGACAGGGGCGTGCGGTGGGTGTCGCAGGCCAGCCAGGTCTTGCGGCGGGTGCCGGTGTGGATCTTGGGGTTGGCCCAGTGGAGGGTCCAGGTTGCCGGTTGGCGGCAACCCTTGGCAGAGCACTGGATGGGAGCTTCGGTCACTTCGTCACTGTAGGGCTGACCGCGGACTCTTCCGGGGTGGGCTGGTGGGCCTCGATCTGCTTGGCGAGGCGGTTGGCGCGGTAGTGGCGCCAGGCGCGTTCCGCGGCGGTGACGACGGCGAACGCGGCGACGGTGTAAAGGGCGCCGGCGATCATGTCGGAGACGTGGTGCTCGGCGGTGTAGCTGAGGGTGAAGGCCATCGCCAAGGGGTAGAGCATGAGCAGCGGGATCCACCGCTTGCGTACCCGCAGGGCGAAGAACAGCGCGATGCAGAACGAGAACGCGAAGTGCAGCGACGGCATGGCCGCCACCGGGTTCGCGCCGAGCTGGGCGTGGTTGAGCATGTTGCCGGCGCCGTGCAGCCCGATGGCGTTCCAGCCGCGCGCCGAGATCCGCGCCACCGGCTCGATCAGCCCGTACTTCGCGGCCCACCACGGCGGTGCCGCCGGATAGAGGATGTACGTCGTCAGGCCGGCGAACGTCAGCAGCATCCAGCGGCGCATGAACGCCGACCACGCGGATCTGTTGCGCAGCCACAGGACCGCGGCCACCACGTACACCGTGACGAAGTGGGAGAAGTAGACGAAGCTGACCGCGACGTCCCACGGGCGGATGTGGTTCGGGTTGTAGAGGTGCTGCTGGAGCCAGACGGTCGGCGTCACCCCAAACATCGCGTGGTCCATCGCAAGCATCTCGTACACGTGCGGCACGGTGTGCGAGGTGTAGGCCCACCCGCGGCTGTAGCTGTAGATCACGAGGAACACCAGCACCGGCAACCAGTCGCGCAGGAAGCGCAGGTGGTGCGTCCAGTGCTTCGTGTTGTTCCACGCGATGGTCAGCACCCAGAGCCAGACACACGCGAGGATCGGGTCGGTCGGTACGCCGACGGTCACCGTCCACACCGCGAACGCGACCGCGAAGATCGCCACCCCGATGATGCGGCGGCGGCGCACTGGACTCGGCGCCGCCGGGTCGGCGGCGCCCGACTCCTGGATCGGCGGTGCGTCCGACATCGATCCTCCACGTTACCGACATGCGCCGTTCACTCGGCCAGGTCGGCCAACTGTAGCCGCTTCCGGTAACCCCGCCGCACGCAAGTCGGGCATCCGGGTCGATCGGCGTGTCCGGGACGCCGGGTACGTCGGTGCCCGGCGTCCGGGTGGTGCGGCTCAGCCGGACAGTCCGTCGAGGTGGTCGGTCAGGCGGGTCGGATCGGTGCCGACGTAGCCCACGTACCCGTCGGGGCGGACCGCGACGAGCAGGCCGTCGGTGGCACCATAGGCCGCGTACGCGTGGCCGTCGGTGTCGACGAGCGCCGCGGCGTCGGCGCCACGCCGGACGACGCGGACGTTGGCGCGCCCCGGGCGTACCGGCGGCAGCGGGTCGCGGCGCCGAACGCGAGGACGGTGAAGTGGGGGCCGCGGAACGCGTCGAACAGGCGTACCGGGGTGCCGTCGAGGGCGCGTAGCGGCGCGTCGGGCGCCCGGTCACCGGCGCGGACACCGGCCGCGGCGTCGGTGACCGACAGCGGCCCGTTCGGGTAGCCGACGGTCAGCTGCTTCAGGTCGTCGTCGTCCCGCTTGGCCGCGTCGGCGTCGCCGCGTACGCCCGCGTCGTGCAGCGCGGTCGAGATCCCGAGTACGCCGGCGGCGACCGGCCAGCGCTCCGCGTGGTAGCTGTCGAGCACGTGCTCGCCGGCGCCGGCGAGCGTCGCGGCGAGCTTCCAGCCCAGGTTGTACGCGTCCTGGATGCTCGTGTTCAGGCCCTGGCCGCCGGTCGGCGGGTGCACGTGCGCGGCGTCGCCGGCGAGCAGCACCCGGCCGACGCGCATCCGGTCGACGAGGCGAATGTTGGCCCGCCACCGTGACACCCAGGTCACCTCGTCGATGGTCACGCCCGAGCCGGCCGCCCGCGCGGCGAACAGCTTCCGTACGCCGGCCTCGGTCGGCTCGGCGTCCTCGCTCACGAGTGCGGCCTGGAACTGGTAGAGGTCGGTGCCGGCGAGTGGGCACAGGCCGACCGACTCGGCCGGGCTGCCGCCCCACGTGTGCCAGTGCACCCGGTCCAGCCCACTCGCCCGTACGTCGGCGACGAGCAGCCGCTCCGACTCGCGCGTCTCGCCGGCGAAGCCGACACCGGTGCCGGCGCGTACGCGGGAGCGGCCGCCGTCGGTGCCGACGAGGTAGCGGGTGGAGACGGTGCGGGTGCCGTCGAGCACGGCGTGCACCGCGTCGTCGTCCTGGCGGAACGAGGTCAGCTCCACCCCGTACCCGACGTGGCCGCCGAGGTCGGCCAGGCGGGCGGCGAGGATCCGCTCGGTGTTCGACTGCGGCAGCAGCCAGATGTTCGGGTACGGCACGTCGGGAGTGGGCTCGCGCCGCTCGGCCATCCGGCCCTCCCACACGACCCGGGTGCCGGCGTACGCCCGGATCGACGGGTACGGCGAGCCGGTGGCCAGCACCTCGGCGAGGACGCCGAGGTCGTCGAGGACCTCCAGGGTCCGCGGTTGCAGGCCCTTGCCGCGGGAGCCGGCGAACGGCCCCGGCGCCGCGTCGACCAGCCGGTACGCCACGCCACGGCGGGCGAGCTCGATGGCCAGGGTCAGGCCGGCGGGGCCGGCGCCGGCGATGAGGACGTCGGTGTCGGTCATGACTACCTCCATTGGATGAATCCAAATTCAATGAACTCTGATTCAGAATTATGCGCTGCTACGTTCCTGTCAAGTGGCCGAGCGGAGGAGCGATGGTGGCGACCAGGCGGGAACGGGCGGCCGACACCGAGGCGGCGCTGAAGGCCGCCGCGCTGCGACTCTTCGACGAGCGCGGCTACCTGAACACGAAGATCACCGACATCACGGCCGCCGCCGGCCGGGCCGCCGGGTCGTTCTACAACCACTTCCGCGGCAAGCAGGAGCTGTTGGAGGCGCTGTTTCGCGACATGCTCGCGGAGAGCGACGCGACCGCGGCCGAGCACCCGGCCGAGCACGACCTGTCCGACCCGGCCGAGCTGCGCTTCCACGTCGCCGGCTTCTGGCACGGCTTCCGCCGGTACCGGCCCGTCTTCGTGGCGATGACGCACGCCGCGATGGTCGACGAGGCCGCAGCCGGCCGGCTGCGCGAGCTGATGTCGCCGGACCGTACGGCGATCCGGCAGCACATGGAATACCTACGGGACAAGGGGATCGACCTGCCGGGACCGCCGGACGCGGTGGCGATGGCGATGACCTCGATGTGGTTCCAGTTCGCGTACCAGCAGCTCGTGACCGGGTTCATGGGGCCGACCGCGCCGCTCACCGACGACGAGGCGATCGACCTGCTCACCGGGTTCACCCTGCGCGGACTCGCCGGTACGGTCGGGGACCCGGCGCGCTGACCCCCGGGCCGGGCCGTCCGCTCAGTAGGCTGTGCGCATGGACCTGGACCTGCCTGCCGGCCTCACCGCCCGGGTCGAGCTGACCGTCACCGACGCGGACACCGCGCAGACCGTCGGATCCGGGGACGTACCGGTGCTGGCGACGCCGCGCGCGCTGGCCGTCGCCGAGGCCGCCACGGTGCTCGCCACCGCGTCCCGGCTGCCCGTCGGTACGACCACGGTCGGCACCCGCGTGACCCTCGACCATCTCGCCCCCACCCCGGTCGGTCGTACCGTCGTGGCGGTGGCGCGACTGTCCGGTGTGGACGGTCGTACGTTGCGGTTCGACGTGTCGCTGCGGGACGGCGACGAGGAGGTCGCCACCGGCGTGATCGAGCGGGTCGCCGTGGACCGGCACCGGTTCGTGGCGCGGGCGTTCGGTCCCGAGACCGCCGCGGACCCGGCGTGACGGCCCGGCCCGCCTGGGCCACCGTCGCGCCCGGCGTCCACGTCTGGCGGTACCCGGTGCTCGACGTCAACGTCACCGTCGTGCTCGGCGACGGGTACGCGCTGGTCGTGGACACACTGTCGACGGCGGCCCAGGCCGAGGCGCTCGCCGCGGGACTCGCCGGGCTCGGCGTCACGCGGTACGGGATCGTCAACACCCACCACCACTTCGACCACTGCTTCGGCAACGCGACGCTGACCGGCGAGATCTGGGCGCACACCGAGACGTGCCGGCTGCTGGGCGACCGGCCGGAGGCGTTCGTCGCCGAGGCCGTCGACCGGCACGCCGCGGACCATCCGGAGCTGGCCGACGGGCTGCCGTCGGTCCGGCTGCGCGCCCCCGACCACGCGGTACGCGACCGGGTCACGCTCGACGTCGGCGGCCGGCCCGTCGAGCTGGTCCACCCCGGACGCGGCCACACCGCCGGCGACCTCGTCGTCCGGGTACCCGACTGCGACGTGCTGATCGTCGGCGACCTGATCGAGCAGGGCGCGCCGCCGAACTTCGCCGAGGCGTACCCGCTGGACTGGCCGGACGCCGTGGCGACGCTGCTGCCGTGGGCGACCGGGCCGGTCGTGCCGGGGCACGGCGCGGTCGTCGACGGCGGATTCGTGGCGGCCCAACACGCCGAGCTGGCCGAGCTGGACTGGCGGATCCGCGAGGGCCACGCGGACGGCGCCCCGGTCGCCGAGGTGGCGGGCCGGGCGGGACCGTTCGACGTCGCCACCCGGCACACCGCCGTCCTTCGCGGCTACGCCGAGCTCTCCGGCCGCGACGCCTGACCGTCACATCTCGCCGCCGGCCCACCGCGCCGCACGCCACCGCCGGGCCGCCACGTGTCGGCGGCCAGGGCTACACCGGCAGCGTGTACTGGTAGTCGCGGCGGATCAGGCCGTCCTCGCCGAGCAGCAGCACCATCCGGCCGGACCAGGCGACGTCGCCGCCCCCGGCCGGCGTCATGTGGATCGTGAACGTGATCGTGTCGTGGTGCCCGACGACGTCGCCGGCGCCGGCGAAGACGTACCCGCCGTCGACCACCAGCTGCTGGTACGCCGACGTCACCCGGCCGAACAGCTCCTCGTGCCCGTGGTACTCGTGCTCCTCGGTCGTCTCGGTCCCGTCCGCGGCCCACAGCGCCGCGACGCTTTCCTTGCGTACCACCGGATCCGGCTCGTGCCAGACGGCGACGTAGCGGTCCGCGAACGCGTTGATGTCGATCTCCATGCCGGTACCGTAGGGCGGGATCGCTGACATCCTGCGTCAGCGAGGAGTCAGTTCGGTACGGCGCCGGCCGACCGGCCGTGCAGCTCGGCCGCGGCGGCCACCTCACGCAGGGCGGTGAGCGCCCGGTCGATCAGCGGCTGGGCGCGGCTGCCCCGGCGTACGCAGGTGAGGATGCGGCGGCGCGGCGCGTGCGCCCCGCGCAGCGGGATGCGGGCCACGGGATCCTGCGCCGGCAGGTGCGTCATCCGCGGGATCAGCGAGACGCCGAGGCCGCGGCCGACCAGCGCGGCGACCGCAGACCAGTCGGTCACCCGGTGCGCGATGTCCGGGGTGAAACCGGCGGCGGCGCACGCCACCTGGACGAGCTGCTGGTGGTGCGAACGCCCGGGGCTGCCGACGATCCACGCCTCGTCTGCGGCCTCCGCCAGCTCCACGTTGTCCCGGCCGGCGAGCGGGTGGTCCGCCGGGATCAGCAGGTCCTGCATCTCGTCGAGCAGCCGGTCCAGCTCGAACTTCGGGTCCTCCCGGCCGGCCGGCGCGTCCGGCGTCGGCACCACGACGGCGACGTCCGCGTCGCCCGCCAACACCAGGTCGTACCCCTCGGCCAGCTCGGCCTCCGCCACGCTCACCGCCATCTCCGGGTACCGGGCGCGGAGCAGGGCGGCGGCCGGGGCGAGCAGGCTGACGATCGCGGTGGGGAACCCGCAGAGACGCAGCTCACCGGACTCTCCGTCGGAGTACTGTGCGATCTCCGTCACCGCGCGCTCCCACGCGGCGGCCAGCAGGTCGGCGTTCCGGATCAGCGCGTGGGCCGCCGGAGTGAGCCGTACGCCCCGGCCGACGGGCTCCAGCAGCTGCACTCCCAGCTCCCGCGAAAGCTGCCTGACCTGCTGAGACACCGCCGACGGGGTGAGGTGCAGAGCGTGCGCTGCGGCGGTCACCCCGCCGTGCTGGCCGACCATCCGGATGACCTGCAACCGGCGCATGTCGATCATGAAGCCATTTCTACACGGTCCCTTCAGATCTTGTGAATTGATTTTCAACGGTGGACGACGCACCCTTGCGGACGGAACCACACGCCACTCGCCAAGGACCCGCCATGACCGTCGAATGCCAGTACTGCCGCCGCCCCGAACCGGGCACCTGCCGGGTCGAGTCCCGCCACACCACCAGCGAGGGCGTCGTCGTGTACGTCCGCTGCGCCTGCGGCCGCCTCCAGCGCCACCTCGTGCCCAACGCCGAGCTGCGCTCCTGGTACGGCACGACCACCGCGGAGCCGGCCCCGGAGCCGAGCCCGGCCGTCACCGCCGCCTGATTCCCGTCGTACCCCGGCCGTAGCGTGCCGGGCATGAGCGACCATCGTCAGAGCGTCCTGACCTACTGGGCGAGCGCGGAGGCGCGCGACTGGGACACCTTCGCCACCGTGCTCGCCGAGCCCGTCCGCTACGAGCTGCCGCAGACCGGCGAGCGCATCACCGGCCGCGAGCGGTACGTGCGGTTCAACCGCGAATACCCGGGCGACTGGCATCTCGCCGTGCGTGACGTGCTGGTCGACGGGGACCGCGCGGTCAGCCGGCTCGACTTCACCGTCGACGGCGGGACCCAGCAGGCGGTCACGTTCTTCGCGTTCGACGACGCCGGCCTGATCACCGGTGTCGTCGACTTCTGGCCCGCGGCGTACGAGCCGCCGCCGGGCCGCGAGCACCTCGTCGACCGCGCCTGAGGTCGGGCCGACCACGAACAAGGCCGACGCGGACGAGCCGGTCAGCCTCGCGGGCGTCAGTCGTCGAGGCGGCCGTGGATGCCGACGAAGTGCTCGGTCATCGCCGCGGCGTACCGGTCGGGGCGGCCGGCGCGCAGCGCGTCGAGCAGGTCGCGGTGCCAGCCGAACGCGTCGGCCGGGGTGTACCGCGGGCCGGGCAGCCGCGTGTCGACCTCGGCGAACGCCCGCCAGAACACGCCGACCAGGCCCACCACCAGCTCGTTGCCGAGCGGTTGGTAGAGCGCCCGGTGGAAGGCCCAGTCCTCGTCCGGGAAATACTCCCCGGCGTCGGCGCGGACCCGCATCCGGTCGACGATGTCGGCCAGCTCGTCGGTACCGTGCCGGCCGAAGTGCGCGACGACCTTCGCCGCGAGGCCGACCTCCAGCACCTCCCGGACCTCCAGCACGTTGCGTACGTCGGAGAGGTCGCCGCCCATCGACTGGCGCATCCGGAACGCCAGGCCGTCCTCCAGCGACTGGAGCCCGACCGCCCCGACGTAGGTGCCGAAGCCGTGCCGGATCTCGACGATCCCGACGGCCTGGAGCGCCTTCATCGCCTCACGCAGCGGGTGGCGGCCGACCCCGAGCAGGGACATCAGCTCCTGCTCGTTGGGCAGCGGGTCACCGGCGCGCAGGCCGCGTTCGAGGATCAGCGAGGTCATCCGTTCCCGGATGAGCTCCTGGCTTCCGGTGGCTCGCCGTGGACGGTCGGCGGACTCGGCGGTGGTCACCCTGGATGCTCCTTCCCCGTGGTGGTGCAGATGCTACTGCGGGTGCGGGGACAACCCGGCACGGCGGACGAGCGACGCGATCCCGGCGATCTCGTCGTCGTTCAGCGGTACCGACGGGAACGCGGTGAGCGGGCAGGCGAGGACGCCGAGCACGTGCAGCGCGGCCTTGAACGCGCCGAGCGCCGACGAGCTGGCGCCCATCCGGTTCCGGTCCGGCACCGTGATGATCTCGAACAGCCGGAACAGCCGGTCCTGCTCGGCCCGGGCGGTGTCGGCGTCGCCGGCGGCCACCGCCTCGGCGATCCGCACGTACCCGGCCGGGTCGACGTTGCCGAGGCCCGGCACCGCGCCGTCGACGCCGTACGCCAGCGCCGAGTCGACGCTGAGCTCGGACCCGGTCATGATCGCGAAGCCGGTCAGCCGGGCGTCGGCCCGGTCCAGAACGAGCCGGCGCAGGCTGCCGTCCTGCCCGCTGGAGTCCTTCACCCCGGCCAGCACCCCGCGCCGCCCCAGCTCGATGACCAGGTCGGCCGGCAGCTTCGTGCCGACCCGCGCCGGGATGTCGTACGCGTAGAGCGGCACGTCACCGGCGACCGAGGCGAGCCGCTCGAAGTGCCGCGCGATCTCCGCCGGGTGGGTCGCGGCGTAGAACGGTGCGGTGCAGACGATGCCGTCGACGCCGGCCCGCACCGCGGCGGCCACGTGCTGCGCGGCGCGCGCGGTGGACGCGTCGACCGCACCGGCGAGTACCGGCACCGCGCCGGCCACCGCGGACACCGTCGTGGCCAGCACGCTCGTACGCTGCTCGTCGGTCAGGAACGTGCCCTCCCCCGACGTACCGAGAACGAACACGCCCGACACGCCGGCGGCGAGCTGGTAGGCCACCAGCCGCGACAGCGATGCGGTGTCGATGTCGTACCCGGGGGTCAGGGGGGTGACGAGCGGCGGCACCACACCGGACAGCGGGGTGCGGGTCGGTTCGGCGCTGGACAAGGAGTCTCCCTACGGTCGGACGGTCGACGGATCGAACGTGGTGAAGCGCCGCTGCGTGAACGACGAGACCTCGCCCGCCTCGTACAGGACGCCGACCCGGCCGCCGGGCACCACTGCCCTGGATGCCCGGCGCGGTGATCTCGTCGATCCCCGCGTACGGCGCGTCGAGGCTCGCCCCGCCGTCGGACGACCAGGCGTGTACGCGGGCCGGTCCGGTGCCGCGGTGGTTGCGCGCGTTGAGGTACAGCCGGCCGTCGGGGAGTTCGGCGACGCCGGACGCCGGGTCGATCACCGGCGTCGGGTTGCCGCACGTCCGCCCGGGTACGGCGGACACCACGCGCGGCGGATCCCAGCTGCGGCCGGCGTCGTACGACCGGCGCAGGACAACCTCGATCTCGCCGGCGTCGCCCGGCCCGTGCAGCCGCCCCTCGCAGAACGCGAAGAGGGTGTCGCCGCGACCGGTGATCGACGGGATCCGGTAGGTGTGGTGGCGGCTGCCGGCGGGGTCGAACACGACTGCGGACCATCCGGGCCTGAAGCCATAGGACGTACTATGTCATGGTGGGCCGCACAGCTCAACCTGACGAAGTACCTGTCCGGCGACGCGATCGCCAAGTACCCGTTCCTTGCGACATCCCGACCGAGTACTGGAAGGGCTGCGTCTACGACGGCGGCATCTACGGCGTACCCGTGCCACGCGGCATGTCCCGCACGTCACTCCCGCTCTACCGCGCGGACCTGTTGGAAGCAAAGGGAATCAAGGACCCGAAGCCGAAGAGCTTCCACGAGTTCCTCGACCCGTGCAAGGAGATGACCGACCCGAAGCGGCACCGGTGGGCGTGGACCAACGCGCCCACCGACTACGTACGCCAGATGCTTGGCATCGCCAACAACTGGGAGCAGAAGGACGGGAAGTTCCCGGCACCCCGGGGTGCGGGCGGCGCAGTCACTGGTGCTGGTACGCGCCGGCGTCGCGGGCGCCGGTCAGCTCCGTACCGTCGAGATCCCAGCGGAGGTCGTCCGCGTACTGCGCGTCCGGCTCGACGCCGACGCCGATCGCCGGGCTGCCCGCGGTCAGGTGCAGGTCCGGCGCGGTCGTACTGACCCAACCGGCGTCGGCGGTCCGCACGTCGTGCGCGCCGAGGGTGAACTGCCACTGCTGGCCCGGGTACGCCGTGACGTACACGTCGTTGTCCTCGTCGGCGCCCGCGCCGTCCTCGTAGCCCGGTTTCCACGCCACCGACAGGATGTTGTTGCGCAGCTTGAGAATGTCCGGCGAGCAGCCCGCGTCGCACACCCAGCCCTCGCTCAGGCCGCGACCGGTCGCCGGGTCGGTGCCCGCCTGCGGCAGCAGCACCGAGTTGTCGTACGCCTGCGTGCCGAGCACCGGCCCGAGGTTCGTGTCGTCCGCGCCGCGGGTCACCAGGAACGCCCCGCGCGGCTTCGTCGACGTCACCGAGTTGTACGCGAACAGGTTGTCGCTCGCCGTCGCACCCGGCTCGTGCCCCAGCTCCGTGAACGTCTCGTTGTCGGCGGTCACGTTGTACGTGACGCGGTTGCGGTCGCCGTCGTACACCTCGACCGCGGCGCCGTCGTACGTGTAGTCGTCGCTGGCGGCGAAGCTGCCGCTGATCGTGTTGCGGGTGACGAGGTTGTCGTCGCCGTTCAGCAGCACGCCGAACGCGCCGGAGTCGTTGTCCGGCGCCGGATCGTTCACGCTCATCGTGTCGTTGTCGACCAGCCGGCTCCACTGCACCGAGTTGAACGCGGCGGTGTCCATGATGGACACTCCGGCCACGTTGTGCTCGGCCAGCACCGAGTCGACGACGTCGTGCTGGCCCTTCGTGCCCGCGGGCGCCTTCGCCCTGCCGATCTCGAACCCGGCCCAGCCGCAGTCGGTCGCCGCCAGCTCCGTGACGACCCACCAGTTGCCCTCGATCGCCACGCAGGTCTCCCCGCCCGTGACGACCGGCAGGTCGCCGTCACCGTACGAGCCGACCGTGATGGGGGCTCCCGACGCGCCGTTCGACGACAGCGTCAGCGTGCCCGTCCACGACTCGTCCCGCTTGAGGTCGATCGTGTCGCCCGGCGCGAAGCCGTGCCCGTTCACCTTCGCCAGCGACTTCCACGCCGCAGCCGGCGAGGTACCGGCGTTGGCGTCGCTGCCGCCCGTGGCATCCACGTAGTACGTGGTGCCCGCCGCCTGCGCCGCCGCGCCCACCACACCCACCAGTACGCCGCCGGTCAGCGCGCCCAGCGCCACCGTGACGCCGACCCTCCGGTGCCACCCAGCCATCGCCACTCCCTGCCGTCCGCCCCCAGACGCAAGGATGCTAGCGATCACCTCTCGACCGTGGCGTCCCGTTCCGGGCGTGCGGTCACCAGGTGACGCGTTGCAGGGCGGGTTTGGTGAGCAGGGCGGACTCGGCGGGCTTCGGACGCGGGTCGATCGAACGCTCCACGAAGATCGCGTGCCACACGCAGAACACCAGCACCGTCCACACCTTGCGGCTGTTGTCGGCGTCGCCCTTGCGGTGCGCGTCGAGCAGCTTCCGCACGTACGGCAGGTCGATGAGCTCGCCCGCAGCCGACTGGGCGAGGATCATCGCGGCCCACTCGTACATGTCGTTCTTGAGCCAGACGCGGGTCGGCGTCGGGAAACCCCACTTGCGGCGGTTGACGATCGGCGGCGGGACGATGTTGCGCATCGCCTGGCGCAGCGCGTATTTCGTGTGGTTGCCGCGCAGCGTGACCTTCAGCTCGGTCGGGATGTTCGCCGCTAGCTCGAACACCACCGGGTCCAGGAACGGCACCCGCACCTCCAGCGAGTGCGCCATCGACATCAGGTCCGCCTTGACGAGGATGTCGCCGCGCAGCCACGTGTACAGGTCGATGTACTGCATGCGGGTGACCTCGTCGAGGTGCGCGCACTCGGCGTACAGCGGGGCGGTGACGTCGGTGTAGCGCACGGACGGGTCGTAGTAGCGCATCAGCGTGCGCTTCTCCTCCTCGGAGAAGATCCGCGCGTTGCCGTAGTACCGCTGCTCCAGCGGGACGGTGCCGCGGTCGATGAAGCTCTTGCCCTTGACGCCCTCGGGCATGACGTTCGCCACGGAACGCAGGCCGCGCTTGATGCCGTCCGGCATGGCGGCGACGCTGCGCAGCGAGAGCGGCTCCCGGTAGATCGTGTACCCGCCGAAGAACTCGTCCGCGCCCTCGCCCGACAGCACCGCCGTGACGTGCTCGGCCGCCTTGCGGTTGACGAAGTAGAGCGGGACCAGCGCCGGGTCGGCCACCGGGTCGTCCAGGTGCCACACGATCCGCGGCAGCTGCTCCATCATGTCCTGCGGCCCGATCTTCGTCGGGATCAGCTCCACGCCGAGGTGCCGGGCCGAGTCGGCGGCCACGTCGATCTCGGAGTAGCCGGGCACGTCGTACCCGACGGTGAAGGTCTTGAGCTTCGGGTTGATCTCGCGGGCCAGGGCGACCACCGCGGTCGAGTCGATGCCCGACGACAGCAGGGCGCCCAGCGGCACCTCGGAACGCATGTGCAGCCGTACCGACTCGCGCAGCGTGTCCTCGATCTTCTTGTACAGCGCCTGCTCGTCGGTGACCGGCGCCGGCCGGAAGTCGGCCCGGTAGTACCGGGAGAGCTGGACGGGCTCCCCCGGCCGGTACGTGAACGCCTGGCCGCACTCGACCCGGTTGATGCCCCGGTGCATCGTCGTCGGCTCGGGCACGTACTGCAGGGTGAGGTAGTGCGACAGGTTCGCGTGGTCGATGCCGTTGTTGCCGGCGCGGGCCGACGGCGCGAAGGGCATCAGCGCCTTCTTCTCGCTCGTCAGGTACAGCCCGTCGTTGGTGAGCAGGTAGAACAGCGGCTTGATGCCGAACGGGTCGCGGGCGCCGACCGCGCGCCGCTCCACCTTGTCCCAGATCACGAACGCGAACATGCCGCGCAGCCGGCGCAGCGCCGTCTCCAGGCCCCAGTGGTGGTACGCGGCGAGGATGACCTCGCCGTCCCCGTCGGTCTCGAACTTCGCGTTGCACTCGCGGCGCAGCTGCTCGCGCAGCTCGATGTAGTTGTAGATCTCACCGTTGAAGGTCAGCAGGTAGCGGTCGAGGTAGCGCAGCGGCTGGTGGCTGTGCGCCACGTCGATGAAGGCGAGCCGCTTGAACCCGCACACCACGTCCCCGCCCGGCGAGTCGCCGAACGTCTCGACCCCGGTGTCGTCGGGACCGCGGTGGTGCAGGTTCTCCAGCGCGTCGGCGATGCTGTCGCGATGGACGCCGGCTATGCCGTGGGCGCTGACGAAGGTGAGCAGTCCGCACATGGCCGCCATCTTTCCATGCGGAGGGTGGTCGCTGCGCGTGTGACCGCACACCCCGGCGCCCGGTGCCGGTTTGGCCACCCGGCTACACGCTCACCCCGAACGTCCCCCTCGGCGTGTCGGCACCACCCGCCCGCGCGTCGCGGAGGCTCATCGGGCCCCGACACCGCGGGTACGCGGGGCTAGGCTCCACCCGGTGCCGTGTCCGGCGCCACGGCGTTGTTAAGTTGGCGAACACCCGTTCGCCTCACCGAACAGGAGACGAGTGTTCAGCCAGTCACCGCCGGCCACCGCGGACGTGGTGGTCATCGGCGCCGGCATCGTCGGCGCCTGCTGCGGGTACGAGCTCGCGGCACGCGGGCTGTCCGTGCTGATCGTCGACCGCGGCGCGGTCGCGGCCGGTACCACCGCCGCCGGCGAGGGCAACCTGCTCGTCTCGGACAAGACGCCCGGCCCCGAGCTGACCCTCGCCACGCTGTCGCTCGCCCTGTGGCGGGAGCTGCCCGACCGGCTCACCGCCGACCTCGGCCACGTACCGGACCTGGAGCTGGAGGACAAGGGCGGGCTGATGGTCGCGCGTACCGAGGCGGCGGCGACCGCCCTGCGTGCGCTCGCCGAGACGCAGCGCAAGGCCGGCGTGACCGCCGATGAGGTCGCCGCCGACGCCGTACCCGAGCTGGAGCCGCACCTCACCCGCGAGCTCGCGACCACCGTCTACTACCCGCAGGACCAGCAGGTGCAGCCGGTGCTCGCGGCCACCGCGATCCTCGCCGCGGCCGTCGCCCGCGGTGCCACCGTCGCACCCGACGCGGAGGTCACCGGGGTCGAACGGACGACCGGCGGGCTGCGCGTGCAGACCACGACCGGCCCGGTGAGCACGCCCGCGGTCGTGGTCGCGGCGGGCCCGTGGTCCGGCCGGATCGCGGCGCTCGCGCAGGGCCGGCTGCCGGTGGAGCCGCGGCGCGGCCTGGTGCTCGTCACCGAGCCGCTGCCACCGACCGTCCGGCACAAGGTGTACGACGCCGGGTACGTCGCGGACGTCGGCTCGGCCGACGCCGGGCTCGCGTCCTCGGCGGTGGTGGAGGCGACCCGGGCCGGCACCGTCCTCATCGGCTCCACCCGGGAACGCATCGGCTTCGACGACTCGGTCCGGGTCGCCGCGCTGCGGCTGCTCGCCGCCGGTGCCGTCGCGCTGTTCCCGGTGCTGGGCGCCGCCACCGCGATCCGCGCGTACGGCGGGTTCCGCCCGTACAGCCCCGACCATCTGCCCGTCATCGGGCCCGACCCGGCCGTACCGGGGCTCTGGTACGCGACGGGTCACGAGGGCGCGGGCATCGGCCTGGCGCCCGCGACCGGCCGGCTGCTCGGCGAGCTGTTCGTCGGGGCGCCGCCGTCGACCGACCCCACACCGTTCGCGGCGGACCGGCCCAGCCTGTCCGCCGCGGCCCCGAGCACAGTCGGAGACACCGAATGACGTCCGACGGTGACAGCCCGCGCCGGGTGACCGACGACCCGGTCGAACCGACCGCCGAACCCGTCGAGCGGATCACCGTGGACGGCACGGCCGTCCCGCTGCGGCCCGGCGAGACGCTGGCCGCGGCGATGCTGGCGAGCGGCCGGACGAGTTGGCGGCGTACCCGCTTCGGCGGCCGGCCGCGCGGCGTGTACTGCGGCATCGGCGTCTGCTACGACTGCCTCGTCACCGTCAACGGCGTGCCCGGCATCCGGGCCTGCCGGTACACCGCCCGGCCGGGCGACGCGGTCACCACCGGCCCGGCCGAACCCGTCCTGGACGGAGCACCCCAGTGATACCCACCCGGGCGGCCGACGTGGTCGTGGTCGGCGCCGGCCCGGCCGGGCTGCACGCCGCGGTCCAGGCCGCCGACGGCGGCGCGAGCGTCCTGCTGATCGACTCCGACGTACGGCCCGGCGGGCAGTACCACCGGCAGCTGCCGGTGGAGTACGGCGCGGTGCATCCGGAGCGGGCGCACCACGACCAGGCCGAGGCGGCCGAGCTGATCGCGCGGCTCGCCCGGCACCGGCGGGTCACCCAACGCCAGAACGTCACGGTGTGGGCGGCGGAACCGCGCCTCGGCGGCGGCGCCCTGCTCTACCTCGCCGACACCAGCACCGGCCGCGCGCTGGACATCGGCGTGATCGCCGCACCCCGGGTGATCCTGGCCACCGGCGCGTACGACCGGGTCGTGCCGTTCCCCGGGTGGGACCTGCCCGGCGTGTACACGGCGGGTGCCGCGCAGGCGCTCGCCAAGGGCTCCCGGGTACTCGTCGGGCAGCGCGTGCTCGTCGCCGGTACCGGACCGTTCCTGCTGCCGGTCGCGGCGGCGCTGATCGACGCGGGCGCCGAGCTGGCCGGCGTCCTGGAGGCGAACCACACGCGGGGCTGGCTGCGCCGGCCGCGGGCGATGGCGCTCGCGCCGGAGAAGGTCGCCGAGGCCGCCCGGTACACGGCGACGCTGACCCGGCACCGGACCCGGGTCCGCGCCGGCCGCGCCGTCGTGGCGGTGCACGGCACCGACCGGATCGAGGCCGCCACCGTCGCGAAGCTCACCGCCGACTGGAGCATCGTCCCCGGGTCGGAACGCCGGGTCGACGTGGACGCCGTCGCCGTCGGGTACGGCTTCACGCCGCAGCTCGACCTGGCGCTCGCGCTGGGCTGCGCCACCGGGCCCGGCCCGGACGGCGCGCCGGTCGTCACCGCCGACGACTACCAGCAGACCACCGTCGCCGGGGTGTACGCGGCGGGCGAGCTGACCGGCGTCGGCGGCGCAGTGCTGTCCGCCGCCGAGGGCGCGCTGGCCGGCCTCGCCACCGCCCTCGACCTCGGTACGCTCGGCGAGCGCGGGCACAGCGCGCGGGCCGCCGCCTGGCGCGGCGTGCGCTCCCGGTACCAGCGCTTCGCCACGGCACTCGCCGCCGTCTACCCGGTCCGCGACGGCTGGCGGGGCTGGCTGTCCGACTCGACGCTGGTCTGCCGGTGCGAGGAGGTGCCGTACCGCCGGCTGCGCGAGGCGGTCGAGCAGCGCGGCGCGACCGGCCTGCGCACGGCGAAGCTGACGACACGCTGCGGGATGGGCATGTGCCAGGGGCGGATCTGCGGCGCGAACGTCGCGGCGCTCACCGCCGGGCTCGCCGGCCGCGACGAGACCGGCGTCGCCGACCCGCTGGCGCTGTCCACCCGCCCGATCGTCACCCCGATCAGCCTCGCCGAGCTGGCCGCCGAGCCCGAGCACACCGACCCGGCCTGAGCCGGCGGCACCCCGCTGCCGCCGCCGGCACCAGCCGCGCCGGTATCGTCGCAGCCGGACATCGGCGTACGGACGGTGCGGAGGCGGCGTGAACCGGACAGCGGGCGGGGTACGACCGGCCGTCCTCGTCGCGGTCGGTGCGGTGGCGCTGGTGGTCACCGTGCTCATCGGATATGCCGTGACGGGCGCGACGGGCGCCGACCCCGGGCCGTCGGCCACCCCGACACGCCGCGCGTCGACGGCGACCGCGCCGGGGCGTACGGTGCCGGGCCGGTTCACCGTCGGCGTCGGGCACGACCAGGCGAGCCGCACCGACGGCGCCGCGCCGGCCGCGCTCGCCCGGGCCCGGGCGCAGCTGCGCGCGCTGCGCGGCGTCCAGACGGTACGGCTGATGGGCTGGGGCACCGACAACCCCGAGCCGAGCCCCGGCCGGTACGACTGGGCCAGCCTGGACCGCCGCATCGCCGAGATCGCCCGTACCGACGGGATCCCGGTCGTGGTGTTGTTCGGCGCGCCGGACTGGATGAAGGGCGGCCGGGCCGGGCACACCGACTGGGACCGGTTGGCGGACCGGCCCGACGCGGCGCACTTCCGCGACTTCGCCGCGCTCGCGGTCGCGCTGGCCCGCCGCCACCCCGAGGTCCGGTACTTCCAGGTCTGGCGCGGCTTCGAGAACTTCTGGAACGAGGACGCGAACCGCTGGGATCAGGAGTCGTACACCGCGCTCTACAACACCGTGTACGACGCGCTGCGCAAGCAGGACCCGGCGATGCACGTCGGCGGGCCGGACATGCCGGTCGAGGCGTACCGGGATCCGCACGCGGCCGGGTACCCGTCGGGCGTGCGCGGTCCGTGGGGCACCGTCGACCAGCGCCCGCTGGACGCGCTCGGCTACTGGCTGGCGCACAAGCACGGCGCGCAGTTCCTGACGCTCGGCACCGAGCTGGACACCCGGGACGGCTACCACCCGCCGACCGCGCAGGCGGTGTCGCGGTACGGGGCGCTGTCGGCGTGGATCCGGGCGCGGACGTCGCTGCCGGTCTGGTGGTCGGTGATCTCGGCGCCGGCCCGCGCCGGCAGCGCGCTGATGACGCCGGCGTCGCTGCGCGCGGCGCTGACGGCGATGCGGGACGGTGGCGCGCGCGTGGCGGTGTTCGACGGGCCGCAGTGCGAGGACCCGCACCAGCCCTGCCTGTGGACCGACACCCGCACCGCCGACGGCGGCCGGCCCACCGACCTCGCCCCGGTGCTGCGCGCCTTCGCCGCCGGCTGACCGCCGGCCACGCGGTCGGCCGGCGCGGATGCGGCCCCGGCGCGCGCCTCAGTCCTGGCGCATGCGCCCCCAGCCGTGCCAGCTCTCGATCTCGATCCAGGCGTTGACCCGGCGCCGGTCCCGCGTCGGGTACGCCTTGCCGGTGTAGTGCCGCGACAGGCTGTCGATGCCGGACAGGTCGGTGTCCTCGGCCATCTCGGCGACCCGCCCCTGGAGGCTGACGTGCGTGTACCAGTCGCCCTCGGCGAGCACCGTCAGCGAGACGCGCGGATCCTCGCGCAGGTACGCGATGCGCCGGCGGCCCTCGTCCATGTTGACGAGGATCCGGTCGCCGTCCCAGCGGTACCAGGTGGCGACGGTGACCGGCTGGCCGTCCGGCCGTACGCTCGCGATCACGGCCGGGTTGGGCGCGGCGATCAGCTCGCGGGCTTCGTCGGGCAGCGGCGTGCTCGGCATGGGTGACTCCCTTTCGGTCTCGACTGTGCCGAGTACATCACGCATCCCCGGACCCCGCCCACACAAACGTCTCGCGTCGTCGTGGGCGCCCCGGGCGACGCGGAACGGGGACACCGTCAGGGCGAGCGCGGCGCACGGCGAAGCCGACGGCGCCGGCCACGAGCGCGGCGCGGTAGCCGACCGCGTCGGCGAGCAGCCCGGCCAGCGGCGCGCCGACGGTCGGCGCGCCGCGGTGGGTACGGCAGCCACTGCGCGGCGCCGACCAGCCCGATCTCGATGGCCGACGGGCCGGGCCAGCGCCGGCTCGGTCACCTGCGGGACCGGCGAACCGAACGCCGAGACGGTCTCGGCGACCCCCACGGACGGGGCCCCGCATCAGCCCGCCGGATAGGCCACGAAAGCGAACCGCTCGCTGTCGGGAGCCCAGCTCGGCACGTTCATCGTGCCCTGCCCGCCGAACACGGCCGCCACGTCGCGTACGCCGGTGCCGTCGGGCGCGCACAGCCGGACGAGCACGTCGACGTTCTCCGGGTGGCCGGCGGTGCCGGGCGGGAAGCTGACGTACGCGAGGTGGCGGCCGTCGGGCGACGGGTGCGGGAACCAGTTGACCCGGTCGTCGTCGGTGAGCCGGACGAGCCCGGACCCGTCCGGCGCGCAGCGGAAGAGCTGCGCGGTGCCGGTGCCGACCTCGGAGTTGAGGTAGAGCATGCCGTCCGGGCCGAACTCGGGCCCGTCCGCGGGCGAGAACCCGTCGCCGACCAGGACGTCCGGCCCGCCGGTCAGTGCGCGGGTGAAGACCCGGCGCAGCGCCCAGTCGTCGCCGTCGGCCCGCTCGGTGCCGACGTACGCGATGGTGGTGCCGTCCGCCGACACCCCGTGCAGGAAGTGCCGGAACGCCCGCGCCGGTTCCTTCGAGTCGGTCACCCGCCGCGCGCCGCCCCGCCCGTCGACGAGGTGGATGTGCCCGTCGTCGGCCGACACGAGGTACCCGGCGCCGGACGGCAGCACGAGGTGGTCGTTGTTGACCGGCGGTACGCCGGCGAGGTCGACCGGCTCCGGCCCGGCCGTACCGTCGGCCGGTAGCCGCCACAGCCCGCCGTCGGCGTTGACCACCAGGAACCGGCCGTCGGGCGTCCAGTTCGGCGCCTCGAACAGCATCCGGTCCGAGCGGTACACGAGGCGCAGCGTCCCGGCCGCGACGTCGGCCACGAACAGCTCGGCCCGCTGCCCGGGCAGCAGTGTGCGTGCCACGGCACTCCCCTCGCCGACGTACCAAGATCGCCAGCCTGCCCGCCCGACCCGGTCCCGGTCAACCGAACCACACGGTCCACAGTGGACAGACGGGGGACTACTCGGCGACCTCGGCGCTGTCCGGGAGGCGGAGCTTGCGGCGGGCGCGCTCGTAGAACGTGGTCGTACCGAGCCGGACGATGTGCGCCGCGTCCGGCACCGCCGTGACCGTCACCCGGTCGCCCGGCTTGAGATGCCCGGCGACGACGCCGTCCATCTCGACGGCGAGCCGGCCGCTGTTCGGCAGCAGCTCCAGCTGCACGGTGTCGTCGGCGGGCAGCACCAGGGCCCGGTTGAACGTCGAGTGCGCCGACGCCGGCACCACCAGGTACGCCGGGACAGCGGGCGACACGATCGGCCCGCCCGCCGAAAAGCTGTACGCGGTGGAACCGGTCGAGGTGGCCACGATCACCGCGTCCGCGGCGTACCGGACGAAGGGGTGGCCGGCGACGGTGACCGCCACCTCGGCCATGCCCTCACCCGGCACCCGCACCATCGCGATGTCGTTGAACGCGGTCAGGGTGGGCCGGCCGGCCAGCTCGGCGCGTACCGCCATGCGGGGCTCGACGTGGTAGCGGTGCTCGTCGATCGCGCCGAGCGCGGGCGGCAGGTCGGCCACGTCGACCTCGGCGAGGAAGCCGAGCCGGCCCAGGTTGACGCCGAGCACCGGGGTCTTCGGCCCGCCGACGAGCATCCGGAGGGTACGCAGCATGGTGCCGTCGCCGCCGAGGCTGACCAGCAGGTCGGAGCGGTCCACCAGCTCCTCGTCGGACACCGGCACCGCGGAGCAGTCGATGCGGCCGATCTCCCCCGGCAGGCCGAGCACGGTCGCCGAGCGCTGTTTCGCCCAGTCGAGGATCGTGCCGATCGCCATCTCGGAGTCCCGCCGGGGGTGCAGGACCAGCCCGACCGTGCCCACCATGCCCATGCCGAAACTGTACGGTGCACCCCCGGCTCCGCCGAGGGGTCCTGACGGAAAGCGATCAGATGGTGCGCGAGCGCTGGGCGACGCCACCCACGCCGTACGGGTAGTCGGCCACGATCGGCGCGCTCGCGTCGGTGAGCAGCGCGGTCTCCTTGTCCGACAGGTGCAGGCCCGCGGCGGCGAGGTTGTCGTCGAGCTGGGCGACGGTACGCGCGCCGAGGATCACGGAGGTGACCGCGGGACGGTCGTTCGCCCAGGCCAGCGCGATCTGCGCCATCGACACGCCGCGCTGTTCGGCGACCGTACGCACCGCGTCGACGACCCGCCAGGTGCGCTCGTCGGCGTTGCGCTTCGCGTACGCCTCCATGCCGCGCTCGGGGTCCTCGCCGAGCCGGGTGGCGCCCGTCGGCGTGCTGTCCCGCCGGTACTTGCCGGTCAGCCAGCCGCCGGCGAGCGGCGACCACGGCAGGATGCCGATGTTCTCCTGGCGGCACACGTCGACCAGCTCGAACTCGATGTCCCGCACCAGCAGGTTGTACTGCGGCTGAAGCGTCACGATCGGCGTCAACCGGAGGAAGTCGGTCAGCAGTGCCGCCTTCTGCAGCTGCCAGCCGAGGAAGTTGCTGACCCCGGCGTACCGGATCTTGCCGGCGGTCACCGCGTCGTCGAAGAACCGGAGCGTCTCCTCCAGCGGCGTGAGCGCGTCGAACGCGTGCGCCTGGTACAGGTCGACGGCCTCGACGCCGAGCCGGCTCAGGCTGGCGTCGAGCGCGCGGGTCAGGTTGACCCGGCTCAGGCCGAGGTCGTTCTTCCCGTCGCCCATCGGGAAGCGGCCCTTGGTCGCGATGACCACCTGGTCGCGTACGCCGGGCCGGTTGGCGAGCCAGCGCCCGACGATCTGTTCCGACACGCCCCGCGAGTACACGTTGGCCGTGTCGATGAAGTTGCCGCCGACCTCGACGAACCGGTCGAGTTGGGCGTGCGACACCTCCTCGGTGCTTTCGTTGCCAAAGGTCATCGTGCCGAGGCACAGCGTCGACACGACCGTGCCGGTGCCACCCAGCGTCCGGAACTCCACCGTCGTCCTCCTCCTCGGGCCGCGGGCCAGCCCCGCACCCCGTTGTACTGTGGCCCGCGGACTTTCAGTCGTCCAACAGCAGAAACTGATGCCATTCAGCACCGGCGAGGATCAATGGAGCTACGCCAGATCGAGTACTTCGTGGCCGTCGCCGACGAACGCCACTTCACGCGGGCCGCGCACCGGATGCACGTCGCGCAGTCCGGGCTGTCCGCGTCCGTCCGGGCGTTGGAGCGGGAGCTGGGCGCGCCGCTGTTCGTCCGGTCCACCCGGCGCGTCGAGCTGACCGAGGCGGGTCGGGCGCTGCTCGCCGAGGCCCGCCGTACGCTGCACACCGTCACCGCGGCCCGCGAGGCCGTCGCCGCCGTCCAGGGCCTGCTCCGCGGCAGCCTGTCCATCGGCACGATCCAGTGCCTCGGCGGCATCGACCTGGCGCACGCGCTGGGCCGCTTCCGTACCGCCCATCCCGGGGTCGAGATCCAGCTGCGCCAGGCCAGCTCCCCCGCGCTGATCGAGCAGGTACGCACCGGCGCGATCGACCTGGCCTTCGTGTCCGCGCCGGTCGACGGTACGGCCGGGGTGGCGCTCACGCCGCTGGACGAGCAGCCGATGGTCGTGGCGTGCGGCCCGCACCACCGGTTGGCCGGCGCCGACCGGGTCGAGCTGGCGGAGCTGGCGGGCGAGACGTTCGTCGACTTCGCGCCGGGCTGGGTCACCCGGGACGTCACCGACCACGCGCTGCGCGTCGCCGGGGTGGACCGGCACGTGTCGCTGTCGGTCAACGACGTGCACTCGCTGCTCGACCTCGTCGCGCAGGATCTCGGCGTGGCGTTGGTGCCGGACTCGTTCCGACACAAGCAGACCACGGCCCGGTTCGTCGACGTGGCCGCGCCGGCGCCGATCTGGCGTACCGCGGTGGCCACGGCCGCGGACCGGCACCCGTCGGCCGCGACCCGGGCGTTCCTCGCCGCCGAGGCGGTCGCGCCCGTCGCCGGCTGAGCCTCCCGTACCGCCACGTGACCAGCGACGCAGGGTGATGCCGACGGCATCCGGGGGCGACGGACGGTAATCCGCGTTAACCAGGAAGGAGCATGGTTGACGCTTCCCGTGCCGGTCCGGGCCGGCGCGGGCTCCACGACCCGGATCGTCCGCAGCCACAGCGCCGAGATCAGGTAGCTCACCGCGTCGACCGCGACCGCGAACAGCGCCGTCAGCCACTGCACCAGATACCCGGCGACACCGCTGCCGGCGACCGCGGCGACCGAGGTGATCGCGGCGAGCCGGGAGTTCCCCTCGACCAGGTGCTCGCACCCGACCAGCGTCGGCAGGTACGTCGGGTGCGCCGTGTCGAAAGAAGACCGTGCCGCAGCCGGCGAGGAACGCCACCGCCAACCTGAGGATCCGTTCTCGAAACTTGACCGTACCCGACTCAACTTGACCGGCGGCGGCGGTGAGCATGGCCACGAAACCGCGCGACCCGACACGACCCGCGCTAAGTTTTTGTACGAACCAGTCAGTTTATTGGTGCGGACGGGAGCGGACGTGACAACCGGATCGGACCAGGCAGCGGCGCGCGGCGCGACGGTACGGGCGGCCGGGCTCGGGCTGCGCACCCGCCGCGGCTGGCTGTTCCGCGACGTCACGGCGGACATCGGGCCGGGCGAGCTGGTGGCGCTCGCCGGCCCGTCCGGCAGCGGCCGCACGTCGCTGCTGCTCGCCGTCGCCGGCCGCTTCGTCTTCGACCACGGCACGCTCGCCGTCGCCGGCCACACCCTGCCGAGGGCGACGCCGCAGGTGCAGCGTCTCGCCGCGCCGGCGTACGTGACGGGTGCGCACGAGCCGGAGCCCGCGCTCACCGCCACCGAGCACGTCACCGAACGGCTCGCGCTGCTCGGCCTGCCGCGCCGCCGGGCGGGTCTGCGCGGCCGGGCGTACGCGCGGGCGGTGCTCGCCGGCTCGGCGTACGACGGGGATCCGGACGTCCTGGGCCGTGACCTCGACCCGTACCACCGGCAGACGCTGTGCCTGGCGCTCGCCCGGCTGGCCCGGCCCCGGCTGGTCGTCGTCGACGACGTCGACGTCGGGCTCGACACCGCCGAACGCGCCGCGCTCTGGGCCGCCCTGCGGGCGGTCGCCGACACGGGCGTGACCGTACTGGCGTCCTGCCGGGAACCGCTCGACGCGCCCGTCGACCAGGTCCTCACCGCACGAGCCACCGCACCCGAGGAGGACGCGTGATCCGCATCGCCCGCCTGGAGGTACGTCGGTTCACCCGGGCGCCGCTGACCCGGGCCGCGATCGCCACCCTCGCCGTCGTACCGCTGCTCTACTCCGGGCTCTACCTGTGGGCGTTCTGGAACCCGTACGGCGAGCTGAAGCGGATCCCGGTCGCGCTGGTCAACGCCGACCGGCCGGCCGCGAAGCCGGGCGGCGGCACGCTGCGCGCCGGTGACGACCTCGTCGACCAGCTCGTCGACCGGCACGTGTTCGACTGGCACGCCACCGACGCGCGGGACGCCTCGCGCGGCCTGGACAGCGGCAAGTACCTGCTGACGTTCACGATCCCGGCCGACTTCTCCGCCGCCCTCGTCTCCCCGTCCCGCCCCGGTACGCCGACCCGCGGCCGGCTCACGCTGGCGAGCAACGACGCCACGAGCTACCTGTCGGGGGTGATCGGGCGCAGCGCGTTCGCGGAGATCCGTACGGCAGCGGCGACCGGCGCGGCGCGGACGTACTTCGACCAGATGTTCCTGTCGTTCGGCACGCTGCACGACAGGACGCGGCAGGCCGCGGACGGCGCCGGGCGCCTCGCCGACGGTTCGCGCGACGCGCGCGGCGGCGCGGGCGACCTGCGCGACGGGTCGGACCGGGCGAAGGCCGGCGCGGACCAGCTGGCCGACGGTGTCGACGCGGCACACCGCGGCGCCGCCGACCTCACCGACGGGCTCGTCGCGCTCAACTCCGGCGCCGCCCGGCTCGACACCGGCGCCGGCCAGGCCGCCGCGGGTACCCGGCAGCTCGCGTCGATGGTCGACGACGTCGCCGGGCGGACCGAGCCGTTCCTGCGCCGCAATGCGGGCTCCCTGCAACGGTCCGCGACACTGCTCGCGGACGGCGCCGACCTGGTCGCCACCAACGTCGACGCGCTCCCGGCGTACGTGGACCGGGCCGTGGACCGGACGGTCGCGGTGCAGCGGGCGCTCGACGCGTACCAGAAGGCGCATCCGGAGGCCGGCTCGGATCCGACGTTCCAGCAGGCGAAACGGGCCGCGGCGGACGCGGTGAGGGCCGCGCGGCAGGTGCGCTCGAAGCTCGACACCACCTCGCTGCGGCAGGTGAAGGCCGACGCCCGCGAGGTGGCTGCCACCGCCCGGCGGCTCGCCGCCGACGCGCCGCACCTGGCCGACGACGTGGCCCGCGCCCGGCACCGGGTCGACGCCCTCGCCGACGGCGTGGACCAGCTCGCCGGGGGCGCGCACGACCTGCACGAGGGTACGAGCAAGGCGGTGGACGGCGGGAAGACGCTGACCGCCGGGCTGTACCAGCTGTCCACCGGTGCCCGCGAACTCGACGGCGGGCTCGGCACGCTGTCCGCCGGCGCGGGCCGGCTCGCCGACGGGCTCGGCCGGCTCACCGACGGGGCCACCACACTGTCCGACAGCCTCGCCGACGGGGCCGGCGCGATCCCCGACTACGACGCGGCGCAGCGCGCGCAGCGCGCCGACGTGATGGCCGACCCGGTCGACGGCAGGCGCGTCGTACGCAACGCGGCGAGCAGCTACGGCGAGGGCTTCGCGCCCTACTTCCTGGGGCTGTCGCTGTGGGTCGGCGCGATGGTCGGGTACATGCTGCTGCGGCCGGTGACCCGACGGCACCTGATGTCCGGCGCACCGGCGTGGCGGGTCGCCGCGGCCGGCTGGCTCCCGGCGGTCGCCCTCGGCGCGGTGCAGGCCGGCATTCTGGAGCTGGTCCTCCACCTCACCCTCGGCCTCGACCCGCTACGCCCGCTCGCGATGCTCGCGTTCCTCGTCACCGCGGTCGTCGCGTACACCGGGTTGCAGCAGCTGTTCGGCGCCGTGCTCGGTACCGCCGGTCGGGTGCTGACCCTGGTGCTGCTGATCGCTCAGCTCGTCACCGCAGGCGGCACGTACCCGTTGCAGACCTCACCCGGGGTGCTCGCCGCGATCCACCCGTACCTGCCCATGTCGTACGTGGTGGACTGCCTGCGGCACCTGGTGAGCGGCGGGTCGACGGGCATGGTCTGGCGCGGGGCGGGCATCCTGACGGGGTTCGGTGTCGCCGCGTTCGCGGCGACCTGCCTGGTGGTACGGCGGTCCCGCCGGCTCACCCCGGCCAAGCTGCACCCGGATCTGGAGATGTAGGCGACATGAGGCAGTCCCGGCGCCGCGACGCCACCCGCGACAAGCTGTACGCCGCGGCCGTCGACCTGATCGCCGAGCAGGGCTTCGCGGCGACCACGGTCGACGCGATCGCGGAACGCGCCGGCGTCGCCAAGGGCACCGTCTACTACAACTTCCCGTCCAAGAACGCGCTGTTCGAGCAGCTGCTGCGGCACGGCATCGGGCGGCTCACCGGGCGGCTGCGCGCCGCGGCCGAGGGGAAGTCGCCGCAGGACGCGGTGGCCGCGCTGGTCGCCGCGCAGCTCGCCTACCTGCGCGACTACCGGGCGTTCGCGCAGCTGCTGATGTCCGAGATGTGGCGGACCAACCGGGAGTGGCACCAGACGATCACCCTGCTGCGCTCCGAGGCCATCGGCGCGATCGCCGATGTACTGTCGGCGGGGGTCGCCGCCGGCGAGTTCGATCCCGGACTCGACGTGCAGTTGGCGGCCTCCGCGCTGTTCGGGGTGGGCCTCGTGGTCGCCGTCGACTGGCTGGTGTTCCAGCCGGACCGGCCGATCGACGACGTGCTCGCCGGCCTGCGTTCGATCGTCGCGAGCCGGCTGCGGCCCGCCCCGGCCGCGGGCGATACCGTCGGGTGAACCCCGCGCACGTACCACGAGGAGACGTTCAATGACCGCCGAGGACCTCAGCAAGGGCCGCAGCCACGATCCCGCGTTCCCCGAGAAGTATCTGGAGTTCATGCGGGGCGGCTGGCTCGACTCGTCGCTGACCGGTCTCGACGCGCTCGACCAGGCGCCGTGCCACGCCCGACGGCGCGAGCAGCTCTCCCGGGCGTTCCCCGGCGAGACGCTGGTCATCCCCACCGGCCGGGAGAAGGTCCGGGCCAACGACACGCACTACCCGTTCCGCCCGGGCAGCGACTTCGCGTACCTGACGGGTGAGTTCGACCCCGACGCGGTGCTCGTGCTGCGGCCCGTCGCCGGCGGCCACGACGCCGTGCTCTACCTGCACCCCCGCTCGCCCCGGGACACCGACGAGTTCTTCCGCGACGCACAGTACGGCGAGCTGTGGGTCGGCCGGCGGTACACGCTCGGCGAGAAGTCGGCGCTGCTCGCCGTCGAGACCGCGCACATCGGCGAGCTGGAGAAGGTCCTCGACGAGCTGGACCCGGCCAGGACCCGGGTGCTTCGCGGGTACGACGCGGCCGTCGACGCGCGGATCGCGGTGACCGGCGAGGGCGAGACGCTCGGCGCCCGCGACCGGGAGCTCGCCACCACCCTGTCCGACCTGCGGCTCGTCAAGGACGAGTGGGAGATCGCGCAGCTCCAGGACGCGATCGACGCCACCGTACGCGGCTTCTCCGACGTGGTGCGCGCGCTGCCCGCCGACCGGCCCGTGTCGGAGCGGCTGCTGGAGGGGATCTTCGGGCTCCGCGCCCGGCACGACGGCAACGCCGTCGGATACGACTCGATCGTCGCGGCCGGCAGCCACGCCACGACCCTGCACTGGGTGCGCAACGACGGTCGCACCAGGCCCGGCGAGCTGCTGCTCATGGACATGGGCATCGAGAACAACCAGCTCTACACCGCCGACGTGACCCGCACGATCCCCGTCGACGGCCGGTTCACCCACCTCCAGCGCGAGGTCTACGCCATCGTGTACGCGTCGCAGCAGGCCGGCATCGACGCCATCCGGCCCGGCGTGAAGTACAAGGACGTGCACATGACGTGCATGACCGTGCTGGCCGAGGGCCTGGAGTCGCTGGGCGTGCTGGACAACGCCGCCGAGGCGCTCGACAAGGACACCATGTTCTACCGGCGCTGGACGCTGCACGGCTTCGGGCACATGCTCGGCCTCGACGTGCACGACTGCTCGCAGGCCCGCAAGGAGCTCTACCGCGACGGCGAGCTGGCCGAGGGCCACGTCCTCACCGTCGAGCCGGGCCTCTACTTCCAGACCGACGACGAGAAGGTACCGGCGGAGCTGCGCGGCATCGGCATCCGGATCGAGGACGACGTGCTGGTCACCGCGGGCGGCGCGAAGAACCTGTCGGCCGGCCTGCCGCGCAAGGCCGACGATGTCGAGTCGTGGGTCGCCGAGCAGCGCAACGCCGGTCCCCGCCTGCCCGGGTGACACCGGGTGGCCGGTCCGCCGTTCGCGGACCGGCCGCCGGTCACTGGCCGGGCGGGAAGCCCGCGGGGTCGACGTCCAGCCCGAACGGCGCCGGCAGCGTGATCTTCTCGCCGAACGGCACCCGGACGTCCCTGGTGTAGTCGCCGTCGCGGGGCTCGGAGAACAGCGTCACCGACGCGCGCGGCTTCGCCCAGCGGTCGACCAGCAGGTAGAGCGGTACGGGGCCGTGCGCGTAGCCGCGCCGCGTGAACGCCCGGTCGGTGTCCGCGTTGCGCCTCGACGACGTGATCTCCACGACGAGCAGCGCCTCGTCCGCCGCGACCTCCGTGCCCGGATCGGCCATCGCCGCTTCGGGCAGGACCACGAGGTCCGGTATGTACAGCCGGTCGGTGGCGGCGATCCGCACGGCCTGTGTCTGCGACAGGGACAGCTCGGCCGGCAGGTGGCGCGCCAACAGCATCGTCAGCCGGCCGGCGATCAGGTTGTGCCTACTCGGGCGGCGGGGTCACCGTGATGATCCCACCGTCGTCGACGATTTCCGCACGCCAGCCTGCCGGCACGTCCAACTCTCGCCAGACATCCAGGGAATCCTTCGGCATGGGGAGATCCTCAACCGCAGCGGTGCTCATGTCCTCGGTCACCTTCTGCTCTCGGTTGCTGGCCGAACGATGGTCCCTTCCCGTCACAACCCGGATCGTCCCAGGGGATGCAGGAACTCCAGGCGGTTGCCGTGGGGGTCGCGGGTGTGGAAGCGGCGCATGCCGGGGAAGTTGTCGTCCCAGTCGACGGGGTGGCCGGCGGCGGTGAGCCGGTCGGCGAGGCCGTCCAGGTCGGGCCAGATCAGGCCGGGGTGCGCCTTGCGGGCGGGGCGGAAGTCGGCCTCGACGCCGAGGTGCAGCTCGATGCCGTTGCCGCGGAACCAGCAGCCGCCGCGGGCGGCGAGTACGGGCGGCTTGGCGATCTCGGCGAGGCCGAGTACGCCGGAGTAGTAGGCGCGGAGAGCGTCCTCGCTGCCGGCCGGGCAGGAGATCTGCACATGGTGGATCACGAAACCTCCGGGTGCGCTCGGGTACGCGGACCACGATGCCCGGAGGTTGCGTGAATAGCAAGACGGACGTACGGTTTAGGAACTGATCACGGTGACGGCGACCCTGCTGAGGCTCGCCTAAGTCGGCCCCGGGCCGGCCCGTGCGCCAGACTGCATCTGCATACTCATGGACGAAGGAGTACGACGTGGCGAGCCTCGACACCTTCGGCGCGAAGAGCGACCTGCGCGTAGGTGACGACACCTACGAGATCTACCGGCTGGACGCGGTCGACGGGCAGGAGCGCCTGCCGTACAGCCTGAAGATCCTGCTGGAGAACCTGCTCCGCACCGAGGACGGCGCGAACATCACCGCCGACCACATCCGCGCCCTCGCGGGCTGGGACCCCGACGCCGAGCCGAGCGTCGAGATCCAGTACACCCCGGCGCGGGTGCTGATGCAGGACTTCACCGGCGTACCGTGCATCGTCGACCTCGCCACCATGCGCGAGGCGGTACGCGAGCTGGGCGGCGACCCGTCGAAGGTCAACCCGCTCGCCCCCGCCGAGCTGGTCATCGACCACTCGGTCATCGCCGACATCTTCGGCCGCGAGGACGCGTTCGAGCGCAACGTCGAGCTGGAGTACGGGCGGAACAAGGAGCGCTACCAGTTCCTGCGCTGGGGCCAGACCGCGTTCGACGACTTCAAGGTGGTCCCGCCGGGCACCGGCATCGTGCACCAGGTCAACATCGAGTACCTGGCGCGCACCATCTTCTCCCGTGACGGCGTGGCGTACCCGGACACGCTGGTCGGCACCGACTCGCACACCACGATGGTCAACGGCCTCGGCGTGCTCGGCTGGGGCGTCGGCGGCATCGAGGCGGAGGCCGCGATGCTCGGCCAGCCGGTGTCGATGCTGATCCCGCGGGTGGTCGGGTTCAAGCTGTCCGGTCAACTGCCGGACGGCGCGACCGCCACCGACCTGGTGCTCACGATCACCGAGATGCTGCGCAAGCACGGCGTGGTCGGCAAGTTCGTCGAGTTCTACGGGCCGGGCGTCGGCGCGGTGCCGCTGGCCAACCGCGCCACCATCGGCAACATGAGCCCGGAGTACGGCTCGACCTGTGCGATCTTCCCGATCGACGACGAGACCGTGCGCTACCTGCGGCTGACCGGGCGGGACGAGAAGCAGATCGCGCTCGTCGAGGCGTACGCGAAGCAGCAGGGGCTGTGGCACGACGCGGCGGCCGAGCCGGCGTACTCGGAGCGGCTGGAGCTGGACCTGTCGACGGTGGAGCCGTCGCTCGCCGGGCCGAAGCGCCCGCAGGACCGCGTGCCGCTGGCGCAGGCGAAGCACATCTTCCGGCAGGCGCTGAAGGACTACGTGTCCGACGAGGAGCTGGCCGGCCAGGACGAGGCGGACGCCGAGTCGTTCCCGGCCAGCGACTCCCCCGCGTACTCCGGTGCGGACGACGCGGGCGCGCCGCGGCCGATCCCGTCCGCCGCGAAGAACGGCCGCCCCAGCAAGCCGGTACGCGTCACCGACGAGAACGGCACGGAGTTCGAGCTGGACCACGGCGCGGTCGTGATCGCCGCGATCACGTCCTGCACCAACACCTCCAACCCGCAGGTGATGGTCGGCGCCGCGCTGCTCGCGAAGAACGCGGTGGAGCGCGGCCTGAACCGCAAGCCGTGGGTGAAGACGACGCTGGCGCCCGGCTCGAAGGTCGTCATGGACTACTACGAGCGCGCCGGCCTCACGCCGTACCTCGACAAGCTCGGCTTCAACCTCGTCGGATACGGCTGCACCACGTGCATCGGCAACTCGGGCCCGCTGCCGGAGGCGATCAGCGCCGCCGTCAACGACAACGACCTGACCGCAGTGTCCGTGCTGTCCGGCAACCGCAACTTCGAGGGCCGGATCAACCCGGACGTCAAGATGAACTACCTGGCCTCGCCGCCGCTGGTGGTGGCGTACGCGCTGGCCGGATCGATGGACGTGGACTTCGAGACCGAACCGCTCGGCCAGGACTCCGAGGGCAAGCCGGTGTACCTGCGCGAGATCTGGCCGTCCGGCGTCGACATCGAGAACGTCATCGGTACCGCGCTCGCGTCCGAGATGTTCTCGTCCGACTACGCCGACGTGTTCGCCGGCGACCAGCGCTGGCAGTCGCTGCCGACGCCGACCGGCGACACGTTCGCCTGGGCCGGCGACTCGACGTACGTGCGGAAGCCCCCGTACTTCGAGGGCATGGCGCAGTCCCCCGCCCCCGTCGGTGACATCGCCGGCGCCCGGGTGCTGGCGAAGCTCGGCGACTCGGTCACCACCGACCACATCTCGCCGGCCGGCGCCATCAAGCCGGACTCCCCCGCCGGGAAGTACCTGTCGGAGCACGGCGTCGAGCGCCGCGACTTCAACTCGTACGGCTCGCGGCGCGGCAACCACGAGGTGATGATCCGCGGCACGTTCGCGAACATCCGGCTGCGCAACCAGCTCGTACCGGGTGTCGAGGGCGGCTTCACGAAGGACTTCACCACCGGCGAGCAGAACACCATCTACGACGCCGCGCAGAACTACGCCGCCGCCGGTACCCCGCTGGTCATCCTGGCCGGCAAGGAGTACGGCTCGGGCTCGTCGCGGGACTGGGCGGCGAAGGGCACCGTGCTGCTCGGCGTACGCGCGGCCATCGCCGAGTCGTTCGAGCGCATCCACCGGTCGAACCTGATCGGCATGGGCGTGCTGCCGCTCCAGTACCCGGAGGGGCAGAACGCCGAGTCGCTCGGCCTGACCGGCGAGGAGACGTTCGCGATCAGCGGCATCACCGCCCTCAACGACGGCTCCACGCCGCGCACGGTGCACGTCACCGCTGGCGACGTCGAGTTCGACGCGGTCGTCCGCATCGACACGCCCGGCGAGGCCGACTACTACCGCCACGGCGGCATCCTGCAGTACGTCCTCCGCAAGATGCTCGCCAACTGACCGACACGAAGGGGTCCGCCATACCCGGCGGGCCCCTTCGTCATGTCAGCCACCCGGGCAGAGGCTCGCGCCGGGCGTACCACTCGGCGGGGATCCCGGCGGTCCCGACGTAGCCGGCGACGATCCCGCCCACGATCGCGGCGGTGGTGTCCACGTCGCCGCCAGCCGCCACGCAGGTCGCCACCGCACGTCGGTAGTCGGTCAGGTAGGTGTCCGCCGCCCAGAGCGCGAACCCGATGGGGTCGATTCCGTCGCCGCAGACCACCTTCGGCCGCGAGTACGCACGCCATCTCGGTGTCGTCGGTCCAGGGCCACGGCCCCGGTGGTGTCCGGCCGGTGGCGACCCCGGCAGCATCGTTGCCCGGGACGAAGAACTGCGCGCCGAGCGCGTCGCCCACCGACAAGCCCGCCAGCGCCGCCCGCATCCGTACCTGATCACCCGTCATGGCCGGAGACATGAGGCCCGGCCGGGCCGACGTCGCCCGGTCGGGTGAGGGTGCGCGGGTGGTTGAGAATGGGCGCGGCGAAAGGGGCAGCGGATGGTGATGGCGGCGGAGACGTGGGGGATCAGCGGCCCGACGTTCCTCGGGCTGTACGCGGTCCTCGCGGTCGCGGTGGGCGTCGGCGCGTTCGTCGCGCGGCAGGTGGTGTCCCGCCGGGGGCCGCGCGACGTGCCGGACGTGGACCTCGCGGCGACACCGATCGACGCGGCGTACCTGAACCGGGGGGCGACGCTCGCGGTCCTCGCCGCGTGCGGGGCGCTGAAGGCGGCGGGTGCGCTGACCATCGAGCCGGGCCGGCTGGTCGTGGCCCGGCCCGTCGACCTGCCACCGGACCTGCCGCGGCTGTCCTGGTACGTGCACCAGGCGGCGGCCCGGCCGGTCCGGTTGAGCCGGCTCGCCGACAACCCGCCGATCGCCGCGGAGCTGCGGGAGACCTCCGACCGGCTGACCCGGGCCGGGCTGCTCGCCACCGCCATGGCGCTGCGGGCGCAGCGGGCGATCGGCCTGCTGCTCGTCGCGGTGCTGGCCTTCGGCGTGGTACGGCTGGCCGCCGGCACCGCCAACGGCCGCCCCGTCGGGAACCTGGTGCTGCTGCTGGTCGGGACGGCGATCGCGGCGGTCGCGTACCAGGTCACGGTGAGGCGGGTGACGCCGGCCGGGCAGCGCGCGCTGGAGCACGTACGCCGGCGGAACCACGCGCTGTCGCCCGGGATGAAGCCGAGCTGGTCGAGCTACGGGCCGAACGCGGCGGCGCTCAGCGTCGGTGCGTTCGGGGTGGCGGCGCTGTGGGCGGCCGATCCAGGTTTCGCGGGTGGGCTGGGCCTCAGCCAGCCGTCCGCGGGCG
This sequence comes from Actinocatenispora sp., assembly GCA_036503555.1. Classification (GTDB taxonomy): domain Bacteria; phylum Actinomycetota; class Actinomycetes; order Mycobacteriales; family Micromonosporaceae; genus Actinocatenispora. Next base: position 98,826 of record DASXWQ010000091.1, read on the forward strand.
GGTCGTCGGGCTCGTCCGACGGCGGTTCGAGCTCGTCGAGTTGCAGCGGCGGGTCGAGCTGCGGTGGTGGCGGCGGCTGCGGCGGCTGACGACCGCGTTCCGGCGCCCGTCCGACGACGAAACCGGCCGGCCGGCCGCGTGGCGTGTCGGGCGGCGACGGGCTGCGGCGTGTGACCGGGGTTGCGGGGGTCGGTGACCGTGGCACGAGGAGGTGACGCGCATGCGTGGATACGCGGCGGGTGCCTGGCACGTGAGCGATCCGGTGTTCCTCGTCGGCTTCCTGGTCCTGACGGCGGCGGCGGTGGCCGGGGTGGCGCTGCTGCGCCGGGTGGTACCGGACCGGACGGCGACCCTGGACGACCTGGCGGAGCGGCTTGAGGCGGCGCCGATCGAGCTGGCGTACCTGCACGGCGGGCGGGACCTGGCGTTGCTGGCGGCGTGCGCGGCGCTGCGTGCCGCGGGCGCGTTGGACCTGCGCGCCGACGGGCGGATCGCCACCGGCGCGGCGGCGCCGCACGAGGTGCCGCGGCTGGCCACCGTCGTGTACGAGGCGGTCGGCGCGGGCATCGAGCCGCGCCTGCTGCGGTCCCAGCGCCGCGTCGTCGCGGAGACCGGTGCGGTCGCGGCCCGGGTACGGCGGATCGGCCTGGTGCCGGGGGTCTCGCCGTGGTGGCGGCGGTACGCGTGGCTGCTCGTGCTGCCGGTCCTCGCCCTCGGCGTGGCCCGCGTCGCGAGCGGCCCGGCGACGGCGGCCCAGGCCGTGTACCTCGAACTGGCCATGCTGCTGGCGGTGGTCGGCACGGCCGCCGTCTCGATCATGCTGTCGCCGCGGGTACGGTCGGTGTCCGGTGCGCGCGGCGTCGTGCTGCGGCGCCTGCGCACGCGTAACGAGGCGCTAGCGCCGGACATGCGGCCGAGCTGGCGGACGTACGGGCCGGTCGCGGCGGCGCGCAGCGTCGGCGTGTTCGGCACGGCGGCGGTCGCGGTGGTCGACCCGGAGCTGATCGCGCGCCTGCCCGTGCGGACGGACCCTGCGCTGCGGCGTACGTTCGGCTCGTCGCGGGCGGCGGGCGGCTCGGCGGTCGCCGCGTCCGGTGCGCTGTTCACCGCCGGCCTGGCCGGTGGCGACGGCTGCGGCGGGGGCGACGGCGGTGGCGGGGGCTGCGGGGGCGGCTGCGGCGGTGGTGGTTGCGGCGGTGGCGGCGGGTGTGGCGGCGGGGGGTGTGGCTCGTGATGCCGATGGCGGACGTCGGGGTCGGCGTCGGGTGGCGGTCGGAGATCGCCGGGGTGCTCGCCGACCTGCCCGGCCTGCGCTTCACCGAGGTCGTCGCCGAGTCGCTGGCGGGCGAGCCGCCGGCCCTGCTCGGAGCGTTGGCCGACCGCGGGGTCACGGTGATCCCGCACGGCACGCGGCTGTCGCTCGGCGGCGCGGAGCCGGTCCAGCCGGCGCGACTCGCCCACCTGGCGAACGCCGCCCGTTCGCTGTCCGCCCCGCTCGTCAGTGAGCACGTCGCGTTCGTCCGCGGCGGCGGCGTGGAGGCCGGGCACCTGCTGCCGGTACCACGTACCCGGGCGGCGCTCGCGGTTCTGGTGGAGAACGTCCGCGCCGCGCAGGCCGAGCTGCCCGTACCCCTTGCGCTGGAACCGATCGCGGCGTTGTTCGACTGGCCCGACGACGAGTACGACGAGGCGGGGTTCCTGACCGAGCTGCTGTCACGGACCGACGCGCTGCTGCTGCTCGACGTCGCCAACGTGTACGCCAACGCCCGCAACCGCGGCCAGGACCCGGTGGCGCTGCTCGACCGGCTGCCGCTGGAACGCGTCGCGTACGTGCACGTCGCCGGTGGCTCGGTGCGCGACGGCCGCTACCACGACACGCACACCGATCCGACGCCGCCGGAGGTGTTCGAGCTGGTCGCCGCGCTGTGCGAGCGGCGCCGCCCGCCGGCGCTGATGCTCGAACGCGACGGCCGGTACCCACCGGCCGACGAGCTGCGCGCCGAGCTGGACGCCCTCGCCGACGCCGCCGGATATCCCCGGGTCACCACGTGAGCCCGACCGACCCGGGCGGCGGCACCGATCCGCGGACCGCAGCGGGCGACGCACCGGCGGATGCCGGCCGGGCGGAGCTGGCAGTACGGCAGGCGGAGCTGGTGGCGTCGCTGGTCGCCGGCGCGCCGGTACCGGACGGCTTCGACCCGGACGACCTCGCGGTGGCGCGGCGTGCACTGCTACGCAAGCGGGCCGGCGAGGTACGCCACGGCTGGCCGCTGCTGGCGTCGTCGTACGGGGCGGACTGGCCGGAGACGTTCGCCGCCTGGGCCGCGGGCCGACCGCCGGCCGGCGCGCTGCGGGACGGCTGGGACCTGGCCCGGCAGCTCGCCGCCGCCGGTACCCTGCCCGAGCGGGCGGCCGCGGAGCTGGCCGGGCGGGAGGCGCTCGCCCGCTACGACGGGAGGTCCGCGCCGCGCCCGCGCCGGCTGCCGGCGGCCCGCCGCGTCGGGCGTACCGTCGCGGTCGCCGCGTTCGGCCGGGTCCGCCTCCTGTCGCGGTGACGGACGAGCAGGTCAGGGTCGGTGTCGCCGCCGTGGTGCGGGACGGCGACGCCCCGGCGCGCATGGCGCGGTGACGTGGCCCGACCGTGTACGCCGGGTGCGGGCGCACCGGTGGCGAGGCCCGGGTCGCCGAGCCGGACCGCGCCACCGCCCTGTCCTGGCGTACGCCCGGCGAGCTGCGCGCGACGCCCGGCGAGCTGTTCGCCCCGCTTCCTCGCCGAGCACCCGAGCCTCTGACCGACCCGCCTACGACGGCACGTCCGGGGTGCGGACGGCGTCGACGAGGCTGGTCCAGTTGTCGGCGCCGTGCCCGGCGGCGACCGCCCGGTCGTAGAGCCGGCGTACGGCGGCGGGCAGTGCGGTGTCGAGGCCGGCGGCGCGGCTCGCCTCGGTGATGTGGGCGGCGGTCGCGCCCATCATCCGTACCGTGCTGAGCGTGCCCGGATGCTCGCCGCGATCGATCTGCGCCGCCGCGGCCGGCAGGTACGCCGACAGCGAGTCCAGGTTGTCCGCCGCCCACGGCGCGAACTCCGCCGCGCTCACGCCCGCCGTACCCACCAGCGCCGTCGCGTGCAGGTACGCGGCGAGCGCGGTCAGGAAGATGTCGAGCTGCGCCTGGTAGTAGAGCTGGGCGAGGGCGGGGTCGGCGCCGAGGATCCGCGGCGTGCCGATGACCCGCAGCACCGGGGAGTACTCGTCGAGGGCGGTGAGGTCGCCGGAGTAGTAGACGTACGCGGCGTCGGTGCCGACCAGCGGCGCCGGCACCATCACGCCGCCCGCAACGAACCGGGCGCCGCGCCCGCTCGCCCAGTCCGCCGCCTCTCGGGTACGCGCGGGCGTGTCGGAGCTGAGGTTGACGAGCACCCGGCCGGTCAGGTCGGTGTCGCCGAGGATGTCGTACATGGCCTGGTAGTCGGTGAGGCTCAGGACGACCAGCTCGCTCGCGCGAAGCGCCGCGGCGGGCGAGTCGGCGACCCGGGCGCCTGCGGCGACCAGCGCGCCGGCGCGGCCGGGCGTCCGGTTCCAGACGGTGGTGGGGTGGCCGGCGGCGTGCAGGACGCGGGCCGTCGCGCGGCCCATCGGGCCGAGGCCGACGACGGTCACGGGGATGTTCATGTGGTGTCCTTCAGCAGTTCGATGATTCCGGTGAGGTCCTCGTCGCCGTGGCCGGCGGCGGTACGACGGCGCATCAGCTCGCCGATCGGAGCCAGCAGGTCGGGGCGCAGGCCCTGGGCGGCGGTGGTGTCGGTCAGGTGGTGCCAGCCCGCGGACTGCATGGCGAGGCTCGACCCGACGTCCCCGCCGTACTCGCCGGCGTCGACCCGCGCCGCGTACCGGTCGACGCCCGCGAGCATCCCGGTCAGGAACCGGCGCAGCAGCGGGGCGAAGTCCGACGTGGGTAGCGCCGCACTGCGTACCAGGGCCAGCGCGTGCAGGACGCCGGCGAGCATGCCGTACATGCCGGACAGCAGGGCGACGTCGTGCAGCGCCGCCAGACCCGGGTCGGTGCCGAGGTAGCGGGGCTCGCCGAGTGCCGCCAGCACCGGCCGGGCCGCCTCGTACGCCTCGGCGGGGCCGCTGTACAGCACGAACGCGTGGGGGCCGCCGATCATCGCGGGCACGGCCATGATGCCACCGTCCAGGTACGCGGCGTCGGCGTACCCGGCGGCGAGCGCGCGGGCCTCCGCCGGTGTGCCGCTCGTGAGGTTGACGAGGATCCGGCCGGCCAGCGGTACGCCGGCAAGGACCTCGGTCACGGTGTCGTCGGTGAGCAGGCAGGTCAGTACCAGGCGGTGCGCGGCGACGGCCTCGGTGACCGTCGCTGCGCGTACGGCGCCGGCCGCAACCAGGTCGTCGGCCCGCTCGGGGGTGCGGTTCCACACGGTCGTCGGGTGCCCGGCGGCGAGGAGCGTGCGCGCCAGCGCCCGCCCCATCGCCCCGAGCCCGAGGACCGCGACTCCTTCGGTGTTCGTCACGCCGACCACGGTGCGCGACGCCACTGACCGTCCGCTGCCGATCCGCTGACCGGATACCGTTGCCGCGTGCGATACGGGGTGCTCGGGCCGGTGGTGGTGTGGACCGACACCGGCGAGCCGGTTCCCGTGCCGGGGGCGAAGGTCCGCGCCCTGCTCGCCGACCTCCTGCGGTACGCGGGGCGTCCGGTGCCGCCCGACCGGCTCGTCGCCGACCTGTGGGGCGACGACGCGCCCGGCAACCCGCTGGGCGCGCTCCAGGCGAAGGTCTCGCAGCTGCGGCGCGCTCTCGGCGACCGGTCCCTCGTCGCGTACGGCCCGGCCGGGTACCGGCTCGTCCGCTCCGACGGCGACCTCGACGCCGACCGGTTCACCGCCGCGGTCGCCACGGCCCGGCGCACCGCCGACCCCGCCGGCCGGGCGGTACGGCTGGCCGAGGCGCTCGGGTTGTGGCGCGGCGAGGCGTACGCGGACGTGGCGGACGAGGCGTTCGCGCGGGCCGAGATCCAGCGGTTGACCGGGGCGCGGCTGGCCGCGACGGAGGACCTGGCCGAGGCCCGGCTCGATCTCGGTGAGCCGGTCGACCTGGCTGAGGCCGTCGCCGCGTACCCGCTGCGGGAGCGGCTGCGGGAGCTCCACATGCGCGCGCTGTACCGGGCCGGCCGCGCCGCCGACGCGCTCGCCGGGTACGCCGCGCTGCGCGAACGGCTCGCCGACGAGCTCGGCACCGAACCGGGTCCGCCGCTCGCCGCGCTGCACCGCGCGATCCTGCGGCAGGACCCGGCGCTCGACCCGCCCCGGCCGGCAGGCGGCCGTCTGCCCGCGCCGCTGACCGCGCTGGTCGGCCGCGCCGACGCGGTACGCGGGCTCGCCGACCGGCTCGGCACCGACCGGCTGGTGACGCTGACCGGTCCCGGCGGCGTCGGCAAGACGCGCCTCGCGCTCGCCGTCGCGGGGGCCGTGCACGTCCCGGACGGGGTGTGGCTGGTCGACCTGACCGACGCCACCGGCGCGGATGTGGCGGATGCCGTCGCCGCCGCGCTCGGCGTACGCGACGCGGGTGGCGAGCCGCTCGTCGACCGGCTCGCCACCGCGCTGCGCGACCGCCACACGCTGGTCGTCCTGGACAACTGCGAGCACGTCCTGGCGTCCGCCGCGGCCTGCGCGGACCGGCTGCTGCGCGCCGCGCCCGGGCTGCGGATCCTGGCGACGGGGCGCGCCCCGCTCGGCATCCCAGGGGAGGTACGCCATGTCGTCGGCCCGCTCCCCCCGCTCGACGCCGCGCGGCTGTTCGCCGACCGCGCCGCCGCGGCCGGCGCGTCCGTGGACCCGGCCGGCCCGGCGGTGACGGCGGTCTGCGCCCGTCTCGACGGTGTACCGCTGGCGCTCGAACTGGCCGCCACGCGGGTGCCGGCCCTCGGCGTACCCGAGCTGGCGGCGCGGCTCGACGACCGGTTCCGGCTGCTTGCCCGGCAACACGGCGTGCCGGCCCGGCACAGCAGTCTGCGCGCGATGCTGGACTCCAGCTGGGATCTGCTCACCGGGCCCGACCGGGCGCTGCTGCGCCGGCTCGCGGTCACCGCCGGCGGCTGGACCCTCCCCGCCGCGGTACGCCTCGGCGCCGGTGGCGAGGTCCACCCGGCCGACGTACCGGTGCTGCTGGCCGGGCTGGTCGACTGGTCGCTGGTGGTGGCCGAGCCGGGCGGGCGGTACCGGATGCTGGAGTCGGTCGCCGCGTACGCGACGGACCGGCTGGCCGAGTCCGGCGACGGTCCCACCGCACGGCGCGCGCACGAGGACTGGTACGTGGCGCTCGCCGAGCGCGCCGACCCGCTGCTCCGCGGCGCCGACCAACGCGCGTGGCTCGCCGTGCTCGACGCCGAGAGCCCGAACCTGCGCGCCGCGCTCGGCCACGCGATCGGGCGTGGCGCCACAGGCCCGGCGTACCGGCTGGTGCTGGCGCTGCGGTGGTACTGGTTCCTGCGTGGCCGGCTCGGCGAGGCGTACCGCTGGCTCACCGCGGCCCTCGCCCTCCCGGCAGCCGACGCGGGCGACGCGCGCGCGGCGGTGGGCGCGGCGCGGGCGGTGGTGGCGGTGCTGCTGGGCGACGGTACGGATCTGCTCGCGCCGGCGGAGCGCGCGGTGGCGGCGGTGCCGGCCGGGCGGGAACGGGCGCACGCGGAGTGGTTCCTCGCGATGGCGGCGATCGGAGCGGGCGACCTCTCGGCCGGCGAGCGGCGGATCGAGCGGGCGGCGGCATGGTTCGGCGAGGCTGGCGACAGCTGGGGTACGGCGGCGGCGCTGACCAGCCGGGCGTCGCAGATCCTGCCGCGCGGCGACCTGGCCGGCGCCCGGCGCGCCGCGGACCGGGCCGCCGCGCTGTTCGGCGAGATCGGCGACGGCTGGGGGCTGATCCGTTCGGGCGAGCTGCTCGCCACGCTGGCCGAGATCGGCGGCGACCACGCGCGCGCCGCCGACCTGCGCCGCGGCAACCTCCGGCACGCCCGCGAGCTGGGGCTGGTCATCGAGGAGGCGTACCAGCTCGGCGGGCTCGGCCGGCTGGCGCTGCTGGCCGGCGACCTGGACCAGTCGGCGCGGTTGCACGGCGAGGCGATGCGGCTCGCCGCCGAGCAGTCGCACCAGCGGGGCGTGCAGTTCGCCGAGATCGGGTTGGGCATGACGGCCCGCCGCCAGGGCCGGTACGACGACGCCGAACGGCACCTCTCCCGATGGCTCGACTGGTGCCGCGACCTCGACGGACACCCCGGTACGGCGCTGATCCTGGCCGAACTGGGCTTCGTCGCCGAGCAACGCGGCGACCCGGACACGGCGCGGGCGCGCCACACCGAGGGCCTGACGTACGCGCGGATCACGGGGGATCCGCGCGCGGTGGCCCTGGCGTACGAGGGGCTGGCGGGGGCGGCGGTCGGCACGGATCCGGCGCGGGCGGCGTGCCTGCTGGGTACGGCGGCGGCGGGGCGCGAGTCGGTCGGTGCCCCGCTGCCACCGGCGGAACGCGGCGACGTCGACCGGACCACCGCCGCGGCGCTCGCCGCGCTCGGGCCGGACGCGTTCGCCGCCGCGTACGAGCGGGGCCGGGCACACGACTGACCGCGCGGCGGCGACGGCTACCCAGTCGCCGGGCGCGGAACCCGGCGGTGCCTGTGCTCGCCCCGCCCGCCGCCCGCCGACGGCAGGCGGCAGGCGGCAGGCGCAGATCGTGCCGTGCCGACCGGGTCAGGCGGCCAGTGTCGCGGGCTCGTCCCAGTCGATGCGGTAGCCGAACTGCCAGGCCATCTTCTCCGGCTTGGCCAGGGCCCGCATCGCGATCGGCAGTACCAGGTCGCGGACGACGCGGGCGACGGGGCCGGCGGCCTTGTCGCTGTTGGTCCGCGCCGCGTTGGCGATGATCCGCTCGACCCGGGCCCGGCGCAGCCGCTCGTACGCCGCGAACGCGCGCTCCGGCGGCAGGTCACGCAGGCAGCGGGCGAGCTGCACGGCGGACTCGATCGCGAGCGACGCGCCCTGCCCGGAGCTGGGCGACGTGGCGTGCGCGGCGTCGCCGACCAGCACGACGCGACCGCGGTGCCAGGTCGGCACCCTGGGTACGTCCTCGACCGGGCCGACGACGAGCAGGTCGCCGGGGTCGGTGCGGGCGAGCAGCTCCGGCCCCCGGGTACGGTCGCCGTCGAACGCGGCGCGCAGCTCGGCGAGCCACGTCCCGTTCGGTACGGCGCGCTGCTCGGCGACGGTCATCGGCGTGGCGCGCGGCAGGTTGACGAACCAGCCGCCCGTACCGTCGTCGAAGACCTGGTAGCCGAGGAACGCGCGCCTGCCGAAGACCATGTGCATCATGCCGCCCGTGGACGGGCCGAGGCCGGACAGCGCCGCGCCGAAGTTCATCAGCCCGCCGTAGCGCGGGCTGGGCGCGGCCGGGTCGATCAGGGTACGGGTGGTGGAGCGGATGCCGTCGGCACCGACGAGGATGTCCGCGGTGGCGGTCGTACCGTCGGAGAACGTTGCGGTGACGGCGTTTCCGTCGTCGGCGAGGCCGACGAGGCGCTTGCCGTGCTCGATGCGGATGCCGCGCTCGGCTGCCTCGTCGTACAGGGCGCGGTAGAGGTCGGCGCGCTGGACGAGGCGCTGGTCGGGCAGGCCGGGCGGGGTGCCGAGCTCGGCGAGGACCTTGCCGGTCCAGCTCTGCAGCACCATCGCGGTCATCGGCGTACCGACGCGGTCGAGGACGCCCTCGGCGCCGATGACGGCCAGCGCGTTCTGTCCGTTGGGGGCGATGCTGAGCATCGCGCCGACGCCGTCGGCGGTCGAGTCGTACGCCTCGTAGACGGTGGCGCAGATGCCGGCGCGGGCCAGCGCCATCGCGGTCACGGGGCCGGCGATGCCGCCGCCGACGACGAGGGCGGTGGAGGTCTCACTCATGTCGGCTCCTCGCTTCGCTCCGAGCCGCCACGAGGCACGACGGCGCCGCACTGATGATTCGCTCGCTGACGCTCGCTCATGTCGGGTGTCCTTCGGGCTCCGGGGCGGGCTCGTGGTGGAACTCCGCCCACATCCGGCCCCATCCGGTGGCCGGGTCGGTGATCCGCGCGCGGAACGACTCGACGAACGACACCTCCGCGTCGAGCAGGGCCAGCCGGTACTGCTCCTCGACGAGGAACAGCTCCGGGACCCCCTGCGCGAGGCCGTCGTCGATGAGGCGCCGGATCTCGTCACGGGTGTCGGCGAGCAGGTCGAGTCGCCGCGCCAGCAGCGCCAGGACCTCGCTCGGTGGCAGTGCGCCGATGAGCGACAGCGCCGCCACGAACTGCGGGTACTCGTGTTGGGGTGCGCCGACCAGTTCGCGCAGCCAGTCGCGCAGCTCGGCGCGGCCGGCGTCGGTCAGCGCGTAGACGGTGCGTTCGGGACGCTGGCCCTCGCGGTTGGTCTCCTGCGCGGCGATGAAGCCGGCCTTGGCAAGCTGCCCGACCACCATGTACAGCGACCCGTGGTTGTACCGGATGCTCCGCGCGTCGTCGTTGTCCCGCAGCGTGCGGCTCAACTCGTACGGGTGCATGGGTCGCTGGGTGAGGTAGGACAGCACCGCCAGGGCGAGCAGGTTGCCGACCTTGCGCTTCGTGGCCATGAACGTCTTTCCTTCCGACGCGCCGTCGCTGTGCGTCAGACGGTACGGTCGTCGACCCGCGTCGGGTCGTCGACGGTCGGCACGCCGCCGTCGCGGTGGGCGCGGCGCAGGTCCGCCACGTACTCCCGGGTGAACATGGCGGCGAGCTGCGCGATCCCGCCGCGGTTAACGCGGACCTCGGCGTGCCGCAGCGTGCCGGTCAGGACGACCCGACGACCGTGCGGCGCGCTCGGGCCGACAGCGTCGGAGACCTTGCCGCGGCCGACGATGGCGAGGTCCCAGTCGTCGACGACGGCGTCCTCGGGGAGCAGCAGCTTCAGCGTCGCGTGGTCGAGATCGGCGGTGACGTGGATGTCACCGGCGGGGATGCGTGGGGAACGCAGGTCGAGCAGGGCGGCGCCGCGGTGCGCCCGTACCTCGAACGCGCGCTCGGTGGTCCAGTGCCCGAGGCGCCGGGTGGACGTGTGGTGGGCCGGGATGCGGACGGGGTTGTCGATGCTCATCGCCGTGGTCCTCTCGGACGGGATCCGTATTGGTCAATCCCAACTATCCATTACCGACTAGTCAGAGTCAACCATTTCGCCGAAACGGTTCCCCGACCGGAGCCCCAGCGAGCTAGGTTTGCGGCCGTGACCTCCACGTACACCCAGTTGCGGACCGACCGGCTCGACCTCGCCGCGGTGTCGCCCGACGACGTCGCCGCGCTGCACGAGCTGCACGCCGACCCCGACGGCTGGCTCCACTTCCCCGAGGGCCGGCACACCGACATCGCCACGACCCGCGCGTTCGTCGAGACGGTGCTGCGCGGCTGGTCGGCCGACCGGCTGAGCTACTGGACGGTCCGGCTGCCCGGCTCACCCGACGTCATCGGCCTCGGCGGCGTACGCCGGCTGCCCGACGACACGTGGAACCTGGCGTACCGGTTCGCGACGGCGGCGCGCGGGCACGGGTACGCGCAGGAGGTGGCGCGCGCCGGACTCGCCGCCGCGACGGCCGTCGACGCGACCCGGCCGGTGGTCGCCTGGATCGACGAGACGAACCCGGCGTCGATCCGGGTCGCCGAACGCATCGGCCTGTCGTACCAGGGCAGGCGCCGCTACTCCGACGGCACGCTCATGCTGGTGTACGCCGACCGTCCGCTTCCGCCAGCGCCGTCAGATACCGCGTGAGGATCCGGCGGTAGGGCGCGACCGTCGTCAGGTCGGCGTACTCCTCCGGGCCGTGCTGCCCGTTCCCGCCGATGCCGAAGACGACCGTGTCGACGCCGAGCGCCGCGTAGTGCCGGGAGTCGGCGGCGCCGTGCTTGCGCAGGAACCCGCCCGGAAAGCCCTCCGCCCGCGCCGCCCGGCGCAGCGCCACCACGTCGGCGCTGTCCTCCGCGGTGTGGTGCGGCGGGTCCAGCCGGTCCACCCGCACCCGTACGCCGTCCGCGCAGAACGTGCCGAGGTGCGCCGCCACCTGCTCCCGGGTACCGCCGCCAAGGTCGGCATCGTCCGGCGGGAAGCGCAGGTCGAGGCGGGCCTCGGCGCGGGCGGGCACCTGGTTCACCGCGACGTTGTCGGTGGCGATCCGTGCCACGTTGACCGTCGTGCGCCACACCTCACCGGTCGGCTCCGGGTACCGCGCCAGCAGCGCCGACAGGCTCCGGGTCAGCTTCACCAGCGCGTTGTCCCCGAGCCACGGGTACGCCCCGTGCGCGGCGCGGCCGACCGCGGACAGCGTCACGTCCGCGATGCCCTTCGACTCGACCACCAGCGACAGCCCGCTGTGCTCGCCGATCACCACGAACCGCCCGCGTACCCCGGCGGCGAGCTGGTGCGCGGTCCCGTCGTACCCGCCGACCTCCTCGTCGGTGACCAGCTGCAACGCCACCGGGTACGGCAGGTCGTGCACCAGCTCCCGGAACACGTACGCCTGGGCGAGCGCGGTGACCTTCATGTCCTGCGCGCCGCGGGCGTACAGGCGGTCGCCGGCGCGGCGGGGGACGAACTGCTCGGGCTGGCCGGGTACCACGTCGAGGTGTGCGTTGAGGATCACCCGGAAGTCCGGCCGCGTGCGGGCGGGCCGGTAGAGCAGCGCGCTCGGCTTGCCGCCCGAGACGAACCGTTCGACGGTGCAGCCGGGACCGGCCACGTCCAGTACCGCGTCGAGAGCCTGGCGCAGGGCGGCGGGACGCTCGGCGGTGGACTCGACGGCGAGCAGCGCGACGGCGTCGGCCACCAGCGTGTCGTCGTCCACGCCGTCATCCTCTCAAGCTCAGGGCAGCTCGAACCGGCCACCGGTGGAGATGAACTCGGCGGCGGTGTCGATCAGCTCCCGGCGCGGGGACATGCCCACGCGGCGCAGCTCGTCGACGATCGCCTGACGTACGACGGGCAGCGGTCGCCGGGCGTGGGTGGTGTACACGTGGTCGAAGACGGACTGGTAGCGGAACCGGGCGAACCGGCGGACCTCTGCCTCCAGATCGATCATCCGTTGAGGCTATGTCCCGACCCGGATGGGGCAGATCAGCCGATTGGTCGAATTAGCTGACCGACCAAGATCAGGGTTAGGCTTGCCTCACTTCGACGGCTGCGCGGCCGTCCCGACGACCGCACGGAGGACCGGATGCCCGAGAAGGCCAGGCGGGGCCGCACGACCCGACTGTCGGTACGGCGCACCGAATGGCTCACCCCGCACCTCGTGCGGGTCGTGGCAGGCGGCGAGGAGCTGGCCGCCTTCGAGCCGAACGCGTACACCGACCAGTACGTGAAGATCATCTTCCGGCAGCCGGGCGTCGAGTACCCGGAGCCGTTCGACGTGGCCACCGCACGCGAGGCGCTGCCCCGGGACCAGTGGCCGGTGCAGCGGACGTACACGGTGCGCTGGTGCACGGCGGACGAGCTGGCCATCGACTTCGTGTACCACGGCGAGGAGGGCCTGGCCGGCCCGTGGGCGGCCGGCCTGAAGCCGGGCGACGACGTGCTGTTCCTCGGCCCCGGCGGGGCGTACGCGCCGGATCCGGCGGCCGACTGGCACCTGCTCGTCGGCGACGAGGCGGCCCTGCCCGCGATCGCGGCCGCCGCCGAGCGCATCCCGGCCGGCGTACCCACCTGGGCGTACGTCGAGGTCGGCGGCCCGGACGAGCGGATCGAGCTGGTCACCACGCCGGACACCACCGTGCGCTGGCTGCATCGCGGCACCGACGAGACCCTCCCCGAGGCGGTACGCGCGCTGGAGGTGCCGGCCGGTCGCGGGCACGTGTTCGTGCACGGCGAGGCCGGCATGGTCAGGAACGTACGCGAGCATCTGTTCGGCACGCTCGGGCTGGACCGCGACCAGGTGTCGATCTCCGGGTACTGGCGGCGCGGCATGGACGACGAGGCGTTCCGGGTCACGAAGCGGGCCGAGCGCGAGGCCGAGGAGTCCGCCGGCACCTGACCCCGGGTACGGGACGGGCAGGTACGGACCTCCGCGGGTACCTCGGGTGTGTGTGCGGGGTGGGGCCGTCCGGTCGGCCGATGCGAAGCCGGACGGACCGGGGCCAGGATGGCCGAGTGGTGCCTGGCATCGCTCGTCGGGGGGCGGGTGACGAGCGCCGGCACCCGGGGGGCTGTCATGGGGCGCGCGCTGGGGCGCATCGGTACCGGCAGGTGGAGCAAGTTCGCCGTGGTGGCGTTCTGGGTGGTGGTCGTGGCTCTCGCCGGACCGCTGGCCGGGAAGCTGACCGGGGCCGAGAAGAACGACACCAAGTCGTGGCTGCCAGGCAGCGCCGAGTCCACCCAGGTGCTGGACGTGCAGTCCCGGTTCACCTCGCCCGACACCATCCCCGCCGTCCTCGTGTACCAGCGGTCGAGCGGCCTGACCCGGGCGGACCTGGCGAAGGCCGCGGCGGACGCCCGGCAGTTCAGCCGGCTCGGCTCGCTGGACGGGAAGGTCGTCGGGCCGGTGCCGTCGAAGGACGGCAAGGCGGCGCAGATCGTCATCCCGTTGAACCTCGGCAGCAACGGCTGGTCGAAGGCCGGTGACGAGGTCGACCGGATCCGGGCCACCGCGACCACCGGCGCGAACGGGATGGTCGTGCACGTGACCGGCCCGGCCGGCGCGGCGGCCGACTCCAGCAAGGCGTTCGAGGGGATCGACAGCACCCTGCTGTTCGCCACGGTCGGCGTGGTCGTGGTGATCCTGCTGTTCACGTACCGGAGTCCGCTGCTGTGGCTGCTGCCGGTGGCCTCGGCCGGGGTGGCGCTGGCCGTCGCGCAGGGCGTGATCTACCTGCTCGCGAAGTACGCGGACCTGACGGTCAACGCGCAGAGCGCGGGGATCCTGACGGTGCTGGTGTTCGGCGCGGGGACGGACTATGCCCTGTTGCTGATCGCCCGGTACCGGGAGGAGCTGAGACGGCACGAGGACCGGCACGAGGCGATGGCTGCGGCGCTGCACCGGGCCGGTCCGGCGGTCCTGGCCAGTGGTTCGACGGTGATCGTCGGCATGCTGTGCCTGATGTTCGCCGAGACGAACTCGACTCGCGGCCTCGGCCCGGTCGCCGCGATCGGCGTGTTCGTGGCGCTCGCGGTGATGATGACGCTGCTGCCGGCGCTGCTGGTCGTGGTCGGCCGCTGGGTGTTCTGGCCGGCCCGTCCCCGGTACGGCTCGGTCGAGCCGACCAGCCGCGGCTTCTGGGCCCGTACCGGCACGCGGATCGCCCGCCGGCCCCGCTGGACGTGGATCACCACCGCCGTCGTTCTGGGCGGGCTGTCGGTCGGCATCGTCGCGTTGGACGCGACGGGCCTGACGAACGCCGAGTCGTTCCGCGGGCACCCCGACTCGGTCGCCGGCGAGGAGGCTCTCGCGGCGCACTTCCCGGCCGGGGTGGGCAGTCCCGTCGTGGTCGTCGCGGACAGCTCGCGCGGGCTGGCCGTGCGCACCGTCTTCGCCGGTACGCCGGGCATCGACGCCGCGAGTGTCACGCCGCCGATCAGCCGCGGCGGCACCACGTACCTCCAGGGCACGCTGACCTCGGCGCCGGACAGCCAGGCCGCGTACGACACGGTCGACCGGGTGCGCGACCGGGTGCACGCCGTACCGGACGCGAACGCCCAGGTCGGCGGGAACACCGCGATCAACCTGGACGTACAGCGGGCCGCGGCGCACGACCGGAACCTGATCATCCCGATCGTGCTCGCGGTGGTCTTCGTGATCCTGGCGCTGCTGCTGCGCGCGGTGCTCGGGCCGCTGATCCTGATCGCCACGGTCGTGCTCTCGTTCGCCGCCGCGCTCGGCGCCAGCGCCCTCGTCTTCCGGTACGTGTTCGGTTTCGGCGGCGCCGACACGTCGTTCCCGCTGTTCGTCTTCGTGTTCCTGGTGGCGTTGGGCATCGACTACAACATCTTCCTGATGACCCGGGTACGCGAGGAGTCGGCGAAGCACGGGACGAGACGGGCCGCGGTGCTCGGGCTGGCCGCGACCGGCGGCGTCATCACCTCCGCCGGCCTGGTGCTCGCCGGTACGTTCGCGGTGCTGGCCACGCTGCCGCTGACGGCGTTCGCGGAGATCGGGTTCGCGGTGGCGCTCGGCGTACTGCTGGACACGATCGTGGTGCGCTCGATCCTGGTCACGGCGCTCAACCTGGACATCGGCCGGCACATCTGGTGGCCGGGCCGACTCGCCCGGGTGCGCGACGAGGAGTCGGTCGAAACGACCGGACAGCCCAGCCGGGTGGGTCGGTGACGCCGGTGGTCGCAGCCGACGGCGAGGTACGCCACGTGCGCCAGCAAACCGATACGGTGAGTGGAGGGCCGACCACCAAGGCCCTGCCCCGCCGCGCGGGGCAGGGGTCACGATCGGGGCGCCGATGACATCGCACGAGCCGACGCAGCTACCGGATCCGAGCGCGGCCCTGGACGCCACCGGCGGGTACGACCTGGCGGCGTTCACGCTGTCCGACACCGTGCGCTGCGGTCGCGACCTGCGGCACGCGGCACGCGGCGCGCCGGACCTCGACTCGGCCGCCCAGTCGGTGGTGGACTACCTGGCCAAGGCGCTGCGCGACCCGCGTACCGGCGAGCCGAGCTGCGCGCTGGCCCGGCTGTTCCTGACCACGCCGGCCGGCAGCCCGGCCGCCGACGACCGGTGGCTGAGCCTCGCCGGCAGCGCGGGCGACTCGCCGGACTGGGCACTGGGCAAGTACCAGCGGATCCCGCTGACCGACGTCGCGTCGGGTACGACCGCGCCGCTGGTCGGCGCGCTGATGCGGGAGCTGGGCCTGGACCCGGCGACGATCGTCGCGGGCAAGGGGTACCCGTCGTGGTTCGGGGTGCTGCACGTGCCGGAGCCGGCCGAGAGCACGGTCGTGGCCGAGAAGCGGTTCGTCCGCGAGCACCGGGTCCGGTCGATCGTCGGCTTCGGCGGCACGCTCACCGGCGCCGACTTCTTCGCCGTCCTGCTGTTCAGCCGAGCGGCGGTGACCGCGCAGACCGCCGACCTGTTCCACAGCATCGCGGCGAACGTGCAGCTCGGCCTGCTGGAGCACGCGCCGGCCGACGAGCCGACCGGCCGGATCGCCCGCCGGCTCGCGTGGGAGCGGCTGGTCGGCGCGATGGAGTCGACGCTCGTCGAGCAGGCGCTGCGGCTGGAGTCCAGCGTGACCGACCTGAGCCAGACCCGGGACCGGCTGGTCAGTTCGCAGCACCAGCTCACCGAGGAGGCCGAGCTGGTCGAGACGCTCTACTCGGTCGGCACCCAGCTGTCCGCCGTCCTCGACCTCAACGAGCTCGTCCAGTACGCCACGGACGCGGTGACCCGGCTGGTCGGCGCCGCGTTCGGATCGTTCTTCTACAACGTGACCGACGAGGCCGGCGAGTCGTACCTGCTGTACGCGCTGTCCGGGGTGCCGCGGGAGCGGTTCGAGCGGTTCCCGATGCCGCGCAACACGAAGGTGTTCGGGCCGACGTTCGACGGTACGGCGATCGTCCGCTCCCCCGACATCCGCACCGACCCGCGGTACGGGCACAACCCGCCGTACCACGGGACGCCGGCGGGGCATCTGCCGGTCGTGAGCTACCTGGCCGTACCGGTGATCAGCCCGACGGGCCAGGTGATCGGCGGGTTCTTCTTCGGGCATCCGGAGCCGGGGCGGTTCACCGAACGGCACGAGCGGATCGCCGTCGGGATCGCCGCGCAGACCGCGATCGCGATGGACAACGCCGGCCTGTACCGCCAGCAACGGTTCGCCGCCGCCGAGCTGCAACGCAGCCTGCTGCCGAGCCTGCCGGCGGTCACCGGCATGACGCTGACCTCCCGGTACCTGCCGGCGACGCGCGGCTACCAGGTGGGCGGCGACTGGGTGGACGTGATCCCGCTGCCGGCCGGGCGTACCGCGCTGGTGGTGGGCGACGTGATGGGCAAGGGCATGAAGGCGGCGGCCGTGATGGGGCAGCTGCGCACCGCCGTCCGGGCGTACGCGGCGCTCGACATGCCGCCGGCCGAGGTGCTTCGCCGGCTGGACACGCTGCTCGCGCAGCTGCCCGGCCCGCAGCTCGCCACCTGCGTGTACGCGGTGCACGACCCGTTGGAGGACGGGCTGTGCGTGGCCAACGCGGGGCACGTACCGCCGGCGGTGCTGGGGCCGGACGGCACGGTGAGCTACGTCGACGAGCGGCTGGGACCGCCGCTGGGTGTCGGGTCGCGGCCGTTCCGGCAGCGGATGGTGCCGTTCACCGACGGCGCGCGGCTGCTGCTGTTCACCGACGGGCTGATCGAACGCCGCGGCCAGGACATCGTCGACGGGCTGTCCCGGCTGGCCGGGATGCTCGCCGCGCCGGGCGGCAGCGACGAGCGGCTCGTCGACCGGCTGGTCGAGGCCGCCGAGCAGACCGACGACACGGCCGTACTGCTGGCCCGGTGGCAGCCGGTGGTGCGCCGGCGTACCGCGACGCGCCGGTTCGCGCCGAAGCCCGGTGCGGCCCGCACCGCGCGACGGTTCGCCGCGGACGCGCTGCGCGGCTGGGGCGTACCGGCGGAGACGGTGGCGGACGCGGTGGCGGTGACCGACGAGCTGGTCGTGAACGCGATCCGGCACGCCGGTACCGAGGTTCGGCTACGCGTGCACCTGGCCGACGGGCGGCTGGTCGTCGACGTCGCAGACCGCGACCCGCGGATGCCGCGGCGGCTGCCGACCGGGCCGGACGACGAGGGGCACCGGGGCCTGCAGATCGTCGAGTCGTTGAGTCACCGGTGGGGCACCCGCGCCATCGGCGAGGGCAAGCTGGTCTGGGCCGAGCTGCGGCCGACGGGGACGGGAGCGGCAGGATGACCACGGTGGACTCCGGCGACGGCGCCGGGCTGACGTTCGCGGCGGGCGATCTGCCGGACGGGCTGCAGTTGGCGGTCCGCGGCGAGATCGACTTCTCGTCGGCGCACGCGCTGCGCGCGCGGGCCGCGGGGCCGGCCGCGGATCCGGCGCTGCCCCGGCTGGTACTCGACCTGACGGACGTGACGTTCTGCGATTCGAGCGGGCTGGGCGCGCTGATCGCGCTGCACAAGTCGCGCGAGGCGGCGGGCGGCCGGTTCGAGCTGCATCACGTACCGGGGCCGCTGCGGCACCTGCTGCGCATCACGAACCTGGACGAGGTATTCATACTCGTCGATGAGGTCGTGTAACACGATCCTTTGGTAAGCGAACTATCTGAATGTGACGCCCCTCCGTTCGGCCAACCCGGCCGGTCCGTCCGGTGGACCCCGGGCGTGCTCGCGATGACCGCCGCGGCATGGGTACTGACGGCCGGCGGCGCGCTGCTGCTGCTCCGCCTGCTCCTGCCGTACGCGGTGCGGCCGCGGACCGCGCCGGACCCCGCACCGGCGTGCCTGCCGGCGGTCTCGGTGCTCGTCCGGGCCGGCGCGGACGAGGCGGCCACGCTCGCCGACGCGGTCCGCTCGATCCGGGCCGGCGGGTACCCGTGGGTCGAGGTGATCGTGCTGGGCCACGGTCCGGGTGCGGCCGGGCTGACCCGCCCGGACGTGACGGTGCTGCCGGACGCCGACGTGGACGCCGGGGTCGCCGCCGCGCACGCCGAGGTGGTGGTGGCGACCGACGGGTACACCACGCTCGCGCCGGACACGCTGACCCGGCTGGTCGCGCCGCTGGGCGACCCGACGATCGGCGCGGCGTACGGCGTGGCGGACAGCGCGGACGGCCCGGGCCGGCGGCTGCGGCGGGTGGACGACGCGTTCCTCGCGCTGGACCGGCGCGGCTGCGCGGCGGTCGGCTGGCCGCCGGTGGTGCCGGGCACGATCGTCGCGTACCGGAAGGCGGCGCTGGCCGACGCGGCCGGGGCGGATCCGCTGCTGTCGTTGCGCCGCACCGGCTGGCGCGTCGGGTACGTGCCGGATGCCGGTGCCGTGAGCCGACCGCCGGCCACGCTGGGCGCGCTGCTCGACGACCGCCGGACGTACTGGCGGCGCTCGGTGCGGGCGGTCCGGCAGCTGCGGCGGGCGTGCGTGCGGCCGACCGGCGGCGCGGCCCGGCGTACGTGTGGGTACCTGGTGCTGACGTGGCTGGCGACGCTCGCCGCGCCGGTGGTCGACCTGGCGGCGGTGTACGGGCTGGCGGCGGCCGACGCGGTGGTCCTGCTGGGCTGGCTGAGCCTGCTGGCCGTGCAGTCGGCCGTGCTGGCGCGCGCGTTGCGCCCGGCCTGGCTGCTCCCGGCGTACGTCGTGGCCCAGCGCTGGCTGGTCGTGTTCGCGCTGGCGACCTCGCGCCGTCGACGACACTTGACATAGTGCGTCAAGTACTTGACGATTGCTGTCATGACAAGCCGCGGGATGCCCACCGCAGACGAGCTGCGCGACCACCTGGTCCGGCTCGTGGAGACCCGACTGCTCGATCCGCTGGAGATCCTGCTCGGCGAGCCGGCCGTGGCCGCGGCCCGCCGCGCGGCCGACCGGACCGCCGACGACTGGGTACGGACGCTGCTCGGCGCCGACCCGGCCGCCGCCACGATGGCCGCCGCCCGGCTCATCGCGGCGCTCTACCCGGGCGACACCGCGTTCGACCCGCCGCTCGGCTGGTGGGCAACGCCGCTCGGCCGCGTCGTCGCGCACCGGGTCGGCCACCCCGGCGCCGCCGCCGTGCCGTACTCGGTGGCCGGCGCGATGCTCGGCGTCAGCCGCCAGGGCGTCCACGACCTCGTCGTCCGGCACAAACTCGACCGCCATCCGGACGGCGGCGTACGTACCGAGTCGGTGCGGGACCGCCTCGCCGCGCGGGCATCGGAGCGGACGACGTGATCGCGTACGAGGACAGCGGCGGCTCCGGCCGGCCGGTCGTGCTGGTCCACGGCGCCGGCGGGAACCTGGCCGACTGGGCGCCGCTCACCGAGCGGCTGCCCGGGGCGTACCGGGTGGTGGCTGTCGACCTGCGGGGCCACGGCGCGTCCCCGGACTGGGACTCCGCGGGCTGGAGCTGGGATGCGGCGTGCGCCGACCTGACCGAGGTCGTCGACGGGTTGGGGCTGCGCGCCCCGGTCGTGGTCGGGATGTCGCTCGGCGGGCTGGTCGCGCTCGACTGGGCGACGCGTACGCGGAACTGCGCGGGGATCGTCAACCTCGACGGGCATCCGACGCCGAGCCGCCGCGAGCACGCACCCGGCCTCGCGCCGGACCGGGCCGACGCGCTGCTGGCCGAGCTGGCCGCGGCGTTCGCGGCGATGGGCGCCGCCGCGCCGGACGTGGTACCCGAGGCGATGGTGGAGCTGCTGCTCGACCAGCGGCGCAGGTTCGCCGCCGCGTACGGGCTGGCGGAGGAGACGCTGGTCGCCGCCGCCCGCCGCAACCTCGTCGTGCACGACGGACGGACGCACCTGCGGCCCGGCCCGGCGACGGTACGCGCGCTGCGCACGGCGCTGGTCGACGTCGACCCGTACCCGCGCTACGCCGCGCTGGCCTGCCCCGCGCTGGTCCTGCTGGCGACGCGGGACCTGCCGGAACAGCAACCGTTCGCCGAGCTGACCGCCGCCTACCGGCGGTACGTCACCGGCCGGCTCGCCGGAACACCCACGGTGCGCGCGGTGCCGGTCGACGCCAGCCACGCCATGCTGTACGAGCGGCCCGACGAGATCGCCCGGCTGGTCACCGACGTCCTCGCGGGCTGACGACGAGGTCGAGGTTCCCTTGCCCGGCAAGGGAACCCTGTGGCGGTCGGGTCAGACCGCGACGCGGGTGCGCAGCGCGGCGCGCTCGGCCCGCCGTTCGGCGGCGAGCGCCGGGTCGAGCACCGGTACGGCAGCGATCAGCTCCCGGGTGTAGTCGTCCTGCGGGTCGGTGTAGACGGTCTCCGCGTCGGCCAGCTCGACGAGCCGGCCGTGGTGCATGACGGCGACCCGGTCGGACACCTGGCGTACCACCGCGAGGTCGTGCGCGACGAACACCAGCGTCAGGTCCAGCTCCGCGCGCAGCTCCGCGAGCAGCTCGATGATCTGCGCCTGCGTCGACACGTCCAGCGCGGACACCGGCTCGTCGCAGACGACCAGCTTCGGCGAGCGCACCAACGCCCGGGCGATGCCGATCCGCTGCCGCTGCCCGCCGGAGAACTCGTGCGGGTACGCGTCGTACCGGTCGGGGTCGAGGCCGACCCGCGACAGCCAGTCCCGGGCCGTGTCGCGGATCGTCCGCTCGTCGCGGACTCCGGCCGCCCGCAACGGATCCGCGACGCTCTCGCCGACCGTACGGCGCGGGTTGAGCGCGGAGATCGGGTCCTGGAACACCATCTGCAGGTCCCGCCGGTACGGCGCCAGCCGGCGGTCCGACAGCTGCCCGATCTCCGTACCGTCGAACTCGACGCGACCGCCGGTCGGCCGCAGCAGCCGCACCATCATCCGGGCGAGCGTCGTCTTGCCGGAGCCGGACTCGCCGACCACGCCGAGGGTCTCGCCCCGGTACACGTCGAGCGTGACACCGTCGACCGCGGGTACGGTCCTGCGCCGGCCGGGCACCAGGCCGTGCCCGGCCGGAAAGTCCTGCCGCACGTCGACCACGCGCACCAACGGTTCAGGGATGGCCGGCCTGTCCACAAGGGACAGTTGGCGGGGCGCGTCGATGCGCGGGACCGCCGCAAGCAACGCCCGGGTGTACTCGTGCGCCGGCTCGGCGAGCACCCGGGAGACCGGCCCGCGCTCGACGGCCCGGCCGTGCTGCATGACGAGCACGTCGTCGACCGTACCGGCGATCACGCCCAGATCGTGCGTGACCAGGAGCAGCGCCATGCCCGTCTCGGTCCGCAGCTCGTGCAGCAGGTCGAGGATCTGCGCCTGGACCGTCACGTCCAGCGCCGTGGTCGGCTCGTCCGCGACGAGTACCCGGGGCTCGCAGGCGAGCGCCATCGCGATCAGCGCGCGCTGCCGCTGGCCGCCCGAGAACTGGTGCGGGAAGTCGCCCGCGCGGCGCGCCGCGTGCGGAATGCCGACGTGGTCGAGCACCTCGACCGCCCGGCGCCGCGCCGCCTGCTTGGAGGCGCCGGTGTGCAGCCGGTACACCTCGGCGATCTGGCTGCCGACGCTGAAGTACGGGTCGAGCGCGGACATCGGGTCCTGGAACACCATCGCGGCCGTCGCGCCGCGCAGCCGGCGTACCCGCTCGGGGGTGGCGGCGGTGACGTCGGTGCCGGCCACCTCGACCCGTCCGGTCACCCGGGCGGTGGTGCCGTGGTGCAGGCCCAGCAACGCCAACGCGGTCGCGCTCTTGCCGGAACCGGACTCCCCCACGATGCCGAGCGCCGCGCCGGGCGCCAGCTCGAACGACAGCCCGTCGACCGCGCGTACGCCGGGGAACTCGATCGACAGGTCCTCGACCACGGCCACCGGAGACTGGGTGATCATGCCGCCACCTCGCTTCGCTCGGCGCCGACACGAGGCACCACGCACTGCGCCAACTGATTCGCTCGCTGACGCCTGCTCATGCCCGCTCTCCGCTTCGCTCCGACCAGGCATGAGGCACCACGCACTGCGCCAACTGACTCGCTCGCTGACGCCTGCTCATGCCCGCTCTCCGCTTCGCTCCGACCAGGCATGAGGCACCACGCACTGCGCCAACTGATTCGCTCGCTGGCGCTCGCTCATGCCAGGGCCACCCTTCGGTCGGCGACCGAGTAGAGGATGTCGGCCACGGCGTTCGCGACGACGATGAGGGTGCCGGCGAGCAGCGTCACGCCGACCACGACGGGCAGGTCGATGTTGCGCACCGAGGACACCAGCAGCTGCCCCAGCCCCGGCAGGCCGAACAGGCTCTCCGTCAGCGTCGTACCGGTCAGCGAGGTGGCCAGGTCGATCGTGCCGATGGTGATCAGCGGGGTGAGCGCGCCACGCAGCGCGTGCCGGCCGATCACCCGCCGCTCCGGCAACCCGTACGCCCGGAACGTGCGGATGTGGTCCTCCGACAGCGTTTCCAGCATCGACGTCCGGGTGAGCCTCGTGTAGACGGCGGCCGACACGACCGACAGCGCCACCCACGGCAGGATCAGGTTCTGCGCCCACAGCAACGGATTCGCGGTCAACGGCTGGTAGCCGGGGAACGGCAGCCAGCGCAGGTACACGCAGAAGACGATGAGCAGCAGCAGACCGACGAGGAACACCGGCGTCGAGTTGCCGGCCAGTGTCAGCCCCGTGGCGATCCGGTCCACCGCCCGGCCGCGCCGCAGCGCGGACAGCACGCCGAGCCCGACACCGACCGACACCCAGATAATGAAGCCGCCGACGATCAGCGACGCCGACACCGGCAGCCGGTCCAGGAGCAACCCGGTCACCGGCTCCCCCGTCTGGTACGAGTAGCCGAGGCAGGGCGCCGCGCAGTGGATGACCTCCGGCCCGCCGGAGAACGTGCGGCCCGCGACGATGCCGACGAGGAAGTGCCAGTACTGCAACCAGATCGGCTGGTCCAGCCCCAGCTCCGTCTCGATCCGGTGCAGCTGGTCGGCCTGGCAGGTCTTCGGCCCGCAGACGAGCTGCGCCGGGTTGCCGGGCAGCGCGTAGAAGATGAGGTACACGACGGCGGACAGGACCAGGAGCACCACGAGCGCGCCGAGCACCCGGCGTACGAGATATTGCGCCACGGTCAGTCCGCCTTGCGGGAAAGGTTGGTGCTGCGGGGATCCAGGGCGTTGCGGAGACCGTCGCCGAGCAACGTGAAGGACAGTACGGTCACGAACAGCAGGACGCCGGGGATGACGACGTACATCGGGTCGCCGCCGAACCAGGTGGTGGCCTGCGACAGCATCTGGCCCCACGACGGTGTCGGCGGGTTGATGCCGACGCCGAGGAACGACAGGCCGGCCTCGGCGACGATGTTGCCGGGCACCATCAGCGCCGCGTACGTGATGACCGGGGCGGCCAGGCCGGGCAGGATCTCCCGGCGCGCCAGGCGGAATCCGCCGCCGCCGGCCAGCCGCGCGGCGGACACGTACTCGCGGGTCTTCAGCGTCAGCGCCTGGCCGCGGGCGATCCGGGCGGTGCCGGCCCAGCCGAACAGGGCGAGCACCAGCACCAGCAGCACCGGCCGCGGGAACGACTGCGGCACGATGCCCAGCAACGCGATCGAGAAGATCAGCGCCGGGAACGCCAGCACCAGGTCGGTGAAGCGGGACAGGATGCCGTCCGCGACCCGGCCGGCGAGGCCCGCGGTGAGCCCGACGGTCAGGCCGATCACCAGTTGCAGCACGGTCGCCGCGATCGCGACGGCGAGCGACACGCGCGCCCCGTACACGACGCGGGCGAACAGGTCGCGGCCGGTCTGCGGCTCGACGCCGAGCCAGTGCGTACCGCTGATCCCGCCGAGGTCGCCGGTGGGTACGCCGCCGCGCGCCGAGTCGAGCAGCGTGTCGTGGTACGTGGTGTAGTCCTGGCCCTCGATCGCGGTCAGCAGCGGGGCCGCGATCGCCACCACGATCAGCAACACCACCACGCCGAGGCCGACCATGGCGGTCGGCTCGCGGCGCAGCTTCCGCCAGACCGCGCGGGCACCGGCGACCGGTACCGGCGCGGCCGGGGTGATCTCATCGGCCGCGAGGGCCTCGGTAGTCACGTTTCGCTCTCCACGGTGGACAGGCCGGCGGGGGGGCC
>DASXWQ010000092.1:0-43816 GCA_036503555.1 Actinocatenispora sp.
CCGTCGCGGACGCCCCGGCGTCCGCGACGGGATGATGGTGGCATGGACGGACGAGTCGACGGCACGGGTGCGCGCGAGGACCGGCACGACTTCTGGGGCGTCGTCCTCGACGCGCCGGACGGCCCGGCCCTCGCCGGGTTCTACGCCGAGCTGCTCGGTTGGCGGATCGCCCACGACGGCCCGGCGTACGCGACGGTCGGCCCGCCGGACGGCGTGGCGTACCTGGGGTTCCAGACGTCGCCGGAGTACCGCCGGCCGGTGTGGCCGGTGTCAGGTGACGCGCAGCAGATGATGATGCACCTCGACTTCGAGGTGTCCGACCTGGTGGCCGCGGTCGCCGCCGCGGTACGGCTCGGCGCCACGCCGGCCGGCTTCCAACCCCAGGGCTCGGTACGTGTCCTGCTCGACCCGGCCGGCCATCCCTTTTGCCTGTACACCGACACCGAGGCACCATCCAACGACCCCACGTGACCGATCGCTCTGGCGCCCCAGCGATCCCATGATCGGGTCAGTTACCTAGGCAGCCGTGATGGGTGGTGACCTGGGCCACCCGGAACCCGCGAGCCGCGACGGGCCGCGGACCGCACCGGCAGGATCAACGACATGCAGACGACCACCGGCCTCGCCGCCGTACTGTTCGACATGGACGGGACCCTCGTCGACAGCGAGAAGGTCTGGACCATCGCGCTGTACGAACTGGCGGAAAGCCTCGGCGGTCGACTCTCCGACGAGGCCCGCGCCGCGATGGTCGGCACGAACATGTCCCGGTCCATGGCGATCCTGCACAAGGACCTCGGCCTGCCGGCCGACCGCGACACCGCGCAGAGCGTGGCGTGGCTGGAGGACCGGATGGGGGAGCTGTTCGCCGACGGCCTGGTGTGGAAGCCCGGCGCCCAGGAACTCCTCGCCGCGGTCGCCGACGCAGGCATCCCCGCCGCCCTCGTCACCGCCACCCGGCGGCGGCTGGTCGAGACCGCCCTGGAGACCATCGGCCGGCGCTACTTCGCCGCCGTGGTCTGCGGCGACGACCTCGACGAGACCAAGCCGCACCCGGCGCCGTACCGGACCGCGGCGACGCTGCTCGGCGTACCGCCGGCGCAGTGCGTGGCCATCGAGGACTCGCCGACCGGGCTGGCCAGTGCCCGCGCCGCCGGCTGCGTCGTCCTCGGCGTACCCAGCGAGGTCGACCTGACCGGCACCCCCGGCGTCACCCTGATCGACAGCCTCGCCGCCGTCGACGTGAGCTACCTCCACACCCTCGTAGCCTGACGGCCTCTCCCTGCTCACCGTCGGGCGAAACCAGTGGCGCCGCTGGCTACGGTCGGGGTGTGGACGGTGTGATCGGGTGGCGGCGGGTGACGGAGGCGGACTTCCCGCTGCTCGGGCGGTGGCTGGCCGAGCCGTACGTGGCGCGCTGGTGGCACCACGAGACCTCGCCCGCGGCGGTGGCCCGCGACTTCGGCCCGTCGGCCCGACGCGAGGAACCCAACGAGGACCTGCTGGTGCAGCTCGACGATCGGCCCGTCGGCCTGGTCCAGCGTTCGCTCTACGCGGACTACCCGGAGTACGAGCGCGAGCTGGCCGCCGTGGTACCCGTGCCGCCGGGCGCGGTGTCGCTGGACTACCTGATCGGCGAGCCGGCGTACGCCGGGCGCGGGCTGGGGCCGCGGATCATCGCCGCGGTCGTCGCCGCGAGCTGGACCGATCTGCCGGCGGCGACCTGTGTGCTGGTACCGGTGGTGGCGGCGAACCGGCGCTCCTGGCGTGCGCTGGAGAAGGCCGGCCTGACCCGCGTCGGCACCGGCGACATGCCGCCGGACAATCCGGTCGACGAGCCGCTGCACCACGTCTACCGCATCGACCGCCCGGCGGTCTGAGCTACTTCGGCGGCGTACCGACGAACGTCCCGCGCATGGGGACGGTGTAGACGAGGTCGCGGCGCCGCAACTCGTCGATCGCGTGGCGAACGGTCGCCCGGGCAGTCCCGGTTTCCTGCTGCAGGGCCGACTCCGACGGGATGCGGCGCCCCTTCGGGTAGTCGCCCCGCTCGATCCGGGCCTGGATCGTGTCCGCGATCTGGATGTAGACGGGGACCGGGCCGTCGGGATCGATGTCCATCACGACTCGGAGGCTAGGCCGCCATCGACGTCCGTCCGTCAACATCTACGTAGCTAGACGTACGTATACAAGATGAGTTATCGTGCGGTTGTTCGATCGGCACGACGGGAGGAACGTCCAATGTGGACCAACTCGGGTGGCAGCCACGGTCGACGTCGAGCCGGGGCAGGTGGTTCGCGTGTGTGCGAACGGCGAGCTGATCGGGTCGGCGACGCGGGACGGCCGGGGCTGGAGCGTGTGGCTGGTCACCAGCGGTACGAGGCGGTCACGCTCGTGCGGTGCTGTCGGTGCTGGGTGTGCTGCCGAGGCACGGGCGGTGATCCGGCCGCCGGCACGTACGACGGCGGTGGCGTCTCCGCCATCGCCGTCGTCGATGCCGGTGGGCCGGCCCCGTGGACCGGCCCACCGGTGATGGCTCACTCGTACGCGATGGCACCGAGGACGTTGAGCCGGGCGGCCCGGATGGACGGCAGGATCGCGGCGAGCACGCCGATCACCGCCGCCAGCACCAGGTACGCCACCATCAGACCCCAGGAGAAGCTGAGGTACTTGATGCCCTGGTCGTGCAGGGCGCGTACGACCGCGGCGCCGAGGCCGATGCCGACCACGAGACCGAGCACCGCGCCGAACACGGAGATCGTCACCGACTCGACCGTGATCATGCCCATCACCTGGCGGCGCTTCATGCCGATCGCGCGCAGCAGGCCCAGCTCGCGGGTGCGTTCGATGACGGACAGGGCGAGCGTGTTGACGACGCCGAGCGCCGCGATGATGATCGCGAGCGTCAGCAGTACCTGGATCATCGTCTGCACGGTGTCGAAGGTGGACGTCTGCTGGTCGATGAAGTCGCTCCGGTCGGCGACCGTGACCAGCGGGTTGTCCGCGAGCAGGTCGTCGATCTGCTTCTTCGCCGTGGTGGTCGACGCGCCGTCGGCGACCGTGACGAACGCCGAGGTCGGGCTCGTCAGCGCGAAGTCCCGGACGGACGACGCCGGCAGCAGCCAGCCCGACATCCCGCCCTCACCCGACGAGTAGATCCCGGTCAGCGTGTACGTGGCCGCGCCGTGCGTGAGCTGGATGCGTACCGTGTCGCCGACGTCGAGGTGGTCGGCCTTCGCGGTCTTCTCGTCCAACAGCACCTGATGGCCCCGCAGCGACGTGATCGTGCCGGCGTGCCGGGTCATGCTCGTCGCGGTGGTCAGCGCCGCCACGTCGTCGGTGGCGGTGAGCCCGACGGTCTTCCCGTCGACCTGGCCGCGGTCGGAGTAGATCCCGGCCACCGACGACACCCCGGACACGTCGCGCATCTTCGGCAGCAGCGCCGGGTCGAACGTCGGCGGTACCTCGGAGGTCTGCTGCCCGGCGACGATCAGGTCGGCCTTGATCTGCTGGTTGGCGATCTTGTCGATGCTGGTCTGCACCGACGACAGCACCGTGGACACGCCGGTGATCAGCGCGATGCCGACCATCAGCGCCGCCGCCGTGATCGCGGTACGCCGCGGGTTGCGCGACGAGTTGCGCCGGCCGAGCTTGCCCGCGGTCGAGAACGACAGCAGCCGTCCGATCACGCCGACCACCGGCTTCGAGATCACCGGCGTCAGCAGCGCCACGCCGATGAACGCGACCAGTACACCACCGAGGATCGCCCACAGCGTCCCGGTACCCGACAGCGAACCGAACAAGCCGAGCCCGAGCAGCCCGCCGCCGAGGACGAACACGATCGCGCCGGCGACGGTGACGCGGGTCAGCGGCCGGTCCGGCGTGGCGGCGTCGCGCATCGCGGCGACCGGCGGGATCCGGGACGCCCGCAGCGACGGGAACAGCGCCGCCACGACCGTGATGACGATGCCCACCGCGAACGACGCGGCGACCGCACTCGCCGGTACGCCGATCGACAGCTCCAGGTTGCCGCCGCCGACGTGGGTGAACACGTACCCGAGGAGGGCGCCGATGCCGATGCCGGCGAGCAGGCCGAGCCCACCGGCGACGATGCCGATGACGACGGCCTCCAGCAGGACGGAGCCGATCATCTGCCGGCGGCTGGCGCCGATGGCGCGCATCAGGGCCAGCTCCCGGGTGCGCTGCGCGACGATGATCGAGAACGTGTTCAGGATCAGGAACGCGCCAACGAACAGCGCCACCCCGGCGAAGCCGAGCAGCACGTAGTTGAGGAACTTCAGCCCTTCCTTGATCGAGTCGGTGGCCTTCTTGGCCAGCGCGTCCCCGGTCTGCACCTCGTACGAGTGGCCGACGGCGCCGGACACCCGGTCCTTGAGCGTCGACTGCGACACGCCCTTGTCTGCGGTGACCGACACGCTGGAGTACACGCCGACGCGGCCGAGCAGCAGCTTCTGCGCGACGGGCGTGGTGAACGCGATGTCGGTCTCGCCGCCGAGCGAGTCCCGGTTGCCCGAGTAGCCGTACGTGCCGACGATCGTGAACCGGTTGGTCTTGCCGTTGGTGATGACCTTGATCGGGTCGCCGACGCGGAAGTCGCCGGTCTTCGCGAGGCCCGCGTTGATGACGACCTCGTCGGCGCGCGTCGGGCCGTGCCCGGTACGGAGCTGGACCACGTCGTTGTCGCCGCGCCAGTTCGAGCCGTACTGCTGGCCGGTGGTCGACGGGACCGCCTTGCCGCGCCTGTCGAGCGGGATGACGCCGTTGGTCATCACCTCGCCGTGCGCGGACTTCACGCCGTCGACGGCGGACACCGTCCCGACCAGGCTGGCCGGCAACGTGGCGCCGACCGCGGACGGGCCGGTCTGCTGACCCTGGCCCGGCGCCGGCTTCGGCGCGACCTGCACGTCGACGTTCTGGTACACGGTCGAGAACAGGCCCTGGAACGAGTTGCCGAGCGAGGTGGTGAGCACCAGCGCGCCGGCGACGAACATGACGCCCAGCACGACCGCGAGGCCGGACAGCACCAGCCGCAGCTTGCGGGCGAGCAGGCTCTTGAGTACCGCCCGGAACATCAGCCCTCACCCCGGGGGTTCTCGCCGACCTTGTCCAGGGTCTTCATCTTCTCCAGCACGGCGTCCGCGGTCGGGTCGTGCAGCTCGTCGACGATGGCGCCGTCGGCGAGGAACACCACGCGGTCGGCGTACGAGGCGGCGTTGGGGTCGTGGGTGACCATCACGATCGTCTGGCCGAACTGGCGTACCGAGTCGCGGAGGAAGCCGAGAACCTCCTGGCCCGAACGGGAGTCCAGGTTTCCGGTCGGCTCGTCGGCGAAGACCACCTCCGGGCGCGACACCAGCGCACGGGCGCACGCCACGCGCTGCTGCTGGCCGCCGGACAGCTGCGTCGGGCGGTGCCCGAGCCGGTCGCGCAGGCCGACCGTGTCGACCACGGTGTCGAACCACTGCCGGTCCGGCTTACGGCCGGCGATCGACAGCGGCAGCAGGATGTTCTCCTGCGCGGTCAGCGTCGGCAGCAGGTTGAACTGCTGGAAGATGAAGCCGACCTTGTCGCGGCGCAGCTCCGTCAGACCCTTGTCGCCCAGGCCGGTCACCCGGGTCTCGCCGATGAACACCTCGCCCCGGCTCGTCGAGTCCAACCCGGCGAGGCAGTGCATGAGCGTCGACTTGCCGGAACCGGACGGCCCCATGATCGCCGTGTACCTGCCCCGCTCGAACTCGACGTTGACGTTGCGCAGCGCGGCGAGCTGGGCCTCGCCCGTGCCGTACACCTTCCACACGTCCACCGCGCGAGCCGCGACGCTCGTCGCCGTGGTGAGCGATGTGGCCACGTTCCTCCCCCATCCGGTACCGCCGGCGGTCCGTCCCGCCAACGTTCGTCGTTCCTGACGTTACGGGCCGTGACCGTGCGGCGCGTCGTACATGGGAATGGTTGGGGAGTACGCCAGGAGGACCAAGCGATCCGGAACCGCTCATCCGGTCCGCCCCGTACCCGATGCTCGGGGATGACCCGGACTCCGACCTGAGCAGTAGGAGCGGCTCCACCCGTCCGTACGGGCGGATCGGGCCGGAAGCGCCCTGTCGGGCGGTCCGGCGCGGTTGGGGTCTCAGCCGCGCGGCCGGACCAGACCCGTCTCGTACGCGAGGACGACGGCCTGCACCCGGTCGCGCAGGTCCAGCTTCGTCAGCAGATGCCCGACGTGTGTCTTGACGGTGGTCTCCGAGACGGACAGCTCGGCCGCGATCTCCGCGTTCGACAGGCCGCGCGCGACGAGGACCAGGACCTCACGCTCCCGCTCGGTCAGCACGTCGATGCGGTCGGCGGTACGCGCGTTCGGGTCCGGCAGCAGCGTGCCGAACTGGTCCAGCAGCCGGCGCAGGATCCGCGGCGCCACCACCGCCTCGCCGGCCGCCACCGTACGGATCGCCTGCACCAGGTCCTCCGCTGGTACGTCCTTCGCCAGGAAGCCGCTCGCGCCCGCCCGCAGCGCGCCCACCACGTACTCGTCGAGGCCGAACGTGGTCAGGATCAGCACGCGTACCGGCAGCCGGGCCTCCACGATCGCGCGGGTCGCCGCCACGCCGTCCATCCGCGGCATCCGGATGTCCATCAGCACCACGTCGGGCAGCAGCCGCCGGGCCAGCTCCACGCCCTCCGCGCCGTCGCCGGCCTCGCCGACCACGTCCACGTCCGGCTCGACGCCCAGCACCATCCGGAACCCGGTCCGCAGCAGCGGCTGGTCGTCCACCAGCAGCACCCGCACCGGCCGCTGCGACCGGTCGCCCTCGGCGGTAGTCATGCCGCCTCCGCGGAGGCGGTGCTCAGGCCGATGGTCACGCGTACCCCCGTGGTTCGGCTGCCGGCAGTCGCGACAGTCCCTCCAGATTGTCCATCGGAATCCTCGCGTACACGCGGAAGCCCCCGCCCGGGCGGGGGCCGGTGGCGAGCTCGCCGCCGTACAGGGCGACGCGTTCGCGCATGCCGACGAGGCCGTGGCCGGGCCGCTCGACCGCGCCGGGCGTCGGGCCGCGGCCGGTGTCGAACACCTCGACGGTCAGCGCGGTCGGCGCGAACCCGAGGCGGACCACGGCGCTGGCCGGGCCGGCGTGTTTCACCGCGTTGGTCAGCGCCTCCTGCACCAGCCGGTACACCGCGAGCCCGATCCCCGCGTCCACCGGGTACGGCTCGCCGTCGACGTGCACGTCGACCGGCAGCCCGGCCCGGCGTACCCGGTCGACGAGGTCACCGACCGCGGTCAGCCCGGGCGCCGGTGCGAGCCCCGCGTCGGCGGCGTCCGCCGGCTCGTCGTCGGTACGCAGCACGTCCAGCAGGCGGCGCAGCTCCCGCAGCGTCGTACGGCCGGTGCGTTCGATGCTGGTCAGCGCGTCCGCGGCGGCGTCCGGGTCGCGGGTGAGGCTGCGCCGGGCGCCGGTCGCGAGCACCCCCATCACGCTGACGTGGTGGGCGACCACGTCGTGCAGCTCGCGGGCGATGCGCTGGCGTTCCTCGGCGACCGCCTGCCCGGCGAGCGCCCGCTGGTTGTGCTCGGCCTCGACCGCCCGCGCCTCCAACGCCCGGGTGTACGCCCGGCGCGTCCGGTTGAACTGTCCGGACACCACGCACACCGCCACGAGCAGCCCGTCCACCAGCACGGTCAGCGCCCGGTCCCGCGCGTCGTCGGTGGGCCACAGCCACACTGCCACGGCGAACGCCGGCGCCCACAGCAGCACCGTCGCGGCGAGCGCCGGCAGCAGCCGCCAGCGGCTCGCCGCCGTGTACGCGAGCACCACGATGGCCAGCTCCTGCGTCTGCCAGAAGTCCGCGTCGACGAGCGGGGCGAGGGCCAGTGCCGCGCTCGCGCCGATCGCCGGCCACGGCCAGCGTCGCCGCGCCACCACCGGCAGCACACCGAGGACCGTCCACAGTAGACCGACCCACGGCTCGGCCGGCCGGGACCGGGCCGGGCTCACCACCAGGATCGCCGCGTACGCCACGAGGATCGCGGCCGCCAGCACGGCGTCGGCGGCGAGCGCGTTGCCGCGCAGCCGCCGGACCACCGCACCGAACGCCGTCACGTACCGACCGTATCGAGTCCGCCGCGGCGCGGGTCCTCACGCAGGCCGATCCTGCTCTCCTCCGTGCGGAGGAGCCGGACTGACCGGCAGCTCCGGGAACGGCGGCGGCGTGCCGCCGAACTCCGGGCAGTGCGCCTGGTGCGCGCACCAGTCACACAACCGGCTGCGCTTCGGTGGGAACTCCGCCGCCTTCGTCGCCCGGTCGATCGCCAACCACAGCGCCTCGACGTTGCGCTCGAAGCGGGCCAGCTCGTCGGCGTCCGGGCTGTAGTCGCACGCCTCCTTGTCCCGCAGGTAGAGCAGGCGCAGCGCGCGCGGCACCACGCCCCGGGTGCGCCACAGGACCAGCGCGTAGAACTTCAACTGGAACAGCGCCTGGGCCTCGAACGCCTCCCGCGGCGCGCCACCGGTCTTGTAGTCGACCACCCGCAGGTCGCCGGCGGGCGACACGTCCAGCCGGTCGACGAACCCGCGCAACCGCAGCCCGGAGTCGAGCACCACCTCGATCAGGCTCTCCCGCTCGGCCGGCTCCAGCCGCTGCGGATCCTCGACCGTGAAGTAGCCGTCGACCAGCCCGCGCGCCGACTCCAGCCAGCGGGCCAGGTCCGCAGCCGCGTCCGGCGCGAACAGCGCGGCCAGCGCCGGCTCCGCCTCGGTCAGCCGCGCCCACTCCGGCTCCAGCAACGCCAGCGCCGCCGCTCGGGTGCGCTCCGCCGCCGGCAGGTCGAACAGCTTCTCCAGCACCGCGTGCACCAGCGTGCCGCGGACCTGGTCGGTCGTGGGTGTCTCGGGCAGCCGGTCGATGGTGCGGAAGCGGTAAAGCAGCGGGCAGGTCTTGAAGTCCGACGCGCGCGACGGCGACAGCGACCCGCGGACCTCCGCCAACGCCTCGGCGGACAGGCTCGTCTCGCGGTGCCGCCGCAGCGGATGCTCCGACCCGCGCGCCGCGTCGCCCGTCGCCTGTCCGCTGGGGGAGGTCTCGACCGTCATGGCCCGCAGCCTAGGCGAGGGGTACGACGATTCCACCGCGCCGCTCCCACCCGACGGCTGCGTAGCATGGGTGTGATGGACGACAGCACCCGATCCGCGGCCAGCGGACCACCGGGCATCCGGGTCGGTCGGGTCTGGGGGATACCGATCCATCTGTCCCTGTCCTGGCTGGTGCTCGCCGCCCTGATCACCCTGCGGTACGGCGAGGTCGTGCAGGGCAACCTGCCCTCCCTGTCGGTCCCCGCGGCGTACGCGGTGGGGTTCGGGTTCGTGTTGTGCCTGATGGTGTCCGTGTTCCTGCACGAGCTGGGGCACGCGATCGCGAGCCGGCTGAACGGCATCGGGGTACGCGCGATCAGCCTGGAGATGCTCGGCGGCTTCACCGAGATGGACCGGGAGTCACCGACGCCGCGGGTGGAGCTGGTCGTCTCGCTGATCGGCCCGGTCGTCTCCGCGGCGCTGGGGTTGGCCGGCTGGGGCGTGCTGCTCGTCGTACCGCCCGGTTCGGTGGCGCACGAGCTGGCCTTCCAGATCACCGCCAGCAACCTGATCGTGGCCGTGTTCAACGTGCTGCCGGGCCTGCCGCTGGACGGCGGGCGGGCGCTGCGCGCGCTGATCTGGGCCGCCACCGGCGACCGCTACCTCGGCACCCGCTTCGCCGGGTACGCCGGGCGGGTCGTCGCCGCCGCGACCCTGCTGTCCTGCATCTACCTGTACGTCCGGTTCCCGACCGGCGGGGCCGGTGGCCTGATCATCGTGATCGTCGGTGCCGTGCTCGGCGTGTTCCTGTGGGCGGGTGCCGGGCAGGCGATCCGCGGCGGCCGGCTCGCCGCGCGGTTCGAACTGGTGCACGCCGGCCGGCTGGCCCGCCCCGCGCTCCAGGTACCGACCGGGACGCCGCTGGCCGAGGTGGCCCGGCTGGTGTCCGAGACCGGCGCCGGAGCCGTCGTCGTCCTCGACGGCGCCGGCACCCCGGTCGCTTTGGTCAACGAGCACGCCGCCGCGGCGGTGCCGGCGCAGCGGTCACCCTGGGTCGCCGTCGACAGCGTCGCCCGTACGCTCGGGCCGGAGCTGGTGCTTCCCGCCTCGCTCGCCCGCGAGGACGTGATGCGCGCCGTCCAGTCGCACCCGGCCACCGAGTACCTGGTGGTGGACGGCCCCGTCGACCAGCGCCCGGCGGCGGCACATATCGTCGGGGTACTCGTGGCCGACGACCTGGCCAACCTGCTGGACCCGAAGAGGACGATCCGTTGACCCTGCCTGCCCCCACCACCGACGTACCCTCCGTGCCCGGCGGCGCGCGCCGCGGCCCGTTCCGGGTCGGCGACCGGGTCCAGCTCACCGACCCGAAGGGTCGGATGCACACGATCGAGCTGGTCGAGGGCAAGGTCTTCCACACGCACCGGGGCGGGATGTCGCACGACGAGCTGATCGGCCAGCCGGAGGGTTCGGTGGTCACGACGACCGGCGGCACCACGTACCTGGCGCTGCGCCCGCTGCTCACCGACTACGTGCTGTCCATGCCGCGCGGCGCGCAGGTCATCTACCCGAAGGACGCGGCGCAGATCGTCGCGCAGGGCGACGTCTTCCCCGGTGCGCGGGTCGTCGAGGCCGGCGCCGGGTCCGGCGCGCTGACCTGCTCGCTGCTGCGCGCCGTCGGCCCGACCGGCCACGTGCACTCGTACGAGCAGCGGCCCGAGTTCGCCGAGGTGGCCCGGCGCAACGTGGAGTCGTTCTTCGGCGGGCCGCACCCGGCGTGGGAGCTGACCGTCGGCGACGTCGCCGACGCCACCGACACCGAGGTCGACCGGATCGTGCTGGACATGCTGACGCCGTGGGAGATGCTCGACATGGTCGAGCGGGCGCTGATCCCCGGCGGCGTGCTGATCGGATACGTCGCGACCACGCCGCAGCTCTCCGAGCTGGTCGAGGCGCTGCGCGAGCGCGGCTCGTTCACCGAGCCGCACGCCTGGGAGTCGCTGGTCCGCGACTGGCACGCCGACGGCCTCGCCGTACGGCCGGACCACCGGATGATCGCGCACACCGCGTTCCTGATCAGCAGCCGCCGGCTCGCCGACGGCGTGGTGGCGCCGGCGCGCCGGCGCAAGCCGAGCAAGGGCGCCGAGGCGTACGCGGCGCGTCGCAGGCAGGCCGAGGCCCGCTCCGACACGCCCGAGAGCTGAACGTCGGCGTACCACCACGGACAGTACTGCGGCGTTTCTTCGCATACCGAAGTCGAAACCATCGCGTGTCGGGGATTGTCACACCGACGCGCTACCGTACGAGCACCCAGGGTGGACGTGATCTTCACATCAACCCGAGGGCGTCGGGACGAGCCTGAACCGGGCATCACCGGTTAGGGTTTAAGACGGATACCTCAGAGCCAGGGGAGGTGGGGACGTGGCACGCAGCGAAGATGCCGAGAGCCGCGCCGCGCGCTGGGAAAAGGAGGCCCACGACCTCTCCACGCAGGTGGCATTCCTGCAGGAGGAGCTGGCCCTGGTCAGGCGGAAGCTGACCGAGAGCCCACGACAGGTCAGGATGTTGGAGGAGCGCCTCGCGGCCGCGCAGGCCCAGGTGCAGCGACTCGGCGACCAGAACGAACGGCTGGTCGCCACGCTCAAGGACGCTCGCGAGCAGATCGTCACCCTCAAGGAAGAGATCGACCGACTGGCCCAGCCGCCCAGCGGCTACGGCGTCTTCCTCGGCAGGTACGAGGACGGCACGGTCGACGTGTTCACCGGCGGCCGCAAGCTGCGCGTCGCCGTCTCGCCCACCGTCGAGCTCGACGACCTGAGCCGCGGCCAGGAAGTCCTGCTCAACGACGCGCTCAACGTGGTCGAAGGGCTCGGCTTCGAGCGCGCGGGCGAGGTCGTCATGATCAAGGAGCTGTTGGAGAACCCCGACGGTTCCGTGGACCGGGCGCTGGTCATCTCGCACGCCGACGAGGAGCGCGTGGTGCACCTCGCCGACACGCTGGGAGACCAGCCGCTGCGCGCCGGCGATGCGCTCATGATCGAGCCGCGCAGCGCGTACGCGTTCGAGCGCATCCCGCGCAGCGAGGTCGAAGAGCTCGTCCTCGAAGAAGTCCCCGACATCAAC
Organism: Actinocatenispora sp.; assembly: GCA_036503555.1. Classification (GTDB taxonomy): domain Bacteria; phylum Actinomycetota; class Actinomycetes; order Mycobacteriales; family Micromonosporaceae; genus Actinocatenispora. The sequence goes on from DASXWQ010000092.1 coordinate 12,204, forward strand.
TACCACGACATCGGTGGCCTTGACTCGCAGATCGAGCTGATCCGCGACGCCGTCGAGCTGCCGTTCCTGCACGCGGACCTGTTCCGCGAGCACCAGCTGCGCCCACCGAAGGGCGTCCTGCTGTACGGTCCGCCCGGCTGCGGCAAGACCCTGATCGCCAAGGCCGTCGCGAACTCGCTCGCCAAGCAGGTCCAGGAGCACCGCGAGGGGGAGAAGGCGCGCAGCTTCTTCCTCAACATCAAGGGCCCCGAGCTGCTCAACAAGTACGTCGGGGAGACCGAGCGGCACATCCGCCTGATCTTCCAACGGGCCCGCGAGAAGGCCGGCGAGGGTGTGCCGGTCATCGTGTTCTTCGACGAGATGGACTCCATCTTCCGCACCCGCGGATCCGGGGTCTCCTCCGACGTGGAGAACACGATCGTTCCCCAGCTCCTCAGCGAGATCGACGGCGTCGAGGGCCTGGAGAACGTGATCGTCATCGGTGCCTCCAACCGCGAGGACATGATCGACCCGGCGATCCTGCGCCCCGGCCGACTCGACGTGAAGATCAAGATCGAGCGACCGGACGCCGAGTCCGCGAAGGACATCTTCACCAAGTACGTCACGTCCGGACTGCCGCTGCACCCGGACGACCTCGCCGAGCACGGTGGCTCCCGGGACGCCTGCATCGCCGCGATGGTGCAGGCCGCCGTCGAGCGGATGTACGCGGAGACCGAGGAGAACCGTTTCCTCGAGGTGACGTACGCGAACGGCGACAAGGAAGTCCTCTACTTCAAGGACTTCAACTCCGGCGCGATGATCCAGAACATCGTCGACCGGTCGAAGAAGATGGCCATCAAGGACTTCCTCAGTACCGGCATCAAGGGGCTGCGACTCACTCACCTGCTCGACGCGACGGTCGACGAGTTCCAGGAGAACGAGGACCTGCCCAACACCACCAACCCGGACGACTGGGCGCGCATCTCCGGTAAGAAGGGCGAGCGGATCGTCTACATCCGCACGCTCGTCTCCGGCAAGGGCGCCGAGGCCGGTCGTTCGATCGACACCGTCAGCAACACCGGTCAGTACCTGTAGGACCGCGCATGACCTGCTAGGGCCGCGCATGGTCCGCCCGCGGGGCGGCCTCCCGGAGGGGAGGCCGCCCCGCGGCGTGTCGGCGGGTTGTCGGTGTGCTCGGCCGCCCGGCGGGGCGTACCGGGATAGGCTCGATGCCAGCACGGCAGGGCGGACCATCCGGCCAGGGAAACGAGGACATCCCATGACAGCGGACCCGAGGCGGCGGACCACACCGGGCGCGACGGCCGGGGAGCGGCGTACCGAATCGGTGGCCCCCCGCACCGATCCGCGGCCCGCCGCCGACGACCGCACCGGCCGCAGCGCCTGGCGCGTGATGGGCACCGAGGTGGAATACGGCATCTCCGTGCCGGGCCGGCCCGGCGCCAACCCGATGGTCACCTCGTCGCAGATCGTCAACGCGTACGGGGCGCGGCCCGAACTGGACCGCGGCGGGCGTACCCGCTGGGACTACGAGGAGGAGTCGCCGCTGCGCGACGCCCGCGGCTTCACCTACTCCGGCGCGCTGTACGACCCGGCCGAGGCGCTCGCCGACGAGGACCTGGGCCTCGCCAACGTCATCCTCACCAACGGCGCCCGGCTCTACGTCGACCACGCCCACCCGGAGTACTCGACGCCCGAGTGCACCAACCCGCGCGACATCGTGCTGTGGGACAAGGCCGGCGAGCTGGTCATGGCCGAGGCGGCGCGGCGCGCGTCCGGCATCCCCGGCGCCCAGCCGATCAACCTGTACAAGAACAACACCGACAACAAGGGCGCCAGCTACGGCACCCACGAGAACTACCTGATGCGCCGCGACACGCCCTTCGCGGACATCGTCGCCCACCTGACCCCGTTCTTCGTGACCCGGCAGGTCTTCTGCGGCGCGGGCCGCGTCGGTATCGGCCAGGACGGCTCCGGCACCGGCTTCCAGCTCTCCCAGCGGGCCGACTTCTTCGAGGTCGAGGTCGGGCTGGAGACCACGCTGAAGCGCCCGATCATCAACACCCGGGACGAACCGCACTCCGACGCCGACAAGTACCGCCGGCTGCACGTGATCATCGGCGACGCGAACCTGTCCGAGATCGCCACGTACCTGAAGGTCGGGACTACGGCGATCGTGCTGGCCATGATCGAGGCGAAGGTGCTGCCGCCGGACCTGGGCATCGCGGACCCGGTCGCCGAACTGAAGGACGTCAGCCACGACCCGACCCTGACGCACCGGATCCGGCTGCGCGACGGGCGCCGGATGACCGCGCTCGACCTGCAGTGGGCGTACCTGGAGCGCGCCCGGGAGTACTGCGAGCGGGAGTTCGGCGCCGACCTCGACGAGATGACGGCCGACGTCCTCGACCGCTGGGAGTCGGTGCTGACCAAGCTCGGCGACGACCCGATGAGCTGCGCCGACCAGCTCGACTGGGTGGCGAAACTGCGGCTGCTCAACGGATACCGGGAGCGCGAACACCTCGACTGGTCGTCGCCGAAGCTGGCGCTGGTCGACCTGCAGTACTCCGACGTACGACCGGGCAAGGGGCTCTACCACCGGCTCGTCTCCCGCGGCGCGATGCGGACGCTGTTCACGCCGGAGGAGATCGTCCGCGCGGTCGGCGAGCCGCCGACCGACACCCGGGCGTACTTCCGGGGTCGGTGCCTGCGCAGCTACCCGGCCGAGGTGGTCGCCGCGAGCTGGGACTCGGTGATCTTCGACGTGGGCCGCGAGTCGCTGGTCCGGGTACCGATGATGGAGCCGCTGCGCGGGACGAAGCGCCACGTCGGCGCGCTCTTCGACCGGTGCGCGAGCGCCAAGGACCTGCTCGCCGAACTCACCGCCGATTAGTTGCGTGAAGTCCGTTTTCTCGGCGCGGTCGGCCCGATGATCGAGGTAAGTTTCAAGCAACCGCACGGTCCGGTCGTTCTGACCGGGCCGGTGCGTGTGTGGGTTGCCAGCGAGGGGAGAGACCGATGGCCACGCGAGACACCGGCGGGCAGTCCCAGTCCAACCGCAGCCGCCAGGACGAGGACGTCGACGACGCCCCCACCACCGACCCCGAGGCCGCCGAGCGTCAGGAGAAGCTGACCGAGGACGTCGACGACCTCCTCGACGAGATCGACGGCGTGCTCGAGGAGAACGCCGAGGAGTTCGTCAAGGGATATGTCCAGAAGGGCGGGCAGTGAGGCAGTTGCCTCTGATGTCCGAGCTGACCATCGCCGGCTCGGACACCGTCGGTCCGGACGCTTCCGGTTCGAACGTGCGCGATCGTCGGTGCGCTCGGTGTCTGCCGGGCGCACCGACCACGCTCATGTGACCGGTCGGGTACGTGGCATCCTGTGCTTCGACCGCAACGGCGGGCCTGGATGCTTGTCCGGCACGTCGAGCACCTGAGTACGGCGATCACCTACTTGAGAGGAACCACTTACGTGGGTCGAGATCTCCCCGGGCGTCTACCGGTCGAGTTCGCCTACACCGGCGGCTCGTCGTTCACCGACTACCTGAGGGTCGCGGCGCCCGAGATGCTGCCCGGCCGGCGCGCGCTGCCGCCGGGTGCGCTCGGCGACCTGGCCCCGCACGGTACGACGATCATCGCGATCAGCTACGCCGGTGGCGTACTGCTGGCCGGTGACCGGCGGGCGACGATGGGCAACCTGATCGCGCAGCGCGACATGGAGAAGGTCTTCCCCGCCGACGCGTACTCGGTGGTCGGCATCGCCGGGACGGCCGGGATCGGGCTGGAGCTGGTCCGGCTGTACCGGGTGGAGCTGGAGCACTACGAGAAGATCGAGGGCACGTCGCTGTCGCTGCCGGCGAAGGCGAACCGGTTGGCCGCGATGGTGCGCGACAACCTGGGCGCGGCGATCCAGGGCCTGGCGGTCGTGCCGATCCTCGCCGGGTACGACCCGACCGCGCCGGATCCGGCGACGGCGGGCCGCATCTACTCGTACGACGTGACCGGCGGGCCGTTCGAGGAGAAGGACTTCCAGGCGGTCGGCTCGGGTTCGCTGTTCGCGAAGTCGGCGCTGAAGAAGCGGTACCGGCCGGACGTGGACGAGGCGGGCGCGGTGCGTCTCGCCGTCGCCGCGCTGTACGACGCGGCCGAGGACGACACCGCCACCGGCGGGCCGGACCTGGCCCGGCGCATCTTCCCGATCGTGTCGGTGGTCGACGCCGACGGCGTACGGCAGGTGCCGGAGGACGAGATCGCCGCGATCGTGCGCGCGATCGTGGACGAGCGGCTCGAACAGCCGGGCGGCTGAGGTCGGTCGGTGGTGGAGTGTGGCGGCCGCCCGGGGTGGGCGGTCGTGGACAGTGACGAGAGAACCGGAGAGCCGCAGCCGTGACGATGCCGTTCTACGCCTCGCCCGAGCAGTTGATGCGCGACAAGTCGGAGTACGCGCGGAAGGGCATCGCGCGGGGTCGCAGCGTGGTGGTGATGACGTACGCCGACGGGGTGTTGTTCGTCGCGGAGAACGTCTCGACCGCGCTGCACAAGGTGGCCGAGATCTACGACCGGATCGGCTTCGCCGCCGTCGGTCGGTACAACGAGTTCGAGAACCTGCGCAAGGCCGGCGTGCGCTACGCCGACGTGCAGGGCTACTCGAACAACCGGACCGACGTGCGTGGCCTGGGCCTGGCGAACGTGTACGCGCAGGCGCTGGGCACGCTGTTCACCGAGCAGCCGAAGCCGTTCGAGGTGGAGGTGTGCGTCGCGGAGGTCGGCGACAGCCCGGCGAGCGACCAGCTCTACCGCCTGACGTACGACGGGTCGGTGGGTGACGAGCCGGGGTACGTCGCGATGGGCGGCCAGGCCGAGGCGATCTCGAACGTGGTCAAGGAGCGGCACCGCGACGACCTGACGCTGGCGGAGGCGCTGCGGCTGGCGGTGGACGCGCTCAGCGGTACCGGCGCCGAGCGGCGTGAGCTGACCGCGGCGCAGCTTGAGGTGGCGGTGCTGGACCGGCGGCGTACCGGGCGGACGTTCCGGCGGATCGTGGGTGGCGCCCTGTCGGACCTGCTCGCGTCGACGTCGTCGGAGCCCGCGGCGGAGCCGGAGTCGGCGGAGGAGCCGCCGGCGGAGAAGCCGGCCACGAAGAAGGCGGCTCCGGCGAAGAAGGCCACCGGCAAGGCCGAGCCGCAGGCCGACGCGGCGAAGGGCGAGGACTCGTCGGGCGACACGTCCGAGGAGTAGCGCGGATCCGGTGACCGCGGCGGTGCCCTGCCCGCCGCGGCCCCGGCCCACCGCGCGGCGCCCCGACCGGCGGCGCGGTCAGCCGGCCGGGTGGTCGCGGTAGTAGGCGACGGTCTGGGCGAGGCCGTCGTCGAAGTCGACCGTCGGCGCGAAGCCGAGCTCGCCGCGGGCCCGGGTGGTGTCCAGCGCGTACCGGTGGTCGTGGCCCTTGCGGTCGGCGACCGGGGTGACGAGCGCCGGATCGGCGCCGGTGAGCCGGACGAGGCGGTCGGCCAGCTCGGCGTTGGTCAGCTCGGTGTTGCCGGCAAGGTGGTAGACGCGGCCGGGCCGGCCGTGCCGCAGCGCGGCGTTGAGGCCGCGGCAGTGGTCCGTGACGTGGAACCATTCCCGCACGTTGCGCCCGTCGCCGTAGAGCGGCGCGGTACGCCCGGCGAGCAGCCGCGTGCAGAACAGCGGTACGAACTTCTCCCCGTGCTGCCGCGGCCCGTACGTGTTGCCGCCGCGGGTGACGACGACCGGCAGCCCGTGCGTCGTGTGGTACGCGAGGGCGAGCAGGTCGGCGCCCGCCTTGCTGGCGGCGTACGGGGAGCGGGGGGCGAGCGGGGCGTCCTCGGTCCAGGCGCCGGTGTCGATGCTGCCGTACACCTCGTCGGTGGAGACGTACAGGAAGCGGCCGGTGCGGTGCCGCAGGGCGGCGTCGAGCAGCACCTGGGTACCGAGGACGTTGGTGGCGACGAACGGTGCGGCGGCGGCGATGGACCGGTCGACGTGGCTTTCCGCGGCCAGGTGCACGATCGTGTCGTGCCCGGGTACGACCGAGTCGACGAGCGTCTCGTCGCGCACGTCGCCGTGCACGAACCGCAGCCGCGGCGAGTCGGCGACCGGGCCGAGGTTGTCGCGGCGCCCGGCGTACGTGAGGGCGTCGAGAACGGTGACCAGCGTGTCGTCGTGGCCGGGCAACGCGCCGGTCAGCAGCATGCGGACGAGCGTGGAGCCGATGAACCCGGCGCCGCCGGTGACGAGAATGCGCATCAAGTTCGCGAGCCTACCCGGATCGTGACCGCGCGACGGCAGCGCGGAGGCGGTGAGTGCGGCTAGTGTCGGTGCATGGATCGGCGCATCTTCGGGCTTGAGACCGAGTACGGCGTGACGTGCACCTTCCGCGGGCAGCGTCGGTTGTCCCCGGACGAGGTGGCGCGCTACCTGTTTCGTCGGGTCGTGTCGTGGGGCCGTTCGTCGAACGTGTTCCTGCGCAACGGTGCCCGGCTGTACCTGGATGTCGGGTCCCACCCGGAGTATGCGACGCCGGAGTGCGACGCGGTGACTGACCTGGTGGCGCACGACCGGGCCGGTGAGCGGACCCTGGAGGGCCTGCTGATCGACGCGGAGCGTCGCCTGCACGACGAGGGCATCGCGGGCGAGATCTACCTGTTCAAGAACAACACCGACTCCGCCGGCAACTCGTACGGATGCCATGAGAACTACCTGGTCTCGCGGCACGGCGAGTTCGGGCGGCTCGCGGACATCCTCATCCCGTTCCTCGTGACCCGGCAGCTGATCTGCGGCGCGGGCAAGGTGCTCCAGACGCCGCGCGGCGCCGTCTACTGCCTGTCCCAGCGGGCCGAGCACATCTGGGAGGGCGTGTCGAGCGCGACGACCCGGTCCCGGCCGATCATCAACACGCGGGACGAGCCGCACGCCGACGCCGAGCGGTACCGCCGGCTGCACGTGATCGTCGGCGACTCGAACATGAACGAGGTGACGACGCTGCTCAAGGTCGGCACCGCCGACCTGGTGCTGCGCATGATCGAGGCCGGTGTCGTCATGCGGGACCTGACCCTGGAGAACCCGATCCGGGCGATCCGCGAGGTCAGCCACGACGTGACCGGGCGGCGCAAGATCCGGCTGGCGTCCGGCCGCGAGGCGAGCGCGCTGGACATCCAGCAGGAGTACTACACGAAGGCGGTCGACTTCGTCGCGCAGCGCGGGTCGGACGAGACGACCAAGCGGATCCTGGAGCTGTGGGGCCGGGTGCTGGGCGCGGTCGAGGCCGACGACCTGTCGAAGGTGAAGCGGGAGATCGACTGGGTCAGCAAGCTGGACCTGATCGAGCGGTACCGGGCGAAGCACGACCTGCCGCTGTCGCACCCGCGGGTGGCGCAGCTCGACCTGGCGTACCACGATCTGCGCCGGGGTCGCGGGCTCTACCAGCTGATGGAGCGGCGCGGCGAGGTGGACCGGGTCGCGAGCGACGTGGAGATCTTCGAGGCGAAGGAGACGCCGCCGCAGACCACCCGGGCGAAGCTGCGCGGCGAGTTCATCAAGCGGGCGCAGGAGAAGCGGCGCGACTTCACCGTCGACTGGGTGCACCTGAAGCTGAACGACCAGGCGCAGCGCACCGTGTTGTGCAAGGACCCGTTCCGGTTCTCCGACGAGCGGGTCGACAAGCTGATCGCGAGCATGTGACGTGACGGCCATGGCCGAGGACAAGAAGCAGGACACCGACGACGACGAGATCCCGTCGCTGCGCGACGAGATCCGCACCGCCGCGCAGTACGGCCTGGCCGGCCGCTGGGCGAACCGCCGCCGGGAGAAGATCCGCACCGAGATCGAGCGGAACCGGCGCGGCGAGTTCAAGGTACCGACGTGGGTGCTGGCGCTGGTCCTGGTGGCGTTCGTGACCGGCTGGGTGCTGCTCATCGTGTTGGCGTGACCGACCGGGTCGCGCCGTTCGAGGCACACCGGCGGCGGCTGTTCGGGCTGGCGTACCGGATGCTCGGTTCGGCAAGCGAGGCCGAGGACGTGGTGCAGGACGCGTACCTGCGCTGGCACGGTACCGAGCCGGGCGGGGTACGCGAGCCGGGCGGGTGGCTGGTCCGCGTGGTGACGAACCTGTGCCTGAACCGGCTGACCGCGGCGCGTACCACCCGCGAGCGGTACGTCGGACCGTGGCTGCCGGAGCCCGTACTCACGGCCGACGGCGCCCTCGGCCCGCTGGAGACCGCCGAGCAGCACGACTCGGTGTCGATGGCGCTGCTGGTGCTGCTGGAGACGTTGAGCCCGGCGGAGCGGGCGGTGTTCGTGCTGCGTGAGGCGTTCGGCTACAGCCATCGGGACACGGCCGAGGTCCTCGGCTACTCGGAGGCCAACACCCGCCAGGTGTACGCCCGCGCCCGCCGCCGGGTACGTGCCGCGCCCGGCGCGCCGGCCGGACAGATCGCCGATCCGGGTGCGTTGCTGGACCGGTTCCTCGCCGCGGCCCGGGACGGTGACCTGGCCGGGTTGGAGGCGCTGCTCGCCGCGGACGTCGGGTCCTGGGCGGACGGCGGTGGCCGGGCCGGCCTGGCGCGCCGCCCCGTGTACGGCCGCTCCGCCGTCGCCCATTACCTCGTCGGTGCGGCGGCCCGGTTCGGCGCGGGCATCGCGCTGCGACCGGCGCAGCTCAACGGCGTGCCCGGGGTGCTGGCGTACGTGGACGCGGCACGGGTCGCGTCGGCCGGCTCGGACCGGATGGCCTGGCTGGCCGGCCCGGGCCCGGCGCAGGAGGGTACGCGGGTGCTCGTGGCGGCGGCGGTCCCGGAGTTTTGGGCCGGCGCCGACGGCGTACCGCGGGTCGCGGCGCTGCGGATCGCCGGGAACCCGGACAAGCTGGCGTACGCGGCGCGGCAGGCCGCGGCGCTGTCACATCGGGGGCTGCTCGCCGGTTCCTGACGGGTGTACGCAACTTCGCGAAGGAGTGCACCCGTGACGACGACAGTGCTGGTGACCGGCGGTACCGGGCGGCTGGGCCGGGAGGTGGTGGCGCGGCTGGCGGGCGACCCGCCCCGGGTGTTGACCCGCGACGCCACCCGGGCCGGGGCCGGGGACGTGGCGGTGGGGGACCTGCGCACCGGCGCAGGGGTGGCGGCCGCCGTGGCCGGCGTGCGTACCGTCGTGCACTGCGCCACCACCAACGGCCGCGGCGACGTGGTCGCCGCCCGGAGCCTCGTGGCCGCCGCCCGCGCCACCGCCCCGCACCTGGTGTACGCGTCGATCGTCGGCATCGAGGACGTGCCGCTGCCGTACTACCGGGCGAAGCTCGCGGCGGAGCGGGTGATCGCCGGCTCGGGCCTGCCGTACACGATCCTGCGGACGACGCAGTTCCATCCGATGGTCGGGTGGATGTGCCGGGTGCAGCGGTGGCTGCCGGTGGTGGCGTTGCCCGCGATGCCGCTCCAGCCGGTGGATGTCGGTGAGGTCGCCGACCGGGTGGTCGAGCTGGCCGCCGGGCCGCCGGCCGGCCGGGTGCCCGACCTGGGCGGACCCGAGGTACGCTGGCTGACTGACCTGGCCCGCGCCTGGCTGCGGGCGACGGGCCGGCGCCGTCCGGTGGTCGGCCTGCGCCTGCCGGGCGCGACGATGGCCGCGTACCGCCGCGGCGGGCACCTCGCACCGGACCGCGCGGTCGGCACCGTCACGTTCGCCGACTACCTGGCCGAGGGGGGCCGGTGATGGTGCCTCGACTGGTACGCCTCGGGGTGGCGGCGCTGGCCGCCACGCAGTTCGCCGTCGGCGGCTGGATCGTCGTCGCGCCGCGGTCGTTCTTCGCCTGGCGGTGGGTGTCGCTCGGCGAGTCGTACAACGAGCACCTGCTGCTGGATGTGGGCGTGTTCAACCTGGCCCTGGCGGTGCTGCTGGCGCTGGCCGCGGCGTACGGCGAGCGGCGGCTGGTCCGGGTGGCGCTGCTCGCGTTCCTGACGTACGCGGTGGGGCACCTGGCCGTGCATGCCACGCACCGCGACGCGTTCGACGCCGCGGAGGCGACGGAGTTGCTGCTGACGCTCGGCGTCGACGCGGTGGTGCCGGCCGTGCTGCTCGCCGCGACACGCCGCCCTGGCCGTAACGACCGTGAGGGGTGACGAAACTTACCGGAAAACCGCGGGCGCGGGGCGGGCCGTGGCCCGCAGACTCGGAGACATGTCCCTGTCCGAGTACCGCCACGCGCTGGGTACGCCCGGCGCCCGTGGACCCGTCCTGGCCTCGCTGTTCGCCCGGCTGCCGATCGCGATGATCGGCCTCGCCCTGCTGCTCTACGTGCAGCGCGAGACCGGCTCGTACGGGCCGGCCGGGCTGGTGTCGGCGGGCGCGCTGGTCGGCGTGGCGCTCGGCTCGGTGATCCAGGGACGGCTGATGGACACGTTCGGCGCGACCCGCCCGATGCTCGTGGTCGTCGCGCTGTACGCCGGGTTCGTCGTCGCCGGGATCGTCGCCGTACAGGCGCACGCGCCGGTACCCGTGCTGGTGCTGCTGGCGGTCGGGATCGGCGCGGGCGAGCCGCAGATCGGCTCGGCGTCGCGGGCGATGTGGCCGCGGCTGCTCCCGGCGGGGCCGCGCCGCGACGCGGCGCTGGCGTACGAGGCGATCAGCATGGAGGTCTTCTTCATCCTCGGCCCGGGCGTCGCGGGTGTGCTCGTCGCGGCGCCGTGGGCCGGCACCGGCCTGGTGGTGGGCGCGGTGCTGATGATCGCCGGGACGCTGGCGTTCGTGCTGAACCCGACGATCCGCGGGCACCGCCCGCTCCGGGACGGCGGGAGCGGCCCCGGCCTGCTCGGGGCGCTCGCCAGCCCGGGTCTGCGTACCGTCGCGCTGGCCGCGCTCGGGTTCGGCGTGGTCGTCGGGTTCATCGAGGTCGCGGTGCCGGCGGCGGCGACCGCCGCGGGGCACGGCGCCGCCGGCGGCCTGCTGCTGAGCCTGTTCTCGGTCACCTCGGTCGCGTTCGGCCTGCTGTACGGGGTGCGGCCGTGGCCGCGCCCCATGCACCTGCGGCTGCCGGTGCTGCTCGGCGGTTTCGCCGTGCTGACCGCGCTGCTTGCGGTGCCGACCGGGCTCGCCGGCCTGGCCGTCGCGCTGCTCGTGGTGGGTTGCCTGATCACGCCGCAGTCGACGACGCACTCGGCCGCGATCGAGCGGGTGGCGCCGCCGGCCGTGGCGACCGAGGCGTTCGGCTGGGTGATCACCGCGGTCACCCTCGGCCTCGCCGCCGGCCAGTCGGTCAGCGGCCAGCTGGTGACGCTGTCCGGGCCGCGGCTGTCGTTCCTCACGGCGGCCGGCGCCGGTGTACTGCTGGCCGCGGCGGTCTTCGTCGCCCGCGGCACCGTCGCCCGCTCCCGCCCGTCGGCCCCCGTACCGGAGCCGGTCCCGGCGGCCGCCGGCCACTGAGGCCGGCCCCCCGCGGGGTCAGGCCGGGAGGAGACCGGCGGCGTATCGGCCCGCCGCGGCGGCGGCCAGGAAGTACGCGGTGTCCTCGGCGAGCCCGCGGCCCATCGTGGACAGCCGGACCGGACAGTCGCGTAGCGCGTCGAGCAGGCCGGCGGTGTCGACGGTGACGATCCGGTGCCGGTCCGGCAGCGCGGCGAGGTCGTCGGCGACGCGCGCGGCGAGGTCCGGGCCGAGCCCGTCGGGTACGACGAGGTCGGCCGGGGCGAGCGCGACCCGGCCGTACGCCGTCAGCGAATGGTGGCTGACGCCCTGGTGCCGGGCCCGCGGGTCGGCGTCGGAGATGCGCAGCGACCCGACCGGGCGTCCGCCGAGCGTGGCGACCGCGTTGACCGCCTCGCCGACCGCGACGCCCGAGTAGCCCCAGCGGGTGCCGGTGCCGAGGTTGCCGGGGCCCTGCGCGACGACGGTGATCGCCGCACCCAGCGCGTACCGGCAGGCGAGCAGGCCGCTGTGGGTGTTGGTGGCCTCCAGGTCCCCGCCGTACGCCTGGCCCACGGTGACGGTGCCGGCCAGCCGCCCGGACAGCTCGGCGAGGCTCCGGCTGAACCAGGCGGGCAGCGCCCCACCGTCGGTCATCAGGTACGCCACCGGCACCGTGTCCGGGATGCCGGCGAGGATCGCGGGCAGCGCCGAGTGCAGGTCGGCCAGCACGACCGGCATGCCGCCGAGGTCGTCCGCGTCGGCCAGCACCGACCGGTACGGCGCGTCGTCCTCGTCGGCGGCCTGCACGACCGCCTGCAGCGGCGTGTACCGCGCCTTCACCACGTGCCCCGGCCCGGCCGGGTCGGCGGGGAGCCGGTCGGGCAGCGCGACGACCAGCGCGTACCCGCCGGTGCCGAGGCCGAGCGCGAGCGCGTTGGTGTTGAGCAGCACCCGGTCACCCGGCTCCGCCTCGCCGACGAGCTTCGGGTACCCCAGCGCGCACACCGTGTCCGGATCGTCCGGTGTGCGGCGGTCCAGGGTCACCTCGTACTCGATCGCGCCGGCCCATCGCCGCCGGATCGTACGGACTTGTCCGCTCCGCCACCGCACCACGGCGAATACGCTAGCCGTCCACCGGCGGTGTGCCGCGGGCGGCCGGCAGCGATGGGATAGCCTGGCCAGAGTGTCGCGCATCCGGACCGAGCGCCTGGTCAACCTGGTCATCTGTCTGTTGTCCACGCGGCGGTTCCTGACCGCCGCGCAGATCGCCGCGACCGTACCCGGATACGCCCACGACCCGGCGGACGCGCGCGAGCACGACGCGTTCCAGCGCAAGTTCGAGCGGGACAAGGCCGACCTGCGTGAGCTGGGCGTACCGCTGGAGACGGGCACCGCGAGCATCTTCGACGCCGAACCCGGCTACCGCATCGCCCGCCGGGACTACGCCCTGCCGGAGGTCAGGCTGGCGCCCGACGAGGCCGCCGCGGTCGGCCTGGCCGCGCGGTTGTGGCGGCACGCCGGCCTGGCGCAGGCCGCCTCGTCCGGGCTGCGCAAGCTGCGCGCCGCGGGCGTCGAGGTGGACGCCCAGGCCACGCTCGGCGTGGAGCCGGTGGTGACCGCGGAGCCGGCGTTCGAGCCGCTGACCCGCGCGGTGCGGGAGCATCGCGCCGTCACGTTCGACTACCGGACGCCGGAGGCCGACGACGCGGTCACCCGGCGCCTCCAGCCGTGGGGCGTCGTCTCCTGGCGCGGCCGGTGGTACGTGGTGGGTCACGACCTGGACCGCGGCGCGACGCGCTGCTTCCGGCTGTCCCGCTTCGCCGGCCCGGTGCGTACCGTCGGCGGCCCGGACGCCTTCCGGCCACCCGAACACGTCGACCTGATCGGGCATGTGGCGCACTCGTCCGGGCCGGCCGAGCCCACCCGTACCGCGACGGTGCGGCTGCTGCCGGGTTGCGGCGCGGGGATACGGCGCCAGGCGGCCTCCGTCGACGGCGACGTCGTACGGCTGGACTACACCGATCCCGAGTCGCTCGCCGCGCGCCTCGTCGGGTACGGCGCGGGCGCGCTGGTCCTCGACCCGCCGGAGGTCCGCGACGCCGTGATCCGCAAGCTGCGTCCGATCGCGGCCCGGCACCGCGACACCCCGCAGACCCAGCAACGCACGGGAGCAACGACATGAGCGCGGCGGCGGATCGGTTGGGGCGGGTGCTCAACCTGGTCCCGTACCTGTTGGCGCGGCCCGGGATCCGGATCGACGACGCGGCGGCCGACCTCGGCGTCAGCGCGGCCGAGCTGCGCGACGACCTGCAACTGCTGTGGGTCTGCGGGCTGCCCGGCTACGGGCCGGGCGACCTGATCGACATGTCGCTGGACGGCGACACCGTGACCATCACGTACGACGCGGGCATCGACCGGCCGCTGCGACTGACGCCGGACGAGGGGCTGGCCCTGACGGTGGCGCTGCGTACGTTGGCGGAGACGCCGGGGTTGGCGCACCGCGACGCGGTGGAGCGGGCGCTGGCGAAGATCGAGGCGGCGGCGGGGGAGGCGGCCGAGGCCGCGAGCCGGTTCGCCGTCAGCGGGCCGCACGCGACGGACCGGGCCGCGGAGGTGCGCGGTGCCCTGGACCGCGGCCGGGCGCTGCGGATCCGCTACTACACGGCCGGCCGGGACGCGACGACCGAGCGGGTGGTCGACCCGATGCGGCTGCTGACCGCCGGCGCGTGGACGTACCTGGAGGCGTGGTGCCGACGCGCGCAGGGCGTACGACTGTTCCGGCTGGACCGGATCGACGAGCTGACCGAGCTGCCGGAGCCGTCCGCGCCGCCGGCCGCGGCCCAGCCGTCCGACCTGCGGTCCGGGCCGTTCCGGCCGACGCCGGACCAGCCGCTGGTGACGCTGCGGATCGAGCGGGGCGCCCGGTGGATCACCGAGTACTACCCGTGCGAGTCGGTGCGGCCCGAGCCGGACGGGCGCTGGCGGGTCGCCCTGCGCGCGTCCGACCTGTCCTGGGCCCGTCGGCTGGTGCTCGGGCTCGGCGCGGACGTGGCGGTGGTGGGTCCGCCGGAGCTGGTCTCGGCGGTGGCCGAGGACGCTCGCGCCGCGCTGGCGGCGTACGGGATCGCGCCGGAGTGAGCGCCGATCGCGTGGTGTCCGCCCGGCGGCGGCGCCCGGGTCGGTAGGGTTCGGGGCCATGCGGCACGTGTGGATCCTGGTACTCGCGATCGTCGTGGTCGGCCTCGTCGCGTTGGCGCTGTCCGCGGTGGGGCTGCTGCGCCGCCGGCGCCCGCTGTTCGCGGCGGCGGCCGCGTTCCGCCGCCGGCAGGGCGAGTTCGTGGCCCTCGCCGCCCGGGTACGCGCGCTCGACGCCGACGTCGCCGCGGTCCGGGCCCGCGTGGGCGAGGTGCCGGAGAAGTGGGCGCTCGCGCGCGGCGGACCGTACGGCCGGGCGGCGGCACCGGGGGCGGAAAACGGCCGGAAGCACTCGTAGGGTGCCGATCCGCCGAACGGTGCGCTGGCCGGACGTCGGTGCCGATCAGCCCTGCGAAGAGGTTGACGTAGCCTGATCCGGCGGCAAGACTTGCGCCGCCGGGGCCGTACAGTGGGGGCCGTTGGTCGAAGACGTTCCCAGCTGCGGAACGTAGGATGGGTGGGTCTTCGCACCCGGAGGTGGAACAGATATGGGCGCCATCAGGCCGTGGCACATCGCGATTCTCGTGGTGGTGCTGATCCTGCTGTTCGGGGCGAAGAAGCTCCCGGACGCCGCGCGTGGCCTGGGCCGCTCGCTGCGCATCATCAAGGCCGAGACCAAGACCCTGCGCGACGACGACGAGCGTGACGTGGCGGAGAAGGCGGAGGCCCAGTCGAGCCGCAAGCCGCTGGAGTCGGACCTGTCCGACGACAAGGCGTCGCCGATCCAGGAGACGCGGGCGGCCAAGAAGTCCACCACGGATCTGTAGCTCACCCCCATCGTGAGTCCGGTCCTGCGCCGTCGTCGCGCCGAACAGTTCGAGAAGGCGGCCGACGGCTCCATGCCGCTGATGGAGCACCTGCGAGAGCTCCGCGGCCGCCTGTTCAAGGCGTCGCTGGCGATCCTGGTCGGCTTCATCATCGGCTACGCGGTGCACACCCGCGTGCTCGACTTCATGGTCCAGCCCTACTGCCACCTGGCCATCGCCAACCGCGGCAGCCAGGGCTGCGACATCATCACCACGCAGGTCACGTCGTACTTCGTGGTCGGCCTGAAGCTCGCGCTCTACATCGGGCTCATCCTCGCCTGCCCGGTCTGGCTCTACCAGCTCTGGGCGTTCATCGCGCCCGGCCTGCACCGCAACGAGCGGAGCTGGGCGTACGGGTTCGTCGGGGTCGCCGTGCCGCTGTTCGCCGGCGGCGTCGTCCTGGCATACCTGATCGTCGCCCGGGGGCTGGAGTTCCTGCTGCCGAGCGTGGCGAGCCAGGTGAAGGCGATGCTCGACGTCGCCGGGTACATCGACTTCATGACCAAGCTGATGGTCGTGTTCGGGTTGGCGTTGGAGTTCCCGCTGATCCTGGCCCTGCTCAACGCGGCCGGGATCCTGAGCGCGAAGCGGCTGCTCGGCTGGTGGCGGATCGCGGTGTTCCTGATGTTCGCGATCTCCGCGGTCGTGACACCGACCCCGGACCCGTTCGGCATGACCGCGCTGGCGATCCCGATGGTGGTGCTTTACTTCGGCGCCGTCGGCTTCGCGTTCCTCAACGACGGGCGCAAGGCACGGAAGCTCGCTGCGGACTACGGCGCGGTCGACGACGACGAGGCGTCCGAGCTGGACTACCAGTCCGACCCGGTGGACGACCTGGAGCCGATCGGCGACCCCGAGCCGATCGAGTCGCCGGACGAGTCGTCCGAGGACCGGGCGGACCGCCGGCGCCGACGGTTCGACGACAGCACCTGATCGACCGGCGTGGATCACGACCGGTACGGTCATGCCGTGATCGATGCCTCTGAGGTGGCCGTCCTGGTCAACCCGAGTGCCGGCCGGGGCCGCCGCGCCGGGGTGGTCGCCGACGTGATCGGCCGGCTGCGGGCGGCGCGGCTGACGCCGAAGCTGCTGCCCGCACCGGACCGGGACGCGGCGCTCGCCGTGTGCCGGGAGGCGGTCGCGGACCGGCCGGCCGCGGTGGTTGCCGTCGGCGGCGACGGTACGGTGCATCTCGCCCTGCAGGCGGTCGCCGGCACCGGCGTACCGCTGGGGGTGGTGCCGATCGGCACCGGCAACGACTTCGTCGGCGCGCTGGGCCTGCCGGAGCAGCCCGAGCCGGCGATCAAGGCGCTCGTCGCCGCGCTGCGCGACGGGCACCGGCGGGCCGTCGACCTGGGCCGGGCGAGCCAGCCCGGCGCCGCCGACGTCTGGTACGGCACGGTCCTGTCCGCCGGCCTGGACGCCTCGATCAACGAGCGCGCCAACCGGATGGCCTGGCCGAAGGGCCCCCGGCGGTACGACGTGTCGATCCTCGCCGAGATCCTCCAGCTCGCGCCGCACGACTACAAGCTGGTGCTCGACGGCGAGACGCGGGAGCTGAGCGCGATGATCATCGCGGTCGGCAACACCGGGCGGTACGGCGGCGGCCTGCGCGTCTGCCCGAACGCCGACCCGGCCGACGGCCTGCTCGACCTGACGATCATCAGCCCGATCGGCCGGGCCACCGCGGTCCGGATGAAGTCGCTGATGCGCCAGGGCCGGCACCTGGACCATCCGGCGGTCGAGAGCCACCGGGCCCGGACCGTGGAGATCCACGGTGAGAGCCGCCGGACGTACGCGGACGGCGAGCGGGGCCTGGCCCTGCCGGTCACCGTCGAGTGCGTACCGGAGGCGTTGGCCCTGCTCGCCTGAGCGTCAGTGGTGGGTGCCGACCAGGTCGAGGACGGCGGACAGGCCGTGCACCTCACCGGGGTCGGACACCGGCAGCACGAGGGTCGGGCAGCCGACCGCGGCGGCCGCGGCGTCGGCCGGGGTGTCGCCGACCATGAGGGTCCGCTCCGGCTCGGTGCGTACCGCGGCGCAGCCGCGCAGGAAGATCGCCGGGTCCGGCTTGCACGTGCCCAGCTGGTACGACAGCAGCCACGCGTCCACGAGGTCGGCGATGCCGAGCGCGCTGACCAGCGGCAGGATGTCGAAGCCGATGTTGCTGACCACCGCCACCGGTACGCCCGCGGCCCGCAGCGCGGTCAGCGTCGGCAGCGTGTCCGGGTAGAGGGACCAGCCGTCCGGGTCGAACAGCCGCTCGTACAGGGCGTCGGCGAGGGCGGGGATGCCGGTGTCGACGGTGCCGGCGAGCCCCGCGTACGCGGCGCGGTGGGCGTGCTCGGACAGGTCGCGCTCCGCGTACGCCTCGGCCAGCTCGGGCGGGATCCGGCCGGGTCGCGGTCCGCCCGCGCGGCCCGCGGTGACGAGCGCGTCGGCGAGCGCCGCGCAGCGCGCCGGGTCCAGCTCGGTGCCGCAGGCCCGGGCGGCGAGGCGTACCCACCGTTCGGGGGGCTCGACCTGGGCGATGGTGCCGTGGAAGTCCAGCAGCACCGCGCTGGGCCGGCGGTGCCCGTCGGCGTCCCCGGTCGGCATGGACGGGCCGCGGGTCGCGGCGGAACGGTCACTACTCGTGGCATCCGGCACGCGTGCACGATACCGAGGGGTCACGACCGTCCCGCACCGGTGTTCGCGCCGGTGGTGGTTGCGGCCCTAACGGCCGGTTGTGTCCGTTCACGGCCGTGCGACGCGTTGCCGACGCGACCGGTCCGTACCCGCGGTTCCCGGCGTCGGCCGCATAGCCTTGCGGTATGAGTACCCCTTCCGAGCGGCACGCGGCGGCGCGCGACCGGGCCCGGTACCCGGCCTTCACCGAGTTCGCGGCGGGTCTCGGCTTCGACCCCGATCGGTTCCAGATCGACGCCTGCCGCGCGCTGGAGGGCGGCAGCGGCGTACTGGTGTGCGCGCCGACGGGCGCCGGCAAGACCGTGGTCGGCGAGTTCGCGGTGCACCTGGGGCTGCGGCTGGGCCGGAAGTGCTTCTACACCACGCCGATCAAGGCGCTGTCCAACCAGAAGTTCAATGACCTCGTCGCCCGGTACGGTGCCGAGCACGTCGGCCTGCTCACCGGGGACAACGCGATCAACCCGGAGGCGCCGGTGGTCGTGATGACCACCGAGGTGCTCCGCAACATGCTGTACGCCGGATCGTCCACACTGGACGGTCTGGGGTACGTGGTGATGGACGAGG
This sequence comes from Actinocatenispora sp., assembly GCA_036503555.1. Lineage (GTDB taxonomy): Bacteria > Actinomycetota > Actinomycetes > Mycobacteriales > Micromonosporaceae > Actinocatenispora. Next base: position 30,874 of record DASXWQ010000092.1, read on the forward strand.
TGCACTACCTGGCCGACCGGTTCCGTGGCGCGGTGTGGGAGGAGGTCATCATCCACCTGCCCGCGTCGGTGACGCTGGTGTCGTTGTCCGCCACGGTGTCCAACGCCGAGGAGTTCGCCGACTGGCTGATCACCGTGCGCGGCACCACCGAGGTCGTCGTCAGCGAGCACCGGCCCGTACCGCTGTGGCAGCACATGCTCGTCGGTCGCCGGATGTTCGACCTGTTCCACGACCGGGCCGCCGCCGAGAAGCACGAGGTGCACCCCGAGCTGCTGCGGTACTCCCGCGACCAGTTGCGGCGGCTGGAGTGGACCGGCGGCCGGCGCGGCCGGCCGCGCCGCTGGCAGCCGCCGGCCCGGCCCGAGGTGGTGGACCGGCTCGACGGCGCGGGGCTGCTGCCGGCGATCCTGTTCGTGTTCAGCCGGGCCGGTTGCGACGCGGCCGTCGCCCAGTGCCTGCGCGCCGGGCTGCGCCTGACCACACCGGAGGAGCGGGAGCAGATCCGCGCGATCGTCGAGTCCCGGACGTCCGCGCTCGCCGGCGAGGACCTCACCGTTCTCGGGTACTGGGAGTGGCTCGACGGGTTGGAGCGCGGTCTCGCCGCGCACCACGCCGGGATGCTGCCGGCGTTCAAGGAGGTCGTCGAGGAGCTGTTCGTACGCGGGCTGGTGAAGGCCGTGTTCGCCACCGAGACGCTGGCGCTGGGCATCAACATGCCGGCCCGCTGCGTCGTGCTGGAGCGGCTGGTCAAGTACAACGGCGAGGCGCACGTCGACATCACGCCGGGGGAGTACACGCAGCTCACCGGCCGGGCCGGGCGGCGAGGCATCGACATCGAGGGGCACGCCGTCGTGCTGTGGTCCCCGGAGACCGACCCGCGGCACGTGGCCGGCCTCGCCTCGACCCGCACGTACCCGCTGCGGTCGAGCTTCCGGCCGTCGTACAACATGGCGGTCAACGTGATCGAGATGCTCGGCGCGAGCCGCTCGCGCGAGCTGCTGGAGGCGAGCTTCGCGCAGTTCCAGGCGGACCGGTCGGTCGTCGGCCTCGCCCACCAGGTACGCCGCAACGAGCGCAACGCCGCGCAGCTCGCCGAGCGGATGGCCTGCCACCTCGGCGACTTCGCCGAGTACCAGGGGATCCGGACCGCGATCTCGCAGCGGGAGAAGGACCTCGGCCGGTCCGGCGCCGCGAACCGGCGGGCCCAGGCGGCGCAGGCGCTGTCCCGGCTGAAGATCGGCGACATCATCCGGATCCCGAACGGGCGGCGCGCCGGGCTCGCCGTCGTACTCGATCCGGGCGACACCGCACACGACGACCCGCGCCCGCTGGTCCTCACCGAGGACCGGTGGGCCGGCCGCATCCAGGCCGGCGAGATCGGCACCGGGCAGGCGCTCGGCCGCATCCGGGTACCGAAGCACTTCAACCACCGGTCCCCGCAGGCGCGGCGGGACCTGGCCGTGGCGCTGTCCCGGGCCGAGGTCGCGGCGCCCACCGAGACCCGGCACACCCGCCGGTCCCGCGCCGCCGCGGCCGACGACGCCGAACTGCTCGACCTGCGTCGGCGACTGCGCGCCCACCCGTGCCACGGCTGCGCCGACCGGGAGGACCACGCCAGCTGGGCCGCCCGGTACGTGCGGCTGGAGCAGGAGACCGAGGCGCTGCGGACGAAGGTGGCGGGGCGGACCGGCTCGCTGGTGCGCACGTTCGACGACGTGTGCGCGATGCTCGCGTCCCGCGGGTATCTGCGGTCCGAGCCCGACGGGTACGCGGTGACCGACGCCGGCCGCCGGCTGTCGCGGATCTGGGCGGAGACCGACCTGCTCGTCGCCGAGTGCCTGCGCGAGAACATCTGGGCGGGCCTGTCCGCGCCCGAGCTGGCCGCCGCCGTCTCGATGCTCGTGTACGAGGCGCGTCGCGAGGTCGAGGACCGTGTGGCGGTGCCGGGCGGGCCTGTCGCGTCCGCGGTGACCGCCGGGCTGGAACTGTTCGGCGAGCTGTACGCCGAGGAGCAGCGGTTCGGCCTGCGCCTGACCCGGGAGCCCGACCTCGGCTTCGTCTGGCCGACGTACCGCTGGGCGCGCGGCGAGCCGCTCGCGAAGGTGCTCGCCAGCGCGCAGGGCGTCGACGGCGAGATGCCCGCCGGCGACTTCGTCCGGTGGACCCGGCAGGTCATCGACCTGCTCGAACAGATCGCGGTCGCCGCCGACACGGACCTGCGCGCCACCTGCCGGCAGGCGGTCGACGCGTTGCGCCGCGGTGTCGTCGCCTACACCTCGGTCGGCTGACCGCCCGACGCGCCGGGTGGCTCAGCCCGGCGCGTCGAGCGGGTACGCCCGCCCCGGCGCCACCGCCGCCCAGATCTCCCGCAGATCCTCGTCGACCAGGTCCGCCTGCGCCTCGGACCAGGTCGAGCTGTAGAGGGCGGCGCCCCACCACTGCGGGGTGAACGCCCCACCGCGGAGCGCCGCCTCGAACTCCCCGACGAACCAGTGCAGTGCCGGTAGTTGAACGTCCTTGCCCAGGTCGCCGATCGTGGTCAGGTCGCCCTCGTGCGCGTACGTGTCGAGCGTGTCCCGCAGCTGCTGACTGATCACCGTCATGTCGCCGCCTCCCCACCGGGTACGACCTTGGGGATGTCCGGAAAGCAGGTGACCAGCAGCCACTCGCCGTCCGGTACGTCCCGTCGATAGTGCGCCCGAATGATGGTGTTGTCCGGGAAATCGATACGAACGATGCCGATTCCGGACGCCGCGTCCCTGCTGTAGCCCCGCAGCTCCGCCCGGAACCCGGGGCCGAACACGTCGCAGGCCGCGACCTGCGCCGCGAAGGCCCGACGGCCCTGTCGCTCGGCGGTCTCGCGCGCGGAGGTCCCCGCCCGGCTGGCATAGCAGCACATCTCGGCCCAGGCGAGTGCCTGGTCGCGGCGGTACGCGGTCGCGTGGTCGCCGCATCGGTGACGCTTGCCGGTCTCCCAGTCCACGGTCTTGCCGGTGAGCGGATCGTGCCCGTACCGGAGCCGGTCGACGAGCTGCCGGTCGGTCGTCGCGCCGCCGTGCCGGTCCGGATGCCCGCCGGCCCGGTGCCAGTCGGTGTGCAGCGCGAACAGCCCGGCGCCGCGTGCCAGGAAGTCCCGGAATCCGGCGGGGCCGCCCTGCTCCGTGTAGACGTGGCCGCGGCGCCGCCAGACGTTGCCGAGGGGTTGGCGCTCGCCGGGGGCGTCGGGACCTCCGTGGCCGCCGTGCGGGTCGCCGACCTCCTTCGGGCCGGGCAGACCGGCGACGGCACCCGCCGCGTTGTCGGGGTCGACGGCCGCCAGGTACTGCTCGATCGACGTCACGGCCGCGGCGAGCAGCGGACCGGTCTCGGCACCGATGTCGTACGCGGTGTGGATGTGGGCGAGCGCCTCGCGGGGCGGGGCGCTGGTACCGCCGTCGAGCACGTGGTGGGCGCGGCCCCGGGTGGCGGCGAGCCGGTCGCGGCGGGCGAGCCAGCCGGCGTACGCCCGGCGCAGGGCCACGAGCTGGGCGTCGATCGCGGTGCGGATCTCCGGCCAGCTCATCGGCTCACACCTGCGCCGCGAACCAGCGCAACAACTCGGCGGTCCTGATCAGATGCCCGCCTGCCCGGCGCTGGGTGTCCACCGCCTTCGTCGCGTTCTCGGCCGCCTGGAACAGCTCGCGCCGGCCGCTGCCGGCACCGACGCGGGTGAGGACCGCGGCGGCGGTACCGGCGGTGGCGGCAGCGACGGTCTCCGCCGCACCGAGATCCCGGAGGGCGTCGGCGACGGACCCGATCTCGTCGCGCAACATGTCCGGATCGTACGGTAGCGACCTCGGCGTCCGGTACCCGTCGTGGGCGTGGCGACACGGCGTGTCGAGGCGGATTCCGCCCCCCATCGGGGCGAGACATCGGGCATCATGGCCGGATGTCGTGGACCGCACCGGACATCGAGCGCATCGAGGAACCGTCCATCGCCGGCGAGCTGGACATGTTCGTCGGCTGGTTGGACACGAACCGGACCGCCCTGTTGCACAAGTGCACGGGGCTGACCGGCGAGCAGCTGGCGCAGTGGGCGGTGCCCCCGTCGAACCTGTCGCTGCTGGGCCTGGTCCGGCACTTCACCGACGTGGAGCGGGTCTGGTTCCGGATGCGGTACCGCGGCGAGGACATCGCCAAGACGTACCCGCGGCGCGACGAGTGCTTCGAGGCCGCAGACGCGGCGTACGCGCAGCGGGACCTGGAGCGGCTGACGGCCGAGTGGGAGCTGTCGCGCAAGGCGCTCGTCGGCGCGTCGCTGACGGACACGTTCGAGTGGGCGGGTGTCGGCACCATGTCGCTGCGCTGGATGCTGCACCACGTCATCTGCGAGTACGCCCGCCACCTGGGCCACGCCGACCTGCTCCGCGAGCGCATCGACGGCCGCACCGGTCTCTGATCCGGCCCGTGCCACGGCGGGCACGGGTGGCGGCACCGCTTAGGATGGCCGACCGTGGGGGAACTGCTGATCGCACCGAGCATCCTGTCCGCCGACTTCGCCCGGCTGGCCGACGAGGCCGCCGCCGTGGCCGACGCGGTGGACTGGCTGCACGTGGATGTGATGGACAACCATTTCGTACCCAACCTGACGATCGGTCTGCCCGTGGTGCAGAGCCTGCGCGCCGCGACCGACGTACCGCTCGACTGTCATCTGATGATCACCGACCCGGACCGCTGGGCGGTCGGGTACGCGGAGGCCGGGGCGCACAACGTGACGTTCCACGCCGAGGCGACCGACGACCCGGTGGCGCTGGCGCGGCGGCTGCGGGCCGCCGGCAGCCTGGCCGGGCTGGCGATCGACCGGGACACCCTGGTCGATCCGTACCTCGAACTGTTGCCGGAGTTCGACACCCTGCTCATCATGACGATCAAGGCCGGGTTCGGCGGGCAGAAGTTCATGCCCGAGCTGCTGGCGAAGGTACGCGCGGCGAAGGCGGCGCGCGGTGACCTGAGCGTACGGATCGAGGTGGACGGCGGGATCAACGCCGACACGATCGGGCAGGCCGCGGAGGCGGGCGCGGACGCGTTCGTCGCCGGTACCGCGATCTACGGCGCGGACGACCCGGCCGCGGCGGCCCGGGCGCTGCGCCGCGAGGCCGAGGCGGGCGCGGCGGCCTCGTGACCGCCGCCCGCCGGCCCGACACTCCCGGCCGGGTGCTGGTCGTCGACGACGATCCGGACATCGTCCGGTTCGTCGAGATGAACCTGCGGTTCGAGGGCTTCGACGTGGCGGTCGCCGTCGACGGTGTGCAGGCGCTGGCCGAGATCGGGCGCTACCGGCCGGACCTGGTGCTGCTCGACGTGATGATGCCGGACCTGGACGGGGTCGAGGTGACCCGGCGGATCCGCGCCGACCCGCTGACGGCCGGCCTTCCGGTGATCATGCTGACCGCGAAGGGCCTCGGCGCGGACCGGGTGGCGGGCCTGACCGCCGGCGCCGACGACTACATCATCAAGCCGTTCGACACGCTGGAGCTGGTCGCCCGGGTGCGGTCCACGCTGCGCCGCAACCGGGAGATGCGCGAGTCGTCCCCGCTGACCGGTCTGCCGGGCAACGCCCGGATCCTCCGCGAGATCGCCGACCGGGTACGACACGACGAGCGGTTCGCGCTCTGTTACGTCGACGTCGACCGGTTCAAGAGCGTCAACGACGCGTACGGGTTCGTCCGCGGCGACGAGTTCATCAGCCTGCTGGCCCACGTGCTGTACGAGTCGGTCACCGCGGTCGGCACCCCGGTGCCGTTCCTCGGGCACGTCGGCGGCGACGACTTCCTCGTGCTGTGCCAGCCGGGTCAGGTCGACCCGGTCACCGAGCACGCGATCGCGGCGTTCGAGTCGCGCGTCACCGGCCTGTACGACCCGGCCGACGCCGCCGCCGGCCACCTGCGGCTGCCGGACCGGCGCGGCAAGATGCACACGTACGCGCTGGTCACGCTGTCGGTCGGGGTGGCGAGCAGCCGGTTCCGGCGGTACGACGACGCGCGGGAGGTGGTGGCCGTGGCGACCGAGATGAAGCAGGTCGCGAAGTCCCACGCCGGTTCGTACGTGGCGGTCGACCGACGTCGCAACCGTCCCGACACGTGACGTAGGAGACGTGCGGGCCGTCGGCGGCCGGCCCGCACGGCGTGCCAGACTGGGCGGTGCGAAACCAGCACGCGCGCTGGCGGGGTTCGGTGCAATTCCGAACCGGCGGTGACACGGTGTGAGCCGTGAAGCCCGCGACCCGGCACGGCGACCTCGGTCGCGGTGACGGTTGATCCGGTGAGAGTCCGGAGCCGACGGTGACAGTCCGGAAGGGAGCGAGCGCGTGGGTGGCGTCGGCGCGCCCTGCGCCGTCGTCTGCGTCGGCCTGTGCCGGCGCGTACCCGCGGATCCCTCTGCCCGCCTCGCGCACCGGACGAAGGAGCGCGGGCAGGATGTTCACCGGGATCATCGAAGAGCTGGGCGAGGTGACCGCGATCGAGCGGTCGACCGACGCCGCCCTGGTCACCGTGCGCGGGCCGCTGGTCGCGGCCGACGCGCGGGACGGCGACTCGATCGCCGTCAACGGCGTGTGTCTGACCGTGGTGTCGACCGATCCGGCGGCGGGCACCTTCGTCGCGGACGTCATGCGCGAAACCCTGGAGCGGTCGACGCTGGACTCGGTCCGCGCCGGCGACCCGGTGAACCTGGAGCGCGCGGCGACCCTCGCCACCCGGCTCGGCGGCCACCTGGTCCAGGGCCATGTCGACGGCGTCGGCACGATCCTCGCCCGCGATCCCGGCGACCGCTGGGAGGACGTCCGCGTCGCCCTGCCTCCCGACCTCAACCGGTACGTCGTGGAGAAGGGCTCGATCGCCGTCGACGGCGTTTCGCTGACCGTCACCGCGGTCGACGACAAGTCCTTCTCGGTGAGCCTGATCCCGACCACGCTGCGGGTCACCACGCTCGGCCGGCGCCCGGTGGGTGAGCTGGTCAACCTGGAGGTCGACGTGATCGGCAAGCATCTGGAGAAGCTCGTCGGCACGCCGGAGCGTGCGTCGTGAGCGGCGCGGCGTTCGGCACCGTGGAGCAGGCCGTCGCGGACATCGCGGCGGGCAAGCCGGTCGTCGTCGTCGACGACCCGGGCCGGGAGAACGAGGGCGACCTGATCTTCGCCGCGGCGAAGGCGACGCCCGAGCTGGTGTCGTTCATGGTCCGGTACACGTCCGGCTACATCTGCGTACCGCTGACCGGGCCGGACTGCGACCGGCTGAACCTGCCGCCGATGTACCACGTGAACCAGGACCGCCGGGGCACCGCGTACACGGTGACGGTGGACGCGGCGGACGGGGTGACGACCGGGATCTCCGCTGCGGACCGCGCGACGACGATGCGGCTGCTGGCCGACCCGGCGTCGAGTGCGGTCGACTTCCGCCGGCCGGGGCACGTCGTACCGCTGCGGGCGAAGGACGGCGGCGTGCTGCGCCGGCCGGGCCACACCGAGGCGGCGGTCGACCTGGCGCGGATGGCCGGCCTGCCGCCGGCCGGCGTGCTGTGCGAGATCGTCAGCCAGAAGAACGACGACATGGCCCGCATGGACGAGCTGTCGGTGTTCGCCGCGGAGCACGAGCTCACGCTCATCACGATCGCCGACCTGATCGCGTACCGGCGCCGGCACGAGAAGCAGGTCGAGCGGGTCGTGACCGCCCGGGTGCCCACGGAGTACGGGGCGTTCCAGGCGGTGGGGTACCGGTCGCTGGTGGACGACTCGGAGCAGATCGCGCTGGTCGCCGGCGAGATCGGCGACGGCGAGGACGTGCTGGTCCGGGTGCACTCGGAGTGCCTGACCGGGGACGTGTTCGGCTCGGTGCGCTGCGACTGCGGGCCGCAGCTGCACGCCGCGATGAGCGCGGTGGCGGCCGAGGGCCGCGGCGTCGTGCTGTACGTCCGGGGCCACGAGGGCCGCGGCATCGGCCTGCTGCACAAGCTCCAGGCGTACCAGTTGCAGGACGGCGGGCGGGACACCGTCGACGCCAACCTCGATCTGGGCCTGCCGGCCGACGCCCGCGACTACGGCACGGGCGCGCAGATCCTCGCCGACCTCGGCGTACGCAGCATGCGGCTGCTCACCAACAACCCGGACAAGCGCGCCGGCCTCACCGGATACGGGCTGCGCGTGATCGACCGGGTACCGCTGCCGGTGCGGGCGCACCCGGAGAACATCGGCTACCTGAAGACGAAGCGCGACCGGCTCGGGCACCTGCTCGACGACCTGCCCGACTTCGACGAACTGACGGAGGGACACGCCTGATGGCCGGCCACGCCGTACCGGAAATGTCCACTGTGGAGGGTGCCGGGCTGCGGTTCGGCATCGTCGCCGCGCGCTGGCACCACGAGCTGACCGACGCCATGCTGGCCCGCGCCGAGGCCGCCGCGAAGGCCAGCGGCGTCACCGACGTGCTCTCGGTACGGGTCGCCGGATCCGTCGAGCTGCCCGTCGTCGCGCAGGAGCTGGCCCGCCGGTGCGACGCGGTCGTCGCGCTGGGCGTGGTGATCCGCGGCGAGACCGCGCACTTCGACTACGTCTGCCGGTCGGTCACCGACGGCCTGACGCGGGTCGCGCTCGACGCCGGGAAGCCGGTCGGGCACGGCGTGCTCACCGTGTACGAGCTGGCCCACGCCCGGGCCCGCGCCGGCCTGCCGGACTCCGCCGAGGACAAGGGCTGGGACGCGGCTGTCGCGGTGCTCGACGCCGCCGCCACCCTGCGCACCCTTCGCGCCTAGTACGCACGGCGGGCCGCCGTGTTGCGGCGGCACCCTACCCTCCCGGGAGCGATGTTTTCTTGGGGGATTGAAGGGGTTTCCGTGCTTAAGGTGCGAGTAGTCGGAGCTGTCGCGATTGGCCTGATCGGCGTCGTGGGGTTGGCCGGCTGCAACGACAAGAAGACCAGTTCGGCGAAGCCGCCGAAGTCGTCCCCGGCGGCCTCCCACAGTTGCCCGCCCGCCTCACCGAGCGCGAGCACCGGCCCCGGCGGTACCCGGGCGGACGGTGGCAACGGCCCCGGCATGCCGAGCGCCACCGGCGCGCCTAACGGCGGCAGCGGTACGAACGGCGGCGGTACGAACGGCGGCGGTACGAACGGCAACGGCACCAACGGCGGCGGCAGTAACGGCAACGGGCTGAACGGCCTCGGTGGCGAGGGCAACGACGGCAACGGCACCGGCAACAACGGCGCCGGCAACAACGGCACCGGGAACGGCAACCCGACCGGCGCACCCGACGGCCAGAACGGCCAGAACGGCCAGGGGCAGAACGGGGCCGCGCAGGGCGGGCAGCCGTGTGGCAGCGGCGCGCCGGCCGCGGGCGGCAGCGCCAGCGCGGCGCCGAGCCGTTCCGCCGGCGGGTACCCGAACGGCCAGCCGACCGGCGGCACCGACGGCAACGGCACCAACGGCACCAACGGCAACGGCAACGGTTCGAACGGCGGCGACGACCGGATGCCGACCCTGCCGAGCAACTGACCGGCGACCCGACCACGCCTGTCCCGACGCGGGGCGGCGGGTGACCTGCGTCGCCCACCGGCCCGCTTCGTGGGACCGCTCACCATCGACGCTGTCCGGGCTGCCAGAATGGGGCCCCGTGAAGACCTTCGACGAGCTGTTCCGCGAACTCTCCGCCAAGGCGGCGGCCAACGAGCCCGGTTCGGGCACGGTGGCGGCGCTGGCGGGCGGTGTCCATGCGGTCGGCAAGAAGGTCGTCGAGGAGGCGGCCGAGTCGTGGATGGCGGCCGAGCACGAGAGTGCCGACCGCGCCGCTGAGGAGATCTCCCAGCTCCTCTATCACGCACAGGTGCTGATGCTGGCCAAGGGCCTGACGCTCGACGACGTGTACCGACATCTCTGAGTCCGCGTCGTAGGAGACCGTCCGCCCCCAGACAGGAAGCCATCTCACGTGTTGCGCATCGCCGTACCGAACAAGGGGTCGCTGTCCGCGCCCGCCATCGACATGCTGCGCGAGGCCGGGTACCGGCAGCGTCGCATCGACAAGGACCTGACCTGCACCGACGAGCAGAACCAGGTGCAGTTCTTCTACCTGCGTCCCCGGGACATCGCCACGTACGTCGGCTCCGGTGACCTCGACCTGGGCATCACGGGCCGGGACCTGCTGATCGACTCGGGTGCGCCGGCCGAGGAGATCCTCACCCTCGGCTTCGGCGGCTCCATCTTCCGGTACGCCGCGCGTCCCGGTTCGGTCGCCGGCGTCGCCGAGCTGGACGGCCGGCGCATCGCCACGTCGTACCCGGGGGTGGTGCACCGGCAGTTGGCCGAGCGTGGCCTGTCCGCGCACGTGATCCGGCTGGACGGTGCGGTGGAGAACGCGGTCGCCCTGGGCGTGGCGGACGTGGTCGCGGACGTCGTGTCGACGGGGGCGACACTGCGGCAGGCGGGGCTGGAGCCGTTCGGTGAGCCGCTGCTGGAGTCGGAGGCGGTGCTGGTCCAGCGGTCCGGGATGGACGGCAACGGCGCGGTCACCCAGCTGACCCGGCGCCTGCAGGGTGTGCTGGTCGCCCAGCGGTACGTCATGCTCGCGTACGACGTGCGGGTCGAGCACCTGGACCGCGCGTCGGCGCTGACGCCGGGCATCGAGGCGCCGACGGTGTCGCCGCTGCACCGGGAGGGCTGGGTCGCCGTGCAGGCGATGATCTCCCGCGCGGACCTGCACCGGATCATGGACGAGCTGTACGAGGTGGGTGCCCGCGCCATCCTGGCCACCGAGCTGAGCGCCTGCCGGCTGTGACGCCCGCCAGACAGGCGCCGGGCGGGTTGTTGCCCGTGGCCGCGGCGGTACCGCTGGCGCTGGTCGGCGGGGCGTGTTCGGCGGCGCAGGGCGTCGTCAACGGCGGTCTCGCCGAGCGCGTCGGTACCCCGGTCGTGGCGGCGCTGGTGTCCAACGGCGTCGCCACGGTGCTGTTGCTGGCCGGTGCCCTGGCGTTCCGGCCGATCCGGGCCGGGCTGGGCCGGTTGCGCGGCAGCGGCCTGCGCTGGTGGCAGTACCTGGGCGGGATCTGCGGCGCACTGTTCGTGGCCGGCTCGGCGCTGACCGTACCGATCCTTGGCGTGGCGCTGGTCACCGTGGTCCAGGTGTGCGGGACGTCGGTCGGCGGCATCGTCACCGACCGGATCGGTCTCGGCCCGACCGGCCGGCTGCCCGTCACCCCGGTACGCCTGGCCAGCGCCCTGCTCGCGATCGTCGCGGTCGGCATCGCGCAGTTCGGCCGCCCGGTCGGCCAGGTGGCGGTGGGGCTGCTGGGGTTCGTCCTGCTGCTCGGGCTGGGGCTGTCCGTGCAGTCCGCGTTGAACGGCCGGGTCACCCAGACCACCCGCAACGTCGGCTCGGCGTCGCTGGTCAACGCGCTGGTCGGGACGACGGCGCTGTCGCTGGCGGCGGCCGCGTTCGGCGCGTCGGGGCACCTGCACCCGCACGCCGCCGGCGGCCCGTGGTGGCTGTATCTCGGCGGTTTCCTGTCCCTGGTCATCACCGGCGCGAACCTCGCCGCGGTACGCACGCTCGGCGTGCTGCGCACCGGCCTCGCGGTGATCGCCGGGCAGTTGGTCGGTGGCCTCGTGCTCGACGCGCTCGTACCGGGGCAGCACCGGCCGGGGCCGGCCGTGGTGGTCGGCGCCGCCCTGACGGTGGCCGCCGTCCTGTTGTCCGGGCTCGCGACGGGTCGCCCGCCGGGTACCCGCGGCCCCCGCCGCCGCGCCCGTACCGTCGCAGGAGCAGACTCGTAGGGGTGAGCGCAGAACCTCCGGAGGCGAGCACCGCGGTGACGGCGGACCAGGACACCGACCATCGCCCGCCGGCCGTCGACGTACGACCGCGGCGGGTGCGCTGGGTGTGCGCGATCACCGCGACCGCGATCTTCGTCGTGTTCGCGGCGGTCTCGACCGCGCTGACCGGCAAGACCGAGGGCGGCGGCGTCTTCCACCGCGGCGACCAGATCGCGATGGTCGTCCTCGGTGCCCTCATCGCGGCCGGCATCATGGCGTTCGCTCGCCCCCGGGTACGCGCGGACGAGCACGGCATCCGCATCCGCAACGTGATCGGCGGGTACGAGCTGCCGTGGGAGGTCGTGCGGGCGGTGCGGTTCAGCCGGCATTCGCCGTGGGCGAGCCTGGAGCTGGCCGACGACGACGAGGTCACGATCATGGCGATCCAGGCCGTCGACAAGGAGTACGCGCTGGACGCGGTGCGTGCGCTGCGCCGGCTGCTCGCCGAGCACGGCGGCGCCACGGGTCAGCCGCCCCGGTGACGGCCGGCGCCGACGCGCCCAGTACACTTGCCTGCGGTTCTCTGCGCATCGCCACCATACGGTGCCGCGGAGTGGCAGTAGGATAGAGAGACACCAAGTGGAGCCCCGCTCCCACCCGAGTCGCCGCTGCGGTGGCCGGGTCCGGTCGGACCGCCGTTGAGCGCTTCCCTGACGGGGAGGCGGTCACGGGCGGTCGCGCTGACGTTGGTCGGCGCAGGATCGGTTCGAGCGGGCCCCGGCGTGCGCCGGGGCCTTTTCGTGTGGTCGGGCGACACTCGGTGGGTCCGCCGGACATCGGCGGGCCGCGGGTCGCCGACGGTCGGCGTCCCGCGCACGGCACCGATTTGAGGAGGCCACATCAGCGCCGAGCCACGCATCAACGACCAGATCCGCGCGCGCGAGGTCCGGTTGGTCGGCCCGGAAGGCGAGCAGGTCGGGATCGTCCCGCTCGACCAGGCGATCAAGCTGGCACAGGACGTGGACATGGACCTGGTCGAGGTCGCGCCGATGGCGCGCCCTCCGGTGTGCAAGCTCATGGACTACGGCAAGTTCAAGTACGAGAGCGCACTGAAGGCGCGCGAGGCGCGGCGCAACCAGCAGCAGACCGTCATCAAGGAGATGAAGCTCCG
>DASXWQ010000093.1:0-81196 GCA_036503555.1 Actinocatenispora sp.
GTTCGGCGCCACCGGTGCTCGGTGGCGCCGCACGAGTCAGGCGGGCGGGGCGAGCTCCCGGCTGAGTACCGCGCGGGCGCCCTGGCGCGCACCGGCCCGCAGCGCGGCGGCCACGTCACCGTCGCCGAGGTACGAGGTGAGGAAGCCGGCGAAGAACGCGTCGCCGGCGCCGTTCGTGTCGACGACCTCGTCGACCGGTTCCGCCGGCACCTCGTACCAGCGGCCGTCGGCGTCGAGCGCGGTGGCGCCCTCGGCGCCGTGGGTACAGACGGCCAGCCGGGCGCCGCGGGCGATCCGCTCGGCGAGGTACGCGCGGTGGTCGGGCATCCGGTCCGAGCTGAGGAACACGTACCGGGCCGCGTCGGCGAACGGCCGGTGGAACGGGTTCTCGCCGTCGTAGTCGTGCAGGTCCGTCCACACCGGTACGCCGAGTTCGTGGGCCAGCGGGAGCAGCGACCGGGAGTGGGCGGCCAGGTCGAGTACGACGGCCGACGCGCGCACCATCGCGGCCCGTACGGTCTCGGCGGGCAGCGCCGCGTCCGCCGGCCCCGACTCCAGGTAGATCGACAGCCGGGCGCCGGCCGGGTCCATCAGGTTGAGGTGCCGTTCGGTCGGTGCGGTCGCGTCGGCGGCCACGAGCCGTACGCCGGCGTCGGCGAGCACGGCCCGTACCCGCTCGCCGGGCGGGTCGGTGCCGATCACGGTGGCGAGCGTGACGTCGTGGCCGAGCCGGCGCAGGTTGAGCGCCTTGCCGGCGGACGTACCGCCGACGGTGTCGTGCCAGTGCCGTGCGGTCACCATGTGCGGGCGCGGCTCGGGCAGCGCGTCCAGCTGGACCAGCCGGTTCCAGGACACCGGGCCCGCGACGAAGATCTCCATGCGCGTGATCATGCCCGGCCCGGCCGGCGGGACCGGGTACGAGGCGTCGGGTGCCGTCGGGCCCGACCGTTACGCTCTTGCTGCGGACAGCGCCGGCGAAGGGCGGACGGATGGACGGTGCACCAGACGCGGGGTACGGCGCCGCGCGGCCGACGTTGCGGCAGGTGGCGGCCGAGGCCGGGGTGAGCCTGAAGACCGCCTCCCGCGTGCTGAACGGGCACCCGCACGTCACCGAGGCGACCGCCGCCCGGGTACGCGAGGCCGCGGACCGGCTCGGTTTCCGGCTCAACCGCATCGCCCGGGAGCTGCGGTCCGGCGCCACGTCCACCTCGGTCGGGCTGATCATCTCCGACCTGGCGAACCCGTTCTACTCGCGGGTCGCGCGCGGCGCGGAGCGGGTGCTGCGCGCCGGCGGGCTGCAACTGGTGACGGCCAGCACCGACGAGGACGCCGCGCAGGAGCGGTCGCTGGTGGAGGAGCTGCTGGAGCGCCGGGTACGCGCGCTGCTGCTGGTGCCGAGCGGCGCCGACCACGGGTACCTGGCGGCGGAGCGCGGCCGGATCCCCGTGGTGTTCCTGGACCGCCCGCCGGTGCACCTGGACGCGGACACGGTGTTGGTGGACAACCGGTCCGGCGCCCGCGACGCGGTCGCGCACCTGCTGGCCGGCGGGCACCGCCGGATCGGCCTGGTCGGTGACCTGTCCCGGCTGTCGACGCACCGGGAGCGCATGGCGGGGTTCGCGGACGCGATGACCGCGGCGGGCATCACGTTCTGGGAGCGGTACGTGCGGGCGGACTCGCACGACGCGGCCACCGCAACCCGCAGTACGGCGGAGCTGCTCGCCACAGACCCGCCGCCGACGGCGTTGTTCACCACGAACAACGTCAACACGGCCGGCGCGTTGCGTGCCCTGGCCGGGCTCGTCGAGCCGCCGGCGCTGGTCGGGTTCGACGACTTCGACCTGGCCGACGTCCTGGGCATCACGGTGGTCGGGCACGAGCCGGAGGAGATGGGCCGCATCGCCGCGGAGATGGTGGTGGCGCGGCTGGCCGGCGACGACTCCCCGGCCCGTACGGTCGTGCTGCCGACGCACCTGATCCCCCGCGGTTCCGGCGAACGCTGACATCCGATGTAGCCGGCCCCTCCGTCCGGACAGGACGGGCCGAGTGCGGACCGATCGGGTCTTGTCATCGGATGAATGCGTGGTTAGGGTCCAGCTTCGACACCGATCGGGTCGAAGGGGTGGATTCGCGTGGGCACAGGCGTTGTGCGCCGGATCGCCGGGGCGGTCGTGGCGGCGGTACTGGTGGTCGGGGTGGCGGCCTGCTCCGAGTCCGGACCCGGCGGGTCGTCGGACACCAAGGCGGCGAAGCTCGGCGCGACCGACACGTTCAAGCTGGGCGTATCGCTCACCTTCAACAACACCGACTTCTGGACGTCGTACATCAGCTACCAGAAGCAGTTCGCGGACAAGTACCACGCGAAGCTGATCGGGCCGCTGGTGGCGAACAACGACTCCGGCAAGCAGGTCAGCGACATCCGTACGCTGATCGCGCAGGGCGCGCAGGCGCTCGTGGTGAACCCGGTCGACTCGGCGGCGATCGCCCCCGCGCTGGACTACGCGAAGAGCAAGGGCATCCCGGTCGTGTCGGTCGACGTGGCGCCCAGCGCCGGCGACGTGTACATGATCGTCCGCGCGAACAACGAGCTGTACGGCCAGGAGTCCTGCGACTACATCGGCGCCCACGCGAAGTCCGGTACGGTCGCCGAGCTCCAGGGCGACCTGTCGTCGCTGAACGGCCGGGACCGGTCGACCGCGTTCGAGGCCTGCATGAAGCAGAAGTACCCGAAGCTCAGGGTCGTCAAGTACCCGACGAAGTGGGACACGCCGACGGCGACGACGGCGGCGGCCACGGCGATGTCGACGTACAAGGACCTGGTCGGGATCTACACGCAGTGGTCGGGGCCGGTGTCGGGCATCATCCAGGCGGAGAAGAGCGCCGGGAAGTTCACGAAGGTCGGCTCGGCGAAGCACATCATGCTGGTCAGCAACGACGGCGTCCCGTTCGAGATGAAGGACATCGCGGACGGCACGCTGGACGCCACGATCTCCCAGCCCGCCAACCTCTACGCGCAGTACGCCGTGAAGTACGCCCGGGACGCGCTGTCCGGAAAGACGTACGCGAAGGGGCAGCAGGCGGCGTCCGGTGCCGGCCCCCTCGTGACCGTGGCGAAGAACCTGGAGGATCCGATCAAGGCGCCGCTGGTCACGAAGGACAACGTGGACGACCCGCACCTGTGGGGCAACCAGGCCGGCAAGTAGGCCACCGGGATCCGTTGTCGCGCAAGTGATCTCGCGGAGGTGCGGGTGGACCCGTCGTACGTGATCGAGGGCGTCGGGCTGTCGCGCAGCTTCGGCCGCACCCGCGCGCTGTCCGACGTGAGCCTGGCGATCGAGCCCGGCGAGTGCCTGGGCCTGGTCGGCCGCAACGGCGCCGGCAAGTCGACCGTCGTGTCGATCCTGTCCGGCCTGCGCCGCCCCGACACGGGCGTCGTACGCCTCGGCGGCGAGCCGGCGCCGCCGGTCGGTGACCCGGCCGCCTGGCGGCGCCGCGTCGCCTGCGTCTACCAGCACTCGATGCTGGTGCCGACGCTGACCGTCGCGGAGAACATGTTCCTCAACCGGCAGCCGCGGCGGCGCGGGGGAGTGCTGCGGTGGGGCGCGATGCGTACCGAGGCGGCGCGGGTGCTGCGCGACTGGGGCGTCGACGTGCCGGTGACCGCGCCGGCCGGGGCGATCTCGGTGGAGCAGCGGCAGATCGTCGAGATCGCCCGCGCGCTGTCCACCGGAACCCGGTGTCTGATCCTCGACGAGCCGACCGCCGCGCTGGAACGCGCCGGCGTACGACGGCTGTTCTCCCGGCTGCGGCCGCTACTCGACCAGGGTGTCGGCATCCTCTACATCTCCCACCACCTGGAGGAGGTGTACGAGATCTGCGACCGGGTGACCGTGCTGCGCGACGGCCGGCACGTGGTGACCGCGCCCGTCGCCGACATCCGGCAGGACGAGCTGGTGACCGCGATGGTCGGGCCGGAGGACCCGCTCGCCGGCACCGCCACCACGATCGAGGCGACGCCCACCGCCGACCCGGACGCCGAGCCCGTGCTGTCCGTGCACGACCTGCGCGCCACCGACGCCCGAGGCACCGTCGCCGGCGTCTCCCTCGCGGTACGCCCCGGCGAGTGCGTCGGCCTGCTCGGCCTCGCCGGCTCGGGTACGACGACGCTCGCCGACGCGGTCGCCGGACTGGTCCGACCGACCGGCGGCACGCTCGTGGTGTCCGGCCTACCGCTGCCGCCGGGGCGGCCGGACGTGGCGCTGCGGCGCGGCGTCGGGTACGTGCCGGAGGACCGGCACGACCGCGGGTACGTGGCGCAGCTCGGCGTCGGCGACAACATCACGATGACCGTCGCCGACCGGCTCACCGCGTACGGGGTGCTGTCGCCGCGGCGGCAGCGGGGCGCGGCGCGGGCGCTCGCCGCGCGGTTCGGGGTGGTGTCCGCCGGTACCGGGCAGGCGGTCGGCGAGCTGTCCGGCGGCAACCAGCAGAAGGTCGTCGTCGGCCGGGCGCTGGCCCGCGACCCGGAGGTGGTCGTGGCGGTCGCGCCGACCCAGGGGGTGGACGTGGCGTCGAAGCGTTCGCTGCTCGGCGCGCTGGACGCGGCCCGGGCCGGTGGCGCCGGCGTGCTGCTGGTGTCCGACGACCTGGCGGACCTGGCCCTCGCGAACCGCATCGTGGTTTTGGTCCGCGGCCGGATGTTCGCCGAGTTCACCGAGCCGCCGTGGGACCGGGAGGCGCTGATCGCCGCGTCCGAGGGGCTCGGCGGGCCGGACGAGGACGGTACCGACGAGGAAAGGGCGCAGCAGTGACGAACGCGAGCCTCGATGAGGCCGTGGCCGCCGGGTGGACCCGGCGGCGGGGCGCGGCGGTCAGCTTGGTCCAGCAGTTCGCGCTGATCCCGGTGATCGTGGTGCTGTGCGTGGTCGGCGCGTTCGTCAGCGACTCGTTCCTGACGCTGACGAACTTCACGAACATCGGCCAGCAGGTCTCCGCGCTCGGCGTGGTCGTGGTGGCGGAGACACTGATCCTGGTCACCGGCAGCATGGACCTGTCGCTCCAGTCGAACTACGGCCTGTCGGCGATGGTGGCCGCGTGGCTGGTCGCGCCGGCCGCGCAGTTCGGCCTCGGTACCGAGCTGAACCCGCTGCTCGGGCTCGTCGCCGGCATCGTGGTGGGCGGGCTGATCGGCGCGTTCAACGGCACGCTGATCGTCAAGGCGAAGATCAACGGCTTCATCCTGACGCTGGCGATGTACATCCTGCTCGCCGGCGTACAGACCGGGATCGTGTCCGGGCACACGATCTACCACCTGCCGAAGGCGTTCATCGCGCTCGGCGCGTTCTACTTCGCCGACATCCCCGTGTCGGTGTGGGTCGCCGCGCTCGTCTTCGTCGTCGCAGGGCTCTACATGCGCTACACCCGCACCGGCCGCGCCCTGTACGCGATCGGCGGCAACCGGGAGGCGGCCCGTGCCGCCGGCATCACCGTGGACCGGATCCGGATCGGCGTGTTCGTGGTCGGCGGCGCGCTCGCCGCGCTGGGCGGCCTGATGGAGGCCGGCCGGGTCGTCGCGGTCACCGCGAACCAGGGTACGAACCTGATCTTCACGGTGTTCGCCGCCGCCGTCATCGGCGGTGTCAGCCTGAACGGCGGCCGGGGCAACATGCTCGGCGCCGCCACCGGCGTCGTCCTGCTCGGCCTGGTCCAGAACATCCTCGCGCTGGCCCAGGTGCAGAGCTACTGGATCGACGCGGTGGACGGCGCCGTCATCCTCGTCGCCCTCGCCCTGTCCCGCGTCGTCGGCGGCGAACGCAGCACCGAGTAGCGTCGGCCGGCATGGAGATCCCGCCGGCCGCCTGGCCGACGACCGTCGCCGAGGCCGCCGCCGAGCAGGACCGGCTGCGCCCGTTGGTGGTGCCGACCGGTTTGTTGCCGTCGCCGCTGACGACGGTCGCCGGCCTCGACGTCTCGTACGCCGACGACGGCCGGCTGGTCGCCGCGGTCGTGGTGCTGGACGCGGACACGCTCGCGCCGCTGGAGTCGGCCACGCACGTCGGCCGGGTCGCGTTCGACTACGTGCCGGGGTTCTTCGCGTTCCGGGAGCTGCCGGCGCTGCTGGCCGCGCTGGCCGACCTCGGTACCGTCCCGGACGTGCTGGTGTGCGACGGGCACGGCGTCGCGCATCCGCGCCGGCTCGGCCTTGCCTGTCATCTGGGCGTGCTGACCGGGCTCCCGACTGTCGGGATCGCGAAGACGTCCCTGCTCGGTCGGTACGACGAGCCGGGCCCGCGGCGCGGTGACGCGTCGCCGCTGGTCGACGCCGGTGAGACGGTGGGCCGCGTGCTGCGTACCCGGGACGGTGTCCGCCCGGTCTACGTCTCGGTCGGCCACCGCCTCGGCCTGGACGCGGCGTGCGCGCTGGCGCTGCGGCTGACCCCGGCGTACCGGCTGCCGGAGACGACCCGGGCGGCCGACCACCTGTCCCGCGCGGTGCTCGCGGAACACCAACGAACCGGTCGTACGGGGATGGAAGGGGCTAATCTTCCCGCCGCCCGGGGTGGCGCGGGCGAGTAACCCGTTGGATGCTGACGGCGCCCGCGGCGGGCCATCTAGCATGTGCGGCGTGTCGATCTCCAGTTCCGCGCGGGCCGACTCCGACGCGACCACCGAGCAGGACGTCCCCCCGCTGTACGTCGTGGGTGACGTGCATGGCCAGGCCGGCCCGCTGGCCGCCGCGCTGACCGAGGCGGCGCTGATCGACGACGACGGGCACTGGGCCGCCGGGCGTACCCGGTTGTGGTTCCTCGGTGACCTGACCGACCGCGGGCCGGACGGGGTCGGCGTCATCGACCTGGTACGCCGGCTCGGCGCGGAGGCGGCCGAGGTCGGCGGGATGGTCGACACGCTGCTCGGCAACCACGAGATCCTGCTGCTCGGCAGCCGGCGCTTCGGGGACGAGCTGATCGACCTGCCGGCCGGCGCGCGCAGCTTCCTGACGACCTGGCAGCTCAACGGCGGCCGGGACTCCGATCTCGCCGCGCTGACCGACGAGCAGACCGACTGGCTGGCGTCGCGGCCGGCGCTCGTGCTGGCCGACGACCACCTGCTCGCGCACTCCGACACGCTCGCGTACCTGGAGTACGGGGACACGATCGAGACGGTGAACCGGGCGCTCGGCGCGGAGCTCGACTCGACCGATCCGGCGCGCTGGTGGGACTGCTTCCGGCAGTTGACCCGGCGGCACGACTTCCGCGGCGAGGGCGGCGAGGAGCGGGTGGGCCGGCTGCTCGACATCCTGGGCGGGCGCCGGCTGGTGCACGGCCACAGCCCGATCCCGGAGCACCTCGCGGTCGACCCGGCGGAGGTCACCGAACCCCTGTCGTACGCGGGGGGTCGCGCACTCTGCGTCGACGGCGGGCTGTTCGCCGGTGGACCGTGCCTCGTGACCCGGCTGCCGTACGAGGGCTGAGCTGCCGTACGAGGGCTGAATCGTGTCCGGGCCGCCGCCGGCGGCCTGACCTGCGTGGTGATCAACCCGGACGGTTGGTCAATCACCGCCCCGGGTGACAGGTACCGAAACTTTCTCGTCACCGGCCCAGTTTCCGGTCGTTGCGCCATATGAAGTGGTCAACCGCAGGTGGTACAACATAGGGGAAATGACCACTACGAGTTATTTGCGCAGCATGATCGCGAAGCACTCGTACAGGTGAGGTCGGTACCAGAGGAGCACGGCCGGCGGGACCGCGACAGACCCGTCGACGCGTGGCCGCTGAGCCGGTAGCGACACACAGGGGGTCAGCATGGACGAGCTGCCGATCGGGCGCCGGGTCGCCTACTGGCGGGCGCGGCGGAAGATGTCGCAGCAACTGTTCGCCGATCAGATCGGCAAGTCCAAGAGCTGGGTCGACAAGGTGGAGCGCGGCGTACGCCGGCTGGACAAGTTCTCCGTGCTGTACGAGATCGCCGACGTGCTGAAGATCGACGTGCAACTGCTGTGCGGCGAGATGCACCGCCAGCCGGACAGCGTCAACTGTGTCGACCAGGTCGAGGTCGAGGAGATCCGCGCCGCCCTGGAGAACTACGACCAGGTCGTCGCGTTCTTCGAGCCGCCGCAGGTCGACCACGTGGAGCTGGACGAGCTGCGCAAGGCTGTGTGGCACGCGTGGGCGTCGTTCCAGCACGCCAAGTACGGCATGGTCGCCCGGTCGCTGCCGAAGCTGCTGCGGGACGCGCAGAGCGCCGACGCCGCGTACGACGCCTCGACGGTGACGGTGACCGACACCGGCGCCCGGGTCAACGCGGCGCATCTGCTGGCGCAGACGTACCAGATCGCGGCGTCGGTGATGCGCAAGCTCGGCGAGCACGAGCTGGGCTGGCTCGCCGCGGACCGGGCGATCGGCGTGTCGCACCGGGCGGGGGATCCGCTGCTGGCCGGCGTGGCCACCACCCGGGTCGCGAACGCGATGCTCTCGCTCGGCCGGTCCCGCCCGGCGCTCGACCTGAACGTGCAGGTCGCGCACCGCCTGGCGCCGGCGAACGACGCGGAGGCCACGCCGGCCCGGCTCAGCGTGTACGGCCAGCTCCTGCTCCAGGGTGCGATGGCCGCCGCGCGCGGCGGTGACCTGGCGACGAGCCGGGACCTGCTGCGCGCCGCGGACGAGGCGGCCGAGCGGCTGGGCCACGACGCGAACCACTACTGGACCGTGTTCGGCCCGACGAACGTCGCGCTGCACCGGGCCTGCGCCGCGGTCGAGCTGGGCGAGCACGGCATCGCGATCCGTACGCACGAGGGGTTGGCGCCGGACGCGTTCGGTGCGCTGATGCCGGAGCGGCGGGCGCACCACCTGGTCGACGTGTGCCGGGCGTACACGCAGGTCGGTGACCTGGACACGGCGGCGGAGCTGCTGGTCGAGGCGGACCGGCTGGCGCCGTCGGAGATCCGCTGCCGGCCGCACGCGCACGAGGTGCTGACGGGCGTCCTGCGGCGCGGGCACGGCTCGCCGAGCGGGCCGCTCGCGGATCTGGCCGACAACCTCGGCGTGGCGGTGTGACGGCCCCCGTCCTGTACGCGATGGTCTGCGGCTCGCCCGTGGCCCGTCGCGTCGGGGCACTGGTCGACGAGGCGCACCGGGACGGCTGGCGGGTGTGCGTGGTCGCGTCGCCGTCGGCGACGCGGTTCGTGGACGTGCCGGCCCTCGCCGAGCGCACCGGCTTCCCGGTACGCAGCGAGTACAAGCGGCCCGGCACACCGGACCTGCTGCCCGACCCGGACGCGATCGTGGTCGCGCCGGCCACCTGCAACACGGTGAACAAGTGGGCGGCCGGGATCAGCGACACGCTGCTGCTCGGCATCCTGACCGAGGCGTACGGGCGGGGCGTGCCGGTGGTGGCCGTGCCGTACTCGAACCGGTACCACGCGGCGCATCCGGCGTTCCTGGCGAACGTGACGCGGCTGCGGAGCTGGGGCGTACGGGTGCTGTTCGGTGCCGACGTCTGCCCGCTGCCGGAGCCGGGCGGAGCCGCCACGGCGGACCTGCCGTGGCGGCTCGCGCTCGATGCGCTTCCCGTTTCCCCGCAACGGATGTGACGCGTCGCTGCCGGCCACGCACGCGGGCGTACCGGGCGGACGGTAGCCTGCCTGGGGTGGCGACAGTGGCGGACGTGGTGGGCGTGCTGCGGCGGTGGTACCCGGAGGACTGGGCCGAGCCGTGGGACCGGGTGGGTCTCGCGGTGGGCGAGCCGGAGGCGCCGGTGCGCCGGGTGCTGTTCACCGTCGACTGCGTTCCGGAGACGGTCGAGCAGGCGGTCGAGGTCGGCGCGGAGCTGATCGTGGCGCACCATCCGCTGCTGCTGCGCGGGGTGTCGAGCGTGGCGACCACGACGTACAAGGGGCGGGCGGTGCACCGGCTGATCCGCGCCGGCGTCGCGCTCTACGTCGCGCACACGAACGCCGACGTGGCCGCGCCCGGCGTGTCCGACGCGCTGGCGGAGACGCTGGGGTTGACCGATCTCCGGCCGCTGCGGCCGGCGTCCGGCGCCGCCGCGGGCGAGGGCCGCGGCATCGGCCGGGTCGGCGTGCTGCCGGCCCCCGTCACCCTCGCCTCCCTCACCCGTACGGTCGCGACGGCGCTGCCCGCCACCGCCTGGGGTGTCCGCGCCGCCGGTGATCCGGACCGGCTGATGCGTACCGTGGCGGTGTGCGGCGGGGCGGGCGACGAGTTCCTGGCCGACGCGGCGGCCGCCGGCGCCGACGCGTACCTGACGGCCGACCTGCGGCACCACCCGGTGAGCGAGCACCTCGCGGAGGGCGGCCCGGCCCTGCTGGACGCCGCGCACTGGGCCACCGAATGGCCGTGGCTGGCGCGGGTGTCCGCACGGCTGACGGCGGAGCTGCCGGTGGAGGGCATAATCTCGTCGCTGGTGACCGATCCCTGGACAGTCCACGCCGTACCCGGTGTTTCGCCGGGCGAGGAACAGGAGTACCACTCGTGAAGGCCGACCCGGCTGCGCAACGCCGACTGCTGGACCTGCAGGCGACCGACACCGCACTGACCCAGCTCGCGTACCGCCGGGGGCACCTGCCCGAGCTGGCGGAGCTCGACCGCCTGGACGGCGAGCTGCGCGACGCGACCGACGAGCAGGTACGGGCCGAGACCGCCGTCGAGGACCTGGACCGGGACATCTCCCGGCTGGAACGCGACGTCGACCAGGTGCGCCAGCGCGCCGCGAAGGACCGCCAGCGCCTCGACTCGGGCTCGGGCGGCGCGAAGGAGCTGGAGAGCCTTCAGCACGAGCTGGCGTCGCTGGGCCGCCGCCAGTCCGAGCTGGAGGACTCCGAGCTGGAGTTGATGGAGCAGCGCGAAGCCGCGGAGCGTACGTTGGCCGCCGCGACCGGCCGCCAGTCGGAGGTACGCGGCGAGCGGGAGGCGACCGAGCAGCGCCGCGACACCGCCCTGGTGGAGATCGCCGCGGAGGAGGAGCGCCGGCGCGCCGAGCGTGAGCGGTTCAGTGTCGGCCTGCCCGAGGACCTGGTCGCCCTGTACGAGCGGATCCGCGCGAACACCGGCATCGGTGCCGCGGTGCTGCGCGCCCGCCGCTGCGAGGGCTGCCGGCTGGAGCTGTCCGGCTCCGACCTCGCCGCCGTGCGCGGTGCCCCGCCGAACGAGGTGGTCCGGCACGAGGAGTGCGGCCGCATCCTGGTCCGTACGGACGAGTCGGGGCTGTGAGCGTCGAGCGCGTCACGGTCGAGGCGGACGGCGGGTCGCGCGGCAACCCGGGGCCGGCCGGCTACGGCGCGCTCGTGCGCGACCCGGCCACCGGCACGGTCCTCGCCGAACGCGCCGAATACCTGGGTGTCACCACCAACAACGTCGCGGAGTACTCGGGGCTGGTCGCCGGGCTGCGCGCGGCGGCGGAGCTGGGCGCCCGGCGCGTCGACGTACGGATGGACTCGAAGCTCGTCGTCGAGCAGATGGCCGGCCGGTGGAAGGTCAAGCATCCCGGCCTGCGCCCGCTGCACGCCGAGGCGTCCGGGTTGCTCGGCGACTTCGCCGAGGTGACGTTCACCTGGATCCCGCGGGCCCGCAACACGCACGCCGACGCGCTCGCGAACAAGGCGATGGACGCCGGCCAGCGCGGCGTACCGCTGACGCTGGACACGATCGACGCGGTCGCGCTGGATCATCCGCCTGACGCACCGGAGCCCGCCGGCGCGCCGGAGGACGTCGCCGAGGCCGTCGGGATGGGGCACGGCGGGGCGATCGGGGCACCGGCGGGCGGCGCCGCGGATGCCGGACGTACCCGGATGATCCTGGTACGGCACGCCGCGACCGACGACACCCGGCGCGGCGCGTTCTGCGGCCGGGGCTGCGACCCGGAGCTGAGCGACATCGGCCGGATGCAGGCCGTCGCGCTCGCCGACCGGTTGGCCGGGCTGGCACCCGACGCCGCCGTACTCACCTCGCCGCTGGCCCGCGCCCGCGCCACGGCCGACGCCGTCGCCGCCCGCCTCGGTACGACGGCGGAGGTCGAGCCGGACCTCGCCGAGTGCGCGTTCGGCGCCTGGGAAGGGTTGACGTTCGCGGAGATCCAGCAGCGGTGGCCGGACGAGCTGGCCGCCTGGCTCGGCTCCACCGCGGTCGCGCCGCCCGAGGGCGAGAGCATCGACGCGGCCGACATGCGCTTCGCGCCGGTCCTCGCCGCCGCCCGCGCCCGGTACGCCGGCCGCACCGTCGTCGTCGTCGGCCACGGCACGATGGTCAAACTCGCCCTGCGCGACACGCTCGGCGCGGGACGGCGCTTCCTGGACAGCATCCAGGTCAACCCGGCCGGACTGTCCGTTGTGGACACCTGGCCCGACGGCACCGCCGCCGTACGCACCATCAACGAAACCACCCACCTGTGAGCACGGCGGAGTAGCTCCTCGTCGCGGACGAGCGATGCCGCCGGTGCGGCGGTACCCGATACTGCGGCGGTCAGGACACGGGATGGTCTGGACTCCGGCGAGGGGTTTCGGAGTGCCTTTGCTCTGCACACCTGTACGCATCGCGATGCGTACAGGTGTGCAGACCAGGCTCTGCCTACCGGTGTGCAGAGCGAAGGGGGGTTGGCACCATGTGCCGGGCCGGGGTGGCGGCGGACACTAGGATTGGTGTTCACCCCTCGGACGGAAGGTGGGACGGTGCGGGACAAGTCGCTCGGCCTGGCGTACGTGTTGTGGTTCTTCTTCGGGCTGTTGGGGATCCACCAGTTCTACCTGGGCAAGGTGGGGCGCGGGTTGCTCTACCTGCTGACCGGGGGAGTGCTCGGCATCGGGTGGATCATCGACCTGTTCACGCTGCCCAGCCAGACCCGCCGGGTCAACTCGGAGCGCCGCGTCGGCCTATGACTCCACTGTGGACGATCGTTGGGTCCACTGTGGACGGCCAGCCGGTGCCACGGATCCGTGTGCCGGCGGCGCGGAACATGGATCTGGTGTGGAGAACGAGCAGCCGGAGCAACCAGCAGGGCGGTGCGTGCGTCGAGGTGGCCTCGGATCTGGTGGTCCTCCGGGGTGCGGGACAGCAAGGACCGGGACGGGGGGACGCTCGTCGTGGGTACGGCGGCGTTCACGGACCTGGTGAAGGCGGGCCGGCTGGACGCCTGACCACCGTCGCGTCGGTGAAGACCAGCGGCGACCACTCCGGCGCGCCGTGCCGGCCGTGCTGCGGATCCACCCCGACCAGCGGTACGCCGCCCACGGTGCGGGTCTGGTGCCGGGCGCGCCGGTCGATGACCAGCCCGGGTACGTCGGCGTCCCACCGGGCGGCCTGGCTGTGCCCGTGCACCTGGGCGTAGGGCGGCGGCGCGGCGCGCTCGGCGTACCGGGCGAGCCAGGACGGGTGCAGCTCGCGCGCCGCGTCGGTCCAGACCGGTCCGGCCCAACGGTCGGGTACGCCGGTGAGTTTGGCGCCGGCACGCCAGAGTCGTTCGTCGTCGTGCAGCGCGTTGATTGCCTCCGCCGCCTCGTGTGCGGTGCCGGGGCGGCCGAGCACGTCGCGGGCGTACTCGGCGGTCAGGCCGGCGTGGCAGGCGAGCCAGCAGAGGCCGGCGCCGTCGGTGAAGGCCGCCGCCGCCCGCATCCATCCGGTACGCCACCAGCGCAGCAGGGTCGCCACCGAGCCCTCGTCGAGCGTCTCGGGCCAGCGGAAGACGGCGCGGTGCACGTACCGCTGCTCGTGGTTGCCGACGAGTTGCACCCACTGGTCGGGTTGCCGGGCCATGATGCCGTCGACGAGCCGCAGTACGCCGGGGCTGTCCGGCCCGCGGTGTACGAGGTCGCCGACCTGGACGACCACGAGGTCCGCCGGCAGCCGAAGCACAGCGTCGTCGTCCACCGCGCCGAGCCCGCGCAGCGCGGCGGCGAGAGCATCCCGGTGCCCACCAACGTCCCCGACTACCGCGACCCGGCCCATGCCGGGCAGCGTAACCAGAACGGTGTCACGTACGGCGGGCGCCGGGCTCGTCGGCGATCGCCGGCTCGGCGTACCCGGTGGTGGCGGCCCAGGTCGCGAGGAGCTTCAGTCCGTCGGCGGTGGGAGTGTTGGGGTCGGCGGTGTAGACGTTCAGGTACTGCTCGGGTTCGGACGGCAGCTGCATCGACTCGAAGTTGAGGTCGAGCTCGCCGACGGCGGGGTGATGCAGCCGCTTCCGGCCGCTGCGGTGGAACGTGACGTTCTGCGCGGCCCAGTGCAGGCGGAACAGCTCGCTCCGGGTGGAGAGTTCGCCGATGAGCGTGACGAGGTCGTTGTCGTGCGGGTTGCGTCCGGCCTCCAGCCGCAGCATCGCGGCGGCGTCCTGCGCGATCCGGTCGTAGTCGACGAAGAAGTCGCGGGCGGCGGGGTCGAGGTAGACGAACCGGGTGGTGTTGGCGGGCCGCTTCGTCGTCGCGCCGGCGACGGGCGAGTCGAGGACGGGTGAGTACAGCGCCCGGGCCAGCGGGTTCATGGCAAGGATGTCGTGGCGGGCGTTGCGTACCCAGGCGGGCGCGTCGCTGATCGCGTCGAGGATCTGCCGGATGACCGGCCGGACCGAGGTCCTGGCCGGCCGGCGCCGTCGGCGGGTCGACGGGCCGGCGGCGCGTGCCAGGGCGAACAGGTGTTCGCGTTCGGCCTCGTCGAGCTGGAGCGCGGTCGCGACACCGTCCAGGACGGCGTCGGAGGCGCCGGCCAGGTTCCCGCGTTCCATCCGGACGTAGTAGTCGATGCTGACCCCGGCGAGCAGCGCGACCTCCTCGCGGCGCAGGCCCTTGACGCGCCGGTTCCCGCCGTACGCGGGCAAGCCCGCCCGCTCCGGCGTGATCCGCTCACGCCGGGAGATCAGGAACGCCCTGACCTGGGCGCGATGCTCTGCGGTGTCCACGCCGTCCACGGTAGGCGCGAGGCGCACCGGGCTGGGGGTAAAGCTGTTACCTCCCAAGCCGGCCCGGCGGCTCCTAGCCTCGGACACATGACAGCTACGAGCCCAGATCTCGTCCTGAACAACGGTGTCACGATGCCCGCGCTCGGGTTCGGTGTGTTCCAGAGCCCGCCGGAGGAGACCGCGGTCGCGGTCGAGACGGCGCTCCAGGTCGGTTACCGGCACATCGACACCGCCGCCGCGTACGGGAACGAGCGGCAGGTCGGCGAGGGCATCCGCCGGTCCGGGCTGGACCGGGGCGAGGTGTTCATCGAGACCAAGGTGTGGGTCAGCGACTACGGCTACGAGCAGGCGCTGCACGCCTTCGACAAGGCGGCCCGCAAGCTCGGCGTCGACCAGCTCGACCTGCTGATCCTGCACCAGCCGGCCACGGACCGGTTCGACCAGACCGTCGCGGCGTACCAGGCGCTGGAGACGCTGCTCGCCGACGGCAAGGTACGCGCGATCGGCGTCAGCAACTTCATGCGCCACCACCTCGACGAGTTGCTGCGGCGGACCGACGTCGTACCGGCGGTGAACCAGATCGAGCTGCACCCGTACTTCTCCCAGCCGGACGTGCAGCGGGCCGACGAGGAGCACGGCATCCTCACGCAGGCGTGGTCACCGATCGGCGGCATCACGTTCTACCCGGGTTGGGGCGAGGACCGCCGCAGCGTCCTCGGCGACCCCACCGTCGCCCAGATCGCCGCCGAGCACGGGAAGACGTCCGCTCAGGTGATGCTGCGCTGGCAGCTCCAGCACGGCCGCTCGGCCATCCCGAAATCCACCAACCCGGGCCGGATCGCCGAGAACTTCCGTATCTTCGACTTCGATCTGACCAGCGAGCAGCTCGCGCGCATCGACGCGCTCGACACCGGCGTACGCAGTGGCCCCGACCCCGACGTGCCGCGCCTGGAGGTGTTCGCGCGAGTCGTACCCGAGGACTGACGACACCGGCCTGGAGACCACCGACATGCAGAAGAACCCCAGCACCGCGACGGTACGGACACCGGCGGCGAACTTCACCGGTGACGTCTGGTTGAACCCCGTCTTCTCCGGCGACGGCGCCTCCCACCTCATCGTGGGGCTCGTCCGGTTCACCCCGGGCGCGCGCACCAACTGGCACTCGCACGCGAACGGGCAGCTCCTCGTCTGCACCGACGGCACCGGCCTGGTCGGCACCCGCGACGGCACCACCACCCTGCTGCACGCCGGCGAGAGCGTGTGGACGCCGGCCGGCGAGGAGCACTTCCACGGCGGTACCGCCGAGAACATGATGTGCCACTACGCCATCCTGGACGCCGCCGGCGACGCCGAGGCCACGACGTGGCTGGAGCCGGTCACCGACGAGCAGTACGCCGACGCCAACGCCACCGCGGCCCGCACGGAACGCTGACGCATCTTCCGGCCGACAGCAGCTCGTGCGGGCTGCCTAGGCGAGGCCGGTGAGGCTCAGGCCGAGCCAGAGCGCGACGGTACCGACGAGCAGGCAGGCCGGTACGGTCAGCGCGCCGAGCCGGAAGAACTCGCCCGCCCTCGGCCGGATGTCGTGCGCGTGCACGACACGCCGCCACAGCAGGGTCGCCAGCGAACCCGCGTACGTCAGGTTCGGGCCGATGTTGACGCCGAGCAGGACGGCGAGCACCAGGCCGGGCCGGTCCGCGAGCGTCGGTACCAGCGCCAGCGTCGCGGGCAGGTTGTTGAGCAGGTTCGCGAGGACCGCGGCGAGGACGGCGACGGCGAGCAGCGCGACGAGCCCGGTGCCGTCCGGCAGGACCGCGGTGACGAGGTCGGTCAGGCCGTTCTCGCGTACCGCCAGCACCACGACGCCGAGCGCGAACACGAACGCCAGGAACCCCGGGTGTGCCGCCCGCACCAGCTCGCCGGCCAGCCCGGGCCGGCGGATCCGCCGAACCACGAGGACCGCCGCGCCCGCCGCCGCCACCCAGCCCGGCGCGATCCCGACCGGCTCCGCCAGCACGAACCCGACCAGCGTCGCCGCCAGTACGGTCAGCGCGAACACCGGCGGGTGCGGGCGCTCCGCCTCGTACGGCACGGCCGGGGTCGCCAGGTCCGCGGCGAAGAACCGCCGGAACACGAGGTACTCGACGGCGACGACGCCCAGCCACGGCAGTGCCATCAACCCCGCGAACGCCCCGAACGACAGCCCCGTCGCCGAGAACGCCAGCAGGTTCGTCAGGTTCGACACCGGCAGCAGCAGCGAGGCCGAGTTGGCCAGGTGCGTGCAGGCGTACGCGTACGGCCGGGCCCGGACCTTCGACAACGCCGCCGTGTGGAACACCACCGGCGTCAACAGCACCACCGTCGCGTCCAGGCTCAACACGGCCGTGACGACCGCGGCGACACCGAACACCACCGCCAGCAGCCGGCGCGGCGAGCCACGCGCGGCGGCGCCCGCCAGCGCCCCGGCGTACGCGAAGACGCCCTCGTCGGCGCACAGCCGGGCGAGAACCAGGATGGCGGCGAGAAACCCGACGGTCGGGGCGAGGAACCCCAGCTCGTGCCAGGCGTCCCCGAGCGGTACGAGACCGGTCAGCACGACCAGGATGGCCGCCGGAACGGCGGCGACCGCCTCCGGCAGCCGGCGCGGCCGGGCGATCGCGAACGCCAGCACGGCCAGCAACACGGCCACCGCGACCACCGTCCGCATGGCGGCAGGCTACGCGAGGTACCGCCGATCACCGGGCGGCGGTCGGCGACTACGTGGCGTCCCTCGCACCGGGCCGATCTTGGGCCTACTATTCGGCCTGCCCACGTGTGATGGTGGTCATGTGAACCGGTTCGGCACACCCCGGCCGTACCGGCAACGGAATCGAGGAGGCGGTCCCCGTGACCGGACCAGACTCGGACGGCGCTCGCGACGCCGCCGAGAGCGACACCGACGGCGAACCACGCCGCCGCTCCGACCGCAGCTGGTGGAACTGGCTGCTGGTGATCCCCATCGTGATCCCGCTGCTCACCCCGCTCTACAACGCGGACAAGCCCCGGTTCATCGGACTGCCGATGTTCTACTGGCTCCAGATCGCGTTCATCGTGCTCGGCGTCGGCGCCACGACCATCGCGTACCAGGTCGGGAAGAGGAGGCGCTGACCCATGACGTCCAACCAGATCGTCGAACTGGTGATCTTCATCGTCCTGTTCGTCGCGGTGTCCGGCATCGGCTTCGTGGCGGCGCGCTGGCGACGGCCGGCCGACATGATGCACCTCGACGAGTGGGGCCTCGGCGGGCGCAGCTTCGGCACCTGGATCACCTGGTTCCTCGTCGGCGGTGACCTTTACACCGCGTACACGTTCGTCGCCGTGCCCGCGCTGGTGTTCGCCTCCGGCGCCCTCGGCTTCTACGCCGTGCCCTACACGGTGATCGTGTACCCGATGGTCTTCCTGGTGCTGATCCGGCTCTGGTCGGTGTCGCACCGGCACGGGTTCGTCACGCCGGCCGACTTCGTCCGCGCCCGGTTCGGCTCGCCGACCCTGGCGCTGCTCGTCGCGATCACCGGCATCGTCGCGACCATGCCGTACATCGCGCTCCAGCTCGTCGGCATCCAGGCCGTCCTGAAGACGATGGGCCTCGGGTCGCACTGGCCGCTGATCATCGCGTTCCTGATCCTCGCCGCGTACACGTACCAGTCGGGGCTGCGGGCGCCGGCACTGATCGCGTTCGTCAAGGACCTGCTCATCTACGCGGTCATCGTCGTCACGATCATCTACATCCCGTACAAGCTCGGCGGGTTCGGCCACATCTTCGACGTCGCCGGGGCGCACTTCGACAAGCTCAACGCGGCCAACGCCGCCGCGGGCAAGCCGCCGGCCGGCTCGACCATCCTCGGCCCGGCCAACCAGCTCAACTACGCGACACTCGCGTTCGGCTCCGCGCTCGCGCTGTTCCTGTACCCGCACAGCGTCACCGGCGTCCTCGCGTCCAAGAGCCGCAACGTGGTCAAGCGCAACATGTCGGCGCTGCCGGCGTACTCGTTCCTGCTCGGGCTGATCGCGCTGCTCGGCTTCATGGCCATCGCGGCCGGCACCACCCCGATCGGCACCGACAACAACACGATCGTGCCCCGGCTGTTCGACCAGATGTTCCCGAGCTGGTTCGCCGGCATCGCGTTCGCCGCGATCGGCATCGGCGCGCTCGTACCGGCGGCCATCATGTCGATCGCCGCGGCGAACCTGTTCACCCGCAACATCTTCAAGGAGTACCTGAAGCGGGACGCGACGCCCCGGCAGGAGGCGTGGACGTCGAAGATCGTGTCGCTGGTGGTGAAGTTCGGTGCGCTGCTGTTCATCATCTTCCTGAACCCGCAGTTCTCCATCGACCTCCAGCTCATCGGCGGCGTGATCATCCTGCAGACCCTGCCGTCCGTCGCACTCGGCCTGCTCACCCGGTGGTTCCACCGCTGGGCGCTGGTCGCCGGGTGGGTCGCCGGCATGGCCGCGGGCGTCTGGATGCTCTACACCATCCCCAACCCGAAGACGCACCACCTGCACTTCGGCGGCTCGGCGTTCTCCGTGTCCAAACTGGGCTTCGACACCCAGTGGACGATCTACGCCGGCTTCGTCGCCGTCCTGGTGAACGTCGTCGTCGCGGTGATCTTCACGCTCATCTTCAAGGCCGCCAAGGCACCCGACGGTCGGGACCTCACCACGAAGCCCGACTACACGGCCGACGAAGGCGACCCGAAGGTCTCCGAGGTACCCGTCCTCGGCTAGGGCCTGATTTGTGGATCTTGGTCGAGCGAGGCGAGTCCCGTTCGTTCGCTTCGCAAGGCGGAGGTGCGTTCGCATACCCGTGTCGTATGCGACGTGCCGACAACGCGGCGAGCGGCGGCGGTCATGAGGCCGGCCCGCAGGATGCGGGCTGGTGGCCCTCGTGACTGCCGAGAACGGGGCCACCGCAGCCGGCCTGAAGATCCACAAAACAGGCCCCCCGGCGCTCGACCGGCACCGGTGCCGGGACTCCTCGTCCCGGCACCGGTGATCTTCGCCGGCGCGGCTCGACGTACGATGATGGCGCGGCGGACGAGCCGGCCAGGCGGTCGCGTCGCCGGGGGAGACCCCGGCGCCGAGGAACGTCCGGGCTCCACAGGGCAGGGTGGTTGCTAACGGCAACCCGGGGTGACCCGCGGGACAGTGCCACAGAAAACAGACCGCCCGACCGCTTCGGCGGCCGGGTAAGGGTGAAACGGTGGTGTAAGAGACCACCAGCGCCCCGGGTGACCGGGGCGGCTCGGTAAACCCCACCCGGAGCAAGGTCGAGAAGGACGGTCCACGGACCGTTTGCGCAGGCGTTCGAGGGCGGCCCGCCCGAGCCTGCGGGTAGACCGCTCGAGCCCACCGGCAACGGTGGGCCTAGATGGATGGCCGCCGGCCGGGGCAGTGCCGCAAGGCGCCCCGACCACAGAACCCGGCGTACCGGCCGACTCGTCCGCCGCCCACCCTCCGCTCCCTCGCAACCGAGCGACGCGGAGCCTGACCTCCCGGATGGGCTATTCGCCGGTCGCGCCGTCGATGCGTTCGCGGAGGAAGTCGGCGTGGCCGTTGTGGCGGGCGTACTCCTCGATCATGTGCAGGTAGATCCACCGCAGCGTGTAGTCCTCGCCGGGCATGACGTCGTCGAGGCTGCGTCCGGCCACGGCCGCGCGGGACCGGGTGACGCTCGCCTGGTAGCTGGCCAGGTCGTCGGCGGCATGGGCGGTGTCGACGTCGTCGCCACCCTCGGTCGATCCGGGTACGTAGTCCCAGAAGTACAGGTGGTCCGGTTGGCCGTCGTACGCGTGGAACCAGGCCTCGACCCCGGACAGGTGCCGAACGAGGCCGAGCAGCGAGAGCGTCGACGGCGGTACCGACCGCAGCGCCAGTTGCTCCGGCGTCAGGCCGCCGCATTTCAGCAGCAGTGTCGCGCGCTGGAAGTCGAGGCGGTCGTCGAGCGCGGTCCGCTCGTCGATCGGGTTGTTCGGCGGCTCGGGTCGCTCGGGCGTGCTCCACGTCGACATTCCGGCGACCCTACGTACATATCGTCCCCCGGGCCAGCGGTTTAGGGCGGCGGCCACCGATCTGCCGGGCTTCCGCCCGGTCGTCCCCGCGTTGGGGCCGCTCCGTGTGCCGGCCGGTATGACTCCGGGTATGACGCGGTTGACGATCACGGTGCCGGACGACCTGGCGGGCCTGATCCGCCAGGCCGGTGGTGACAACGTGTCGGCGTGGGCCCGGCAGCTTCGGGAGGCCCTGCTGCGCGGGGAGGCGCGGATCGTCGTCGAATACGAGGGCACGCACCGCGACGTCGACTGGGACGCCGAGCGGGAGTCGATGGGGTGAGGCGCGGGACTGTGGTCGGCCACGCCCTGCGGGACCGGCGGTTCGTCGTCGTGTCCTGTCAGGCCGTCACCGACACCGGGACGGTGTTGTCGACGAGATCGCCGACGCGATACCCCGTGGCACGCGCGGGATGCCGGCCGTGCCGCTCGGCGCGGACGATCCGGTGCCGGGCGCCGTGTTGGCCTGGCGGATCAACTGCCTGTCGGCCGAGCGGCTCGGCGCCGCGCTCGGTGACCTGACGGGCGAGACGGTCGAGCGGATGGACATCGCGCTCCGCGCCGTCCTCGACCTGTAGTGCCCGAGCGCCCTCCGCGGGCCTGCTTCGCGGGTTGCATTCGGTACCCGGGTACGGGTCTACCGTCGGAGGGTGAGCGAGACGACGGGATCCTGGGTGCCGGACGCGTGCACGTTGCCGACGGCGGAGCGACCGTTGCGTACGGCGGAGTTCGAGGCGACGGTGGCCACGTCGGCGAGGGCCGTCCACCGGCAGGACGCGACGACGGTACGGGTCGAGCTGGCGCCGGATGCCGCGGCCGCGGCGCGGGTGGCGGACCTCGCGGTGCGGGAGGGCACGTGCTGCTCGTTCTTCACGTTCACCCTCACCACGTCGGGTGGCGGGCTGCACCTGGACATCGCGGTACCCGCCGGGTACGTGCCGGTGCTCGACGCGTTGGCCGCGTCGTTGGCCGGTGGCCGGCGATGAGCCGGCCGCTCCGGTCCGGCGAGCTGGCCGCCAGGGCGGGCGTCAACCCGCAAACCCTGCGGTACTACGAGCGGCGCGGCCTCGTCGCCGAACCCGCCCGTACGCTCGGCGGGCATCGCCTGTACCCGCCGGAGACGGTGCGCCTGCTGCGGGTGATCAAGACGGCGCAGCGGCTCGGGTTCACCCTCGACGAGGTGTCCGCGTTGCTGGCCGCGCGGGGTCGCCGGGCCGGTCTGCGTACCCGGGCGGAAACGCGACTGGCGGACGTGGAGCGGACGATCGCGGACCTCACCGCCGTACGGGACACGTTGCGCGCAACGCTCGCCGCCGGGTGCGACGACCTCGTCGCGTGCGCGGCGAGCCCGCGTTGCCCGTTGCCGTTCGGGGACCTCTGATCCGCCGACCGGGGCACGGGTAGGTTCTGCGTACGTGACGGTGGTCCGGTCGTTGGTGCTGTTCGTGCTCGCCGCGCTCGCCGAGATCGGCGGTGCGTGGCTGGTCTGGCAGGGCTGGCGGGAGCACCGCGGCGCGCTGTGGATCGCGGGCGGGATCGTCGCGCTCGGCGCGTACGGGTTCGTTGCGACGTTCCAGCCCGACGCGCACTTCGGCCGGATCCTCGCCGCGTACGGCGGGATCTTCGTCGCCGGCTCCCTTGCGTGGGGCATGGTCGTCGACAGGTTCCATCCGGACCGCTGGGACCTGATCGGTGCCGCCATCTGCCTCGTCGGCGTCGCCGTGATCATGTACGCGCCGCGCGGCTGACCGCCCGATCGGCGCGTACCGAGTGTCCTGTCGGGCGATGCCCGGCGGCCCCGTTTCGCGCAAGCGTGGACGGGAGGGCACCATGAGCGAACTCGACGACTTCCTGACCTGGGTGACGACCGAGGAGTACGCGGCGGAGCTGGCGCTGCACCACGGTGACGTGGCGCCGCGCCTCGCGATCTGGTCGCACGACGAGCCCGTGACGCTGCTCGGCGCGCTATACACCGCCAGCGGGTGGGAGGACGTCAGCGCCGCGTTCCGCCGCGTCGCGGACAGCTTCGGCGAAAGCACCGGGTACGAGCGGGACATCGTGGCCGCCACCGTCAGCGGCGACCTCGCCTACACGGTCGCGTACGAACGGAGCACCGGGACCATGTTCGGCGAGCCGTACGTGCACACGCTGCGCGTCACGCACGTCTACCGGCGCGAGGACGGCGCCTGGCGCGTCGTCCACCGGCACGCCGACACCCCGCCGGCCGCTGCCGCGATCTGACCGGTCGCATGCTGGGGCGATGACGACCCGCCCGTCCCAGCTGTCCGGCCTGCCCGAGCGCCACCTCCCGCTGTACGACCGGGTATGCGCCGTCTGGCTGCACCGCGGGGTCGGCGGCCCGGGGCTTGACGGCAGGTGTCGGGGATCGGAAGGATGAGCGCGGCCCGCCGCTTCGCGGCGACCGTACCCGGGTGACCGGACACACCCATCTTCCGCGAGTGTCGCCTGGGGAGCGCTCGCCATCGCCTCAGCGAGAGGGCCGATGAAACGCAACATCCATTGGGTACCGCGCGCGGTACTGGTACTGGCGGCGGCGACCGTCGCCGTCGGTGCACCGGCCGCGGCGTACGCGGATCCTCCCGGTGACAACGGCACGGTGAAGATCCACGCGGTCGGCACGCCGGTGGACGATCGCCGCAACGAGCCGCACGTGTGCGTCTTCTACCTGGACGCGTTCGGCTTCGACGCGGCGCAGGCGGTCGCCTGGCACATCGACCAGCACCCGCCGACCGGCCGTACGCAGGTGAAGGACGGGACGATCACGCTCGCCGACGGCTCCGGCCGTACCGACGAGCTGAGCCTTCCGGACGGTCACTACAAGCTGTACTGGAACTTCGCCGGTGAGCACGGCCGGGCGAAGCAGAAGGTGTTCTGGGTGGACTGCGCGGAAACGTCCGCGTCGCCCACCCCGGGCACCGGCACCAGCACCACGCCCAGTTCGGCGCCGAGCGACAGCACCGCGCCGAGCGCCAGTCCCAGCGGCGGGGTCGGTGCCGGTTCCCCGGCGCCGTCGCCCAGCCAGGCCGGCAGCGAGCTGCCGGTGACGGGCGCGCCGCTCGGCATCCTCGCCGCCGTGGCCGCCGCGTTCATCGGGGCCGGCGTCCTGCTGCGGTCCCGCATCACCCGCCTGTTCCGCAGGTGAACCGACGGTGCGCCGGCCGGGTCACCCGGCCGGCGCACCGTTGCCACGCTCGACGGTCAGGGCATCGTCTCGTACGCGGGGAGGGTCAGGAAGTCGACGAAGTCGTCGGCCAGGGCCACCTCGACGAACAGGCGGCGCGCCGCCGCGTACCCGGACTCGTCGTAGGACGGGCCGGCCTCGGCGCGGATCTCGGCGAGGGCCTCGTCGACGACGGTCTCGACCAGCTCGCGGGTGACCTTCTCGCCGCCGTCGAGCGTCACGTCGTTGTGCAGCCACTGCCAGATCTGCGAACGGGAGATCTCCGCGGTCGCGGCGTCCTCCATCAGGTTGAAGATGGCGACGGCGCCGGTGCCGTTGAGCCAGGACGCCAGGTACCGGAGGGCGACGCTGACCGCGTTGCGCAGCCCGTCGAGCGTCTTCGCGCCGGGGGTGGCGGCGACGTCGAGCAGCTGCGCGGCGGGGACGGCCACCTCGTCCCGCGTACGGTCGAGCTGGTTCGGCGCGTCGCCGAGGACCCCGTCGAACACCTCGCGGCACACGGGTACCAGGTCGGGGTGGGCCACCCAGGAGCCGTCGAACCCGTCGCCGGCCTCGCGTTCCTTGTCGGCGCGTACCTTCGCCAGCGCGGTCCGGTTGACCTCGGCGTCGCGCCGGCTCGGGATGAACGCCGCCATCCCGCCGATCGCGTGCGCCCCGCGCTTGTGGCACGTACGCACCAGCAGCTCCGTGTACGCCCGCATGAACGGTGCGGTCATCGTCACCGCGTTCCGGTCGGGCAGCAGGAAGTCGGCGCCGCGGCTGCGGAACTTCTTGATGATGCTGAACAGGTAGTCCCAGCGGCCGGCGTTGAGGCCCGCGGAGTGCTCGCGCAGCTCGTACAGGATCTCCTCCATGCGGAACGCGGCGGGGATCGTCTCGATCAGCACCGTCGCGCGGATGGTGCCGCGGTCGAGCCCGAGCACGTCCTCGGCGTGGGAGAACACGTCGTTCCACAGCCGCGCCTCAAGGTGGCTCTCCATCTTCGGCAGGTAGTAGTACGGCCCGAGGCCGCGGGCGAGCTGCCGCCGGGCGCAGCCGACGAGGTACATCGTGAAGTCGAAGAGGCTGCCGGACACGCGCTCGCCGTCGACCGTGACGTGCTTCTCCGGCAGGTGCCAGCCGCGCGGCCGGACCACGATGGTCGCCAGGTCGTCGCCCAGCTCGTACCGCTTGCCCTCGGGGCTGGTGAAGTCGATCGCGCCGTCGAGCGCGTCGCGCAGGTTGAGCTGGCCCTCCACCATGTTCGGCCACAGCGGCGTGTTGGCGTCCTCGAAGTCGGCGAGCCACACCTTCGCGCCGGAGTTGAGCGCGTTGATGGTCATCTTGCGGTCGGTGGGGCCGGTGATCTCGACGCGGCGGTCGGCGAGGCCCGGCGCGGGCGGCGCGACCCGCCAGTCGCCGGCGCGTACGTCGGCGGTGTCGGTGGCGAAGTCGAGCATCTCCCCGGCGTGCAGCCGGCGCTGCTGCTCGTCCCGCGCGGCGAGCAGCTCCCGTCGCCGGCCGTCGTACCTGCGGTGCAGGTCGGCCAGCAGGCCCAGCGCCTCCGCGCTGAGCACCTCGTCGTACCGGTCGCCGATCGGCCCGGTGACCTGCACCCCGTCCGGCGTCGCCAGCGTCGTCATGACCGCTCCTATTTCGCGATGTGGAATGAGTTTCCTTGATATGGAATACTGTCCCGCAACATACCTGGGGCAGGGACCACGGACAACCGGAACGGGGTGAACGCGGGATGGGCACCGCCGACGTACTCGCCGCCGCGGAGGCGGGATGAGCACCGCCGACGTACTCGCCGCCGCGGAGGCGGGATGAGCACCGCCGGGGACGCGGCGAGCGGTGGGGTGCAGTCGGTCGACCGCACGTTGCGGCTGCTGGACGCGCTCGGCGACGCCGACGCCCCGCGTACGTTGTCCGAACTCGCCGCCGCGACCGGGCTCGCCGCGCCCACCGCGCACCGCCTCGTGCGAAGCCTCGTCCGGTACGGCTACGTGCGGCAGGAACCGTCGCGGCGGTACACGCTCGGGCCGCGGCTGGTGTTCCTCGGCGAGCGCGCCGCGACGCTGCTCGGCGGCTGGGCCGAGCCGTACCTGCGCGAGCTGCGCGACGCCACCGGCGAGACCACGAACCTCGCACTCCTCGACGGCGACGAGATGGTGTACGTGACGCAGGCGGCGGGCCGGCACCAGATGCGCATGTTCACCGAACCGGGCCGACGCGTACCGCCGCACGCGACCGCCGTCGGCAAGGCGCTGCTCGCCAACCTGACCGACGACGACGTGCGGGATCTGTTGTCCCGCACGGGAATGCCGGCGCGTACCGCCGCGACGCTGACCGACCCGGCCGTGATGCTCGCGCACCTCGCCGACGTGCGCCGCCGTGGGTACGCCGTCGACGACGAGGAGCAGGAGACCGGCGTACGGTGCCTCGCCGTCGCGATTCCCGCCGCACCACGGGCGATGGCGGTCTCCGTTTCCGGCCCGTCCGGCCGAATCACCGACGCCGCGATCGAACGATTCGCGCCGCACTTGACGCGCGTCGCGACACGCATGGGTGTCGCGTTGTCCGCGAACCGGGAATGACCGTTCGGCATCGACGCGGGCGAATCCCGTTTCGGTACAAGGAAATGCGCGCGTTCGACGACGGGTGCGTATCGGCCACAGTGGACCGTCGGTACGACGAAAATCCCGAAGCAGTAGCGCGATGCGTGTTGAGGGTGCACAGTGGACACATGAGCGACAGTGGTGAAGCGCCGCGCTTCTACTGGTGCCTCCGGCATCAGCGGGTCGAGCCGGAGGGCTCGAAATGCCCGGTGCGCTTCCTGCTCGGGCCGTACCCGACGCGGGAGGCGGCCACCGCCGCTCTGGATCAGGTACACGAACGGAACGAGGAGTGGGACGCCGAGGATGCCCGTTGGAGGGGGTCGGCGGAGTGAATCGCCGACGGCATCTTCTCGCGCCGCGACACCGGTACCCATGAACAGCGCGACGCGTTGGCGCCCAACGACATAACCACAACTTCAGACGGTCACCAGTAGCCGAAAGGCAACTCGTCACGGATCACGGGCGGCGGCACCCATTGCCGCCACACACCCGGGATCCGACAAGGGGGAGACGGGAAACATGGCGACGACGAAGACCACCGGTACCGCGAGCCGAAAGGCCGCGACCACGCGGCGGAGCGCCGCA
Source organism: Actinocatenispora sp. (assembly GCA_036503555.1). Lineage (GTDB taxonomy): Bacteria > Actinomycetota > Actinomycetes > Mycobacteriales > Micromonosporaceae > Actinocatenispora. The sequence goes on from DASXWQ010000093.1 coordinate 27,375, forward strand.
TCGAAGACCACCGCCGCGCGCGTGCCGAGCACGCGGAAGACGGCGACCAGCCCGGTCACACCGGCCCGCAAGACAGCGGCGAAGAAGACCACCACGGCACGCACCGCCGCGAAGAAGACGGCGGCGAAGAAGACCGCGCCGGCCCGCAAGACCGCGGCCCGCAAGACGGCACCCGCCCGCAAGACCGCGACGCGCACGACGAGCACCGCGCGCAAGACCGCGGCCCGCAAGACGACCACGGCCCGCAAGACCGCGACGCGCAAGGCGACGCCGGCGCGCAAGACCGCGGCGACGCGTACCACCGCGAAGCGGGCGGTCGCGAAGAAGGCGCCGGCCCGCAAGACTGCCGGTCGTACGACGACGGCGCGCAAGACGGCGGCGAAGAAGGCCCCGGCGCGCAGGACCGCGACCAGCGCGGCGCGGAAGACCACCGCGGCGCGCAAGACGACCGCGCGGAAGTCGACCGCCAAGAAGGCGCCGGCCCGCAAGACGGCGGCGAGGAAGACGACTGCGGCGCGCAAGACCGCGGCCAGGAAGACCGCCACCACGCGGAAGACGGCCGCGAAGAAGACAGCGCCCGCGCGCAAGACCGCGGCCAAGAAGACCACTACTGCGCGCAAGACCGCGGCGAAGAAGACGACTGCGGCGAGGAAGACGGCCGCGAAGAAGACGACCGCGGCGCGGAAGACCGCGGCGAAGAAGACGACTGCGGCGAGGAAGACGGCCGCGAAGAAGACGACGGCCGCGAAGAAGACGACGACCGCGCGCAAGACGCCCGCCCGGAATACCACGGCCAAGAAGGCGGCGGCGAAGAAGACGGCGCCGGCGCGGAAGGCCGCCGCCAGGAAGACGACGGCGGCGCGGAAGACCGCGGCCAAGAGGACGACCGCCCGCACGAGTGCGGCCAAGAAGACCGCGCCGGCGCGCAAGACCGCCGCCAGGAAGACCACTGCGGCGCGGAAGACCGCGACGAAGAAGGCCGCGCCGGCGCGGAAGAGCGCGGCCAGGAAGGCCACCTCGACGCGTCGTACGCCGGCCAAGCGGGCGACCAAGAAGGCGACCACGGCGGCCCGCCGTACGGTCAGGAAGGCGGCGGCGAAGAAGACGACCGCGGCCCGCCGGGCGCCGGCCCGGAAGGCGACGGCGACGACGGCGTCCGCCCGGAAGGCCACCACACGGCGGTCGGCGGCGAAGAAGGCGTCGACGCGTACGGCGGCGTCCCGGAGCCGGCCGGCGGCGAAACGCGCCGCGTCGCGTCCGGTCGCCCGGCGTACGGTGCGGTCGACGGCGGGGCGGACCGGCCGTACGGTCGCGAAGAAGTCCGCCAGCGCGCGCAAGACCGCCACGAAGCGGGCATCGACCCGGACGTCCAGGGCCGGGGCGAAGCGTACGAGGTGATCGGCGGGTCCGAAGGCCGCCCGGGGGCACGAGGCCGCCGGGCGGCTCGCCATCGGGGGACTTCGCCGGGCGCCGGGGTGCCGGCCGGGCCCTGCGGGGTGGACGGGGCCGGCTCGTCGGGCGGCTGGCACCGGCGCCGCGGCGGGTGGAGACTACTCGGGTGGTGACCCGAGGAGTGCAGCGAGCGAGGATCCATGCGCCGCGGATCGACTTCGGCGCGCTGCGCCGCGAGTTGGAGCTGCCGGACGAGTTCCCGCCCGAGGTCAGGCTCGCCGCCGAGGAGGCCGCGAGCGTCGCACGGGCGCCCGCGCGCGAGCGCACCGACCTGCCGCTGGTGACGCTGGATCCGCTCGGCTCGCGCGACCTGGACCAGGCGATGGGTCTGGTGCGGCGGCGCGGCGGGTTCCGGCTGCACTACGCGATCGCGGACGTCGCCGCGTTCGTCGCGCCGGGCGGCGCGCTGGACGGCGAGGCGTGGCGCCGTTCGCAGACGATCTACTTCCCGGACACCCGCGTACCGCTGCATCCGCCGGTGCTGAGCGAGGGCGCGGCGAGCCTGCTGCCCGGCCAGGTACGGCCGGCGCTGCTGTGGACGATCGACCTGGACGACGCCGCCGAGCCCACCGCCGTACGGCTGGAGCGTGCGATGGTGCGCAGCCGCGCGCAGCTCGACTATCCGGCGATGGCGCGGGCGCTGTCCGACGGCGGCCTCCCCGCCGAGATCGCCGCGCTGCCCGAGGTCGGCCGGCTGCGCCGCGCCGCCGCCGTCGGCCGTGGCGCGATCGAGCTGAACGCGCCGGAGGCCGAGGTCGAGCCGGACGGTACGGGCTGGCGCCTGGTGCTGCGGTCGGCGGCGCCGATGGAGGAGCACAACGCGCAGGTGTCGCTGCTGACGGGGATGTGCGCGGCGCAGATCATGCTGGCCGGCGGCGTCGGCGTGCTGCGTACCCTGCCGGCGGCGCAGCCGGCCGACGTGACCCGGGTCCAGGCCGGCGCCCGCGCGCTCGGCATCGACTGGCCGGCCGACGCCACCGCCGCGCAGGTCCTCGCCAGCGTGGACCCGGGTACCCCGCGCGGCGCCGCGTTCCTCGACCTGGCGGCGACGCTGCTGCGCGGCGCCGGGTACACGCCGTTCGACGGCGCGGCGCCGAAGCGGGTCGGGCACGCCGGCGTCGGCTCGTCGTACGCGCACGTCACGGCGCCGCTGCGGCGGCTCGTCGACCGGTACGCGCTGGAGGTGTGCCTGGCGTTGGTCGACGGGCGGGACGTGCCGGACTGGGCGCGTCGCGGGCTGGCCCGGCTGCCGTCGGTGATGTCCGCCGGCGACCAGCGCGCGTCGGCCGCCGAACGGGCGGTCGTCGACCTGACGGAGGCGGTACTGCTTGCCGGGCGGGTCGGCGAGACGTTCGACGCGGCGGTCGTCGACGTCGGTACCGTCGCGCTCGACGACCCGCCCGTCCGGGCCCGCTGCGAGGGTGAGGACCTGCCCGTCGGCGACCGCGTCCGGGTACGCCTGGTCGAGGCCGACCCCGCCACCCGCCGCGTTCTGTTCCGCCACTGACCCACCCGCGCCGGCGGCGTACCGGCTGGTCGGGTGAGAGGAAGGTCGCGGCCGGGTCTGCGGGCGGGGGCCGGTCGGGTGCGGTTGAATGGGGCCATGCCGTACGACCCGAGCCTGCTGCCCGACGTCTCCACCCACACCGTCGGTGTCCTCGGCGGCACCGGTCCGCAGGGCCGCGGCCTCGCGTACCGGCTGGCCCGCGCGGGCCAGGCCGTGGTGCTCGGTTCGCGCAGCGCCGAGCGGGGTGCGTCCGCGGCGGCCGAGCTGGCCGCGTTGCCCGGCGCCGAGCGCGGTGCCCTGTCCGGCGGGGACAACGCGCTCGCCGCGGCGGCCGACATCGTCGTCGCCGCCCTGCCGTACGAGGGGCACGCGGAGACGCTGACCGCGCTGCGCGCCGAGCTGGCCGGCCGGATCCTGGTCGACTGCGTGAACCCGCTCGGCTTCGACAAGCGCGGGCCGTACCCGCTGTCCGTGCCGGAGGGCAGCGCCGCCGAGCAGGCCGCGTCGCTGCTGCCGGACACCCGGGTGACCGCCGCGTTCCACCACGTCAGCGCGGTGCTGCTGACCGACCCGGACGTCGACGACATCGCCACCGACGTGCTCGTACTCGGCGACGACCGCGACGCCACCGACCAGGTGCAGGCCCTCGCGAACCGCATCACCGGCATGCGCGGGGTGTACGCGGGGCGGCTGCGCAACGCCGGCCAGGTCGAGGCGCTGACCGCGAACCTCATCGCGGTCAACCGGCGGTACAAGGCGCACGCGGGCCTGCGGATCACCGACGTCTGATGCTGCGGGTGGTGTCGCTGGTCCCGTCGCTGACCGAGTCGGTGGCGGTGACGGCGCCCGAGCTGCTGGTCGGCGCGACCGACTGGTGCACCGAACCGCCCGGCCTGTCCGTGCCGCGGATCGGCGGCAGCAAGTACCCGCGGGTCGCCGACGTGGTCGCGCTGCGCCCGGATCTGGTGCTGGCCATCGAGGAGGAGAACCGGCTCGCGGACGTCGAGGCGTTGCGCGCGGCCGGGATCGACGTGTGGGTCGGCTCTCCGCGTACCGTGGACGCCGCACTGTCCACATTGGACGAGATGTTCGGGGTGCTGGGGGTTCCGCGGCCGGGCTGGCTGTCGGACGCGGCGCGCGCCTGGTCGGCGCCACCGGTCGGGCCGGCGCGGCGCGCGGTGGTACCGGTGTGGCGGCGGCCGTGGGTGTGGCTGGGCGCCGACACGTTCGCCGCGGACGTGTTGCGGCGTCTGGGTGTCACCGTCGCCGAGGTTGCCGATGGTCGCTACCCGCGGGTCGACGTGCCGACCGCGCTGCGCGCCCGGCCGGACCTCGTGGTGCTGCCGGACGAGCCGTACCGGTTCACCGATGGCGACGGGCCGGAGGCGTTCGGTGGCCTGCCGTACGCGCTGGTGTCCGGCCGCCACCTCACCTGGTACGGCCCGTCGCTGGTGACCGCGCCCGCCGTGCTGTCCGCCGCCCTCGCCGCCTGACCGGCGGGCGCGCGCCGGGGTTCAGCCGGCGAGGGTTCGCTCGACGTTCGCGGCCATGACGGCCAGCACCCGGGCGGTCTCGGCGTACTGCTCCGCGGTGAGGCCCTCGACCACCGACTCCCGGTCGCGCCGGAACCGTGCCGGCGACCGCCTCGTACGCCGTCGGCCGGTGTCGGTGAGTGCGACGGGCTCGCCGTCGGCGAGCCAGCCGCGGCCGGCGAGGCCGGCGAGTACGGCGTGCACGTCGCGCTCGCCGTCGGGCCAGAACGGTGCCGGCGCCGCTTCGATCCCAGCGTGACGGAGATCGGGCGGGCGCTGGTGGCGATCCGGCGCAGTCAGGCACGGCGCGGCCTGGCCCGGCTGGCCGAGCGGCGCGGCGCCCGCACCGGGCGGCACTCGACGCCGGGCTGCTGCGCCGCGGCGCCGACCCCACCGACGGCCGGCGCTCACCGCTGCGCCTGACCGCCGCCGGCCGCCACGCACTCGACCGGGTCCATGCGTTCCGGCGCGACGTCGTCGCCGAGGCGACCGCCGGCTGGTCGGCCGCCGACCGCGTCGCGCTGGCCGGCCTCCTCACCCGCTTCGTCGCCGACTTCACCGCGGTCACCACGCGGGCGTGACCGTCACCGACGTGCCTGGGTACACGCCGCTTCCTGGGCGGCCATGACGTCGTCGCCGTGCTCGAAGGCCCAGGCGCCGACGGCGTCGATCGGCCCGAGCAGGCTCCGCCCCAGGGCGGTGAGCCGGTACTCGACCCGGACCGGCGCGTCGTGCTCCTGCCGGTCGACCAGACCGTTGAACCGCAGCCGCCGCAGGGTCTCGGTGAGGACCTTCGAGCTGATGCCCCCGATCCGCTCCCGGAGCTCGGCCGGCCGGGTGGGGCCGTCCCGCAGCGCCCAGAGGACCACCGCGTTCCAGGTGTTGGACAGCAGGTCGAAGGCGAGGCGGGCACGGCAGTCGGCGAGGAAGGCGTCGGTCGGCACGTACCAGATGGTGCCCGAACGGCTCTCTAGCGTCGATGGGGATCGACCGACGAGAGGGAACGTGTGATGAGGATCGGCGTACTGGGCACGGGCAACATGGCCGACGCGCTCGCCACCCACTGGGTACGGGCCGGGCACCGGGTGACGATCGGCGGGCGGGACCCGCGTAGGGCGGAACGGCTCGCGGCACGCCTCGGCGGCGGTACGCGGGCGGCCGGGCTGCGCGCCGCCGCCGAGTCCGGCGAGGTGGTGCTGGCCGCGCTGCCGTTCGAGGCGGTCGTGCCCGTCGTACGGGACCTGCGTGCGGCCCTGGCGGGCCGGGTGCTGATCGACTGCGCCAACGCGGTCGGGCCGGGCTTCCGACTGCTGACCGAGGGCGGCCCGGCCATCGCGCGGCAGCTGGCCGCGGCGGCACCGGAAGCCCACGTGGTCAAGGCCTTCAACCTCTGCCACGAGGACGTCTGGCGCATGTCGCCGCCCGTCTTCGACGGCCGGCCGCTGGCCGTCCCGATCTGCGGTGACGACCAGCCCGCCCTCGCCCGCGTACGCGAGCTGGTGCGCGACGCGGGCTGCGAACCGGTGGCCGGCGGCGGGCTCGACCGCGCGGGTCTCCTGGAGGCGACCGCCGCCCTGTTCATCGGCCTGTGGGTCGGTACCGGCGCGGACGCGCAGGCGATCGCGCCCCCGCTGGCGTACGCGGCCGGGCCCGGCGGCCAGTAGTGACGGGCCGGGGGCGGCGCTGCCGGCGCCGCCCCCGGGTCGCCTAGAAGGTGTGTTCGGCGGCGGGGAACGCGCCGGCGGTGACCTCGTCGGCGAAGGCACGGGCGGCCTTGCCGAGGGCGGTGTTGAGGTCGGCGTACCGCTTGACGAACCGCGGCGTGTGCCCCGGCCGCAGGCCGGCCATGTCCTGCCACACCAGGACCTGCGCGTCGCAGTCGGGGCCGGCGCCGATGCCGATGGTCGGGATGGCCAGCTCGTGCGTGACGCGCTTCGCGACCTGGCCCGGCACCATCTCCAGCACCACCGCGAACGCGCCCGCCTCGCAGACCGCCCGGGCGTCCGCGACGATCGCGTCCGCCGCCTCACCGCGCCCCTGCACCCGGTACCCGCCGAGCAGGTGCTCGGACTGCGGGGTGAACCCGATGTGCGCCATCACCGGGATGCCGGCGTGGGTGAGCGCCTCGATCTGGGGCCGCATCCGGATGCCGCCCTCCAGCTTGACCGCCTGCGCGCCGCCCTCCTTCATCAGCCGTACCGAGGACTCCAGGGCCTGCGCGGGCCCCGCCTCGTACGTGCCGAACGGCAGGTCGGCCACGACCAGCGCCCGGGTCGTCGCCCGGGTGACCGCCTTGACCAGGGGCAGCATCTCGTCGAGGCTGACCCGCAGCGTGCTGTCGTAGCCGTACACGTTGTTGGCGGCGGAGTCGCCGACGAGCAGTACGGGAATGCCCACCTCGTCGAAGACCGCCGCGGAGTACTGGTCGTAGCTGGTGAGCATCGGCCAGCGCTCGCCCCGCTCCTTCGCCTCACGCAGGTGGGCGATGCGGACCCGCTTGATGCTCGGCCCGCCGTACAGGCTGGCCTCGGCCGTCCCGTCGGCGTACTTGTCGGACATCGTCAGTTCTCCCTTCCCTCGAGGCCCGTTCGGGTCCCCGGGTGGAGAGACGCCGGTACGCCGACGGCAACCCGCCGACGCTGGCGTGCTCTCGGGCCGATCCTGACACCAGAATGCGCCGCCTCGGCAGTACCCGATGCGGAATGTCACATACCGCCGGGTCGGTGGACGGCGAGATCGAGCTGGCGGTCGAGGTCGTGTCGCCGCGCAGCCGGGATGGCGACCGCATCGACAAGCCCGCGCGGTACGCCCGGCTCGGGATCGGCGAGTTCTGGCGCGCCGACCGGGACGAGGCCGGCGTGGTGCACGTGGCCGTGTTCCGGCTGGACGCGGACCGTCGGGTCTACGTGCCGACCGGGACCGTGCCGCTGGACGAGCTGGAGCAGCGCTGACGCTCAGGCGTCGCGGAAGCGGTTGGTGATGGGAAGGCGGCGGTCCCGGCCGAACGCCTTGGGACTGATCTTGGGGCCGGGCGCGGACTGCCGCCGCTTGTACTCGGCGAGGTCGACGAGCCGGATCACCCGATCTGTCACGTCCGGGTCGTGGCCGGCGGCGACCAGGTCGGCGCGGCTCGCGTCGCCGTCGACGTACCCGGCGAGGATCGCGTCGAGCTCGTCGTACGCCGGCAACGAGTCGGTGTCGAGCTGCCCGGGGCGCAGCTCCGCGCTCGGCGGTTTGGTGATCGAGTTCTCCGGGATGGGCGGCGTGCGGCCGCTCTTCTCAGCGTCCGCGTTGCGCCACCGGGCGAGCCGGAACACCAGCGTCTTCGGTACGTCCTTGAGCGGGTTGAACCCGCCGACCGAGTCGCCGTACAGCGTGGAGTAGCCGACGGCCAGCTCGCTCTTGTTGCCGGTGGTGAGGACCAGGTGGCCCTCCTGGTTGGACAGCGCCATCAGCAGCACACCACGCACCCGCGCCTGGAGGTTCTCCACGGCCATGCCGGACAGCGTCAGCTGCGCCAGGTACGAGTCGACCATCGGCGCGATCGGCTCGGTGCGGTAGCGCAGGCCGGTGCGGGCCGCGAGGTCCGCGGCGTCCGACCGGGAGTGCGCCGAGGAGTACTCGCTGGGCATGGACACGCCGTGCACCCGGTCCGGGCCGAGCGCGTCGCAGGCGACGGCGGCGACGACCGACGAGTCGATGCCGCCGGACAGCCCGAGCACGACCGAGTCGAAGCCGTTCTTGCGTACGTAGTCGCGCAGGCCGGTGACGAGTGCCGCCCACACCTCGGCCTCGTCGGCGATCCGCTCGGTCAGCTCCCCGGTACGCCGCGACCCGGCCGGGGCGGCCGCCCCGGCGGAGACCACGACCCGCTCGACGCGCATCCCGGCCGCCTCGTCCGGCGCCGGCCCGTCCGCCGCCGCGGGCAGGTCCAGGTCGACGACCACCAGCGCCTCGGCGAACTGCGGCGCCCGGGCGATCAGCTCGCCGCCCGCGGCGACGACCAGCGAGTCGCCGTCGAACACCAGCTCGTCCTGCCCGCCGACCATGTTCACGTACGCCAGCGTCGCGCCGGCCTCGGCCGCCCGCCGCCGGCACAGGTCCAGTCGCGTGTCGTCCTTGGCCAGCTCGTACGGGGAGCCGTTGACGGTGACGACGAGCCCGGCGCCGGCCTCCCGCGCCGCGGCGACCGGCCCGCCGGCCTGCCACAGGTCCTCGCAGACCGTGAGGGCCACGTCGACGCCGCCGACACGTACCAGGGTCAGGGTGTCGCCGCTGACGAAGTACCGGTCCTCGTCGAAGACGCCGTAGTTGGGCAGGTGGTGCTTGAAGTACCGGGCGGCGACGGTGCCGCCGGCCAGCGCCGCGAGCGCGTTGCGCGGGCCGCGGTCCGGCTCGGCCTCGGCGCTCATCCGGGGCGGGCCGTCGGCGTCGAGGTAGCCGACGAGTACCGGCAGGTCGCCGAGGCCGTCGGCGGCGAGGTCGGCGGCGAGCCGGACCAGCGCGGCCCGGCTGGCCCGCACGAACGCGTCCCGGAACACCAGGTCCTCCACCGGGTACCCGGTGAGCATCATCTCCGGGAACGCGACGAGCCCGGCGCCCGCGTCGGCGGCGCGGCGGGCGGTCCGGCGTACCAGCTCGGCGTTTCCGGCGAGGTCGCCGACCGTCGGGTCCACCTGGGCGAGGGCGAGGCGCAGCGTCACCATCCACCCATCCTCGCGCACCGCGCCCCCGGACACGGCATCTTCGCAGGTCAGAGCCGGTGGGTCGGGGTCCAGTCGAGAGCCTGCCAGGTGCCGGTCATGTCGATCACGGTGTTGGTCGTGTCGCCGGTGAGCGGCAGGGTACGGATGCCGTCCGGCCGGTCCAGCGCGGCGAGCAGCGCCGTCGCCAGGTCGGTACCGGCGAGCGCGGCGACGGGCCGGCCGTCGCGCATGCGTACCGGCGGGTGCGGGTCGTCCGGGTCGACCTCGGTGTACGTGCGGCCCGGCCCGGGCCCGTCGTCGAGCCCCACCTGCCACGCCGGCCACGAGGTGTCCGGCGTCGGCCAGGCCAGCCGCAGCACGGTCAGCGCCGTACCGGTCTCGCGGGCGGCGGCGGCCGCGGCCTGCTCGCCGAGCCGCTTCGTCAGCCCGTACGTGTCGGTCGCGTCGGCCGGCTCGTTCGCGGCGAGCGTCCGGTGCCGCAGCCCGCCGTGCACGGACAGGCTCGACACGAACACCACGTGCCGGGCCTCGCGCGCCGCCTGGACCGTCAGGTACGGGGACCTGACGTGCACGTCGAACGCGGTCGTCGGATCGCACCGCCCGGTCGCCGTGGTCGGCGCCATCGCCATGTGGACGACCGCCTCGGCCCCGGCGGTCGCCCGCGCCAGGTCGGCCGGGTTCGTGGCGTCGCCGGCCATGTACTCGCAGCCGGTGTCCGGCTCGTGCAGGTCGAGCACCCGCAGCTCGTGCCGGCCCGCGAGGACGGGCAGCACGAGCCGCCCGACGTACCCGGCACCACCGATGACCAGCAGCCGCATCGTCGCCTACCCCCTTCGTCGGTGGGCACAGCGTGGCACACGGGGAAGTTGGCGTGCCGGTTACCCGGCGGAGCGGTGGAGGAGGCAGACTGCGGGCATGGACCGTCAGCAGGAGTTCGTGCTACGTACCCTGGAGGAGCGCGACATCCGGTTCCTCCGGCTCTGGTTCACCGACGTGCTCGGCACGCTGAAGAGCGTGTCGGTGGCGCCGGCGGAGCTGGAGGCCGCGTTCGAGGAGGGCATCGGCTTCGACGGGTCCGCGATCGAGGGCTTCGCCCGGGTACACGAGTCGGACATGGTCGCCATACCGGACCCCGCGACGTTCCAGGTCTTCCCGTTCGAGGGCGGGGCGTCGGGCGAGAGCGCCCGGATGTTCTGCGACATCGCGATGCCCGACGGCGCGCCGTCCTGGGCCGACCCGCGGCACGTGCTGCGCCGGACGCTCGCCAAGGCGGCCGAGAAGGGCTTCACCTTCTACACGCACCCGGAGATCGAGTTCTTCCTCGTCACCGACATGCCGGAGGACGGTTCGGAGCCGACGCCCGTCGACTCCGGCGGCTACTTCGACAACACCACGCACGCCGCCGCGCGCGACTTCCGCCGCCAGGCCGTCCTCGCACTCGAACGCATCGGCATCTCCGTCGAGTTCAGCCACCACGAGGTCGCCCCCGGCCAGCAGGAGATCGACCTGCGGTACGCGGACGCGCTGACCACCGCCGACAACATCATGACGTTCCGGCACGTGGTGAAGGAGGTGGCGGTGTCGCAGGGCGTGCGCGCCACGTTCATGCCGAAGCCGTTCACCCACCAGCCGGGCAGCGGCATGCACACCCACCTGTCCCTGTTCGAGGGCGAACGCAACGCCTTCCACGACCCGACCGACCCGATGAAGCTGTCCAAGCTGGCGCGGTCGTTCATCGCCGGACTGCTGCACCACGCGCGGGAGTACACGGCGATCACGAACCAGTGGGTCAACTCGTACAAGCGGCTGTTCCCGGCGCCGCTGGCGGACACCACCAACGAGGCGCCCGCGTTCGTGTGCTGGGGCCACCTCAACCGGTCCGCCCTGGTCCGCGTCCCCGCGTACGGCAAGCCGATCTCGGCGCGCGTCGAGGTGCGCTCCCTCGACACCGCCTGCAACCCGTACCTGGCGTACGCGATGCTGCTCGCCGCCGGCATGAAGGGCATCGAGGAGGGGTACGAGCTGCCGCCGGGCGCCGAGGACGACGTGTGGGGGCTGACCGACGCCGAGCGCCGCGCCCTCGGGTACGAGCCGCTGCCGCACGACCTGTCCGAGGCGCTGGACGTGCTTGCCCGGTCGGAGTTCGTCGCCGAGACGCTCGGCGAGGGCGTGTTCGACTACTTCTGCAAGAACAAGCGCGCCGAGTGGGACGCGTACGCCAGCCGCGTCACGCCCTACGAGCGCCGCCGCTACCTGAACGTCCTGTAGGCCGTTTGGCGGCACCGCATACGGTCGGGGCATGCTGCCGGGCGATCCGACCACGCCGCCGCCGGACGAGCCGACCCAGTCGGTCCCGGCGGACCCGCCCGCCCGGACGCACCGGACGGAGCCGTTGCCGGAGCTGGCGGAGATCCTCACCAGCGCGCCGCCGGTGACCGTACCGGCGGCCGGCGAGCTGGTGCCCGCGACCGCGCCGTACGGGGCGGAGCCGGTGCTCGCGCGGATCGGCCCGATCGCCGTCACCGCGACCACCGTGCACACGCCGAACGGCTCGTTCCCCGTCCGCGGCAGCACCTGGCACCTGCACGAGCACCTGTACCCGACGCAGCGCACACCGACCTGGGCGGTGACGCTGGCGATCGTGCTGACCGTGGTGTTCTTCTTCTGCTTCGCGTTCCTGAGCCTGCTGTTCCTGCTTTTCCTGCTGGCCAAGGAGACCCGCCTCACCGGGTACGCGCAGGTGACCGTCACCAGCGGCCCCCGCGGCTGCGCCGTGCAGGTGCCCGTCGCCCGCCCCGAGGTGCTGGTCGGCCTGCACGCCCAGGTCGCGTACGTCCGGGCGATCGCCGCCGCCTGACCCGCCCCGGCGGGTTGGTGCCGATCCGATACGGTCTCCGGTTGCCTGCGTACGTCGGGGAGGGGCGGGATGTCGGAAGCCAAGCCGGACGCGCTGAACCAGCACCTGCGCGTCGAGCCGTACCGGTCGGGCGACAGGTACGAGGTCGGTGACGACGCGATCTTCACGCGGGCCGCCGACCTCGCCGCGCTCGTCGCCAAGGACATCCGCGACCGCGTCACCACCGGTTTCACCGATGCGCTGGAGGTGGCGGCGATGAAGGCCGGCGCCGGCCACACGCACGCACCGTTCGGCCGGTTCGACGAGGCGGACCGGCTCGTCGGCCGGCACGGCCACCTGCGCGCGACGATGGCCGACGACCTCGCGGCCCTCGCCGCCGACTTCGACGACATCGCGAAAGCGTTGCGGTTGAGCCAACAGAGCTATCTGGAGACGGAGGACGCCGCGCACCGCTCCTTCGGCCGGTACGACGCACACCACCAGCTGTCCGCCGCCGAACGCCGCCGCCTCGACGCCGCCCTCGGCCTCGACGGGGAGGCGTGATGGCGAGCGACGGCACCTGGGAGGCCGCCGTACGCCAGGTCACGCTGCCCGGCCGCGTCGACGACATCCACGCCATGAAACGCCCGTGGACCGCACTCTTCGACGAGCTGGTCGGTGTCCGCCGGCAGGCCGCCGACCTCCAGGCCAACATGACCACCCAGTGGAAGGGGCCCGCCGCCACCGAGTTCGCCAGAAAGGCGAAACAGATCGTCGACCGCATCGACCAGCTCCGCCAGGAGTACTCGACGGTCCTCGACCGCCTCGACACCCAGGCGAACGCGCTGTCCGAGGCCAAGAAGGCCATCCCCATCCCCAACCTCGGCGGCCAGCTCCCCGGCGGCCGCGAGGACGACGGCACCGGCGGCCGGCTCTACGACGACTTCGGCGACCACCCCCAGCGGTACGCCGACTTCGAGCACCTGGCCTACCGGTACCTCATGTCGTTCAACACCCCCGGCACCGACGCCGAGGCCAACCTCGGCGAGCACGGCGCCAGCTCCGGCACCTCCACCGACGACTGGACCGTCGACGTACGCGGGCGGCAGCAGGCCACCCCCGGCAACCGCCGCGCCAAGGACGCCGCCGTCGCCGCGTACTGCCGGGAGGTCGCCCGCACCTGGTACGACAACAACAAGCAGGTCGCCAGCGCCGCCTTCGACAACCTCCGTACCGACTGGGACAACGAAACCCACCACATGCCCACCCCGTCCGGCAATACGAGCGTCGACAAGACCAAGACGGCGCCGGAGCGGCACCATGACAACGGCGGAGGCGGATCGGATGCCGCTGGTCTTGGTGGCGGCGCGGGAGGTCTTGGCGGCGGGATGTCCCTGGGCGCCGGCGGATCCGCTGCGCCGGGCCGATACCAACTGCACTTTGGCTCGGGCCGCGGTCCTGCGACCGTGCCGGAGTCAGGTGGCGTCTCCTCGCTGGCCGGCACGGGAACGAGCGTGCCACCCGCCACGGCGGACGGCGTGGTGGGAAGTGGCGCCGGATACGCCGCCGGACCGACGACCGGCTCCGGTGGTGCCGCGGGAAGCGGCGGCGTCGGCGGGTTTGGCATCGGGGCGTCCGGCATCGGTGTCCGGGGCGGCGGCACGCCCACGCCGACCGGCCGCCCGACCGCGAGTGAACCGGTCGGTCCGCGCAGCGACGTGCGGGAGTACCTGCCGGGGCAGAAGGGCGCCGTGGCCGCGAGCCGCGCTGTGAACGGCGCGACCGGGATGATGCCGCCTGGTGCCGGCGGCAACCGGAGCGACCGTGAGGAGCGACAGACCTGGCTCATCGAGGATGATGAGGACATCTGGCAGCCGAAGGAACGGCCGAGCCACACCGGGTTGATCGAGTAGGCAAGGGCGATGACGATGCGATCGGCTCGAAGGGCTTCCTGGCGCTGGGCGTGGTGGTTTCCGGTGCTGCTCGGCGTGGTGTCGCTCGGCGCGACGCTCGCTCCGGCCCCGGCGAGTGCCGACACTCTCCGCGCGAAGCAGTGGTGGGTCGACGCGCTGAAGATTCCGGCGGCGCAGAGACTCTCAACCGGTCGCGGCGTCATGGTCGCGGTCATCGACAGTGGCGTCGACGCAGGAAACCCAGACCTGGCCGGGCGGGTGAGCGGTGGGACCAGCACGTTGGTCGGTGATCCGAACGCGGAGATCGACAAGGATGGTCACGGGACCGCGATGGCGACCGACATCGGTGCGGCGGGCGGAAACGGCCGCCCTGTGGGGGTCGCCCCGGCCGTACGCATCATGCCGGTGCGGACCGACCCGTCGAGCGTGGCGGACACGGTGACCGGCATCAGGTACGCCGTCGACCACGGTGCCCAGGTCATCAACATCTCGCAAGGGGGCCGCGGGCAGGCGCTGCCCGAGGAGGTCGCGGCGCTGAGGTACGCGATGGCGCACGACGTCGTGGTCGTCGCCGCGTCGGGGAACGCCGACGACGGGGTCGCCGATGTCATCACCCCGGCCAACGTTCCCGGCGTGGTCGCGGTCAACGGCGTGGACAACGCGATGAGGTTCTGGTCCGGATCGTCGTACGGCCCCGAGTCGGTGCTATCCGCACCCGCGACGGACATGGTCTCGGCGTGGTCGCGGCAGGCCCACGCACAGGGCAGCTATCGCCTCGCGGATGGGACGAGTGATGCGGCGGCGATCGTGGCGGGGGTGGCGGCGCTGGTGCGGAGCAGGTACCCGCGGATGAGCGCGGCCAACGTGATCAACCGGCTGATCCGTACGGCGAACGATCCGGACGGCGCCGGGCGGAGCGAGCGGTACGGCTTCGGGATCGTCGATCCGGTGCGGGCTCTGACGGCGGACGTACCGACGGTGGAGCGGAATCCGTTGCTACCGAAGGCGGAGCCGTCACCGTCCACACAGGACAGTGAGGCCGCCGCGAACACCGGCGGCTCGCCGCTGCCGTGGATCATCGCCGCCGTCGCGGCACTCGTGGTCGTCCTGCTCGTCCTCCCGCTGGCCCTCCGCCGCCGCGCGCGACGCGACCGGCCACGCCGCTGAGCCACGCCGTACCGCCCGGCCGCCGTACCGCCCGGCCGCCGTACCGCCCGGCCGTCGTGCCGGGTCGGGGGAGTGGTTCATCACCGGATGCGTGGTCGCGCGTTGTACGCAGGGTGTGTGACGGAGCGAGGTCGGGGGGCCTGGTGAAGACTGGTCGCTGTGCGTACCCGTTGAAGGTTGTGGTGTTGGGTGGGCGTGCCGCGGGTGCGTCGTTCGTCGGGCTGGTGTCGGACGTGGGCGGGTGCGCTGACGTCGTGCCCTACGGGCAGTGCGCGGTGACGGACCGGGTGTCGGTGCACCTGTACGGGATGCCGACGCAGCACCGGTACTGGTTCATGTGGGACTCGCTGGCGCGTGGTGCGGTGGCGGCGCTGGTGTTGGCGGACGCGTCGCGGCTGCGGGACAGTTTCGCCGCGCTCGACTACGCGGCGGCGCGCGGCATGCCGCACATGGTCGCGGTCGCGAACGCGGACCGGTTCGAGCTGACCCAGGTACGCGACGCGCTGGCGGTGGGGCCGGAGGTTCCGGTGCTGTTGACCGAATCCGACCGGCCACGGCCGGCCCGCGAGGTTCTGCACGCCGTCGTCCGGTACGCGGTGGCGCGCCGCAACTCGACCGCCGCCTGACGCGGATCTCCTTGCGGGGCAAGGGGATTTCCGCGGCTGACCCGCGCGGGTCGGGCCGTTCCGGTTGCCGGCCGGCGCGGATGGGGTGAGGGTGGGTGGGTTGGCCGTACCCATGTGAGGAGAGTCGAGTGCTCGCCCTGACCGAGAACGCGGTGACCGTCATCCGCACCCTGACCGAGCAGACCGGCGACCCGGAGGTGTCCGGGCTGCGCATCGCGACCGACGCGGCACCGTCGGACACCGCCGACGCGGTACCCGAGGACGCGCACGCGCTGAGCCTCGCGGTGACGCAGGCGCCGGAGGCCGGCGACCAGGTGCTGGACGCGGGCGGCGCGCGGCTGTTCCTGGAGTCGAACGCCGCCGCGTACCTGGACGACAAGGCCCTGGACGCCGAGGTGGACCAGTCCGGCAACGTCAGTTTCGCGGTCGCGATGCAGCCCGAGTGACCGTCGCCCGCGCGGCCCACCGAGTGACCCCGCGAAAGGCATCGTGACCAGGGGAAACGGGACGGCGCGGACGGGGTTCGCAGGGCAGCGAAAATGTCGTACCCCGGCCGTAGTGTCCGGGGTATGAACCGGACCGAACGACTCCACGCCCTCGTCGACGAACTTCGGGCCGCGGCACCGTCGCCGCGCACCACGCGCTGGCTCGCCGAGCACTTCGCGGTGAGCGTACGCACCATCGAGCGCGACACCGCCGCGCTCGCCACGTCAGGTGTCCCGGTCTACGCGGTGCCGGGTCCGGAGGGTGGCTACGCGGTCGACGCGACCGCGCACGACCTGCCGCCGATGTCGGTCACGCCGGAGGAGGCGGTCGCGCTCGCGGTCGGCCTGTCCCGGTTGGCCGGCACGCCGTTCCAGCGCGCCGCGGATGCCGTGCTGGACAAGCTTCGCGTCCGATATCCGGGGGTGACCGGCGCCGCCGCGGAGGCGGTCGCCGCGCACGCCGGGATCGACGTCGACACCGCCGGCCAGTTCCCGGCCGTGCCGGTGGTGTTGCAGGAGGCGTTGACCACCGAGCGCGTCCTCGACATCGACTACGCCGACCGCCGCGGCCGGCTCAGCCACCGGACGGTCGAGCCGATCGGCTTCGTGGGTGGCCGGGACCACTGGCTGCTGCTGGCGTGGTGCCGGCTGCGGCACGGCGTGCGGGCGTTCCGGCTCGACCGGATCCGGCACGCCCGGCTCGGCACCGAGCCGGTGCCGGCCCGCCGCGACCTGCCGGCGCTGGACATCCCCGAGCAGGTGGTGCGGCGGCTGTCGGCATCGTGACGTGTGTCGGTTTCCAGCCGCGGCCCTGACCGGCCGCGGCTGGGGGCCGATAGCCTCGGAGGCGTGACGACTGTACGCACGCTCGTGGTGGAGAACGACCCGACCGACGATGCCCGGCTGCTCGGCGACTGGTTGACCGAGGCCGGCCTGACGCTGGACGTGGTCCGGCCGCACGCCGGGGACGCCCTGCCCGCCGGCGACCTCTCCGGGTACGCGGGGCTCGTCGTGCTCGGCGGCGGCCTGCCCGACGCCTCCTGGTACGGGGCGGAGGAGGACCTGTTCCGGACCGCGGTGCGGCAGAAGGTGCCGACGCTGGCGGTGTGCCTCGGCGCGCAGCTCATGGCGAACGCGTTCGGCGGGTACGTCGCGCCGGCGGCGGCCGGTCCGGAGCTGGGGCCGAGGCTGGTGGCGAAGCGGGACGCGGCGAACGGCGACGTGCTGTTCGCCGACGTTCCGCTGATGCCGGACGTGATCCAGTTCCACCACGACGAGATCGTCGAGCTGCCCGAGGGTGCGGTGCTGCTCGCCGCCTCGCCCAGCTACCCGAACCAGGCCTTCCGGTACGGGGACCGGGCGTGGGCAATCCAGTTCCACATCGAGTGCGACGCGGACATGCTGGCAGGCTGGATCGCCGGTTCGCCGGACGTGGCGGCGGTCGGTGCCGACCCGGCCGAGCTGGCCGCCCGCTGTGCCGCCGCCCTGCCCGACGTGGCCGAGACGTGGCGCCCGTTCGCGCACCGCTTCGCCGACCTGGTCGCCGGTCGTACGTCGGCCCGGACCGAGTTGCCCCTGCTCGGTTCGTGACCCCTGGCGGTGCGGCGGACACGGCGGACGGACACGACGGGGGTGGGCATGAGCGCAGACCGGGGGCAGCGGCCGGAGCCGGGTGACGCGGTGATCGCCGAGGGCGGACGCGACGTACCGGGCGAGCGCACCTCACGGGACGGCCGCGCGCCGGGGAGCACGGCGCCCGCCGAGTCGTCCGGACGGCCGGAGCCGGGGCGCCGCGGGTACGGACGGCTGACCAGGTACGGCTTCGCGGACGCGGAGGGGGCGGCGGAGCTGCTCGGCCCCGCGGACGACGGGCTGGGCTGGTGGGATCCGCGGCGGGGCGAGCCGGTCGACGACGGCGCCGTCGCGCTGGTACGCACGCTCGCCCGCACCGCCGACCCGGACCTGGCGCTGCGCCAGCTGCACCGGCTGGTGGCGGTCGCCCCGGAGGTACCCGGGGTGTTGCGCGCGGACGGCGGGATGGCGGCGCGGCTGTTCGCGGTGCTCGGCGCGTCCGAGGCGCTCGGCGACCACCTGGTGGTGTGCCCCGCGGACTGGTCGGTGCTGGCCTCGGACGCGGACCCGGACACGTACCGGGGGGCCGACGCGCTGCGGTCGGAGCTGACCCCGGCGGAGCCGGACGGGGGCGCGGCAGCGGTCACGGCGCTGCGCCGGGCGTACCGGGGGGCGCTGTTGCGGATCGCGGCGGCGGACCTGACCGGTACGCGGACCGTCGACGAGGTGATGGCGGAGCTGACCGGCCTGGCGGACGCGACCCTGGCCGCGGCGCTGCGCATCGCCGAGGCGGAACGCGGCGCGGAGCCGGCGCCGCGGCTGGCGGTGATCGCGATGGGCAAGTGCGGCGGCCGGGAGCTGAACTACGTCAGCGACGTGGACGTGCTGTTCGTGGCGGAGCCGGCCGGTGACGGCGACCCGGACGAGGCGCTGCGCGATGCCACGGCCGTGGCGGTACGGCTGATCGACGTGTGCCGCCAGGTGGCGTGGCAGGTGGACGCCGGGCTGCGGCCGGAGGGCAGGGACGGCCCGCTGGTGCGTACGGTCGCGAGCTACCGGGCGTACTACACGCGGTGGGCGAAGGGCTGGGAGTTCCAGGCGCTGCTGAAGGCGCGGCCGGCGGCCGGCGACGCGGCGCTGGCAGAGGAGTGGTTGGCCGGCGTACGGCCGCTGGTGTGGCAGGAGTCCGAGTCGGCGCAGCGGCCGAGGACGGTGGCCGAGGTGCGGGCGATGCGCCGCCGCGTCGAGGACCAACTGTCCGCGGCGGACGTCGAGCGGGAGATCAAGCTGGGCCGGGGCGGGCTGCGCGACATCGAGTTCGCGGTGCAGTTGCTCCAGCTCGTGCACGGCAGGTCGGATCCGGAGCTGCGGGACGCGAACACGCTGGCGGCGCTCGCGGCGCTGACCGCCGGCGGGTACGTGGGGCGGACGGACGGCGAGGAGCTGGCCGCCTCGTACCGGTTCCTGCGGACGATCGAGCACCGGCTCCAGTTGCAGCGGCTGCGGCGTACGCACCGGATCCCGGACGACGAGTCCGGGCTGCGCTGGCTGGCGCACGCGCTCGGGTACCGGGCGGAGGGCGACCGGACGACGGTGCAGGCGTTCCTGCGCGACTGGTCGCGGCTGGCGCACCACGTCCGCCGGCTGCACGAGAAGTTGCTGTACCGGCCGCTGCTGGAGGCGGTGGCGAAGGTACCGACCGAGGCGCTGCGGCTGACCAGCGGCGCCGCCGAGTCCCGGCTGGAGGCGCTGGGGTTCGAGGACCCGGCCGGCGCGCTGCGCCACATCGGCGCGCTGACCGGCGGCGTGTCGCGTACCGCGGCGATCCAGCGGACGCTGCTGCCGGCGCTGCTGCCCGTGTTCGCCGACGCGCCGGAGCCGGACCACGGCCTGCTCGCGTACCGGAGGGTGTCGGAGAAGCTCGGCCGCACCCCGTGGTACCTGCGGCTGCTGCGCGACTCGGGTCCCGTTGCGATCCGCCTGGCCCGCCTGCTCGGCACCAGCCGGTACGTGACGGACCTGCTGGCGCGCGACCCGGAGGCGCTCCGGCTGCTCGCCGACGACGCCGAGCTGGTGCCGCGCGCGCCGGCGGCGCTGACCGAGGCCATGTCCGCCGCGGTACGCCGGCACGAGCGACCCGCCGACGCGGTCGCCGCGCTGCGCGCGCTCCGCCGCCGGGAGCTGTTCCGGATCGCCTGCGCCGACCTGCTCGGCCGGCTCGACGTGGTCGCCGTCGGCCGGGCCCTGTCGGACGTCACCGACGCGGTGCTGGCCGCCGCGCTGCGGGTGGCGCGCGTCGCCGCCGGCGTACCGGCCGGGCTGCGGTTGGCGGTGATCGGGATGGGGCGGCTCGGCGGCGCCGAGATGAGCTACGGGTCGGACGCCGACGTGCTGTTCGTCTGTTCGGACGGCGACGACGCGCAGGCCCGCGCGCACACCGTGGCCGAGCAGCTGCGGGCGTTGCTGTCGGCGCCCGCGCCGGACCCGCCGCTGCCGATCGACGCCGGCCTGCGCCCGGAGGGCCGGCAGGGCCCGCTGGTCCGCAGCCTCGCCGCGTACCGGGGGTACTACGCCCGCTGGTCGCGGGTGTGGGAGGCGCAGGCGCTGCTGCGCGCCAGGTTCGTGGCCGGCGACGCCGACCTGGGCGAGGAGTTCCTCGCCGTCGCCGACCCGGTGCGGTATCCGGCGCGCGGCCTGGACACCGCGCAGGTACGGGAGATCCTGCGGATCAAGGCGCGCGTCGACGCGGAACGGTTGCCGCGCGGCGCCGACCCGGCCACCCACACGAAGCTGGGGCGGGGCGGGCTCGCCGACGTCGAGTGGACGGTGCAGCTCCTGCAACTGCGGCACGCGGGCGGCGTGCCGGAGCTGCGTACCACGAGCACCCTCGGCGCGCTCGACGCCGCGGTCGGCGCCGGGCTGCTGTCCGCGGACGACGCCGCCGAGCTGGCCGCCGCGTGGCGCCTCGCCGGCGCGGTACGCAACGCGATGATGCTGGTTCGCGGCCGCCCCTCGGACCAGCTGCCGCGGCACGGCGTCGAGCTCGCCGGCGTGGTCCGCGCCCTCCGGTTCGACGACGGCGACGATCCCGGCGCGTTCCTCGACGAGTACCTGCGTACCGCCCGGCGCGCGCGGCACGTGGTGGCCGCCCGGATGGAGGCCGAGGTCCCGTGACGTCGGCGGGGTACCGATGGCTGACCAGGGCGGGCGCCCGGTCGTTGAGCCGGTGTGATCATGGGTAGGGGCGAGGCCCGCGACGCGTCGGTGCCGGCCGGCCGTCGCCCACCGGACGACGACCTGGGCTCGACGCAGCCGACCGACGCCGTGCCGGACGACGAGCCGGACCCCGCACCGCGGGACCCGGCAGCCGACCTCGGGTCGACGCAACCGATCGACGCGGTGCCCGACGACGCGGCGCCGCGGGATGCGGGTGCCGAGCTGGGCTCCACGCAGGCGATCGACGCGGCGGGCGACGACGCGGCGGACGAGCCCCGAAGGGCGCGGCGACGGTCGGCGTCGACGCGCGCGGCCGATGCGGTGGCGGATCGGCGGGAACGCTCGCGCGGGCCGGACGCGGTGGGGCCGCCGGATCCGCCGCGCCGGAGCCGGGCGTACGTCGATCCGACGCCGACGGCACTGATCCCGAAGGTACGGCGAGACTGGGTCGACGTGGTGGACCACTGGTTCCCGGAGCGGTACCGGGTGCCGACGATCCTGACGACGGCGGTGTCGCTGACGCTGTGCGTGGCGTTCCTGTTCCTGCCGCTGGCGGGCACGGACCTGGCCGCGCAGGTGGCCCGCGGCCACTTCTTCGAGGTGTACGGCTGGCACACGATCGACTTCCGCTGGTACGCCGGGGTCTACCCGTTCGGCTACAGCCTGCTCGCCGGTCCGCTGAACGGGCTGATCGGCGCGCGCGGGGTCGGCGTGGTGTCGTGCGTGCTGACGTCGGCGGCGTTCGCCTGGCTGCTGGCCCGCCACCGGGTACGCCGGCCGGCGGTGGGCGGCGTCCTCGCGGCGCTGGTCGGCGTGTTCAACCTGGTGAGCGGGCGGACGACGTTCGCGCTGGGTCTGGCGATCGCGATGTTCGCGCTGGTCGCGGTGTCCCTGCCGCCCCGGGTGCCGCGCCCGGTACGGCTGGTGCTCGGGTTCCTGCTCGCCGCGCTGTCGGTGGCGGGCAGCCCGGTGTCCGGCCTGTTCTGCGGGCTGGCCGGCGGAGCCGTCCTGCTCGCCTGCGTACACCGGGTGCCGCGCGCGGTGCCGACCCGGGCGACGGGCGGGGCGGCGGACGGGCCGCGGCGTACCGGGCCGGTGGCGTGGTGGCGGCGGCACGTGACCGGCGCCTGGGCCGAGGGCCTGGTGCTGTGCCTGGGCGCGCTGGTGGGGCTGGTGCCGAGCCTGATGTTCGCCGACGGCGGGGTGCAGCCGTTCAACGGCGACTCGATGAAGGTGTTCGTCGCGGTCGGCGTGGCGACGTTCTTCCTGATCCCGCGGCGGTACCGGGCGCTGCGGGCCGGTGCGGTGCTGCTGGTGCTGCTGGTCCTGGTGGCGTACTTCGTGCCGAGCCCGCTCGGGTCGAACGTGACGCGGCTGCCGATGCTGTTCTGCGCGCCACTGGTGGCCGCGGTGGCGACGCTGCGGCGCGGCTGGCTGGTCGGCGCGATCGTGGCGCTGACCCTGTGGCAGCCGCCGTTGGTGGCGAGCGACCTGGGCAGCGCCGGCAGCCGCCCGGCGCAGTCGGTGTTCTACCAGCCGCTGATCGCCGAGCTGGACACGCTGAAGCCGGTCGGCCGGATCGAGGTCGTCCCGCTGTACGACCACTGGGAGTCGACGTACGTGGCGGAGGCGGTGCCGCTGGCCCGCGGCTGGGAGCGGCAGGTCGACGTCGAGCGCAACCCGCTGTTCTACACCGAGGGCCTCGCCCCGGACACGTACCTGAGCTGGCTCTACCGCAACGCCGTGTCGTACGTGGCGGTGCCGCGCCAGGAGAAGCTCGACAAGTACGGCCGGGAGGAGGCGTCGCTGATCGCGGCCGGCCTGCCCTACCTGCGGCTGGTCTGGTCGAACGCGGACTGGCAGCTCTACGGGGTGGTCGGGGCGCAGCAGCTCGTGTCGGGCGTGGGCGTGCTGGTCGACTCGGGGCCGACCGGCGTCACGTTCGACACGACGTCGGGCGGCCAGGTCCGGATCCGGGTGCGGTGGAGCCACTGGCTGACGCTGTCCGGGCCGGATGCCTGTTTCGCCCGGGATCCGGACGGATGGGTGGCGGTGACCGTGACGAGGCCGGGACGGTACCGGGTTTCCAGTGGTTGGCATCTCCGGCAGGCCCACCGCTGCTGAAGTTTTTCGCCGTCGTACCGTCATGGGATGCAGGTGAGTTGCGTGGACACCCTGGTCGAACGGCTGACGGCGATCGTCGGTGCCGCACACGTCCGCACCGCCGCCGGCGAGCTGGAGGTGTACGCGCGGGACGCCACGCCGCTGTTCCACCACCGGCCCGACGTGGTGGTCTTCCCCGGCGGCACCGCCGAGGTCGCCGACGTGCTGCGGCTCGCGACCGAGCTGAAAGTGCCCGTCGTACCGCGCGGCGCCGGGTCGAACCTGTGCGCCGCGACCGTACCGCTGGCCGGCGGGATCGTGCTGGTGCTCACCCGGCTCGACGAGATCCTGGAGGTCTCCGGCCCCGAACTGCTGGCCCGGGTCCAGCCCGGCGTGTCGACGCAGGCGCTCGCCACCGCCGCCGCCGCGCAGGGCCTCCTCTACGTCCCGGACCCCGGCTCCAAGGTCGTCTCCACCGTCGGCGGCAACGTCGCCACCTGCGCGGGCGGGCTGCGCGGCCTCAAGTACGGCGTCACCCGCAACTACGTGCTCGGCCTCGAAGTCGTGCTGGCGACCGGCGAGGTGATCCGCACCGGCGGCCGGCTCTGGAAGGACGTCGCCGGCTACGACCTGACCCGGCTGCTCACCGGCTCCGAAGGCACCCTCGGCGTGATCACCGAGGTCACCGTCGCCCTGGTACCCGCGCCCGCGGCGACCCGCACCGGCGTCGCGTACTTCGCCGACCTGGCGGCGGCCGGGCGCGCCGTCGACGCCGTCATCGGCGCCGGGATCACGCCCGCCACCTGCGAGTTCCTCGACCGTACGTGTGTCGCGGCGGTCGAGGACTACGCGCACCTCGGGCTCGACACCGAAGCCGGCGCGCTGCTGCTGTTCGGCGACGACGGCGACCCGGCGGTCGTCGACTCCAGCCTCGCCCGCATCGGCGACGTCTGCACCGAGCACGGAGCCAGCGGCGTCACGCTGGCCGCCGACGTCGCCGCGTCCGAGGAACTGCTCGCCGCGCGCCGCTGCTCGCTGCCCGCGCTGTCCCGTCTCGGCTCCCTGACGATCCTGGAGGACGCGACCGTGCCGCGGCCCCGGCTCGCCGAGATGGCCGACCGGATCACCGACATCGCCGCCCGGCACCGCCTCACCATCGGCACGTTCGGCCACGCCGGCGACGGCAACCTGCACCCCACCTGCGTACTCGACGCCACCGACACGGATGCCGTCGGGCGCTCGCACGAGGCGTTCGCTGAGATCTTCGGCGCCGCGATCGACCTCGGCGGCACGATCACCGGCGAGCACGGCGTCGGCGCCGCGAAGCTGCCGTACCTGGAACGCCGGCTCGGCGCGGACCAGATGGCTCTGTTGAGCCGGATCAAGGCCGCGTTCGACCCCGCCGGAATCCTCAACCCCGGAAAGCTGGGCACATGAGTACCGCCGACGCACTCGCCTCCGCGGAGGCGGCGTGAGTACCGCGTCCGACATGCACGGGGGGAACGTGTTCGACCCGGACCTGTTGAGCCGGTGCATGTCGTGCGGGTTCTGCCTGCCGTCGTGCCCGACGTACCGGCTGACGGGGGAGGAGGCGTCCTCGCCGCGGGGCAGGATCACGCTGATGCGGGCCGTGCAGGAGGGCCGGCTCGACGTCACCGACCCGACCGTGCTGGGACAGTCGCAGTTCTGCCTGGGCTGCCGGGCCTGCGAGCCGGTCTGCCCGGCGGGCGTCCAGTACGGCGACCTGCTGGAGGAGTGGCGCGACACCGTCTGGCAGGGCCGCGACCGCCCGGTACTCGCGAAGCTGCTGATGCTGATGATGTCCCGGCTCGGCATGCTCGGCATCACCCTCGCCGGCATCGTCCGCCGTGCCGCCGCCGCGCCACGTCGCGAGGCCCGCGTACCGGGCGGCGGGGCACAGCTGATGCTCGGCTGCGTCGAGCGGGTGCTGTACCCGAAGGTGTCCCGCGCGGCGCGCCGCGCGGACCCGACGCTCGTCGCGCCGCACACCCAGGGCTGCTGCGGCGCGCTGCACGCCCACAACGGGGAGTCGGCCCAGGGCAGGCGGATGGCGCGCCGGCTCGGCCGGCAGCTGCCCGGCACGATCGTCACCACCTCCGGCGGTTGCGCCGCGCACCTCGCCGCCGAGCTCGGCGCCGACCGGGTGCAGGAGTTCTCCGCCTGGCTCGCCGCCGGGCACGGCCCCGACCCGGCCGACCTGACGCCGGTCCACGTCGACGCGGCGGGCCGCATCGTCCCCGCGGACCGTCCCGGCGCGCGCCGGGTACGCCTCGGCCTCCAGGACTCGTGCCACCTGCGCAACGCGCTCGGCGTCTGGCGCGAACCGCGCGACGTGCTCGGCCGTATCGGCGACTACGTCGAGGTACCCGACGCCGGTGCCTGCTGCGGCGCCGCCGGCTCGTACTCGGTGCTACGCCCGGACGACTCCCGCCGGGTCCTCGCCCCGAAACTCGCCGCGATCGCCGAGCTCGACCTCGACTTCCTCGTCGTCGTCAACCCCGGCTGCTACCGCCAGATGGCGGCCGGCCTCCGCGGCACCCGTACCCGCGTCATCCACCTTGCCGAGCTGCTCACCCACGCCCTCTGACCGGCCGCCCCTGTTCGGCGCGGGCCGGCGCGATGATGGTCGCCGCCGCGCCGGCCGACTCGGCCAGTGTGGGACCCAGCACCTGGCAGCGGTCGGGGCCGTGGCGGTGCCAGAGCGCGGCCGTCCAGGCGCACAGCACCGCGTCGATGAGGTCCTCCCGATGCTTGTACGCCACGGTGGCCGTCGGCGACGGCGCCCGCGCGAGGTCAGCGGTGGTCGGGTGGCTGTCGAGGACCAACGGCGGATCGGCGTCCCGAAGGCCGCCGAGCCGCACGATCAGGTCGTCGCATACCTCGGCCCGGGTCACGCGCCAGCCGGGCGCCGCCCGCCTGGGCCGCCGCTTGTACGCCGGGCGGCGCTGTTCGTAGCCGAGTTCGGCGGCCCCGACGAGCGTCGTGTACGGGTAGCACTCGGACACCCGCCGCGCCGCCCCGTCGACGTCGACACGGCCGTCGTCGTACACCCAGCCGGTCGTGGCCAGGGCGCCCAGCAGCCGTACCCCGGCGAGGCGCGGGGTGGCCTGGTTCGTGCTGTTCGCCGACACGTACCACCGGCCGTAGCGTTGGCCGACCTGGCGTTCGCAGAGCCGTTGGCCGCGCGGGTTGTCCACGAGCAGCGGCGCGTCGACGAAGAGCACCGTGTCCTCGTCCCTCGCGTGACGCTCGATCCAGTCGACCGTCTCCGCGACGCCGCGCGTCCAGCCGGCGGCGAGCACGGTGCCCGCCGCGTCGAGCGCGGCGACGCCGGTCTCGTTGACCCGGCCCGCCCCGTCCGCCCAGGCGAGGTCGACGCCGAGGTAGGTGGCCATGCCCTGGTCGTACCACGGGAGTTGGGCGGTGCGCATCGACCGTGTGTCCCGTGCACACGGCGTGCGGTGGATCCCGGTGTGGCCCGCGCGACCTATCCGGCGCGCGGACGGCGGCGCAGGTCGGGGCGGTGTGGCCGGGACTGTGGCAGCATCTCGGGGCGTGACTGGCGTGGGGGTGTGGGTACGGCGGATGGCGGGTCGTGACCCGGGGGAGGAGCACCGCGCGTCGACCCCGCTGGAGCTGCTGTTCGACCTGTGTTTCGTGGTGGCGGTGGCGCAGGCGGCGGGGCAGTTGCACCACGGCCTGGCGGCGGGGCGTTCGGTGGCGATCCTCGGGTACGCGATGGTGTTCTTCGCGATCTGGTGGGCGTGGATGAACTTCACGTGGTTCGCCTCGGCGTACGACACGGACGACGTGTTCTACCGGCTGATGACGCTGGTGCAGATCGCGGGCGGGCTGGTGTTGGCGGCGGGGGTGCCGCGGGCGTTCGAGCACTACGACTTCACGGTGATCACCGCCGGGTACGTGGTGATGCGGGCGGCGCTGGTCGTGCAGTGGCTGCGCGCCGCGCGCCAGGACCCGCTGCGGCGTGCCGCCACCGTGCGGTACGCGCTCGGGGTGGCGGCCGTGCAGGTCGGCTGGGTGCTGCGGCTGTTGCTGCCGGCGCCCGCCGCGTACGTCGGGTTCGCGGTGCTGGTCGTCGCGGAGCTGGCGGTGCCGGCGTGGGCGGAGGGCCGCGGCCGCATGACGAGCTGGCACCCGGGGCACATCAACGAGCGGTACGGGTTGTTCACGCTGATCGTGCTCGGCGAGTGTGTGTCGGCCGCGTCGCTGGCGGTGCAGTCGGCCGTCACCGACCGCGGGCTGTCGGGCGACCTGCTGCTGACGGCGGCCGGCGGCCTGGTCCTGCTGTTCGGCCTGTGGTGGCTGTACTTCAAGCACGAGGCGACGGCCGCGCTGCGGATCAGCATGGTCACGAACCTGCTGTGGGGGTACGCGCACTGGGTGATCTTCGCTGCGGTGGCCGCGGTGGGTGCCGGCCTGTCGCTGGCGGCGGAGGGCAGCGAGATCCCGCCGGCGGCGACGGCCGCGGCGATCGCCGTACCGGTCGTGGCGTACCTGGTGGTCAACGGCTTGTTGCAGCACCGGCTGCGGCCGGGTTCGGTGCCGCTGGCGCCGCTGGTGGTGGCGGCGGTGCTGATCCTGGCGACGGCGGCCGTGGCGGGCCCGCTGGGCGTACCCGTGGCGGTGGTGGTGATCGCCGTGCTCGTCGCCGCCCTGGTCGCCTTCGGTGTCGTGACCACGCACCGGGCCGCCACCCACTGAGCGCCGCGGTCGCCCGGCGACGGCGGTGAACGGGACGGCCGGGGCCGTATCGGCCGATGGCCGGGCACCGTCCGCGGACCGGTACGGTGTGCGTGCCGTCGGACGACCACAGGAGCCCCAGGCCGTGCACGAGATCGCCGTGTTCTCAGGGTCCGCCCATCCCGAGCTGGCTACGGAGATCTGCCAGCATCTTGAGGTACCACTGCATCCCGCGCGGGTGACCCGCTTCGCCAACGACTGCCTCGAGGTGCAGTTGCAGGCGAACTGCCGCGAGCGCGACGTGTACCTGGTGCAGCCGCTCGTCCCGCCGGTGCAGGAGAACCTGGTCGAGCTGCTGCTGATGGCGGACGCGGCGCGGGGCGCTTCGGCGGCGCGGACCACGGTCGTGATGCCGCACTACGCGTACGCCCGGTCGGACAAGAAGGACGCACCGCGGATCTCGATCGGCGCCCGGCTGGTCGCGGACCTGCTGGTGACGGCCGGGGTGGACCGGGTGCTGACGATGACGCTGCACTCGCCGCAGGTGCACGGCTTCTTCGGGGTACCGGTGGATCACCTGCACGCGCTGCGCGAGCTGGCGGAGCACTTCCGCAAGTACGACCTGAGCAACACGGTGGTCGTGTCGCCGGACCTGGGCAACGCGAAGCCGGCGTCGGCGTTCGCCCGGTTGTTGGGTGTTGGCGTGGCGGCGGGGGCGAAGCAGCGGTTCTCGGACGACCGGGTGGAGATCACGTCGGTGATCGGCGACGTGTCCGGCCGGGACGTGATCGTGCTGGACGACGAGATCGCCCGCGGTAGCACGATCCTGGAGCTGCTGGACCGGCTGCGGGAGCTGTCGGTCCGCTCGGTCCGCGTCGCCTGTACGCACGGCCTGTTCGCCGCGGGTGCGCTGGACCGGCTGGCCGGCCAGCCCGACGTGGCGGAGATCGTGTGTACGAACACGGTTCCGGTGCCGCACGAGTTGCGTACCGACAAGCTGCGGGTGCTGTCGATCGCGCCGGCGCTGGCCGAGGCGATGCGCCGGATCCACAACGGCGAGTCGGTCAGCGCGCTGTTCGACACCCCCTGACGTACGGCGGGCCCCGCGGTCTCCGTCGCGGGAGACCGGGGACCGGCGGGTCAGCGGGCGAACGGGTCGACGCCCGGTACGCCGGGGAACGGGTCGCGTCGGTGTCGACGACGGTGGTGCCGTCGATGCCGTCGCCATCGAAGTCGTACTCGGTCATGGTGTCCTCCTCGGGTCGGTGGCTCGACCGTAGACGGCGGGCGGCGGGCTGATTCTCCTCGTTTCGTGCCACCGGGCGGCGCGGTGCGGTTCGTTGCGGGGGATGTGCGTGGACGGCGGAAACCGTTGCGCCGAGCGCCTTTCCGGATGTCGTGCCGTGCTGATCTGTCCACTGTGGACAGTGTCGTCGCGTCCACTGTGGACGGAGGACGGGTGTTGACGCCGCCCCGGCCGTACGGTAAACAAACCTAACATTTGAAATGCGGTGTTTTGCCGCGTTGACGCGGGTTGCCGGATGCGTACCCTCTCGTGGTCCGGCGCCCGAGACCGTACGAAGGGGAGGCTCCATGCTCAGAAGACGGTGGTGGACCGCGTTGGCACTGACGATCGGCGCCGCGGGCGCGGTCGTACTCGGCACCGGTGAACCCGGTCTCGCCGCCGCGCCGGCGGCCGTGGCGCCGTACGTCGACATGTCGAACTCGCAGGTCGGGCTGCTCGACCAGGCGACCGGCGCGGGGCTGAAGGCGTACACGGCGGCGTTCGTGATCGGGTCCGGCTGCAACCAGATCTGGGGCGACACGCTGCCCGTCGGCAACGACCCGAACGTCGACGGCGAGATCGACAAGGCGCGGTCCGAGGGCGCCGAGCCGATCATCTCCTCCGGTGGCGCTGCCGGCCTGCCGCTCGCCTGGACCTGCACCGACCAGGGCGCGATCGTCGCCGGCTACCAGAAGCTGATCGACGCGTACCACGTGTCCGCGCTCGACTTCGACATCGAGGGCGCCGCGATCGCCGACACCGCCTCGATCCAGCGCAACATGCAGGCGCTGAAGACGGTGAAGGACAACAACTCCGGGCTCACCGTCTCGGTCACCCTGCCGGTCCTGCCGAACGGCCTCACCGGCGACGGCGTCAACCTGGTCGCCGCGGCGCACTCGGCCGGGCTCAAGCTCGACGTCGTCAACATCATGACGATGGACTACTACCAGGGCAACCAGGACATGGGGCAGGCCGCGATCGAGGCCGCCAAGGCCACCCTGGACCAGATCCAGGGCGTCGACGGCAGCTACTCGTACGCGAACATCGGGGTCACGCCGATGATCGGCACCAACGACGACAACTCGACGTTCAGCCTCGACAACGCGCGTTCGCTGGTGTCGTGGGCCGGTTCGGTGCATGTGGCGCGGCTGGCGTTCTGGTCGGTGAACCGGGACCAGTCCTGCGGATCGGTCGCCGGTGACGTGCATCCGGACGCGTCCTCGACGTGCAGCGGCGTGAGCCAGAACCCGCTCGACTTCACGAAGGCGTTCCTCGCGTACGGCGGCTGAGCCACCGCCCACTGTGGAGTGTCAGGGCCTGGTCCCGTTCAGGTACGCGAGAACCGCGAGCACCCGGCGGTTGTCGTCGTCGGACGGGGCCAGGTCCAGCTTCGTGAAGATGTTCGTCGTGTACTTGCTGACCGCGCCCTCGCTCAGGTGCAGCCCCGCCGCGATCGCCGCGTTCGACCGGCCCTCCGCCATCAGCCCCAGCACCTCCCGTTCCCGCGCGGTGAGCCGGGTCAGCGGCTGGTGGGTGAGCAGCTTCGCGATCACGTCCGGGTCCATCGCGGTACCGCCGGCGGCGACCCGGCGTACCGCGTCGACGAACTGCTCGGAGTTGAACACCCGGTCCTTCAACAGGTATCCCACGCCACCCGCACCGTCGGCCAGCAGCTCCCGCGCGTACAGCTGCTCGACGTGCGCGGAGAGCACCAGCACGGGCAGGCCGGGCCGGTTGCGGCGGGCGGTGAGCGCGGCCTGGAGACCCTCGTCGGTGAACGTCGGCGGCAGCCGCACGTCGACGACGGCGACGTCCGGCGGGTCCTCGGTGGCGAGCGCCGCCGCCAGGTCCGTGCCGTCGTCCACGGCGGCGATCACGTCGAAGCCGTGCGCGCGCAGCAGGTGGGTCAGTCCCTCCCGGAGGAGGTAGAGGTCTTCGGCGAGGACAACGCGCACGGGATCTCCAGGGTCGCCCGGGTGGGTCCGCCCGGCGGACTGTGCAGCGCGAGCGTCCCGTCGAACGTACCCAACCGTCGTCGGATCCCGCGCAGCCCGGTACCGGCGGACTCCTCGGCGCCGCCCCGCCCGTCGTCCTCGACGGTCACCCGCAGCACGCCCCCGGCGTACCCGGCGGTGACGGTGGCGCGGGTCGCCGCGGCGTGCTTGGCGACGTTGGTCAGGAGCTCGGCGACCGCGAAGTACGCGGCGGACTCGATCGGCGCGGACAGCCGGCCCGACAGCGTCACCCGCGCCTCGACCGGCAGCGGGCTGTCCAGCGCCAGCGCGCGCAGCGCGTCGGCGAGCCCGCGCTCGGACAGCACCGGCGGGTGGATCCCGCGTACCAGGTCGCGCAGCTCGTCGAGCGCCTGCGCGGACGTCTCCCGGGTCTTCGCGAGCAGTTCGCGTGCCGCGGCCGGGTCGGTGTCGAGCAGCCGCTCGATCGCGCCGAGGGTGAGGCCGACGGCGACGAGCCTGGCCTGCGCGCCGTCGTGCAGGTCGCGTTCGATCCGGCGCAGCTCCGCTGCCTGCGCGTCGGTGGCGTCGGCGCGGGTCCGGGTCAGCGTCTCGACACGCTGCCGCAGCCGGGCCGTGCCGGTCGGCGCGAGCAGCCAGCGCGCTGCGAGCCCGTGTACCCGCAGCATCGCCCGCGGTGTCGCCAGCACCGCGACGAACCCGAAGGCGGCCGCGGCGCCCACCACCACCGCCGCCCCGGCCACCAGGTACGACGAGCCGAACAGCGGGTCGAGGGCGGTGACGCCGGCGAGCCGGGCCAGGCCGAGCGCGCCGTACGCGGGGACGAGGACCGGCAGGGCCACGGGTACGCCGCCGAGCGGCACCCCGACGACCTGCCAGGTCAGGTCGCGCCAGCTCGCCGGGTCCTGTCCGCGCCAGCGCAGCCACCCGTTCAGTCGGGAGAACCAGTGGTACTTGTGGTAGTCGTGGCCGTTCCAGTACCAGCCGTGCTCGGTGCGCTCGACCGTCGGCCGCGGCCGGTACGGCGGCGCGATCGGCACGCCGCACCAGGCGGACACGAGCCGGCGGTGTGTCACCAGCAGTCGCCGGCCGAGCACCGCGGTCAGCAGCACCGCCGGCACGAACCACAGCCAGAGGATCGCGCCGGTCGTCCCCCCGTGCAGCAGGATCACCGGCCACCGGGCCGGTACGACGACCGCGGACAGCGGCAGCACGGCCACCGCCAGCTCGGCCACCGTCAGCGCGAACAGCGCCACGCAGTGCCCGAGCGGGTCGGTACGCTCACGTAGCGTCGTCCGCATCGTCGCCATGCGCACCAGTCTCGCCCAGCGGTACGCCGCCTGGACAGTGCGCCCCGCCCCCGTATCGGGGTGGGCCTGGCCCCACCCCTCAGCGGCGGCGGGAGCCGAACGTCGGGTTGCGGGTCAGACGCCGCGAGATGGGCGGTTGGGGGCCGTGCGTCGGCGACGGCGGGCCGGGGGCGGCGGCCGGCGGCGGCAGTACCGCCTCGGCCTGCGGGCGCGGGCCGGTGTGCTCCACGGTCAGCCGCTCGCGCTCCTCGACGCTGCGCTGCAGCCGGTCGGCGAACGCCGCGTCCTCGACCAGCTCGGCCGGCGACGCCGAGAACGCCACGAAGATCAGCAGTACCACCGTGACGATGCTGACGACCAGCAGCACCGGCGGCAGCAGGTTGTTGAACGACGTGCCGCCGGACACGTCCGTGTGCGTGTCGGGGGTCAGGCGCAGCGCGGCCATGCCGGTGTAGTGCATGCCGCACACGGCGACGCCCATGACCGCCGCGGCGGCCAGCGTGGCGGCGCGGCCCCGGATGACGAGCGTGAACCACAGCGCGACGGCCGACGCGACGACCGCGATCAGCACCGACAGCGTGAACAGGATCGGCTCGAAGCTCATGCTCGCCGGCATCACCATCGCGGCGATGCCGAGGTAGTGCATGGCGGCGATGCCGATGCCGGCGAGCAGGCCGGCCAGCGCGATCCGGTGCAGCTTGCGGGGATCGTTGCCGACGATGGCGAGCCCGGCACCGACGGCGACGATCGCGACCAGCGCGCTCACCACGGTCAGCAGCATGTTGTACCGGATGACCGTGTTGTTGATGGAGAAGCCGAGCATCGCGATGAAGTGCATGACCCAGATGCCGGTACCGCCGAGTGAGACCGCGGCGACGGTGAGCCAGCCCCGGCGTCCGGGGCCGGTCAGGACCCGCGCCCGCGCGGCGCACATCAGGCCGAGCAGACAGCCGACGTACGACGCCGCGTACGCCAACACCGGCGTGAGCGCTCCGTAACTGAAATGATGCATGGGCACGGCGACAGCCGCCTTTCGCAGATCGGTTCCGCGTCCCCCACCGGACGCCTACCGCAGCTCCCACGGTCTCCACAGGGGTACTCGGACCTGCGGGACGCTGTGTTACCGAGGAAGTGTGGCAGGACTGTAGACGATGCGCCAGACTCGGCCCATTGTGGGCTTTCGGTACATCCCGCGAGTGCGTACGGTTACTGGAAACCAGATCTTCACGTGGTCTTCGTTACTTGATTTGCATGTGTCGATCGAACCTCGCTAGCGTCACGCTTCGTGCGCCTGCTCTTGCTCGTTTCCGCGTTCAACGGCCTGACCCAACGCCTGTGGGACGAACTACGGGAACGAGGTCACGAGGTCGCGGTGGAGTTCGCCCTCGATGAGCGAACCATCGCCGACGGCGTCTACCAGGCCCAGCCGGACCTGATCCTGTGCCCGTACCTGAAGGAACGGGTGCCGGCCGAGGTGTGGACCAAGTGGCGCACCGTGATCATCCATCCGGGCCCGGTCGGCGACCGCGGACCGTCCTCTTTGGACTACGCGATCGCCGAGGGCGCGCCGCGCTGGGGCGTCACCGCGCTGTCCGCGGTCGAGGAGATGGACGCCGGTCCGATCTGGGCGCACCGCGAGTTCGACCTGCCGGCCGATCCGCCGCGCAAGTCCGCCCTGTACACCGGGCCGGTCGCGGACGCCGCGATCGAGTGCGCGCTGGAGGTCGTGGAGCGCGCCGCCGACCCGGACTTCGTTCCAACGCCGCTCGCCGACGCGCCCCGGCCGATCCCCGACGCGCGGCTGCGCCCGCTAATGAAGCAGGCCGAGCGGGCGTTCGACTGGTCCGCCGCCGCCGCCGACATCATCCGTACGATCCGCGCCGCGGACGGCTTCCCCGGCGTACGCACGGAATTGGCCGGCGTACCGGTCAGTGCCTTCGACGCGCATCCCGGCACCGGCACCGGCCGCCCCGGCGAGATCATCGGCCGCCAGGACGGGTACGTGCTGGTCGCAGCCGGCGACGGTGCGGTGTGGCTGGGGCACCTGCGGCAGCGCGGCGGCGTCAAGCTGCCGGCCGCTACGGTGCTGCGGGACAGGCTGGACCGGGTGCCGGTGCGTACGGACGGGCCGGCCGAGATCAGCTACCGTCGGCGCGGACCGGTGGGTGAGCTGACGTTCCGCTTCTACAACGGGGCGGCGGGCGTCGACCAGTGCCGGCGGCTGCGCCGCGAGCTGCACCGCGCGGCCCGCCAGGACACCCGGGTACTCGTGCTGCGCGGCGGGCCGGACGTGTTCTGCAACGGCGTGCACCTCAACGAGATCTCGGCCGCGCCGGATCCCGCGGCGTACGCGTGGGAGAACATCAAGGCGATCAACCTGGTGTGCCGGGAGCTGATCGAGGCGGCCGAGGACCAGGTCACGATCGCCGCGTTCACCGGTAACGCGGGCGCCGGCGGCGTGATGCTCGGCCTCGGCGCCGACGTGGTCGCGGCCCGCGCGGGCATCGTGCTCAACCCGTACTACGACATCGGCCTGTACGGCTCGGAGCTGCACAGCTACGCGCTGCCGCGACGGGTCGGCATCGACACGGCTGAGCGGCTGCTGTCCGACTGCCTGCCGGTGGGCGCCGCGACCGCCGCGCGCCTCGGCCTGGTCGACCTGACCGGGCCGGGCGACCCGGTCGCGTTCGACGCCTGGCTGAGCGACCTCGCCGACCAGTACGCCGAGCCCGGCACGTGGCACGACATCGTCGCCGCGCGCAAGCCGGCGCCGCGCCCGCTCGACTACCACGAGACGCTCGAACTGGCCGAGATGGCGCGGGACATCTTCGACGACCGGTCCGGCTTCACCGCCGCCCGCGAGTCCTTCGTACGCAAGGTCGCCCCGACCGCCACCCCGCCGAGGCTGGCCGTGCACCGCCGCTGACCCGGGCGCGTTTCGCCCGGGGCGACCCGGGAGGGTGCGGTGTCGTTTCGTTCCGTCCGGTCCGGTTCGGGGGCACGCATGGCTGCTTCGGTGCTGCTGTCCTCGGCGGCCCGTTGGTACACCAACCAGGTTGTCGCGACGGCGGCGCTGGGCGGATGCGAGCAGCGCCGGATCCGGTGCCGTGGCAGCCGATCCGAGCCAACGCGCGACCAGTGTCGGGCCGCGGCGGTGCCGCAGCACGCACCGGCCGTCGGGCGTGACCGTCGCCGACACGCGGCACGCCAGCCTGCCCTCGGCCCAGTCGTCGTCGACGGCGCCGCCGTCGCGGTACACGACGGCGGAGCTGACGAACCGGTGCGGGCTGGTGTCCGCCTCGTCGACCGCGAGATGGTGCGCGCCCGGCAGGTCCGGCGCCGCCGCACCGTCACCTCCCACGGCACGTACGGCACGCGCAGCGCGTCGAGCGTCCGGCGCGCGCCCTCGGCGTACGCGGAGCCCTCGTCGAGCGTGAAGACGACCTGGACGCGCGGATCACCCTGGACCGCGGGCAGCACGTCGAGCAGCCGGTTGGTCGCGGTCAACGTCCGCGCGACCACCAGCACCCGCCGCCGCACCGGGTAGGTCAGCCAGCGCGCGTCGCCACCCGCCGCCGGAACCGGCTCCCGGCTCGGATTGTCCTACGGGCGGGAGGTTTCGGGGTGACGTCATCCATCCGCCCTCCTCGCCGCGCCGGTACCACCGGAGCGCCACGCCACCGCGTCAGTCGGCGGCCTCGATGCGTACGTCGGGCGGCAGGTCGGGGGAGAGGAAGGCGGCGAGGCGCCGACCCTCGGCGGTGACCGACGCGGTGTCCCGCACCGACAGCGCCCGGTACGGCGTCACGGCCAGCACCGACTCGGTACGCGTCGCGCGGTGCGCCCACGTCCCCCGCACGAGGCCGTCCACGAGCACCGTGCCGGGCACCGTGCCGTTGAGGCTTGCGAACAGCAGTTTCCGGTACTCCTCGGGTACGACCCGGCTGCGGTCGGCGTGCGAGAGCAGCAGGTTGTCCCACTGCGGCAGGAAACGTACGGGAACCGTCGTGTCGGGGTCGGGGCGCGGCGCGTCGGGCAGGTCGTACAGCTCGGTGCCGTCCTCGCCGGTGAACGTGACGAGCCGCGGGCGCAGCCGGTCCACGACCTCGCGCAGCCGGGTCAGCCCCGACCACGTCTGCACGTCGGCCACGCTGGCCGGTCCGAACGCGCCGAGATACCGCAGTACCAACGGATCCGGCGCGTCGTCGGTGCCGACCGCGGTGCCCAGCCAGTGCTCTGCGGTGGTGTGTGCGGCCTTCCCGCCGCGGCCCCACAGCCCGCGCGGCGTCACCTGCACCAGCGGCAGGTACGTCCGGGCGACGTGGCCGAACAGCGCCGGATCGATGTCGGGCCAGCGTTCGGCGAGCGCCGCGCCGATCTCCGCGTACGTCCGCGGCTCCCGCTCGACGAGGGCGCGCCCGGCGGCGGCGACCTCCTCGCGGTCGAGATCGGCGTACCGGCCGCGGAACTGGCCGGACAGCCCGCGCTCCAGCACCGGCCGGATCCGGGCACGCAGGTCGAGGCAGTCGTCGGCGGTCAGGGTGTGGATCGTGCCGCGCATCGCCACGATCCGGACGATCCGCCGGTCGGCCATCGCCGCCGACAGGTCCTCGGCGGCGAATCCGGCGAGCCGCGTCCACAGCCCCACGTACGGCGGTGCCGGCGCCTGCGCCTGCAACCCGACCAGGTGCCGGACCGCCGACTCCACCGGCACCTCGGCGCGTTGGATCAGGAACTGCCGGGCGAGCAGCGCCCGGTTGACCGCGCGCCGGCTGATCGTCGTCATACGCGCGAGACTAGAGGGCGTTGCGGCCGGTTACTGACCGCTGCCGTCCGGGACCTTGGACGCCAGCTCGGGGTGCGACAGCAGCAGGTCGTCGACCGTGTCGGTACGCATCGCCTTGAAGAGCTGGTCCCCGAGCGGCTGCTGCAAGCCCTCGCCCTGGTACGCGTCGCCCTCGCCGATCGCCATGTGCGGCACCTGCAAGGTGACGATCTTGTCCGCGGTGATGTGCCGCAGCGCCAGCGCCAGGTCGGCGATGCTGTACCCGCCGCGGTCCAGCCGGACCGCCTTGCCCACGGAGTTGAGGATCGCGGTCAGCTTCGACGGGTTGCCCACCACGCCCTTGCTGGTGGCCTGCTTGAGGATCTGCTTGACGTACTGCTGCTGGAGCTTCTGCCGGCCGTAGTCGCCGCCGGGCACGTCGTCGCGCTGGCGTACCAGCTTGAGGGCCATGTCGGCGTCGTAGTGGTGGCAGCCCTTCTGGAACGTCAGCGGCGGGCCGTTGGTGAAGCCGGGCTGGTGCGAGGTGAAGCCCTGGTCGAGGCACATCGTGACGCCGCCGAGCGCCGTCGTGATGCCCTTGAAGCCGTCCCAGTTGACCAGGCCCGCCATGTTCCACTCGGCGCCGGTCAGCTTCGCGACGGTACGGCTCAGCAGCGCCATGCCGCCGTTCACGTCGTTGACGTCCTTCATCCCGGACGGGAACGACGCGTTCAGCCGGTCCTGGCCGCCCTGGTACCCGCTGTTCGTGTCGGCGGGGATGTCGACCCGCAGGTCACGCGGCAGCGACAGCAGGTACGCCTGGTTGAGCCCGGCGGGGATGTGCAGCCACATGATCGAGTCGGTCCGCGGCTTCTCGCCGCTGGACTTCCACGAGTCGCGCAGGTCGCTGCCGGCGAGCAGCACGTCCAGCGGGCCCTTCACCTCGGAGCCGGCC
Organism: Actinocatenispora sp.; assembly: GCA_036503555.1. Taxonomy (GTDB): domain Bacteria; phylum Actinomycetota; class Actinomycetes; order Mycobacteriales; family Micromonosporaceae; genus Actinocatenispora. The sequence continues at coordinate 65,500 of DASXWQ010000093.1, forward strand.
TTCTTGCGGGAGTCACCGCCGATCAGGCTGGTCTGCGGGATCGCGTTGTCGACCTTGTCGAGGACGATGGACCCCGCGGCGAGGCTGCCGCCGCTCAGGACCACGAAGACGACGCCGAACACCAGCGACAGCCTCGCCCACCACGGGGCGCGGCTACGCCGCCCCTTCTCCGCCGGCCGGTGATGACCCACCGGTACCTCCTCACACCTGCCGAGTCTCCTGCCACGTACCCGCGGGACACCGCGCGCATGCGCCGGGCACCGCACGCGAAACCGTACATCCCGGCGGGAATCGTCGCGGCCGCGGCACCAGCTCCGGGGGAAGATACCCGCCGTAGCTGAGAGGCGCCCGCCCGGAGGCCCGGACGGCGGGAAATCATCCGGTCGAGTAGGTCACCACGTGGACCGGGCAGTGGGCCTGCCGTTCCAGCGCCCGCGCCGGGCAGTGGTGGAAGCCACGTGCCCACCACGGGCGCGGCCGGGCGGCGAGATGGATCGACCGCACCGGGCACTCCTCGGCCACCGCGCGCAGGGCGCGCGCCGGCTCGCCCTCGCGTACCAGGAACTGCCAGGGCAGCCCGGCCTCCTCCAGGATCTGGACGCAGTCCAGCCAGGCGGTCAGCTCGCCATCGTCGCGGCAGTCCAGCCAGCATCCGCCGGCCGCGCCAGCGAACGTCGCGCCGAGCGCCTCGACCGGACTCAGCCCGCGTCGTACGTGCACGGCGACGACGGTGAGTCCGTCCGCGCTCGCCTCGGCCCGCGCGGCGAGCAGCGCGGCGCGTCCGGCCGCGCTGCCGTCCACGCCGACCATGGTCCGCCGCGGGGCGCCCCCGGTCCGGGCGCCGGCGTCGGGACGCCGGCCGCTGTCCACGGTCATGTCGATCACCCGTTTCGGCCGTGTTTCGTACGGCGTCGGCGTGCAATGTAGATAGCAGGCTATGGACTTGCCCGGCCGGTCGCAAGTGCTGCAGGTCGCGGCATGCAGGATGATCGAGGACGTGACGACGACGCGGGGGGACGGCGGCTCGGTGCCCGAGTTCGCCATGGCGTTGACCGGCCTGATGCAGGCGGCCCGGCGTACCCGGGGTCGGGTGCAGCGTCAGCTCACCGACCTGTCCGCGGCGCAGCTGATCGCGCTGCAGGCGGTCGAACGGGTCGGGGAGAAAGGCGTGGTGGCGGTCGCCGCCGACATCGGGATCGCCCAGCCCACCGCCACCCGTACGGTCCGGGCCCTGGTGGAACGCGGCCTGGTCGAGCGCGGCACCGACCCGACCGACGGGCGCGGCTCGGTGCTGCGGCTGACCGACGCCGGGCGTACCACGCTCGCGGCGGCGCGGGAGCTGTTCCTGGACCTGCTGGACGGGGTGTGGCGGGACATGACCGAGGCCGAACGGGAGCTCTGCGTACCGCTGCTGTCGAAGCTGACCGCGCTGCTCGACCGGCTGAACTCAGCACCCTGACGAGACAGGCCGTGACGGCGCGGTCCTGCCCCGGTGTGCGGAACGCGCGCCCGACCCCGGCCCACGCGGCGCCCGTCGTCTGCGGCCGAATCACGGATCCGCGTCACGCCAACGGTTGCCAGCGACTAGCGTCGCCAGCGGGGGAGGCAAGCGGATGCGGGGGACGGCGGAGCACGTGGCGACCGTCGCCGGGTCGGCGGTGGTCCTCGGTGAGGTGTGGCTCGGCACCGGAGCGTCGCTCGGTCCGGGCGTCGTGGTGCGTTCGCACGACCGCGCGGTCTCGATCGGCAACCACACCGCCGTACGGGAGAACACGACCGTCTGGGGCGACGCCCGCCATCCCGTACGCATCGGTCAGTGCACGGTCGTCGGCCACCGCGTGACGGTGACCGGCGCGCACGTCGGCCACCTCTGCGAGATTGGTACCGGCGCGATCCTGCTGCCCGGTTCGTGGCTCGGCGACGGCTGCATCGTTGCCGAGGGCACCCTGATCCCGCCGGGCATGGTCGTGCCCGCCGGTACGGTCGTGGCCGGCCGGCCGCCGCACACGGTCCGCTCGGCCACCGAGCACGACCGGCGGATGTCGCGCGCCCACCCGGCCGGCCTGACCGAGCACCACTACCAGCGCCTCGCGGCGCGTCCTGTGTCGGGGGCGACGATGAGACAGCTCTACGCGTACGACGGGCGGCGGCCGGTGGTGCACGAGACCGCCGTGCTGTTCGACTCGGCCGAGGTGACCGGCGACGTCGTGATCGGGCCGAACAGCGTGCTCGCCGCCGGCGTGAAGATCGCCGCGGACGGCGGCCCGGTCCGGCTCGGCCGCAACGTGCAGGTCCTGGAGAACGCGGTGCTGCACCTGCTTGCCGGCGAGGAGCTGGTCGTCGAGGACGACGTGGTGATCGGGCCGGGCGCGCTCGTGCACGGTGGCCGGATCGGCGCGCACACGGTCGTCGAGTCCGGCGCGATCGTCTGCGACGGGGCCCGGATCGGCCCGGGCAGCCTGGTCCGCGCCGGCGCCTGCGTACGACAGCGCAGCGAGTTCGGTCCGCTGGCCGTGCTCGACGGCATACCGGCCAGGGTCACCACCATCCTCGACGTACGGCCGTCGCGTCCGCCGTGGGCGTTCACGCCGACGAGCCTCGCCGCGGTGACGAAGTACTAGAAAGCCGTTCGACGGCCGCGCCGGGTCCTGGCACAGTGCGCAGCATGACGGACTCGGAACTGTTGACCGCGGCGGACATTCCGCTCATGCAGGGACTGGCCCAGCGCGTCACCGCGATCCGGCCCGACCAGGTCAGCGCCGGCGCCTCGTACGGGGAGCTGGCCTGGGTATGGGGCAAGGGGTGCACGCCGTACGGTGCGACGTGGCGGCGCCGGCTGTGGTACTCCGGCGACGAGCTGGTGGCGTGGGGCTGGGCCTTCCTGCCGTACCAGGTGCGGCGCAACGACGGCTCGGTCCGGGACGTCACCGGCTCCTCGCTCAGCTACCAGGTTCACCCCGATCACACGCAGCTGGTCGACGAGCTGATCGACTGGTACGACGGCGAGGCGGCCGGGCTCGAACGCACGGCGTGCCCGACGGACGCCGAGGAGTTCGCGTTGGCGCGGTGGGCGGCCCACGGGTACGAGTCCGACGTCGCGGAGCTCGGCGACACCGGGGGATGGACCCAGCTCAACGAGCGGGATCTCGCGGACGTGGAGCGGCCGGTGCTGCCGGCGGGGTTCCGGTTCGTGACCGCCGACGAGGCCGGGCCGGAGGCGGCGGTGCGGGCGCACCTGGACGCCTGGAGTCCGTCGGGGTACACGGTGCAGGGCTACCAGGACGTGCGGGCTACGGCGGCGTACCGCGGTGACCTGCACGTCCTGGTGGCGGCGCCGGACGGCACGATGGCGGCCTCGGCGATCATGTGGTTCGACGAGGCGAACAGGACCGTCGAGTTCGAGCCGGTCGGCACGCACCCGGACTACCGGCGGCTCGGGCTGGCGCGGGCGTTGATGCTGCACGGGATGCACCGGGCGCGGGCGGCCGGTGCCACCCACGCGACGGTCGTCTGCCTGGGTGCGCCCGGGCATCCCAAGGCGCGCGCGCTCTACTACGGCCTCGGGTTCCGGGAGATCTCCCGGGACGCGCCGGTGATCAAGGCCGCGGACTGATCGTCAGCGGGCGCGGTCGAGCGGGCGGTCAGCGCGACCGGGGTGACGTCGAGGCGGTCGAACCGCCAGCCGGCCCCGGTACGGCGCGCGTGGTCGACGGCGACCCTCGCCGCCGGCTGACCGCGCGAGAACCGCTGCGGTACAAGGAAACTAGTAGCGCCAGCGGGTACGGGCGACGACCTCGGCCGGGGTGGCGCCGGCGAACAGGGCGACCTCGCCGCGGCGCACCGCGCGCACGGCGTCGGCGAGGGTCGCGCCGAGCGCGGCCGACGGTACGGGATCGGCGTCGAACGCGGCGATCGCGGCGGACAGGTCGGCGGGCAGCGGTTCGACGGTCTCGGTCGGCAGGCCCGCCGGGTCCACGTCGACCGGCTCGGGCAGCGTCGCGCCGGCCGCCACACCGGCCCGGCCGGCGGCCAGCAGCCCGGCGAGCGCCAGGTACGGGTTGGCGGCCTGGTCGAAGCACTTGACCTCAAGGTTCGCGGCGCGGTGGCGTTCACCGGCCGCGCCGGTGACCAACCGCAGCGCGGCCTCCCGGTTCTCCAGCCCCCAGCACCGGTACGCGCCGGCCCAGTGCGACGGTACGAGCCGCAGGTAGCTCGCGACCGACGGGGCGCCGAGCGCGAGCAGCGCCGGCAGGTGGTCCAGGATCCCCGCCGCGAACGCCTCGCCCTCGCCGGTCATCTCGTACCGGCGGTGGCCGCCGGCGAACAGGTCGGTCTCCCCGCGCCACAGGCTCAGGTGCACGTGGCCGCCGTTGCCGACGCCGTCGGCGAGCACCTTCGGCGCGTACGTGACGCGCAGGCCGGCGCGCGCCGCGACCGCGCGGACCGTCTCGCGTACCAGGACCGCGGTGTCGGCGGCGCCGACGGGTGACTCGGCCGCGACGGACACCTCGCACTGGCCGGCGGCGTACTCCGGGTGGATCTGCTCGACGGCGACGCCCTCGGCCCGCAGCGCGCGTACCACGTCGCGCAGGTGGTCGGCCAGCTCGACCAGCCGGCCCGTCCCGTACGCCGGGCCGGTCGTCGCCGGCACGAAGTCGTCCCCGTCGCCGCGCGAGACGCACCACTCGACCTCGAACGCGGCCCGCACCCGGTACCCGTCCGCGGCGAGCAGCGCGACCTGGCGGCGCAGCGCGTCGCGGGCGTCGCCGGGATGCGGCGCGCCGTCCAGGTCGTACCGGTCGGCGGGTGCCCAGGCCCAGCCGGGTGTCGCGGCGAGCACGGTCAACCGGGCGAGGTCGGGGTGCAGCCGCAGATCGCCGACGGGGCCGCCGGTGTACTCGCCGCGAACGGTGGAGTCGTCGACGAGGAACGTGTCGAACACCGGTGAGGCGCCGACGCCCCACGCCGCGGCGTGCTCCAGCCGGTCCACCGGTACCGCCTTGAGGCGGGTCAGGCCGCTGGTGTCGACCCACGTCAGCGCGACCACGTCGACGCCCTGCCCGGCGAGCGCCGCCGCCCGCTGTCGTGCCGTCGCCGCCCGTGCCGCCCGCTCGCCTTCCTGCACGACCGCCCCCCGTCTGCCGGTAGCGTTCACCTTATGGCACAAGGGAACCCGCTGCCGCTGTTCGACCATCACTGCCACGGCGTCCTGCTGCGCGACCTGGACCGGCCGGGATTCGAGGCGCTGCTGACCGAGGGCGGGGCGCCCGGACGGTGGGGCGGCAGCCGGTTCGACACCCGGGTCGGCCTCGCCGTACGCCGGTGGTGCGCGCCGGTGCTCGACCTGCCGCCCGACGCACCGGCCGGCGACTACCTGGCGCGGCGGGCGAGCCTCGGGTACCCGGAGGTGACCCGGCGGTTCCTCGGCGCGGCCGGGCTGTCCGGCCTGTGCGTCGACACCGGGTACGCCCCGGAGCCGCTGACGTCCCCGGCCGAGCTGGGCGCCGCGGCGGGCGCGCCGGCGTACCGGATCGGGCGGCTGGAGACGATCGCGGAGTCGGTGCTGGCGGGGTCCACCGCGGCGGGCTTCGCCGCGGCGGTCACCGACCGGATCGCCGCCGAGGCGGGCGACGTCGTGGCCTGGAAGTCGATCGCCGCGTACCGCTGCGGGCTGGCGCTGCCCGGCGGTGCCCTCGGACCCGCCGAGGTGACGCGCGCCGCGGCGGCGTGCCTGCGCGGCGGCGGGCGGATCGCCGACCCGGTGCTGTCCGCGTACCTGGTGCGGGTGGCGGTCGGGACGGGTCTGCCGGTGCAGTTCCACACCGGGTACGGCGACGCCGACGAGGACCTGGCGCGCGCGGATCCGTTGCTGCTGACCGATCTGCTGCGCGCGCTGGCCTCCGCAGGCGTCCCGCTGATGCTGCTGCACACCTACCCGTACCACCGGCAGGCCGGCTACCTCGCGCAGGTGTTCGACCCGGTGTTCGTCGACGTCGGGCTCGCCGGGCACGTGGTCGCCGGCCGTACCGCGGTGGTGCTGGCGGAGGCGAGCGAGCTGGCGCCGTTCACCAAGCTGCTGTACTCGTCCGACGGGTACGCCCTGCCGGAGCACCACCACCTGGCCGCGCTGCTGTTCCGCGACGCGCTGGCGACCGTACTCGACGGGCTGCCCGACGCCGACCGGCTCACCCGCCTCGTTGCCCACGAGACCGCCCGCGCGGTGTACGACCGCTGAGGCGTGGCGTGCCCGCCGCCGGGCACGCCACGCCGGGTCACGCGCGCCAGGGCAGCCCGGCGTCCTGCCAGGCCCGGAAGCCACCCACGACGTCGGTCGCGTTGCGCAGCCCCAGATCCTGCAGGCTCGCCGCCGCCAGCGACGACGTGTACCCCTCGGAGCAGAGCACGATCACCCGGACGTCGTGGTCGGTCGCCTCTGCGAGCCGGTGCGCCGAGGTCGGGTCGAAGCGCCACTCCAGCACGTTCCGCTCGACCAGCAGCGCGCCCGGCACGATGCCCTCCTCGGCGCGCTGCCCGGCCGGCCGGATGTCGACCAGCACGGCGCCACCCCGCACCAACTCGTACGCCCGAGCCGGGGTGAGGCGGTCCAGCCGGCGCCGCGCCAGGTCCAGGACCCGGTCGATGGTGGCGGTCACCAGTCGACCCCCGCCCGGTCGGTACGCAGCAGCCGCAGCTCGCCGTCCGCGTAGGCGTACTGCGACATCGCGGTCAGGCCGGGCGCGTACACGTGCAGCGTGACGGCGGGGGAGTCGCCCCGGTTGTGGACCCGGTGCACGTGGTGCGGCCCGAACTGCCGCATCGCGCCCTCCTGCCAGTCCAGTGTGGACAGTCCGGAGGGCGCGACGACGTCCTCGGCCACCGTCCCTGCGAGGACGGTGAACGCGCCGGACGCGCCGCCGTGGTCGTGCAGGTCGGTACCCTGCCCCGGCAGCCAGGTCAGCAGCCACGCCTCGTGCCCGGTGTCCGCGTGCAACCGGCGGTACCAGCGGCGGCCGGCGTCGAAGACGGGTGCGTGGCGCAGCGCCGCGTACCGGCGCGCGAGCTCGGCGGGGTCCACGACCCCGGCGACGTCGGTGGGGCCGGCCGCGGGGCCGGCGGATGTGGTGGTGCGCAAGGGAAGTCTCCTTGTGTGGTCGGTGCGGTCGCCACCGGCCGCGAACGGATCGCGGTGCGGCGTGGTGTCAGGCGGCGGGGCGGCGGACGGGCAGCGCCGCGAGGGCGTCCGCGATCGCGCCGGCCTGCGCGCGGATCTCGGGGATCGCGGTCGTCTCCCACAGGTCACCGAGCCGCGGCGGCCCGAGCGCGTACACCGGCTCGCCGCCGGCCAGTCGGCCGGCGGCGTCGCAGCGCAGCCCCGTCGCCGAGTCGTCGAGCCGGGCGAGGCCGGTGCCACGGACCGACTCCGCGAGCGGATCGGTACCCGTGGCCCACCTGCCCGGCCCGGTACAGTTCACCAACACTCCACAGTGGACGTTCGTACCGTCGGCCAGCGTGGCGGCGAGACCGCCGGGCGCCGGCTCGACGCGGGCCAGCCCGCCCCGGCGTACGGTCAGGGTGCCCGACGCCCGCAGCGCGGCGACGGCGGTGGCGACCGGTGGCGCCATCCGGTGCCGGTGCACCTGCCAGCAGCGGTCGACGTGCGCACGGAAGCTGCCCCGCTGGGCGGCCGACAGACCGGCCCAGACCGGGCCGGCGTCGCACCGCAGGCCGTCGACCACGCCGCGCCAGTCCGCCCCGGCCGCCACGACGCGGCGTACCGTGCGGAGCAGGCCGGCCGTGGTCGTCGGGATCGGGCTCAACCGCACCGGTTCCGGTGGGTCGGTCAGGTGCGCGGCGGGCAGCAGACCGTGCCGGCTCACCGCGACGAGGTGCGCGTCGGGGCGCCGCCGGTGCACCGCCAGCGCCACGTCGACCGCGGTGAGGCCGGTGCCGAGCAGCAGCACCGACCGGTGCCGCGCGATCCGCTCGAACGCCCGGTCGGTCCACGGATCGTCCACGTAGCAAGGGTTTTCGGCCAACCCGGGTATCGGGGGAACGCGCGACGCGCCGTGCCCGACGGCGAGTACCGCCGCGCGTCCGGCGATCCGCCGCCCGTCCGCCGTGGTCACGTCGACCCGCCCGGCGTCCGCACGCAGCCCCACGACCCGCCCGGCGATGCGCTCCGCGTGTCCCGCGCGGTCGAGCCGGTCGGCCAGGTATCCGCCGTACCGCCGGCGCGCCAGGAAGCCGTCCGGATCGACCGGCCGGCCCGTCGCGCGGCACCACGACACCAGGTCGTCCGGGCGGTCCGGATCCGCGCTCATGGTGCCGGCCCGCGCGTTGAGCAGGTGGTACGGCTCGGCCGTCCGGTATGCGCAGCCCGCGCCGGGGAACGGCCCGTCGCCGACGAGCAGGACGGGGCCGACCCCGCGGCGGGCGAGCGCCAGCGTGACCAGCACCCCGCTGGCACCGTCGCCGATCACCACCACCGGTCGCGCCACGCGTGCTCCTAATTTCCCATCAAATCTGTAGGGATACTCGGGAATGCTACCCGACCCCTCGCCACCCGGGAACTCCCACCCGCCCGGCGCGTCGCCCGGCTCGTAGACTCACGGACGTGAGCGAGGTGCTGACGGTACGCGGCGAGGACGAGCTGATCGCCCGCGCCGGACACCTGTTCGTCGCGGCGCGCGACGAGTTCCTCTGTGCCGCCAACGATCTCGACACCTGGGACCGCAGCGGCCTCCGCGAGCGCCTGGCCGAGCGGATGGGTGCCGCGGGCCCGACCCGCAGCATCCGCAAGCTGTTCAGCCCGGCGGTACTCGCCGACGACGACGGCGTCGAGCACCTGTCCCGCCTCGCCGGCCTGCGGCCCGCGATCCGCATCTGTTCGGCCGAACTGCCGCGCGAGACGATCATCATCGACCGCCGCCTCGCCATCCTCGCCGACGCCCCCGTCGCCGGCGTACGGACCTTCACCGTCGTCCGCGCGCCCGGCGTCGTCGAGGGCGTACGCGCGTTGTTCGACGCGGCATGGGAACAGGCGACCCCGCTCGCCGACCACCTCCGGACCGGCGTGCCCGCGCTGAGCCCCGAGAGCCGCGCGATCCTGCGGCAGCTCGCCGCCGGGCACAAGGACGAGGCGGCGGCACGGGAACTGGGCCTGTCGTTGCGTACCTACCGGCGACGGGTGGCCGAGCTGATGGTCCTGCTCGGCGCCGAGTCCCGGTTCCAGGCGGGTGCCCGGGCCCGCGCTCTGGGCCTCTGACGCGAAATCCACTGTGGACGGAATGATCCGTCCGCGGTCCACGGTGGGCAGCCTTCCAGTGACGACGGGATTCCTTTGGTACCAAGGGTTCTCGCACCGTTGACCGAGTGCCGGCCGGAGCCGGATCCCTACTGGCGCGGCGGTTCCGCGGACAGTCCTATTTGGCCAGTCGCGCGATCCCATGCATACTGGGGGTCACGAGCCAGTCATGACGCCGACATCCACCCGGGAGTAGTCGTGAACAAGGCAGAGCTCATCGACGCGCTGACCACCCGCATGGGCGACCGTGCGAAGGCCACCGCGGCCCTCGACGCCGTTCTCGCCGAGATCCAACGGACCGTTGCGAAGGGCGGCACGATCTCGCTTGCCGGCTTCGGGGTCTTCGAGAAGCGTGCCCGCGCGGCACGTACCGCGCGCAACCCGCGCACCGGGGAGCCGGTGAAACTCAAGAAGACCTCGGTGCCCGCGTTCCGTGCGGGCCAGTCGTTCAAGGATCTGGTGAGCGGCAAGAAGAAGCTCACCACCCTGAAGAAGACGGCCGCCACCGGCGCCGCGAAGAAGACCACGGCCGCGAAGACCACCATGGCCGCGAAGAAGGCCACCGCCGCGAAGGCCGCCGCCACGGCGAAGAAGGTCACGGCGACCGCCAAGAAGGCCACCACGACGGCGAAGAAGGCCAGCACCGCGAAGAAGGCCAGCACCACCAAGAAGGTCGCCACGGCCAAGAAGACCGCCACGCGCAAGGCCGCCCCGGCGAAGACCACGCGTACCACGGCGGCGAAGGCCACGACGAAGAAGACGGCCCCGCGCAAGACCACGAAGGCCGCCCCGCGTAAGGCGACGAAGTCGGCGGCCAAGGCCGCCCCGCGTAGGGCAACGAAGTCGGTGACCGCCAAGGCCGCCCCGCGCAAGACGACGAAGTCGGCGGCCAAGGCGGCGAAGGCCACGACGGCCAAGGCCACGACGGCCAAGGCCACGACCGCCAGGTCGACGGCGAAGCGCCCGACGAAGTCCGCGGCGAAGAAGACCACCCGGTCCGCCGCGCCGAAGCGCGCGGTCACCACGAAGTCCGCGGCGAAGCGCCGCGCCCGCTGAGCCGGTCCGGCCGTCAGGACGGAGACGTGGGGTCCGGGAGAAGACTCCCGGACCCCACGAGGGCTGTCAGAGGACGTCGTGTCCCGGGTGCGGGTCGGTCGGCACCGTGGCCGGCTCCGCCGGGATCGAGCCCAGGCGCCCGGCCTGGAAGTCCTCGAAAGCCTGCAGCAGTTCGCGTCGGGTGTTCATGACGAACGGCCCGTACGCGGCGACCGGCTCGCGGATCGGCTCCCCGCCGAGCACCAGCACCTCCAGCGCCGGGCTGCGGGACTCCTGCGTGTCGGCGGCGGCGACGGTGATCACGTCGCCGGGCCCGAACACGGCGAGCTGCCCGGACTCGATCGGCCGCTTTTCCGGGCCGACGGTGCCGCGCCCGGCGAGCACGTACACGAGGGCGTTGAAGTCGGCGCGCCACGGCAGTCGCAGCTCGCCGCCGGCGGCGACGGTGGCGTGGACGAGCGTGATCGGGGTGTGCGTGGAGCCGGGACCGGCGTGCCCGTCGACGGAGCCGGCGATGACGCGGACCAGCGCGCCGCCGTCGGGTGAGCTGAGCAGCGCCACCTCGCCGCCGCGGATGTCCTGGTAGCGCGGCTGTGTCAGCTTGAGCCGGGCGGGCAGGTTGACCCAGAGCTGGAACCCGTGGAACAGCCCGCCGGACGCCACGAGCGACTCCGGCGGCTTCTCGATGTGCAGGATGCCGCCGCCGGCGGTCATCCACTGGGTGTCGCCGTCGGTGATGAGCCCGCCGCCGCCGTTCGAGTCGTGGTGCTGGAACGTCCCGTCGATCATGTACGTGACGGTTTCGAAGCCGCGGTGCGGGTGCCACGGCGTGCCCTTGGGCTCGCCCGGCGCGTACTCCACCTCGCCCATCTGGTCCATGTGGATGAACGGGTCCAGGTCGCGCAGGTCGACGCCGGCGAACGCGCGCCGGACGGGGAAGCCCTCGCCCTCGTACCCGGACGGCGCGGTCGTGACCGACCGGACGTGCCGGTCGACCCGTGTCGGCGCGATCTGGGGCACGCGGGGCAGGACCAGGAGATTCTCCACGGTGACCGCTGGCATGACGTACTCCTCGGTGTCGTCGCTTGGCGGACCGTCTTCCGGTCCTGCCCGCAACAACTGTAGTTGCATGTGCAATATTCCTCCACTCAAGTACGTGGAGGACTCCGTCACCTCCACCGTGCGCGCGCCCCCGCCCGCTGTCCGCCGAACGCCGCGACCCGCCAGCCCGATCCGGCGCCGGACACGGGGCGGGCGCGACAGCCCACGCTGGCTGTCGCGCCCGCCTGTACCCGCATGACGCCGACCGTCCATGCGGGACGTCTCACACCGGTACCGGCTCCGGATCGTCGACGACGGCGACCCGCACCGCGCCCGGGTCGTACCGCAGGCGCGGCACGGCGAACACCGCCGTCGCGTCCGCGTCGGCCCGGTAGCTGACGATCCGCCACTCGCCCTCGTCCCAGTACTCCAGCACGTCGCTGCGCAGCCGCGTGCCGACCTGCCGGTACGCGTCGCTCGCCTCGAGCTGCCGCAGCGTCGACGCGAGCGGCAGATCGTACGCCAGGCCGGCGAGCGGATGCGGTCGGATGCGGGTCTTCAAGCGCCGCAACGGAAAGAGCCACCGTTCGTCGGCCTCGGGGGACAGCAGCAGGACCGCGACACCCTCGACCACGACGACACCGACGGCGGCGTACGGCCGGCCGGCGAGGACCGCGGGCCACGCCGTGCCGGCGGACACCGCGGCGAGCGCGGCGGCGAGCAGCACGCCGGCGCGGGCGTACGAGCGCCAGGTGATCGGGGACTGCCGGGCGCTGACGCAGCCGCACGACGAGTCCGGTGCGAACAGTCGGGCGTACAGCAGGTAGCCGAGGAAGCCGGCCGCGAGCGCGACCGACGCGACGGCCCCGATCCGGTGCGGCACACCGGGAATCCCACCGGCGAGCAGCAGGACGGCCGCGGCGGCCTCGACCGCGCCGACGACGCCGTACGCCAGCGGTGCCCGGTCCTTGCCGACCAGTCGGGCCAGCGCGGTGCCCGCCGCCCGGCGCCGCGCGTCCCGGCCGGTCAGCTTGACCCGCGCGGAGACCACGAACACGCCGGCCAGCAGTAGCGGCTGCGCCGCGGTCAGGACGGTCATCCCGCCACCGTGCCCGCGTACACCGTGGCCAGGTCGACCTCGTTGGTGTCCGGCCGCCAGGCGCCGATGATGTGCACGTGCCGGCCGACGCGCAGCTTCGACAGGTCGCCGGTGGTCGGCGCGTCCCGGTACACCGCGGCGGTACGGCCGGGTACGACGTGGCCGACGACCCGGCTGCCGCCGTGGTCGAGGTGCAGCCAGCCGTTGCCGATCGCGGTGATCTGCACGGACATGCTGACGATGTTGACCCACAGCGAGTCGGCGGCGAGCGTGCCGTCGCCGAGCCGTACGCCGCGGGCGTAGAGCCCGTCGCCGACGTCGACCGCCTCGAACGTGGTGGGGTGCAGCTTCCAGATGCTGGTGCCGCTGGTGACCTGGATGCGGTGCAGCACCGTGTCGGAGCCGGTGACGAGCAGCATCGCGTCCTTGATGCCGGTGACGCGGCCCTCGGCGAAGTTCGGGTCGTCGGCGAGCGGGTCGACGCCGAGCTGCGCGGGCGCGGCGTGCGCGGCCTCCGGTGCGAGCGAACCGAGTGCGGTGGCACCGGCGATTCCCGCGGTGCCGAGTACGGCGGAGGTCAAGAGCCGCCGGCGGTCGATGGCGTCCATGTCATCCTCCTCAACTGTCGATCCGGCACGGCAGCAGGCCGCTGGACAGGCTGGCGATCGCGCTGAACGCCGACGGCGTCAGGTCGATCATCCGGTCGGTACCGCAGGTCGAGCCGCAGCAGTGCTTCTCGCCGCAGAACTGGTGGGTGTTCGGGCCGCAGTCGGCGACGCTGGCGCTGACACAGCCACCGGTGCACTGGTTGGTGATGTAGAAGACGTGACCGCAGCCGCGGAGGGCGAGGTCGTGGCCGCAGGCGTACGGCTGGGTGATGCTGTAGCAGGCGGCGGACGCGTGCGGCCACGCGCACTGGTGCGAGCCGGAGGTGCAGTTGCCGCAGGCGCCGCCGCCGGCGGAGCTGCACGGGCCCCAGGCGCTGCCGCAGCAGAACCAGGACATCTCGCCGTACGCGGGGGACGCGCTGTTGGCACAGCCCATGACGAAACCCTTTCGTGTCAGGCGATCTGCGGCGTTCCGCGGGCACGCCGTACCGCCCGGCCGGGGGCGCGAAGTGGCCGGGTACGGCGGGCCGGCGCGCGGCCGGGACCGCGAGGGACGTCCGGTCCGTCCACAGTGGACGACCGGCTTCGGTGCGGGACACCGCATACCGAGGGGTGGGTACGCGGTGGTGGGGTGGGCGCCGTGGGGATCGGCGGCGGAAGTGGTGCTACGCGGGGATCTGGTGGTTCTGTCGCATCTGACCTCCGGGGGTGCGGTCATCGCGAGAGCGACAGGTACGGGGCGAATGGGGCAATGATCCCAACGGAGATCTCATGCGTCAAGCGATCCGTAGTTGTAACTTTCCTACCAAACCGCGCCCCGGACCGCGCCGTTCCCGCCCGTACGGGGACCGCGCCGCGGGATGATGACCGGTACGACGCGAGCGGCGGGGGGACTGCCATGGGGCTCAAGGACGTACATCCGGACGGGCGCGGCGATCTCGACATCAACCCGATGTACGCGCGCACCGCGGAGAACCGGTCGGTGCCGCGGAACACGTTGCCGGACAACGAGATGCTGCCGGCCACCGCCGCGGAACTCATCCACGACGAGCTGATGCTCGACGGCAACGCGCGCCTCAACCTCGCCACGTTCGTCACGACGTGGATGGAACCCGAGGCCCGGGTGCTGATGACCGAGTCGTTCGACAAGAACATGATCGACAAGGACGAGTATCCGCAGACCGCGGAGCTGGAGTCCCGCTGCGTGGCGATGCTCGCGCGCCTGTGGCACAGCCCGGATCCCGTGCACACCACCGGATGTTCGACCACCGGGTCGAGCGAGGCGGCGATGCTCGGCGGCCTCGCCCTGAAGCGGCGCTGGCAGCACGCCCGGCGCGCGGCCGGGCGACCGACCGACCGGCCGAACCTCGTCATGGGCATCAACGTCCAGGTCTGCTGGGAGAAGTTCGCCAACTACTTCGAGGTCGAGCCGCGGTACGTGCCGATGTCCGGTGACCGCTACCACCTCGACGCCGCCTCGGCCGTCGCGCAGTGCGACGAGAACACGATCGGCGTCGTCGGCGTGCTCGGCTCCACGTTCGACGGCTCGTACGAGCCGATCGCCGAGATCTCCGCCGCCCTCGACGATCTCGCCGCCGGCGGCGGGCCGGACATACCCCTGCATGTGGACGGGGCGTCCGGCGCGATGATCGCGCCGTTCGTGGATCCCGATCTGCCGTGGGACTTCCGGCTGCCGCGCGTCGCGTCCATCAACACCTCCGGCCACAAGTACGGGTTGGTGTACCCGGGCGTGGGCTGGGTGGTGTGGCGCGACGTGCACGCGCTGCCCGAGGACCTGGTGTTCCGGGTGAACTACCTCGGTGGGGAGATGCCTACGTTCGCGCTGAACTTCTCCCGGCCGGGCGCCCAGGTCGTCGCGCAGTACTACAACTTCCTGCGTCTCGGGTTCGCCGGGTACCAGGCCGTGCAGCAGGCGTCCCGGGACGTCGCGACGTACCTGGCGGAGCGGATCGCCGCGCTGCCCCAGTTCGAGCTGGTGACCGACGGCTCGGAGCTCCCGGTCGTCGCGGTACGCCTGGCCGACGCGGTGACGGAGTACGACGTGTTCGACGTGTCGCGCGCGCTGCGCGAGGGCGGTTGGCTCGTCCCGGCGTACACGTTCCCCGCCGACCGTACGGACCTCGCGGTGCTGCGGGTGGTGGTACGCAACAGCTTCAGCCGCGACCTCGCGGACCTGTTCCTGGCGACGCTGAACCGCGTGGTGTCCATGTTGGACAGTGAGGGCGGCCGACGCGCGGGCCCCGGCCCGCACGCCTTCCACCACTGAGCATCCCGCCGCCGCGTCGACCGCGGCGGCGGATCAGTCCTCGGCGCGGTGCGCGCCGCCGATCCGGCGCTCACCATCCACAGTGGACTCGTCGGCCTCCGTCACTGCGGCCGGCGGCTCGTCGCGCAGTTCCGGGAACTTCAGGTCGAAGGCGGGCCGCTCGCTGCGGATCCGTACCATCCGGTCGAAGTTGCGCAGCGGCGGCGGGCAGCTCGTCGCCCACTCCAGCGAGTTGCCGTAGCCCCACGGGTCGTCGACCTCGACGACCGGCCCCGCCTTGTACGACTTGTAGACGTTCCACA
>DASXWQ010000094.1:0-138503 GCA_036503555.1 Actinocatenispora sp.
CTCGTACGTCCTCGTCGCATCAGCGCCTCCCCTGGTCCGCTCCGGGTTAACACGGAACGGACCGGTCGGAAGGTTGCGACGAAGGTGGGGAAAATCAGCCGAGGGCGTCACGCAGCCGGGCCAGCGACCGCGCGAGCAGCCGCGACACGTGCATCTGCGAGATGCCGACCCGCTCGGCGATCTGCGACTGCGTCATGTTGCCGAAGAACCGCAGCACCACTATGGTGCGTTCGCGTTCCGGCAGCTTCGCCAGCAGCGGGCGCAGCGACTCCCGGTCCTCGACCGTGCCCATCGCCGGGTCCTCGGCGCCGAGGAGGTCCTGCACCTCGGTCACCATCTCGTCGCCGGAGCCGACCGGCGCGGACAGCGACACCGCCGCGTACGCGTTGCCCGAGTCGAGGCCCTCGACGACCTCGTCCTCGCTGACGCCGAGGTGTTCGGCCAGGTCGGCGACCGTCGGCGAGCGGCCGAGCTGCTGGGTGAGCGTGCCCGTCGCGTTGCCGATCGCGAGCTTCAGCTCCTGCAACCGGCGCGGCACGCGTACGGTCCAGCCCTTGTCGCGGAAGTGCCGCTTCACCTCGCCGACGATCGTGGGTACGGCGTAGCTGGTGAACTCGACACCGCGGTCCGGGTCGTACCCGTCGACGGCCTTGATGAGGCCGATCGTGGCGACCTGTACCAGGTCGTCCCGGGCCTCACCGCGGTCCCGGAAACGCCGGGCGAGGTGTTCGGCGAGCGGCAGGTACCACTCGATGGTGCGGTCCCGCAGGCGCGGGCGGTCGACGTGCCCCTCGGGCAGGTCGCACAGCCGGGTCAGCAGCATCCGGCCGACCTCGTCGCGTCGGCGTTCGGTGCTGCGCTGGCTGGGTGCATGCTGGCGGACGCCCGCAACGGGCGCGTGGGTGGATACGGCAGAGGCGGTCATGGAAAGGACTCCCTCGGACACCACGGTCGGCGGCGAACCATCCGGCTGAGCCGGACGGTGGGATCACCGACCAGGAAGACATCGAGGCGCCCGTTGCTTGAGCACCTGACACGGGCAACGTTGCAGGTCACGGGAACGTGAGCTGTCACGTCCGCGACCGAAAACGGCCCTGCGCAACCGGATCCCACCGGCAGTTGTCTCTACCGATGCCTCAACGGCTGACGGCCCATACGTTACACGCCGAGCGGCGAGGGTCAAGTTTCAAGATCCACACCCCGTCGTACGACCCAGGTCGGACGGACGGCGCGACTTCCCGGTACCGCGTGGTCCGTGGGGCCTACCGGAAGTGCCGACCTGAGGCAGACGAGAGAACGCGGAACCGGTCATACGGTGAGCCACATCCGTGCACGTCCCACTGCTCGCAGGGAGAACAGGATGTCGCCACGACCGCCGACGGCCGTCGAGATCGTCTCTCCCCCAACGGATTCGCACCGACGGGTGGTACCGCAGTGCTGAGGGTGACGCTCGCCGGGCTGCGCGCGCACCGGCTTCGCCTGCTGCTGACCGCGCTGGCGATCGTGCTGGGCACCGGTTTCGTCGCCGGCACGATGACGTACGGGGACACCGCGAAGGCCGCGCTGTTCGACGAGTTCGCCGGGTCGGCGCGCGGCGTCGACGTGGCGGTTCGCACGAGCGGTGACCACCGGGTGCCGGCCGCGGCACTGTCCACAGTGGAGTCGGTACCGGGCGTGCGGTACGCGGACGCGCGGATGTCCGGTACCGTACCGATGCTCGACCGGCACGGCCGGCTGATCAGCAACTTCGGCGTACCGGGGCGCGGCGTCGACGTGACCCCGCACGCCGACCTCCGGCCGTACGCGGTGCGGACGGGGCGGCTGCCGCGCACCGGCGGCGAGGCCGCGCTCGACGTGCGTACCGCCGCGCACGAGCACTACCGGGCCGGCGACACCGTCACGGTGCTCGACCGCCGGCAGCGCCGCCACACCCTGCGCCTCACCGGTACGGTCGAGCTGGCCACCGGCGCCGGCAACACCGAACTGTCCACAGTGGTCACCACCGCCGCCACGCTGGCCTGCCTCACCGGCACCACCGGGTACGAGTCGGTAGTGGCCGCGGCCGACCCGGGTGTCGGCGAGGCCGCGCTGACCGCCCGGGTCCGCGCGGCGGTGCGCGGCCCGCACCTGAGTGTCACGTCGGGCACGGCGCTGCGTACCGAGCTGGCGGACGCGGCGATCTCGCAGGTGCAGATCTTCCTCACCGGCATCCTGCTGTTCGGCGTGATCGCGCTGGTGGTGTCGGCGTTCGTCATCCACAACACGTTCACGATCCTGCTGGCCCAACGGCAACGGGAACTTGCCTTGCTGCGCCTGGTCGGCGCGTCCCGCCGGCAGGTCTTCACCTCGGTACTCGGCGAGTCGGCGGTGCTCGGCCTCGTCGCGTCCGCGGCGGGGATCGGTCTCGGCCTGGCCCTCGCGTACGGGATGGGGGCGGGGATGCGGGCGCTGGGCCTGGCGCTGCCGGCGCACGCGCTGGTGGTGACGCCGACGACCGTCCTCATCGGACTGTCCGTCGGTGTCGTCGTGACGGTCGGTTCGGCGCTGGTGCCGGCGGCCGGCGCCACCCGCGTCGCGCCGATGGCCGCGCTGCGCGCGCCGGACGGTACGCCGAGCCGGCGGCGGGTGCTGCTGCGCGTGTCGACCGCCGTCCTGCTCGGGCTCGTCGGCGGGGCGCTGACGGCGCTGGGCGTCACCCACCGGCCTGCGCCGGGCCAGGAGAACACCACCGGCCTGCTGCTCGTCGTGGCCGGCGGCATGATCGTCTTCCTCGGGCTGGTCGTTCTCGCTCCGCTGTACATCGGTCGGCTCACCGCGTGGGTCGGGTGGCTGCCGGGCCGGCTGTTCGGCGTACCGGCGCGGCTGGCCACGGCGAACGCCCGCCGCAACCCGGCCCGGGTCGCCGCCACGACGACCGCGCTGATGATCGGCGTCGCGCTGATGACGATCTTCAGCGTCATGCTCGCCACGGTGCACGCGGCGTCCGACGCCCAGCTCGACGAGAGCTACCCCGCCGACTACGTACTCACCGGGACGGCCACCGGGCACACCACCCCCGGCGTACCCGCGGGTGCGGTCGCGGCGGTCCGGGGCCGCGCGGAGGTCGCCGAGGTCGCCGTGCACCACGCCCAGCACGACATGCTCGACGGGCGACCGACGATGATCGCCGCGTTCGAACCGGGCAGCGGCCTGACACCCACGATCGCCGAAGGCTCGCTCACCCCGTTTCCGGCGCACACCGTCGCGCTGAGCCAGCCGATGGCGCAGGCCCTGCACCGAGGTGTCGGCGACACCGTCACCATCCACAGTGGACGGTACCGGGTGGTCGCCGTCTACCACGGCACCATCATCGGCAACGCGCTGCTGCCGTGGCCGGACTTCCGCGCGGCGTACGGAACGACGCCGGCCGACACGCTTCTCGTCCGCGCCGCACCGGGGGTGTCGCCCGCCGCGTCCCGCGCGGCGCTCGACACCGCGCTGCGGGCGTACCCGCTCGTGCAGGTGTCGTCGTTGGCCGAGACGCGCAAGAAGCTCAGCAGCTCGCTCGACGCGCTGCTCGGCATCTTCGCCGCGCTGCTCGGCATCTCCATCCTCATCGCGCTGTTCGGGATCGCGAACACGCTGTCGCTGTCGGTCTTCGAACGCACCCGCGAATCGGCGCTGCTGCGCGCCCTCGGCCTCACCCGCGGCCAGTTGCGCGCCACGCTGCTCGTCGAGGCGTTGCTGATCGCGGTGGTGGGCGCGGTCGTCGGGCTCGCGTTCGGCACCGCGTACGGTGCCTTCGCCACGCGCGCCGCGCTCACCGACGCCACCCTGCACGTACCGGTCGGGCAGCTGTTGCTCTACCTCGGCCTCGCCGCCCTCACCGGTACGCTCGCCGCGCTCCTGCCGTCACAGCAGGCCGCCCGTACCCCACCGAGCCAGGCGCTCGCCGACACGTGACGTGCGGCCGGGCTCGGCGGGGTACGGGCGGGTTGTGCCGCCAGCTCACGTGAAGATGCTGACGCCGCCGGGTCCGACCAGCAGGCCGACCACGATCAGCACGATGCCCCAGAGGATGCGGCGCCGCAGCAGCGACACGACGCCGGCCACGACCAGTACGACGGCGAGAATCCACAACAGGAAAGTCAACATGCCTCATGGATTCCCATCGATCGCGCGAGGGAAACCTCTCAGTGCGGAACGGGCGGCCCCGGACGCGCCAGCGGGGCGAGCAGGTCGCCGTCGGCGTCGACGCGGGCGAGCACGTCGGCCGGGCCACCGGTGACCGGCTCACCGGACTCCACTTCCGCCCAGTGCAACGGCATCGACACCATCGGCCGCTCGCCGGCCCGCAGCGAGTAGGGCGCCACGGTGGTCTTCGCCGCGTTGTTCTGGCTCCAGTCGATGAACACCTTGCCCGGCCGCAGCGCCTTCGCCATCCGGTCCACGATCCGGTCCGGGTGCCGCGCCGCGAGCCGCCCCGCCAACACCTTCGCGTACGCCGAGACGACGGGCGCGTCCTGCTCGCCCGACACCGGGCACAAGAGCTGCATTCCCTTGCGCCCGCTGGTCTTCGGGTATGCGTCGATGCCGTCGGCGGCCAGCTCGGCCCGCAGCTCCACCGCGACCGCGAGGCATTCGGCGAGCCCGGCCGGCGGGCCGGGATCGAGGTCGAAGACGAGCAGGTCCGGCGGCCGGGCGGCGCCGTCGCCGTCCACCCTCCACTGTGGAACGTGCAGCTCCAGCGCGGCCAGGTTCGCCAACCACACCAACGTCGGCAGCTCCTCGACGACGACGAAGTCGACGGTGTCCCGGCTCATCGTCGACCCCGGCACCGGCAGCCGCGCGGTACGCACCCAGCCCGGCGTGTGCGACGGCGCGTTCTTCTCGAAGAACCGCTTCGCCGCCGCACCGTCCGGGTACCGGATGGTGGTGAGCGGCCGACCGTCGAGATGCGGCAGCAGCACCGGCGCGATCCGCGTGTAGTACTCGACGACCTCGCCCTTGGTGAACTCCGGGTACATCGGTTTGTCCAGGTTGGACAGTTCCAGCTCGCGGTCGCCGACCCGCACCCTGACCTTGTCCGTCACGGCCACACCCCTCACGACTCGACGGTCTTGTCGGCCCGGATCCGGCGCAGCCGCGGGAAACGCAGCCGGCCGTCGCTCGTCCGGTTCCCGTACGCCACCTCGACGACCACCATCGGTTCCACCCACGTCGCGCCCCGCGCGTCCTGGTGCGGTACCGGCTCGGCGAACGGGGACGTGGGGCGCCGCAACGGATCCAGCAGGTCCAGCAGCTCGCGCATCTGGTGCGCCGAGATGCCGCCGCCGACCCGCCCGCGGTACGACAGGTGCCCGTGCTCGTCGTACTCACCGACCAGCAGCGCGCCCAACTCCCGCACGCCCGGCCGGTATCCGCCGACCACCAGGTCGTCGGTGGCCACCCGCTTGACCTTCACCCAGTCGGCGCTGCGCCGCCCCGACAGGTACGGCGCGTCGTCCCGCTTGGCGACCACGCCCTCCAGGCCGTTCTCCTCGGCCGCCGCCCACGTCGCCGCCCCGTCGCCGAACACCGGCGACACCGCCCAGTGCGGCCCGTCCGGCACCAGCCGTGCCAGCTCGTCGCGCCGCTGCCGGTACGGCCGGTGGCGCAGGTCCACGCCGTCCCACCGCAGCAGGTCGAAGACCAGGTACGTGACCGGATGCCGGGCCGCCAGGTGCGCCGCCCGCCGCGCGTCGCGTACGTGCATCCGCTCGGCGAGCGCCTCGAACGACGGCGCCGTCCCGGCGACGACGGCGATCTCGCCGTCCAGCACCGCGTCCCGCGCCAGGCCGGCCAGCCCGGCCAGCTCCGGGTACGCCACGGTGATCTCCGCGCCGCTGCGGGCGTACAGGTGGGAGGAATCGCCGGCGATCTCCCCGATCGCCCGGATTCCGTCCCATTTGAACTCGTACGACCAGCCGCTCCCGGTCGGCAGCGGCGCCGCCACCGCCAGCATCGGCCGGTACGGAGGACCCGGCACGCCCTCACGGTAGAGGGTTTTCCGTGCATCATGGAGAGATCGCCGGCCCTGCCAGGGCGAGCCCTACCGGGGGAGGGAGGGACATGCGAGCGATCTGGAAGGGCGCGGTCTCGTTCGGCCTGGTCTCGATCTCGATCAAGCTGTACGCCGCGACCGAGGAAAAGACGATCCGGTTCAACCAGGTCCACGCCGCCGACGGCGGCCGGATCAAATACCAGCGCACCTGCTCGATCGACGGCGAGCAGGTCAGCTACGACCAGATCGCCAAGGGGTACGACGTCGGCGGCGGCGAGATGGTCGTGCTCACCGACGACGACTTCGCCGACCTGCCGCTGCCCACCTCGCACGCCATCGACGTGCTGGAGTTCGTCCCGGCCGACCAGGTCGACCCGATCCTCTACGGCAAGTCGTACTACCTGGAGCCGGACGGCGCCGCCGCCAAGCCGTACGTACTGCTGCGCGACGCGCTCGCCGACTCCGAACGGGTCGCCATCGTCAAGATCGCCCTGCGGCAGCGCGAACAGCTCGCCACCCTGCGGGTACGCGACGACGTGCTCGTCATGCACACGATGCTCTGGCCCGACGAGGTACGCCGGCCCGAGTTCGGCTTCCTCGACGACGACGTGACCGTACGGGCGCAGGAGCTGTCCATGGCCACGTCGCTGATCGACTCCATGACGGCCGACTTCGACCCGGAGGAGTTCACCGACGACTACCGGGAGGCGCTGCAGGAGGTCATCGACGCGAAGGTCGCCGGACACGAGGTGGCGCGCGTACCGGAGGAGGAGGCCGCGCCGTCCAACACGATCGACCTGATGGCCGCGTTGCGCGCCAGCGTCGACCGGGCGAAGACCAGTCGCGGCGAGACCACCGCGAAGCCGGCGCCGAAGAAGGCCGCCAAGAAGACGGCGGAGAAGAAGGCCGCGCCGCGCAAGCGCGCCGGCAAGAAGGCCGCGTCGGCCACGAAGCGTAAGACCGCCTGACCGACCTGAGCCGTCCCCCTGGGGACGGTTCATGCCGATATGCCAGTGCTCCCGTCCCGATCGGGCTAGCTTGAGCTCAAGGGACATATCGACGCGCGGTAACCGTCGCCAGGGGAAGCCGCCACACGGGCGGCGGCGACTGCCGCCATCCGAGAGGGGGCCCATTGACACCGGTATTGGCGGTCGACGTCGGCAGCTCGATCACGAGCATGCTCACCACGGTCGCGAACTTCATTCCGAAACTGCTGCTGTTCGCCGTCATCCTGCTGATCGGCTGGATCGTCGCGAAGGTGCTGCGCAACCTCCTCGGCCGGCTGCTCGCCCGGGTCGGCCTGGACCGCGTCGCCGATCGCGGCGGCATCAACCGGTACCTCGGCAAGTACACCGCCAGCACCGCGGTGGCCCTGCTGGTGTACTACGCCGTCCTGCTGTTCGCGTTGCAGCTCGGCTTCGGGGTGTTCGGCCCCAACCCGGTCAGCACCATGATCAACGGCATCGTGAACTTCCTGCCGAAGGCGTTCGTGGCGATCGTCATCGTGATCGTCGCCGCCGCGGTCGCCCGCGTCGTCAAGGACATCATCGTCAACGCCCTCGGCTCCCTGTCGTACGGCAAGGCGCTGGGCACGGTGGCGCAGGTGTTCATCATCGCGATGGGCGCGATCGCGGCGCTCAACCAGATCGGCGTCGCGACGTCCGTCACCGAACCGGTCCTCATCGCCGCGCTGGCGATCGTCGTCGGCGTCGCCGTCGTCGGCGTCGGCGGCGGGCTCATCGGCCCGATGCGGAACCGCTGGGAGCGGATCCTCAACCGGGCCGAGGACGAGGTCGGCACGATGCGCGACGCGCGCAGCCAGTCCGCGCAGCACGACGTACAGCGCGAACCGGCCCGGCCCGGCGTCACCGGCGGCCAGCCGCAGCACGCCGCCACCACGCCCGGCGGACCGACCGGTGCCACGCAGCCCGGCATGGGCGGCCAGCCGATGGGCGGCGGACAACCCGGCACCGGCGGCGCACCCGGTACGCAGGGCATGCCGCCCACCGACCCGGGGTACGGGCAGCCACCGCACCAGTGACCGACGCGAGGAAGGCGACGGCGGCCGGGGGACACGTCCCCCGGCCGCCGTCGTGTCCGGCTTCGACCCGTACCGTGTCCGCCGTCATGACCTGCGAGAAAGGTCACGAACTCGGCGCCCTGGCCGTACCAACCCGGGCGCGTCGGCCCCGCGCGGGTTAGGCTGACCGACGTGCGACCGGACCTGGACATCTCGGTGCGCCACGAGCCGGAAGAGACCGTGGTGGCGCTTGCCGGCGAGATCGACATCCACACCGTGTCGCGTCTCGTCTCGACCGTCGAGGAGAGCCTCGAACGGCACAGCCCCGCCCGCCTGCTGCTCGACCTGGGCCAGGTCACCTTCTGCGACTCGCAGGGCCTCGGCACCCTCGTCGTCCTCAACCGGACCGCGACCCGCGCCCGCAGCTCGCTGGTCCTGACCAACGTCGGCGCGTTCCTGACCCGCCTGCTGGAGGTCACGGGGCTGCGGCACGCGTTCACGATTCGCTGATCCTCGCGGGAGGAGTGTGCTCGCGGAGTGCGCTCGCCTTGGGCGCGGATCACATGCTTTCTGGGGGCGCTGCCCCCAGACCCCGCGCCGGAGGGGCTTCGCCCCCCGGCACCCCCTGCACTCCCCCGGGTCGCCGCTGCTGACCCGCTCACCGGTCCGTCCTGACCCGCTGACCGTTCGCTGCCGTCGCCGTTTGCTGTGCCGTGCGCTGCCCGACCGCTCGGTACGGGTGGGGCCGGTAGCGTGGCGGGCATGACTAGTGAGGCTGTGCAGGGGCCGCCGGTAGCGAAGAAGGTACCGGCGGAGCGGACCCACCACGGGGACACGGTGGTCGACGAGTACGCGTGGCTCGCGGACAAGGAGGCGCCGGAGACCATCGCGTACCTGGAGGCGGAGAACGCGTGGACCGAGCGGGTCACCGGGCACCTGGCGGACCTGCGGGAGACGATCTTCACGGAGATCAAGGACCGCACCCAGGAGACCGACCTGTCGGTGCCGACCCGCAAGGGCGGCTGGTGGTACTACACCCGCACGGTCGAGGGCCAGCAGTACCCGATCCACTGCCGGGTGAAGGCGGGCGCCGAGTCGACGCCGCCGGCGGTCGAGCCGGGCGTACCGGTGGTGGGCGAGGAGGTGCTGCTCGACCAGAACGAGGTGGCCGACGGGCACGAGTTCTTCTCGCTGGGCACGTTCACGGTCAGCGTCGACGGGCGCTTCCTGGCGTACGCGGACGACGTGACGGGCGACGAGCGCTTCACGTTGCGGGTCAAGGATCTCGCGTCGGGTGAGCTGCTGGACGACGAGGTGCCGAACACCGCGTACGGCGCGGCCTGGTCGGCCGACTCGACGCACCTGTTCTACCTGACGGTCGACGACGCGTGGCGGCCGTACCGGGTGTGGCGGCACCGGATCGGCACCGCCGCGTCCGCCGACGTCATCGTGTACGAGGAGCCGGACGAGCGGTTCTGGGTCGGTGTCGGGCTGACCCGCAGCGAGCAGTACCTGCTGATCGACCTGCACAGCAAGGTGACCAGTGAGGTGCGCTACCTCCCGGCCGACGACCCGACGGCCGAGCCGACCCTGGTCCGCGCCCGGAAGCAGGACGTCGAGTACGAGGTCGACCACCAGATCGTGCCGGACGGCGCGGACCGCTTCCTGGTGCTGCACAACGATCCCGCGGCCGGCGGCGGGGTGAACTTCGCGCTCGCCGCGGCACCGGTCGACGCGCCGGCCGAGTGGACGACGGTGGTCCCGCACGCCGACGACACCCGGCTGCTGGACTTCGACGTGTTCGCCGACCACCTCGTGGTGCACCTGCGCCGCGACGTCCTCACCGGCCTCCGCGTGTACCCGCTCGCGGCGGACGGCGCGCTCGGCGCCGGTCACGACGTGTCGTTCCCGGAGCCGCTCTACTCGGTCGACCCGGACATGAACGCCGAGTACGACACCGACCAGTTCCGCCTGTCTTACACGTCGCTCGTGACCCCGCGCTCGGTGTACGACTACCGGTTCGCGACGCGGGATCTGGTGCTGCGCAAGCAGACCCCGGTCCTCGGCGGGTACGACCCGGCGGCGTACGAGCAGGTGCGGGAGTGGGCGACGGCGCCGGACGGGACGCGGGTGCCGATCTCGGTCGTGGCACGAAAGGACACCCCGCGCGACGGCACCGCGCCGTGCCTGCTGTACGGCTACGGCTCGTACGAGATCTCGATGGACCCGAGTTTCCAGGTGGCGCGGCTGTCCCTGCTCGACCGCGGCTTCGTGTACGCGATCGCGCACATCCGCGGCGGCGGCGAGATGGGCCGCGCCTGGTACGACGACGGCAAGATGCTGCGCAAGCGGAACACGTTCACCGACTTCGTGGCGTGCGCGCGGCACATGGTCGACGCGGGTTGGACGTCGGTGCCGAGGCTCGCCGCGTTCGGCGGGTCGGCCGGTGGGCTGCTGATGGGCGCGGTGGTCAACGAGGCGCCCGACGCGTTCGGCGCGATCGCCGCGGTGGTCCCGTTCGTGGACGCACTGACCTCGGTCCTCGACCCGTCGCTGCCGCTGACGGTCATCGAGTGGGACGAGTGGGGCGACCCGCTGCACAACGCCGACGTGTACGCCTACATGAAGTCCTACTCGCCGTACGAGAACATCGCCGACGCGCCCAGCTACCCGCCGATCTACGTCGAGACCAGCCTCAACGACACCCGCGTGCTCTACCACGAGCCCGCCAAGTGGGTCGCCCGGCTGCGCGCCGCCGGCGCGCCGAACGTCGTCCTCAAGACCGAGATGGAAGCCGGCCACGGCGGCCCCTCCGGCCGCTACAACACCTGGCGCGAGACGGCCCGGCTGTACGCCTGGCTCGTCGGCACCGTCGCCTGACCTTCGACGACACGGGGACGGGGCCGGATCCGGCCCGGTCCCCGTGTTGTCACGGTTGTCGGCGGGTGTGCCCGGCCGGGGTGGCATACGGATAGGGCGCGCGCGGTCGGGGGGACGGTCGTCGGCGGCGCTCGTGCCCGCAGTCCGGGCGCCGGCCGCCGACGTACCCGACGAGCGCGCCGGCCAACCCGCAACCCAGCCCGAACAGCACCAGCGCCAGCCAGAGCGGCGCCCACGTCGCGGCCATCACCGGTACTCCACGCGGAGCCGGCCGCCCCCGTCGCGGACGAGGCCGCGCCGGACCACGCCGCGCCGGGCGGCCACCGCCAACGCGTCGGCGTACGGATCCAGCGGCGCTGCTTTCCTTGTCCGCCAAGGCTTCCATCGCATCAGCGCCACCACCCGGCTGGGTCGATCGGCCGTGCGGCGATCCGGTCGTGCCAGCGGCACAGTCGGACGCGGAGGCGACGGTACGCGTGAACGGTACGGTGAACGAGCTCCATCCTGTCTCCCAAGGCTCGATGGGGCGGGGGCGCGGTGACGCCGGCAAGCAGACACCGCGCCCCCACTTCTGCCCGCCGGGTACGGCGGCGGGCGTTCCCGGACCCCGCACGAGGCGTTCGCCTACGTGCCTGTGGCTGACAGCGCGCCGAGGCCCGATCGGCCGAACATCACGGACAGCACCTGGGGGAAGTCCGACCGTGACGTCCGACAGCAGGGACAGTAGAACAGGATTAGGCTTTACGCAATATCCCGCGCGGATCCGGCACTACAGATTCCGCGGCGAATGCTGTATGTGTCTCCTATGAACGCACGCAAGCAGGGCAGCCCAGCGACCCGACCGTTCCTGCGTCGCCGCCTTGGCCGAGAACTCGCCTCGATCCGCGTGCAGTGCGGACTCAAGTCCGAGGAAGCCGCCAGGCTCGCGAAGACCGCTCAGTCGACGGTCAGCCGCGTTGAGTCAGGCAAGATGGCGGTCCGCGTCAACACCGTCCGGGGCATCCTCGACGCGTACGAGGTGGTCGGTGACCGACGCGAAGCCCTGTTGGAGCTGGCCGAACATGCCAACATCGGCCGAGCTTGGTGGCACAGCTATCGCGGCGGCCCGTTGCCCGAGTGGTTCGAGATCTACGTCGATCTGGAAGGCGAGGCGGACACTCTCAACATCGCCGACGTGCAGTATGTCAACGGCCTGGTGCAGACGCCCGACTACGCCCGCGCCGTCTACCGTTCCGCGCGACCCGATGCGGACGCCGCACAGATCGACGAGCTGGTTCAGCTACGGATGGATCGGCAGAAGCGCCTGACCGAGGGAAACCTTGACCTGATGCTGATCGTCGACGAGACCGCCTTGCTGCGCGAGTACGGCGGGCGGAAGGTCATGCAGGCCCAGTACAAGCGCCTGCTCGAACTCGCGGAGATGCCTCGGATCTCGATAGCCGTGCTCCCGATCGACGCACAAGCCGGCGTCGTCGGCTCGTTCACGATCCTCGACTTCCCGGCCGAGGAGGATCCGGCGGTGGTCTACATCGAGCACAACGCAGGCGCCCTCTACCTCGAAGACCCCTCCGAGATCCGGCAGTACGCTCGGGCGTACGGCCGCCTTCAGACCGCCGCTCTCGACCTGAAGGCATCGGCACGTCGTATCGCCGACATGATCAAGGAGACCTAGGCGATGTACCCCCTCAGCGAGGCAGTTTGGAAGAAGTCCACGCGGTCCGGCGGCAACGGCGGCCAGTGTGTCGAGGTCGCTGGCAACATGCCGGGCATCGTCGCTGTGCGCGACAGCAAGGATCCCAGCGGGCCGGTGCTGGTGGTGGATCCGTTGGCGTTCAAGGCATTCACGACCGCGATCCGGTCCTCCACGCTGTAGGTCTTCACCGCCGACATTCGCGAGCACGCCTGAGCGACGCAGCGCGCACCACGACGAGGCCGGGTCCGCCCGGCCTCGTCGTCGTCTGCCGTCAGGCGATGATGACACCGGATGAGGCGGCTGGTTCGGAAACGGGTGACGATGAGGCAACCAGTACTGTTCCTGACGGTGGGGCTCCCCGGCACCGGGAAGACCACCGCCGCCCGGCGCTTCGAGATCGAGCAGAACGCACTTCGGCTCACCAAGGACGAGTGGGTGAAGGCTCTCTACGGGCACGAGAACCCGCCGTCTGCCGGGAACGTGATCGAGGGACGGCTCATCCAGATCGGGCTGCGCGCCCTGGAGCTCGGCACCAACGTCGCGATCGACTACGGCCTGTGGAGTCGGAACGAGCGCTCCGCGCTACGCCAGGCCGCGGCGGACCGCGGCGCGACGGTGGAGCTGCGCTATTGCGAACTGACCCCGGCCGAGCAGCGCAGACGACTTGACCAGCGACAGGCCGAAGCGCCGCACACGACGTGGCCGATGTCCGGCGAGGAACTCGACGAGTGGGCTGCCAGCTTCGAGATCCCGACGCCAGGCGAACTCGACGGCAGTGAACCCGTTGACGACCCACCGGCCGGGTTCGCGACGTGGGACGAGTGGCGCGGATACCGCTGGCCGCCTTCGGTTTCCTGACGCGCCGCCGCCATGCCCGCTCGTCGACAGGCGTACGCCGGGAGGCTAGGCGACGGTGAGCTCGGCGAGCAGGGCGGGCGGGAGGTTGCCGCCCGACACGACCGCGACGGTACGCCCGCTGGGCAGCTCGTCGGCGTGATAGAGGTACGCGGCGGTGGTGGTGGCGCCGGACGGCTCGGCGACGAGCCGGGCCTGCCGGGCGAGTACGCCGACGGCGGCGCGGATCTCGTCCTCGGCGACGGTGATGATCCCGTCGAGGTGAGCGGAGAGGTGCGCGAGGGTCAGCT
Source organism: Actinocatenispora sp. (assembly GCA_036503555.1). Classification (GTDB taxonomy): domain Bacteria; phylum Actinomycetota; class Actinomycetes; order Mycobacteriales; family Micromonosporaceae; genus Actinocatenispora. The sequence goes on from DASXWQ010000094.1 coordinate 13,761, forward strand.
CCGACAGGGCGGTACGCATGCCGTCGGCGACGGTCGAGTAGCGCTGCTCGTCGGGGTACGGGACGAGGCGGCCGACGGCGAGGGAGTCGCGGGCGTCGGGTGCGACGGCGGGCTCCACGCCGTACACCTTGGTGGCGGGGCGGAGCGCCTTGATCGCGGTGCTGACGCCGGAGGCGAGGCCGCCGCCGCCGACCTGCACGAGCACCACGTCGACGGCGGGGTCGTCGGCGAGGATCTCCAGCCCGACGGTGCCCTGGCCGGCGATGACGTCGCGGTGGTCGAAGGGCGGTACGACGGCCATGCCGCGTTCGGTGGCGATGCGGTCGGTCTCGTCGAGCCGTTCGGCGCCGGGTACGAGGACGACCTCGGCGCCGAGCGCGCGTACCGCCTCGATCTTGGTGGGCGGGGCGACGTCGGGAATGACGACGACGGCGGGGACGCCGAACGCGGCGGCAGCGTACGCGACGGCCTGGCCGTGGTTGCCGGAGGAGTGGGTGACGACGCCGGCCCGGCGTACGTCGTCGGGCAGTGACGCGATCGCGTGGTACGCCCCGCGGATCTTGAAGGCGCCGATCGGCTGGAGGCTTTCCGGCTTGAGCCACAGCGGCCGGTCGGGGGCGCCCCAGGTCTGCGGCAGCAGCGGGGTACGCACGGCCACGCCGGCGATCGTGTCGGCCGCGGCCCGGATGTCGTCGACGCTCACCAGCTCCACGCCGCCATCCTGCCCCGGCCGCCCGGGGCGCGGGCCGGCACGCGGCGGATCTCACAGCCGGACTGCTCGTCGGCACCGCGACGCGATCATCGCTGTCGCCGCGCTCAGCCTGCCGTTCCCGCGCGCCCCGGCGCGGGTCGAGGACCTCCGCACCGGGCGCACCCGCGACATGCCGGTAAGTGGCCCACGTCCCCGGCCGTCCCCGGCGCGGCGCCGGGGACGGTCAGGAGCGGCGGATGTCGGTGAGGGCGGCCCAGATGCCGTCGGCGAGCAGCCGCGCCTCGTCGTCGGTCATCACGAACGCGGGCGACACCTGGATCGCGCCGGCGCCCACCACGCGCGTCGACACGGCCTGCTTGCGCAGCGCCTTCACCAGGTTCGGCGCGAGGGTCGGCTCGGTGAGCTGGACGGCGGCGAGCGCGCCGACACCGCCGCGTACCTCCGCCACGAGCGAGTGCTCGGTCAGCCGGGCCAGCTCCTTGACCAGCGTCGACTCCAGCCGCTTCGACTCGACGAGCAGGTGTTCGCGGTCCAGCACGTCCAGGTTGCGCAGCGCGACGGCCGCCGCCGCCGGATGCCCCGAGTACGTGTAGCCGTGCCGCCACCACACCCCGGCGCCCGGCCGGAAGAACGGCTCGGCGACCCGCCCGGCGACGATCACCGCGCCCAGCGGCAGGTATCCGGACGTGATGCCCTTGGCGCAGGTGATCATGTCCGGGTCCAGGTTGTACCGGCCGCTGGCGAACCAGTCGCCGCCGATCCGGCCGAAGCCGGTGACGACCTCGTCGGCGACGAACAGCACGCCGTACTCCCGGCAGATCCGGCGCACCTCGGCCAGGTAGCCCTCGGCCGGCGGGTACACGCCGCCGGCGCCGATCACCGGCTCGCAGAAGAACGCGGCGACCCGCTCCGGGCCGATCCGCTCGATCTCGGCGCGCAGCTCGGCGGCCGAGTCGCGGGACACCACGGCGGTGTCCGGCATCAGCTCGCCGTACCCGTCGCGGTTGCCGGGGATGCCGGCGAGCGCGGTGCCCGCCACGTGCATCCCGTGGTACGCGTTGGTCCGGGAGATCAGCACGGTGCGCCCGGGTTGCCCCAGCTCGTGCCAGTACCGCCGGGCCAGCTTGGCGGCGGTGTCGATCGAGTCGGATCCGCCGGAGGTGAAGAACACCTTCGCGTCGCCGACCGGCGCGATCGACGCGACCCGCTCGGCCAGGTCGAGGGTGGTCCGCACGGCGATGTCCCCGAACGACGAGTACGCCGCGAGCTTCTTCATCTGCTCGGCGGCGGCCTCGGCCAGCTCCCGGCGCCCGTGCCCGACGTTCGCGAACCACAGCCCGGCGGTGGCGTCGAGGTAGCGCCGGTCGTTCTCGTCGAAGACCCACACGCCGTCGCCGCGGTTCAGCACGAACTCGCCGGACTCGCTCACCTCGCCCATGTCGGCGAACGGATGCCAGAACGCGCCCATCAACCCCTCCTCGTACGCCCGCGCCGAGCCACCGCCGACCGCGTCGCCCGCCGGCCGGCCGCCGCGCGCGTGGCGCGGCCTGCGGCCGACCGTACCCCGACCCGGAGGGGCACCGGCCGGCAACACCGGGTCGACCGCGGCGTGGGTCAGCGGGGGCGGGTGGGGCCGGAGCCGGCGCCGGAGCGTTCGATCGCCTCGGCGATCTCGTCGAGGTCGTCGTCGTCGAGCGTCAGGTCGGCCGCGGGCAGCCAGCCGTCGACCTGGTCGGGCCGCCGTGCGCCGACGATCGCGCCGGTCACGCCGGGCCAGGACAGTACCCAGGCGACGGCGACGGCCGGCAGGGTCATGCCGCGCCGGTGCGCCACGCCGGCCATCCGCCGCGTCAGGTCCAGGTTGCGGTCCAGCGCCGCGCCGACGAAGTCGCCGTCGGTCCGGCGCCAGTCGTCGGCGGGCAGCGCCGCGACCCGTTCCCGGCTGAACTCCCCGGTCAGCAGCCCGGACTGCATCGGGCTGTACGCGACGACCCCGGTGCCGTGCTCGTCGCACCAACCGATCTCGACCGCGGCGGCCTCCCGGTCGATCGCCGAGAACGGCGGTTGCAGCGTGTCGACGTGGCCGAGCGTCTCGGCCTCGGCGAGCTGCTTGACGTCGTGGTTGGACAACCCGACCGCCCGGACCTTCCCCTCCCGCTTCAGGTCGAGCAGCGCCTGCCAGTAGTCGGCGAGTGGCGCGCCGTCGTCGGGCGGCCAGTGCATCTGGTACAGGTCGATGCGGTCGACGCCGAGCCGGCGCAGCGAGCCATCGACCTCGCGGCGGATGCTGGCCGGCGACCCGACGCGCCGCGGTTCGAGCCCGCGGTCGGTCTCGTCCCACACGAGGCCACACTTCGTGAACACGTACGGCCGGTCGGCCTCGCCGTACGGTTCGAGCGCGGCGCGGACGACCTCCTCGGAGTGCCCCAGCCCGTACACGGCGGCGGTGTCGATCCAGTTGACCCCGTGCTCCACCGCGTACCGGACGGCGGCGGCGGAGTCGGCGTCGTCCTGCGCACCCCAGCCGTACGCGTAGCCCGCGCCGCCGATGGCCCAGGCGCCGAACCCGACCCGGGTGACGTGCATGTCCGTGGCGCCCAACCGTACGGTCGGAAGATCGGTACGCGGCATCGCCGACCACCTCCTCTGCTGCTGTCCTCCTGGACAGAAACACTGGCGTACGCGACGGCGCCGTGCGACGACATTGCCCGGATCCGCCGAAGCGATCCGTCGACGGTACGGCGGCGCTGAGTGATGGTGTGGGCAGTTCCACATCGGCGACCGGCCGACACGCCCGGGCCGGTTGTCGCCGACGACGGCTTCCCTGGTCGTACGCGGGAAGCAGGACGCCGTGAACCGACCTCTAACCTTGCGGCTCGTAACGGCGACATGCCCCGGTCGTTACCCAAGGTGGCCGCACCGATGAGTACGGGTGGCCGCTGACCTGGCAGCCCCGCCAATCGGGTCACGCAGGGTTGAACGGATCTCAGCGGCTTCCGTACTCTTGGGCGGTCCAGTCGGCAGTCGGTCACCAGTGGGGTGGCCCCGACGGGACACCGCCGAGTCGTCACTCGGCGAGCCGGGGAACCATCGGCTGTCGGAAGCGACAGCCATCCGGGGTGAATCCAGCGGCCCTCCGCGAGAGCCGGTGGTAGGGCGAACCCACTTCTTCCCGCCCGAACCCGTCAGCTAACCCGGTAGGCGGTTGCGGGAGAAGGAGTGGGCTACTGGTGTCAGTAGCGGGAGTCATGTCGCGGCCCCGCCGCGCTCTTGCCCTGGTCGCCGCCTGCGCCTGTGCCACCGTGGGCTTCGCCCTCGCCGGCACCGTCGCGCACGCCGACCCCAACGCCTCGACGCTCGAGAAGAACATGGACGCGACCTGGTCCAAGCTCGAAGCGAACGGCGAAAAATACAAGCAGAACGAGTACCAGCTCGAAAAGAACCAGGCCGAGTCGCGCAAGCTCGGCAGGCAGCTCAAGCCGCTGCAGAAGAAGGTCGCGGCCATGTACAAGGAGGTCGGCACCTACGCCGCCGCCGCGTACAAGGGTGGGAACCTCTCCGCGGTGAACTCGATCCTCACCTACGGGTCGGCGTCGACGATGCTCGACCAGGTCGCCACGCTCGACCGGATGGCCGCCGACCAGCACCGCAAGGTCGCGAAGTACGAGAAGGCGAAGAACGCCCTCGACGCGAAGAAGCGCAAGTACGACTCGCTGGTCGCGCAGAACAAGAAGCAGCAGGTCAAGCTGGCGGCCGAGAAGAAGCAGCTCCAGTCCGACATGGACACGATGGAGAAGCAGTACCAGCAGACCGCGGCCGGCCGGTCGCAGGCGGGCAGCGGGCTGCCCGACATCGGGTACATCCCCGGCCCCGCCGGCAAGGCCGTGCGGTACGCCATCGACCACCTCGGCGACCCGTACGTGTGGGACACCGCCGGGCCGAACCAGTTCGACTGCTCCGGCCTGACGATGGCGGCCTGGGCGGCGGCGGGTGTCGGCATGCGGCACTACACGTACGACCAGTACTCGGCGTTCCCGCACGTCGGTCGGGACGAGTTGCAGCCGGGTGACCTGGTCTTCTGGAACGGCGCCGAACACGTCGGCATCTACATCGGCAAGGGGTACGTGATCCACGCCCCGCAGCCGGGCGAGGGTGTGAAGGTCTCCCCCGTCGACTACCCGGGCAGCTGGTACGGCGCGGTCCGGCCAGGCTGATCCGAGCACGACGCACGAGGGCCGGTCCCGCTTCGGGGCCGGCCCTCGGTGTCCGTCTAGCGGGGGCGTTCGGACCCGAGCCGGGCGGTGATCGCGGCGGGGCCGGACGGGCGAGCGAAGTGCCAGCCCTGACCGACGTCGCAGCCGATCGTCCGCAGTCGGGCCGCCTGCTCCGCGGTCTCGACGCCCTCGGCGATGACGGTCAGGTCGAGCGCGTGCGCCAGCTCGACCAGCGTCGCCACGATCCGCTCGTCGACCGGGTCGGTCGACGTACGCCGGGCCGCGGGTGTACCGGAGACGAAGGAACCGGCGATCTTCAGCGCGTGCACCGGCAGCTGCCGCAGGTACGCCAGGTTCGAGTAGCCGGTACCGAAGTCGTCGATGGCGAGGCGTACGCCCATGTCGGCGAGGGTGTGCAGGGCGCGCAGCGGCTCCGCGGCCGGGCCCATGATGGCGCTCTCGGTCAGCTCCAGGACGAGCCGGTCGGGCGGCAGCCCGGTGGAACGCAGGACCTCGGCGACCTCCTCGGTCAGGTCCAGCTCGTGCGCCTGCCGTACGGCGAGGTTGACGGTGACGCAGAAGTCCTTCGACGCGAGCGCCTGCCACGCCTGCGCCTGGGCGCACGCCGACTGGAGCACCCAGCGGCCGAGCGGGACGATCGCGCCGGTCTCCTCGGCCAGGTTGATGAACTGGTCCGGGGACAGCAGGCCGAGCTGCGGATGCCGCCAGCGCACCAGCGCCTCGACGCCCCACAGCCGGTCGTCGGCGAGCGCCACGAGCGGCTGGTACTCGACGACGAACTCGCCGTGCTCCACCGCGGCCGGCATCGTCGCGGCCAGCGTGTACCGGGCGACCTCGCGGGCGTGCCGGTCCGGGTCGAACACCGCCCACCGGCCGCGGCCGTCGGACTTCGCCCAGTAGAGCGTCGTGTCGGCGGCCTGCATGAGGTCGGCGGTGGTCAGGCCGGTGATCGGGCGTTCGACGACGCCGATGCTGGCGGAGACGGACAGCTCGTGTCCGCCGACGCGTACCGGCGGGCGGAGCGCGGCGATCGCCTGCTCGGCGCACCAGGTCAGGTCGGTGTCGGCGGTGGGCTTGTCGAGCAGCACTACGAACTCGTCGCCGCCCATCCGGGCGACCAGCCCGCCGGAGCGTCGTACGGCGAGGTCGAGGCGCTGCGCGACGGCCACGAGCACGCCGTCGCCGATCTCGTGCCCGAAGCTGTCGTTGATCACCTTGAACCCGTCGAGGTCCAGGTAGCAGAGGCCGACGCGGGCGTCCGGATCGGGCACGGTCAGCAGTTCGCCGAGGCGGGCGAAGAACAGCTCGCGGTTGGCCAGCCCGGTCAGCGGGTCGTGCCACGCCTGGTATTCCAGCCGCAGTTCCAGCAGCCGGCGCTCGGTGATGTCCTCGATCATGGCCACCGCGTACGGCTTGCCGGCGGGGGTCTCGATCGCGGACAGCGTGACCCGGCCCCAGACGAGCGCGCCGTCGTCGTCGGCGAACCGCTTCTCCACCTGGATCGGGGCGGTCCCGCCGGACAGCAGCCGGTCGACGGCGGAGCGTACGGCGTCGGCGTCCTCGGGGTGCGCGTACTCGCCGATGTCGTGTCCGGCGAGGTCCGCGGGCGGGTGGCCGAGCATGTCGGCGAGCGCCTGGTTCGCGTCGACGATGACCCGCTCGGCGTCGAGCACGGCCATGCCGATGGCGGCCTCCGCGAACACCGCCTGGAACCGGGCCTGGCTGGCCGACAGCGCCTTCTCCGCCTGCCGCCGGGCGTGTACCAGGGCGAGCCGCACCGACTCCTGCTCGGCCAGCGTACGGTCGCGCAACGCGGCGGCGAACCCGTCGGCGATGGCCGCCTGCACCTCGCGCCGTCGCTTCTGCGTACCTGCGGTCGCGGTGAGGGGGTCGTCGGCGAGGAGCGCGAGGGTACGGCCGAGGCCGACGGGGCCGGTGATGTTGGCGTCGACGAGCGCGGCGCCGATCCGGCGCGCCTCCTCCGGGGCGAAGTCGCCGGGCTGGTGCAGCGCCACGATCCGGTCGGCGAGGCCGGCAAGGTACCGAACGATTTCATCGGACGACATCGGCACGTACGTCTCGTCGGTGACGGCCCGCGCCCAGCGTTCGGCGAACCTCGTTCGCCTCGCGCCGACCGTCGAGCCTCGCGCCACGCCGCTCTCCCCCCTGCGGCGGGCCCGAAAGGACCCGCGTCTGGATGAGAATACGACCGTTCTGGAACGTTGGAAGATCACAAGCCGTTACCGATCAAACCGGCGTCCCGCATGTTGCTACTACAGGAAGTCAGCTCGATCCGCAGCGGTACGAGTATCGCTCTCCGCGCATCAGACCGCGCGGAGAGTGGTGAAGCCTAGAGTCGGGCGACACCGACGACGCCCGGAAGCCTGCCGACGAGTTCATCGGATGGCTGCGCCATGTCCGTCCGCCAGCGAGTGGCGTGCACGATCCCCGGATCGACCAGTTCGAAGCCGTCGAACAGCTTCTCCACGTCGGCCCGGGCCAGCGTGTGGAAACCGGCGTGCAGGCTCTGCCGGGAGGTCCAGTCGAAGCCGTCGTCGCTCTCCCGGATCGCCGCCGACACCATCAGCTGGCTGCCCGGCGCCATCGCCACCCGGTACTTCCCGATCAGCCCGACCAGGTCCGTACCCACCGGGATGAAGTGCAGCACCCCGAGCAGCAGGATGCCGACGGGCTGGTCCAGGTCGAGCACCTCGCCTACCTCGGGCGAGCCGAGCACGGCGTCGACGTCGCGGAGGTCGGCGTGCAGCATCCGGACCCGGCCCGCCTCGCCGAGCATGGTGCGGCCGTGCGCGATCGCCGCCGCCTCGCTGTCGACGTACACCACGCTCGCCTCGGGCGCCGCCTCGTGCACGTTGCCCGCGGTCGGCAGGCCCGATCCGAGGTCGAGGAACTGCCGGACGCCCGCCTGGGTGGCGTACCGGACGGCGCGGCGCAGGAACGAGCGGTTCGCGCGGGTGGCGGCGGCGATCTCGGGGATGCGCGCCACGTACGTGTCGGCTGCGGTCCGGTCCACCGCGAAGTTGTGGCAGCCGCCGAGCAGGTAGTCGTACACCCGGGCCACACTGGGCCGCTCGAAGTCGATCCCGTCCGGCAGGGTGCCGGATTCCTCGTCGCGCTCGGCCACCACACCCCCCGGGTCCGACGTTGGCCGACACGCTAGCCATGCGGCCGGATCCGGCGCGACCCCCGTACGGTCGGATCCGGCGGTCCCTTCGGGTCCGACGCCTCGCGGGTTTGGTAACGCTCCGGATACGAACCGGGGAAATATCTTCCTCCGTTGGCGATTCGCTTGAAGGTTATGTATCCGCGCGCAAGACTGGAATGGTCCGGGGGTGAGATTCACCCCATCGCGAGGAACATGGAGGAAGCCATGTGCCTCCACACGCCGGAATGCCCGTCGGCACAGGCACTTGACCGGGAAGCCGCGCACGTCGTGTCGGCACACCCCGAGCAAGGCTGGAGCCTGCTGTGCAACGGCGTCATCCTGTTCGAAGACGACGGCGAAATCCTTCCTGACGGACACGTCGTGGCTCCGCCACAGACACGCTCCGTCACGGCCGAGGCCGGCGTCTAAACCCCTCTAGCCGCTCGGCCGCCGCGCGCGCGATCCGGCGCGCGCCCCGACCGACGGGCACCACCCCACAGTTCCCGTACCACCGACCCCGACGCCCGGCCACGAGGCTGGGCGTTTCTTCGTGTCGGACCCCTTGGGTAGCGTCGGGCTGTGGGGGTCGAGGTCACGTTCCTGGCGGGTGGTCCCGCCCGTACGGGTCGGTTCGCGTTCTGGCGCGCCGACGGCCCGGTCCCCGGCGCGAACGACGAGATCGTCGTGGCCGTGCCCGGCGCCCGCGGGCCGCGCCGCCGCCGCGTGGCCGCCCGCGTCGTGGGCGTACCCGAGGCGCTGCCGGACCTGCTCGACCCCGACGGGGACACCGCCTCGCACCGAGCCTGGTCGGCCGCGGTCCTGACCGGCCTGGGGCTGGTCGCGCGCGGCCGGCTGGCGCCGGGGCGTACCGCCGGCGGGGTCGCGGCGTGGCGGGCGCTGCCGGAGCCGGCCGAGGCGGACTGGCTGCGGCGTTGTGCCGCGGCGATGCCGCCCGAGGCGTACGCGGTGCCGGTGGCCGGCGCGGGCCGGATCCTGCTGCCGTCGCCCGACACGCTGCTGTCCGCGTGCTGGGACGCGCTCGCCGACACCCTCACCCGCACCGGTGAGCCGCACGCCGCCGCCGAGTACGCGGGGATCCCGGTGCGGTCCGCGGACCGGTACGCCGGCTGGCTGGACACGGTCGACCGCGAGCTCGGCGGGCGGGTACGGCTGGTGGTGCGGGTGCTGCCGCCGGACGAGCCGGACGGGCCGTTCGCCGCGGTGCTGGCGATGCGCAGCGCGGCCGACCCGAGCCTGCTGGTGGAGCTGGCGGACCTGTGGCGGGCGCCGGCCGAGGTGCTGGCCCGGTTCGGCGGCGACGCGGAGACCGACGTGCTGCTGGCGCTGCGGCGGGCGGCACGGGTGTGGCCGGCGCTCGCGCCCGCCCTGGCCGGTACGACCGCCGAGTCGCTGCCGCTGTCCGACGACGACCTGGACGCGCTGCTCGGCGACGCCGGCGAGGCGTTGGCCGCCGCCGACGTGGACCTGCTGTGGCCGGCGGAGCTGACCGAGCGCGGCCCGCGGATCGTGGGTACGACGAGGCGGCCGGCGGCGACCGGGCCCGCCGCGTTCGGGCTGGACGACCTGCTGGAGTTCGAGTGGCAGGGCACGATGGACGGCGAGTCGCTGACCGGTGACGAGGTCGCCGCGCTGGCCGAGGCGAAGCGCCCGCTGATCCGGCTGCGCGGCCGGTGGGTACGGGTGGACCGGTCGATGGTGGCGCGGCTGCGGGCGCGCCGGCACCGGCGGATCGGCGCGGGCGAGGCGCTCGCCGCCGCGCTCACCGGCGTACTGTCCACTGAGGACGGTGCGGTGGACTTCCGGGCGGATCCGGTGCTCGCCGACCTGGTGGAGCGGATCGCGTCACTGCCAACGGATGTGGCCACCCCGCCGGACCTGGCCGCGACGCTCCGGCCGTACCAGCGGCGCGGGTTGGCGTGGCTCGCGGGGATGGCCGGCACCGGGCTCGGCGGCTGTCTCGCCGACGACATGGGTCTCGGCAAGACGCTTCAGGTGATCGCGCTGCACCTGCACCGGCGTACCCTCCACTGTGGACCGACGCTGGTCTGCTGCCCGACCTCGTTGCTGGGCAACTGGGAGCGGGAGATCCAGCGGTTCGCCCCCGGCACGCCGGTACGCCGGTTCCACGGCACCGCACGGGATCTCGGCGACCTGGCCGAGGACGAGATCGTGCTCGCGACGTACGGGGTGCTGCGCGCCGACGGCGCTCGGTCCGCGGCCTCCGCGGACGGGAGTGCGCCGGCCGGGCGTTCGCTGGCCGCACGACGCTGGGGGCTGATGGTCGCCGACGAGGCGCAGTATGCGAAGAACCCGTTGTCCCGCACCGCGAAGGCGCTGCGTTCGGTGCCGGCGGTGGCCCGCGTCGCGCTCACCGGCACACCCGTGGAGAACCGGCTGACCGACCTGTGGTCCATTGTGGACTGGACGACGCCCGGACTGCTCGGCACGCTGGAGTCGTTCCGCCACAAGGTCGCCATCCCGATCGAGCGGTACGGGAACGCCGACGCGACGGCCCGCCTCGCCGCCGTGACCCGGCCGTTCCTGTTGCGGCGCCGCAAGACCGACCCGGGCATCGCGCCGGAGCTGCCGCCGAAGACCGAGACCGACCAGCTCGTCCCGCTCACCGCCGAGCAGGTCACCCTGTACGAGGCGGTCGTGCGGGACACGATGGCGGAGATCGAGACGGCGCAAGGGATCGCCCGCCGCGGGCTGGTGCTGAAGCTGCTCACCGCGCTCAAGCAGATCTGCAACCACCCCGCGCAGTATCTGGGCGAGCCGGGTCCGGTCGCCGGCCGGTCCGGCAAGGTCGCCGCGGTCGACGAACTGCTCGACGTGATCCTCGCCGAGGGCGACTCGGTGCTGCTGTTCAGCCAGTACGTGGCGATGTGCCGGCTGCTGGAACGGCATCTCGCCGACCGGGGCGTACCGACGCTGCTGGTGCACGGCGGCGTGCCGGTGCGGCAGCGGGAGGAGCGGGTACGGCGGTTCCAGGCCGGCGAGGTGCCGGTGTTCCTGCTGTCGCTGAAGGCGGCCGGCACCGGGCTCAACCTGACCCGTGCCAGCCACGTCGTGCACGTCGACCGCTGGTGGAACCCGGCCGTCGAGGACCAGGCGACCGACCGGGCGTACCGGATCGGGCAGGACCGGGCCGTGCAGGTGCACCGGCTCGTCACCGAGAACACCGTGGAGGACCGGGTGGCGAAGCTGATCGCGGACAAGCGGAAGCTGGCCGACGCGGTCGTCGGCGGCGGCGAGACGTGGCTGGCCGACCTGTCCGACGCCGAACTCGCCGACCTGGTGGCCCTGACGTGACCGGCCCGCGACGACGCGGCACGGACGGCGCGGCGACCGCCGAGATCGTCGTACCGCGGCAGCCGCCGGCGAGCCGGCGCCGCTTCGGCGGTACCTGGTGGGGCCGGGCCTGGCTCGCCGCGCTGGAGCAGCAGGCCGCGCTCGACCCGAACCGGCTGCCCCGCGGCCGCACGTACGCCCGGTCGGGCGCGGTCGGCGACATGCTCGTACGGGCGGGGTCGGCGGCGGCGCGGGTCCGCGGCTCCCGGCCGGAGCCGTACCGGGTGGTGGTGCGGGTCGCGCGGTTCGGCGACGAGGACTGGGCGCGGGTGTTCGGCGCGATGGCCGGCCGGCTCGGGCACGCCGCGGCGCTGCTCGACGGCGAACTGCCGCCGGACGTCGTGGACGACGTGGCGCGTGCCGGCCTGTCGCTGCTGCCCGGGCCGCGGGACATCACCGTCGACTGCACGTGCCCGGACCGCGCCGTACCGTGCAAGCACGCCGCGGCCGTCTGCTACGTGCTCGGCGACCTGATGGACACCGACCCGTTCGCCGTGCTGCTGCTGCGCGGGCGGGGACGCGAGGACGTGCTGTCCGCCCTGCGTACGTTGCGGGGCAACGGATCCGGGCCGGCCGCGGCGGCGGGCCCGGCCACCGTCCCCGCCGCCGACGCGTACGCCCGGGCGACGGCGCCGCTGCCCCGCCCGCTGCCGCCGCCGGCCGCGCCGGGTACCCCGGTGCCGCTGCCGCCGTCCGACACCGTCGACGTCGAGGCCCTCACCGCCCTGGCCACGGCCGCCGCCGCACGCGCCGCCGCCCTGCTCGGCTAGCCGCCCGCTGTCACGATCTCGTAGCGCAGCAGGACGACGAGCCCTGTCAGAAGCCCTGGACGGGGGCGGCGGCGTGGCTGACCTGGACGGTGTGCGTGACGCAGCTGGCGCCGGTCAGGCGGTGCAGCAGGAACGCGGTCGGCTCGTGCACGTAGCCGAACGGCGCCTCGACCCGGGTGCACAGGTCGATCTGCCGGTACGTGCTCGGCGCGACCGACATGACCGTCCCGGCGACGTCGGCGGAGACCGGCCGGTGCAGGTGCCCGGCGAGCAGCCGTACGACGTGCGGGTGGCGGGCGAGCACGTCGAGCAGGCCCGGCCCGTCGGTGAGCCGGATGCCGTCCATGAACGGGATGCCGACCTCGATCGGCGGGTGGTGCAGGGCCACCATCGCCGGTACGTCGGGCCGACGGGACAGCTCGCCGTCGAGCCAGGCGAGCTGCTCGGCGCCGAGGGTACCGGCGGGGGTGCCGGGCACCCGCGAGTCGAGTACGACGAGCGTCATCTCCGGGTACTCGACGGTGTAGCGCGCCGAGGACGGCGTACCGCCGACGAGGGTGCCGCCGAACTCGGCGACCAGGTTCGCCGAGTCGTCGTGGTTGCCGGCGACGAGGTGCACGGGCAGCCGGAAGCGGCCGATGATCTCGCGGAGCGCCGCGTACTCCTCGGGTGTGCCGCCGTCGACGAGGTCGCCGGTGACGATGACGCAGTCGGGCCACGGTTCGAGGGTGAGCACCCGGCCGAGCGCCCGGTACAGCCCGCTCGCGGGTTCGGCGGCGAGCGCGCCGGTCGTGATGTGCGGATCGGACAGATGGGCGATGAGCACGCGGTCCTCCCGGTACGTCCTGGCGGCGATCTCAGCGCCGATGATGCCGTACCGGCCGCGGCGGGGTGCCGGAGCCGGGTACCGCGCCGTGTCTCCGGTCGGCCGCGGCCGTCACGGCACGGCCTAGTGTGGGTGCGTGCGTGCGAGCCGGCTCATCTCGTTGCTGTTGCTGATCCAGTCCCGGCACCGGATGACCGCGCCGCAGCTCGCGGCGGAGCTGGGCGTCTCGGAGCGCACCGTGTACCGGGACGTGCGGGCGTTGAGCGACGCGGGCATCCCGATCTACGCGGAGCAGGGCGGCCGCGGCGGGTACTCCCTGGTCGATGGGTACTCGACGCGGCTGACCGGGCTGACCCGGGCGGAGGCGGAGGCGCTGTTCCTGTCCGGCGCGCAGACGCCGGCGGCGGCGCTGGGCCTGTCGGACGCGCTGGCGGCGGCGCAGCTCAAGGTGCTGGCGGCGCTGCCCGGCGAGCTGCGGGACGTGTCGGAGGCGGTCGGCCGCCGCTACTTCGTGGACGCGCCGCGCTGGTTCCGCCCGGCCGAGCCGCCGCGGCACCTGGCGGCGCTGGCCGGCGCGGTCTGGGCGGACCGGGTCGTGACCGCCGCGTACGACCGGGGCCGCGGTCGGCCGGGCAGCACCGGCGAGCGTGCCGTGCGCCGCCGCATCGAGCCGTACGGCCTGGTCCTCAAGGACGCCGTGTGGTACCTCGCGGGTCGCGTCGGCGGGTCGGTGCGGACGTACCGGGTGGACAGGTTCACGGAGGTGGCGGCGACGGACGAGGCGTTCGTCCGGGACGGCGGCTTCGACCTGGCGGAGTTCTGGACGGCGCGGGCGGCCGAGTTCGAGCGGACCCTGTTCACGGGCACCGCGACCGTACGGCTGACCGCGGAGGGCACCCACGCCCTGTGGTACGCGGTGGACCGGGCGGCGGCGCAGGACGCGCTGGCGTCGGCGGGCGAGCCGGACGCGGACGGTTCGGTGACGGTGACGCTGCCGTACGAGTCGGTGGAGATGGCGCACCGGGACCTGCTCCGGCTCGGTACGGACGCCGAGGTGCTGGCCCCGCCGGAGCTTCGTCACCTGATCGCGGGCACGGCACGAATGCTGTCGAAACGGTACGGCTGAGACGATGTAGCCTCCCGCTCATGGTGATCACCGGCATGACGTACAACCTGAAGAACCCGGTGGACGCCGACGCCCGCGCCTGGCCGGAGCGCCGGCCGCTGATGGCGAAGCTGCTGCGGCGCGCCGCGCCCGACGTCATCGGTACGCAGGAGGGGCACTTCACCCAGCTCCGGGACATCGCCGAGGACTCCGGGCGGTACGAGTGGGTCGGCACCGGCCGCGACGGCGGCGGGCGCGGCGAGTGGTGCGCGATCCTGTACGACCCGGCGGTGCTGACGCCGGTCGAGCAGCACGACTTCTGGCTGTCGGACACGCCCGAGGTGCCGGGGTCGGTCGGCGCCGACTGGGGCAACACCGTGATCCGGATGGCGACCTGGGCGCGGTTCCGTACCGCCGACGGCGGGGAGCTGGTCTGGCTCAACACGCACCTCGACCACCGGTCGGCGGTGGCCCGCCGGCGCGGCGCGGCGCTGATCGCGGAGCGGCTCGCCGACATCGACGCGCCGCTCGTCGTGTCCGGAGACTTCAACTGCGAGCCGGACACCGAGCCGTACGAGATCCTGACCGGCGCGGGCCTGGCCGACGCGTGGCTCGCGGCGGACGGCCGCCGGTACCGCGGGGAGCGGGAGGCCGCGCCGGCCGGGCAGGGCACGTACGGGGGGTGGCGCGCGCCGCGTCCCGATTCGGGCCGGATCGACTGGATACTGACGCGCGGCCCGGTCGTTGTGCACGGTGCCGAGATCTGCGAAGACCACGACGGTGACCGCTGGCCGTCGGACCATGTACCGGTGCGGGTCGAGCTCGGCCTGCCCGCCGCGACCCCGGGGACCTGACGTGTACGGTGCGCTCCGCTGTCTTCACGGCTCCGCGAGACGGACGTTGGTGCTACTCCTGGCGGCCCTGCTCGGCCTGGCCCCGGGCCTGCTGGTCGCCCCGGCCACCGCCCACGCCGAGCCGGTACGCAGCGACGAGTGGCAGTTGCCGCTGCTGCACGCCGACGAGGCGTGGAAGTACTCGACCGGCTCGGGTGTCGAGGTCGCGGTGCTCGACTCCGGCGTCGACGCGACGCACCCGGACCTGAAGGGCCAGGTCGAGCCGGGCATCGACCTGGTCGACGGGTCCACCGACGGCCGCAAGGACTTCGTCGGGCACGGTACGTCGGTGGCGGACCTGATCGCCGGCCGGCGCGGCGGCGACGGCGTCGTGGGCCTCGCGTACAAGGCGAAGATCCTGCCGGTGCGGGTCCTCGACGCGAACAACCGGTACGGCGACGCCAGCATCGTCGCGTCCGGTGTCCGCTGGGCCGTCGACCACGGCGCCCGCGTCATCAACATGTCACTCGGCGGGGCGGCCGAGTCCGACTCGCTGGCCGCCGCCCTGCGGTACGCGTTCGAGCACGACGTCGTCGTCGTCGCCTGCGCCGGCAACGTCGCCGACAACGCCGGCAAGGGCGTCTGGTACCCGGCGCGGGAGTCCGGCGTCGTCGCCGTCTCCGGCCTCGACCCCGACGGCACGTTCTGGACCGGCTCCGTCTCCGGACCGCAGGTCGCGGTCTCCGCGCCGGCCGACGGGCTGGTCGGCGCGCGGCCCGGCGGGTACTGGCACGTGCAGGGCACCAGCTTCGCCGCGCCGCTCGTCGCCGCGACCGCCGCGCTGATCCGCTCCCGCTGGCCCACCATGTCCGCGCCGAACGTGGTGAACCGCCTGATCGCGACCGCCACCGACCGCGGCCCCCACGGCCGCGACGACAGGTACGGCTACGGCCTCCTCGACCCCGAGACCGCCCTGTCCGCCACCGTCAGCGACGTGACCACGAACCCGCTCGACACCGCCGCGCCGCACTCCTCGTCGGCCGGCCACGCCGGCGCCGCGCCCACCCGCTCCGTCACCGTCTCCCGCGCGCCCCGCGCAGCCTCCGACAACGACACGCACACCGCGGTACTCGTCGGCTTCGGTGCCGTGATGATGATCCTCATCGCCGGCTTCGTCGCCCTCGCGCTCCGCCGCACCCACACCTGACCGTCCACGGTCACGGCGTCCGCTGTCGGTGCGAGGCGCTGTCGGATCTCCGTGCCGGGCAGTCGCGGTACGGGCGGGGTGGGCGGCGGCGTCGGCGCACCCGGCCGGGCAGGCTGAGGCCGACGTAGGTGACGAGGGCGCCGGCCATCCCGCAGCCGACGCCGAACAACGCCAGTGTCAGCCACAGCGCGGCCTGCGACAGCGCGGCCTGCGACAGCGCGCTCACCGGTACTCCACCCGCAGGTGCCCGGTCGCGTCCCGGACCAGCCCGCGCCGGATGACGCCGCGCCGGGCGGCCACGGCCAGCGCATCGGCGTACGGGTCGGTGGCGGTGGATTTCCTTGTATGCCTTGGTTTCCAGCGCGTCACCGCCACCACCCCGCCGGGTCGACGGGACGGTCGGCGACGGTGTCGTGCCAGGCGTGGCAGCGCTCGCGCAGGCGCGCGAGTGCGCGGGCGATACGGTGGACCAGCTCCATCGGGTACTCCAAGCGTTCGATGGGGCGGGGGCGCGGTGAGGTTTCCAGGCCGATCACCGCGCCCCCACCTTTCTGTCGCCCGCCGGGTACGGCGGCGGGCGCTTCCGGGCCGGGCCCCAGCGGAATCTGGGGGAGTCACACACCAAGACCCGACCGGCCTCCACGTCACGATCGGCACCCTCCGAACGACCGAACGTGACATCGGACAGTCACACCGTAGAGCGAACAAGCTCCTCATGCAAGTGCATGATGGCGTGTTCTTCGAAGAAGTGCCTCATGAAGATGTTTGCCGTGGATGCGCCCGGCATGGACACTGTCCGACATGGCAGAGGAGCAGGGACAGATGGTTCGGCGACGCAGGGTCGGGATGCTGCTACGCCAGTACCGGAACGCCGCGCGGCTGACCGCGCAACAGGTCGCCGACGAACTCGACTGCTCGCTGTCGAAGGTCACCAGGATGGAGACCGCGAAGGTCCCGCTCCAACGCCGGGACGTCCGAGACATGCTCACCATGTACGGCGTCACCGACGAGCAACGCCAGGAGATCGTCGACCTGCTCGGCGACGACAAGAGCCCCCGCTGGTGGCACGCCTACAACGGGCTCATCACCCTCAAGTACAGCAATCTCATCGCGCTGGAGGCTGACGCCGCACAGCTTCGTTGGTACGAACCGCAGGTCATCCCGGGCCTGTTGCAGACCGAGAGCTACGCGCGTTCGACCATCCGCCACACACGACTCAAGGCCGCGCCGCGCGACGTGGAGACCCGGGTCGAGGTGCGGATGACCCGACAGAAGCTCCTGACGAAGGAGAAACCCGTGCGGCTCATCGCCGTGCTCGACGAGGCGGCGCTGCGTCGTCGGATCGGCGATGCCAGCCTGATGCGCGCCCAGTACGAGCGGCTGGTTGAGGCAGCAGAACTGCCGAACGTCGAGCTTCGCGTCCTCACCTTCGACCGGCCGTCAGCGTGCACGACCGGGCCCTTCACGCTCATCGACTTCCCCGATCCAGCCGACCCCACGGTCGTCTACGTCGAGAGCGCGGCGGGTGATCAGACCGTGGAGAAACCCAACGAGGTCAGACGCTTCGGTTACGTGTTCGACGACCTGTGCGCCAACGCGCTCGGTGTGGACGAGAGCGTCAAGTTCATCCAGGCTCTTATCCAGGACGAGAGATGAGAGGAGCGCACGATGAGCGAGATGTTCCAGGCCCGTTGGCGCAAGTCCAGTCGTAGCTCCGGCGAAGGCTCCTGTGTCGAGGTGGCGGACAACCTGACCCGCGCCCAGTGGCGTAAGAGCACGCGAAGTGGATCCAACGGCGGGAACTGTGTCGAGGTTGCTGGCAATCTCGGGCGGGTCGTTGCCGTGCGGGACAGCAAGGATCCACGGGGGCCGGTGCTGGTCGTGGACCCGGCGGCGTTCGCGGCGTTCACCGAGGCGGTGAAGGCCGCGACGCTCTAGTCAGGTACAGGAGCCGGTGCCCACACCGGCGGTGGCGGAGCGGCCCTTGTCGGCGACGGGGGCCGCTTCGGTTGCGGTGAGGGCGAATCCGGTCTCCGGGTCGTCGGCGGCGGCGGCGAAGATGACGCCGTACACGGTGCCGGACGAGGACACGAGGGGGCCGCCGGAGTTGCCGCTGCGTACCTGGGAGCGGATGGTGTAGACCTCGCGGACGACGGTGCCGCTGTCGTAGATGTTCGGGCCGCGGATGTCGCGATGGTCGCGGATCCGGGCCGGCGACGGGGTGTACGGGCCGTCGAGCGGGTAGCCGAGGACGATCGCGTTGGCGCCGTCGGCGGCGGGGGTCGACACGAACGGCAGTACCGGCGCGGTCAGGTCGGGTACGTAGAGGACGGCGAGGTCGCGCTGCGAGTCGTACGCGACAACGGTGGCGCCGAGCCGTTCGCCGTCCTGTTCGACGACGACGGAGCGGGTGCCGGCGACGACGTGCGCGTTGGTCATGACGTGGTGCGGGGCGTACACGAAGCCGGAGCCCTCGATGCGGCGCGAGCAGGACGGCGCGTCACCGACGATCTTGAGTACCGACTCGTGCAGGCGCTTGACGGTGGGCGAGTTGGCCAGCTCCGGGTCCGGCGGCGGCACGGACCGCACCTGGGTCGGCGTCAGCCCTGAGAACACGTCGGGGAAGTCGCTGGTGGAGACGCTGTCGCGAAGCCGGTTGTAGAGCACCCGGGCGCCGGACGGCATGGCCATGTCGACGCCGTGCACGACCGCGGACGTACGCACGCCCTTCGCGAGCCACGGCACCGACGACGACGCCAGCGGTACGGCGATCATCCAGCCGACAACCAGCACCGCCACGACCGACACGGCCGCGCCGCCGAGGTCGTCGACGACCTGCACGCTCCGGTTCTCGATCGAACGCCGGATGCGGGAGCCGACGACCGCCGCGAGCGCCTGCAACAGCACCGCCGGGATGAGTACGGTGGCCAGCGAGGCGACGACCCGGGCCGCGGCGCTGTCGAAGTAGGTCGCGATCGACGGCGCGAGCTGCAACCCGATCAGGGCCCCGCCGATGAACCCGACGAACGACAGCACGCCCACGACGAAACCCTGCCGGTACCCGTTGATCGCGAAGCCGATCGCCAGGACCACCAGCACGATGTCGACAAAGCTTCCGTACACCGACATCCCCCTCGGCGGCCGTCAGGAGACGTCGATGACGCCGGTCATCCCCTGCTTCCGGTGGTACGTGCACACGAAGTCATACCGGCCGGGGGCGGAAAGGTCCACCTCGACACTGCCGGATTTGTCCTTCGCCACCATTCCGGTCGTCGCGCGCGGCTTGTCGATCTGAAGGTCGTGCGGCGTCTGCCCGGTGGTACGCAGGGTGATGCGCAGCTTGCCGGTGTGTGCCTTGATGACGTTCGGCGTGAAGCGCATCCGCTCGTCGCCGGTCACCGTGATCGTCTGCACACCGTCCGCGCCGGCCTTGGCCGTACCCGTGCTGTCGGGGCCGTGGCTGGACGTGTCGTGCGCGCCGATGAACCCGCACCCGCCGGTCGCCAGCACCGCTCCGAGCGCCACCACCGTGATCAGTCGCCGCATCGCCTCAGCGTACGAACCCGTCGTCGGCGCCGGTCCCCCGGGCCCGTGCCGGTCAGATGTCCGGCGGCAGCGGCTCGACGCGCGACTCGTCCCAGGGGCGGGCCCAGCCGGCCAGGTCGAGCAGCGTGGCCACGATGCCGCCGGTGAAACCCCAGACCAGCATGTCGTCGACGAGGAACGCCGGGCCGACGTAGCCGCTGCGGTGGCGTACCCGGAAGCGGTTGGCGGGGTCGGCGAGCGCCGCGATCGGCAGCCGGGCGACGCGGGCGACCTCACCGGCGTCGAGCGCCGTCACCGGGTGCGGTTCGCGCCACCAGGCCAGCACCGGCGTGACGTTGAAGCGGGAGATCGACAGGTACAGCTCGGGGAACACGGCGACCACCTCGGCCGTGTCCGGGCGCAGGCCGATCTCCTCGGCCGCCTCGCGCAGCGCCGTACCGGCGGGGCCGTCGTCGCCCGGCTCGGCGCCGCCGCCCGGGAACGCGCA
Source organism: Actinocatenispora sp. (assembly GCA_036503555.1). Lineage (GTDB taxonomy): Bacteria > Actinomycetota > Actinomycetes > Mycobacteriales > Micromonosporaceae > Actinocatenispora. The sequence goes on from DASXWQ010000094.1 coordinate 34,020, forward strand.
CTGCCCGGCGTGGTCCCGCAGCGTCGCGGCCCGCTCGATCATCACCAGGTCCGGCCCGGTCTCACCGGCACCGAGCAGGATCAGCACGGCACCGGAGCGGCCCTCGCCCGTCGGCCGTACGGCGCGGGGGAAGTCGGCGGCGCGCAGCGGCGCCACGTTGTCGAGCAGGGGACCGAACCATTCGGGCAGCTGTGTCGTCACGGCTCAAGCTTGCTCGTCACGAGGCGGTCGAGCGAATCCGCCGTCAGCGCCGTCCCGTTGTACGTCTCGACCAGCGCGCCGTGCCCGTCCACCAGCAGCGTCACCGGCAGCGCCGTCCGGTCGACACCGGACAGCAGGCGCTTGTCCGGGTCGTACAGCGTGGGCAGCGTCACCTTCGCGTCCTGGGCGAACGACAGGCCCGCGCCGCGGGTGTCGCGGGTGTCGACGGTGAGTACGACGACGTCGGGGTGCTGCTTCGCGTACCGCTGGATCTCGGGCAGCTCCGCCCGGCACGGGCCGCACCAGGACGCCCACAGGTTGATCACCGTCGGCTTCCCGTACGCCCGGGCGAGCGGCACCGACCGCCCGCCGGTGAAGCAGGTCAGCGTCACGTCCGGCAGGGTGTGCGCGCCGGTCGCCGGCCCGGTCGCGGCCGGGCACCTCTCGAACCAGGCCGGCTCGGCGCTGCGTTTCGCCTTCGGCGCCGCGTCGGTACCGCAGCCGGCGAGCAGCACGAGTGCCGCGAACGCCACGAGCAGCGGTCTCACGGCTGGGGCGCCCCGACCGCGGCGGCCAGCTCCGCCACCCGCGGGCCCTTGAGGAGCTTCGCGGCGACCGCCTTGTCCGTCGGCCCCGTCCCGTACGACGGGCAGAGGCTGGCGAGGGTGCAGGCGCCGCAGGCCGGCTTACGGGCGTGGCAGACCCGCCGGCCGTGGAAGATCACCCGGTGCGACAGCATCGTCCAGTCGCGCTTGTCGAACAGCTCGCCGATCGCGAACTCGATCTTCACCGGGTCGGTCTCGCCGGTCCACGCCCAGCGCTGCACGAGCCGGGAGAAATGGGTGTCCACGGTGATTCCCGGGACGTCGAACGCGTTGCCGAGGATCACGTTCGCCGTCTTGCGTCCCATCCCGGGCAGCGTGACCAGCTCGTCCAGCGTGTCCGGTACCTGCCCGTCGAACCGCTCGACGAGCGCGGCGCCCAGTTTGACCAACGCGGTCGTCTTGTTGCGGTAGAAGCCGGTCGGCCGGATCATCTCCTCCAGCTCGGCCCGGTCGGCGCCCGCGTAGTCGGCGGCCGTGGGATAGCGCGCGAACAGCTTCGGGGTGACCTCGTTGACCTTCTTGTCCGTGCACTGCGCGGACAGGATCGTCGCGACGGCAAGCTGCAACGGGTTCTCGGAGTCCAGCTCGATGTGCGCATCGGGATGCGTCTCGGCGAGGATCCGGTTCATCCGCCGGGCGCGGCGCTTGCGCGCCAGCGGGCTCTCCACCCCGGCCGTGGTCGTCTCACGCGTCACCTGGCGAGCGTACGTCGAGCGACCGGCGGCCCCGCGGCGGATCCTGGGACGGGGGTTCCGTTCCGGTCGGGTACACAAGTAGCGTCGGTCCTCGTGTCCTCACCTGATCTCGTACGGTCGCCGCGGCAGGACGCCCGTCGGCCGGTCACCATCGCCGTCGTCGGCGCCGGCGCCCGCGGCACCGGATACGCGCAGTGGGCGCTGGAGCACCCGGACCGCGCCACGGTCGTCGCCGTCGCCGAGCCCCGCGACGTACGCCGGGCGCGGTTCGCCGACACGCACTCGATCGCCCCGGAGAACGTCTTCGCCGACTGGCAGTCGCTGGCCGCCGGACCCCGGGTCGCCGACGCGGTCATGATCTGCACCCAGGACCAGATGCACACCGAGCCGGTGCTGGCCCTCACCAAGGCCGGGTACCACGTGATGGTCGAGAAGCCGATGGCGCCGACCGAGGCGGAGTGCCGGCAGATCGTCGCCGCCGCCGAGTCGGCCGGTGTGGTGTTCGCGGTCGGCCACGTCATGCGGTACACGCCGTACACGCGGGCGTTGAAGGAGGTCGTCGACTCCGGCGTGCTCGGCGACATCATGAGCGTGCAGCACCTGGAGCCGGTCGGCTTCTGGCACCAGGCCCACTCGTACGTGCGGGGCAACTGGCGCCGCGAGGACGAGTCCAGTTTCATGCTGATGTCGAAGTCGTGTCACGACATCGACTGGCTGCAGTACGTGCTGGGCGAGCCGCCGACGAAGGTGTCGAGCTTCGGCCGGCTGTCGCACTTCCGCCCGGAGAACAAGCCGGCCGGCGCGGCGGACCGGTGCCTCGACTGCTCCGTCGAGTCGACCTGCCCCTACTCGGCGAAGCGTTTCTACTTCGACCGGTTGGTGCAGGGCAACACCGGCTGGCCGGTGGACGTGCTGATCGAGGAGTACACCGCCGACGCGCTCGGCGACGCGCTGCGCACCGGCCCGTACGGTCGCTGCGTGTACTCCTGCGACAACGACGTGGTCGACCACCAGGTGGTGAACATGGAGTTCGCGTCGGGCGCGACGGGCGTGTTCACGATGACCGCGTTCACCGAGCAGAGCGACCGCGAGACGAAGCTGTTCGGTACGCACGGCCAGCTCACCGGCGACGGCGTCACGATCGACGTGTACGACTTCCTCACCGGCACGCACCGTACGGTCGATCCGGCGACGGTCGGGGACATGACGGCGGGTGGTGGGCACGGCGGCGGCGACGCCGGGCTCATGGACTCGTTCGTGGCGGCGGTGGCGGCCGGTGACTCGGCCCGCGTCTCGTCCGGCCCCCGCGAGTCGCTGACCAGCCACCTCACCGTGTTCGCCGCGGAGCGGGCGCGCCGCAACGGCACCGTCGAGCAGGTACTCCCGCCGCTGGAGCTCGTCACCGGCTGACCGCGGCACCGGTCGCGAGAGTCGTTCCTGAGCCGTCTGGTGGGGTACGCCCCGCCGGGCGGCTTTCGGCTGTCCGCACTCGGGTTGACCGTCGCCGATCTGGTGCTCGGCAGGTCTTGCCCACCAGGACACACGATGTTAACTTTTCGCGATCACAACGGTTTCTGATGTTAGAAATCTCAGTGGGCTGTCCGGATGGGGCGGCCCACCACGTCGGTCCGGACCGTTTCAGGCGCACACGGAGGCATCGCATGGCAGCGGTTGACGCCCGGGCCGACTCCCGGCCCCGTGACGGCGGTGCACCGCCCGCCGCCAGCCGGGTCCGAACCCGCCGTCACCGCCGGCACCTGCGCGAGTACCTGCTGTTCCTCGCGTTCATCGTGCCGAACTTCTTCTTCGTGCTGACGTTCGCGTACTGGCCGGTGGTCTACAACGCGTACCTGAGCCTGACGAGCTGGAACATGCTCGCCCCGGTGAAGGAGTTCGTCGGGCTCGACAACTACGTCGACCTGTTCACCGACCCGGACTTCCTCGCCACGCTGCGGATCACGGTCGTCTTCGTGGTCGGGATCGTACTGGGCAGCCTGGTGCTCGGCCTCGCGGTCGCCGTCCTGCTCAACCAGAAGATCCGCGGCCGCGGCTTCGTCCGCACCATGTCGTTCGCCCCGCACATCCTGTCCGGCGCGGCGGTCGGCACGATCTGGCTGTTCGTCTTCGACCCGAACTACGGGCTGCTGCGACCGGTGTTCGCCGCGTTCGGCGCCGACTCGCCGAACTGGATGACCAGTACGACGTGGGCCCTGCCCGGCCTGATCATCGTGTACCTCTGGAAGAACATGGGCTTCATCGCCACCGTCTACCTCGCGGGCCTGCAGAACGTGCCGCGCGACCTGTACGAGGCGGCGGAGCTCGACGGGGCCGGCGCGTGGACGACGTTCCGGAAGATCACGTTCCCGATGCTGTCGCCGGTCACGTTCTTCCTCGTGATCACCACGACGATCGGCACGTTCCAGGCGTTCGACGTACTGGCGCTGATGACGGCGGGCGGGCCGGGCAGCTCGACGACGACGCTGAGCTGGTTCATCTACCAGCAGGCGTTCAAGGCGTTCGACGCGGGACACGCCGCCGCCGGCGCCATGATCATGTTCGTTGTCCTCATCATCATCACCGCGTTGCAGGCCCGGTTCCTCGAACGGAAGGTGCACTACCGGTGACGACCTCCACTGTGGACAGTCCGGTGCGGACGAACGGGCCGCGCCGCGGACGCGCCGGCCGCGTCGGCCGGTACGTGCTGCTCGTCGTGCTCGCCTGCGTCGTGCTCGGCCCGCTCTACTGGCTGGCGTCGTCCGCGCTGAAACAAAACGCCGACATCTACACGTACCCGCCGACGTGGATCCCCACGCACCTGCGCTGGGCGAACTTCGTCGACGCGTGGCACGCCGCGCCGTTCGACCGTTTCTTCCTCAACTCCCTGATCGTCACCTCCATCGGTACGGTCGGCGAGATGCTGTGCGCGACCTTCTGCGCGTACGCGTTCGCGTTCCTGCGGTTCCCGCTCAAGAAGGTGCTGTTCGGGGTGCTGCTCGGCGCGATGATGGTGCCCGGCCACGTCACGCTGCTGCCCAACTACCTGACGATCTCCGACCTCGGCTGGATCAACACGTACCCGGGGCTGATCGTGCCGGGACTCGGCTCCGTGTTCGCCACTTTCCTGCTGCGCCAACACATGCTGACGCTCCCCGGCGAGATCATGGACGCCGCCAAGGTGGACGGCGCGGGCCACCTGCGCACCATGTTCCGCGTCGTACTCCCGCTGTCGCGGCCGATGCTCGTCACCGCCGGCGTCATCACGTTGGTGGGCAAGTGGAACGACTTCATCTGGCCGCTCATCGTCACCAACTCGACGAACATGCGCACCGTCCCCATCGGCCTGCTGTTCCTGAAGACCCAGGAGGGCTACAACAACTGGGGAGCGATCATGGCCGCCACCGTACTGGTCGTGTTGCCGGTACTCGTCGTCTTCTTCTTCGCACAACGCCAGATCGTGGCCGGCCTCACCCAGGGCGCCACGAAGGGCTGACCCGCACCGTCCACACAGCACACACCCCCTCGACACCGCTTGCGGTACAAGGAATGGAGAGCACCATGGTTGCTCGCGTACCCCTGAGCCGGCGTTCGCTGCTCGCCGCCACCGGCGGCGCCGCGCTCGCCCTCACCCCCCTCGCGTGCGGCGGCGGTGGCAGCGGCGGCAACGGGTTCGCCCAGGCCGCCGGCGACAAGGTCCCCTCGCAGTACGCCAAGCGCACCCGCGTCGTCGTCTGGCACGCGTACGCCGACATCCCCGGCAACGCCCTCGCCACTCTGGCGAAGAAGTTCAACGAGTCGCAGAAGGACGTGTACGTCGAGGTCCAGTTCCAGGGCAGCTACGACGAGTGCGCGCAGAAGGTCACCGCCGCCGTCCAGGCGAAGAAGATCCCGGACCTCGTCACGTTCTCCGAGGTCAACTGGCACAACTTCTACCTCAACGACCTGCTCGAACCGCTCGACGGCTACTTCGGCTCCGGGTTGAAGAAGTCCGACTACAACCAGAAGCTGCTGAACGAGGGCGTCCTCAAGGACAAGCTGTGGTGGCTGCCGCTCGCCCGGTCGACGCCGATCTTCTACTACAACAAGACGCTCTTCCACAAGGCGGGACTGCCCGACCGAGGCCCCAAGGACTGGGACGAGTGGTACGGCTGGACCAAGCAGCTCAAGGGCCTCAAGGTCAAGGGCAAGCAGGTCAGGGCGGAGGCGTACCAGAAGATCGACGGCGACTGGCAGTTCCAGGGATCGGTGTGGCAGTGGGGCGGCGCCTACTCCAACGGCCTGGACGTGACGATCGACCAGGACCCGGCCGTGGCCGCCGGTGAGTGGCAGCGCAAGCTGGTCTTCACCGACAAGATGGCGTACATGGCCGACAGCCCCAGCGTCGACTTCCAGAACCAGCTCATCGCCACCCTCGTCACCTCCACCGGCGGCCTGCGCGGCATGACCGAAGCCGCGCAGAAGGGCGGCTGGGAGGTCGGCACCGCGTTCGTGCCCGGCAACGAGAAGCAGGTCGTACCGACCGGCGGCGGCGGTTTCGGCATCCTGTCGTACTCGCCGAAGGACCGGAAGGAAGCGGCCTGGAAGTTCATCGAGTTCGTCGGCAAGCCGGCCAACTCGGCGTACTGGACGGTGCAGACCGGCTACCTGCCCGTCATCGAGGCCGCCAAGCAGGAGGCGGACCTTGCGAAGCTGCTCGCCGACAACCCCAACTTCTCCACCGCCGTGAAGCAGCTCGACATCGTACGCAAGGAGGACGAGGTGCGGCTGATGGTGCCGAACGCCAACATCCTCATCTACACCGGCCTGCAGAAGATCTGGACCAACAACCAGCCGGCCAAGCAGGTGTTCACCGACGTGGCCGGGCAGATCCGCAAGGCAACCGACAAGGTACGGAAGAACATCGAGAAGCATGTCTGAGTTTCCGGTCCGGGTCATCGGGCACCGCGGCGTCGTCGGGTCCGAGCCGGAGAACACCCTGCGCTCGTTCGTACGGGCGGAAACCGTTGGCGCGGACGAGATCGAGCTGGACATCCGGGTCTCCGCCGACGGGCACCTCGTGGTCGTGCACGACGCGACGGTCGACCGCACCACGTCCGGTACCGGTGAGGTCGCCGGGCTGACGCTGGCCGAGCTGCGCGCCCTCGACGCGGGGCTCGGCGAGCACGTCCCGACGTACGAGGAGGTGCTCGCGGCGGTCGCGCTGCCGATCCAGACCGAGATCAAGGTGCTGTCCGCGGTACGCCCCTTCGCCGAGCTGGTGCGCCGGCTCGGCGTCGCGGAGCGCGTCACCGCCGCGTCGCACTCGGCGGAGATCGTCGCCGCCGTACGCGACGAGCTGCCCGAGGTGCCCCGCACGCTGATCCTGCCGCGGTCCCCGGCGGACTCGGTGGACCAGGCGCGGGCGGTCGGCGCGACCTGGCTCGCGCTGGGGCTCGCCGATCTCACCGAGGCGCTGGTGGACAAGGTGCACGACGCCGGCATCCGCATCGACGCGTGGCCGGTCGGGGACGCCGACCGGCTCGCCCGCGCGGTGTCGCTCGGTGTCTACTCCGTGACCACCGACCACGCCGACCAGATCCGCACCTGGCTCTGAACTCGCGCGGGGGCACCACGACAGGTGCCCCCGTACGCGCCTCAGCGTGGACGCTCCAGCCAGGCGCGGATTCCGTCGCGTACCGCGGCGTGCGTCGCGCGCGCGAGCCGGCCACCCCAGCGGGACCGCGGCCCGGCGTACGGTTCACCCGGGTCGCCGGTCGGGCAGTGCACGACGACCGCGTCGCTGGCCGTGCCCGTCGCCTCGACACCCGCCTCGAACAACGCCTGCGTCTTCGCCTCCGTCGCGGTCACCACGGCGTTGACCAGCGCCGCCGGCGCCAGAGGTACCGGGACCGCCACGACGAGGTTGATGGTGCCGGGCCGGTACCGGAGCGTGTCGTACTCGGCGAACGCCGCCGCACGCGGATGGCACGCCGGCAACTCGCGCCGGAAGTGGTCGTCCGGCGCCGCCGCCCACGCCGGGCTGCTGATCCCGACCGTCGCCGTCACGTGCACGCCGCCGTCGGTGGCCGTGTGGTGCCGGGTGACGTCCACCGCGGTCAGCAGGCCGACCCCCGGGCCGCCCAGGCCGAGCGCCGCGGCGATCTCGGCGAGATGGACGTCCGGGTCGCGGCGGGCGTAGTCGAGCCGCACCGTGGTGTTCAGGATCCAGTGCCGGTCGCCGATCCCGCCGCCGTGTACCGCGGAGGACACGGTCCGTCGCGGCGCCGGGAAACGCCACACCAGCCCGGGCAGCGGGTGAGCGGCGCAGAGACGCTCGGTCAGCGTGGGGTCCATGCGGCCATCATCTCCGTGGACGGGCCCGGCCCCGCGTGCCGGGTGAACTGGTGATACGGCAAGATCGGTGGTAGACCGGGGCTCGGGGCACAACCCCGTGGCCGGTTTGACCATGAAGCTGACGGCTTATCGACGTTGTGCGTACCTGTGCGGCGTTCGGGAGCCTAGACTCAACCGCGCAGCGCCGGCTGCGGGGTGGAGGTGCGCGATGGAAGATGTACTGGCACGGGCTGGCCTTTTCCAGGGCGTCGACCCGGAGGCCGCCGAGGCGCTCGCCAAGGACCTCGAAATCATCGAGGTACGCAAGGGCGACATCGTCTTCACCGAGGGCGAGCCGGGCGACAGCCTCTACATCGTCTTGTCCGGCAAGGTGAAGCTGGGCCGCCGGGCCGCCGACGGCCGACAGAACCTCATCGCGATCATGGGGCCGAGCGACATGGTCGGTGAGCTGTCGCTGTTCGACCCCGGTCCGCGTACGGCGACCGGCACCGCGGTCACCGACCTGCGCCTGGCCCGGCTGCGCAAGGCCGCCCTGCGGCCGTGGCTGACCAACCGCCCGGAGATCGCCGAGCAGCTCCTGCGGGTCCTGGGCCGCCGACTCCGGCGCACCAACGACGCGCTCGCCGACCTGATCTTCACGGACGTGCCGGGCCGGGTCGCGAAGAACCTGCTCCAGATGGCGGGCCGCTTCGGCACCCGCGACGGCGGCGTCCTGCGGGTCACGCACGACCTCACCCAGGAGGAGCTGGCGCAGCTCGTCGGCGCCTCCCGGGAGACCGTCAACAAGGCGCTGGCCGACTTCGCGTCCCGCGGCTGGCTGCGCCTCGACGGCAAGAGCGTCATCATCCTCGACCCGGAGCGGCTGGCGCGCCGCGCCCGCTAGCGGCACCACCGTCGCGGCCACCAGGTTCCCGACCTGGTGGCCTTACGCCGCGCCCGCCCCGGTCTGAGACCCCGGCGGACGGGCGTCAGGGCGTGGCGGGCGCCGCGCTGACCGGTACGGCGTCCAGCAGGTCGCGGAACTCCGCGGCGGACGGCCGGCAGGCCGGATCGGTGGCCAGCGCCCGGCGCAGGATCCCCAGCAGCGCCGGCGGTACGTCCGGCAGGTCCGGGACGGGCTGCCGGTAGAGCTCCACCAGCACCGCCGTCGTCGGTACGCCCGGGTCGGGCAGGCGCGGCGGGTGGCCGGCGAGCAGCGCGTACATCGTGGCGGCGAGGGAGTAGACGTCGCCGGACGGCAACGCCTCGGCCAGCTCGACGGACTCCGGCGGCGCGTACGCCGGGGTGAGCGGGTCCAGGGCCTCCGTGCCGTCCCGCTGGTCCATCAGCACGGCGAGGCCGAAGTCGGCGAGCACCGGCGTGCCGAAGCGGGTGCGGAGGATGTTGCCCGGCTTGACGTCACGGTGCAGGACGCCGGCGCTGTGCGCGGCGGACAGCGCGTCCGCGATCCGGGCGCCGATGACGCGCACCTCCTCCGGCGACGTCCGCCCCGCCCGCTCCGTGTACGACCCGGTGCACAGCTCCATCACCAGGTAGGGGTGGCCGTCGGCGCTGACCCCGGCGTCGAACAGGTCGATCACGGCCGGGTGGCCGGAGACGCGGCCGGTGGCGCGCGCCTCGTACCGGAAGCGGCGGCGGTCCGGCTCGGTGTCCAGGGTCCGGTTGTCGACCTTGACGGCGACGGCGCGGCCGACGGTCGGCTGGTCGGCCCGGTAGACCGTGGAGCAGCTCCCGTACGCGATGGGGACGAGGCCCGTGAGGTTCGGCCCCAGGTCGGGGGGATCCGGCAGGGGATTCATCGACATCACCGATTCCTCCCGCGCCGTCTGGGTTTCCACTCGCCGTCCGAGCCTACGCCGGGCCACCGACGTTCCGATGTCACGAATCCGTCAGGCCCGGGGCACGCCAGGCAGCGTACGGGTCGGCGACCCGCCGCGCACCCCTCGAATCAGGCTCCGACCTCGGCCAACAGCGCATCGGCGCCCGGCCGGTCGGCCGTCTGCTCCGTCGCGTACGCGGCGTCGACGGCACGGCGCGCGGCGACCCCGGCGGCGTCCGCGTCACCGTCCGCGGACAGCGCCTTCGCCAGCGCCCAGTACGCCAGGACGGTGCTGCGGACGTCCTCGGCCGGCGCGTCGACGGCGGACCGGGCCCGGCTCACCGCGTCACCGGTCCGGCCGGCGCACAGCAGCGCCAGCGCGTGTACCGATCCGGCCTGCCGGCGGGACAGCAGCAGTGCCGGCCGCTCCGGGTCCTTGTCGACCTCGTCGAGCAGCGCCAGCGCCTCCGGCAGGTCACCCTGCGCCCGCCGCGCCTCCGCCAGCAGTACCGTCGGGCCGACCCGCGCCGCGTCGAGCACGTCGTACGGCTCGACCAGGTCGAGCGTGGCCCGCGCGTCGCGCTCGGCCGCCACCGGGTCGGAGCGGTCGAGCTGGCAGAACCCGCGGATCGTCCGCGCCATGCCGAGCAGCAGCGGATGGCTGGCCTTCTCGCCGAACCGCTCCGCCTCGGTGAGCAGGTCGACGGCCCGGTCGGTCTCGCCCCGGCCGCGGGCCACCATCGCCCGGGCGACCAGCGCCAGGCCGCGGCCCCAGTCCTCGCCCATCACCTCGAAGTCCCGGTACGCCCGCTCCGCGGCGCGCTCCGCCTCGCCCAGCCGGCCCAGCTCGGCCGCGGCGAACGCGGCGACGCTGCGCAGCGTACCCACGGCCCAGGTGTCGCCGACCCGCTCACCGAACGGCAGGAACGCGCGCGCCAGCCCGTCCGCCTCGGTGAGCCGCCCGGCCAGCAGCCGACCGAACGCGGTGGTCCCGCGTACCCAGGTGCGGCCGGTGTCGTCGTCCAGCTCGGCGAACAGCTTCGCGGCCCGGCCGAGTGCCGCGTCCGCACCGGCGAAGTCGCCGCGGCTGGTCGTCACCCAGGCCAGGTGCTGCAACGCCCACGCCTGGTTGCGCTTGTCGTCCGCCTGCACCGACACCCGGTACGCCTGCGCGATGGCCTCCTCGGCCTCCACGAACCGGCCCGACAGGTAGTCGCTCATGCCCAGCTTGCACAGCGTCGCCGCCCGTTGCTGCGGCAGGTCGGCGCTCTCCGCCGCCTGCAACGCCGCCTGCCACGAGGCGCGCGCCTGCTCCCGGTTGCCGAGCGTCCGGTACGCGTCGCCGGCCAGCAGCAGCCCGTCGATCCGCACCGGGTCACTGATCGCCGCGGCGGAGACCTCCTCGGCCTCCGCCCGCGCGTCCCCCGCCCGGCCCAGCTGCAACAGCGCCCGGGCCCGGACCAGCCGGTCCGCGGCCGGCAGGCTGCCCCCACCGGTACCGCCGGCGACCCGCGCGGCGCGGCCGGCCAGCTCGACGGTACGGCTGGGCTCGCCGTCGGACAGGGCCCGCGCCGCCATCCGGGACAGCGCCGCGGCGCCCAGCGGCGCCACCGACCGGGCGTCGGCGTCGTCCCGCAGTCCCACCTCGTCCGCCAGCAGCACGGCCTTCTCGGCGTGCTCGGCGACGAACGCGTCGTCCCCGCCGACCTCGCCGTCGAGCGGCCCGTACGTCGACTCGGAGTGCACCCGGTGCGACGCCCACCGCGCCAGCCGCGCGTGCCGGTCCGCCAGGTCCGTCTTCCCGATCCCCGCGTACGCCGCCTCGCGCATCAGCGGCGTCGCGAACGTGTACTCGTCCCGGCCGGCCCGGCGCAGCATGTTGCGCGCGACCAGGTCGTCCAGCGCCTTGTCCAGGTCCGCCTCGGTCAGCGTCGGCGACAGCGACGCCAGCGCCGGCGTGGGTACGGTGTCGCCGACGACCGCGGCGTCCCGCAGCACCGACCGGGCGGTCGCGCTCAGCGCGTCGATACGCGCCGCGAGCACCGCGGCCAGGTCCCGGGACAGCAGCCGGCCGCCCAGCGAACCGTCGGCCAGCGACCAGCTCAGCCGCTCCTCGTCCGCCGGCTCGGCGTCCTCGACCAGCCGGCCGCGCTCCATCAGCAGCGTCACCAGCTCGGCCAGGTAGAACGGGTTGCCCTGGGCGGTGGCGAGCAGGCGACCCTCGTCGCCGAGCCCCAGCCGCCCACCCCCCAGGTACGCCCGGAGCAACCGGCCCGCGTCCTCGCCGCGCAGCGGCGGGAGCTGCGCCAGCTCGGCGTCCGAGATCCGGGACAGCAGTCCGGCGGTACGGGTCAGCTCGGGCCGGCCCATCAGCAGCACCAGCACCGGCCCGGCCAGCCGGGAGATCATCGCGCCGAGCGCCTGCAGCGTCTCGCCCGTCGCGTCGTGCGCGTCGTCCACGATGACCACCAGCGGCGACTCGGCGGCCAGCAGGTTCAGCAGGTCCGCGACCGCGGCCGGTACCGCCTCGCCGGTGTCGCCGGTGCCCGTCGGGCGTTCCAGCCGGCCGGGCAGCTCGCCGTGGCCGAGCAGCGCCAGCAGCAGGTCGACCGGGAGCCGGGGCGTGTCGGCGGGCTGCTTCGCGGCCAGCCGGTTCAGCCGGACCTGGGCGGTGGACCGGGTGGCGCCGCGGTGGTTGCCGTCCTCCCGGGACAGCCCGGCCGCCTGCCGGACCAGATCCGCCAGCGGGGCCAGTCGCCGCCGCTCGCCGTACGCCTCGCAGCGGACCGACAGCACCCGCGCGCCGTGCTCCGCCGCCCGCCGGCCCGCCTCCGCCGCGAACCGCGACTTGCCGACACCCGCCTCCGCCGTCATCACCAGTACGCGGGGCTGGCCGCGGTCGATCACCTCGTTGAGCCGGCCGTCGAACCGGCCCGCCTCCGGCTCACGCCCGATGAACGGCGCCTCGTCACCCAGACCCGACCGGGTGCCCGGCGCGTCCCGCAGCCCGAGCAGCTCGTACGTCTCGACCGGCTCGCGCTTTCCCTTGAGCCGCAACGGAGGCAGCCGCCGCCACGCGGCCCGCTGCCGGGTCGCGTGGTAGGTCGTCGACCCCGCGTACACGGTGCCGACCTGGGCGGCGTCGGCCAGCCGGGCCGCCGTGTTCACGGCGTCGCCGATCACCGTGTATTCCAGGTTGGCCTGCACGCCGGCGACGACCGTGCCGGTGTTCAGCCCGACCCGCAGCCCCAGCGGTACGCCGCCGCCCTGCTCGGCGTCGAGCACCCGGCGCACGGCGCGCTGCATCGCGAGCGCCGCCCGTACCGCGCGGTCCGGGTCGTCCTCGTGCGCGACCGGGGCGCCGAACACGGCCATGATCCCGTCGCCGGTCAGCTTGTCCACGTGCCCGCCGAACGTGGTGACCGCGCCCGCGAACGCCGCCAGCACCCGGTCGGTGACCGAGCTGACCCGCTCCGGGTCCAGGTCCTCCGACCAGGCGGTGAAATCGGACAGGTCGCCGAACAGGACGGTGACCACGCGCCGCTCCGTCAACGGGACGGTCGCCACGTTGGGCAGCCGGCTACCGCAGTGATGGCAGTAGCGGGCGCCGGGTACGGCGACGGTTCCGCAGACAGGACAGGTCACGTGCGGTCCAACGGCTCGGGGTGCACGCCGTGTTCCCGGTCACGCAGGTACGCGAGCTGTGCGCGCACCGTCAGCTCCGCCGCCGGCCGTACGCCGGGGGCGACGTCCGGATAGACCCGGTCCACCACCTCGCCGACGTCGGACGCGCCCGCGGCGAGCGCGGACCGTACCTGGTCGAGGCGGGCGGTGCGGTGGTCGAGGTAGAAGCCGGCCGCGGCGCCGCAGTCGGCGAGCGCCGGCCCGTGGCCCGGCAGCATCGGCACCGGACCCAGCTCGCGCAGCCGCCGCAGGCTGTCCAGGTACGCCCCGAGATCGCCGTCCGGCCACATCACCACCGCCGTGCCGGCGCCGAGCACGGTGTCGCCGGTCAGCACACCGGTCGTCGTACCGTCGGTGACCAGCAGGCAGACCGAGTCGCGGGTGTGCCCCGGCGTCGCCAGCACCACGATCCGCAGCCCCGCCTCCGCCAGCACGTCCCCGTCCGCCAGTACGTCGTCCGACCGGGCCGGGTCCGCGGCGAGCACCCGGGTCGGCGCCAGCTCGCGGAACCGCGGCAGGCCCTCGACGTGATCCGGGTGGCCGTGCGTGACCAGGGTCAGCGCCGGGCGCTCCGCCGCCAGTGTCGCCAGGTGCGCCTCGTCCGCCGGGCCCGGATCGACCACCACGCAGGTGTCGGCGCCGGGCGCGCGCAGCACCCACGAGTTGGTACCGGTGAGGGTCATCGGGCCCGGATTCGGCGCGCGATGCAGGGTCGCCCAGTCGGGCAGATCGGACAGAACGCCGCTGGCCGGGTCGGTCAGTCGGACCCCCACGCGGGGGCCGACCGTACGATCCTCCGTGCCCACGGCAGTGATCGTACGGCTCGACGGGCCGTTCACCCACAGGCCCGTCCGACATCCGTCATCCCGACGGCCGATCCGCCTTGTTTTCTTCCCGAAATACCGGACGGGACCGCCGATCCCGGCGGTCACCCGCGGCCACACCGCCGCCAATTCGAGACATCGGCGGCGGCGGTCAGGACCTCTCAGGCGACGCGGACGATCAGCTCGACCTCGACCGGCGTACCCTTCGGCAGCTCGGCGACACCGACCGCGCTTCGCGCGTGCTGCCCGGTGGTACCGAAGACGGCGGCGAGCAGCTCGCTCGCGCCGTTGATCACCGCGGGCTGGTCGGTGAAGCCCGGCGCCGAGGCGACGAACCCGGTCACCTTGACGACCTGGCGTACCGCGTCGAGGTCGACGACGGAGGCGATCGCGGCGAGACCGTTCAGCGCGCAGACCCGCGCCAGCGCGGTCGCCTGCTCGGTCGTGACCTCGGCGCCGACCTTGCCGGTGGCCGGCAGCTCACCGGCGACGAACGGCAGCTGACCCGACACGTACACGTGGTCACCGTCGACGAGGGCCGGCACGTACGCCGCGACCGGCGCGGCGACCTCCGGCAGCGTCAGACCCAGCTCGGCGAGCCGGTCGGCCACCGTACCCATCAGGACTGCTCCACGGGACGCTTGAGGTACGCGACGAGGCTCTCCGGGTTCGGCCCCGGGATCACCGCGACCAGCTCCCACCCGTCGGAGCCCCAGTTGTCCAGGATCTGCTTGGTGGCGTGTACCAGCAGCGGCACCGTCTGGTATTCCCATTTCTGCATGGCGCCAGCCTAAGAGGTCCGTCGGCCGCCACGGGCGCGCGGGCCGTACGTCGTCGCGCCGAGAGCTTAGGGTGTGGACCATGACCGCCGACGCACCGTCCGCCGACGCACCCCGTCCCGCGGAGGCGGCAGCAGACACCGCCGACGCACTCCGCTCCGCGGAGGCCGGGCGATGAGCGTGCCGTACCCGGCGCCGCAGCCACCGGCGCCCAGCCGTGTCCGTACCCGGGGCGGCACGGTCACCATCGTCGTACTCGTCGGCGTGATCCTGCTGTGCCTCGGGCTCGGCACCACCGGGTACGTGCTCGTCGGGCGGGTGCCGGCGGGCGCGGACAGCCCGACGGCCGCGGCGAGCGGCCTGCTCGACGCCGTGTTCAACAAGCAGGACGCCGACACCGCCGGGCAGTACGTGTGCGCCGAGCAGCGCGACGCGGACGCCGTCAAGCAGCTCATCACCGAGGCCGCCCGCTACCAGGGGCCGGGCGCGGGCGTCACCTGGACGACGCCGAAGGAGACCAGCCGCAAGGACGACAAGGCGACGGTCACCGCCACGCTCACGTTGAAGCGCGAGGTCGACGGCCAGAGCCAGCAGGCCGAGTCGGACTGGCAGTTCCAGACCGTCGACGAGCACGGCTGGCGGGTCTGCTCGATCCGTACCGGGCGCTGAACCGGGGCGGCACGTCGCCGGGTGCGCCCGGATCCCGCGGGTACCCTCGGCAGCGTGCCGCGACCACGCCAGAGTTCCGGGTCGCCCGCTGGCCGGGGCTGGCCGCGGGCCCGGCTGCATGTGGTGACCGGCAAGGGCGGCACCGGCAAGACCACCGTCGCGGGCGCCCTGGCGCTCGCACTCGCCGCCGAGGGCCGGCGCACGCTGGTGGTCGAGGTCGAGGGCCGGCAGAGCCTGGCGCAGCTGTTCGACACCCCGCCCCTGCCGTACGAGGAGCGCCGTATCGCGGTCGCCCCCGGCGGCGGCGAGGTGCGCGCGCTCGCGGTCGACGTCGAGGAGGCGCTCCTCGACTACCTCGACATGTTCTACCGGCTGGGTGGCGCCGGCCGGGCGCTGCAACGGCTCGGCGCGGTCGACTTCGCCACCACGATCGCGCCGGGGCTGCGCGACGTACTCCTGACCGGCAAGGTCAAGGAGGCCGTCACCCGGACGACGAAGAGTGGCGACCGCACCCGGGCGTACGACGCGGTCGTGCTGGACGCGCCGCCGACCGGCCGGATCGCCCGTTTCCTCAACGTCACCGCGGAGACCGCGAAGCTGGCGAAGGTCGGGCCGATCAAGACGCAGAGCGAGGGCGTCTCGGCGATCCTGCGGTCCCCGATGACCGCGGTACACGTGGTCACGTTGCTGGAGGAGATGCCCGTCCAGGAGACGGCGGACGCCACCGCCGAGCTGGCCGGGCTGGGCCTGCCGGTCGGCGCGGTCATCGTCAACAGCACCCGCCCGCCGCTGCTGACCGGCCGGGTCACGCAGGCGGAGCTGCGCCGCGGGCTGGTCGCCGCGGGCCTGCCCACCGACCGTACGACGGTCGCCGGGCTCGCCGCCGAGGCCGCCGCGTACCGGACGCGGCTGGCGCTGGAGTCCCGTCTCCGCGACGAGCTGACGGGGCTCGGCCACCTCATGCTCGAACTCCCGCTCATCCCCGACGGCGTCGACCTCTCCGGGCTGTACGCGCTGGCCGCGACCCTGACCAGGCAGGGGGTCGCCGCCCCATGAGCGAGCGAGTGGGGGATGCCGACGGCGCGGTGTCGAGCCGGCCCGCGGGTTCACCCGGGCTGGACATCGACGCGGTCGTCACCGACCCATCGATCCGGATCGTCGTGTGCTGCGGCGCGGGCGGGGTCGGGAAGACCACGACGGCGGCGGCGCTGGCGTTGCGGGCCGCGGAGGCCGGCCGGCGTACGGTCGTGCTGACGATCGACCCGGCGCGCCGGCTGGCCCAGTCGATGGGCCTGACCGAGCTGGACAACTCGCCCCGTCCGGTGCCGGACGTGGACGCCGCGAACGGCGGCGAGCTGCACGCGATGATGCTCGACATGAAACGCACCTTCGACGAGGTGGTGCTCGCGCACACCGACCCGGCGAAGGCGGCGGAGATCTTCGCGAACCCGTTCTACCAGGCCATGTCGTCCACGTTCGCGGGGACGCAGGAGTACATGGCGATGGAGAAGCTGAGCCAGCTGCGCGCCACGGACCGCTGGGACCTGATCGTCGTGGACACCCCGCCGTCGCGCTCCGCGCTGGACTTCCTGGACGCCCCGCAGCACCTGGCGAAGTTCCTGGACGGCCGGATGCTGCGGCTGCTGCTGGTCCCGGCGCGTACCGGCGGGCGCAGCGTGCTGCGGCTGATGACGGCGTCGTTCTCGCTGGTCGGGCGGGCGTTCACGCGGGTGTTGGGCACGGAGCTGATCTCGGACGTGTCGACGTTCGTGTCGTCGCTGGATTCGACGTTCGGCGGCTTCCGGCAGCGCGCCGAGCGTACGTACCGGGTGCTCCAGGCGAAGGAAACCGCTTTCCTGTTGGTGGCGGCGCCCGAGCCGGACGCGATCCGAGAGGCGACGTACTTCGCCGAGCGGCTGGCCTCGGACCGGATGCCGCTGCACGGCCTCGTCCTCAACCGGGTACACGAGGTGGCCGCGCCCGCGCTGTCGGTCGAGCGCAGCCTCGGCGCCGCCGAGTCCCTGCCGGACGACCTCGGCACCACCGCCGCGGTACTCCGCATCCACGCCGCCCTGCGCCGCCAGGTCGAGCGGGAGCGGCAGGTCGCCGACCGCTTCACGCACGCCCACCCGGCCGTACCGATGGCCGCGGTGCCGGCGATGGCCGAGGACGTACACGACCTGGCCGGGCTGCGTGCGGTCGGCGACGCGCTCGCCGACGCGCACTGAGCCGGACCCCGGACACGAAGCGCCCGGCCGGGTGGCCCGGCCGGGCGTCGTGGTGCCTTGTCGTGTCGGCCGCCGGGTGGCAGCTCCGTCGTCCGTAACGTTTCCCCCCGTACGGACCGGTGTGGTTCGCGCCCGACACGATCTCCGGTGTGTCCCCCGCCGTACCGGTCGGCGCCGAGTCGTACGCTCAGCGACCGCCGATGCGGCCTGTCAGCCGGCCAGTGCTGCTGCGACCGGCGTCCGTTGGTTCTTCAACGCCGCTTCGAATACTGCTCGCCAGCTTCGTACCTGCGGATGCCGGCGCAGTAGCGCGCGACGTTCCCGCTCGGTCATGCCGCCCCACACGCCGAACTCGATCCGGTTGTCGAGCGCGTCGGCGAGGCACTCGAATCGGACCGGGCACGACCGGCAGATCCGCTTGGCAATGTTCTGTTCCGCCCCCTGTACGAACAGTGCGTCCGGGTCCCCATCCCGGCACGCGGCACTAGTTGCCCATTCGGCGTTCAGCCCCATATCCCAAGACCCCCCTCTTGGTCCCCCTGACGAGCCCTGACGGGCCCGCTGGTGTGGGTTGGAGCTGCCCCCGTGCGCAGACTAAGTAGTCCACGGCCCCAACCACAACAGCACGTACGTACTTCGTCGCTCTCAAGCGTGAGAGATCGCGAGTCCGGCCGCGCAGTCATGATCCTCCGTAGTCGACCAATTACGCAACGTCGTCAGGCGGATTATTTCCACCGATCGGGGGGCCACCCGGCCGTGACATGTGCAACGCTTCCGCCCACCCGCGCAACCCCGGCGGTACCTGTCGCGTCTCCTGGTACGGGCACTCGCCGACGCGGGTGCGCGCAACCCTCCGGCGGGGCATCCCCCGCGGCAACCGAGCCGCTGGGCCGGGCGACCCCGTCACGTACCCTGGGACGGTGAAATCCATGCGCGAACGTTCCCTGCTGTCCAGTGCCGCGTCGTTGTTGATCTGCGGTCTGCTGGCAGGCGTTGTGGTCGCCGCTGCCGCATTTCCCGCCGTCGCCTTCACCGGGCTGACCGCCAAGGCCGGGTCCGACTCGTTCGAGAACCTGCCGGCCGACCTGAAGATCCCGCCGTCCAACCAGATCTCGTATCTGTACGCCAAGGACGGCAAGACGCTGATCGCGCAGCTCTACGACGAGAACCGCAAGGACATCCCGATCAGCGACGTCGCGCCGATCATGCAGAAGGCCATGGTCTCCGCCGAGGACACCCGCTTCTACCAGCACCACGGCGTCGACATGAAGGGCGTGCTGCGCGCGCTCGTCGCCAACGGGCAGAGCGGTGAGGTCTCCCAGGGCTCGTCCACCCTCACCATGCAGTACGTGCGAAACGTGCTGAAGAACAACCCGAACGCGACGCAGAAGGAGCGCGAGGAGGCCCTCGCCGACACCCCCGCCCGCAAGCTCAAGGAGATGCGGTACGCGGTCGCCCTGGAGAAGAAGCTCGACAAGAAGCAGATCCTCGAGCGCTACCTGAACATCTCGTTCTTCGGCCACCACGCGTACGGGATCTACGCCGCGAGCGAGACCTACTTCTCCAAGCCGCCGAGCAAGCTGACGGCCGGCGAGGCCGCGATGATCGCCGGGATGGTGCAGACCCCGTCCAACGACCCCACGGTCAACCCGAAGTACGCGACGCAGCGCCGCAACTACGTGCTCGGCGCGATGGTCAAGATGCACTACATCAGCCAGGCCACCGCCGACAGCGAGAAGAAGAAGCCGATCACGCTGCACGTCAGCGAGGCGCCCGAGGGCTGCTCCAGCGTTCCGGAGAACCACAAGGACTGGGGCTTCTTCTGCGACTACGTCCAGCAGTGGTGGTCGCAGCAGAAGGCGTTCGGCTCGAACGCCACCGACCGCGTCAAGAACCTCAAGCAGGGCGGGTACAAGATCGTCACGTCGCTGGACCCGAAGGTCCAGAAGACCGCGATGACCGAGTCGACCAACGTCTACTCCAAGGACAACCCGTACGCGCTGCCCATCGCCGCGGTCGAGCCGGGCACCGGGCACGTGCTGGCACTCGCGGTCAACCGCAACTACAGCTACGACAAGAACCCGTCCGGCCAGAACAACTACCCGAACACGGTCAACCCGCTGATCACCGGGTCGGGCGACTCGATCCACGACCTCGGATACCAGACCGGTTCGACGTACAAGATGTTCACGATGCTGGCGGCGCTGTCCGCCGGCAAGCCGCTGGACACCGGGTTCAACGCGCCGGTGCGCTACACCACGCACTACCCGGTGGGCCAGGGCCCGGCCGGCTGCTCCAACGGGCAGGGCGGCTACTACTACTGCGTCACGAACGACAACAACAGCAACTACATGGTCGGCTACCGGAACATGTGGACCGGCTTCGGACACTCCGTCAACACCTACTTCGTGTGGCTGGAGGAGCAGGTCGGCCCGCAGAAGGCCGTGGCCATGGCGAAGAAGCTCGGCATCACGTTCAAGGGCGACCCCAAGCAGGGGTACGACAGCGAGAGCGGTAACGCCAGCGACGCGTACCTGGCGAACAACGCCGACCAGTGGGGCGCGTTCACGCTCGGCGTCGCGGGCACGTTCCCGCTGGAGCTGGCCAACGCGTACGCGACGCTCGGCGCCGACGGGAAGTACTGCAAGCCGCTGCCGGTGCTGAAGATCGTCGACAACCAGGGCCACAGCGTCCCCGCCGCGAAGGCGAACTGCCATCAGGCCATCGACCCGGACATCGCCCGGGCGGCCACCGACGGCGCCCGCTGCACCGTCAACGACACGCCGTACTACGGCAGCTGCAACGCCGTCGGCGGCAGCAACGGTACGGCGCCGGGCCTGGGCGCGTTGCTCGGTGACCACCAGCTCGCCGGCAAGACCGGTAGCTCGGAGAACAACGCGACCGAGACGTTCGCGGGCTTCACCACCCAAGTTGCGGCGGCCGGGGTCGCGGTCGACCCCGCGAACCCGCACAACTATGTCGGCAGCGGTGTCTCCGCCTCCGTCGACGAGGCCGTCGGGCAGACCATGAAGACGGCGCTGGAGGGCAAGAAGCCGATCGACTTCAAGAAGGAGTCGGAGAAGATCGCCTACGGCGACAAGGGCTACCTGCGCCAGCCGCCCGCCGAGAAGAAGGACCCGAAGAAGAAGGGCAACGGCGGCGGCAACCACCACGGCGGTGGCGGCAACAACGGCGGCGGCGACAACAACGGCGGCCTGCCGGGCTGGCCCACCGTGCCCGGTTCCGGTACCGGTACCGGAACCCGACAGGACAACAGCACCGACTGACTCCGACACACGACGAGGGCCCGGCAGAGATGCCGGGCCCTCGTCGTGTGGTCAGCCCGCCAGCTGGCGCTTCACCTCGGCGGCGACCCGCTTCCCGTCGGCCCGGCCGGCCACCTTCGGCTGGATCAGCTTCATCGCCTGCCCCATCTGCCGCGGCTCGGTGAAACCGCCCTCCGTCAGCACGCCCCGGACCAGCTCCGTCAGCTCCTCGTCGGTGAGCTCCGCCGGCAGGTACCGGGCGAGCACGCCGGCCTCGGCGCGCTCCCGCTCCGCCGACTCCGTACGCCCCGCCGCGTCGAACGCCTCCGCCGCCTCCCGACGCTTCTTGGCCTCCTTGATCAGCACGGCCACGATCTCGTCGTCGGACAGCTCGCGCGGCGTGGCGCCGGAGACCTCCGCCGTGCGTACCGCGGTGAGGGTCATTCGGAGGGTGTCGCGGGTCAGCCCGTCGCGAGCCTTCATCGCCTCGGTCATGTCGGCGCGCAGTCGTTCGCTGAGAGAACTCATGCCGACAATGATCGCCCCTACCCCGCCGGGACGCCTTCGAGATTGCCAGCCCGGCACGGCGCGCCCGGCCGCCTCGGGGGCGGCGGCGCGACCGGCGAAACTACGCTGTGGCCATGCGGACCCGTACAGCCATCAGCATCGCCGGCGTGCTCGGCGTCGGCGCGGCCACCCTCGCGTACGCCAGCCTCATCGAGCGCAACCGCTTCACCCTGCGCCGGTACGACGTGCCCGTGCTCGCGCCCGACGCCGAACCGCTGCGGGTGTTGCAGATCTCCGATCTGCACATGATGCCGGACCAGCGGCGCAAACAGGACTGGGTGGCCGGGCTGTCCGCACTCGACCCCGACCTGGTGCTGCTCACCGGCGACAACATGGCCCACCCCGGCTCCCTTCCCGGCGTCGTACGCGCGCTCCAGCCGCTGCTGTCCACCGCGCCCGGCGCGTTCGTCTTCGGCTCCAACGACTACCAGGGTCCGATCCTCAAGAACCCGTTCACCTACTTCAACCCCAACCGGGTGTACCGCCAGGGCGTACCGCTGCCCGTCGAGGACCTGCGCGACGTCCTCGCCGGCGCCGGCTGGGTCGACCTCAACAACGCGCGTACCACGGTGAAGGCCGGCGGCCGTACCGTCGAGATAGTCGGCGTCGACGACCCGCACATCGAGCGAGACGACTACGCGGCCGTCACCGGCCCCGTCGACGGCGACGCCGACGTCCACGTCGCGCTCACCCACTCGCCCGAGCCGCGCGTCCTCGACCCGATGGCCGACGACGGGTTCGACCTGCTCGTCGCCGGGCACACGCACGGCGGCCAGGTCTGCCTCCCGTACCTCGGCGCCCTCGTCACCAACTGCGGCCTCGACCGCCGCCGCGCCTCCGGCCTCCACCGGTACGGCCCCACCTGGCTACACGTTTCCGCAGGTCTCGGCACCAGTCCGTACGCGCCCGTCCGGTTCGCCTGCCCGCCGGAGGCGAGCCTGCTCACCCTCGTACCGAGCGCCTGACCCCGCCGTCGCACGCACCCCGCGCGGTCCGCTACTATTGCCGGGCACACCTCGGGGTGTGGCGCAGCTTGGCAGCGCGCTTCGTTCGGGACGAAGAGGCCGTGGGTTCAAATCCCGCCACCCCGACGCATGGTTGAGGCAGTTCAGAGGCCCTGTCGGAGTCATCCGACAGGGCCTCTGAGTCTCTGTACAGCAGTGAAGTACAGCAGCCGGATCAAGGCGCCGCGCGAGCGCGGCGCGGCGCCGGCCCGGCGCCTGGACGGGTTGCACGAGCACCAGGACGACGAGACCGACCTGGTTGCGGCCCATGATCGCCCTGCCATGGGCGCCCATGATCCGTGCTTCCGGGCGATCGACGCCAAGCCGGCCCAACCCGGGGCCGCCTCGGCACCGTTGCCTGTGGTCACGGTCCGAGGATGCCGAAGGCCGGCCCACCGCCTCTCGCCGCACCAGCGCGACCCGGGCCGACGCCGCTCCACCACCACACCTGCCGTTGCGCGGGTAGCTTGTTGCCTCATGCGAGCTGAGGTGCGGTCGGTTAGGTTCCTCGACATCGAGGCTGGGCAGCCGTACGACCCGGAGAACACCATGCAGCTCGCCGAGGTGTTCGTGACCTGGTAAAAGACTGAAGATGACCTTGGTGCCGGTAGTTCGGGACGAAGAGACCGTGGGTTCAAATCCCGCCGCCCCGGCCAGTCGCCAGGGAGCCCTGTCCGCACAGAACGCGGAGTGGGCTCCTGGTTTTGTCCTGGGGACGCGGCCCCCAGACCCCGCGCCGGAGGGGCTTCGCCCCCCGGCACCCCTCGCGTTCTGTTTCGATCCAGCTGGGTTCTGCCGGACTGCCGGGGCTTGTCACACTCGCTGGCACCGGTCACGAGGAAGGGCGGGCGCCGTGGGCATGGTGATGTCGTTCACGCCGGTGACGCCGGACGAGCGCGCGGGTGGAGGACGATCCGGACGATGTTCTCGACGTCGCCTACAAGCGTGAACAGCAGTGGCCTAGCCCGAGTGGGTACATCGACGAGGGCGGCAACGCGGCGATCAAGACGTTCGGCTAGGTCCGCGCGCCGATGCCGAGGACGGGCCGGCACTCCTCGACCCCGGTCAGCTCGATGTCGTCCCGGCGTACCCGTTCCCACATGGCACGGGTGAGCCGCCACTGCTGGATCTGCGCGGGCTCGCCCCGGCGGGTGTCCCAGTCGGTGCCGTTCGGTTCGTAGCCCAGGCCACGGGACACGCGGTTGGACGGCTCGTTGTCGACGAAGGCGTCGCTGCCGGCTTCGCTCGCGCCCAGCCCCGCGAAGGCCAGATGCAGGATCGCCGCCCGCATCTCCTTGCCGAGTCCCTGTCCGCGGCTGCCGGGGGCCAGCCACGAGAAGCTGGACACCGTACCGAACCGGGTGAAGTTCGTGCTGGTGAGGTCCTGCATCCCGACCGGCTCGCCGTCGACGAGTACGGCGAAGTACAGCCGCCACGAATCCGGGCTCACGCGGCCCCGGCCACGCCAGACGCTGCGCAGCCACTGCCATTCACGTTCCGGGCTGTCGGCGTAGAACGAGATCGGATCGTCGAACGGCAACGGCTCGGCGTCGACGATCCCGGCCCGTACGAGTGGCACGAGGCGTTCCAGCAGTTCGTCGGAGGCACCGGCGAGCGTCAGGCGTGGCGTGCGGACCTCGACGTTCAGCGGAGGATAGGTGTGGGCCACGCCTGGACGGTAGCCAGCCCGCCCGGCCGCTGCACCCGGTTTCCCCGGGTGTCTCGGCGACCCGGCCGGGGGCGATGCGCTGCGCGGGGCCGGTCGTGTCAGACGGGGCTGCCGAGGACGCGGGCGGCGGGTCGGCGGGCGTGGACACCGGCCGGTACGGCCGCCAGCGCCGTGGCCGCGACGACGATCCCGGCGCCGGCGAGCAGCAGCGACCAGCCGGGCGGCGTGCTCGCGCCGGGGGCGACGAGCCAGTAGAGGCCGACGCCGACGGGCATGCCGACGGCGGCGCCGACGACGGCGGAGGGCAGTTGCGCCACCGCGAGCGCGCCGGTGACCTGGCCGGGTGTTGCGCCGAACGCGCGGGCCACGGCGAGCGACCGCCGCGCGTCGAGGGCCGTGGACCAGGTGACGACCACGGTGTTGAGCGCCGCCAGCGCGAGCAGCGCGACGGTGAGGAGCACGATCGCGTGGTGCGTACGGTCGAGGCGCAGCGCCCGCTGGGCCATGATGAAGTCGTCGCCGTACCAGGGGACGGTGTCGGTCTGGAACTGCCAGGTGATCAGCCCGGCGACCGGCGCGGCCGCCGCGGCGACACCGCCGGCGGTGAGTACCGCCCGGCGTACCCGGCGGGCGGCGAGGCGCAACCCGAGCATGACCGGTACGGGCAGCAGGCCGGCGAGAGCGGTGAGCCCGGCCGGGTGGTTCAGGGTACGGGCGGCGCCGGCGAGCGCGGGGACGGTGGCGGTCCGCGCGACGCGTACCGCCGGGCCGAGCGTGGTCAGCAGCGCCACCAGCAACGCCAGCGCGCACACGGCCGTCACGGTGCCGCCGGAGACGGGGTCGGTGGCGGCGAGCAGGCTGTCGGTGGGGTTCGCGATCCCCGGTACGACGAGCCGGGCGACGGCGAGCCCGATGCCGGCCGCGACGAGCGCCAGCACCAGGTACTCGGCGAACAGCACGGCGGCGACCAGGCCGGGCGTGGCGCCGACGGCCTTCAGCAGCCCGGCCCGGCGTACCTGCTCGGCGGCCCGCAGCGCGGCGAGGCTGGTCAGCCCGGCGGCGGCCGTGACGGCCAGCAACCAGCCGCCGATGACCAACGTCGTCCGGGTGTCGCCGAGGGCCACGGCGTTCTGGGCTTCGATGTTCGGCCAGTACCGGAAGTTCAGCCGTACCGACGGGTCGGTCAGGGCACCGCGGCGGACCGACGCGCGTGCGCCGAACGCGGCGACGTCGTCGGGGTGGGCCACGGTCAGGTTCATCGCGTAGTTGGGTGTCGACTCCGTCGAGTGCAGCGCCCGGGTGTCGGTGTCGGCCAGCCAGATCAGGCCGGCGCCGTCG
Organism: Actinocatenispora sp.; assembly: GCA_036503555.1. Lineage (GTDB taxonomy): Bacteria > Actinomycetota > Actinomycetes > Mycobacteriales > Micromonosporaceae > Actinocatenispora. Next base: position 59,698 of record DASXWQ010000094.1, read on the forward strand.
TTGGGGCCCATGCTCATCTCGGCCCACGGGTACACGCCGGTCGCGGCGGTCACGGCGATCCCGACCACGGGGAACCGCCGGCCGGCGACGGTGACGCGGTCACCGACCCGTACGCCCAGGACGGTGGCGAAGCCGCGTTCCACCACGGCGCCGCCCGGTCGCACCCAGTGACCGGAGGTCACGTACGGCTGGTCGACGGTCGCCGGTGTGGTCGTCCGTCCCTCCACCGTCGCCTGCGCCGGCTTCCCGCCCGCGGTCGCCGTCGTGTGCAGCACCAGGTACGGCCCGCCGTGCGCGGTCACGCCCGGCATGCTGGCCAGGTCGTTCATCGCCGCCCGGGTGGGTGCGCCGGTGGTCGAGCTGAGGATGGTCATGTCCGGGCCGTGGGTGGCCGCGCGGGTCGCCTCGTACTGCCGGTCGGTGGCGTCGCCCAAGGACAGGCCCACGGCGAGTGCGGCCGCCGCGGCGCCGACGGCGATCAGGAACACGCCGGCATGGGCCGGCCGGCGGCGCAGGTCGGCGACGATCAGCCGGCAGGCGAGGAGTAGCCGCCCCATCCGGGTCAGCCGTCCAGGCCAAGCAGCTCGCCGAGCCCGGTGGCCGACGGCGCGGGCAGGTCCACGTCGTCGACGAACGTACCGTCGCGCATGGTGATGAGCCGGTCCGCGGTGGCCGCGACGCGCTCGTCGTGGGTGACGATCACCAGCGTCTGCCCGGCGGCGCGCAGGTCGTCGAACAGCCGCAGTACGTCCCGGGTGGCGGCGCTGTCGAGGTTGCCGGTGGGTTCGTCGGCGAGTACCGCGAGCGGCGCGTTGCTGAGGGCGCGGGCGATCGCGACCCGCTGCCGCTGGCCGCCCGACAGCTGCGAGGGCAGGTGCCCCGCCCGGTGGGCCAGGCCGACCCGGTCGAGCAGCTCGGTGGCGCGGCGGCGGGCCGCCCGCGGCGACCGGCCCGCGAGCAGGGCCGGCAGCTCGACGTTCTGCACCGCGGACAGCTCCTCCATCAGGTGGAAGTCCTGGAAGACGAAGCCGATCGCGTGCCGGCGCAGCCGGGCAAGGGCCCGCTCGCTCAGCCCGTCGATGCGCCGCCCGGCGAGCCACAGCTCGCCGTCGGTGACCCGTTCCAGGCCGCCGAGCAGGTGCAGCAGCGTGGACTTTCCGCAGCCGCTGGGTCCCATCACGGCCAGCGTCTGCCCGGCCGGTACGTCCAGGTCGACGTCGTCGACGGCACGGATCAGGGCCGGCCCCTCGCCGTGCTTCCGGCCGAGCCCACGGGCCTGTATGACGAAGGCGTTGGCGGTCACGACGTCTCCCCACGGGGCGCCCAGGCCCGCTCGCAGGACTCCAACCAGCGCAGGTCGGCGCGCAGCCGCAGGACGACGCCTTCGAGCAGCAGGCCGGCCGTCGAGTCGTCCGCCTCGGCGAGTGCCATGTGTTGCGCGTCGCGCAGGCGCCGCATCAGTTCGCGTCGCTGCGCGTCGATCAACGCCAGCGGGTCGGCCAGCCGGCCGGCCTTCGCCGCCGCCAGCTTCAGGTGGAACTCCGCCAGGTCCGGCCGGGTGGACCAGCTCACCTCGGCCAGCCAGTCGGCCACCCGGCGTTGGCCGGCCGCCGTCAGCTCGTACACCTTGCGGTCCGGGCGGTCGGCCCGCCCGGCGGCTCGTTCGCACCGCACCAGGCCGGCCTTCTCCAGCCGGGCCAGCGTCACGTACACCTGGCCGGTGTTGAGGGTGTCGCCCAGCGGCCCGAGGGCCTCCCGCAGCCGGGCACGCAGGTGGTATCCGTGTGACGGCTCCTTGGCCAGCAGCGCGAGCACCACGTCCTGCACGGGCCACCCCCTAACGGTTAGCCATATAGATAGCGGTTAGCCCCGAAGGCTGTCAACTCCCGTGCCGGCGCCCCTCGCGACGGCGCCGGCACGGGAGTCGGGGTGTCAGGCGGCCCGGGGCTTCGGCCCGAGGTACGTGCCGCCGGTGGCGTCGATGGTGTTGGCGGTGACCCATCCCGCGTCGGGCGAGGCGAGGTACGCGACGACCGCGGCGATGTCCGCGGGCAGGCCGATGCGCTCGATGGCCTGGTTGGCGGTCATCATCGCCTGCGCCTCCGGCCGGTCGAAGACGAACGCCGTCCGCTCGGTACGGGTGGGGCCCGGGTCGACGGTGTTGACGGTGATGCCGCGCGGGCCGACGTCGTTGGCGAGGTTGCGGCTCAGGGTCGCGACGGCGGCCTTGGTCATCGCGTACGACAGCTCGCCGGGCAGCGCGATCCGGGTGACGGCGGAGCCGATGTTGATGATGCGACCGCCGTCGCCCATGAGCGGGAGTACGCGCTGGATCAGGAAGAACGGCGCCCGGACGTTGACCGCGAACAGCCGGTCGAACGCGGCCGGGGTCTCGCTGTCGATGCCGGTGTCGGTGCCGCCGAGGGCGGCGTTGTTGACCAGGATGTCGAGGTGCGTGCCGCCGGTGCGCTCGCGCAGGCCGGCCTCCAGCGCCGCGGCCAGGGTGTCGGCGTCGCCGTCGACGCCGAGCGTGGCGCGGATCGGGAAGGCCCGTCCGCCGGCCGCCTCGATCGCGGCGACGGTCTCCTTGGCGGCCGTGTCGTCGCTGCCGTAGTGCACGGCGATCAGCGCGCCCTCCGCGGCGAGCCGCTCGGCGATGCCTCGGCCGATGCCGCGGGAGCCGCCGGTGACCAGCGCGGTCTTGTTCGTCAGTCGTGCCATGATGCCCGTCCCCTCGAAACTGTTTATGCCCTAAGCGGTTCTGTTTATGTTATACACAGTTTCTGAGCCGACTGTCAAACGAGCGGAGACCACGGCGATGACCAGCGAGGATGCCGGACTGACCGGACGGATGGCCCTGCTCTGGGGACAACGCGCCCAGCCCCGACGAGGCCCCAAGCCGGTACTCACACCGGAACGCGTCGCCACCGCCGCCATCGGCATCGCCGACGCCGAGGGGCTCGCCGCGGTGTCGATGCAGCGGGTCGCGGCCGAGTTCGACTTCACGGCCATGTCCCTCTACCGCTACGTACCCGCGCGGGCCGACCTGCTCGACCTGATGACGGACCTGGCGCTCGGCGAGGCGCCCGCGCTCGACACGTCCGCCGGCTGGCGTCCCGCGCTGACGGAGTGGACTCGGCACGTGTACGCGGCCTTCCGCCGGCACCCGTGGATCCTCGAAACCACCGTCCGGGTACGCCCGACCGGGCCGCGCGAGCTGTCGTGGATGGAACGGCCCGTCGCGGCGCTGGCCGACACCGGGCTCACCGGCCCCGAGCAGGTCGACGCGGCGGTCCTGCTGCTCAGCCACGTACGCAGCCAGATCCAGTACGCCCCGGTCGACGCCGCGACTCGGACGCCCGAGGTGGCCGCCGGTCTCGCGACGGCGCTGCACGAGCACGCCGACGAGTACCCGGCGCTGGTGCGCGCCGCGGGCGACGGGGCGTTCGGGCCGGGGGACGACGGCGGGTTCGACTTCGGGCTGCGCTGCGTACTCGACGGGATCGCGGCGGTCGTCGCGTCCCGGCGCGCCGGGCCGGCGGGTGGCGCGGCTGGGTGATGCTGGGCCGGACGGGACGACTTCCGGGAGGCGTGATGCAGCAGGTGGGGGCACGGTTCCGGGCGGACGAGGCGCGGCGCGGGACGGCCTGGGCGACGGGGTTGATGTCGGTCGCGGGCGTCGTACAGATCGCGGCCGGGCTGGTCGAGGGCGCGCTGACGTCGAGCGTCCCGCTCATGGGCATGTACCTGGTGTGCGGGCTGATGTTCCTCGGCATCGGTTGGTACGCCTGGTGGCTGGTGCACCACGGCTACACCGAGGCGACCGACGCCGGCCTGCTGGTGTGCCGGGCAGGCGGGCCGACGGTCGTACCGTGGGCCGAGATCGCCGAGCTGCGGCCGATCCACCGCGGGCGGTACCTGCGGGTGCGCATGCGGCGGACGAACGGTCGCGCGCTGCTGCTGGTCGCGCCGCTGACCAGGGGATCTCGGCCGAGTCCGCGGTTCGTGGCGGAGATGCGGTCCCTGCACGCCTGGTGGTACGCCCGTTCGGCGGGCGCGCGGCAGGGATCCAACCATTGAGTGATCTTGCGTGTACTAGTCGTGACCTTCACTGATCGGTGGCGTTGGACTTCGTAGCACCCAGCAAGTTGCAGCGGGAAACGCCACGCTCTCCGGCTTCCCCGCATGACCGAGCAGGGAGGAACGATGTTGGACCGGATCCGCCGTCGACTGCTTGTCTGGCCGCACCGCGGCGCGGACGCCGTGCCGGTGGCCGACCCGTACGAGTCCGCGCAACGCCTTGCCCAGCAGCACCGCGCGATCCGTCGGACCCTCGCCGACCTGCGCGCGGAAGGCGTGACCGGCACGCCCTGACGTTCCCGGCGATCGAGCCGACCACACGAGAAATGCCGCGGCGCCCCGAGGGGGCGCCGCGGCATTCGTGGGTCCGCGGGGCCGCGCCGTACCCGCGGCCCCGTGTCAGCGTCGGACGAGCAGGCCGGACGCCCTGACCAGGACGCAGCGCTCGAACCGGTGCCGACGATTGTGGTCGAGTTCCCAGCCCGTGAGGTAGAGCCAGCCGGCGCGGGCCGACGAGCGGCCCCGGCTGGCGTCCACACTGGACGGTTCGACCTTGGCGACCTGCAGAAGGATCGACTCCCGTGCGAACTGCGGGGAGGCTTGGCCGGTGAGGTGGACGATCTCGCCGATGCTGGGCACCTGGCCGGTCGGCAACGTCTCGTACCGGGGAAGCGGATGGGACAACAGAGTGTGCGCGGCAGTACTCACCTCCGTCATCTTGCCGCGCCCCGCTGTTCACTGGGACCCGACCGACCCCCGAACGGGTGTGTCCACCACCACTGTGTCGTACCAATCGGACATCGAGCAGCCCACGGGATCAACCCGACGGGCGGCCCCGCCATTCATAACTGAACGTAGACTCAAGGAAGACGCTGTGGCGTCAAAGGTGGGGTGAGCGCGGTACGAGCGGAAGGCTTGGCCACAGAACGTGAGCATTGACCAGGGGCGGCTCGTGGACGCGCTGGCCACCACGGTGGCGACGGCGCCGTCCGTACCCGACGCCTGCCAGGCGACCGTCTCGGCGCTCGCCGGGCGGCTGTCCGGCACCGTCGCCGTACTGCTGGACCTCGGCGGCCGGCTGCGGTGCTTCGCGGCAGCCGGCGCTTGGCAGGTCTTCGACGGGGTACCCGCGGACGCCGGTGTCGTCGGCCGGGTGTTCCGCACCGGGACGACCGCCGCGGTCGCCGACGTACGGTCGGATCCGGACTACATCCCGCTTGGGCCGGGCGTCGTCACCGAGGTGTGCGCGCCGATCCTCGCCGGCGACGGTACGCCGATCGGCGTGGTCAACATCGAGTCCACGAACGGCCCACCGCTGCCCGAGGTACGCGCCGCGCTGGAGCGGTCCGCGCAGGTGCTGGGCGAACGCATCACCGGCCTGGGCGGCGTACCGCGGGAGAACGGCGGGCAGCGGCTGCTCCGGCACGCCCTCGCGCTCAGCTCCGCGACCGACGAGCCGGAGGTGCTGGACCGGTGCCTGGAGGCGGCACGCGACATCTGCGGGCTGTCGTCGGCGGCGATCGCGATGGGCAGCGGGCCGGACATCCACGTCAGCGCGGCGCGCGGGCCGCTCGCCGGCCTGCTCGTGATGGCCGACCGGAACGCGCTGGCGCTGCTCGCCGCGCGGACCCGGCGGCACGGCTCGACGTACAGCCTGGGTGATCCGGCGAAGCTGGACGCGCGCGGCTTCGAGCGCCTGACCGCGGCGGGCATCCGCACGATGATCGCGGTACCGGTCGGCGGCCGGCACGACGACGGCGGTGTCCTGCTCGTCGTCGACCACAAGGTCGTACGCCCGGACACCAGCACGGTCAGCCTGCTCGAACTGCTGGCCGCGCAGTCGCTGGTGTGCCTGGAACGGGTACGGCTGGTGGTACAGCTGCGGCTGCGGGCCAGCTCCGACCCGCTGACCGGGCTCGGCCACCACGGCCGGTTCACCGAGCGGCTGACGCGCGCCCGGCCCGCGCACACCGCCGTACTCGCGATCGACGTGGACCAGTTCAAGGCCGTCAACGACACGTACGGACACCAGGAGGGCGACCGGCTGCTCGTGGAGCTGGTCCGGGCGTTGCAGGCGACGCTGCGGGCGGAGGACGAGCTGTACCGGATCGGCGGCGACGAGTTCGCCGCCGTCGTCGAGGTCGGGCAGGACACCGAGGCGCTGGCCGTCGCCGACCGGCTCGTCGCCGCGGCCCGCCGCGTCGGCCGTACGATCAGCGTCGGCGTGGCGCTGCGGGAGGCCGGCGAGACCGCCGAGAACACCCTGCGCCGCGCCGACGACGCGCTCTACTCGGTGAAGCGGTCGGGGCGCGACGGCGCGCGGCTCGCCGATCCGGGTACCGTCGCGCAGCCGCTGATGGTCCTGCCGCCCACGGTCACCGGCACCGGCTGACCGGTGCTCGGCCGGCGCCGGGATTTCGGACCACGCCGGGGTTCAGACCGCGCCGGGGTTCAGACCGCGAACGTGTCGGCGGGGGTGGTCGTGGGCTCGGCGGGGCGGGCCGGCCAGATCCGAGTGGCCTGGGCGGTGAGCCGCGCCAGGTACGCCGGGTTGAGGATGAGATAGCGGCGCCACAGGCGCTTCGGCTCCAGACCCAGCCGCCACAGCCACTCCAGCCCGCGCTGCTGCATCCACGGCGGCGGCTTGCGCAGGTCACCGGCGTGGTAGTCGAACGCGGCGCCGACCGCCATCATCGGCAGGGACAGCAGCGGGCGCATCGCGTGGACGAAGATCTCCTGGCGCGGGCAGCCGAGCCCGACGAGGACGACGCGGGCGCCGGAGTCGGTGATGCGCTGCGCGATCGCCTCCGGCTCGCCCGGCTCGTTCGCGCGGAACTTGGACGGCTCCGACCCGGCGATCTTCAGGTCCGGGAACTGCTCGGTCAGCGCCGCGACGAGCCGGTCGAGGACCGGCTCGGTCGAGCCGTACAGGTAGATCGGGAGGCCCTCGGCGGCGCACCGCTCGACGACCTTCAGGGTGAGCGTCGGCCCGTACGTCCGGTCCGGGAGCTGCGCCCGGTGCAGCAGGTTGAGCGCCCAGCGGACCGGCTGCCCGTCCGGCGTGACCACGTCGAACGAGTTGAGCCGCGCCTCGTGCGCGCGGTCCTGCACACCGGTCATCACGCCGTGCACGGCGAGCGCGGTCAGCGCCAGCGGCCGGCGGTCCCGGGCCGCGTCGATCACCTTGTCGGTGGCCGCCGCGTAGTCGACGGCGTCGACGTACACCCCGAGGACGTTGCTCTTTCCCTTGTCGATCAAGGCTTCCACCGGTCGACGTTCGCGTCGTGGATCTCCTGGAGGATCGCCGGCACGTCGTACGTCAGCTGCCAGTCGGGGTAGTGCTCGGCGAAGCGCGCGTTCGAGCCGATCCACCACTGGTGGTCGCCGACCCGGTTCTCCTCCGCGTACGCCGTCTTCATGGGGGTGCCGGAGATCTTCTCGGCGATCGCGAACGCCTCCAGGTGCGAGGCGTTGGAGTGCCGGCCGCCGCCGATGTTGTAGATCTCCGCGACCCGCGGCGCCCGGAAGAACGCCTCGAACGCGCTCACCACGTCGTTGCAGTGGATCGCGTCGCGGACCATCTTCCCCTTGTAGCCGTAGATCGTGTAGACGCGGCCCTCCATGTTGCACCGCATCAGGTATGCCAGGTAGCCGTGCAGCTCGGCGGCCGAGTGCGCCGGGCCGGTCAGCGTGCCGCCGCGGAACACCGCGGTCGGCATGTCGAAGTAGCGGCCGTACTCCTGGGTCATCACGTCGGCGGCGACCTTCGAGGCGCCGAAGATCGAGTGCAGGCACGAGTCGATCGACATGTCCTCGCGGATGCCGTCGACGTACGTGTGCGACGGGTCGATCTCGTACCGCGTCTCCTGCTCGACCAGGGGCAGCCGGTTCGGGGTGTCGCCGTACACCTTGTTGGTGGAGGTGAAGAGGAACGGCGCGTCGATCGCGTGCTGCCGCGTGTTCTCCAGCATGTTGAGCGTGCCGACCGCGTTCACGTCGAAGTCGGTGAACGGCTCCTTCACCGCCCAGTCGTGACTGGGCTGCGCCGCGGTGTGGATCACCACGGCGATGTCCTTGCCGTAGCGCGCGAAGACCTTGGCCAGGGCGTCGCGGTCACGGATGTCGATGTCGTGGTGCTCGTACGAGGCGCCGAGCTCGGTGCGCAGCTGCGCGACGTTCCACGCCGTCGAGCCGTCCTTGCCGAAGAAGTAGCCCCGCATGTCGTTGTCGATACCGACGACGGTGAGGCCCAGCTTGGCGAAGTGCCGCGCGGCCTCGGAACCGATCAGGCCACCCGAGCCGGTGACGAGTGCGACGCTCATCGGCGCTCCTCCTTCGTCGGAGCCCCGACGAGGCACGACGCGCAACGCTGATGATTCGCTCGCTCACGCTCGCTCATCGAACTCCCTCGTTCGCTTGTGGTACCGGGCCATCGTAGCCACGGCGCCGGAGCGGTCCGCGCCTACCGGCGGCCGGGTGATGCGTCCAGGTGCGCAGAGCGGCTCTGCATACCCATACGCATCACCGGTGTGACGCGGACGGCGATCCCGACGGGCTGCGCGACGGCGACGGCGATGGCGACGGGGACGTCGTCGGTACGGCGTGGCCGCCGGTGACCGGGCCGGCCAGCTTGACGGTCTTCGGGGCGGGGCCGGGCGTACCGGACAGGACGAGAGTGCCGATGCCGAGGCGGGCGCCGGTGACCGTACCGTCCGCATCGAGGCAGTAGATGCCGGACGGTACGGGCGAGGACAGCGACGCCGCGGTCGGCTCGATGGAGAAGCAGGACCCGGCGGAGACGCCGGACAGCCGCGGCGCGGTGTCCACCGACAGCGCGGCGCCGCGGTCGCCGAGCGTACCGATCCAGTGGGTGAACAGCGTCTCGATCCGCGGGTCGTACCGGGCGGGCACCCGGCCGCCGGGCGCGGCGACCTTGACGCAGGACGGGTCGTCGCCGAGGCCGCACTGGTAGACGCCGGCGGGCGTACCGGCGACGGACACGTCCTTGCCGCCGCCGAGCCCGGCCCGTGGTACGTCCAGACGCCAGCTGCCGTCCTCCGCCAGCGTCACCGTGATCTGCCGGCGGGACGAGCCGGCCGGCGTCCAGTCGTACGTCGCGGTGTAGTGGCGGTCGGCGGCGGCGGCCACCAGCCCGGCCAGGCGGTCGGCGGGACTGCCCGGGTCGGTCGCGACCGGGCTCGGCGACGGCGACGCCGGTGTCTGGGCGGCGGCACCGCCGCAGCCGGCGAGGAGACCGCCGGTGACGGACAACAGGGCGGTGGCCACGGCCACCCGCGGGATCGGACGCACCCGATCATTCTGGTTTCCGGGCACAGTCGATGGTGGTGCGCCACGCGGGCGGCGGCGATGTGAGCCAGCCGTCGGATGCTGGGACGTGGGGTGGCCGTAACGTCGCCGACCGGTACCCTGGCCACCGCCAGAGCGGGAGAAGAGAGGGCCGACCGAGGCACCCTCGCGAAGGGGCAGTAGTTGTGACACTCGTCGTCCAGAAGTACGGAGGCTCGTCGGTCTCCGACGCGGAGCGCATCAAGCGGGTAGCCGAGCGCATCGTCTCCGCCCGCAAAGCCGGGGACGACGTGGTCGCGGTGGTCTCCGCGATGGGCGACACGACGGACGAGCTGCTCGACCTGGCGCACCAGGTCAGCCCGCTGCCGCCCGGTCGCGAGCTGGACATGCTGCTCACCTCGGGCGAGCGGATCTCCATGGCGCTGCTCGCCATGGCCATCCACAACCTGGGGTACGAGGCGCGGTCGTTCACCGGTTCGCAGGCGGGCGTGTTGACCACCTCGTCGCACGGCAAGGCCCGCATCATCGACGTGACGCCCGGCCGGATCAAGGGCGCGGTCGACGAGGGCGCGGTCGCGATCGTCGCCGGTTTCCAGGGGATCTCCCAGGACACCAAGGACATCACGACCCTCGGCCGGGGCGGTTCGGACACCACCGCGGTCGCGCTGGCCGCCGCCCTGCACGCCGACTCGTGCGAGATCTACACCGACGTCGATGGCGTCTACTCGGCGGATCCGCGCATCGTCGCGGACGCGAAGCGCGTCGACCGCATCACGTACGAGGAGATGCTGGAGCTGGCCGCGTGTGGCGCCAAGGTGCTGCACCTGCGTAGCGTCGAGTACGCCCGGCGTTTCAACATGCCGATCCATGTCCGCTCGTCGTACTCGACCAAGACCGGCACGATCGTGGCCGGCTCGATGGAGGACCTTCCCGTGGAGCAAGCACTCATCACCGGGGTCGCGCACGACCGCAGCGAGGCCAAGATCACCGTACTGTCGGTGCCGGACGAGCCGGGCCGCGCCGCGAAGATCTTCCAGGTCGTCACCGACGCCGAGATCAACATCGACATGATCGTGCAGAACGTGTCGACCCAGGCCACCGGCCGGACCGACATCTCGTTCACGCTGCCGAAGGACGACGGCGCGGCGGCCATGACGGCGTTGCAGAAGATGCAGTCGGTGATCGGCTTCGACGGCCTGCTGTTCGACGACCACATCGGCAAGGTGTCGCTGGTCGGCGCGGGCATGCGGTCCAACCCGGGTGTCGCCGCGCAGTTCTTCGAGGCGCTGGCCGACGCCGGGGTCAACATCGAGATGATCTCCACCTCGGAGATCCGGGTCTCGGTGGTGTGCCGCGACACCGACCTCGACGACGCGGTACGCGCCCTGCACGAGGCCTTCGACCTGGGCGGCGACGAGGAAGCCGTGGTCTACGCCGGCTCCGGCCGGTGAGGCCGGTGGGCGGTCCTCTCCCGACCCTCGCCGTCGTCGGTGCCACCGGCGCGGTGGGTACGGTGGTGTGCGAGCTGCTGTCGTCCCGGAAGAACGTGTGGGGCGAGGTCCGGCTGATCGCGTCGGCGCGCTCGGCCGGTCGCCGCATCACGGTACGGGGCGAGGAGCTTGAGGTCGTGGCGCTCGCGCCGGAGGCGTTCGACGGCGTGGACGTGGCCGTGTTCGACGTGCCGGACGACGTGGCCGCGGAGTGGGTACCGGTGGCGACCGGGCGCGGCGCGCTCGTGGTGGACAACTCGGCCGCGTTCCGGATGGATCCGGACGTGCCGCTTGTCGTACCGGAGGTCAACCCGGAGCGGATCCGGGACCGCCCCAAGCGGATCATCGCCAACCCGAACTGCACGACCCTCGCGATGATCGTGACGGTCGGCGCGCTGCACCGGGAGTACGGGCTGCGCGAGCTGATCATCTCGTCGTACCAGGCGGCGTCCGGCGCGGGGCAGGCCGGCATCGACGCGCTGCACGACCAGCTGGCGAAGGTGTCGGGCGACCGGACGATCGGTACCCGGGCCGGCGACGTGCGGCAGGCGGTCGGCGACGACCTGGGGCCGTTCCCGGCACCGCTCGCGCTGAACGTGGTGCCGTGGGCCGGGTCGCTGCGCGACCACGGCTGGTCGTCGGAGGAGCTGAAGCTGCGCAACGAGTCGCGCAAGATCCTCGGGCTGCCGGATCTCAAGGTCTCCGCGACCTGCGTACGGGTGCCGGTCGTGACGGGTCACTCCGTCGCGGTGCACGCGGTCTTCGGCGCCGAGGTGATCGCGGAGGACGCCGCGGAGATCATCAAGCAGGCGCCGGGCGTGGTGCTCGTGGACGACCCGGCCGAGGGTGAGTTCCCGACGCCGGCCGACGCCGCCGGCACCGACCCGACCTGGGCGGGCCGGCTGCGCCGTGCGCTGGACGACCCGCGCGCGCTGGACGTGTTCGTGGTCGGCGACAACCTGCGCAAGGGTGCCGCACTCAACACCGTGCAGATCGCCGAGCATCTCTCGGCCGAGCTGACCAGCTCCTGACGCGGAACCGGGACCGTCCCCTGTGGACGGTCCCGGTCTCCGTTGCGGTGTCAGGCGTACCGGTCGGCCAGGGCGCGGAATGCGGCCTTCGGCGTCCAGCGCGTGTCGTCGAGCATCCGGACCAGCCCGTACGACCCGAGGTCGGCGTCGCCCGCCTTCGTCCACTGCGCGAACGTGAACCAGAACGCCGCGTCGACGCCCTCCGCCTCGAACACGTCCAGCAGCTCGGTGAGGTAGCCGACCTGCTCCGACTCGTCCGGCACGGCGCCGTCCGGCACCAGCCACGCGCTGCCGCCGCGCGCACCGGCCCCGCGGTACGCACACGTGCCGAACTCGGTGACGACCACGGGCTTGCCGTGCCGGGCGTGCGCGCGCATCTCCTCGACGTACGAGTCCGCGTTGTGCGCAGCGCGGTAGGCGTCGACGCCGACGATGTCGTACGGAGTCCAGTCGATCGGCTCCCACGGCCCGGACGCGTAGCTGACCGGCCCGCGGAACCGTTGCCGCACAAGCGAAACCGACTCCGTGAGAAACGCGTTGAGCCGCTCGACGACCGGCCCGAGGGACAGCCACCAGTCGAGGTCGGCGGTGGCCATCGCGCGCATCCGGTCCAGGTACGTCGCGCCGGGCAGGAAGCCGGCGCCGAAGGCGCTCGTCTCGCAGCCCGTCACGAACACCACCGTCGCGCCGGCGGCCCGCAGGCGCTCGGCGCGGTCGGCACAGTCCGCGTACAGCTCGTGCATCGCCTCGGGGGGCAGGTCGACGGGAAACGGGGAGTACCAGATCGAAAGGCCCTGCTCGGCCGCGTACCCGGCGGCGAGGTCGAGCCGGTCCGGCTCGCCGCCGGTGATCCGCACCGCGTCGCAGTGCAGCTCGGTCGCGATCACCGCGAGGTCGCGCCGGACCGCGTCGGGGTCGATCACCGGCCGGCTGGCCGCGCCGGGCAGGAAACCCGTGTCGTACGTGATGCCGCGGCGCACGTCAGCGCCCCGCCACGCCGTGTTCGACCAGGTCGAACGCCAGCGTCACGTCGTCGGCCAGGGTGGCCCCCGCGTCCTCGCCCGCCGCCAGCCGGCGGAAGAACGTCTCCTGGACCGTCTGCACCACCGCCGCCACCTCGGCGGCGACGACCGGCGCGACGCGCTCCCCGTACTCCCCGGTCAGCGCGTCGGCGAGCCGCTCGCGCTGCTGGTACAGCAGGGTGGTGGCGGCGGCGCTGAGAGCGGGACTGGCGACGACGACGCCGATCCGGGCGACGATCGCGTCCCGGTCGAGCTCGTCGGCGGCGGTGCCGGCCACGCCCAGGTAGTACGCGCGGAGCGCGGCGAGCGGGGTCTGCCCGGCCGGCCGCGCGGTCACGACGGCGGCCAGATCCTCGGCCCCGATCCCTTGCAGGACAAGGGACTCCTTCGTCGGGAAGTAGCTGAAGAGGGTGGCGCGGGAGACGTCGGCGGCGTCGGCGACCTCGGTCATCGTCACGGCGCCGAAGTCGCGCTCGGTGAACAGCCGCAGCGCGACGTCGGCGATCCGTCGCCGGGTCTCTTCCTTCTTGCGTTCGCGGAGTCCGGTCACGCCGACCACTGTATCTGGACTCGGTCGAAAAACAAACCGAGTCCAGATATCGCCGGTCAGGCGAAGGCGATGGCCGCGGCGACCGCCAGGTAGAGGACCTGTTCGAGGGTGCGCGGGACCAGGCGGGTCGGCAGGCCGACGCGGTGCCGCGCGGCGTACACGTTGGCGGGGAAGACGGCGATCAGCAGCAGGCCCAGGCAGACCGCCGCAAGCCGGTACGTCATCGGCAGCAGCAGCCCGACCGCACCCGCGACCTCCAGCGCGCCGGTGAGCCCGACGAGCAGCGCCGGCCGCGGCAGTCGCGGCGGCACCATCGCGACGAGCGCGGCACGCGGCGGCCCGAGCCGGCCCGACGCGGCTATCAAGAACAGCAGGAACAGCCCGCCGCGCAGCGCGACCTGCCAGCCGGCGAGCGCCGGTACGGCGAGGCCGAGCCCGGCGGTCACGAGCGCGCCGACGACCAGCGCGACGAGTGTGATGTTGCCGAGCACGAACCGGACGACGCGGGGCGGCGCGCCGGCGGCGGTGCGGGCACCCGAGTCGGCGTCGAGCGTGGTGTTGGCGGCCATCGGTGGCTCCTTCCGCGGAGTCCGCCGCCTGCGGTACGGCGAACTTGTCAGTGCCTAGATTGCCCCGGACTCCCAATCTTGTCAATGGCTAGATCTGGGTTAGGCTGAGCACATGGCGTACCACCATGGACAGTTGCGGGCGGCGGTGCTCGACGCCGCCGTCGAGGTCATCGAGGCCGACGGGCTCGGCACGCTCAGCCTGCGCGACCTCGCCCGGCGCGCCGGCGTCTCCCACGCCGCGCCCGCACACCACTTCGGCGACCGCGCCGGCCTGCTCACCGCGCTCGCCGCCGACGGGTACCGGCTGCTCGCCGAGGCGCTGGCCGCGGCCGGCGGCGACTTCCGCGAGGTCGGCGTGGCGTACGTGCGGTTCGCCGTGACGCACCGCGCCCACTTCCAGGTCATGTTCCGCCCCGACCTGTACCGGGCCGACGACCCCGAGCTGGTCGAGGCCCAGCGCCGCGCCTCCACCATCCTGTACGGCGGCGCCGCGTCCCTGCGCCCCGACGCCCGCGCCACCGGCCTCGCCGCCTGGTCGCTCGTGCACGGCTTCGCCACGCTCTGGAACGCCGGCGTACTCCCCGACGACGTCGGCGAGGACGTCGACACCGCCGCCCGCCGCATCGCCGGCATCCTGTTCCCGCGAGGCGCCGACGCGACCCACTGACACCGTCCGCCCGTTTGGCCCCACCCGGTACGTTGCCGCCCATGACCCCGCCCCGCCGCAACGTACGGCCGCTCGTCGCGATCCTCGTCCCCGTCGTGACGCTCGTCCTCGGCCTCGTCGTCGGCGCCTGGGGCCTCCGGGCGTACACGAACGCCGGCTCACCGCCGCTCGACGTGCCGCGGTACAGCCTCCCCGCCTCGTGGCAGGTGTGCCCGCACCTCAGCGGGACTCCCCTCGCGTACTTCGGGGTGCGGCAGACCAGCTCACGGCCGTGGCCCTCGATCGAGGACGGCGACGCGAAGCACGGGTGCTTCGTCGACTTCGCGAACGGTGACGACACGTCGAGGGCCTTCGTGAACGTCAGCGTCAGCATCCAGCAGGACGACGCCGCCGCGCACACGGTGTTCACGTCGGCCGCGAAGCCCAGCCGCGAGGAAGCCGAGGAGGGCATGGTCGTCGGCAGGGTCGCGGGGATCGGCACCGAGGCGGCGGGGCAGTACACGGCACATCCGAAACCCCTGGCAGTCCGCCACGGCAAGTGCGTGACACGCAGCGACGGCCTGGTCGTACGGCACGGGCGCCTGGTGCTCGACATCAGCCTCGACGAGTGCCGCGTCGGTACCCCGCCCGACGCGGCGGCGATGCGAGGCGCCGACTACCAGATCGCCGTCGCAGTGATGAACGCGATCCCGAAGGACTGAGACCGCTAGCCCCGCACGGCCTGGGGCCAGGACCCGCCGAGGACCAGCTCGCGCTGGTTCCGGGCGTGGGCGAGGTCGTGCTCGCTGGTCACGTTCGACAGCATCTGGTCGAGCACGGCGAACGCCGCGTCGGGCAGGAGACGGCCGACGAGCGCACCGCACAGCTCACCGATCTTCCCGGCCGCGGCCGGGATCCCGACGACGTCCACGATGTCCGCGGCGATGGCGGTGGCCAGCTTGGCCGCGTCACCGATGATGACGGAGATCTTCGCGAGGAACGCCAGGTTCGCGGTGGCGACCGCGTCCAGCCAGCCGCCGGCGTACCCGGCGAGCGAGGCGACCTCCGACACCGCGGACACCTGGTTCCGTACCCGGGTGTGGTAGCCGGTCGCCGCCTTCCCGTGCCAGTCGGCGAGGTCGTCGTTCGCGTCGCCGCGCGTCGTCGGCTCGGCCTCCCGGTGCACCGTCGCGGCCGCGCGCTCGATCTCGTACCAGGATCCGCTGGCCAGCACGAGCGACAGGATCGGCGTGTCGTGCTCGCCGATCCGCCGGATCGTCTCGCTCGCCCTCGTCAGCTCGGTGTGCAGCGTCCGCATCGGGTCCTTCAGGTAGTAGCTCGCCAACTCCCGCAACGGCGAGGCCGGCAGCCCGAGCCCCTCGATCGCGTCCACGATCCCGTTGTACCTGTCGATGAGCTGGTCCCACTGCGTCGTGATGTTCCGGAACGCCCTGCGCAGGTCGTCTGCCGAATCCCTGGGTGCCATGTCCGCGATCCCCTCAGGCGCCGTAGATGTCGTGCAGGCTCATCGCGTTCACGTCCTCGTCGTTGTCGTACCGGTCGGCGATGCGGCGCAGCGCCGTCGCGATCTGGTCGAACTCCGTCGACCCGCGCAGCACCGAGGTCGTCAGGTCGTTGCGGAACCTCTCGTACGTCTCCTGCAGGCCGGCCGCCGTCGCGTCGACCGGGCCCGACCCGACCGCGAACGCGGTGACGCCGAGGTGGAGCTGACCGATGTCGCTCGCCAGGCGGCCCAGCGGGTCCGCGAGATCGTTCCAGTGGGTGGCCTCGTCACGCAGCGCGTCGGTGACCACGGTGATGTCGGACATGGCTGATCCTCTACTCGGCGGAGTCGGTGTGCTGCGCGGAGCGCAGGGCGGCGAGGACGTCGGTGCGCAGCCGCTCGACGTACGCGTCGGGGATGCGGTGTTCGTCGGCGGTGATCGCGACGATGCGCCGGCCGCGGACGGCGAGCCGGACGTACCCGGCGGGGCTGTGCACGGTGCGCTCCTCGGGCAGCGCCGGGCGGGCCAGCAGCGCCTCCGCCTCCTCGACGCGGCGGCTCGTCTCGTCGGCCAGCCGCCGGATCCGGGCGGAGAGGTCCTCGATCCCGCCGTACCGCGTCGCCGGCACCGGGCCGTCCGCCGGACCATCCGCCGGCGCCGGGGCGTCCGCCGGACCGTTCGCCGAGGCCAGGCCGTCCGGGGTCGGGCCGTCCGGGGCCGGGGCGGGCTTCGGGGGCGGGGCGGGGTCGGCGAGGGAGGCGAGCGCCTGCGCGTTCAGCGACTCCCGGACCGACGCCACGTACGCCGCGCTCAGCGCCGCACCGAAACCGTTGCGCGGCAAGCGCTCCCGGTGGATCTCGACGCCCTCGACCCGACCGTCCCGGCGTACCAGCAGCCGCACCGCGCCGGACGGGTCGGCGACCTCGAACCGCTCCGGCACGCGGCCACCGAGCGCGCGCAGCTCCTCCTCCAGCCGCCGACGGAGATCCTCGGTGCCGCCGAGGAAGTCCACGGACCGGAGTGCCCGGAAGCCGTCATCGGTGTCGGATGGCACAGTGTTCCTCCGTTTCGTGATGCCGGTGAGCATCGGGAGGAACCGTAGCCAGCCTGATCAACCCGCCAGGTGACGGCGTGGATGCGCTCAGCGGCGGCGGATCGTGATGGCGGCGGCGAGCAGCCAGCCGGGCAGCAGCACCGCCGGTACGACGAGGATGCCGGCGAGCAGCGCGACGGACGCGACGAACCCGAGGACCGCGAGCGGTGTGGGGATGCGGCCGGCGCGCCACACGGCGAACGCGGTACCGAAGACGGCGAGGGCCGCGGCGACCATGCCCGGCACGGTGAGCAGCACGAAACCGAGACGCGGCGCCAGGATCGTGTCGGCGCCGGGCTGACCGCCGAGCACGTGGACGACCGCCGGCTCGGCGAGCGCCGCGGCGGCGGCACCGACCAGCGCGGCGCACGCGGTGGCCGCGGCCCGCGCGACGGCGCCGTAGTCGCCGCCCGCGACACTCTGCGCGATCCGGGTCAGCCGGGTGACCACCACCGCGACGGCGATCCCGGCGCCGGCGAGCGCGAACCCGCCGACCACCTGCGCCCATCCGCCCGCCGACCGGTACGCCCCGGCCGCGCCCGGAAACGGCGCGAGCACCGGCCACAGCAGCGCCACGCCGCCGACGCCGAGTACGGCCAGCAGCAGGGCCGGCGGCCGCGGATCCCCCGTGGCCACCGCCCCGAACGGCGAGTCCCCGACCGTACGCGCGTCGGCCGACGTGTCGTCCATGCCGACATCATCCCCGGCCGCCGGCACGCCCGCCGGCAGTTCCCACCCCGCCGGACCGGAACCGCGCGGATCCGGGCACGCAGGACCAAAAGCGTGAGGATCCGGCCCGGGCAGATCGGGAGCAGACGGACCAGCGATCCGGCGGATCCGGAGCCGGCGGATCAGCGACCCGGCGGATCGGGAGCGGGCGGATCAGTGGTCCGGCGGTCAGGAGCGGGCGGAGCCGTACGCGGCGAACGAGACACGGTCACCCGACCACGCGGTACGCGGGGCGATCGCGTCGAGCCGGGCGACCGCCTCGGCGGGTACCGCGAGGGCGCCGGCGTTCTCGGCCAGGCGCGCCGGGTTGCGGGTGCCGGGCAGCGGCACGACGTCCGGCCCGCGGGCCAGCAGCCACGCGAGCGCGAGCTGCCCCGTCGTCACGCCGTACTCGTCGGCCAGGTCGCGGATCCCGCTCAACAGAGCCAGGTTCGCGTCCCGTGCCGCGCCGGCGTACCGCGGGTCGGAGTCGCGGAACGCGGCCGGTCCGGTCGATCCGGCGAGCAGCCCCCGGCCGAGCGGCGAGTACGCCACGACGCCGACGCCGAGCCGGCGCGCCGCCGGTACGACGTCGTCCTCGACCTCACGCCAGAACAGCGACCACTCGCTCTGTACGGCGGCGATCGGATGCACCGCGGCGGCGCGGGCGAGCTGGTCCGGGTCGACCTCGGAGACGCCGAGGTGGCGTACCTTGCCGGCGGCGACCAGCTCGGCCATCGCCCCGACCGAGTCCTCCACCGGTACGTCCGGATCGACGCGGTGCAGGTAGTACAGGTCGATGACGTCGGTGCCGAGGCGCGCCAGCGACGCGTCGCAGTAGCCGGCGATCCGGTCCGGGTGGGCGTCCACCCGTACGCCGTCCGGCCCGCGCACGATGCCGAACTTGGTGGCCAGGGTGACCTCGTCGCGACGGTCCGCGAGCACCGCCGCCAGCAGTCGCTCGTTGTCGCCCGCGCCGTAGCTCTGCGCGGTGTCCAGGAACGTGGCGCCGAGGTCGATCGCCCTGTGCAGCACGGCGATCGCCGCCTCGTCCTCGACCGGCCCGTACCCCTGGGACAGGCCCATGCAACCGAACCCGATGCCGGCGACCGTCAGCCCGTCGCCGAGTGTGCGTTTCTCCATGCGCCCGACGCTAGGCCGCGACCGCCCCGGTACCCGACCACCGCTGTTGCCGGTAACGGGAGTACCAGGATGCGGGGCCGGGCGGCCGGGCGAGAATGGCGGCATGAGGGGCAACCACGGAGAGCTGGGTGACCTGCTGCGGTCCCGGCGGGAGCGGCTGTCGCCGGCCGACGTGGGGCTGCCGCCCGGCACCCGCCGGCGTACGCGGGGGTTGCGGCGCGAGGAGGTCGCGGCGCTCGCGGCGATCTCCCCGACGTACTACGCGTTTCTGGAGCAGGGCCGGGAGCTGAACCCGTCCCGCCAGGTGCTGGACGCGCTCGCCACCGCGCTGCGGCTGACCCCGGCCGAACGCGCCCACCTGCACGAGCTGGCGCATCCGACGCCATCGCCGACGCCGTCGGCCGAGACGCTGGCGCCGGGCGTGGCCGAGCTGGTGGACCGGCTCGACCCGGCCCCGGCGTACGTGACGGGCCGGCGCTGGGACGTGCTCGCCGCGAACCGCGCCGCGTGTCTACTGTGGACGGACTGGTGGGCGCTGCCGCCCGCCGACCGGAACATGGTGTGGTGGATGCTGACCGCACCGCAGGCGCGCGACGTGTTCGTGCACTGGGAGCGGGAGGCGGTCGCGCAGCTCGCCCGGTTCCGTACCGCGGCGGCCCGGCACCCGGGCGACCCGGCGTACGCGGAGCTGATCGACCGGCTCCGCGCGGCCAGCCCCGAGATGCGCGACTGGTGGCCGCGGCACGATGTGGCGCCGCTGTCGTCCGGCGGCAAGGTGCTGCGCCATCCCGTACTCGGCGAGCTGGCCCTGCGGCACGTCGTCCTCACCGTCGCGGACGCGCCGGAACAGAAACTCGTCGCGTTCCATCCGACGCCCGACGACCTGCCTCGCATCGCCGCCCTCCTCGAACGGTGATCCGACGGTGGCGGGCGGTTGGCACACTGGGCGCCCGATCACCCTGGGAGGTACCGGATGGAACGACGGACGCTGCTGCGGGGGCTCGCGGCGGGCGCGGTGGCCGCACCGGCGGCGACGCTGCTCGGCACGGGCGCGGCGCACGCCGCCGGCAGCTACTACGTGGCGACCGCCGAGCAGGTGTCGAACCGGATCCTGGTGTTCGACAAGAACAAGAGCCTCAGCAACGCCAACGTGCACTGGAGCTTCGCCGCGGGCGGCGGCTCCTGGGCCAACCTGTCCGACGTGAAGGCACGCGAGACCGCCGCGCAGGGCTGGATCGCGCTGATGACCGCGTCCGGCGGCAAGGTCGGCATCGTCAACGTCGGCGGCAAGAAGCACACCGGCACCGGCGACCTGGCCTGGAGCGCCACACCCGGCGGCAACCCGCACGCCATCGAACGCATCCCGGGCAACGGCTCCGTCGTCGTCGCCAGCTCCGCCGGCCACCTCACCGTGTACGCGCCGAGCGCCGTCAGCCACCTCGGCAGCCTCGCCAAGGTGCAGACCGTGGCGCTGCCCGGCGCGCACGGCGTGCTCTGGGACCCCACGTACAAGCTGCTGTGGGCGATCGGCACCGGCGTCGTCAAGGCGTACGCGGTGACCGGCACGCACCGCTCGACCCGGCTGACGTACCACGGGGCGCACGTCAGCATCGGCAAGGGAAACCTCGGCCACGACCTGCAACCCGACTACTCCAACCGGAACCGGATGCTGTGCACCGCCACGCACGGGGTGTACGAGATCAGCACCGCCGGCGGGCGGTTCTCCGCGAAGCGGATCTCGAAGGAGACCCGGGTGAAGGCGTACGTCCGGCACCCGTCCGGGGAGAACGTCTCGGTCCGCGCCGACAACAAGGGGCGACGCACCTGGGGCAGCCCGACCGTACGGCTGTCGAAGTCGCCGGACCGCACCCGCTCCGGCGCCGAGTTCTACAAGGTACGCATCTGGTCCACGCGGTACGAGTGAGCCGTCACACGAGGAAGGCGGCGACGGCAGCGGCCGTCGCCGCCGGCTCCCCGTCGTACACGAGGTGGCCGCAGGGTACGCCGGTCACGGTGAGGCGGTCGCCGAGCGCGGCGCGGCAGGCGGCCAACCACTCGGCGTGCACCACGTCCGACCTCTCGCCGACCACCAGCAACGTCGGCAGGTCGGCCGGCGGCAGCGGCACCGGTGTCGCGGCCCGAGGCGGTCGGCGAGGTCGGCGAACCGGCCACCGTGCCCGGACAGGCCGTGCAGGGCCACCACGACAGGCCCGTCCGCCAGACCCAAGTCGTGCACGTACAAGGCCATGGGGCGAAAGGCTACCCAGCCGCGGACAACGGCGGCCAGACCGGCCGGAAGCCCACCGGGCCGGCGTGAAAGGCGTCTCAGAGTCCGGGCGGCGGCTTCGTGATCCACACGCCATGACGTAACGTGGCCGGCATCATGTTCCGCGGCCTGCTCCTTCGCTGCCGCGACGGGGCCCGTTGAGGCTGGCACCCCGTCGCGGGGTTGCCGCGTCAGTCGACATCGGGTGAGGTGCGCTCACGACACCGTGAGCCGGACATCTCCTCGGACCTTCTGGGGGCGCGACCCCCGGACCCCGCGCCGGCGGGGCTTCGCCCCCCGGCACCCCGGTTACGTACGGCTGGCCCCAGCTCCTCGCGTCACTCCGGGCCGGACGTCTCGCGTGACCTGAGATCGCTCACGAAGCAGCAGAAGGAGTCGCCGACATGTCCGGCGTAAACCGTCAGCAGGCCAGCCCGATGCCGTTCCACCGTTACCAGGCGTTCCACACGTACAACAAGGTCGAGCTGCCGGACCGCACGTGGCCCGGTAAGCGGATCGAGAAGGCGCCGCGCTGGCTCACCACCGACCTGCGGGACGGCAACCAGGCGCTGGTCGACCCGATGAGCCCGGAACGCAAGCGCCGCATGTTCGACCTGCTGATCGGCATGGGATACAAGGAGATCGAGGTCGGTTTCCCGGCGGCCAGCCAGACCGAGTTCGACTTCATCCGGGAGCTGATCGAGTCCGGCCGGGTACCCGACGACGTGACGATCTCCGTACTGACCCAGGCGCGGGAACACCTGATCGAGCGCACCGTGCAGAGCCTGGCCGGCGCCCACCGCGCCACCGTCCACATGTACAACGCCGCGGCCCCCGTCTTCCGCAAGACGGTGTTCGGCTTCGACGGCGACGGGCGCGCGCAGACCCGGGCCATCGCCACCGAAGGCACCCAGGCCGTCATCAAGTACGCCGAGCAGTACCTGGGCGGCACCGACTTCGGCTTCGAGTACTCGCCCGAGATCTTCATGGACACCGAGCTGGACTTCGCGCTGGACATCTCCGAGGCCGTCATGGACGTGTGGCAGCCCGGGCCCGACCGCGAGATCATCCTCAACTTCCCGTGCACCGTCGAACGGTCCACCCCCAACGTGTACGCCGACCAGATCGAATGGATGAGCCGCAACCTGTCCCGCCGGGAGTACGTCTGCCTGTCGGTACACACCCACAACGACCGGGGCTGCGCCGTCGCCGACGCCGAGCTGGCCGTCCTGGCCGGCGCCGACCGGATCGAGGGCTGCCTGTTCGGCAACGGCGAGCGCACCGGCAACGTCGACCTGGTGACACTGGGCATGAACCTGTACTCCCAGGGCGTCGACCCGCAGGTCGACTTCTCCGACATCGACGGGATCCGCCGCACCGTCGAGTACTGCAACCAGATCGGCGTACACGAACGCCACCCGTACGCCGGGGACCTGGTCTACACGGCGTTCTCCGGCTCCCACCAGGACGCCATCAAGAAGGGCTTCGAAGCCCGCGAAGCCGTCGCCGCCGCCACCGGCACCCCCGTCGACGACGTCGCCTGGGAGATCCCGTACCTGCCGATCGACCCGCACGACGTCGGCCGCAGCTACGAGGCCGTCATCCGCGTCAACTCCCAGTCCGGCAAGGGCGGCGTCGCCTACCTGCTGAAGTCCGAGTACGGCCTGGACCTGCCGCGACGGCTGCAGATCGAGTTCTCCGGCGTCGTCCAGCGGCACACCGACAGCGAAGGCGGCGAAGTGTCCGCCGCCCGCATGTGGGACATCTTCCAGCGCGAGTACTCCGTCGACAAGCAGACGTCCCGCCGCGTCGAGGTCCGCGAGTACGTCACCCGCTCCGTACCCGACGACAAGCTCGAACTGGCCATCCAGTTCACTGTGGACGGTGCGGACCGTTCCGTTGTGGCACAAGGGAACGGGCCGATCGACGCGTTCGTACGGGCGCTGTCCGACGTGGACGTTCCCGTCACCGTACGGGACTACGCCGAGCACGCCCTCACCTCCGGCGGTGACGCCGTCGCCGCCGCGTACGTCGAGTGCGAGGTCGACGGCACCACCATCTGGGGTGTCGGCATCGACGCCAACATCACCACCGCGTCGCTGCGCGCCGTCACCAGCGCCGTCAACCGCGCCGGCTGACGTCTGGCCGCCCAGCCGTCTGGCGGCTTAGCCCGTCTGGCCGTCTCGCTGGTGTGCTCGTTGCGCCGGCGAGACGGCGGTGGGTGGTGGGCGGCCTCAGGCTCGATCGCGGGCTCGGGCTCGCTCGGGCTCGCTCGGGGGCCTGGGCTCGCTTGGGCTCGCTCGTGGGCCTGGGCTCGCTTGGGCTCGGGCCCGGGTCGGCCGTCGAGGGTAGCCGGGGCGGGCGCTATGGCCGTTGGTTGTCCACAGCCCGGGGCCTGGTTGTCCACAGCCCGCCCGTACGGGGGGAAACAGTCACTTCCGGCGACTAGGCTTGCCGACGGGGAGCCCCCCTCGGGAGGGTGGGGCCTGTCTGGGCGGCGACGCGAAAATCCTGGCCCGTCCGCCCGCCGCGACCTGGGCCTCGTCCTCTGCCTGACCCTCGACGTGCCCGTCGCCGTCACTCGCACCCGACGCCACCCCACTCCGCATCCATCGATCGATGGACACACGCCTCGACGCCCAGTGGACGGCGCGGCGCCGAGGCGTCGCGGAGGCTTCTGGGCATGAGACATCTCAAGGACGACGAACTGGTCGCGGCGCTCTCCGCCGAGCTCGGCCAGACTCTGCTGGCAGCGGTGTACGCCCGGGTGGACACCGTGCTCGGCCCGACCCGGATGCTGTCGCCGCTGGGCAACTACCTGATCGCGCGCCCGGCCGCGCGCGCCGCCGCGCACAAGATCACCGAACGCACCCAGGTACCGCTGGACGCCGCGATGATCCTGGGGATCACGGCGGACGCGCTGCACGTGTGGCGTGCGGACCCGATGTTGAACCGGGTCGGCGAGCACGTCGGTCAGGTCGCGCTGGACCGGATCACGGACCTGGCGGTGACGCCGGGGCGTACGTGGCAGGCGACGGTGATCGTGCTGGCGGACGGGGAGAAGATCGAGCTGGAGGCGCGTGGGGCGGCGCACGCGCTGGCGGCCGCGTTCCAGAGGTCGCGCGCGAGTTGATCGAACACTGCATGCTTGTCGCGTGTCGGACACCTGGTCCCGCGCGTCGGCGGAGCATGCCTGGACGCGTGGAGCGGTCATGCGCGACGGGTACTACGCGGTCGTGCTGGCAGGCACGCTCGTGGCGGTCTGGTACACGGGGGTCGGCGCGGGCCGCACGGTGGCACTGGTCGCGTTGGGCGCGCTCGCGGTGTGGTACTGCCTGGTGGGTCGGCGGGCGACGCGTGACGTACCGATCCCGACGCGCACGCTCTGCTACCAGGTCGGCGTGGCCTGTCTGCTCGTGACGGCGGAGCTGGCCACGTCGTCGAGCGCGCTGGTGTTGTTCGCCCTCATCCCGCAGTGCTTCATGCTGCTGCCGCTGGTGTGGGCGCTGGTCGCGACGGTGTTGTTCAACGTGGTGCCGGTCGCGACGACGATGGCGGAGGCGTCCGGCTACGCGGCCACGGCGATCGCCGGGATCGTGGTGGCGCTCGTCGTGTTCGCGATGCAGTTCGGCTGGTGGATCGACCGGATCATCCGGCAGAGTCAGGAGCGCGCCGACCTGATCGGGCAGCTTGCCGCGGCCCGCACCGAGCTGGCGGAGACGGAGCGTCAGGCCGGGATGCTGGCCGAGCGGCAGCGGCTGGCGATGGAGATCCACGACACGCTGGCGCAGGGGTTCACGAGCATTCTGATGTTGTTGGAGGCGGCGGAGTCGGCGCCGCCGGAGCAGGCGGCGGCGCACCGTTCGCGGGCGGCGCGGGCCGCGCGGGAGAATCTGGCGGAGGCGCGGGCGCTGGTCGCGTCGCAGCCGCCGACGGGGCTGGCGGACATGTCGCTGCACGACGCGCTGCGCCGGCTGGTGACCCGGCTCGGTGAGGACACCGGGATCGACACGGACTGGGATCTGGCCGGGGAGCCGCGGCGCCTGCCGGCCGGTACGGAGGTGGTCGTGCTGCGCTGCGCCCAGGAGGCACTCACGAACGTGCGCCGGCATGCGGGCGCGGCCCGCGCCAGCCTCCGCCTGCGGTACACAGCGGACACGGTCGGGTTCGACGTCTCGGACGACGGCGCGGGCTTCGATCCGGGGTCGTCGGCCGGTTTCGGCCTGTCCGGCATGCGTGAGCGGATCGCCCAGGTCGGCGGCCGGCTCGACATCGACAGCACGCCGGGCGCGGGTACCAGGCTCACGGTGGAGGTGCCCGCATGATCCGGGTGTTGATCGTCGACGACCACCCGGTCGTACGCGAGGGTCTGCGCGGGATCCTCGGTGCTGAGGGCGGCATCGTGGTGGTCGGGGAGGCCGGGTCGGCGACCGAGGCGGTCGCGGCGGCCCGCGCGCACGAACCCGACGTCGTGCTGATGGATCTGCGGATGCCGGACGGGGACGGCGTGCAGGCGACGGTGGCGGTGTTGGCGCAGGTGCCGCGGTGTCGGGTGGTCGTGCTGACGACGTACGAGAACGACGCGGACATCCTGCGCGCGGTGGAGGCCGGCGCGACGGGCTACCTGTTGAAGGACGCGGGTCGGGGCGAGCTGGCGAAGGCGATCCGCGCGGCGGCGCGCGGCGAGACGGTGCTCGCGCCGTCGGTGGCGGCGAAGCTGGTGTCGCGGATGCGTTCGCCGGTCGGCCTGACGGCGCGCGAGATGGAGGTGCTGCGGCTGGTCGGCGCGGGTCGGACGAACGCCGAGATCGGCCGGGCGCTGTACATCAGCGAGGCGACGGTGAAGACGCACCTGCTGCGCACGTTCGGCAAGCTGGGCGTCTCCGACCGTACGGCCGCGGTCACGGTCGCGTTGGAGCGCGGCATCCTCCCGCCGTACTGACCCGGCGGCGCGGCGGCGGTCAGGGTGTGGCGGCGAGCCAGGCGTCGATCGCGGCGAGGAAGCCGGCGGGGTCGTCCCGGTGCGCGGAGTGCCCGACCCCGGCCAGCGTTCGTACGGTGAATCCCTTGGTACGCAGGGATTCGGCGTGGTCGGGGTCGATCAGGGCGTCGCGTTCGACGGCGAGCAGCAGGGCGGGGCGCTTCGGCTCGTCGGGCTCGAATCCCATGCCGGTCAACGAGTCCGTCATCGTCTCGTCCCAGCGGGCGAGGCGGGCGAGCTCGTCCTCGTACCGCGCCTCGGGCCAGCCGGGGTCGGCGGCGCGCAGGTCGTCGATGGTCCACTGCTTCTGCGCCCGGAACGCCGCCATCATCTCGGGCGACGCGGCGGGGATCCACGCCGGATCCTCGTACACGGTGCGGGCGGGCCGGATCCGACCCTCCACCATGGACAGCAGCAGCCCGCCGAGGGAGTGGCCGATCGCGAGCGCCGGCTCGGCCGGTACGGCCGCGGCGAGCTCGTCGGCCGCCGCGTTCAGCGTGTACCGCTCGGCGCGCGGGCTGTACCCGTGGCCGGGGAGGTCGGGCGCGAGGACCCGGTACCCGCGGTCGGCGAGCGCGGGCCCGATGCCGCTCCAGCCGGTGGCGTCGCTGGTGATGCCGTGGACCAGGACGGCGATCCGGTCCCCGGTGCCCCACTCGGTGACGTGCAGCGTCATCGCGTCGTTCCCTTGTTTGACGACTTTCGAATGATGATGGCAGACGTCGGCGGGCTGGGGAAAGGCCGGCCCAGATTGCCGGGTCCGCCGGACCTCGCGAGAATCGTTCCCACCACCTCCCCACCCCCCGAAACCGAGGTACGCCATGGCGGGCAAGAAGCGCCGCTATCTCCCCCTGCTCCTCGTCGTCGTCATCGCGCTCGGCGCCGCCTGGCTGGTACGCCAGCACGGCAGTGGCGCCGGCGCCGACCAGCCCGATCCGGGCACGCCGAACGCCTCCCAGGCAGGCAAGGACCTCGCCGCGCTGACGGTCGCCGGGCCGCACTCGATGTCCGGGTACACCCGGGAGAAGTTTCCGCACTGGATCGACCAGGGCGACCACTGCGACACCCGCGAGACGGTCCTGAAGCGCGACGGCAAGGACGTGCGCAGCAACAGCGACTGCCACGCCACGGCTGGCACCTGGACCAGCCGGTACGACAACGTCACCGTCACCGACGCCGGCAAGCTCGACATCGACCACGTCGTACCGCTGGCGAACGCGTGGCGGTCCGGCGCGTGGAAGTGGACGACGGACCAGCGTGAGCAGTTCGCGAACGACCTGAAGGATCCGCAGCTCGTGGCCGTGTCGGCGAAGAGCAACCGGTCGAAGGGCGACCAGGACCCGTCGACGTGGAAGCCGCCGTACACCGGCTACTGGTGCGAGTACGCCCGCGACTGGATCGCGGTCAAGCACCGGTGGAAGCTGTCGGTCACGTCCGCGGAGAAGTCGGCACTGAGCGACATGCTCGGGCACTGCTGACCGGTACTACCGATGTGCCGGGTCGTCGCCGAGGACGGTGCCGACCAGCCGATGGCGCCCGGTCGCCGTGCGTACCCAGTGCAGCGGCACGGGCGGCAGGTCGGCCGGGTCGGCGACCCGGTCCAGCCGGATGACCTGGTCGAACAGCGCGCGCTGGCCCCGCTGCATGTCGCGTACGACAGCGAGGACGGCTCCGCACCAGTGCCGGACCATGCCCTCAGCCTGCTCCGCGCGCGGCGGCCGCACCAGAGCCGTGTGGGTACTTGTCCCCTCGCCCTACAGGGCAAAAACGTGCATGATGCCTCCAAGGTATGAAGTTTCGTGACGGAGGTGGACAGATGCGTATCAGAACGGTGCTGGGCGTCGCCATGGCAGCCGGCACCCTCGCCACGATCGGCCTGGCCGGACCCGCCGGCGCGTACCCGCCGGACCCGCCGTCTGCCAGCGACTCGGCCGCGCACCTGGCCACGCTCACCGTCGCCGCGCCGGGCTCGATGGACGGGTACAGCCGGGACAAGTTCCCGCACTGGATCGACCAGGGCAACAGCTGCAACACCCGCGAGGTCGTACTCAAGCGCGACGGTACGGGTGTCACGGTCGGCAGCGACTGCTATCCGACCGCCGGCTCCTGGTACAGCGCGTACGACAAGACGACGACCACCGACCCGAGCAAGGTGCAGATCGACCACATCGTGCCGCTGGCCGACGCGTGGCGTTCCGGTGCCGCGCAGTGGACCACCGACCAGCGCCAGGCGTTCGCCAACGACCTGACCGACCCGCAGCTCATGGCCGTGTCGGCGTCGAGCAACGAGTCGAAGGGCGACCAGGACCCGTCGCAGTGGAAGCCGCCGAACAGCGGCGAGTGGTGCTACTACGCCCGCAACTGGATCCAGGTCAAGTACGTCTGGAAGCTCACGATCACCAGCGACGAGAAGTCGGCCCTCTCCGACATGCTCGGCAGCTGCTGACCCCGCGCGGGTGCCGGCCACGGTCGGCACCCCACCGGCGTACGAGAGGCGGACATCCGACGAAAACGTGGTGCCGGCGCACCGGGCTCGGCACGATGGCGGCCATGGGCCACACGTACTCGGATGACTTCACCACGGGGCAGGGCGGCGTCTTCACCGACGAGGTCGGCGTGATCACCGGCCGGGTGACGCTGGAGACGCGCGTCGACGACGAGAGGAAACTCGTGCTGCGCGTGCAGTACAAGGACGCCGACGAGTGGTACACGGTGACCGGCGGGCGCTGCACGCTGGCCGACGCGGCCGACGCGAAGCCGGTGCACGAGCTGGTGCTCGGCGTCCTCGCCCGCGGCGGCGAGAGCGACGCCTGACGCTCAGCGCCCCTGGCCGTACCCGGCGATGCGCGCGGTGACCCGGGCCATCTCCGCCTCGTCGAGCAGCCGCGGCGGTACGCCCGAGCCGAGGACGCGCAGCGCCACGTCGCAGACGTACTCCAGGTAGACGGCCCGGTCGTACGCGGCGGCCAGGGTGTCGCCGGTGGTCACCGCGCCGTGGTTGCCGAGCAGGCAGCCGGTGCCGTCGCCGAGCGCGGCGAGCATGTGCTCGGCCAGCTCCGGCGTCCCGTACGTCGCGTACCGCGCGACGCGCACCCGCCCGCCGAACATGGCCAGGTAGTAGTGCACCGGTGGTACCTCGTCGACCAGGCAGGACAGCGCGGTCGCCGCGGTGGAGTGGGTGTGCACGACCGCACCGGGCCGCCGGGCGGCGTAGCAGGCGAGGTGCATCGGCGCCTCGCTGGTCGGCTTGAGCGGCGCCTCCACCGGCGTACCGTCGAGCCGGTGCACGCCGATCTGCTCGGGCGTGAGCGCGGCGTAGTCGACGCCGGTCGGGGTCACCGCCACCAGGTCGTCCACCCGTACGCTGACGTTGCCCGCGGTGCCCACGACCAGCCGGTCGGCGACCAGCCGCCGGCAGACGTCGACGATCTCGGCGCGTTCCGCCGCCAGTAACATCCGCTCTCCTCGTGTGCCGACCGGGCCGGTGCCCGGTGCCGTCGCACGCCGCGAGCGGGCGTCAGTCGGCGGACCGACCCGCCGGCGCGGACGCGGGGGTCCCCACCGGCCGGTCCGCCTCCACCGGCGGGCTCATCTCGCAGCACACGTGTCGTTCCGGCGCCTGCTCCGCCGCCGCCGGGGCGGTCCGGCGGACCAGCAGCGCCGACAGCACCGTACCCACCAGGAACAGAGCCGCGCAGATCACGATCGCGATGCGGTACCCGCGCTCGAACGCGACGGGGTCCCGGTACGACGCGCCGGACAGCCCGGCGGCGAGCGGCAGGGCGGCGACGGACAGCAGCCCGGCGGCGCGCGCGACGGCGTTGTTCACGCCGCTGGCGACGCCGGCATGCCGGGTCTCCACGGCGGCCAGGACCGTCGAGGTCAGCGGCGCGACGAGCGTGGTCATGCCGAGCCCGACCACCACCACGCCGGGCAGTACGTCGGTCCAGTAGTTGGCGCCCGGGCCGACCCGGAGCAGCAGGAGCGTACCGACCCCGGCGACGAGCGGGCCGATGATGAGCTGCGGGCGCGGCCCGATCTTCTGCGCGATGCTGCCGGACGTGGCGGACAGCAGCAACATCAGCACGGTGAACGGCAGCAGCGCGATGCCGGCCGCCAGCGCCGAGAATCCCGCCACCGTCTGGAGCTCCAGCACCAGGAAGAAGATCATGCCGCCGAGCGCCGCGTACACCATGAACGTGACGGCGTTGACGGCGCTGAACGTCACCGAGTGGAACAGCTGCGGCGGCATCATCGGGTTGCGGCTGCGCCGCTCGACGACGACGAACGCGACCAGCCCGACGACGCCGAGGATCGCGGCGCCGACCACGAGCGGCGAGCCGCGCTGCTCCGGCGCCTCGACCAGCGCGTACGTCACGCCGGCGAGGCCGAGCGCGCCCAGCACCGCGCCCGGCAGGTCGAACCTGCCGCCGCCGGCCGTGTCCTCGCTCTCCGGTACGTACTTCAGCGCGATGAGGATGACCGCGACCGCGAGCGGCAGGTTCAGGTAGAACACGAAACGCCAGCTCGCCGCGTCGACGAGCCACCCGCCGACGAACGGTCCGATCGCCGTGGCGACCCCGCCCAGCCCGGACCACGCGCCGATCGCCTTCGCCCGGTCGTCCGGGTGGTACGTCGACTGGATCAGCGCCAGCGATCCCGGGGTGAGCAGCGCGCCGCCGACGCCCTGGAGCAGGCGGGCGGCGATCAGGACCGGCATCGTCGGCGCCACCCCGCACAGCGCCGACGCGGCGGCGAACCACACGACGCCGATGAGGAAGACGCGGCGGCGACCGTACCGGTCGCCGAGGGAGCCGCCGAGCAGGATGAGCGCCGCCAGGGTGAGCGTGTACCCGGTGACCGTCCACTGCAGGCCGGCGAGGTCGGCGTTGAGGTCGTCGCCGATGTGCGGCAGTGCCACGTTGACGACCGTCGAGTCGAGCATCGCCAGCCCGGAACCGAGGACGGTGGCCACGAGGACGCCGCGCCCGGTGGCGCTGCGCAGACGAACGGAGCCGGCGGAAGTAGCCACGAGCCAACGATGCCACCGCGGGCGGTGTATCTGCGACGGTCGGGCGAAACTGTCGCACCGTGCCGGCAGGGTGGTTCGGGCGTTGCGTGCATCGCGCACCCGCGACGGGGCGGTTTGCCGCTTCGGGTGGTGTAAGAATGGCTTCCGGTCGAATCGGGCCGATGGTGCGGCCCCGGTGAGGACCCTCGTGACCAGCGGTGGAGGTTTGCAGATGAGGCACAGCAGCACCGGCGTCCTGCGTCGTCGGATGGCGCTGGCCGTGGTCGCCCTCGCGGGCGTCGCGGTGGCGGCGGCCGGGTGTGGCGGCAACACCGCGGCACCAGGCGGCGGCAGCGGCGCGAAGGCGAAGGCCGGCGGCGACACGGCCGACTCGATCATCGCGTCGGCGCCGGTCGCGAAGAGCCTGCCGGACAGCCCGACGCTGAAGAAGATCAAGGCGGACGGCAAGCTCGTGTACGGCGGGACCGCGAGCGCGCCGCTGTTCTCCCTCAAGGACCCGACGACGAACACGCTCACCGGGTTCGACGCGGACCTGGCGAAGCTGCTCGCGAAGTACATCACCGGCAAGCCCACGACCGACATGAAGCAGGTGCAGGTCGAGACGCGCGAGGCGCTCCTGCAGAACCACTCGGTCAACGCCGTGTTCGCGACGTACACGATCACGCCGGAGCGGGCGCAGAAGATCGCGTTCGCCGGGCCGTACTACTCGTCGGGTGACGCGATCCTGGTGAAGAAGGACAACACCTCGATCAAGACGGTCGCCGACCTGAACGGCAAGAAGGTCGCGACCGAGTCCAGCTCCACCGCCGCGGCCGACATCAAGAAGTACGCGCCGAAGGCGAAGGTGCAGTTGTTCGAGGAGAACAACGACTGCCTGCAGGCGGTGCAGCAGGGCCGCGTCGACGCGTACGTGCTGGACCAGGGGATTCTCGTCGGCGACGCCAGCACGAACACCGACGTGAAGGTGGTCGGGCAGCCGTTCACCGCCGAGCCGTACGGGATCGGCCTGCCGAAGGACGACCCGGCGATGAAGAAGTTCGTCAACGAGTGGCTGACGCAGATCATGAAGGACGGCACCTGGGCGAAGCTGTGGAAGGCGACGGTCGGCACCGTCGTGTCGGGCGACGCGCCGAAGCCGCCGGCGATCGGCTCGGTCCAGGGCTCCTGACGTGGGCTTCCCCGAGCTCGCCGGCGACCTGCTGTCCGGCTTCGTCCGTACGTTGGAGATCGTCGCGCTCAGCTTCGTCGGCGCGCTGCTGGTCGGCACCGTGGTCGCGGTCTGCCGGATCAGCCCGGTGCTGCCGCTGCGCGCCTTCGGCTGGCTGTACGTCGAGGCGTTCCGCGCGGTGCCGCTGCTGGTGCTGCTGGTGCTGTGCGTGTTCGGGCTGCCGTGGGTCGGGCTGACCCTGTCGCCGTTCGCCTCGGTCGTGCTCGGCATCGCGCTCTACGCCGGGGCGGTGGTCTGCGAGACCCTGCGCTCCGGCGTACGCGGGGTGCCGCTCGGCCAGGTGGAGGCGGCCCGCGCGATCGGCTTCACGTTCGGCCAGTCGTTGCGGCACGTGGTGCTGCCGCAGGCGTTCCGGGCGATGGTGCAGCCGTTCGGCAACGTGTTCATCGGCGTGGTGCTGGGCACGTCGCTGTGCGCCGCGGTCGGCGCGCAGGAGCTGACGTACGCGACGAAGGTGCTGGACATCGGCGGCGCCAACCCGCTCGTCACGTTCGGGCTCGCGGCCGTGCTCTACATCGTGGTCACGCTCGGCAGCGGGTACATCTTCGGGCGGATCGAGCGACGGGTCAGGTTCCAGCGGTGAGGTGGACATGAGGGGTGTTGAGCCGGTCCTGTTCGACCGGCCGGGGCCGCGCGGCCGGCGGCGTATCGCGGTCGCGACGGTGGTCGCCGTGCTGGCGCTGGCCGCGCTGGTCGCGGTCGCGGTTCGGCAGTTCGCGGTCAACGGGCAGCTCGACGCGGCGAAGTGGCAGCCGTTCACGCAGTGGCCGATCCTGCGGTTCCTGCTGATGGGCCTGGTGTACAGCCTGCTCGTCACGCTGGTGTGCGCGCTGATCGCGATGCCGGCCGGCGCGCTGCTGGCGCTCGGCCGGCTGTCCGTCCGGCGGTACGTGCGCTGGCCGGCGGCGGTGTTCGTGGAGCTGTTCCGGTCGCTGCCGACGCTGCTGCTGATCTTCGTGTTCCTGCTCGGTCTGCCGGCCATGGGCGTCGCCGTGCCGACGTTCTGGTGCCTGGTGGTGCCGATCTGCCTGACCGGCTCGGCCACCATCGCCGAGGTGTTCCGCGCCGGCGTCCTCGCGTTGGAGCACGGCCAGGTCGAGGCGGCCAGCGCGCTCGGCCTGCGGTACGGGCAGACGATGCGGCTGATCGTGCTGCCGCAGGTGATCCGGCCGCTGCTGCCGCTGCTGCTGGTCCAGTTGATCAACCTGCTGAAGGACTCCACCCTCGGCTACGTCGTCTCGTACGCGGAGCTGCTCTACTCCGGGAAGAGCCTCGCCGAGTTCGTGCACGCGCCGATCCAGACGTACCTCGTCGTCGCGGTGCTGTACATGATCGTCAACTGGCTGATCACCCGCCTCGCGCACGCCCTCGAACGCCGGCAGGGCCTGCGTCCCCGCGCCCGGGTACGCCGTGTCGCGGACGCGGTTCCGGTCGCCGCCGAGTAACCAGCGGAGGTCGTCAGTCGTCGTCCTCGTCGGTGGGCTCGGGGTAGGTGTAGAGCCGGATGCGGACGGCGCGGGCACCGGACGGCGCCTCGTCGACGCGGTGCCCGTACCGGTGCAGCAGCGCGAGGTATTCCGCGTGGAACTCGTGGAACTCGTCCTGCGTGAGGTACGTGCCGCCGCGGGACCACATGGTCCACGGGTGGTCGCGGTCCCAGTGCGCGGCGAGGTTGTCGACGATCGAGCCGATGTCGCGCGCGTCGGTGGCCAGCTTGCGCCGGGTGACCTGCTCGATCACGCCGCGGTCGGCGGGGTCCATGCCGGTCGGGTCGGGCGTCTGCCAGGTCGTGTCGGTGCGCCGCCACCAGCGTTCGCGGCCGTTGCCCCGCTCGGGCAGGTCCTCGATGTACCCGTACCGCTCCAGCTGGCGCAGGTGGTAGCTGAGGGTGCCGGTGTTCTCGCCGAGCCGGGTGGCGAGGGTGGTCGAGTTGACGGTGCCGTGCCGGTCCAGCTCGCGCATGATCCGGCGGCGCAGCGGGTGCGTCAGGGCCTTGAGCGTCTCGGGGTCGGCGACGCGGCGCACGGGCTCGGGCATGGCCCCTAGGGTACATCTACAGACTTTTCTTTGCAGAGGAACCTCTGTGGTCTTGCTACCGTGGTCGGCGAGCACGCGGACCACGGGAGGTACGGCATGGGCGCGAACGGTCGGATCCAGACGGTGGTCGGCGCGGCGTTCGCGGCCGGCGCCGTGGCGATGGTGCCGTGGATGCTGGTGCTGGCCCGGACCCTGCCGGACAGCACGCGGGCCCGCCACTGGTCACTCGCCTGGCTCGGCCTCGACGCGGTACTCGCGGTCGGCCTCGCCGCGA
This sequence comes from Actinocatenispora sp., assembly GCA_036503555.1. Classification (GTDB taxonomy): domain Bacteria; phylum Actinomycetota; class Actinomycetes; order Mycobacteriales; family Micromonosporaceae; genus Actinocatenispora. The sequence continues at coordinate 94,660 of DASXWQ010000094.1, forward strand.
CCGGCTGGCTCGCCTGGCGGCGGCACCGGGCGCTCGTCGTCACCGCCACGGCCACCGGTACGTTGCTCGTCGTCGACGCGTGGTTCGACGTGCTGACCGCCGCGCCCGGCGGCGAGCTCGCCCAGGCCCTGCTGCTCGCCGGCTGCTGCGAACTCCCCGTCGCCGCCTGCTGCCTGGCCGTCGCCCTCACCGCCCACCGCCGCCACCGCTGACGACCGGCCACCCGTCCCGGGACGCCGGAGGCTTCGGCGACTGCGGTCGCCGGCGGGGTTGCCCGTGAGCTGTTCAATTCCCCCATGCGTTCTGTCCTCGACCGGCGGCCCCGCACCGCCCCCGCGCCTACCGGCCCGCGGCCGCCCGCACGGTTCGCCACACACCTGGCCGGATGGCTGGCGCTCGGCGCCGCCGTGGCCACCGGCGCGACGGTACTGATCTGGTGGGGCACCGGCGCGCCGCGCGCCGCGGTGCTCGGCGACCGCCTCGACCTCGTACGCATCGCGCTGACCGTGACCGGCGGGGTCGGCGGCGTCGTGGCCCTGACGATCGCGTACCGGAAGCAGCGGCTCGCCGAGACCGCCGAACGCCGCGAGGACACGAAGGTGTACGCCGAGCGCTACGGCCGCTGCGCCGAGCAGCTCGGCAGCGAACGCCCCGCCGTACGCATGGCGGGGGTGCACGCGCTCGCCGGCCTCGCCGACGACTGGCCGGCGGGCCGCCAGACCTGCGTCGACGTGCTGTGTTCGTACCTGCGGATGCCGTACGCGTCGGCGCAGCCCGACGATCCCGCCGAACGGCAGGTACGCCAGACGGTGCTGCGGGTGATCGCCGACCGCCTGCGGCCCGGTGCGGCGGTGCCGTGGCAGGGGTACGACGTCGACTTCTCGGACGCGCTCCTCGACGGGGCCAACCTGCGCGGGATCCGGCTCGTCGGCGGGTCGCTGCGCTTCGACGGCGCGGTGCTCGCGACGGGCACGCTCGACCTGAGCGGCGCGACGGTCTCGGACTGCCGCATCTCCTTCACCGGCGCGGAGCTCACCGGCGGGACGGTGCTGGCCGACTGGGCGGAGTTCGAGCGCGCGGCGCTGGATCTCGACCGGTCACGGTGCACGGCCGGTGCGGTGGAGCTGACCCGGTGCTCGTTCCGGGACAGCCGCCTCGGCCTGCGCGGCGCGACGATCCGCGGCGGCGGTATCCGGCTCAACCGTACGGTTTTCGTCGGTGGCGGGCTCAGCCTCCGGGGCGCCGAGCTGGCCGGCGGCGACGTCGTCCTACACAAGGCCGACCTCGACGGTACGGAGATCAGCATGGACGACATGACGCTCACCGGCGGTACGGTCGGCTTCGCGCGCTCCCGCATCGTGTCGTCCGCGCTGTCGCTGCACCACGCGACACTCGCCGGCGGCACGCTGGACGTCTCGGGCGTGTACCTCGCCGGGACGGCCGTCGATCTGCGCGGTGCCGACCTGACCGGCACCGCGATCAGGGTCGACCGCTCGTTCCCGCGCGAGGTCTTCGACCTGGCAGAGGCGGCGAGGTGCGTCGGTTCGCCGTTCGTCGACGAGAACGCGCCGGGCTAGCGCGACGCGGCGAGGGCCGCGAAGCCGGGGAGTACGTCGGCGAGCGGCGCGACCTCGGGGTGCCAGGCGCGCTCCCACTCCAGCGAGATCCAGCCCTCGTACCCGCGGGCGCGCAGCTCGGCGAGCACCCTGGCGAGCGGCAGGACACCGGCGCCCGGCGGGACGGGCGTCTTGTCGTCGACCGACGGTACGTCCTTGAGCTGCACGTACCCGAGCCAACCGGCGACGGCGGCGGCCGACTCGGCGGGCGTCTCGCCGCCGAGCCAGGTGTGCATGACGTCCCAGATCAGCCCGAGCGGCATCCCGTCCACTGTGGACACTCCGGCGGCGTCCGCGGCGCCCGCGACCACGCGTACGGCGTCGTCGGCGCGGCGGTGCGAGTCGTGTGTCTCCAACAGGACGCCGACGTTCGCGGCGCGGGCGGCCTCGGCGACGGCGGCGAGCCGGCGGACCGCCCGATCGTCCGCGGCACGCGACGGTCGCTCACCGGGCCGGGACGCCCCACCGCCGGCGAAGACCCGCACATAGGGCGAGCCGAGCGCGGCGGCGGCGTCGATGTGCCGGCGTAGGTCGGCGACGACCTCGGCGTCGTCCGCCTCGCCCGCGACGCGGATGTACGAGTCCAGCGCGAGCGGCGTGATCCCGTTGTCCCGCAAGCGATCCCCGATGCCGGAAAGCTCGGCGCCGGTGAGGCCCGGGTGGATCGGCTCGCCGTCGGCGTACCGGAACTCGACGCCGGTGCAGCCGTGCGCGGTGGCCAGGCCGATCACGTCGGCGAGCGGAAGCCCGGGGCAGCCGAGCGTGGCGAACGCGATCACCGGCGTACTCCCTCGTCGAGGCGGGCGGTGCTGCCGCGCAGGACGACCTCGGCGGCGACCCGGACGACGCGCGGCCCGTCCGACTCGCCGCGTGTTTCGAGCACGAGGTCGAGGGCGCGGGCACCCATCTCCTCCAGCGGCAGCCGTACGGTCGACAGCGGCGGCGCGAGGTCCCGTACGGTCGGGATGTCGTCGAAACCGGCCAGGGACAACCGATCCGGCACGCGGATGTCGAGGTCGCGCAGCGCGGCAAGGGCGCCGATGGCCATCACGTCGGACAGCGCGACGACGCACGTCACCTCGTCGAGCACGCCGGCCTCGTGCAGCGAGCGGACCGCCGCGTACCCGCCGTCGCGGGTGAAGCCGCCGTCGGCGACCCGGTGGTTGGGCAGCTTCGCCGCGGCGCGGCCCAGCTCGTGCCGGAACCCGAGGTACCGGTCCCGTACGGTCAACAGGTGCTCAGGGCCGGTGACCAGCGCGAAGTCGCGGTGCCCGAGGTCGAGGAGGGCGCGGGCGAGCGCGCGGGCGCCGCCCTGGTTGTCCGGCAGGACGGTGTCGACGTCGAACCGGTGCTGGCTGACGACGGCGACCCGGCCGCCGCCCGCCTGGTACGACGCGAGCGCGGTGCGCAGCAGCTCGGTCCGCTCCCGGTCGTGGTATCCGGAGCCGGCGAGGATGATCGCCTGCGCGCGCTGCTGGTGCAGCATCCGCACGTACGCCAGCTCGCGGTCGGGGTCGCGGAACGTGCAGGACATCATGACGAGCAGGTCGTGCTCGGCGGCGTGCCGCATGGCACCGCCGGCGATGGCCGCGAAGTACGGGTCGCTGACGTCGTGCAGGACGACGCCGACGCTGGCGGTGTGGTTACCGGCGAGCGCCTGGGCGTGCGCGTTCGGCGTGTAGCGCAGCTCGGTGGCGGCGGCGACGACCTTGTCGCGCAGCTCGGCCCGGACGACGCGGGTGCTGCCGTTGAGCACCCGGGACGCGGTGGCCAGCGAGACGCCCGCCTGTCGTGCCACCTCGGCGAGAGTCGCCACCTGCCTGCCCCCTCGTGTGAGCGTCGCCCAGCATCGCTATCACTACCATCCGCCGGACACGCCACCGCGAAAGGGGCGTCCTTGACCCGCCGGGGCGATCAGTCTACGGTACGGCAAGCGCTTTCCCAGCAAACGCTTTCCGCGCGCCTCGCGCAGCGGCTCCGACGGGAGGACTCGTGCCAGTACGCGAGATCAGCATCGCGATGAACGGCGTCACCGGGCGGATGGGGTACCGGCAGCACCTGGTCCGGTCCATCCTCGCGATCCGCGAACAGGGCGGCGTCGCGCTCCCCGACGGGACCCGGATCATGCCCGACCCGATCCTCCTCGGCCGCAACGAGGAGAAGGTCCGCGCCATCGCCGAACGGCACGGCATCACCCGATACGGCACCGACCTCACCGCCGTCCTCGCCGACCCGTCCGTCGAGGTGTACTTCGACGCCCAGGTGACCGCCGCCCGCGAGAAGGCCGTGCTCGCCGCGATCGCCGCCGGCAAGCACGTGTACACCGAGAAGCCCGTGGCCGAGACCGTGGTCGGTGCGACCGAGCTGGCGCGCGCCGCCCGCGCCGCCGGCACCCGCGACGGCGTGGTGATGGACAAGCTGTTCCTGCCCGGCCTGCGCAAGCTCCGCCGCCTCGTCGACGGCGGCTTCTTCGGCCGGATCCTGTCGGTACGCGGCGAGTTCGGCTACTGGGTGTTCGAGGGCGACTGGCAGGAGGCGCAGCGCCCGTCCTGGAACTACCGGACCGTTGACGGCGGCGGCATCACGCTCGACATGTTCGCGCACTGGAACTACGTGCTGGAGACGCTGTTCGGCCAGGTCGAGGCGGTGACCGCGCGGGCCGTCACGCACATCGGCGAGCGCGTCGACGAGCAGGGCAAGCCGTACGCGGCCGACGCCGACGACGCCGCGTACGGGATCTTCGAGCTGGCCGGCGGGATCATCGCGCAGGTCAACTCGTCCTGGTGCGTGCGGGTCAACCGGGACGAGCTGGTCGAGTTCCAGGTCGACGGCACGGAAGGGTCGGCCGTGGCCGGCCTGCGGCGCTGCCGGATCCAGCACCGCGCCACCACGCCGAAACCCGTCTGGAACCCGGATCTCGCGACGCCCGAGCCGTTCCGCGAGCAGTGGCAGGAGGTCCCGGACAACGCCGACTACGACAACGGCTTCAAGGTGCAGTGGGAGGAGTACCTGCGGCACGTCGTCGCCGGAACGCCGTTCGGCTACGACTTCGCCGCCGCGGCCCGCGGTGTGCAGCTCGCCGAGCTGGGGTACACCAGCTCCCGCGAGGGTCGGCGAATGCCGGTACCCGCGATCGAGCTGTGAGAGGACCACGCGTGCAGATCACACTGCCCACAATGGACGGACGGCTGGCGCCGTACACGCTGCGGGACACCGTGCTGTGGCCGAGGCCGGACGGCCCGGCCGCGGCCCGCGTCGCGTACGCGGCGGCGCACGTCGTCGCGAATCCGTTGGCGGACAACACTCCCGGCGCACCCGCCGCGCTGGACTGGGACGCGACGCTGGCGTACCGGCGGCACCTGTGGTCGTACGGGCTGGGCGTGGCGGACGCGATGGACACCGCGCAGCGGGGCATGGGCCTCGACTGGGCGGCGACCCGCGAGCTGGTCCGGCGCTCCGCCGCCGAGGCGGCGACCGTCCCGGGCGCGCGGCTCGGCTGCGGCGCGGGTACCGACCACGCCGGCGAACTGTCCACACTGGACGACGTGGTCGCCGCGTACGAGGAGCAGGTCGCGGTCGTCGAGGACGCCGGCGCCACGGTGATCCTGATGGCCAGCCGGCAGCTCGCCCGGATCGCCCGCGGCCCGGACGACTACGCCGAGGTGTACGGGCGGCTGCTCGCCCAGGTACGCACGCCGGTGGTCCTGCACTGGCTCGGCGAGATGTTCGACCCGGCGCTCGCCGGGTACTGGGGGTCGGCCGACATCCCGACCGCCACGAAGGCGTTCCTCGACATCGTCGCCGCGCACTCGTCCACTGTGGATGGTGTGAAGGTGTCGCTGCTGGACGCGGAGCACGAGGTCGCGCTGCGCGCCGCGCTGCCGCCCGGCGTACGGCTCTACACCGGCGACGACTTCAACTATCCGGACCTGATCGGCTCCGGATCCCATGCGCTGCTGGGCATCTTCGACGCGATCGCGCCCGCCGCGTCGACCGCGCTCACCGCGCTGTCGGCCGGCGACAACGAGCGGTACCGGGAGATCCTGGACCCGACGGTTCCGTTGTCCCGCCACGTCTTCGGCGCACCGACGTACCACTACAAGACCGGGATCGTGTTCCTCGCCTGGCTTGCCGGACACCAGGACGCGTTCACGATGGTCGGCGGGATGCAGAGCGCGCGCAGCCTGCCGCACCTGGCCGAGACGTTCCGCCTCGCCGACGCCGCCGGGCTGCTGCCCGATCCGTACCTCGCGGTCGCGCGGATGCGGAAGATCCTGACGCTGCACGGGATCGAGGGATGACCCCGGTGGATCTCGACGTACCCTCCGGTACACCCGCGGCGATCCCGACGCCCGCGCCCGGCGACCCGCGGCTCGCCCGGCTGTCGCTCAACCAGAAGACCGTGAACCGGCTCGGCGTCGCCGACGCCGTCGACCTCTGCGTACGGCACGGGATCGGCGCGATCGGCCTGTGGCGCGAGCCCGTCGCCGACATCGGCACCGGCCGCGCCGCCCGGCTCGTACGCGAGGCCGGGCTCCGGGTGTCCTCGCTGTGCCGCGGCGGCTTCCTCACCGCCGCCGACGACGCCGGCCGCGCCGCCGCGATCGACGACAACCGGCGCGCCATCGACGAGGCCGCCGCGCTCGGCACCGACACCCTCGTCCTCGTCGTCGGCGGGCTGCCCGCCGGGTCCCGCGACCTGGCCGGCGCGCGCGACCGGGTCGCCGACGCGCTCGCCACGCTCGCGCCCGAGGCCGGCGCCGCCGGCGTACGCCTTGCGCTGGAGCCGATGCACCCGATCTTCTGCGCCGACCGCGGCGTACTGTCCACTGTGGAGCAGACGCTGGCGATGGCCGCGCCGTTCCCCGCGCCGCAGGTCGGCGTCGTCGTCGACACGTACCACGTGTGGTGGGATCCCGCGGTGCACCAACAGATCGCGCGATCGCGCGGGCGGATCGCGTCGTTCCAGGTGTGCGACTGGGTCGTGCCGCTGCCCGCGGACACGTTGCTGGGCAGGGGAATGATGGGCGACGGGCACATCGACTTCCGGGCGCTGCGCCGGGCGGTCGACGCCGCCGGATACGACGGTGACATCGAGGTCGAGATCTTCAACGGCGACGTGTGGGCCGCCGACCCCGACGCCGTCGCCGCGACCGTCGCCCGCCGCTACGTCGGCACCGTCCTCGACTGACCGTGCCCGGTGCCCGTCGCGTCGTGGGCGGGCGAACGCGAGGACCGAAACCCGCCAGCGGGCAACGTTCTCCCGGCACAGACTGGACCGCGTGAACGAACACAGCCCGATCGAACCGTCGATCCTCTACTTCGGCACCCCGGTCGTCCTCATCACGACTACGAACGAGGACGGCACGCCCAACATCGCGCCGATGTCGTCCGCGTTCTGGCTCGGCTGGCGCGCGATGCTCGGCCTCGGCGCCCGGTCGCAGACCGCCCGGAACATGCTGCGTACCAAGGAATGCGTGCTCAACCTGCCGTCCGACGCGCTGGTCGACGCGGTCGACCGGCTCGCGCTCACCACCGGCACCTACCCGGTGCCGCCGACGAAGGCCGAGCGCGGCTACCGGTACGAGCCGGACAAGTTCGGCGTCTCCGGGCTCACCCCCGAACCCGCCGAGACGGTACGCCCGCCGCGCATCGCCGAGTGCCCCGTCACGATGGAGGCCGTCGTCGAGTCGACGCACGGCATCGCCGACGACGTCGAGGAGCTGCGCGGGTACACGATCGCGTTCGAGGTGCGCGTCCAGCGCGTCCACGTGCACGACGCGATCCGCCTGCCCGGCACGGAGAACCACATCGACCCGGACGCGTGGCGCCCGCTCATCATGAGCTTCCAGCACCTGTACGGTCTCGGCCCGCGGCTGCGCGACTCGACGCTCGCGCGCATCCCCGAGCATCTCTACCGCAGCCCCGACGTCGACCGCGCCGCGCTGGTCTGACGTACCGTCCGATGTGGACGGTGGCTCAGGGCAGGCGTACCAGCATCTTGCCGACGTTGTCGCCGCGCAGCAGGCCGAGGAACGCGTCCGGCGCGTTCGCCAGCCCGTCCACGAACGTCTCCCGGTACGACAGTGACCCGTCCCGCAGCCACCCACCCACCCGCGAGACGAACTCGCCGCGCAGGTCCGTGTGGTCGCGGACGAGGAAGCCCCGCAGCGTCAGGCGCCAACCGATCATGCGGCTCAGGTTCCGCGGGCCGGCAGGCGCCGACGTCTCGTTGTACGCCGAGATCGCCCCGCACAGCGCCGCCCGGCCGTGCACCCGCAACTGGCCGACCGCCGCCTCCAGATGGTCGCCGCCCACGTTGTCGAAGTACACGTCGATGCCCTCCGGGGCCGCGGCGCGCAGCAAGTCCGCCACCCGCCCGTCGTGGTAGTCGAACGCGGCGTCGAAGCCCAGGTCGTCCGTCACGTGCGCGACCTTCTCCGGCGAACCCGCGCTGCCCACCACCCGGCTCGCGCCGAGCAGCCGGGCGAACTGCCCCGCCGCGCTGCCCACCGCACCCGCCGCGCCCGACACGAACACCACGTCGCCCGGCCGCATGCCGGCCACCGCGACCAGCCCGGCGTACGCGGTCAGGCCGGTCATGCCGAGGATCCCCAGGTACGTCGAGATCGGCGCCAGGTCCGGGTCCAACCGCACCGCGTGCTGCGCGTCGACCACCGCGTAGTCCCGCCAGCCGAGCCCGTGCAACACCAGGTCGCCGGGCGCGAAGTCCGGCGCACCCGAGGCGACCACCTCGCCGACCGCGCCGCCCTCCAGCGGCGCGCCGAGCACGAACGGCGGCACGTACGACTCGACGTCGTTCATCCGACCCCGCATGTACGGGTCGACCGACATCAGCGTGTTGCGCACCAGTACCTGGCCGTCGCCCGGCTCCGGCACCTCGACCGTCACCAGCTCGAAGTTGTCCGCCGTCGGCCAGCCGTGCGGCCGTGACGCCAGCCTGATCTCCCGCCCCGCCACCATGACAACGACCCTAACGGTCCGAACCGCGCGACGGCGCTAGACGTCCAGGACGCGTCGCCCCTCGAACGCCCGGCCCAGCGTGATCTCGTCCGCGTACTCCAGGTCGCCGCCGACCGGCAGGCCCGACGCCAGCCGGGTCACCGCGATCCCCATCGGCTTCACCAGCAGCGCCAGGTACGTCGCGGTCGCCTCGCCCTCGGTGTTCGGGTCCGTCGCCAGGATCAACTCCTTGACGTCACCGCTGGACAGCCGCCCCATCAGCTCCCGGATCCGCAGGTTGTCCGGCCCCACACCCTCCAGCGGGTTGATCGCTCCGCCAAGCACGTGGTACCGCCCGCGGAACTCGCCGGTCCTCTCGATCGCGACGACGTCCTTCGGCTCCTCCACCACGCACAGCACCTCGTCGCTGCGGCGGACGTCGCGGCAGATCCGGCACTCCTCGGCCTCCGCCACGTTGAAACACACCCGGCAGAACCGGACCTGCTCCTTCACCCGCTTCAGCGCCGTCGCCAGCCGCGTCACGTCCACCGGATCGGCGGACAGGATGTGGAACGCGATCCGCTGCGCGCTCTTCGGGCCGACCCCGGGCAGCCGCCCGAGCTCGTCGATCAGATCCTGGATGGCGCCCTCGTACACGTGTCGGTCCTACATGCCCAGGCCGGGCAGGCCACCGGTCATGCCGCCGAGGCCACCCGCGATCGGACCCATCTTCTCCTGCTGCACCTTCCGGGCCTCCTCCGTCGCGCTGCGGATCGCGGCGACGATCAGGTCCTGGAGCGTCTCGATGTCCTCCGGGTCGACGACCTTCGGGTCGATCTCGATCGCCCGCAGCTCCGCGCTCCCGGACACGACGGCCGTCACCAGCCCGCCGCCCGCGCTCTCCTTGACCTCGATCTCGGCCAGCTCCTGCTGCGCCAGGGCCAGCTGCTCCTGCATCTTCTGTGCCTGCTTGAGCAGTTCCTGAAGGTTCGGCTGTCCGCCACCCGGCATCACGGCCACTCCTCGAAGCTCGTCGGTTCCCGTCACCGAAGCCTATCCGCCGCGCTCCGTGTCGACCGGCCCATGCCCCGGCGCGGCCGTCAGCGGGTCGTGACGACCACCGTACTGGCGATCTTGTCGTGCAGGCACTGCCGCAGCGGCTTGTCCCACAGCAGCCACAGCTGGTCGAGCAGGCTCACCACGCCGCACGTCACGTACCCGACGATCATCGTCCCGACCGGATAGCAGGCAGCCCGGGCCATCGCGCGGCCCACGGTCAGCGGCTCGTCCGGGCGGTCCGCCCGCGCGACCCGCAGACCCACCGCACGCATCCCGACCGTACGGCTCCAGCGGGCGAGCTGGAGCGCCTCCATCCCGTACACCCACCACAGCGCGCCGACGACCACGCCCACCACGAACAGCGGCGACGCCGACTCGCCGCCGTCCGGCCCCGTCGCCTGCGCCCAGACGAACAGCGTCGCCCACATCCCGAGCATCATCACGACGATGTCGATCACCCGCGCGCCCAGCCGCGCACCCGGCTCGGCCAGCACCGCCGTCTCGTACGGCGGGGCGGCCGGCACCGCGCCACCCGCCGGGATGCCGCCCGTACGCCAGCGGACGAGCAGCGTCCACTCGTCGTCCGGGTCGTCCGTCACCTCGTACCCGGCGCGGGCCAGGACCTCCTGGTACCGGTCCAGCTCGTCGGCGGAGAAGCGGTCCGGGTCCACGCACGCCACCCGTACGACGCCGTCGCCCGGATCGGCCCACACCGGAAACCGGTCAGGCTCGTCGGCACCGGCGGACCGCAGCACGGTACGGATCGTCATGACGTGCCAGTCACGTTCGTCCTGTTCGGCCATGCTCGTCACCGTAGCGGCAGCCGAACGGGAGTCCTCCCGCTCGGCCCGACCGCCCGACCGGCTCCGGGCACGTCCACCCGGGACGACCGGATCCGGCGCCTACGCCTCGCCGATCTTCTCCGCCCCCAGGTTCTGTACGAGCAGCGAAAGGGCCTGCTCCTCCGCGGTCGCGGCCGCAGACGGCAGCGCCTTCGCCGGATCCAGCGGCTCGTCGGTCGGCTCGTCCCCGGGCGCGAACCCGTCGTACCCGCCGAGGTTCGCCGGGACCGGATCGTCCGGCGAGAAGTCCGTCGGGCCGTCAGGCACCTGCCACTCCGGCTCGGCGGTCTGCGGACGCTCCTTCGTCGCCACCGCACCGCGCGGCTCGGCCAGCGCCGTCGCCGTCTGCCCACCACCCGCGGACCGCGGCGGCTCCGGCGCGGGGGGAGGCGGCGGCGCGACCGTACCGCCCGGGCGCGCGGCCTCCGGCCAGCCGTCCACCGTGGGCGGCGCGGCCTGCGCCGGTGGCGCGGCGGGCGGAGCCGGCGGTGGCGCGGCCGTACGCTCCTGCTGCGCCGGCGCGGACGGATTGGCCTGGCAGCGGATCCGCCACTTCCTGCCGAGGACGGCCTGCAACGCGTCCTGCAGTACGCCGACGACCGTGTCGTCGTTGAACCTGCCCGCGATCCCCGCGTTCCGCGCCTTGAGCACCAGCGTGTCGCCGTCCAGCGCGTACGGCGCGGCGTTCTGCAGGAGGCTCCACACGACGCGACGCCGCTTCGTGTGCTCGACGATCGGCTCCCACGCCCGGGCCACCGCCTGGATGTCGACCTCCCCACCGACCGCCGGCGGCAGTGCCGGAGCAGGAGGCGGCGCGGGAGTCGCGGCCGGGGCCGGCGGTGTCGCTGCGGGTGCCGGCTCGGACCCGGCGGCGGACGCCGACGAGACACCGGCCTCGCGCACCGAGCCGGCCGGGGCGGATCCACCGGGCGGAGGCACCGCCGGTGCCGGCACTGTGGGCTCGGCGGAAACCGGTGGCGCGGTCGCGGCCGGCGCGGGTCCGGCGGGGGCCGGGGACGCGGTGGCCGCGGAAGCCGACGGCGCGGGCCCGCCGGACATCGGCGATGCGGACGCGGCCGGTGGTACGGACGGGGCCAAGGGCGGCGCGACGGCCGGCGCCGGGGGCGCGGGTGGCGCGGCGGCGCCCGGCGGCGCGACCGGTACGCCGGTGGCGACGCGCTGCTCCAACGTCTCCAGCCGCTGTAGCAGGTCGGCGGTCGAGTCACCGCCGGGCAGCAGCATCCGGGCGCAGAGCACCTCCAGCACCAGCCGGGGCGAGGTCGCGCCGCGCATGTCGGTGAGGCCGTCGTGCAGGATGTCGGCCATCCGGGACAGCGTCGCGGGGCCGAGCCGTACGGCCTGGCTGGTCAGCCGCTCCAGCTCGTCCGGCGGTACCGCGATGAGGCCATTGGCCGCCGCGTCGGGCACCTGGTTGAGGACGATCAGGTCGCGCAGCCGCTCCAGCAGGTCCGACGCGAACCGGCGCGGGTCGTGACCGGCCTCGACCACCCGGTCGACGGCGCCGAACAGTGCCGCCCCGTCGGCGCCGGCCAGCGCGTCGACCGCCTCGTCGAGCAGCCCGGCGTCGGTCACCCCGAGCAGCCCCACGGCCCGCTGGTACGTGACGCCCTCGTCGCCCGCGCCGGCCATCAGCTGATCCATGATCGACATGGAGTCGCGGACCGAGCCGCCGCCCGCCCGTACGACGAGGGGGTAGACGGCCGGGTCGACCTGCACGCCCTCCAGCCCGCACACCCGCTCCAGGTGCTCGCGCATGGTGCCCGGCGGCACCAGCCGGAACGGGTAGTGGTGCGTCCGCGACTTGATCGTGCCGAGGACCTTGTCCGGCTCGGTCGTCGCGAAGATGAACATGACGTATTCCGGGGGCTCCTCGACGAGCTTGAGCAGCGCGTTGAAGCCGGCGGACGAGACCATGTGCGCCTCGTCGATCACGTACACCTTGTAGCGGGAGTTGACCGGCGCGAAGAACGCCTTCTCGCGCAGCTCGCGGGCGTCGTCGACGCCGCCGTGGCTGGCCGCGTCGATCTCGATCACGTCGATCGAACCCGGCCCGTTCGGCGCGAGCGCGCGGCACGACTCGCACTCGCCGCACGGCTCGGGCGTCGGCCCCTTCGCACAGTTGACCGACCGGGCCAGGATCCGCGCGCTCGACGTCTTGCCACACCCGCGCGGACCGCTGAACAGGTACGCATGGTTGAGCTTGCCGTTGCGCAGCGCCGCGATCAGCGGCTCCGTCACGTGCTCCTGGCCGATCACCTCGGCGAAGGTGCGTGACCGGTACTTGCGGTACAGCGCGATGTTCGCCACCGCGTCTCGCCCCCTCTCCGAGACCTGCGGACGAGCCTCGGAGGGGAAGTCTAGGCCAGCGGTGGGACAGTCCGGCCACGACGCGAGCCACCGTCCGTACGACCGGCTGCCGGGCACGAAAGGGCCCCCCGTGCACCCGCCAGAGCTCGCGTACCCTTGCTGCCTTCCGGCCCTGGGGGAGTTGACGAGATGAGCGCCGCACGAGGGGCTGCGCACCACTGTACCGTGTCCCCGGGACCCACTCCCACCGGCGTGCGCCGCGCCACCTGACGCCCCGTGGGGCCGCCTCCGCCCGTCCGGTATCGTGTCCGGCGGAGGATTCGCCTAGTGGCCTAGGGCGCACGCTTGGAAAGCGTGTTGGGGGCAACCCCTCACGAGTTCGAATCTCGTATCCTCCGCACCCGCCTGACCAGGCGATACGAAGGGCCCCGCTGGAGTGGCAGCGGGGCCCTTCGTCGTTCCCAGCCGAGGGTTCCCCGGATCATCCTGGCGCCGACGGGAGAGGCGGTTGGGGCGCTAGCCGTTCCCGACGGGGAGTTGCGCGTACAACGGGTAGAGCACGGCGATCCGGGCGTCGGAGTCGCACCGGTCACCGCCGGCCAGGTATGCGGCCAGGTCCTCCAGCTGGATCTGGTTCCCGGCCCCGAATCCGGCCACCTGGTCGAGCGGCATGCCACGCTTCTCGACGACCAGGATCGTCTGGTCACCGTCGGGGGTCAGCGTGATCTCGGTGACGACGCCGTGCGGGTCGTCCGGTTCGGCGCCGGTGAGGCGCAGTCGCCGGGGCGGTTCGCACTGCTCGATCCGGCCGGTGCCCTCCCAGCCGCTGGGGTGGTAGCGGGCGCGGTATTCGCCGCCGACACGAAGGTCGCCCTTGACCTCTCCGATCCAGCGGGCCAGCCGGTCCGGCTCGGTGATGGCCGACCACAGGTCGTCGACGTCGGTGTCGAACCGGTCCGCCAGGCGTATGGCGCCGCGGCCGTCCGCGGTGTGCAGTGTGCCCAGGATGCGGTGGGTGTCGGTCATCGGGTACCCCTCGTTCCGGGCTCGGCCGGGGCGGCTTCCGCACCGCTTGGCGCCAGTCCGGCTGACGCCATTCCGGTTTCTTTGCGGGGGACAGCGAAATGAAAGACGGATGAAAGCGATCAGGGCGTTTCGGTTCGCTTCGCCACATACGCTGTCGACGCATTCTTCCCAGCCCCCGAAACGAAAGGGAACGTCGATGATGATGTCCACCGTGGTACGACGGATCGGCGTCGCCGTCGGAACCGGCGTGTTGTTGGGCGCGATCTGGACCGGGACCGCCTCGGCGTCGCCCGCGGCGCACACGGCCCCCGCCGCGCACTCCGGCACGGTCACGCCGATGGCCTCGGGTACGGAATGGTGCGGGTTCGACTACGACACGTGCATCCAGGACCAGACCACGTTCCGGCACTACGGCTACCAGGTGGGCCCGTTGTACTGGGCCGGCACCGACAACACCTGCATCCCGGGCCACGACTGCAACGGCTACTGGTTCGACTGGTGGGAGTAGATCCCTTCCCGCCGATTTCGACGAGACCCGACGCGATGCCCGGTTCCCGAATCCGCGCGGGTCAGACGGTGTGGATCGGCGGATGGGTGGTGGCGAGTTTCTTGGGTACGCACATGCGCCAGGCGTCGAGAACCAGCTCGCGCATCTCGATCTCGTCGAGGGCGGCCAGGCGGGCGCGGACCCAGTTGTACCGCTCGTCGGACGGGACGGGCATCAGGAACTTGTCCGGCTCGGCGGCGACGAGCGCGACGCGCTCCTCCTTCGGGTACCCGAAGCCCATGATCGTCTCGTCCCGGGAGAAGGCGGCGTAGACGAGGCGGCCGACGCGGAACTTGACGCGGTCGTGCACGAGGGCCTCGGTGGTGCGCGGCAGGGACAGGGCCCAGGTGCGGACCTGGTCGACGGTGGCCATGGGTCAGGTCTACCCCGACCCTCCGACGGTTTCCGGGTGAGAATGGAGCGTGACCCGCTGGGTACTCCACGTCGACCTCGACCAGTTCGTGGCCGCGGTGGAGGTGCTGCGCCGGCCGGAGCTGCGCGGGCGGCCGGTGGTGGTCGGCGGCGACGGCGATCCGACGAAGCGCGGCGTCGTCAGCACCGCCTCGTACGAGGCGCGGGAGCACGGCGTGCACTCGGGCCAGCCGCTGCGTACGGCGGCGCGGCTGTGTCCGGCGGCGGTGTTCCTGCCGGTGGACCGGGCGGCGTACGAGGCGGCGTCGGCGGTGGTGATGGCCACGCTGCGCGGGTTCGACGCGGTGGTGCAGGTGCTGGGCTGGGACGAGGCGTTCCTGGCCGTGGACACCGACGATCCGGAGGCGGTCGCGACGGAGATCCGGCGCCGGGTGCGCGCCGCGACCGACCTCGACTGCACCGTCGGCATCGGTACGAACCGGTTGCAGGCCAAGCTGGCCACCGGGTTCGGCAAGCCGGCCGGGATCTTCCGCCTCACCGACGCCACCTGGTACGAGATGCTCGGTGACCGGCCGACCGACGCGCTGTGGGGGATCGGTGGGAAGACGGCGAAGCGGCTGGCCGCGATCGGCGTCCGTACCGTGGCGCAGCTGGCCGACGCCGACCCGGACACGCTGGCCGCGCGGTTCGGCCCGGCGACGGGCCCCTGGCTGGTACGGCTGGCGCGGGGCCGGGACGACGGCGTGGTGACCGACGAGCCGTACGTGGCGCGGTCGCTGAGCCGGGAGACGACGTACCAGCGGAACATCGCGGACTGGGCCGAGGTGCGCCGCGAGGTCGCGCGGCTGGCGCGGCTGGTCGCGGCGGACACCGACGGCCGGCCGGTCGACCGGGTGGTGGTGAAGGTGCGGTACGCCCCGTTCCTGACCCACACGCACGGCCATCACCTGCCGGAGCCCAGCACGGACCCCGAGCCGGTCGAGCGGGCGGCGCTCGCCGCTCTTGACCGGTTCGCCCCGGATCGCCCGGTACGCCTGCTCGGCGTGCGCGCCGAGTTCGCGGCCGACGCCGGCTCGCGGCCGCCGCCCGAACTGGCCTGATCCCGGTCGAGGCCGCGGCGGGATGCATCCGGTGAGATCCAGGCGGGACGCATCACCCCACCGCACTCGCCAGGGCATCCTCGCCGACGACGTATCCCCCGCACCCGAATCGTCCTACCGTGGGGTGACGAGAAGGGGGCGCCATGATCGACGTCGAGAAGCTCACCAACCCCGAGGTACAGGCGCTGGTCAGGGCCATCAACGCGGGCGACAGGCTGGCGTTCAGCGAGGCGCTCAGCACGGACGCGACGATGTCCGACGACGGTACGGACCGGGACCTGATGCCGTGGGCGGAGCGGGAGATCTTCGCCAGCCACGGCCACCTGGACGTCGAGACGGAGTCGGACGACGGGCTGTCGCTCGTCGCCCGGTACCGCAACGACCAGTGGGGCGAGATGCGTACCGCCTGGCGGTTCACCGTGTCCGGCGGCCTCATCAGCCGCTTCGACACCGGCCAGGCGTGACTACCGCCCGAGGGCGGAGGTCAGCAGCTCGTACGAGCGGAGCCGGGCGCCGTGGTCCCACGCCATGGTGGTGACCATCAGCTCGTCCGCGCCGGTACGTTTCGCCAGGTCGGCGAGCTCGTCGGCGACGGACGCCGGCGTACCGACGACGGTGTGCCGGGCCCGGTCGTCCAGGAACAGCCGGTCCAGCTCGGTGTACGGGTAGTTCGCGGCGTCGTCGGGGCTGGGCAGCGGCCCGGGCCGCCCGGTACGCAGGCGCAGGAACGACAGCGCCTGCGAGCTGGCCATCCGCTGCGCCTCGGCGTCGGTGTCGGCGCAGAACACCGACACCCCGATCATCGCGTACGGCTCGGCCAGGTCCTCCGACGGCCGGAACGACTCCCGGTACGCCTCCAGCGCCGGCAGCGTGTTGTCCCCCGCGAAGTGGTGCGCGAACGAGAACGGCATGCCGAGCGCGCCGGCGAGCTGCGCCGAGTACCCGCTGGATCCGAGCAGCCAGATCGGCGGCCGGTACCCGCGACCCGGCACGGCGCTGACCGCCGTGTACGGGTGGCCGTCGGGGAACTCGCCGTCGAGGAACCCGATCAGCTCACCCAGCTGGCGCGGGAACTCGTCCGCGGCGGGCGACGCCTCGCGGCGCAGCGCGGCGGCGGTCACCTGGTCGGTGCCGGGCGCACGGCCGAGGCCCAGGTCGATGCGGCCGGGGTGCAGCGCGGACAGCATGCCGAACTGCTCGGCGACGACGAGCGGGGCGTGGTTCGGCAGCATGACGCCGCCGGAGCCGACGCGGATGCGTTCGGTCGCGGCGGCGAGGTGCGCGATGAGCACCGGCGGCGACGAGCTGGCGATGCCGGGCATGTTGTGGTGCTCGGCGACCCAGTACCGGTGGTAGCCGAGGCGTTCGGCGAGCCGGATCAGGTCGACGCTGTTGGCCAGCGCCTCGGCGGGTGTCGAACCGTCCGCGACCGGCGCCAGGTCCAGCACCGACAGCTTCACGTCTGCAGGCAGGGTCACGAACTGGACCAACGCCGGAGGACGGAGCCGTCTTCCCGTCGCGGCCGTCAGGTGGCAAGGGCGTGCAACACACCCGGCCGGCTGCCGGCGTCCGCCAGGTACCACTCGTGCCGGTACGTCTCGGCGAAGCCCGGCCCGCTCACCGCGGTCGGCCGGATCTGGCTGGCGTGCGCGGCCATCGCCGCCCGCTTCGCGGTCAGCTCACCGCCGGTGGCCTCGATGCGTACCGCGATGTCGGCGGCGGGCCGACCGTACTCGCCGGTGTGGCCGCTCGCCGCGTCGATCAGGTGCGTGCCGCCGCGGGTACGCAGGTGGTCCCGGTCGACGGTCGCCTGGTACGAGGCGGCGCCGGTGATGCGGGCCGCAAGCGCGCCGATCCGGTGTACGGCGACGTGGTCGGGATGGCCGTAGATGCCGCGGTCGTCGTAGTGCACCACGGTGTCCGCGGACTCCTGCTCGACGACGTCGGCGAGTTTCCGCGCCAACCGGTCGGTACGCCCGCGGGCCAGTGCGCGCGGATGCCGCCCGGACGGCCAGCCGGCCATACCCGAGTCACGGCGGCCGAGCAGCACCAGCCGGGACACGCCGAGGTGGCCGGCGGCCTCCTCCAGCTCGGCCAGCCGGCGGCGGTGGACGGTCTCGCCGGGCCGCAGCGGGGCGTACCGCTCGCCCAGCTCACCGCCGGTGGCCATGACGAGGACGACGCGGGCGCCGCGGTCGGCGGCGCGGCGCATCGTGGCGGCGGTGAAGATCGCCTCGTCGTCGGGGTGCGCGTGCAGGACGACGACGGAACGACCACGCAGATCGGTACTCATGGGTGTGCTCGCTGACTCGACGGCACCCGGGCGACGGCCCGGGGCGGATCCGGACAACTGGAGGATCCGGACGTACGCGAGCGGACAAGCGGCTCAGGCGACGCCCGACGGAAACGGCTCGCCCGAGGGCAAGCGGTCGTCAGCGACAACAACACGCACACGCGGCAGCGACGATCGGCGCGGGGCCGGTCACGATGCTTCGCGGGTACGTCATGGTCGAGGATTCTGCCACGCCGCCGGCCCGGCCGACACGCGACCCGGCCGGCCCGGGCGTGGCGTCAGAGCTGCTGGGACACGATCCAGCGGTGGCCGTACGGGTCGGCGACGCGGCCCTGACGGTAGCCGTAGTCGTGGTCGGCCAGCGGGAAGACGACCGTCGCGCCGGCCTCGCGCAGCCGGGACCACAGCGCGTCGGCGTCGGCCACCTCCAGGGCGAACAGCACCGACGCGGCGTCGCCCGGCGCCGGGTCGTGCTCGTCGGCCTCCTTCACCGCGAACCGGGCGCCGCCCGCCGACAGCTCGGCGTGCGCGATCCGGCCGTCGTACTCGTACCGGGAGATCTCGGTGGCGCCGAGCGCGCGGACGTAGAAGTCGATGGCGGCCGCGGCGTCGCGTACGGCCAGGGTCGGGATCAGCGTGATGTCCATGGCCCCAGCCTGCCCCGCTCAGCGTCGACGGGATTGGCGAAATCCGACACCGGCAGGTGATTGTGGGCCGCCGGGCCGCGGGGCACGTACCGGCCGGGCGTGACGCCGGCGAACTCGCGGAAGTCGTGGATCAGGTGCGACTGGTCGACGTATCCGCAGCGTGCCGCGACGCCCGCCCAGTCCACCCGGAACCCTTGCACCGCAAGCGATTCCGCGGCCAGCCGGGCGGCCCGCTGGAACCGCCGCACCCGGGCGTACCGCTTCGGCGGGCAGCCGACACGCGACGCGAACCGGCGTGCCAGCCCGCGATCGGTGACCCCGAGCCGATCCGCCACCACACCCACCGGTACGCCGCGGTCGAGCAGCGCCACCGCCCGCGCCACGAACGGATCCGGCCCCGCACCGAGCCTGTCGACCAGCAGCGCCTCGACCAGCGGTACCCGCTCGGCCGGCGCGACGCGGCGCAACCGGTCGGCGAGCGCGGCACCGGCATCGCCCCAGCACTCGGCGAGCGGCAGGTACGCCCCGGCGGGCAGCACCCCGAAGAACGGGTAGGCCCCGCCCGGCCGGAAACTCACCCCCACCACGGAACGCTGCTCGGCGGTGTCGATGCACAGCGGCCCGGTCGACGGCCCGCGCACCGTGGCGGCCGCCGGCAGCGTGTGCGCGACGCCGTGGCCCGGCCCGTCGTACCAGCGCTGCGCGTCCTCGGCGAGGTTGACCACGAGCTGCGCCCGCCCCGTCGCGAGGGCCAGCTCACGCCCGTGCGGCAGCTCCCCCTCGTACTGGTACACCGAGGCGACGAATGGCGCGAGCAGCGGATGCATCACCGCCAGCGTACGGTTCCGCCCCGATCAGTGCTGGTGTCGCGTGCCGCGCGACGATCAGGCGGCGGGGGCGTGGTGCCGGTCGGCGTCCTCGATGAGTTCGAGGTCGGCGAGGTTCAGCAGCTCGGCCAGCTCGGCGACGGAGCTGCACAGCGCGACCGGGTACCCGCGGTGGCGCACGCGCAGCAGGTCGCCGGTGTGGCCGTCCGGCCACGTCCCGGTGACGTGCTCGACGGTCCAACGACCGTCCCTGCTGCGGTACATGCTCATGACGGTAAGCCGCTTTCCTTGGTACGGCCTGGAAAAAACGAGCGGGTGTAACGGAGGGAACGGTCTGTGCGTTACGCCCGCCACAACGGTGTCCCTTCGGCCGATGCCGTACCCGGCCGTTCGGCGTAGCGTCGCCTGTGACTCCCGCCGCGCACCACGTTCCAGTGACTGCCTCCCCAGGCCGCGCGGTGGGAGGCCCGTTTCCGGACTCCTGCCGTCATGTCCGGCACATGGTGCCCTCTCCGAACATCGGGACGTACCGCGCCGGCCCGGCCGCACGGATCCCGTTCGACACACCGGTCCCGGACTGTCCCGGTTGGTCCGTCCCGACCTGATCGGCTGGTACCTCGTGGGACCCGCGGCGCTGCTCGCCGCCCCGCGTACCCGTGCGCGGTGAGCCGGATGTGTTGCGGCGCTGGCGATCCGAGGCGCGCGTCGGCTGACGCCGCGATGCGCGACGGGTACGTCAGCCGGCGACGGCGACCACGCCGAACATGAACGCCATGCCGAGCACGGTCATGCCGAGGGTGAGCCGGCTCGGGTGCCGGGCGTGCGCCTCGGGCAGGATGTCGCTCGTCGCGATGTACAGCAGGAAGCCGGCGAAGAAGCCGAGGTACAGCCCCAACACCGACTCGGGTACGTGCACGAACAGCGTCACCGTGGCCCCGGCCACCGGCGCCAGCGCGTCGAGTGCGAGCAGGGTGAGCGCGCGGCGCCGGGCGTTGCCGTACAGCGAGGTGATCGTGAAGGTGTTGAAGCCGTCGGCGAAGTCGTGCGCGATGACGGCGAGCGCGACGGTGATGCCGACGGCCGTGTCGGCCTGGAAGCCGAGCCCGATGCCCAGCCCGTCCATGAAGCTGTGCGCCACCAACGCCGACGCGGCGAGTATGCCGACGGTCGGGTAGTGGTGGCCGTGCGCGTCGTACTCGTGCTCGTGTCCGCGGTGCAGGGCGGTGCCCCGCTCGATCACGTGCAGCGTCAGGAAACCCGCCGCGAACGTGATCATCACCGCGGGCACGCCGAGCACGTGGTACGCGTTCTGCTCGAACATCTCGGGCAGCAGGTCGAACGCGACGACGCCGAGCAGTACCCCGGCGGCGAGGCCGAGGATCAGGTGCAGCTTGTCCCGGGCACGAAGCGCGACGAGGCCACCCAACAGGGTGGCCACCAACGACACGAGCGTGACGATTACCGCCATGCCCGCAAGAGTAATCGATAACGATTTTCTATTTCGCCCGGCGGTCCGGTGACGTCGAGCACTGCCCGACCCCGGTCGCCGCGCGGACCCGGCGCCGCGTGGGCGCCGGGCCGGCTTGCGGTACGGGCGCCGCCGGAGGTTCCGACGGCGCCCGGCGGATCACAGGCCCGACCAGAATCGGTAGTCGTGCTCGCCCTCGACGTCCGCACGGCGCCACGGGCCGGACGCGATCGACTCGACGTACCGGTTCGACCGCGTGTACGTCGGCCACGCGGTGCGGCCGGTCGCGGCGAAGCCCGTCCAGGTGTCGATCATCCGGTCGCCCAGCGCCGCCCGCGCCGGCGTCAGCGGCTCGAACAGCGACAGGTCGAACAGGTACGGCAGCTCTGACATGTGCTGCGCGCGGACCGGGAAGCTGGTCCGCGGCGTCCCCGCGAACCACGGGGTGTCCTGCTCGGCGAACTCGGCGACGCGCGTCGGCGTCCAGCGGGACAGCGCGGTCGCGGTGTCCAGCGTCGGAACCGACCAGTTCGCGTCGGTCAGGACGTCGCCGAGCTGCGCGCCCGGCGAGTCGCCCGGCGACAGCGGATAGCGGGCCAGCACCGTGTCCGCGTCGGCGCCGAACCGGGCCCGGATCGCCTGCTCGTACTCCTCGGCGGTCATCGGCTTCCCCGTCGCCAGCTCCTGGCCGGCGACCTGGCCGCGCTCCTCGTCGTGGTTGACGACCACCAGGACCGGCACCCGGTTGAACCGACCCGACCGAAACGCCGCCGCCGGGGTACGCGGCAGCAGGCGCGTGCCGGCGACCGGCCGCGGCTCCTTGTCCGCGCCGTACGCGGCGAGCAGCCGGGCCGGCGGTACGGCGCGCAGGCAGGCGGCGCGGTCGGGATCGTCGACGCAGCCGACCTTCGCCACCACCGCGGCACTCTCCGCCTCCGCCGCGGCCCGGGTACGCGTCGCGTCCCCGACACACGGCGCGCTCTCCACGATCGCCCGGTCGAACAGCCCCGCGGCGGTTGGCGACGCGAGCTGGTCGCACACGCTGTACCCGCCACCGGACTGGCCCATGATCGTCACGTTGTGCGGGTCGCCGCCGAAACCGGCGATGTTGCGCCGCACCCAACGCAGTGCCGCCTGCTGGTCCTCGATGCCGAGCGATCCCGACCCGTACGCCGAGCCGGCGTCGAGCGCGTCGTCGGTCAGGAAGCCCAGCACGCCGAGCCGGTAGTTCATCGACACGACAACGGCGTCGCGGGAGAGCCGGGCCGGACGGTACATGTCGCCGGTGCCGAACATCAGGCTGCCGCCGTGGATCCACACGATCACCGGGGTGTCGCCGTCGGCGTGCGCCGGCGCGGTGACGTTGAGGTAGAGGCAGTCCTCGTGCTCGGACGGTACGCCGATCGGCAGCCCGGCCGGCTGCGCGCAGGCGTCGCCCGGCTTCGTCGCGTCGCGTACGCCGGACCAGGCCGCGGCGGGCCGCGGTGACCGCCAGCGCAGGTCGCCGACCGGGGGTGCCGCGTAGGGAATCCCTTGGTACGAACGGGATCCGTCGGTGACCGTGCCGCGGACGGCGCCCTTGTCGGTGGCGACGACGGCGGGATCGGTGGTCGGTGTCGCGGCGGTGGGTGTCGCGGCGGCCGGCACCGCGAGCAGCGCGGCGAGCGCGGCGCCGAGTGCGCCCACGGCCGCGAGTCGTCTGCGGATGGTCATGTCGTCCTCCGGTGGTCGGTCCTGGTGCGGAGGAACGTAGCAGCATCTTGCACGATCGCACAACTCGATCGAGTCAGTCGATCGCGCCACACGATCGCACAAGTCTCTGCTACGCTGCGCGACATGAGCAGGGGCAACAACAAGGGCAACAAGGAGGCGCTGCTCGCCGCGGCGAAGATCTGCCTGCTGGAGAAGGGGTTCGACCGCACGTCGGTGCGGGACATCGCCGCGGTGGCCGGGGTGTCCACGGCCGCGATCGGCTACCACTACGGTTCGCGCGAGAAGCTGATGTTCCAGGCGCTGTTCGCGGTCCTCGACGAGTGGGGCGAGGAGTCCGGCCGGAGCCTCGTGCCCGACGACGAGCCGGACGCCGATCCCGCCGAGCGCTACGTACGGCGGTGGGACGAGCAGATCGCGCAGGCGCTCGCGCACCCGGACATGTTCCTGGCGTCGATCGAGCTGTTCATGCAGGGGCGGCGCCAGCCGGACCTGCTGCCACAGCTGGCCGACGGCATGCGCCAGGGCCGCAGCGGCACGGCCGCGACGATGCTCAGCGTGCCCGAGGACCAGGTGCCCGACGAGGCGGTCCGCACGATGGGCATGGTGCAGATGGCGTTGCTGTCCGGCGTGGTGATCCAGGCGCTCGCCGATCCGGAGCACCCGCCGACCGGTGCCGACGTCCTCGCCGGCATCCGCGGCCTCGCCGGCCTCGGCACACCCGCCGACCCCGGAACACCCGCCGGCGCATCCAAGGCGCAGGCGCCGGGCGAGTCAGCCGGCCCCCGAGCATGACGGCGGCCCGCCACCCCCCGTGGGGTGGCGGGCCGCTGGTTCGCCGGTCAGGACAGGATGTCGGCGACCGGCCGGTACGGCAGGTCGTGCGCGGCGGCGACCGGCTCGTTGGTCAGCGCGCCGCCGTGCGTGTTGAGGCCGGCCGCGAGCGCCGGGTCGGCGGCCAGCGCGTCCCGCCATCCCTTGTCCGCCAGGGACACCGCGTACGGCAGGGTCACGTTCGTCAACGCGAACGTCGACGTGTTCGGCACCGCGCCGGGCATGTTCGCGACGCAGTAGAAGATGCTGTCGTGCACCCGGTACGTCGGGTCCGCGTGCGTCGTCGGGCGCGAGTCCTCGAAGCAGCCGCCCTGGTCGATCGAGATGTCGACGAGCACGCTGCCGGGCCGCATCCGGGACACCAGCTCGTTGCTGACGAGCTTCGGCGCCTTCGCGCCGGGTACCAGCACCGCGCCGACGACCAGGTCCGCGTCGAGCACGGCCCGCTCCAGCTGGTACGTGTTGGACGAGACGGTGTGCACGCGCCCCTCGTACAGGTGGTCGAGTTCGCGCAGCTTGCCGACGTTCAGGTCGAGCACGGTGACGTCGGCGCGCAGGCCGACGGCGATCTCGACGGCGTTCTCGCCGGCCACGCCGGCGCCGAGCACGACGACCTTGGCCGGCGTCACCCCGGGTACGCCGCCCGGCAGGACGCCGCGGCCGCCCGCGAACCGCATCAGGTGGTACGCGCCGACCTGCGGCGCGAGCCGCCCGGCGACCTCGCTCATCGGCGCCAGCAGCGGCAGCGACCGGTCCGCGAGCTGCACCGTCTCGTACGCGATGGCGGTGACGCCGCGGGACATCAACGCGTCGGTGCACTCCCGCGACGCCGCCAGGTGCAGGTACGTGAAGAGCACCTGGCCGGACCGCATCCGGTGGTACTCCTCCGGCACGGGCTCCTTGACCTTGAGGATCATGTCCGCCTCGGCCCACACCGCGTCGGCGGTGTCGAGGACCTTGGCGCCCGCGTGCAGGTACTCGTCGTCCGGGATGGACGAGCCGAGCCCAGCGGACCGCTCGACGTACACGTCGTGCCCGTGCGTGACGAGCTCCTGTACCCCGGCCGGGGTGATCGCCACCCGGTACTCGTGGTTCTTGACCTCGCGGGGAACGCCGACCTTCATGACGGACTGTCCTTCCGGTTTCGGGGCACCGTTGCCCCGACGGGACGCTGACACGGTGGCAAACGAGTCGCCTGGGCGCTCGGTACAGGCCAATGGTGCGGCCGGAACTCACGGCCGGTCATCGTTTTCGGAAGACGAGGTGTGACGGGCGTCTTGTCCGCCGCGCACAACTCAACCGTGCAGTCGGCGCCCGTAGAGCTGGATCAGTAGTGCCAACCGTACGTCTGGTGAGTCCAGGTCCGCATGGAGCGCACCGCGCAACCGGCGCATTCGGTAGCGGAAGGTGTTCGGATGGACGTGCAGTTGGCGGCTCGCGGCACCCGGGTCGCCCGGCTGCTCCAGGTACGCCCGGAGCGTCTCGGCGTACCAGCCGCCCCGTGACCCGTCGTGGTCGAGCAGCTCGGCGAGCGGCCCGATGCCGACGAGTTCGTCGAGCGGCACGGCGCCGGTCACCCGGTCGAGGACCGCGGCGGCCCACGACTCTTCGTGACTGGCGACAGGCCCGGCGACGAAGCCGCGGTCGAGCAGCCGCAACAGCGCGGCGGCCTGCGTGGCCGACCGGGGCAGCTCGCCGAGTGTCGGCGCCACCCCGCCCGCCGCCACGCGTACGCCGGGCTCGCCGCGCACCAGCTCGGCCGCGAGCCTGCGCAGCCACGGCCACGAGCCGGCGTCGCCGTCGACGGTGACCACGGCGTACAGGACGTCGTCGAGTTCGGTGATCGCGGGCCGGCGCCAGCCCCGGCTCCGCGCGATCGACTCCCACAGCACCAGCAGCCGGTCGGTGTGCCCCTCGGTACGTTCGGCCAGGTCCAGCGCCACCGCCCGGTACGGCCCCGGCGGCAGCCCCGCGTCCCGCGGATCGGCGCCGGCCGCGAACGTACCGGCCAGCACCGAGCGGAGCCGGTCGGCGGCGACCCGGCGCGCCACGTCGGCCGCGGCCCGTACCCGCAGCAGGTGCAGCGCCACCACGCCGGCCGTGTCGGCGAACGCGTGCACGCGTTCCTCCGGCGGCCGTTCCGGTACGAGCGCCCAGATCGAGCCGAGCAGCTGCCCGCCCAGCCGCACGGGGACGATCAGCCGCGGCATCGTCCCGTCCGGCTGCCCCGGTACGAAGATCGGCTCGGTACCGGCGCCCAGCTTGCGGAACACCCCGCGGGAACGGAACTGCCGCAGCACGTCGGCCGGCACCCGGCGGCCGACGATCGTCGACAGCCGCGCCGCGTCCGCCTGCTCCTGCCGCCGCGAGTACGCGAGGACCCGGGAGTACTCGTCCTCGATCGTGACCGGCGCGTCGATCACCGCCGCGGCGGCGTCGGCCAGCGTGAACAGGTCCTGGAACGCCGGCGGCTCGGCCGCGCCGCCGTCCGAGAGGCCGACCGTACCGGTGTCGACGAGGCTGCGCAGCAGCCACACGAGCTGCGCCCACGACACCTGGTCGTGCACCGCGACCAGCGCGAGACCGCCGTCGGCCGCCGCCTTGCGTACCTCCTCGGCGCGGACCACGGGCGGACGCAGCAGCAGCGCGGCGGCGCGGTCGGCGACGCACCGCCGGGCCAGCTCGACCGCCGCGTCGACGTCCCGTACGCCGATGCCGAGCACCAGGTCGCCCCGGTGGATGGCGTCCCCGTCGACCACGACGTCGCGTACCCCGGGGTCGGTGTCGGCGGCGACCGGTTCGAGCAGCCCGGAGCCGAGCGCGTCCAGCACCCACCGCAACCCGATCACGTCCCCATCGAACACCCTCGAAGCGCCCGACCGGGTACCGGGACGGGTAGATCCGGTCCAACCGGGGTACGCGAAGTGGAGAACCACGATGCGAGGAGGGGACGATGGCCGCGATTTCCAGCCCACTGTCCGACGACGCGCGGAAGGTCACCGGTGACGCGTTGCAGGGTGCGCTGGTGGACCTGATCGATCTGTCGCTACAGGCCAAGCAGGCCCACTGGAACCTGATCGGCCGACACTTCCGGTCGCTGCACCTGCAGCTCGACGAGGTGGTCGACCTGGCCCGCCAGCACATGGACGTGGTCGCCGAGCGGGCCGTCGCGATCGGCGTGAACCCGGACGGTCGCGCGCACACGATCGCCACGTCCGCACACACCGACCAGGTCCCGGAGGGGTACCTGTCGGACACCGACGTGGTGGGCGCGTTCACCGCGCTGCTCGCCGAGGTCGGCCGCCGCTTCCGGCAGCGCGTCATCGACACCGACGAACCGGACCCGGTCACCCAGGACCTGCTCATCGCCGCGGCGCAGGACATCGAACAGCAGCACTGGATGTTCCAGGCCCAGCGCTGAGAGGCTGCTGGGTCGTCCCGGCGGCTTCGGACGCCTGGCGGGTGCCCGGACACCGCCCGTCAGGGGGCGCGCGGGGGACCCTCGGTGGAGGGTTCCCCGCGGCCGTTCAGGCGTTCTCGGCGTCGAAGGCGGCAGAGGCGCCGACCGGGTCGTGCGCCGCGATCGCCTGGTAGATCCGGCGGTGCCGCTCGTACAGCGCGGGTGGTACCTCGACGTCGGCGGAGTCGGGGCGGTCCGGCCAGACGAGGCGCGCGTTGCGGAGCGCGCCGACCACGCCGGCGCGCAGGAACGCGAGCGCCGGGTTGGCGGCGGCGTCTGCCATCGCGTCGTGGAACCGCTGGTGCGCGGCGAGCGCGCGGCCGGGCTGGCCGTGGTCGCGCATCCCGTTGAGCGCCTGGAGCAGGTGGGCGAGCTGGCCGCGGTCGGCGTTGATCGCCGCCTCCCGGGTGACCTGCCGGTCGAGCCCGTCCAGCGCGGAGAACAGCGTGTCGGCGGGCAGCCCGGAGAACGTGACCGCGACGCCGAGCGTACGGGTGAGGGCGTGCGGGTTGAGCGCCTCGACGTACGTGCCGGAGCCGCTGCGCCGGCGCAGGATGCCGGCGGACTCCAGGAAGCGCAAGCGGTCCCGCAGCGCGGTACGGCTCACGCCGAGGTGCGTCGCGAGGGTTCGCTCGGACGGCAGCCGGCCGCCCGGCCGTACCCCCTGGATGATTTCGGCCAGCCGCATCGCGAGCGGGTCGGCCAACGCGTCGGGCGGATCGAGGAGCGGCGGCTCGTCACGTGTGTACCCGTAGCTCATGTGTTCGCATTGTTCCGCGCCGGGCGCCACAGTGGTGGCCCGCATGGGACCTGGCGTCCGAAATGTAACGTCAAACATGGAAACGGCCCGCCGCGCTGGACGCGCGGCGGGCCGGTGACGCAAATCCGGGCGGACCCACGACCCCGGAAACCCTTGGTCTCCGCCATCGTGCAGCCCGCCCGGCTGCTGGTGCCCTGCCCCCCTGGTCGGAGCCACCCCCCAGTTGCGCCGACCGCAAGGCACCCCGGTCATCCGATTCATTCCCGTCGATCGGTACGACCACCTACAAGGTTGGTATCACCGCTGACGGTTGTCAAGAGTTGCCGCCAAATTACTCGCCGTAGTTTTGCCAGGTCCCCCAACGGGTGGAACGTCCTCTGTTGGTGGATCTTGGGCTATCCGGCCCGCTGGATCAGACAGGTCAGCCGGGCGGTGCAGACCCGCCGGCCGGCGTCGTCGACGATCTCGATCTGGTACGTCGCGACGCTCCGCCCGAGCCGCAGCGGCGTGGCCGTCCCGGTGACGGTCCCGACCGTCGCCGACCGGTGGTGCGTCGCGTTGATCTCGATCCCGACCGCCCGGCCGGCCTCGCCGGCGTGCAGCCCCGCCCCGATGGACCCGACCGTCTCGGCGAGCACGCACGAGGCCCCGCCGTGCAGCAGTCCGAACGGCTGGGTGTTCCCCTCGACCGGCATCCTGGCCACCACCCGCTCGGCCGTCGCCTCGACCAGCTCGATGCCCATCCGCTCCGCGAGCGCACCCGACCCACCGAACCGCTCGTACAGCGCCGCCAGCGCCGCGTCGTCCACCGCGTCCGTCATACCGTCGACCCTACCGCCCGACCACGCGGTGCCGGCGCCCCGACGTACCCGATCGTGTCACCCGTCATCCGCTTGTCCCGCAAGGCATCCCGGCACCGTACGCGGCGCGCGACGGCCCGACACCCGACGACGCCAGGCAAACGCCGTCTTGTCCACTGTGGATGAACGATGCACGGTCAAGCAACTATCTGTCCCTTGTGGACAGTGTGCATTCGTCCTATGTGGACGAAGCACGTTCGTCTACCCGCCTTGACTGTCCTCTGTGGACGGATCGGGATCCGTGTGGTCAGCGGGAAAGGAAGTCGTCCATCCGGCGATACTTCTCGGCGTCCTCGAACAACACCGCCTGCGCCAACCGCTCCACCTGCGGGTGCGCGTCGATCGGGGAGTCCACCGCGAGCTTCGTCAGCCGTACCGCGAGCGGCGAGTTGCGAGCGATCCGGTCCAGCACACCGTGTGCCGCGTCGAGCAGCTCGGCCGGCGGCACCACCGCCGACACCAGCCGTACGCCGAGGGCGTCGGCCGCGCTCAGCCGCCGCCCCGTGTACAGCAGCTCCTTCGCCAGCGACTCGCCGACGAGCTGGGGCAGCCGGTGGAGCGCGCCGGCACCGGCGACGATGCCGAGACGTACCTCGGGCTGGCCGAAGAAGGCGCGGTCGGTGCAGACCCTGATGTCGCAGGCGTACGCCAGCTCGGCGCCGCCGCCCAGCGCCGGCCCGTCGACCGCGGCGACGCTCGGCATCGGCAACGCCCGGATCCGCGCGAAGATGCCGTGGTTGATCCCGGCGAGCGCGTCGTACCGGTCGCGGTCGCGCAGCTCCGCGATGTCCGCTCCGGCCGCGAAGATCCCGTCCGTACCGCCGGTCACGAGCAGCAGCTTCGGGTCGCGCTCCAGCCGGGCGCACACCCGGTGCAGCTCGTCGACCATCTCGGCGCCGATGGCGTTCCGCTTGTCCGGCCGGGCGAGCGTGACGACCACCCGGTCGTCGCGCTCCTCGACCCGCAGCGAGGCATACCCGTCGCTCATGTCGCCACCTCGCTCCGCTCGGCGCCGCCATGAGGCACGAACGCACTGAGCCCATGATTCACTCGCTCACGCTCGCTCATGTCGCCACCTCGCTCCGCTCGGCGCCGCCACGAGGCACGAACGCCTCGCTCATGACTCGCGCCGTCACGCGTCCGCCCGGCGGCCGTCGACCCAGCGGTAGAAGCCCTGCCCGGTCTTGCGGCCCAGCCTGCCCTCGGCGACCATCCGCACGAGCAGCGGCGGCGGCGCGAACCGCTCGCCGTACGCCTCGCGGAGCGTTTCGGCGACCGCGAGCCGGATGTCCAGGCCGACCACGTCGGTCAGCTCCAGCGGCCCCATCGGATGCCGGTACCCCAGGGTCATCGCCTTGTCGATGTCGGCCGGCGAGGCGACACCGGCCTCGACCATCCGGATCGCCTCCAGGCCCAGCGTCACGCCGAGCCGCGACGAGGCGAAGCCGGGCGCGTCGTGGACGACGACCGGGTCCTTGCCGAGGCGTACGGCGAGGTCGAGCGCGGCGTCCCGGGTCGGGTCGGCGGTGTCCGGCCCGAGCACGATCTCCAGCAGCGCCATCGCCCACACCGGGTTGAAGAAGTGCAGTCCGAGGAACCGGTCGGGCGCGGTGAGGACCGCGCCGAGCGCGCCGATCGAGATACTGGACGTGTTGCTGGCCAACAGATCCGGCCGCAGGGACTCCGCCTCGCGCAGCACCGCGCGCTTCAGGTCGAGCCGCTCGGGCACCGCCTCGATCACCACCGCGGGCGACTCGGCCACCGCCGCCAGCGACCCGACCGTACGCACCCGCTCGCGTGCGGCGGCCGCGTCCGGCGCGCTGATCCGTTCCTGGCCGACCGCCTTGTCCCATCGGGCATGCAGCGTGGCGAGGGCTGCCTCGGCACGGGCCGGGTCGACCTCGACCAACTCGACGGCGAATCCCGCGCCGGCCGCCACGTACGCGATGCCCGCGCCCATGGTGCCGGCCCCGACGACCACCAACCGCTCCGCGGCCACGCGTACCTCCCGACGTCGACGCGAGGGTGAGCATATCCCCAAACGATCGTTCAGTCCGCTGCCGGGCGCACGCCCGGCAGCCGGCCCCGCGGCACCGGCGCGCGGCGGTCGGGCCGGGCGGCCCAGGACCTCGCCCCGGACCTGACGCCGCACCTCGCGCGGCACCTCGCATCGCACCTCGCACCGGACCCGATGCCGGGCCTGACGCCGGACGTGACGCCGGGCCTGGCGCCGCCAGTAGCCGGGCCGGGTGAACGGCGGGTCAGCCGCCGTTGAAGCCGTGCAGGAGGTAGACGACCACCCACAGCGCGGTGGCGAGGACACCGATGGAGGTGGCGACGCCGAGCCGGTTGTCGGGGCTGAGGCGCTGGCGGCGGGCGCGCAGCGTACCGATGCCGACGAGTAGCAGCGCGACCACCGACAACCCCGGTACGACCAGTCCGAGCGCCGCGAGCAGGACCGACCACAGGCCGAGCGGGCTGCGCTGCTCCCGGCCGTACCGGGCGGCGACGGGTACGCCGAGCGACACCAGCTTCGCGCGGGCGGACAGGATGTCCCTGACGCAGCGTTCCAGGGCGGCCGACCGGGGGTTCGGGTTGCGGGCGGCCTCGTAGTACGAGGCGTGCCCGCACCGGCTGATCTCGACCGCGAGTCGGGACTGGGCGCGTTGCAGCTTGCGTACCGCGTGGTCGGCGCGCAGGCCGGCCTGCGCCGCCGCCTGCTTCCGCGCCGCGGTACGCCCGCGCGCGGTGACGAGCGCGTCCATCTCCTCCGGCGCGACGAGGATCGGCTCGATGCCGTTGAGCCGGCCCAGGTAGTAGCCGGCCTCGTGCCGGCGGGCGACGTGCAGCATGACCAGGACGGCGACGAAGCCGGGGATGCCCTTGAGCAGCAGCGCGCCGATCAGCCCGGCCACGCCGATGCCGAACCCGTCGCCGAGCAGCGGCGAGTTCCACACGAAGTGCAGCGTCCAGGCCCCCAGGTACGCGAGGACGGCGACGCCGACTCGGATCCGCAGCGGCCGCTCCTCGCGTACCACCGCGTATCCGACGCCGGCGCCGACGAGCGCGGTGAACAGGGTGTGGCTCCACAGCCCGCCGAGGAACCCGCGTACCAGGAACGTGGCGACGACCGGGGTGATCGAGTCGCCGTCGCCGGCGAGGACGACGCCGTTGATCGAGTAGATGAAGTCCTCGACGACCTGGAAACCGAGGCCGACGAGCGCGCCGTACACGAAGCCGTCGACGACGCTGTTGACGTGCCGGCGGGCCAGCAGCACGATCACGACCACGCCGAGCGACTTCAGCGTCTCTTCGACCGTCGGGCCGACCAGCGCCGGCCCCCAGCGCGCGGCGAAGTCCGGGGAGAACTCCTTCGCCAGGATCTCCACGGCAGCGGTGTTGCCGACGTTCGCCATCGCGGTCGCGACCAGGCCGCCCCATGCCAGTGCCGTCGCCAGCAGCACGACGGGCTCCCGCTCCAGGTAGTCGACCTCGCGGACGACCAGGATGAACGGCACCGCGTACAGCGCGAACAGCACGAACGCGACGGCCGAGGCCCGCGGGTAGAGACGCGTCGCGTCGGCGAAGATCAACCCGATCCGCCAGGCGCCTACCCCGACGAGCACCAGCACCATCCAGAACGCCGGGGTACGCAGCGACAGCGTGCGACCGGCCGCGGCGGGCGGCGGCGAGACCGGCGGCCGTTCCGCGGTCGCCGCGCGATGCCTTCCGTCCCGCGGCGTCGGTGTCGATCTGCCCGCACCGAGCCGCCGGTGACTCTTGCCCGGGGCTTCGTCCTCGGGCAGCGCGTCGCTCGTCATGCACCGACCTCCGCCGTACGTCCCCCGTCGTCGTACGTCATGCGGCACCGAACCGGACGCTGCGTACGAGGTCGAGCAGCGCGTCGTTGTCCCGGCGTACGTCCGTGCCGGCGCCGGCCATGCTCACCTCGACACCGACACCGTCGTGGGTGAAAACCGCGTACGTGCCGATCCGGCCCGGCGTCGAGTAGCTGCCCTGCAACCCCGGTACGCCCGCGTCGGTGCGCGTCGGATGGTCGTGCTGCGACGCCTGGTACCCGGGGTTGCTCTGGATCTTGCGGCGGAGCTTGTCGCTCAGGCCGGGCAGGCTCCCGTCGTACCTGACCGCCTCGACCACGACGCGGACGCTGCGCACGGACATGACCAGGCGGTTCAGGGCCGGTTGGGTCTTGGTGACGTCGAGGACGGCCGACGGCGGCGCCGAGACGGCGACCCCGCGGCCGACCGTGAGGCGGTCACCGGCGGCCACCGAACGCCCGGACGGCAACGCGTTGTTGATGGCCGGCAGCCCGATCGCGATGGCGCCGACGACGGCCAGCACGGCAAGGCTGGCGTACAGGTTTGGTCGGAGCACCGCGATCCCCACCTTCACTCTGAGTCGGTGGTGACCAGCCAAAATGTAGCGCATCGCGCCGATTCGCGCGATATGAAGCCGCGCTGAGTGACTATCTGGCTGCCGATAGTTCCACCTCGGCCACCGCATGTTGCACACGGCAGCACCCACATCCTGCGTCCCCGACCCCTGTTGATCAAGGAGTACCGCCAACCAACTCCCCCATCGTGCGTACCGCCTCACCGGTGCGGCCGAGGCCCGTCCACCGATGGGACGGCTCCACCCTCCGACCGTGTCCTAGGGTCGGCCCATGGAGTTCGCCGAAGTCGTCCGCCGGCGCCGCATGGTCCGCACGTACGACCCCGACCGTCCGGTACCGCCCGAGTTACGTGACCGCATCCTGCGACATGCCCTCCGGGCGCCGTCGGCCGGGTTCTCCCAGGGCTGGGCCTTCCTGGTACTCGAAACGTCGGAGGACCGGCGCCGGTTCTGGTCGGCGACCGCGCCAGCCAGCACCACGTCCTGGCTGGACCGGATGTCGACCGCGCCGCTGATCATCGTGCCGCTGTCACACCGGGACGCCTACCTCGACCGGTACGCCGAGTCCGACAAGGGCTGGACCGACCGCGACGAGTCCCGCTGGCCCGTGCCGTACTGGCACATCGACACCGGGTTCGCCGCGCTGCTGATGCTGCTCACCGCCGTCGACGAGGACCTCGGCGCGTGCTTCTTCGGCATCCCACCCGCGCGTACCGACGCGTTCCGGGACGAGTTCGGCGTACCCGCGCCGTACACGCCGATCGGCGCCGTGTCCGTCGGGTACCGCGCCCCCGACCCGGTCTCGCCGTCCCTGGCCCGCGGCCACCGCGACCCCGCCGAGGTCGTCCACTTCGGACAGTGGTGACCCGCGGGCGACTAGCGTGCTCGTCCATGACGTCCCTCGGTGAGCTCGGCCACAGCCAGTACGTCCTCGTCACGACCTACCGCCGGGACGGCACCCCGGTGCCGACGCCGGTCTGGTGCGCGCCGGACGGCGACGCGCTCGTGATCTGGACGCCCGGCGACGCGGGCAAGGTGAAGCGCCTGCGCAACGACCCGCGAGCCGACCTCGCCCCCTGCACGGTCCGCGGCGTACCGACGGGCCCGGCCGTCGCCGCCCGCGCCGAGGTGCTCGACGACGCCGGCTCCGACCGGGTACGCGAGCTCCTCCGCCGGGAGTACGGCCTGGTCGGGCGGTTGACCCTGTTCGGCAGCCGGCTGCGTCGCGGTACCCGCGGTACGGTCGGCATCCGCTTCACCGCCGCCTGACCGCGCCGCACGTCAGCGATGGCGCGTCAGCACGGCCAGGTAGCTCGGCGACGCCACACCGGGACGTACGTCGGCCACGCGCCAGCCGGTGCCGTCCACCAGCCCGCGCAGCTCGTCCGCCGACGCGAACAGGTACCCGAACCACGGGCTCGC
Organism: Actinocatenispora sp.; assembly: GCA_036503555.1. Classification (GTDB taxonomy): domain Bacteria; phylum Actinomycetota; class Actinomycetes; order Mycobacteriales; family Micromonosporaceae; genus Actinocatenispora. Next base: position 129,207 of record DASXWQ010000094.1, read on the forward strand.
GATCCCGCGGTACCGCACGCGCAGGTCGACCTGGCCGGTCATCCTGCCGCGCGTCCGGTTTCGCTCGTGGTAGGCGGCGTGCCGCCCGGCCCCCGGGTGCGGGTCGAGGCCCTGGCCGACGATCCGCGCGTCCGGCGCGGCCAGCCTGCCGAGCGCGGCGAGGAACCGGACCGCCCGGTCCGGCCCCGTGAGCAGACCCAGGTTGTTGCCGTACAGCAGGAACGTGTCGTAGCGCGCGCGGTCCGCGGCGTGTTCCTCGACCGTGCCGAGGTACGTGTCGGTGACGCCGCGGCGCCGGCAGACCTCGATCGCACCCGGCGACGTGTCCAGCGCGGTGACCGCGTGGCCGCGTGTGAGCAACGGCACGGCGCAGCGCCCGCCGCCGGCACCGACGTCCAGCACGCGCCCGCGTACCAGGTCGAGGGCCTCGGCCAGGTCGGGTGTGGTCTCCGGCCCGTCGAAGTACCGCCGGGCGGGCGCGGCGTCGACCCACCCGTCGTCGCGCTCGATGATCTCCATCGGGTCGTCGCCGGCGTACGCGGCGAGCATCAGCTCACCGAAGGCGTCCCCGGTCAGCGGTCCGTCCATATCCCGTCACGCTAGGCACCGCGCGGGGAGCCGGGAGGGGATAACGAAAAGGACGTGCCCCAGGGTGGTGGGCACGTCCTTTGCCGTTGTCGCTTCCCGTGCTGCGTCGAGCCCGCGGTCCCGCCAAGGCCGCGTGTACCCGACCGCACCGCCCTCGGGCGGTGCGTGGTGTGACTACTCGCCCTGACGCTGCTGCGGGATCTGGCCCTGAAGCAGGGCGCGTACCTCAGACTCGCGGTAGCGACGGTGGCCACCGAGCGTCCGGATGGCGCTCAGCTTGCCGGCCTTCGCCCACCGGGTCACGGTCTTCGGGTCGACCCGGAACATCGAGGCGACCTCGGCCGGGGTGAGCAGCGGCTCGGATTCGTGCGTACGCGATGCCATCGGTTACTCCTCCATGGTTACTCACAGCCATCGACCGGGGTCCCGCCGGCCGAAGCACTTCCCATGGTCCGTCCTGTCCACGATGTCCGACATGGGCCGAACGGATGAACTCGGCTCGCCGACAGGATGATGTAAGTCCGATTTATCCGCATTTACTGGCGTGCAACTAATTGCGGCGCTCGCGCAGCTGCACTTTCCGCCACCGTTCGAGCAGACCCGAGTACAACTCACCGGCGGCCTGCGCATCATCGCGCGACAGCGCCGCCAGGGTGTCCGCCACGATCCGCGGCGAGTCGTCGTCGAGCAGGTCGCGGTCACCCAGCAGGTAGACCAGGCCGCCGTAGTCCAGCTCCAGCACCGACCGCGGATGGAACTCCTCCAGCCACCGTACGTCGGACTCCATCATCGCCGTGATCGGCGCCGTCGCCCCCATCGCACGCTTCAACACGGCCAGCGCCCGGTGCGCCCGGCGGCGCGCCCGCGCCATCGACGTCCGGTACCGCAGGTGGCGCTCCGTCGGCGCCAGCGCCACCCGGCGCTCGTCGTACTCGACGAACGCGAACCAGCGCGCCGGCACCGACCAGCCCGAGACCTGCTCGTGCAGCAGCTGGTCGTGCCCCAGATCCGCGCCGCTCGCGTGCCGGCCCGTACGCACCTGGTCGCCGAGCGGATCCGCCGCGGTACGCCAGTCCGACACCACCCGCTCCGCGGTCGCCGTCAGCGCCGGCGGTACGAACGCGTCCGCGATCGCCGCCGGTACGCCCTCGCGGGCCGACAGCGCGCCCTGCGCCACCTGCATCCGCAGGTCCCACGGGCAGACCAGGGTCACGTCCCCGTCGGCCAGCGCGTACGCCTCGTCGGGCAGCTCAGGCAGCCGGGTCCAGCCGGCGCCCAGCGCCTCGATCACGGTACGGCGCTGCCGAAGCGGACCGACCGCCTGCGGCACTGCGCGGCCGGCGGCAAGATACCGGCGCCAGTGCTGTTGACGGGCGCGTTCGAACGCGATCAGCGGCTCGTACACCCGGAGGTACGCGGCGAAGGGTGGCACGCGGCGATCGTCCCACGGCGCGCCGCCGCCGTGCCCGCCCGGTCTCCGACGCCGCACGACCGGGCGGCCGTACGGCCGTGTCCGCGGGCTGGGAAGATCGACACCTGATGCCCCGTCACGGGCGGGCCCGCGCACTACGCTCGGCTTACCGGCAGACCAGCCGGCGGAGTGCCGCCGCCCCACAAGGGCGCGGCCACAACCGTAGGAGCGGCAACATGGGCGTATTCACCGCCGACACCGGCCACGAACAGGTGGTCTTCTGCCAGGACAAACAGTCCGGCCTGAAGGCGATCATCGCGATCTACTCGACCGCGCTCGGCCCGTCCCTCGGCGGCACCCGCTTCTATCCGTACGCCACCGAGGCCGACGCCGTCCACGACGCACTCGACCTGTCGCGCGGCATGGCGTACAAGAACGCGCTGGCCGGACTGGATCTCGGCGGTGGCAAGGCGGTGATCTGGGGCGACCCGGTCAAGGACAAGAGCGAGGCGCTGCTCCGGGCGTACGGTCGGTTCGTCGAGTCGCTCGGCGGGCGTTACGTCACCGCCTGCGACGTCGGGACGTACGTGGCGGACATGGACATCGTCGCCAAGGAGACCCGGTACGTGACGGGCCGGTCCGTCGAGCACGGCGGTGCCGGCGACTCGTCCATCCTCACCGCGTACGGCGTGTTCCAGGGGATGCGGGCGGCGGCCGAGCACGTGTGGGGCGCGCCGACGCTGCGCGACCGCCGGGTCGGCGTGGCGGGCATCGGCAAGGTCGGCCGACACCTGATCGAGCACCTGACCGCGGACGGCGCGCACGTCGTGGTCACCGACGTCAACGACGCCGCGCTGGACTGGGTCCGCGCCACGTACCCGCAGGTCGACCTCGTCGGCGACACGCCGGCACTGGTCGCCAGCGACATCGACGTGTACGCGCCATGCGCCCTCGGCGGCGCCCTCGACGACTCGACCGTCGAGGTACTCCGGGCGAAGATCGTCTGCGGTGCCGCGAACAACCAGCTCGCGCACCCCGGTGTGGAGAAGCTGCTCGCCGACCGCGGCGTGCTCTACGCGCCGGACTACGTGGTCAACTCGGGCGGCGTCATCCAGGTGGCCGACGAGATCGACGGCTTCAGCTTCGACCGGGCCAAGTCGCGGGCCAGCGGCATCTACGACACGACGAAGCAGATCCTCGCGCTGTCCGACACCGAGGGCGTACCGCCGGCGGTGGCGGCGGACCGCCTCGCCGAACGGCGGATGGCCGAGTGCGGCCGACTGCGTACGATCATGGTGCCGGGCCGGCCGTAGCTCCCGGTAACGCTCTGCACCCGTTACTGTCCCGGCGTGCGCACGGTACGCGCCGGGGCGGCTGTGTGCTCTGCCACGGCCGCGTCAGGAAGGGTGGGCCGAGGTGCCGAATCCCGGACCGGCGCTGTACCGTATTACCCACGAGAGATGCCTAAGTCACCGGGGTCGCCTCCGGCACCCCGTCATTACCGTGTGAGGGGGTCGAGCCATGGGGCGCGGCCGAGCTAAGGCCAAGCAGACAAAGGTGGCCCGGGAGCTTAAGTACCACACCCCTAATACCGACCTCGACGCGCTTCAGCGCGAACTCGGGGGCGGTCGTTCCGACGGGGACAATCTCGACGGTATGGACGAGTACGGCGACTACGACTCGTACGAGGAAGAGTCGGGTCAGCGCGCCACCAACGGCCGCTGACCACTGACCTTCCGTCCAACCGGCGCCTGCGGGTGAGCCCGACCCTTCGACGGGTCGGATCGGCACCGCCGGGCCGGCTCAGGTCGACACACCGACCAGGCCCCGTCATGGGACTTGGTCGGGCGTGTTCGTACCGCCCGGCCCGAGACCCTTGCGTTTCGTCGACCTTCCGGCAGCGTTGCCGGACGGCCCGTCGTGTCGTGAGGACAGCTCAAGGCGCGAGATGACACAGCGAGGCCGCCCGGCAGTACGCGGGGCGGCCTCGACGTGCTCCGACGATCAGGCCGTCGCGGTCGACTCGCCGGAGCCGGACGCCTTCGGCACCTCGACCGGACGGGTCAGCGCGCCGGCGACGGTACGGGCGCGGGGGGCGGCGGCGTCACGCAGGCCGGTCAGCCGGTGGATCAGCGACTGGCGGCGCTCGGCGACGCCGGGGCCGACGCCGTACCTCGCGACGGCCTTGCGGACCAGGTCGAGGCCGGCGAGGCCGGGCATCTCGTCCATCTTGCGGTCGATACGCTCGATGTGCTTGTTGCCCTCCGGGCCGCCCATCAGGTAGTTCAGCACGAACGCGGTCTCCCGCTTCGGCTGGATGGTCGAGCCGACCGGGCCCCAGAACGCCTTCATCGCGAACCGGGTCAGCGCGCGCGCCTTCGCCGAACGCTCCAGCCGGTCCTTCGCCTGCGACGCGTAGAACGCCAGGTGCCGGGTCTCCTGCTTCTGCACCCGACGCAGCAGCTTGGTCAGCTCCGGGTGGTCCTCGCGCTGCATCATCCGTGCGTACGCCGCGTGGGCGGACCACTCGTTGATCGCGCCCCACGACATGTGGACGGCGACGAAGTCCTCGCCGATGATGTTCGCGGCGACGGCCTGGTTGATCGGGGCGAGCCGGTCGGCGATGCCCTGCGCCAGGCGTACCTCACGGATGTGGGCGTAGTCGGCGAGCACGCCGTGCACGCGCAGCACCTCGTCGAGCGCCTCGCCGTGCCAGAACTCCTCGTACGCCCAGTGCGTGAGGAACGCCGTCACCTCGGGGTCCTTGTGCGACGGGGTGACGAGAAGGTCGCGGAGGTAGCAGATCGTATGACTCTCGACGTCTGACATGTACCGCAACGTCCGCAGCGCGGCCGGCGTGAGCGGTCGCTTGCGGAACGCGTCGTAGTCGACGTCGTCGAACTTCACCCGCACGGAGTTGTTCTTGAAATCGCTGATGTCGAAGGCCACGTAGGTATTCGTATCCTGTGCCGCTCTGGATCGCTAGCCGCCCGGCATGCCTAATTCCGTCGATCCGGGCCAAAGTTCCACGTGAGATCCGACAATCTCCCGCCGGCCCCCCGGCCGGCCCCCAGCCGGGAACCGTAGGTTTACTCGCGCGTCCCGGGCGAGGGACACTATCGGACGAATCGCTCGACGCCCGGCGGGCGAGAAGCACGCAGCGGAGGCAGTACCGCGGTAGTCGAGACAGTCGATCTGAGCAGGGGGTTCGGGATGGAGAGCACGGCACTCGCCGAGCACGAGAAGGTCACCGCACGCGGGGGCGCGCCGTTCGGGCTGCGCTTCGCCCGCCGCCCGAGCACATCGATAGACCTCGATCTCGACCACGTCGGGTACGACGAACAGGCGCAGGTCGCGATCGCCCGTGACGGCGACCGCTGGGTGCCGCTGATCGACCACCGGATGAGCGTGACGTTGCAGACGAGCGGCGAGACGCCACGCGAGGACGAGATCTACGACAAGTCCTCCACGTGACCGTTCTGGTACTCACCGGGCGGCTCGACCCGACCGCCGACCTGGTCGTGGCCGAGCTGCACCGGCGCGGCGTACCGGTGTTCCGGTGCGATCCGGCCGACTTCCCCGGACAGCTCACCGTGACCGCCGAGTTCCGCGGGGCCGGCTGGACCGGGCGCCTGCGTACGCCGCACCACGAGGTGGCGCTGACCGACGTGCGCTCGGCGTACTTCCGGCGGCCCGGGGAGATCGCGGTCGACGCGGGGCCCGAGCCCGAGTGGGCGACCGCCGAGGCGCGTGGTGGCTTCGGCGGGCTGCTCGCCGCCGTGCCGTACTGGCTGAACCACCCGGGGCGGATGCGGCACGCCGAGTACAAGCCGGTGCAGCTGGCCGCGGCCGCGGCGGCCGGCCTGGCCACCCCGCGCACCCTCGTCACCAGCGACCCGGACGCCGCGCGCCGGTTCGTGGCCGAGCTGCCGCGGGTCGTCTACAAGGCGTTCTGCTCGACGGTACGGGCCGACGACGGACGGCGCTTCATCTACACGAGCGTCGTCACCGCCGACGACATCGACGACACCGTGCGGCACACCGCGCACCAGTTCCAGGAGTGGATCGACAAGGAGTACGAGATCCGGCTGACCGTGGTCGGCGACAGGTTCTTCGCCGCCCGCCTCACCGGCCGCTCCGACGCCGCCCGGATCGACTGGCGCGCCGACTACGACGCCATCGAGTACGCGGTGGCCGACGTGCCGTCCGACGTACGCCGGGCCGTCGCCGCCCTGCTCGACGGCCTCGACCTGCGCTTCGCCGCCATGGACTTCGCCGTACGCCCCGACGGCACCTGGGTCTTCCTCGACCTCAACCCCAACGGCCAGTGGGGCTGGATTCAACACGAGACCGGCCTCCCCATCAAGGAAGCCATCACCGACGCCCTCACCACCCCACCCACCTGACCCTTCGACCGGCCCCCCGGCCCTGGATCTGGTTTGGGTCCGGTGGTCTGGGTTGGGTTTGAACAGTGATGTGCGGGGACGTGAGCGAGGCGAGCCGGAGTCGTTCGCTCGCAAGCCGAGCACGGGCGCCGTGTGCGTCAGCACACAAGCCCGGGATCGGCGCCGCGAGCGGGCAACTTCCGGCCGCCGCAGTGTCACCCGCGCAGCTCAGCCGCGGGTGTGGGAGCCGAGCATCTGGACGTGGCCGTTGCCCTCGACGATCTCACCGAGTACCCAGGCGTCGACGTCGCGCGCGGCCAGCAGTGACACGGCGCGGTCCACGTCGGCCGGGCCGACGATCGCGACCATGCCGACGCCCTGGTTGAACGTCCGCTCCATCTCGTCGGAGTCGATGCGGCCCTTCGTGGCGACCAGGTCGAAGATCGGCTGCGGGCGCCACGACGACCGGTCCACGATCGCGTCCAGGTCCTCGGGCAGCGAACGCACCAGGTTGCCCGGGATGCCACCGCCGGTGATGTGCGCGAACGCGTGCACGTCGCACTCCTGGATCAGCTCCAGGCAGTCCTGCGCGTAGATCTTCGTCGGTACCAGCAGCTCCTCGCCGAGGGTGCGCTGCGAGCCCAGCTCCTCGACGACGGTGTCGAGCTTCATCCGCCCCGCGCCCAGCAGTACGTGCCGGACCAGCGAGTATCCGTTCGAGTGCAGGCCGGACGAGCCGAGCGCGATGAGCGTGTCACCGATCTGGACGCGCTCCGCGCCCAGCACCTGGTCGGCCTCGACGACGCCGATGCCGGTCCCGGAGATGTCGTACTCGTCGGGGCGGAGCATGCCCGGGTGCTCGGCGACCTCGCCGCCGACGAGCGAGCAGCCCGCGTACCGGCAGCCGTCGGCGATGCCGGCGACGATCTCGACGATGCGCTCCGGTACGACCTCGCCGCAGGCCACGTAGTCCTGCAGGAACAGCGGCTCGGCGCCGCAGACGACCAGGTCGTCGACGACCATCGCGACGAGGTCGACGCCGACCGTGTCGTGGATGCCCATCTGCTGGGCGATGACCAGCTTCGTCCCGACGCCGTCGGTGGACGACGCCAGCAGCGGCTTCTTGTACTTCTCGGTGTCCAGCGCGAACAGCCCGGCGAACCCGCCGATGCCGCCGACGACCTCGGGGCGGAACGTCTTGTGCACCTTGCTCTTCATCAGCTCGACGGCCTGCTCTCCGGCCTCGATGTTGACGCCGGCCTCGGCGTAGCTGGAACCGCGCTTGCGGGCGCGGCCGGACGCGCCGGACCACGGGACCGTGCCGGACCGCGCCGGCGTACCTTCCGCCGCGGAGGTCCCCGGCCTGCCACCGGGCTCGGCGGTACTGGCGTGCTCGGTCACCTGGGTCACCGGTTCTCCCCTCAGGTGGGCCAATGGTCGGCCCACGTACGTCACGGACGGCGGTGCGTGTCGGCCCCGCCGGAAGCCCCGGAGCGCGCGTCGGCGCCCGCGGTCTCGGCCAGGGCGGCGGCGCCGTCCTCGTCTCGTCCCGTACCGGCGCCCCCGTGCCGGGCCGGGTTGACCGGGTCGCCGGACCCGGCGGCGGACTGGTCGGCCCGACGGCCGATGCCCTCCAGGACGTGCTTGCCGACCAGCGTGTCGGCCGGCAGCTCCACCGGGTAGACCCCGTCGAAACAGGCGCGGCAGAGCCGGTTGCGCGGCTGCTCGGTGGCCGCGATCAGGCTGTCGAGCGAGACGTATCCCAGCGTGTCGGCGCCGACGGAGCGGCGGATGCCCTCCGTGTCGAGGCCGTTGGCCAGCAGCTCCGCCCGGGTGGCGAAGTCGATGCCGTAGAAGCAGGGCCACTTGACCGGCGGCGAGGCGATCCGCACATGCACCTCGACGGCGCCGGCCTCGCGCAGCATCCGGACGATGGCGCGCTGCGTGTTGCCCCGCACGATCGAGTCGTCGACCACGACCACCCGCTTGCCGCGGATCTGCTCACGGAGCGGGTTCAGCTTGAGCCGGATGCCGAGCTGCCGGATCGTCTGCGACGGCTGGATGAACGTGCGCCCCACGTACGCGTTCTTGACCAGACCCATCCCGTACGGCGTGCCGGACTCGTCGGCGTAGCCGATCGCGGCGGGCGTGCCGGACTCCGGGCTCGGGATCACCAGGTCGGCCTCGACCGGGTACTCCTGGGCGAGGCGGCGGCCGATCTCGACGCGCGCCGCGTACACGTTGCGGCCGGCGATGGTGGTGTCGGGGCGGGCCAGGTAGACGTATTCGAAGAGGCAACCCTTGGGCTCGGGGGCGGCGAACCGCTCCGAGCGCAGCCCGTTCTCGTCGATGGCGAGCAGCTCGCCGGGCTCGACCTCACGGACCACGGACGCGCCGACGATGTCCAGCGCGGCGGTCTCGCTGGCGACCACCCAGCCGCGCTCGAGCCGGCCGAGCACCAGAGGGCGCACGCCCTGCGGGTCGCGGGCGGCGTAGAGGGTGTCCTCGTCCATGAACGTGAAGCTGAAGGCGCCCCGCAGCTGCGGCAGCACCTCCATGGCGGCCGCCTCGACCGAGAGGTCCGGGCGCGCGGCGATCAGCGCGGTGACCAGGTCGGAGTCGTTGGTGGCGACGAACGCCCCGGGCACGCCGGCGTCGGCGGCCTTGGCGGCGAGCTCGGCGGTGTTCACCAGGTTGCCGTTGTGGCACAGCGCCAGGCCGGTGCCCGCTTCCGTCGTCCGGAAGGTGGGTTGTGCGTTCTCCCAGGTGGAGGCCCCGGTCGTGGAGTAGCGGGTGTGGCCGACGGCGAGGAAGCCGCGCAGGCTCCCGAGCGTCGCCTCGTCGAACACCTGGCTGACCAGGCCGAGGTCGTTGTAGACCACGACGGTACTGCCGTCGGACACCGCGATCCCG
>DASXWQ010000095.1:0-1694 GCA_036503555.1 Actinocatenispora sp.
GATCCGGCGCAGCAGGTCCAGAATGGACAGTCCGACGGCGGCCAGGACGCCGTACAGCACGCCGAGGCCGAGCACCCCGGCGGTGGTCAGCAGGGCGAGCACCAGCTCGCTGGGCCGGAACCGGGCGAACCGCCGCAGCTCGCGGACGTCGACGAGGTGCAGCGCCGCGAAGACCACCAGCGCGCCGAGGGCCGCCTTCGGGAATTCCGCGAGCAGCGGCCGGGCGAACAGGACCGTGAGGACCACGGTGGCCAGTGCGACGAGCGAGTGCAGCTGCGTCCGGCTGCCGACCGCGGCGCCCAGCGCCGTGCGGCTGCCGCTGCTGCTGACCGGGAAGCCGTGCAGCAGCCCGGCCGCCACATTCGCCGCCGCGAGCGCCCGCAGCTCCTGGCCGGCGTCGATTTCCTCGCCGCGGCGGGCCGCGAACGCCCGTGCCGTCAGCACGTTGTCGGAGAAGGCGACGATCGCGATGCCCACAGCGGGCAGGACCAGCTGACCCACGTCGGCGGCGGAGACCCCGGACACCGCGGGCGGCAGCCCGGCGGGCAGCGCCCCGACGACGTCGAAGCCGGCCGGGGCGAGCACGGCGACCGCCACCGTGGCCAGCACCATCGCGGCCAGCGGCCCCGGCAGCCACGGCACGAACCGCTCGAGTACGTAAAGCACGGCCAGCACCGCCGCCGCCAGCGCCACCGTCGGCCAGCGCACCAGGTCGAGCTGGGTGAAGAACGAGCCGAGGTCGTCGAGGAACTCCCCGCCGTGCACCGGGACCCCGGTGACCTTCCCGAGCTGACTGGCGACCATGAGCGCCGCGATGCCCGCCATGTACCCGGTGAGCACCGGCTTCGACAGGAGTTCGGCGAGGACGCCCAGCCGGGCCAGGCCGGCGGCGAGGCACAGGCCGCCGACCACGACCGCGAGCACGGCGGCGAGCGCGGCGTAGTGGCCGGGGTCGCCTGCGGCGAGCGGAGCCAGGACCGCCGCGGTCATCAGCGCGGTCGTCGACTCGGGCCCGACCGACAGCTGGCGCGACGAGCCGAGCAGCGCGTAGACGGCCAGCGGGCCGATCGCCGCCCACAGGCCGGCCACCGGCGGCAGCCCCGCCACTTCGGCGTAGGCCATCACCTGCGGCACCAGGTAGGCGGCGACGGTGACGCCCGCGACGACGTCCCCGCGCAGCCAGGCCCGGCGGTACCGCCGCAGGCGCGCGAGCCCGGGGAGAGCCGCGGAGAGGTTCACGGTTCCGAGGATGCGGGCCGGACGGGCGCACCGGCTGCGGCCGGAAGTCCTTCCGTCCGGTGACTTCCGGCCGCGGCGGCCGGCCCGGCGCCGAGCCTACGGTCGGGGCACGTCTGCCTCGGGAGCTGCCGATGACCACCGTACCCAGTCCACCGATCGTCACCGGAGTGGATGGATCCGTCGAGTCGCTCGACGCCGTCCGCTGGGCCGCGCGCGCCGCGCACCTGCGTGGCGCGCCGCTGGAGATCGTGTACGCCGTCGACTTCTCCGCCCTGCTCGCCGGCGGCGTCGTCCCGCCGCCCGAGGAGATGAAGGAAGTGCTGCGCGTCCGCGGCGCAAGGCGTGCCGGACGCGGCCACCCGGCTGGATCCCGACCGCGCCGCCCAAGCCCTCATCGACGCGTCCCGGACGGCGTCGCTGCTCGTGGTCGGTTCGTCCGGGCACGGCAAGCTGGC
>DASXWQ010000096.1:0-25537 GCA_036503555.1 Actinocatenispora sp.
GTGGCCAGCGCCGCGGTCAGCGCCGGATCGGGCAGGCCGAGCGCGTGCGTCGCGGCGCCGACCGGCAGCCCGGTCGACAGCGGTTCGGCCCGTCGGTGCGCGTCGACGGCGTCGACCAGGCGCTCGTGCAGCGCCGCCCAGCGTTCCGGGTCGGCGAGCCAGTCGCCCGCCACCGGCGTACCGGTGGCCGGCACGCCGAGCGCCCGCAGCGTACCCGCGCGGACCAGGCCGCGGCGGCGCAGTTCGCTTGCGGCGTCCGGGATCCCGGTCATCGACGCGAGCTGCGCGGCGCGCGCCGCGGCGGCGCCGCGGCGGCCCAGCGGCGGCGGCAGCACGTCGAGTACGAGCGCCCCGGCGAGGATCCGGTGCGCGCCCGGATCGCGCAGCAGCACCCGGTCGCCGACCCGCAGCGGCAGCGGGCGGTCCACGGTGACGCGGGCGGTGTCGGCGCCGAGCCGGCGTACCGTGGCCGGCACGGCTGCCGAACCCACGTGCAGCATCACCGCGCGCGGCAGGCGCTCCGCCGCCCGCCGCAGCCGTACGTCGAGGACGGTGGCGGCGGGCCAGGCGCCCGGTGACAGCAGCGCGTACCCGCGGCCCAGCGTGTCCGGGTCGACGCCGCGCAGGTTGAGCGCCACCCGCGCCACGCCCGACACCGCGTTTGCCGGCGCGGCAAGGGATTCCAGGCCGCGTACCCGGACCGGCGGGCCGTCGGGGGAGACCGCCAGCTCGTCGCCGACCCGCACCGTACCGGCCGGCAGCGTGCCCGTCACGACGGTACCGGCGCCGCGTACCGTGAACGCCCGGTCGACCCACAGGCGTACGTCGGCGTCCGGGTCCGGCTCCGGCAGCCGGCCGCACAGCGCGTCGAGCGCGGCGGTCAGCTCGGCCAGGCCGGCGCCGGTCGCGCCGCTGACCGCGACGGCCGGGATTCCCGCGAGCGACGTGCCGGCCAGGTGCTCGGCGGCCTCCGCGGTCGCGGCGGCCGGATCGGCCCGGTCGCACCGGTTCACCACCAGCAGCCCGTCGCGGACCTCCAGCGCCGCCAGCGCGTCCAGGTGCTCGCCCGACTGCGGCATCCAGCCCTCGTCGGCCGCGACGACGAACAGCACCGCCGGCACCGGCCCCACTCCGGCCAGCATGTTCGGTACGAACCGCGCGTGCCCCGGCACGTCGACGAACGCGGCGACCCGGCCTGACGGCAGCGTCGTCCAGGCGTACCCGAGGTCGATGGTGAGGCCGCGGCGGCGTTCCTCGGCCCAGCGGTCCGGCTCCATCCCGGTCAGCCGGCGTACCAGCGTCGACTTGCCGTGGTCGACGTGCCCGGCGGTGGCGATCACCCGCACGGCGGGTCCACTGTGGACGCTGCCGCGACGACCGCGCCGGCGAGCCGGAGGTCGTCCGCCGGGTCGACCGCCGCGACGTCGAGCAGGCAGTACCCGCCGGCCACGCGGGCCAGCACCGCGGGCCGGCCGAGCCGCAGCGGGGCGGCCAGCTCCGCCGGCAGGCGTACCGCGGCGCTGGGCAACGTGACGCCGGGGGCACCGCCGCCGCCGACCGCGGCGTCGCTGTCCACCGCGACGGCCGACAGCCCGGCGGTACGCAGGCGCGCGGCGAGCCGTTCCGCCCGCCGGCACCGGTCGGCCGGATCGGCGGCGAGCGCGGCGGCGACCGGCGGCAGCGGGCCGCGCAGCGTCGTCTCCAGGGCGGCGAGGGTCAGCTTGTCCACCCGCAGCGCCCGGTACAGCGGGTGCCGGCGCAGCGCGGTCACCACGTCGGCACGGCCGGCGACCAGGCCCGCCTGCGGCCCGCCGAGCAGCTTGTCCCCGGACGCGGTGACCAGCGCCGCCCCGGCCGCCAGCGCCGAGGCCAGGTCCGGCTCGTCCGGCAGCACCGGGTGCGGCGCGAGCAGCCCCGACCCCACGTCCACCACCACGGGTACGCCCAGCGTCGCCAGCTCCTCGACCGGCGCCGCCGCCGTGAACCCGGTGACGACGAAGTTCGACGGGTGCACCTTGAGCACGATGCCGGTGTCCGGGCCGATCGCGGCGGCGTAGTCGGCGGTGGTCGTACGGTTCGTGGTGCCGACCTCGCGCAGCCGCGCCCCCGTACTCGCCAGCAGCGCCGGCAGACGGAACCCGTCGCCGATCTCGACCAGCTCGCCGCGACTGATGACGATCTCCCGGCCGGCGGCCAGCGCGGTCGCGGCGAGCACGAGCGCCGCCGCGTTGTTGTTGACGACCAGGGCCGCCTCGGCCGCCGGCAGCCGCGCCAGCAGCGCGGCGAGCGCGCCCGCGCCGCGCTGCCCGCGGCGCCCGGTCGCCAGGTCCAGCTCCACGTCACCGGTGCCGGCCGCCGCCGCGACCGACCGGCGCGCCGCTGCCGACAGCGGTGCCCGGCCCAGGTTCGTGTGCAGCAGCACGCCCGTCGCGTTGAGCACCGGAACACCCGTGTCGGCCCGCTCGGGCAGCCGCGCCAGCACCTCGCCCAGCACCGCCGCGGCCGGCACCAGGCCCGCCCGGCAGTCCCGCTGTACCGCCGAGACCACCGACTTCACCAGGTCCCGGCCCAGCCGCCCGACCGCCGCCGCCACCGGCGGCTCGGCCAGCAACGCATCGGTACGCGGCACCCGCCGGCGATCGTCCACCACACCCCGACTCTAGGGCCTGTTTTGTGGATCTTGGTCGAGCGAGGCGAGTCCCGTTCGTTCGCTTCGCAGGGCGGAGGTGCGTTCGCATACCGGTGTCGTATGCGGACGTGCCGACCACGCGGCGGCCGACCGACGGCGGCGTGCCCGGCGTACCGGCGACCGGGACGTCGCACCACCGCCGGCGTGTAGCCTCTCCGCCGTGCACCTGGAGATCATCACCCCCGCGAACGTGGCGGCGGCCTGCGCGCTGCGCGTCGCGCCGGAGCAGGAGCGGTTCGTCGCACCGGTTGCCGATTCGCTGGCCGAGGCGTACGCGCACGGTGACGTGGCCTGGCCGCGGCTGATCGTGGACGGCGAGCGGGTGGTCGGATTCCTCATGCTCGGCATCGACCCGGACAACGCGAGCACGGTGCACCGCTTCGGCATCTGGCGGTTGGCGATCGCCGCGGGCGAGCAGGGCAAGGGCTACGGCCGGTACGCGGTCGAGGCCGCGACGGCGGAGGCGCGCGCCCGTGGCGTCGACACGATCACGGTGCTGTGGGAGCGCGGCGAGGGTGGCCCGGAGCCGTTCTACCGCAAGCTCGGATTCGTCCCGACGGGAGAGGAGCTGGCCGGCGAGGTCGTCGCCGCGCTGCGGCTCTAGGTCGGGTGCCACGGGCCAGGACGGCCGGGTCCAGGCCGGCCGTGGGGTTGCCGGATCCGGGCGTCACCCGGATCGACCGCTGGGACCTGCTCGGCTAGTCCCGGACCCGGCGTTGACGGGTACGGGACAGGGGCAGGCAGCAGAGCAGGAGCGCGCCGGTCAGGACGAAGGCGTACGGGTAGGCGGTGTGGGTGGCGACGGCGCCGAGCAGGACGCCGCCGATGCCGGTACCCGAGTCGAGCGCCATGTTCCAGACGGCGCTGGCGGTGCCGTGCCGGCCGGGGCCGGCCCGGTGGAACAGGACGACGAGCGTCTGGTTCTGCGCGGTGCCGAAGCCGGCGCCGAGCAGCAGCGCCCCGACCACGGCGAGCACGGTGCGCACGTCGGCCAGGTACGCGGCGAGCGCCAGCACCGCGAGCCCGGCCGCGGCGGCGAGCACGGCACCGGGCAGCAGGCCCGGCGCCCGCGGGTACCGGTCGGCGACGTGCCCGGCGACCCAGCGTGCCACCAGCGCCGCCGCGCCGAACACGAGCAGCGCGGTGGGCGCCGCGCCGGGCAGCGCCAGCGGCGCGAACGTGATGACCGCGGTCGCCGCGACCGCGACCGGCAACATCACCCCGACCGGCCCCGCGAACCGCCGCGCGACGGGTCCGCGTACCGGCGCCGGCCCGTCATGGTCGCCGGCGACCGCCGGGGTACGCGGCAGCGCCAGGACGGCCACCGCGGCGAGCGGTACGGCGGTGATCGCGACGAACAGCGTCGGGTACCCGATCGTGTCGACCACGGCGACGGCGGCGGGGACGAGGAAGACGTTGGGCAGGGCGACACCGAGGCCGTACAGGCCGCTGGCCCGGCCGCGCCGCGCCGGTGGGGCCAGCTCGGCGACCAGCGCGCTGCCCGACACGCTGAGCAGGCCGAACCCGACCCCGCGTACCGCCGAGATCGTGACGAGCGCGGGCAGCGCCGCGGTCAGCGCGTACGCCAGGGTGGGCAGGACCATGACGGCGGTACCGACGCCGAACGTGGTGCGGTAGCCGAGGCGGCGGCCGGCGGCGGGTACCACGGCCTGGGTCAGCACGGTCGTGACCATGAACGCGGTGGTGGTGAGCCCGGCGCCGGTGGCGTCGGCGCCGCCGTGCGCGGCCCAGGCGGAGACGACGGGCAGCAGCACCGCGTAGTTCGCGAACGCCGCGAACGTCGCCACGACCAGCAGCGCCAGGTGCCTGCCGGTGGTGTCGCGCGGAATGTCGGTGAGGGCCACATGGTCATGTCTAGGGCCTGCGAGCGATCACGTCCAACGAAGGTTATCGATCCCACTCATCGCTACTCTTGATGGATGGAGTTGCGACTGCTGCGGACGTTCCGGGCCGTCGCCGGGGCGGGCAGCTTCACCCGGGCTGCCGCCGACCTCGGGTACGTCCAGTCGAACGTCACCGCCCAGATCAAGGCGCTGGAGCACGACCTCGGCACGCCGCTGTTCGAGCGGCTCGGCCGGCGGATCGTGATCACCGACGCCGGCCGCCGTCTCGTCCCGTACGCGGAGCGCATCCTGCGGCTCGCCGAGGAGGCCACCGAGGATCTGCGTACCGGGGGCGACGAGGTCGCCGGGACGCTGCGGATCGGCGCCGCCGAGACCCTGTGCGCGTACCGGCTGCCGGAGGTGCTGCGGACGCTGCGGGCGCAGCTGCCGCGGCTGCGCGTGGTGTTCCGGCCGGCCAGCCGGTCCGCGCTGCTGGCCGACCTGTCCGCCGCGCGGATCGACGCCGCCGTGCTGCTGGAGGAGCCGATCGCCGCGCCGGACCTGTCCGTCGAGGTGCTCTGCGCCGAGCCGGTGGTGTTCGTCGCCGCGCCGGACCACCGGCTGGCCGGCGCCGACCCGGTCACCGCGGGCGATCTGGCCGCGGAGCACCTGATCCAGGTCGAACCGGACTGCGCGCACCGCCAGGTCGTGGACCGCGAGCTGCGCTCCGCCGGGATCGACCCGCCGGTGCTGGCCGAGTTCGTGAACCTGGAGGCGGTGAAGCGGTGCGCGGTCGCCGGCCTCGGCGTCGCCGCCCTGCCCGCCGTGGCCGTCGCCGCCGAACTCGCCCGCGGCGAGCTGGTCCCGCTGCGGTGGCGGTCGGCGACGCGGCACGACCTCGGCCTGCGTACCCAGGCGGTGCGGCTGGACCGGCGCGAGCCGTCCCGCGCGCTGGCCGCCCTCCTCGACACCGCCCGTACCCACTGGGCCTGAGATCCTACGCACTGCGTAGGGACATTTCAGTGCTTACTTGGGCTGGTCGTCAGTGCTAGCGTACGGACTCGTGCGGGCGAGCGAGAGACGGACAGCGGCGGCCGACATCCGGCGCGGCGCGACGCGACTCGCGCACCGGCTGCGGTCCGAGCGGCCGGCTGCCGCGCTGAGCCCCACCAAGGTGAGCGTGCTCAGCCATCTGTACCGGCACGGCGAGCGCACCCCGGGCGAGATCGCCACCGACGAGCACCACCAGCCGCAGTCGCTGACCCGGGCGCTCGCCGAGCTGGAGCGCGCCGGGCTGGTCGCCCGGCGCCGGAGCGACACCGACCGCCGGGAGTCCGTGCTGCGCCTCACCCCGGCCGGCGAGACCGCCCTGCGCGACGACATGACCGGCCGGGACGCCTGGCTCGCCGACGCGCTCGGCGGCCTCGCCGACGCCGAGATCGCCGTGCTGCGCATCGCCGGCCTGCTGATGGACCGCCTTGCCGACGCCGAACCGGGGAGTGGCCGTGCCACGCTGGACTGACCACGCGATCTTCTGGCACGTGTACCCGCTCGGTTTCGTCGGCGCGGAACCCACCGCCACCGGCGCCGACCCGGTGCACCACCGGCTCGGGCAGCTGGTCGACTGGCTCGACTACGCCGTGGAGCTGGGCGCCTCGGCGCTCGCGCTGGGGCCGGTGTTCGCCGCCGAGTCACACGGGTACGACACGGTCGACCACTTCCGGATCGACCCGCGGCTCGGCGACGAGGACGACTTCGCGCGGCTGGTCGACGAGGCACACCGGCGCGGCCTGCGGGTGGTGCTGGACGGGGTGTTCAACCACGTGGGGCGGGCGTTCCCGGCGTACCGGCGGGTGCTCGCGGACGGGCCGGCGGCGCCGGAGGCCGGCTGGTTCCGGCTCACCTGGACCGACGCGGCGGAGCCCACGTACGCGACGTTCGAGGGGCACCCCGGCCTGATCGCGCTGAACCACGACGAGCCGGCCGTGGCGGAGTACGTCGAGCGGGTGCTGCGGTACTGGCTGGCGCGCGGCGCCGACGGCTGGCGGCTCGACGCGGCGTACGCCGTGCCGACCGGGTTCTGGGCCGCGGTCCTGCCGCGGGTACGCGCCGCGCATCCCGACGCGTACCTGGTGGGCGAGGTGATCCACGGCGACTACGGGCAGATCGTGCGCGACACCGGGATGGACGCGGTCACGCAGTACGAGCTGTGGAAGGCGATCTGGAGCGCGCTGAACGACCGCAACCTCTTCGAGCTGGCGTGGGCGCTGGACCGGCACAACGGATGGCTGGAGACGTTCGCGCCGCTGACGTTCGTCGGCAACCACGACGTGACCCGCATCGCCAGCCGGCTGACCGACGACCGGCACCTGCCGCACGCGCTCGCCGTGCTCGCCACCATCGGCGGCACCCCCAGCGTGTACGCCGGCGACGAGCAGGCGTTCCGGGGTGTCAAGGAGGAGCGCGCGGGCGGCGACGACGCGGTACGCCCGGCGTTCCCGGCCCGGCCCGACGAGCTCGCGCCGTACGGCTGGCCGACGTACCGGCTGCACCAGGAGCTGCTCGGGCTGCGCCGCCGGCACCCGTGGCTGCACCGGGCGCGGACCGAGGTCATCCACCTGGCCAACGAGCAGATGGTGTACCGCACCGGCGATCTCGCCGTCGCGCTCAACCTCGCCGACGCACCCGCGGACCACGAGATCCCGGGTGCGACGGCGGTACTCGCCGGCCAGGCCACCGTCGGCGCGCGCGTCACCGTACCGGCGCACGGCTGGGCGGTCCTGTCCGCCCCGCCGCCCGATTGCTAGACCGTCAGCGGACGGTGGTGCGGGTCAGCGCCAGGTGCCGGGTCTCGCGGAAGCAGAACACCACCACCAGCGTCGACGCGACGGCCAGCGCCATCAGGTAGAAGCCCGGCGCGACCGGCGTACCGGCGAGTGACACCAGGCCGGTCGCGACGAACGGCGCCGTGCCGCCGAACAGCACGTACGCGGCGGTGTAGCCGATGGCCGAGCCGCTGGCGCGCAGGTGGCCGGGGAACATCTCGACCAGGGCGGGCACGTTCGACGTACCGATGACGGCGACGAGGACGGCGAGCACCGACGCACCGACCATCGCACCGCCGAGCCCGGTACCGATGAGCCAGAACGCCGGCAGTGTCAGGACCGCGAAGCCGGCGCAGGCGATCAGCAGCATCGGTTTGCGGCCGTACCGGTCGCTGGCCGCCGCCATCACCGGGCACGCCGCGCTGTACGCGAGCATCGACACCACCCCGGTGAGCATCGCCTCCGACTTCGGGTAGCCGACCTGCTCGGACATGTACGCGATGAGGTAGCTGCTCATCAGGTAGTAGCCGACCGCGTTGGTGATGCTGTAGCCGAACAGGGTCAGGATCTGCCGGCCGCAGGTGCGGAACGCCTCGCGCAGCGGGGCCGAGTGCACCGCCTCCCGCCGTTCCAGCGCCCGGAACACCGGGGTGTCCTGGATGCGGGTACGCAGGTACAGGCCGATCAGGCCGAGCGGACCGGCCAGCAGGAACGGTATCCGCCAGCCCCAGCTGCGCAGCGAGGCGTCGTCGAGCGCCGACGTGACGAGCAACCCGACGGCCGCGCCGGCCACGGACGCCACCCCGACGGTGATCGGGACGGCGCTGGCGTACCGGGCGCGGCGGTCGTCCGGCGCGTACTCCATGATGAACGCCGAGGCGCCCGTGTACTCGCCGCCGGTCGAGAACCCCTGCACCGCGCGGAGTACGAACAGCAGCAACGGCGCGACGATCCCGAGCGTGGCGTACCCGGGCAGCAGCCCGATCACCAGCGTCGCGCCACTCATGCACAGCACACTCAGCGCCAGCATGCGGTTGCGGCCGATCCGGTCGCCGTACCGGCCGAAGAAGGCGGCGCCCAGCGGCCGGGCGATGAAGCCGGCGGCGAACACCGCCCAGGTCGCGAGCAGCGCCGCGGTCCGGTCGTACCCGGGGAAGAACAGGCCGGCGATCGTGGCCGACATGACGGCGTACGCGCCGGAGTCGAACCACTCGACGAAGTTGCCGACGGCCGTCGCGGCGGTGACCCTCCGCCGGGTACGGCGGTCGTCGGCACCGGCGGTCGCCGTGGTGGGCGACGGGCCGGGTGACACCGGCGTGCGGTACTCCATCGTCATGTCGGTCATCCTCCGGGTGTGGCCTGGGCGGCGGGGTGGGCGGGGGTGTCGGCGCGGGCGCGCAGCGCGGCGCGCTGCACCTTGCCGGTGGCCGAGCGGGGCAGCGCGTCGACGAACTCGATCAGCCGGGGATAGGCGAAACGCGAGTGCCCGGACCGGGCGAAGTCGGTGATCTCGCGCGCCAGCTCCGGTGTCGGGACGAAACCGGAAGCGAGCTCGATCCACGCCTTGACCGCCTGGCCGCGTACCGGATCGGGCACGCCGACCACGCCGGCGTCGGCGACCGCGGGATGGCCCCGCAGCACCGCCTCCACCTCGTACGGGCCGACGCGGTAGCCGGACGTCTTGATCACGTCGTCGGTCCGGCCGAGGAACCAGAAGTACCCGTCGGCGTCCATGACGGCCTGGTCCCGGGTGCGGTACCAGGTGCCGCCGAACGTCTCCGCCGACGCCTCGGGCCGGTTCCAGTAGCCGAGCGGGAACTGCGGGTTGGACCCGGCGCGCAGGCAGATCTCGCCCGGCTCGCCGACCGGTACCGGTGCGCCGTCGGCGTCGAGCAGCGCCACGTCCCACCCGGGCAACGGCCGCCCCATCGAGCCGGGCTTCACCGGCACGCCGGGGAAGTTCCCGAGCAGCGGGTACGACTCGGTCGAGCCGTAGTAGTCCAGCGGGGTCAGCCCGAACTGGCCGCGGAACCAGTCGATCAGGTCGGGCGTGAGCGGCTCGTTGGAACTACAGACCACCCGCAGCGACTGCGGATGGCGGCCACCCGCGTCGGGTACGTCGTCCCGCAGCTTGCGCAGGAACGTCGGGTTGACCAGCGCGGTCGTGACCCGGTTGCGGGACATGCTCGCGAGCAGGCCCGCCGGGTCCAGGCCGGCGGCCGGCCGGTACACCAGGTGCACGGCGCCGGCCCGCAGCGGCCCCATCAGTTTCGCCATCGACCAGGCCCAGTCGCCGGCACCGTAGAAGACGTCCCCGGCGCGCAGGTCGTGGCAGTACCGGAACTCGTTGTGCCCCAACAGGGTGCGGTGGGCGTGCACGATGCCCTTGGCGGTGCCGGTGGTGCCGGAGGTGTAGAAGATCAGGGCCGGGTCGTCGGCCGCGGTGTCCACGGTCTCGTACTCGGCGGGCAGCGCGGCGATCGCCGGGTCGTCGACGTTCACCACCGTGCCGGCGAAGCCGTCGGTGCGGGGCAGCGACGCCGTCTCGGTGACGAGGACGGTGACGCCGGAGTCGGCGAGCCGGTAGGAGATCGGCCCGTCGGCCCACAGCAGCGACATCGTCACCAGCACCGCCCCGGTCCGCAGCACCCCGAGGTACGTCGCCGGCGTGTCCGGGCGCTGCGGCAGCAGCACCGCCACCCGGTCGCCCTTGCGTACGCCGAGGCGGGTGAGGTGCGCGGCGACCCGGCGTGACCGGTCGCGTACCTCGCGCCAGGTCACCTCCTCGTGCCGGCCGGTGTGGTCCTCGAAGATCAGTGCGAGCGCGTCGCCGGGGTGCCGGTCGGCGACGTCGGCGGCCATGTTGTACCGCTCGGGTACGTGCCAGCGGTGCCCGGCGAGCAGGCCACCGTAGGCGTCGTCGGTGTGCGTGGTGGTCGTCATGGTCGCGGCCCTTCAGCGGCGCCGGCCGGCGAGGAACCGGGCCATCTCGCGCTGCGGCTCCCCGGTGTCGTACGCCGCCGCGTGCACCTTCTTGGCCGCGGCGAGCGCGTCCTCCAGGTCCGCCTCGTCGAGCTCACGGATCCGGGCCTTGGTGAGGGCGAGACCGCCGGGCGGCAGCGCGGCGAGCCGGTTCGCCTCCGCGCGGGCCTCGGCGAGCACCTCCTCGGCCGGTACCAGCCGCGTCAACAGCCCCAGCCGGTACGCCTCGTCGCCGTCGACCAACCGCCCGGTCAGCGCGAACTCGGTCGTACGCGCGCGCCCGAGGATGTTCCACATGGCCCAGATCCCGGTCACGCTCGGGATCCCGGACGACACCTCCGGCTGGCCCATCGTGACGCCGGCGTGCCCGATCCGCAGGTCGGCCAGCAGCGCGAACTGGAACCCCGAGCCGGCGGCCACGCCGTTCACGGCGGCGACCGTCGGCTTGTCCAGGCCGCGCAGCGCCCGGTACAGGCGGCCGAAGTCGTCGATCCACGCCTCGGCCGCGGCGTGGTCGCCGGGATCGAACGCCGCCGTCTCGGCCAGGTCCTGCCCGGCGCAGAACGCCCGCCCGGCGCCCGTGACGACGACCGCGCGGCAGTCCTCGTCGGCGCCCGCGTCGTGCAGCGCGGCGACCAGCTCGGCACGCATCTCAGCCGTCCAGGCGTTCAGCTTCGCCGGCCGGTCCAGCGTGATCTCACCGACGTGACCGCCGGTCTCGATCGGCCGGCGGGTGACGGACACGGCACCGGGCATGCGCGGGCCACCTTTCTCTCGGGTACGCGTCGCCGACGCAGCCGTCGTGACGGTCGGCGTTGGCGGAAGCGGATGTCTGCGGGCGAACCCGCTGTTGAGCAGCCATGCAAGCAGGGCAGGGAGTGATCTGGCCAACATCAATCGCGACTCTCCGTGATACCGGAGCGATATCGTCGGCCGATGGAACTCCGCCACCTCCGCTACTTCGCGGTGCTCGCCGAGGAGCTGCACTTCGGCCGGGCCGCCGGCCGGCTGCACATGGCCCAGCCGCCGCTGTCCCAGCGCATCCGCGACCTCGAACGCGAACTCGGCGTACGGCTGTTCGACCGCACCCGGCACCAGGTCAGCCTGACCGAGGCGGGTGCGCTGCTGCTGGAGCACGTACGGCCGGTGCTGGCCGGGGTGGACACCGCGCGCGACGCGATGCGCCGGATCCGGCCGGGGGACGCGGGCGTGCTCCGCGTGGGGGTACCACCGGACACCGACCCGGCGGTCCTGCCGGCGCTGACGGCCGGGTTCACCCGCCGCGTCCCGGACGTGCTGCTCGAAGCGCACGAACTGACCACCGACGAGCAGCTGACCCGGCTGCGGGACGGTGATCTCGACGCCGGCGTCGTACGCCACCCGTCGGACACCGTCGGCCTGGAGTCGGGCCCGGTGGCGCGCCGCGAGCTGGGCGTCGTGCTGCCCGCCGAGCATCCGCTCGCCGGGCGTACCGCGTCAGACGGCGGCGGCGAACCGGTGCGGCTGCGGGACCTGACCGGTGCGCCGCTGGTCATCTTCCCGCGCGCGATGGCCCCGCGCCTCTACGACCACATCCTGACGATCTGTCGCGACCAGGGCTTCCTGCCCGGAGCCATCCGGCACGCCCGGAACCCGCACTTCGTCCTCGGTCTCGTCCTCGCCGGGCGCGGCATCCACCTCAACGCGCCGCCGTCCGAGCCGCTGCCGGCCGGCCTGGTCTGGCGTCCGCTCGACGGCGCCGGGCTGGCCTGGCTGACCTCCGTCGTCTGGGTACCCGGCCGGCACAGCCCCGTCGTCGCCGCGTTCACCGCCGCGGTGGGCGAGGCCCTCGCCGCGGCCGGACACGACGACGCCACGCCGTCCCTGGGCAACGGCGTGGCGTCGGCCTGAGCAGGGCCGCTCAGTCGTTCGGCAGGCTCGCCTTCGCGTCCTCGTACGTGCCGGTCGGCGCGGCGGTGTCCGGGCCGTACACGAGGTAGACGACGCCGGTGGCGAACGTCTCGGACCGCAGCAGCGTCAACGGCAGCGGCGCGCCACCCTCCTCGAACAGCCGCATCCCGGTGTGCCGTACGACCGGGTGCACCAGCAGGTGCAGCTCGTCGAGCAGGCCGGCGGCGAGCAGCTGGCGTACCACGGAGACCGAGCCGCTCATGCCGATGTCGCCGCCCGGCTCGGCCTTCAGCGCCGTCACCGCCTCGACCAGGTCGCCGCCCAGCACCTCCGAGTTGCGCCAGGTGAAGGTCAG
Organism: Actinocatenispora sp.; assembly: GCA_036503555.1. Taxonomy (GTDB): domain Bacteria; phylum Actinomycetota; class Actinomycetes; order Mycobacteriales; family Micromonosporaceae; genus Actinocatenispora. Next base: position 12,586 of record DASXWQ010000096.1, read on the forward strand.
GTCCTGCCGGGTGACGACGATCTTGCGGGCGTCGCCGAGCGCCTTCGCCATGCCGGCGTCCTCGCCGCCCGCCGTCTCCCGCTCCGGCCACGCGCCGGCGAAGCCCTCGTACGTCGTGCGGCCGATCAGGATCGTGTCGGCGGACCCGATCTGCTCGGTGACGGCACGCCCCATCTCGTCGTTGAAGTACGGGAAGTGCCAGGTCTGCGGGTCCTGTACGACGCCGTCGAGTGAGATGAACAGGCCCGCGGTGATCTTTCGCATGGTGGTGCTCCTCGGTTCAGGTTCGTCGGCTTCATGAGCTTGGACGACACCCGGCGCCGGAAATCATCGCCACGCGGCGGGGATCAGCGGGACGAGTAGTACAGCACGACGTTGTGCACGTGCTGCGCCTTCTCGGTGCCGCGCATCTCCACCTCGTACACCTGGTTGCTGGCGTGGATGGCGATCGCCCCGCTGGAGAAGAACTGGCCGGCCCAGGACTTGTTGCTGACCACGCTGACGCTGGTGATCCGCGAGTACGGAATGCTCGTGATGGCGACACGCTTGCCCACGAACGACTTGTCCTGGACGATCACCCGGCGGTCCGTCAGGCCGATGAAGCCGGTGCCGACCCCCACTGCGTCGTACACGGCGATGATCTGTTCGCCGTCGAGCAGGCCGCTCTGGATTTGCTGCAACTGGTCCCGACGATCGAACGGCACGTTCGGCTTGCTGCTCATCGGCTCCCCTCCCTGGCTCGTCCGGCAACCCTAGTCACCCGCCGCCACCGGCCCGGACGTGGATCGCCCGCCCGGGGTCACCGGGCGGGCGATTGGGGGTCGTCGCCCCTGGGGGGAGTAGGGCGCCGATGCCGGCCATGGTGCCGACCCCGGTACCGGCACGGAAAGCCGCGGACGTCCGGTCTCCAGATGGTGGACATTCGTGCCGCTCTCCGTACGTGGTTCAATGCCGGACGTGGCTGCCGACGATGCCGCGGTGCCGGACGGGCTCCGCACCGCCGCGCCGGGCGTACGCGCGATCCCGGTCGTGCTGGCCGTGGCGGTCGCCGCGGGCGTCGCCCTCGGCGTGCTCGACCTGGCCGGGCAGTCCCTCCTGCCGTACCCGTGGGCCGATCTCGCCAACTCGGCGGCGGTGTGGGCGCTCGCCGCGTTCGGCCTCGGCCTCTGGGTACGGGCCGGTGCCGTACGGTGCGTCGTCGCCGGTGTCGCGATGCTCGTCGTCGCCGTCGTGACGTACTACCTGGCCGCGGCGGTGGTGCTGCACGACGACGCCGGCAACGCGGTGTCGTCGTTCGGGCTGCTGTGGGCCGGCTCCGGGGTACTCGCCGGGTGTGTGTTCGGGTTCGCCGGGCACCTGCGCGCGGCGCGCGGGTTCCGGCTGGCGGCGTTGGGCGTGGCGCTGCCGGCCGCGGTACTGCTGGCCGAGGCGGCGCGGCGGGTCGTACGGCCGCACCACGGGTCCGCGGACGACTTCTGGGTCGCCGCGGTCGAGGTGGTACTCGCCGCCGCGGTCGTGGCCGCCGCCGGGCGCGGTGCCCGTGGCCGCCTGGTCGCCGCCGCCCTCGCGCTGCCGCTCGCCGTGCTGGGCGCCCTGGCGTTCCAGCTCGCCGGCTTCGCCTGACCGACAACGGGACCGCGCGTCCCGGCCGGCGTCGCGTCGCCGGCCGGTACCCGGTGACTGTGCACAGTGGACGGTCGGCTGGTCGGCGGCGGTTATCCTCCGACGGGACCATGATCGACGGGGGAGGACACGGTGACGTCATCGGAGGAGCACGGCCTGGACCGGGCGCAGCTCGCGGCGCTGGTACGGGTGGTCGAGAAGGACATCGACACGCAGCGGTACGACGGGGCGGCGCTGGTCGTCACGCGCGGCGGTGAGGTGGTGCTCGACGAGCGGGTCGGGTACGCGGAGCGGTCCACCGGCCGACCGGTGACCGCCGACGACGTGTTCTTCAGCATGTCGCTGGCCAAGCACTTCACGAACGTGGCGGCGCTGCGCGCGGTCGAGGCGGGCCGGCTGGCGCTGACCACGCGGGTCGCCGAGGTGGTCGACGGCTTCGGCGCGTGCGGCAAGGACCGCATCACCGTGGGCGACCTGATCGTCCACCGGGCCGGGCTGATGACGAGCTTCCCGCCGGTACCGCCGGAGCAGATCGGTGACATCACCGCGGTCACCGCGGCCGTCGCGGCGCTGCCGCCGGAGTCGACGCCGCAGACCACGGTCAACTACAGCATGGTCGCGGCGCACTCGGTGCTGGCCGAGGTGTTGCGTCTGGTCGACGGCGGCCGGCGACCGTACCGGCAGCTGCTCGCCGAGGACGTGTTCGCACCGCTGGGGATGCGGGACACGTCGCTGGGCCTGCGCGCCGACCTGGCCGACCGGCGGGTGCCGGTGGTGGCGCGGGACCGCTCGCCGGGGCTGCTCGACCCGGACGCGTTGGAGGGCCTGGCCGCGGCGCTGACCGAGGAGACGGAGATCCCGGCCGGCGGCTGCCTCACCACGGCGCGGGACATCGCGCGGTTCGCGGAGGCGATGCGCCGCGGCGGGGAGCTGGACGGGCAGCGGGTCGTCAGCCCGGCGAGCCTGCGGCTGGCGTCGACGATCCAGACCGGCGACGAGATCAACCAGCTCTTCGTGTACGCCAAGGGACTGCGTGGCTGGCCCGACTTCCCGGCGCACTTGGGCATGGGTTTCTGGGTACGCGGCAGCGGTGTCTACCCGATGCCGTTCGGTTCGCTCGCCTCACCGCGGACGTTCGGCGGGCTCGGCGCCGGCTCGACGATGTTCTGGGTGGACCCGGACAGCGACGTGACGTTCACGTTCCTGTCGGCGGGGCTGATGGAGGAGACCCGGTCGTACGAGCGGCTGCAGCGGCTGTCCGACATGGTCCACGCGGCGGTCCGGTGACGAGTCCCGAGGAGACCGCGGACCCGTCGCCGTTCACCGAGACGACCGGCACCGCGCGGTTCGCCGCGTACGAGCGGCTGGCGGCGGGCGGCCCGGTGGTGCGCACGACGCTGTTCACCGGCGTCGGCGTCTGGTTCGTCAGCGGGTACGCGGAGGTGCGGGAGCTGCTGGCGAACCCGCACGTGGTGCGGTCCAGCGGCGAGGTGCCGCACCGCGACGTGCTGCCGGCCCGGCTTGCCGCCGCGATGAACTCGCACATGCTCGTCGCCAACCCGCCGGACCACACCCGGCTGCGGCGGCTCGTGTCGGCGGCGTTCACCCGCCGCCGGGTCGAGGGCCTGGCACCGCGGATCACCGCGCTGGCCGCCGGTCTCGCCGACGACCTGCTCGCGGCCGGCGCCGACGGCACGCCGGTCGACCTGGTCGAGGCGTTCGCGTACCCGCTGCCGATCACGGTGATCGCCGACCTCGTCGGCGTACCGCCCGCGGATCGGGCGGCGTTCCGGCACTGGTCGTCGATCGTGACGTACGGGCCGGCGTACCCGGCGGACGTGTTCGTCCCGGCCGTCGGTGAGATGGTCGACTACCTGCGCGGCCTGATCGCGGCGCGGACCGCCGAGCCGGCCGACGACCTGCTCTCCGGGCTGGTCGCGGTGCACTCCGACGGCGACCGGCTGTCCGCCGACGAGCTGACCTCGACGGTGTTCCTGCTGCTCGCGGCCGGGCACGAGACGACCGTCGGGCTGATCGCGCTGGGCACGTACCGGCTGCTGGCCGAGCCGGGGGCGCTGGCCGCGCTGCGCGCCGATCCGGCGCGGATCCCCGGCGCCATCGAGGAACTGCTCCGCCAGGACGGCCCGGCGCAGGTGGCGATGCCGTCGCTGACCACCGCACCGGTACGCATCGGCGACGTGACCATCCCCGCGGGCGAGGTCGTCGTCCTCGGGCTCGCGGCGGCGAACCGCGATCCGCGCCGGTACGAACAGCCGGCCCGGTTCGACCCGGACCGCGACGACCCGCGGCATCTCGCCTTCGGGCACGGCATCCACCACTGTCTCGGCGCACCGCTGGCGCGGCTGGAGGGGCGGATCGCCCTGGACACGTTGCTCGACCGGGTGCCGCGGCTGCGGCTCGCCGACCCGGACGTCGAGCCGGCGCGACCGCCCGGCCTGCTGCTCAGCGGTCTGCGCGCACTGCCGGTCCGCGTCGACTGAACGGCGTCGGTCTCACGTGCCGGGAAATAGGCGTCGCGGTGCCCCGTTCAACAATTGGTCGGACTGCATTGGTGCCGCGTTCGGTATTTCCGCGAGGTGATCGCTACCCGTGTTGGCGCCATTTCCGGAGCGTGTTTGTTCGCCGGGCGACGACGGAAGTCATTGTCATCGCTTCCGACGAACCATAGGATCCAGCCGTGTTGACCAGCGGTTCCACCGACGCGGCAGGTTCGTCCCGCAATCTGTCCGCACTTCGTGAGCTCTTTCCCGACCGTTGCTGGCTGCCTGGTGATCCCGACTGGGACGATGCGCGAGTCGCCTGGAACCGCTTTTACGAACAGCAACCATTAGCGGTGGTCGCGGCGCGCGATGTCGCCGACGTCGAGGCGCTGGTCCGGTTCGCCGCCGAGGCCGGCGTGCCGGTCGCCGCGCAGCCCGGCGGGCACGCCCCGACCGCGGCGCAGGAGGGCACGATCCTGCTGCGTACCGGCGCGTTGGACGAGGTCGTCGTGGACCGCGCGGCCCGGCGCGTCCGGGCCGGCGCCGGCGTCAGGTGGCAGGCCGTCCTGAACGAGCTGGACGGCACCGGACTGATGCCCGACGTCGGCAGCAACGGCGACGTGAGCGTCGTCGGATACCTGCTGGGCGGCGGGATGTCGTGGTTCAGCCGTGCGCACGGCCTCGCCGCGGGCAGCGTCGTCTCGTACGACGTGGTCGACGCGACGGGCACCGCCCGCACCGTCGACGCGGACACCGACGCCGAGCTGTTCTGGGCGCTGCGCGGAGGCGGCGGCGACTTCGCCGTCGTCACCGCGGTCGAGTTCACCGTGTTCGAGTGCGACCGGCTGTACGGCGGGGCGCTGCACTGGCCCGGCGCGCGTACCGAGGAGGTGCTCTCGGCGTACGCGGCGGTCACGGCGACCGCGCCGGAGGCGCTGACGCTCTGGGTGTGGTGGGGTACCTGGCCCGACGTCAACGGCCTGCCGCCGGAGATGCGCGGCCAGTCCTTCATCACCGTGAACTTCACGTATCTCGGTGCGGCCGAGGACGCCGAGACGTACCTGACCGACCTGCGGGCGGTGCCCGACCCGGTCCTCGACACCACCGGGTCCGTGCAGCCGTCGACGCTGCCGCTGGTCGCGGGCGAGGGCGACCACCCGCGGCCGGCGATGGACTGGGCGAAGCTCGTGTCGGAGGTGGACGGCGCGTTCGTCACCGGCCTCGCCAAGCTGACCGGCCCGGCCAGCGGCTCGCCGCTGATCATGTGTCTGCGGCACCTGGGCGGCGCGTTCGCGGTCGACTGCGGCGGCGCGGCCGGCGCCATCACCCACCCGTACCTGCTGCTCGCGTTCGGGATGCCGATGGCGCCGGGCGTACCGGAGCTGGTGCGGGAGCACTGGGCGAGTCTGGAGCGTGAGTTCTCCGCGTACCTGGACGGCAGCACGCAGTGCAACATGCTGGGGTACGAGCACCGGCCGCGGCACGCGTTCCCGGCCGCGACGCTCGCCCGGCTCCAGGACGTGAAACGGCGCCAGGATCCGCGCGGCACCATCCGCGGCAACCGCCCCGTACTCAGCGAATAGCGGCGGGAGCACGATGACCACTCGACGCCGCTCAGTACGTTTCCGGATCAGCACGCTGGTGCTGGTGACATTCGCCGCGCTGACACCGCTGTGGGGGTACGCGATGTACCTCACCGTGCCCGGCGCGCTGACGCTCAACCAGGTCGAGAACCGCCACTTCGAGATCGGCGTACCGGCCGACAGCCTCGACACCGCGCTGAGTGTCGAACGGAAGGCGACGGTCGTGTACCTCGCGGACCGGTCGGCCGGCAAGGCCGCGCTGGTCAAGGCGCGCGCGGCGACCGACAAGGCCGCCGGCGTGGTCCGGACCACCGGGGTGCAGGGCGTGCACGACGTCGGGACGGCACAGTCCGAGGCGGTCCTGCCGGTCCTGCTCGGTCAGCTCGACAAGCTCGGCCGGCAGCGCTCCGACGTCGACGTGGGCACCGCCACGCCGGACGACGTGTACACGTACTACGGGGCGGCCATCGAGAGCGGCCTGCGGATGCTCCTCTCGATCACCAGCCAGAACGGCGGCGACTCCGATCTCCAGTCGCAGGGTGAGGGGCTGTCCCGCCTGACCCGGTCCCGGAGTGTGCTGGACGAGGTCGACGCGCGCATCTCGGCGGCGATCACCGCCGGACGGATGACCGCCGACGAACGGTACGACCTGTCGCAGGCGATCGGCGCCGTCAAGGGGTCGTACGCCACGGCGGTGCCCAACCTGCCGGCCGCCACCGCCACGGAGTACACGAAGCTCGCGGACAGCAGGCAGATGGCGACTCTTCAGTCGCTCGAACGCAAGGTCGTCGACACCGCGCCCGGCCACGCCATCACGGTCCGCTCGGCGGAGTGGGACGCCGCGTACGGGGCGCTGCTGAAGCAACTGCACGCGCTGGAGCTGAACACGGCGCTCAGCCTCGGCGAGTCGGCGAAGCCGGTCGCCACCCAGATCCTCATTCGGGCCGGCGTGGCCACCGGCATCGGCCTGATCGGCCTCGTCGCCCTCGTCATCGTCTCGGTACGCGTCGGCCGCGGCCTGATCCGCGAGATCACCGTGCTGCGCAACAGGATGGACCAGACCGCGACCGTCGACCTGCCCAACCTGGTACGCAGCCTCCGCGCCGGCGCGGAGAGCGCCGAGCTGGTCCCGTCCGAGATCGGAGCCCGGCTGCGTACCCGGGAGCTGGACGACCTCGGCGGCTCGTTCGACCGGGTGCACCGCGTCGCGGTCGACTCCGCGGCCGGCGAGTCGCGGCTGCGGCAGGGCGTCTCCCGGGTGTTCGTGAACCTGTCCCGCCGCAACCAGGCGCTGCTGCACCGCCAGCTCAAGCAGCTCGACGAGCTGGAACGCAAGAGCGCCGACCCGGACCAGCTCTCCGCGCTGTTCACCCTCGACCACCTGGCGACCCGCATGCGTCGCCACGCGGAGAGCCTCATCATCCTGTCCGGCGGTACGCCCGGTCGCGGCTGGAGCAGCCCCGTGCCGGTGCTCGACGTGGTGCGTTCCGCCGTCACCGAGATCGAGGACTACCCACGGGTGACGGTGTACCCGCTGCCGACGGAGAGCATCGTCGGCGCGGCCGTCGCCGACGTGATCCACCTGCTCGCGGAGCTGATCGAGAACGCCGCGCTCTACTCGCCGGCCGACGCGCCCGTCCAGGTGCGCGGCATCCGGGCGGCGAACGGTCTCGTCGTCGAGGTCGAGGACGCCGGCGTCAGCATGAGCGCCGAGACGATGGCGCAGCTCAACCAGCAGCTCACCGACCCGCCCGAGTTCGACCTGACGGACGCCACGCAGCTCGGCCTGTTCGTGGTCGGGCGGCTGGCGACCCGGCGCGGCATCTCCGTCTCGCTGCGGCCCTCGCCGTACGGCGGGACCTCGGCGGTCGTGCTGATGCCGCCGTCGCTGTTGGACAGCCAGGTCGGTGTGGCACCGGCCGGCGAACCGCCGGTCGCGCCGCGGCCGGAGCCGCCCGCACCCCGGGAGCCGGAACGGTTCGCGGCGCCGCCCGAGCCCGAGCGGGTCGTACCGCCCGAGCCGGTGCCGGTGCCGGGCGGCGAGCATCGGCCGGCCCGCACTCCGGAGGCGCCCGTGCCGGCGAACGGGTACCGGCCCAGCAGCGCGTCCGACTGGTTCGCCTCGCCGACGACGGCCGAGGCGTCGACCGTCATCATGCCGGCGATCGACGAACGGTCCGGCCCGCCACCGGCGGCGCCCCGGCACCGGGCGGCCGACCCCGTCCAGTACCCGAGGCGTACGCCGGGAGCGAACCTGGGGCCGCAGGTACCGGGGTGGGGGGAGAGCGGCATGCCCAGCATCGGCGCGCTGCCGTCGCCGCAGAACCCGCTCACCGTCCGGCCCGACCCGAACCGGCCGAAGCTGCCGCGGCGGGCCAGGCAGGCGAACCTGGCGCCCGGGCTGCGCGGCTCCCGCAACGGCGACCAGGACGCCGCCGCACCCGAGACGGCGCGCTCGCCGGAGGAGGCGCGCGCGATGATGTCCGCGATTCAGCAGGGTTGGGCCGGCGAACGGCCCGACATCGATCACCGACGTACCACCTCTGCGCAGGAGCGTGACCGGAATGACTGACCCAGATCCGCGTTCTGGTGGCCTCGCCTGGTTACTGGACAGCTTCGCCGAGAAGGTGCCGGACGTACGGCACGCGGTGATCCTGTCGAGCGACGGCATCATGATCGCCAGCACGGCCGGGCTGGCGCGCAACGACGCCGACCACCTGGCCGCCATCGCGTCCGGGTTCCAGAGCCTCGCCGCGGGTGCCGGGGAGACGTTCGACTGCGGCGACGTACGGCAGACGGTGGTGGACCTGACCCGCGGGTTCCTGTTCGTCACGGCGGCCGGCGAGGGTGCCCGGCTGGCGGTTCTGGCGGCGCAGGGCGCCGACGCCGGCCTCGTCGCGTACGAGATGTCGATGCTGGTGCGCCGGATGGGCGAGCACATGACGACACGTCCGCGGCACGAGGCCGGTCTGTTCGGGACCGGGTGATGCGTCGTGGCACGTCACGAGTCACCTGACGGTGGTGAGTGGCTCGACCAGGAGGCCGGCCCGCTCGTCCGCCTGTACGGGGTGACGCGCGGGCGCACGCACGGCGCGCCCACCGGGCTCGACCTGCTCAGCGTCGTGGTGACGGAGTCACGTCCGCCGACGGACGCCCGGCTGGGACCCGAGCACCTGGCGATCCTGCGGTTGTGCCGGCGCCCCCGCGCCGTCGTCGAGATCAGTGCCGATCTCGACCTGCCGATCGGTGTGCTGCATGTCCTGCTGGCCGACCTCGACGCGGACCAGCTGATCACGATCCGTCTGCCGAACCAGGCTGCGTTGCACCCCAACGCACCGCTTCTGGAGGAACTGCTCCATGGCCTTCACAACCTCTGACCCGGTGGGGTCTGAGCCGGATCCGATCCCGCTCAAGATCCTCATCGCGGGCGGGTTCGGCAGCGGGAAGACGACGATGGTCGGCTCGATCAGCGAGGTACGCCCGCTGAAGACCGAGGAGCAGCTGTCGTCGCTCTCCGTCGGCGTCGACTCCGTCTCCGGTGTGGAGGCCAAGCGCACCACCACCGTCGCGATGGACTTCGGGCGGATCGCCATCACCCCCCGGCTCACCCTCTACCTCTTCGGTACGCCGGGCCAGGAGCGGTTCTGGTTCATGTGGGACGAGCTGTCCCGCGGCGCGCTCGGCGCCGTCGTACTCGCGGACACTCGCCGGCTGCCCGACTCGTTCGCCGCGGTGGACTACTTCGAACGGCGCAGCATGCCGTTCGTCCTCGCCGTCAACTGCTTCGACGGCGCACCGCGGTACCTCGCCGAGGAGGTGGCCGACGCGCTGGCGCTGCCGCCGGCGGTACCGGTGGTGTTGTGCGACGCCCGGAACCGGGAGTCCACCAAGTACGTCCTGACCACGCTCGTCGGTCAGGTACTGGCCCGGCTGGAGAACGCCGGCCAGCGTCCACAGTAGACAGTCCAGGACGGACAGTTGAGGAGCACGCGCGAGATGCGGATCGGTTTGTCGTTGCCCCAGTACGGACCGCTGTGCCGGGCGGACGAGGTCGCCTCGTTCGCCCGCGAGGCCGAGACCCTGGGGTACGGGTCGTTCTGGGTGGGCGATCGCATCCTCACCCCGCTCGAACCGAGCGACATCTACCCGGGGTTCACCCCGGACCGGCCGTACCCGCCGGAGTTCACCGCGTTCCTCGACCCGCTGGTCGTGCTGTCCGCCGCGGCCACCGTGACCCGTACCGCCCGGCTCGGCACCAGCACGCTCAACGCGCCGTGGCACACGCCGCTGCTGCTCGGCCGCTCGCTCACGTCGCTCGACCAGCTCTCCGGCGGCCGGCTGGACGTCGGCCTCGGCATCGGCTGGCTGCGGGACGAGTACGCGTCGACGAACACGCCGTGGGAGCGCCGCGGCGCGCTGCTCGACGAGATGCTCGACGCGCTGACCACCATGTGGACCACCAACCCGGTCGAGCACTCCGGCGCCACCTGGCGGATCCCGCCCGCCCGGCTCGACCTGCGCCCCACCCAGCAGCCGCACCCACCGGTACTGCTCGGCGGCACCAGCCCCGCCGCGCTGCGCCGGGTCGGCCGGCGCGCCGCGGGCTGGCTCGCCGTACCGGTGCCGCCGGCCGTGCTCACGTCGATGTGGGACACCATCCGCGTCGCCGCCGAGGACGCCGGACGGGACCCCGACGGCCTCCGGCGCGAGCTGCGCGTCAACCCGCCGGCCGGTACCGACCTGGCCGACGTGGCCCGCCACGTCGCCGCCGCGCGTACCGCGGGGATGGACGGGGTGTTCGTCGACCTGCACTACCTGGCGACGGACCCGGCCCACGCGCTCGACCTCGCCGCGCACCTCTGGAAGCTCATCGAGGAGCGCTGACCCGCGCCCGACGGTACCGGTGTCAGGGCCGTGTCAGTCGGGTGTCAGATCCTCCGGCGAGGCTGGTCGCAGGAACCGTCACGAGAGGACATCCCATGAGCGCGCGTGAGCGAGCGAATCACCAGGTCGATGCGTGTGTGCCCCATGCCGGCTCGGCGCGAAGCGAGGAGCTGGCATGAGCGACACCGTTTCCGTACCGCGCGGGCTGCCGATGGAGCGCGACGCGGGGCCGTTCGACCCGCCGAGCGAGGTCACCCGCCTGCGTGACGCGCGCCCGGTCAGTCCGCTGGTGTTCCCCGACGGTCACGCGGGCTGGCTCGTCACCGGCTACGAGGCGGTACGCCAGCTCATGGCAGACACCCGCTTCAGCTCCCGCCAGGACCTCGGCGTGCTGCACATGCCGTACGAGACGCCCGGCATGCCCGCCGCCACCGAACCGTCGCCGCAGGTCCCGGGGCTGTTCATCGCCATGGACCCGCCGGACCACAGCCGGCTGCGGCGACGGCTCACCGGCGCGTTCACCGTACGGCGGATGAAGCAGCTCGAGGAGCAGATCGTCGCCGTCACCGAGCGGCAGCTCGACCACCTGGCGCTCCTGACGCCGCCGGTCGACCTGGTGCGGGAGTTCGCGCTGCCGGTGCCGTCGCTGGTGATCTGCGAGCTGCTCGGCGTGCCGTATGCGGACCGGGACGAGTTCCAGGCGAACGCCGCGCAGTTCATGCTCCGGGACCAGGAGCTGGAGACGAAGATCGCCGCGTACACGGGCCTGACCACCTACCTGGCCGAGCTGGTGACGCGCAAGCGCGCCGAGCCCGTGGACGACCTGCTGTCCGACCTGGCGAGCCAGGACGACCTCAGTATCGAGGAACTGACGGGCATCGCGTTCCTGCTGTTGCTCGCCGGCCACGAGACCACCGCGAACATGCTGAGCCTCGGTACCTTCGCGCTGCTGGAGCACCCCCAGCAGCGGGCCGAGCTGCGCGCCGACCCGGAGCTGATGCCCGGCGCCGTCGAGGAGCTCCTCCGCTACCTGTCCATCGCCGACATCTTCTTCCGGTACGCCAGCGAGGACATCGAGCTCTGCGGCGAGACCATCCCCGCCGGCTCGACGGTCATCGTCTCGCTGCTCGCCGCGAACCGGGACCCGAAGCGCTTCGACGACCCGGACACGCTGGACATCCACCGCAAGGCCCGCGGCCACCTGTCCTTCGGCCACGGCGTACACCAGTGCCTCGGCCAGCAGCTGGCGCGGATCGAGATGCGCGCCGGGTTCGCCGGGCTGCTGCGTCGCTTCCCGACGCTCCAGCTCGCGATCCCCGCGAGTGAGGTCAGGCTCCGCACCGACATGAACATCTACGGCGTCCACGAGCTCCCGGTCACCTGGGCCGGCCCGGCCCGGTAGCCGCCGAGGCCGCTCGCGGGGTACGACGGTGAGCCGGTCAGCGGACGGACTGCTCGGCCCGGCGACGCTCGCCGACCGCGACGGTGGGGCGAGTAGCCCCGAACGGCTTCACGGGCGGCAACGGGACAACGCGTCCGAATCCGGCGGCCGTCGCCTGGTACGGACGGCGGCGCCGGTCGGTACCCGCGGCCCTGTTCCACCCGGCGGACGGCGCCGCATACTGACCGGAACGATCTTCGCGGCGCCGCCGGGCGCGTGGTGCGGACGGCGGCGCCGTCGCTGAGGGGGAGATCCAGATGCCTGCGCCCCGACCTCGTACCCGTCTCGCCGTGGTGATCGGCGTCGTGGCCCTGACGGCCCTGACCGCCTGCGCCGGCGCCGCCGGACCGAACAACGTCGCCAACGTCGCGACCGGACACACGGCGGGTTTCTGGGCCGGACTGTGGCAGGGGATCATCCTGCCGATCACGTTCGTCGTGTCGTTGTTCACCGACCAGGTGAGCATCTACGACGTGCACAACAACGGCGGCTGGTACGACTTCGGCTTCGTACTCGGCATCGCCATCCCGGTCGCCGTGTTCCGCCCGCACCGCCGTCGGCGCCGGGACCGGCAGCGCTAGCCCGGGCCGTTCGCGGGAGTGTGGCGGAGGCGGACGGGAATCGAACCCGCCAGCCCGAGATGCTCGGGCTCAACGGTGTTGAAGACCGCGCCGGTCACCAGGCCGGGTACGCCTCCCACGCCACGGCCGCATCCTATCCGCGCCGTAGGCTGGGCCGGTGGATGCCTACCGGTTGACGGGGTACGCGCACGGCGGCGGCTGCGCCTGCAAGATCCCGCCCGGCGAGCTCGAGGACGTCGTCGCCGGTCTCACCGCGACCGGCCCCGCCGACCCGGCGGCCACGCTCGTGGTCGGGCTCGACGACGGCGACGACGCGGCGGTGGTCCGGATCAGCGGTGG
>DASXWQ010000097.1:0-2335 GCA_036503555.1 Actinocatenispora sp.
GCTCACCGGCAACGACGACGCGATCGTCGCCGACCTCGTCACGCCCTACCGCGGCAACGGCCGGACCTTGCGCGTGTCCGGCGGGCTGCTCGGGCAGTGGGCGGTCGGCACGAAGGCGGCCGTCGAGCTGCGCCGCCGCGCCACCGGGCCGGTCGACGCGGACGTCCTGGCAACGGGCGCCGACCTCGTCGAGGTGAACGCGGCCGTCTTCGACGTCGCCCACGGCTTCGCGGGCTGCGTCGCGGGCGTGAACGAAGTCCTGCGCCAGCAAGGACTTCTCGGCTCATCGCGGTGCCTGGGCGCCGAACAGCTGTCGCCGGGCCAAGCGGAGCTGATCGAGCGGGCCCGGGATCGCTTTCCGGACCTGTTCGACGAGAAGTTCGTGAGGGAGCACCGCGATGACTGGCTCGACTGAGCGCCCACCCGTGCGGATCGTCCACATCGGACTCGGCGCCTTCCACCGGGCGCACCAGGTGGCGTACACACAACACAGCGACCCATCCTGGGGCATCGCTGCTTTCGGGGGCCGGTCGGCGCGGCTGGCTGGAACGTTGTCGGCGCAGGACAACGTCTACACGCTCGTCGAACGCGGACCGGACGCCGACGCGTTCCACCGGATGACCGCGCTCGTGGCCACCTATGGTGCGGACCGGACGGCGGAACTCGACCGGCTGGTGGCCGACCCCCGCGTCGCGGTGGTCACGCTGACGATCACCGAAGCGGGGTACGTCGCCGCGACGCGCGAGAGCCGTACGGCACCGGCCCGGCTGCTGCGCGCGCTCGACGCCCGCCGACGCTCCGGCGCCGGTCCCATCGCCGTCGTGCCGTGCGACAACGTCATGGCCAACGGCGCGCGGATCCGCTCGGCGCTGATGGCCTCGGCATCCGAAGTGGACAGAGACCTGGTCGCCTGGATGACCGACCACGTCTCGTTCGTCGACACCGTCTCCGACCGCATCACGCCCGCCGCCACACCCGCCGACGTCGACCTGGTGGCCGCGGCGACCGGGTGGGCCGACCGGGCGCCCGTGGTCACCGAGCCGTTTTCCGAATGGGTCCTCGCGGGCGAGTTCCCGGCGGGCCGCCCGGACTGGGAGCGAGCGGGCGCGGTGATCGTCGACGACATCCGCCCGTTCGAGCGGCGCAAGCTGCGGCTGCTCAACGGCGCCCACCTCTTCCTGGCCTTGGCGGGCCCAGCCCGCGGACACGAAACCGTCGCCGAGGCCATCGCCGACCCCGAACTCGCCCGGCTCACCGACGAATTCTGGGCGGTGGCGTCGCCGGGCGTGCCGGACGCGGCCGCCTACCGCGAGCGGCTGCGCGCCCGGTTCGCCAACGGCCGGATCCGGCACTCGCTCGCGCAGATCGCCCAGGACGCCGAGCACAAGCTGCGCGAACGCGTCGTCCCGCTGGTCACCGAACTCCTTGAAGCCGGGGCCGACCCTGGCCCGGCCCTGCGCGTCGTGACGGCCTGGCTGGCCTACACGGGCGAAGATCCGGACACCGCCCTCGACCGGCTGGCCCCCGGCTGGGCCGCCAACCGCCGCCTGCGGCACGGACTCGACCTCGCCACCCTCGAACTCTCCCGGCTCGGCTCACCGGCCGCGAGATGACCCGCTCCCCTACCCGAAGCAGGTGTCAGATGGGCTCACCACGTCCCCTTCGCCTCGCCGCGGCGATCACGCTGGCCGCCGCGCTCGTCCCCGCCACCGGAGCCGTCGCCGAAGCCGCGAACTGCGGCTACGACGCGACCGTCCTCGCCGACCACCCCGTTGCCTACTGGCGCATGGACGGCGCCGGGCACGAGACCGACCGCAGCGGCCACGGCCTCACCGGCACCTACTCCGGCACGCGCTCGCGGACCACGCTGCCCGACGGCGACCCCGCGACCGACTTCGACGGCGCCACCGGCTACCTCGAAGTCGCCGACACCCCCGCGCTGAGCCCGGCCACCACCGGCCGGTTCACCCTCGAAGCGTGGATGCGGCCCGACACCCTGGAGTTCCCGCACAGCCAGAGCTCCGGGTACGTCCACTGGATGGGCAAGGGCGAGACCGGGCAGCACGAGTACGTTGCCCGGATGTACTCGAAGACCAACACCGAAAACCGGCCCAACCGCATCTCGGGCTACGCCTTCAACCTCGACGGCGGCCTCGGCGCCGGCTCGTACTTCCAGGACGCGGTGGTCGCCGGCCAGTGGATCCACTACGTCCTGGTCATCGATTCCGCCGACAAGAGCGCCGAATACCCCTACGGCTACACGAAGATCTACCGCGACGGCGTGCTGCGGGACCAGGACCAGCTGCAGATCTCGGGCACCGTAATCACCCCGGCC
>DASXWQ010000098.1:0-144943 GCA_036503555.1 Actinocatenispora sp.
GCGAACACGACCGCGGTGGCCGCGGCGGCGCCGGTCGACCCGGCGGTGAGCGCGGCGAAGACGGTACCCAGCACGGAGAGTCCGGCCGCCCCGCCCAGCAGGTGGAAGAACGTGAGCGTGGCCGTACCGGCGCCGAGGTCCCGGGGGTGCAGCGCGTTCTGCGCGAGGACGACGAGGTTCTGGCTGCTCGCCCCGATGCCCGACCCGAGCAGCACCAGGTAGCCGCCGACCAGGACCAGCGGCGTCGAGGAGTCGATCGTGCCGAGCAGGGCGAGCGCGGCCACGACCCCGGCGGTACCCGCGACCAGCGGCGGCCGGCACCGACCGGTGCGGCGGACGAGCCGGCCGCACAGCACGGTCGTGGCGACCGTCGCCAGCACCATCGGTACGGTCAGCGCGCCGGACGTGGCCGGGTCGTACCCGCGTGCGGTCTGGAAGTAGCGGGCGAGGAACACCGGGGCGCCGATCATCGGTACCCCGATCGCCACCCAGGCGAGCACCGACAGCGCCATGGTTCGCGTGCGCAGCAGGCGGGGCGGCACGATCGGATCCCGGCCGCGGCGTTCGACGCGGACGGCGAGGGCGACGAGCGCGAGGCTCGTCGCGAGGAGCGCGGCGCTGCGCCACGACACCCACGGGTACGCGACGCCGGCGAAGCTGAGCCAGATCAGGCTGACGGCGATGCCGCCGGGGATGAACAGCGCGCCGTACCAGTCGACGCGGCCCCGCCGCACCGTCTCGGGTACGTGCAGGGTGCGCTGGACCAGGACGAGTGCGAGCACGGCTGCCGGTACGCCCGCCCAGAAGCAGGCGCGCCAGCCGACGACCGGTGTCGCGACGAGCAGTCCGCCGAGCGGCGGCGCGCCGATCGCGGCGACCGCGCCCGCCGCCGTGAAGTACGCCATGTGCCGGGCCCGCTCGCGCGGCGGTACGAGGGTCGCGAGCACGGTCTGCGCGAGTGACACCAGGCCGCCCGCGCCGATCCCCTCCACGACGCGCAGGCCGATCAGGACGCCGACGTTCGGGGCGAGGCCGGCGAGCGCCATGCCGAGGCCCAGCAGCCCGATCGCCGCCTGTACCAACGGTTTCCGCCGCGTACGGTCGGCGAGCTTGCCCCAGACCGGCCCGCTCGCGGTCGCGGCCAGCAGCGACGACGTGACGATCCACGTGTACCCGGCGCTCGTGCCGGAGAGGCCGGCGACGATCCGGGGCAGCGCGTTCGCCACGATCGTGCTGGACAGGCCCGCCACGAAGACGGCGAGGACCAGTCCCGACAGGGCCGCCGCCGGCCGCCGGGTCACCCCGGTCGTCCCGGCGCGGCGGCCGGCCGGAGCGGCTCCCACCACGACCGGTGGCGCGCGTACCAGGCGACGGTGTCGGCGAGCCCGTCGTCGAAGCCGACCTCCGGCCGGTAGCCGAGCCGGCCGATCTTGCGGTAGTCCAGCGCGTACCGGCGATCGTGCGCCTTGCGGTCGGCCACGTGGGCGACCTGCGCCCAGCCGCTGCCGGTCGCGGCCAGCAGCCGGGCGATCAGGTCCCGGTTGGCGAGCGGTGTCCCGCCGCCGACGTTGTAGACCTCGCCGGGCCGGCCGCGCTCGGCGACCAGGGCGATGCCGCGACAGTGGTCGTCGACGTGCAGCCACTCCCGTACCTGCCGGCCGTCGCCGTACAGCGGCACGGTGCCGCCGTCGAGCAGTCTGCTGATCGCCAGCGGTATCAGCTTCTCCGGGTGCTGGTAGGGGCCGTAGGTGTTCGAGCACCGGGTGACGAGGACCGGCAGCCCGTGCGTCACGTGGTACGACCGGGCGATCAGGTCGGCCGCCGCCTTCGACGCCGCGTACGGCGAGTTGGGGGCGAGCGGGTGCGTCTCCGGCCACGACCCGCGCTCGATCGACCCGTACACCTCGTCGGTGGACACGTGCACGAACCGTCGTACGCCCGCGTCGAGTGCCGCGCCCAGCAGGCAGTGCGTGCCGACCACGTTGGTACGGACGAACTCCGCGGAACCGGCGATCGATCTGTCCACATGGGACTCCGCCGCGAAGTGCACGACGACGTCGGTGCCGGGCATGACGTCGGCGACCGCGTCCGGGTCGGCGATGTCGCCGGTCACGACGCGCAGCCGCGGGTCGTCGGCGACCGGGCCGAGGTTCGCGGCGTTGCCGGCGTACGTGAAGCTGTCCAGCACGGTCAGCGTGGTCGGCGTCGTCGCCGGCAGCCGGCCTTCGAGCAGGTTCCGCACGTACGCGGAGCCGATGAAGCCGGCGCCGCCGGTCACCAGGATCCTCATCGGACCACCCGGTGCAACTCGGTGCGGTCCGCCGTCCGCGCCACGTCCATCACGTACCTGCCGTACGCGGTGCGGCCGAGCTGCTCGCCCAGCCGGTAGCACTGGTCGGCGCCGATGAAGCCCATGCGCAGCGCCACCTCCTCCAGGCACGCGATCCGGATGCCCTGCCGCTCCTCCAACGTCCGCACGTACTCGCCGGCGGCGAGCAGCGACTCGTGCGTACCGGTGTCGAGCCAGGCGAACCCGCGGCCCAGGTTGACGATCCGGGCCTGACCCAGCTCCAGGTACCGCCGGTTGAGGTCGGTGATCTCCAGCTCGCCGCGCGCCGACGGCCGCAGCTCGCGGGCGTACTCGCAGGCGTGCCCGTCGTACAGGTAGAGGCCGGTGACGGCGAGGTTGGACGTGGGGTGGGCCGGCTTCTCGACCAGCTTGCGCAGGCCGCCGTCGGCGTCCAGCTCGGCGATCCCGTACCGCTGCGGGTCGGCGACCGGGTAGCCGAACAGCACGGCGCCGGTCAGCGCCGCGGCGGCCTCCCGCAGCAGCCGGGACATGCCCGGGCCGTGGAAGATGTTGTCGCCCAGCACCAGTGCCACCGGCCCTCCGGCCACGTGGTCGGCGCCGACGATCAGCGCGTCGGCGATGCCCCGCGGCCGGGACTGCGTCGCGTACGTCAGCCGCAGCCCCCATGCGCCGCCGTCGCCGAGCAGCCGCCGGAACTGGCCGAGATCCTGCGGCGTGGTGATGACCAGGATGTCGGTCACCCCGGCCAGCATCAGCACGGACAGCGGGTAGTAGATCATCGGCTTGTTGTAGACGGGCACCAGCTGTTTGGACACGGACAGCGTCACCGGATGAAGCCGGCTCCCCGTGCCGCCCGCGAGAACGATTCCCTTCACCGTCACTCCAGTCGTGTTCCTCGTCTGTCCCGGCCTCACGCCGTGGACAGCAGTTCCCCCCGCGTCAGCCGTTCGAGTACGGCGACCGCCGCGTCGGCGCCCCGTTCGGCGCCGATCCGTACGCCGAGTTCGGCCGCCCGGTCGGCGAACCCGCGGTCCTGTCGTACCTGGCGCAGCGCGGTCGTCAGGCCCTCCTCGGTCAGCCGTCGCCGCGCCAGCGGCGCCGGCGCCACGCCCAGCTCGTGCAGCCGGCGGGCGTTGAACCACTGGTCCGGAAAGGACGGGCACACGACCTGCGGACGGCCGGTGGCCAGCGCGGTCGCGAGCGTGCCCAGGCCGCCGTGGTGGATGACCGCGGACACCCGCGGGAACAGCCAGTCGAACGGCACGTCGTCGACCAGGCAGACCTCCGGCCCCAGGTCGTCCGGCCGCAGCCCGGTCCAGCCGCCCACCACGACCGCGCGTACGCCCGCGGCCCGGACGGCGCGCCCGACGAGCCGGCCGAGCGCCGCCGGGTCGGCGGTCACCGAGCTGGCGAAGCCGACGTACACGGGTGGGGGTCCCGCGCGCAGGAACTCCGCCAGCGCCGCGTCGGGTCGCCAGCCGTCGGACAGCGGCAGCGTCCAGAATCCGGTCGTGTGCACCTGCGGCGGATACTCGGTGCCGGCCGGCAGCAGGCACTCGCTGAACGCGTTGAGCACCGTCGTCGGCGACCCGTCCGCCTGCCGCAGCTTCCCGTACGGGCGGCGCGCCAGGCCCAGCCGCCGTCGGCGCCAGGCGGAGCTGCCCCCGGCGTACGTCCAGAGGATGGCGCGGCTGGCGAAGAACGTGGCGCGGTTGAGGACCGCCGGCACCCGGAACGGGAACGACGGATCGGGAAACGTCCCGGTCGGCACCCAGTACGCCTGCGGGCACATCAGCACGCCCGGCACGCCGAGGAGGTCCGCGACGTGGTGCCCGGGCACGCTCGCGTGGTAGAGCACCACGTCGGGGATCTCGCCGCGCCGGGTCAGGTCCTCCGCCATGGTGGCGATGTCCTCGCGGAACATCGCGACCAGCCGCCGCGTCTTGCGGGCCGACTCCAGCAGCTGCGCCTTGCCGCGCAGCCCGCGGAACTTCTGCTCCAGCCCGCGTACCACGCTCGCGTCGGTCGCCAGCTCGTTCGGCCCGTCGTGGATGCGTACCAGCTCCGTGCAGTACGGCTCGGCGAGCCCGGCGGTGGCCGCCGGCGCCGCCAGGTACACGTGGTGTCCCCGCGCGGCGGCGGCCTTCGCCACGGCGGCGAAGGGCTGCACGTCGCCGCGGCTGCCGTGCGTGATCATCAGGATCTTCATGGGTGGTCGCGCTTCCTTCGTACGGCATGTGGCTGACTCTGCCTCGACCGTCGCACGCGTACCCGGGGTCCCACAGGGGGCGGTTTCAAGCGCGCTGCCCCACTCGCCGGTTGAAGCCGCCCCCGCGACCGGTGCCCGTTCGCGGTGCTGGACTCATCCGGTGGGTACGTGCCGCCGGGGCGCGGGGAAGGAGCCAGCCGCATGACCGAGGAAGCGCGGCGACCGTTCCGGTTCGGGGTGTACCTGACGGACGTGACGACGCACGCCGGGTTCCGGGACCGCTGCCGACGGGCCGAGGACTACGGGTACGACACGATCGGCGTCGCGGACCACCTCGGCATGTGGGCGCCGTTTCCCGCCGTCCTCGCCGCCGCCGAGGCGACGACCCGGCCCCGCGTCACGACCGCGCTGCTCAACACCGGGTTCCACAACCCGACCCTGCTCGCCCGCGACGTGGCGACGCTCGACCTGCTCACCGACGGCCGGTTCGACCTGGGCCTCGGCACCGGGTACGAACGCGCCGAGTTCGAGACCGCCGGGCTGCCCTGGCCGGGCGCGCGGGAGCGCGTCGACCACCTCGCCCGTACCGTGGTGCGGCTGCGCGAGCTGCTCGCCGACCCGGCGTACCGGCCGCGGCCCGTGCAGTGCCCCGGCCCGCCGCTGTGGATCGGCGGGCGCGGCGACCGGCTGCTCGCGCTCGCCGCCGCGCACGCCGACGTGGTCGGGTTCACCGGCTTCGCCGCCACACCCGACGGGCGCAAGGGTGACCTGGCTCCCGTCGACGGCCTCGCCGAGCGCATCGCGTACGTCCGCCGCCACGCGGGTGACCGGTACCCCCGGCTCGAACTGAACGTCCTCGTCTGGCGCGTCGTCGTCACGCCCGACCGGCGTACCGAGGCGGCGCGGCTCGGCCCGGTGCGCGGGTTGTCGACGAGCCAGGCGCTCGACGTACCGACGCTGTTGGTCGGCAGCGTGGCACAGATCGCTGCGCAGCTCGTCGAGTTCCGGGAACGCTTGGGGTTGAGCTACTTCACTGTCCGCGACTGCAATCTCGACGCGTTCGGCCCGGTCATCGCGCAGCTCCGCTGACCGCCGCCGGGCGCGCGCGTGCGGTGCGCGAGCCACACGACGAGACCGGCCGACGCGTACCCGGCGCCGAGCACGGCGGAGCCGGACCATCCGGCGACCGCGTACGCGAGGCTCGTGGTGACGGCGCCCAGGGCGGAGCCGACCGAGTAGAAGACCATGTAGGCGCCGATGGTGCGGCTCGCGTTCGCCGGCTGGTACGCGGTGACGAGGTGCTGGCTGCTGACGTGGACGGCCTGGACCGCGAAGTCGAGCAGCACGACGCCGGCGACCAGCGGCCACCACGAGTACCCGAGCTGCGCGATCGCCGCCCAGGAGACGACGAGCAGCAGCAGCGACCAGCCGGTGACGGTACCGGCGCGGCCGCGGTCGGCCCACCGGCCGGCGCGGGCCGCGGCGAGCGCGCCGGCGAGTCCGGCGAACCCGAGCAGCCCGATCCGTGCGGGGGACAGGTGCCAGGGCGCGTCGGACAGCGGCAGCGCGATCCCGCTCCACAGCGTCCCGAACGAGGCGAACAGGAACAACGCGATGAGCGCCCGGCCCCGGAACATCCGGTCGCCGGCCACCAGCCGCGCCATGGCGACGAGGCTCGCCCGGTAGCCGCCGCGGTGGTCCCGGCGCCGGGGGTCGGGGGGCAGGGCCGCGAGCACGATCCCGGCCAGGAGCAGGGACAGCGCTGACAGCACGACGTACACACCGCGCCAGCCGGCCGGTCCGGCCAGGTATCCGGCCACCGCCCGGGCGCCGAGGATGCCGAGCACGACGCCGGAGGTCACCACACCGATGGTGCGGCCGCGTTCCGACGGGGGTGCGGTCGCCGCAGCGTACGCGACGGCGATCTGGACCACGACCGCGAACAGTCCGGCGACCCCGAGCCCGACCAGGACCAGCGCCGCGGTGTGGGATGCCGCGACGACGGCGGTGCCGACCGCACCCAGCGCGAGGTGTACGGCGATGAGCCTGCGCCGGTCGGTCAGGTCACCCAACGGCACCAGGGCGAGCAGGCCGGCGACGTACCCGATCTGCCCGGCGGCGACCAGCCAGCCGAGCGCGCCGGCGGCGAGCCCCAGGTCGGTACCGGCGGCCCGGGTCAGTGGCTGTGCGGCGTAGAGGGTGGCGACCGCGACCGCGCACACCACCGCGAGCAGCAGCCGTCGACCCGTCCCGAGATGTGCGGTCATCGGCCCGGCTCCAATCGGTAGCAGTTTGCAACCGATTCACCGTATGCAAAAATGGTTTCACAACGCAACTCATTGGGAGTGTGGTCGTGGCAACCAACCGACCCGATCGCTGGACCGATCCGACCTGCCCGGTCGCACGCGCCGTGGACCTCGTCGGCGACCGGTGGAGCCTGCTCATCGTGCGCGACGCGATGGACGGCGCCGTCAGCTTCACCGACTTCCACGGCCGGCTCGGCATCGCCCGCAACATCCTCAGCGACCGGCTGCGCCGACTCGTGGAGCACGGCATCCTGGCGCGCGACACCGCCGCGTCCGGCAAGCGCCGGACGTACGCGCTGACCGCGGCCGGCCGCGACCTGTTCACGCTCGTCGTCGCGCTCCGCCAGTGGGGCGAACGCCACGCCTTCGACGCGGGCGAACCGCACTCCGTGCTCGTCGACGACCACGGCGCCGTCGTACCGGCACTGCGCCCGCGTGACCGGGCCGGGAACCCGTTGAGCAGCACCACGACCCGCGTGGACAAGGTCTGACCGGCGCCCTCAGCCCTGCGGTACGAGCGGCTTGACGAGGTGGACGGTGGCCGCGTCGGCGTGCCGCTCGTCCGGCCGGTATCCGGACGAGCGGTAGAGCCGGATGTTGCCGGTGCTGGCCCGGCCCGTGGTGAGGCTGACCGTACGGACGGGGTGAGTGTCGGTCGGCGCCTGCGCCTCGGCGTGGGCGAGCAGCGCCCGGCCGATGCCGTTGCCGCGCTTGTCGGGCGCGACCATCAACCGGCCGATCTCCCAGGTGTCGCCGGCGCGGCGGGCCCGTACGGCGCCGACCAGTCGGCCGCGGTCGCGCAGGCACCAGGTCGTCCAGGCGCCGAGCCAGTCGCGTACGTCGTCGGCGTCCTCGTGCAGGGCGGCCAGGTCGAGGGTGTCGTTGGCGAGCGCCTCGTCGACCCAGCAGCAGCGTTGCAGGACCAGCAGTTCGTCGGCGTCTCGCGGGCTCGCGCGGTGCAGCGTCAGCCCGTACCGGTGCCAGGGCTCGTCCGTTGTGGTCGGTGCGGCGAGCGGCGCGACGACGGTGGCGATCCGGTGCAGCTCGGTGAGTGCCGCGCACGCGCGGGCGTCGAGCTCGGCGGTGCCGCCGAGGTCGGTGTCGGCGATCCGCAGGTACACGTCGGCGCCGGTGGGGACCATGCGCAGGGCGGTGGTGACCTGCCGGGCCATCTGCACACCCCGGGTGCCGGCCGACGTGTTGCCGTACCCGACGAACGCGACGGGCTTGAACGCCCACTCGTCGTACAGGCAGTCGAGCGCGTTCTTCAACGTCGCCGGCATCCCGCTGTTGTACTCCGGCGTCACGACGACGACCGCGTCGGCGGCGGCGACGCGCGCGCTCCATGCCCGGGTGTGTGCGTGTGCGTACCGGTGCGTGGAGGGGTGTTCGGGTTCGTCGAGGAACGGCAGGCCGATGGTGGCGAGGTCGGCCACGTCGAGGTCGACGCCCAGCTCGGCGGCGTGTGGGCGGGTGGCCCGGACGAACCAGTCGGCGACGGCGGGCCCGACGCGACCCGGCCGGCTGCTGGCGACGATGACGAGGACCCGGCATTTCTGTGACATGTCAACGAAGCTACTCCGGCTTCGTTGACATGTCAAAGACGGGTACGCTGGGCCCGTGACCCGATGGCTGAACCAGGACGAGGACCGCGCGTGGCGCGCGCTGCGCCGCCTGCTCACGACGCTGCCCGCCCGCATCGGCCGCGATCTCGCCGAGCAGGGCCTGTCCAACCCCGACTACGAGGTCCTGAGCACGCTGTCCGAGCGTCCCGACCGCCGCTGGGGACTGAAGGACTTCGCCGACAAGATGCAGTGGAGCCGCAGCCGGCTGTCCCACCACGTCGCGCGGATGCAGGCACGTGGCCTGGTCGACCGCGAGCCGGACCCGCACGACGCCCGCGGATCGATCTACCACCTCACCGACCACGGCTTCGACGTGCTCGCCGCGGCGGCGCCGGGCCACCTCGCCTCCGTGCGTCGGCGGCTGCTCGACCACCTCAGCGCCGACGAGCTCGCCGTCCTGGAGAAGCTCGCGACCCGGATCGCCGACCTGCCCGACTAGCCGTGGGTAAGGACCACCGTGCCGAAGCCGCCGCCGGACCCGCAGTGGTCGAGGGCGTCGGGCAGCGCGTCGACGTCGAAGACCCGGTCGCCGACCGGGCGCGGGGCATGCGGCCGGCGGTCAGCGCGTGCCACGCCGTCAGCGGCCGCCGCCGCCTCCTCGTACGACAGCTGCGCGGCACCGGCCCCACGCCGTTCGCGGTGCCGCTGCGGCTGGCGACGGCGGACGGTGAGCTGCGCCCGATCGCCGCGCTGACCTCGTTCGCGACCGCCACCGACGGCACGCTCGCCTCGCTGCGCCGGCGATCTTCGAGCAGGGCATCACGCCCAACCTGCCGGAGCCGATGCCCGAGCCGGACGAGTGGATGCGTCGCCTCGGCACCCTTCCGCTGATGCACCAGCCCGGCGAGCACTGGCAGTACCAGATCGCGAGCGACCTGGCCGGCGTGCTCGTCGCCCGGGTGTCGGGCCAGTCGTTCGAGTCGTTCCTGCGGGAGCGCGTCTTCGAGCCGCTGGGCATGACCGACACCGGGTTCCACGTACCCGCCGACAAGATCGACCGGCTGCCGGCGCTCTACGCGCCGGACCCGCAGACCGGGGAGTTCCTGGTGTGGGACGAGGCCGAGGGCGGGCGGTGGAGCGAGCCGCCGGCGTTCCCGGGTGGCGGCGGCGGTCTGGTGTCGACCGCCGACGACTACCACGCGTACTTCCGGATGCTGCTCAACGGCGGGATGCACGAGGGTGAGCGGATCCTGTCCCGGCCCGCGGTCGAGCTGATGACCACCAACCGCCTCACGTCCGAGCAGACCGCCGCCCGGACCGCCCTGGCTCGCGACAACGTGCACATCTCGTTCGGCCAGGGACAGCACGGCGGCTGGGGCTTCGGGATGGCAGTGCGCACGTACCGCGGTGACTACGCGCCGATTGGGCAGTTCGGCTGGGACGGCGGCAGCGGCACCTCGACGTACGCCGACCCGGTCAACCAGGTCACCGGGATCCTGCTGACCCAGGTCGGGGCGACCGTACCGGACGGGATCCAGGTCATGCACGACTTCTGGACCACGATCTACCAGGCCGTCGAGGACTGACGTCACGGCCCGGCCGCACCCGGCGGCCGGGCCGCTCCACCCGGCGACCCGAGGCCGGAGCGCCGACGACGAGGTCCGTGGTCCCGGTCAGGAACCGCTGAACGGCTCGTCGGCGCGGCGGGGGCGGATCGCGACGTCGACGCGGCGCCCGTGTGTGGTGGCCCGCGCGTGCCACAGGTCGGCGAGGGCGTCCAGGACGAGCGCGGTCATCGGGCTCACGGTCCCGCTGGCCGCGGGCAGGACCTCGACGGCGGTGAGTCGCAGCGTGCTGTCGGCCTGCCAGGTGACGCTCATCCGCAGATGCCGGGCCTGCCCCTCGATGGCGTTGGTGACCAGTTCGGAGGCGAGGGCGACCGCCGCACGCGTGGCCGTCACGGGCATGTGCCACTCGCGGAAACACGCAATTACCGCGTTGCGTACGATCACCGCACCTGCGGCCCGGACAGGTACGAGTACGTCGCGCCTTCTCGAAACCATGTCGCCCGTCACCTGCCCGCCGCAGGCCCGGCCAAACGTCGAGAACGCCGGAAATTCCCGGGATTCGCGCACTGTCCATTGTGGACGATTGTTTCGTGGGGTCGGCCGTCGGGTACGGCTGCGGGATGTAGATGAGCGGCAGCGCCGCGGTGTGACCGGCCCGCGGCGCGAGACGCTGGGGGGCGTGCTGCGATGCGTGACGACCATGTCCGTGTGTACGAGCGACTGCTGGAACAGATGGCCGGGCTGCCGGCCGACAGCCCGCGGCGACAGTCACTGCGGGCGGAGGCGGTGGGTGGCCTGCTTCCGCTGGCGGACCGGTTGGCGCGTCGCTACGCGCACCGGGGTGAGTCGATGGACGATCTGGTGCAGGTGGCCCGGGTGGGTCTGTTGAAGGCGGTGGACGGGTTCGATCCGGCGGCCGGCGCCTTTCTCGGGTACGCGATTCCGACGATTCTGGGTGAGTTGAAGCGGTATTTCCGGGACCAGTGTTGGGATGTGCGGGTGCCGCGGCAGGTGCAGGAGTTGCGGCAGCGGGTGCATCAGGCCGAGGAGAGCTTGGCGCAGGTGGTGGGTCATGATCCGTCGACCGAGGAGATCGCGGAGCGGTTGCATGTGGGCCGGGACGCGGTGCGTGCTGCGGTGGTGGCCGATCGGGCGTACACGGCGTCGTCGTTGAACATGCCGACGCGGCAGGACGACGGGTCGGGTTGTGAGATGGGTGATCTGTTGGGCGGCTGCGATGAGCGGTTGGAGTGGGCGGCGGATCGGGTGTCGCTGCGTCCGGCGTTGGATCGGTTGCCGGATCGGGAGCGGCAGGTATTGGCGATGCGGTTCTTCGACAATCTGAGCCAGAGTGAGATCGCGGAGCGGATCGGTCTGTCGCAGATGCATGTGTCGCGGTTGTTGGCGCGGACGCTGGCGGGGTTGCGGGCGTGGATCGACGGCGAGGCCGACCACGTCGACACCTGCCACGAACGGCGCCGGACACCGCCCTGCATCGCCTGACGGACCGTCGACGTGTCGGTCCGACTCGACCCCGACGCCGCGGTCCGGCGAGCGCTGCGGTCATCCGCGGGCGCCCGGTGGGTCGACCAGGGTGCCGAGGGGGCCGAGATCCAGGTTGAGGTCCTCGGCGGCGAGGCCGAAGTGCTCGCGCAGCTCGGCCATCCGGTCGTCCAACGCCATCAGCGTGAGGCCGATGCGTTCGACCTGCTCGTCGTCGAGGTCGCCCTCGTCGACGCGCCGGAGCGCCTGGCGTTCCATGAGCTGGCGCAGCAGCTCGACCACCGTCAGTACCAGCGCGGCGAGGTCGTGGTCCGCCGTCTCCGGGTCGAGTGCCAGCCGCCGGTCACCGCTCATCGGTGTACTCCGCCCGGACCGACGTCAGCAGCGCGTTGAGCGACACGCGGACCAGGTCGACCTCGGCGATGCTCAACGTCACGTCGCCGGTGAGTACGACTCCGCGGGCGAGTACCCGGTCGAGCAGGTCGACGAGCGACACCTGCTCCGTGCGTACGAGGGGTTCGGTCATGTCTGCTCCAGCCCGGCGAACGAGTACGGCGGCCACGGCCCGGTGAGGTCCACCCGGCCGGTGGCGGCGAGCGCCGCCACCGCATCGGTGAACTCGACCCGCCGGGTGTCGGCCACCAGGTACGACGCGCTCAGCACCGGCGCCGCCGCGCCCGGCCACGCGTCGCGTACCTCGTGGCGGCGGTGGGCGGTGGCGAGACGCCGGAGTGTCGTGTCGACGCGGTCGGCGAGCTCGACGGCGGCGCTGCGGGCGCGGTCGCGGGCGGTGCGTTCGGCCCGCCGACGTGCCAGGTACGCCACGCCGGGGGAGTCGGCGGTGGCCGCTTCGGCGGGAGCGGGCGGCGCGGCCGGCGCGTACGCCTTCACGCCCCACTCGGTGCATCCGGCGACCCGGCGCAGCGCCGTGGTGAGCTCGTCGGCCCGCTCGGCGAGAAGCGCGGCCACCCCGGCGTCGTCCCGGTACACGCTGGCCAGCCGCAGCGGTACGACGGTGCCGGCGAGCCGCGCCACGACACGGTGGTGCGCGCGGGCCACCGGCTCCAGCCAGGTCAGCTCGGACATGTTGCGCCGCAACGGTTCCAGGCCGAACTCGGCGAGTGGGACGGAGCTGACCGCGGCGGTCAGCGGCCCGCGCCGGATCGGCCGTACCGGCGCGTCGTGTACGCCGGACACGTCGACCGGGACGTACCGGTCGGTCACCGCGTAGACCCACACGGCGCTCATCGGTCGTCGTCCTCCGACCGGGACTCGCCGGCGCTCTCCAGCTCCGGTGACCCGCCGGTCAGCTCGCCGATCCGGCGCCGCAGCCGGTCGTTCTCGGCCGCCAGCTCGTCCTGCCGCTGGGGGTCGAGGCGCTTGACGTCGTCGGTACCGCGCAGCCACGGATCCCTGACCCACCAGTCGATCCCGACCTCGCGCGCCGTCTCCAACGACGCCACGACGAGCCGCAGCTTGATCGTGAGCAACTCGATGTCGAGCAGGTTGACGCGGATGTCGCCGGCGATCACGAGCCCCTTGTCGAGGACGCGTTCGAGGATGTCGCCGAGGTTCGTCGACTGTGGCTCGCGGCCCGCGCCGTACAGGTCCCCGCCGGTGGCTTGCAGTGACCTGGTCATGTCTGCCCCCCGCCGCCCGTGCTGCCCCTGGTGTAGCGCCGGGCCCGCTGGTAGGAGCGCAGGTCGCCGCGGTCGTCCAGCTCCACCTCGTACGTCGCGAGGATGTCCGCGGACGACGGGACGTGCCGGTCCTCGACCACTTCCACGCCGACCGTCCAGCCGCTCTCCTCACCCCGCCGGACGGAGACGACGCCGACGATGTCGCGCCCGGTCAGCCCGGTGAGGTGCTTCACCGCGGCCTTGCTCGCGCCCGCGGCCGAGACGCGCGGTCTGCGCTGGGCCGTACCGCGGTCGTCGGTGTCGCGTTCTCTGGTGGCCATCGGTCAGTCCTCCCCGTCCGTCCCGACCGCCCGGTCGAGCACGGCCTGCTGTGCCTCGCGCGCCTCGTCCGGCGACAGCTCGCCGGCCTGTTCGCGCTCCTCGATCTCCTCCACCTGGCGGCGCATCGCGGCCGGGTCCCGGGTCTGCGCGTCGACCTGGTCGCGAACCGCCTCGCCGAGCCACACCACGGCCCGTACCGGCGCGAGCGGCAGCGTAAGCAACCCCGTGACCAGTCCCATCACGTCACCGGACCGTCGCGACGAAGTCGTACGGGGCGAGCGGCCCGCGTACCCGGATCTCGACCCGGCCGCGCCAGTCCTCGGCCAGCTCGGCCAGGCTGCCGGTGAGGTCGTCCTCGGCGTCGAGGTCGGTCAGGACCGCGACACGCGCGGCGTCCAGCTCGTGCGCCGGCTCCCGGACGACCGCCTGCACCGCGTGCGGCGTCACGAGGTCCGCGACGGCCCGGGTGTCGGCCTCCCGCTTGGCCGCCACCGCGGTGTTGACGCCCTCGCCGAGGCGGATCCGGTCCTGGTGGGTGAGTTCCTCCGACCGTCCCGCGATCGCGTCGCGCAGCTCGGCCAGTTCCGGGTGTTCCCGCAGCACCTCGCCGAGTACCGCGTCGCGCACGTACCGGGCGGTCACCAGGTACTCGGCGCGTCCGCGCAGCTCGGCCAGCGCGGCGGCGAACTCGTCGTGGTGGGCGTCCAGCAGCTCCCGCCCAACCGCGTCGGCGTCGGTCAGGGCCGCGCCGAACGTCAGCGGCAGGACCGGGTCCGCCGCGGCGACGGCGTCCAGTACGCGCTGGTGCGCGAGCATGTCCTCGGGCCGGCCCAACGACGCCGCCGTCTCGATCGGGCTGACCAGCGCGGCGATGTCCCCGGACCGTACGGTCGTCACCTCCGCCGGCGGGTCGCCGACACCCGTGGCGTCCCCGGGCACCGGGGTGTCGGCGGGCACGATGCCGTAGACGTACACGGCGGCCATGTCAGTCCTCCTTCCGGCCACGGCGGCTTCGCTGCCGGTCGCCGCCGCCGAGCGTGTCGCGGACCTTCTCGCCGGCCGCGTCGATGACTCCCTTGGTCTTGCTCTTGGCGCCGCCCTCGTTCAGGTCGTCGACCAGCTCGGGCAGCGTCTCCTTGTCCTGTTCGAGGTTCAGCCGGCCGACCGCCTCGGCGAACCGCAGGTAGGTGTCCACGCTGGCGACGACCACCCGCGCGTCGATCGTGAGCAGCTCGATGCCCACCAACGACACCCGCACGTAGGCGTCGATGACGAGCCCCTTGTCGAGGATCGTGTCCAGCACGTCGGCGAGTGACGACGAGGACGGGCGGTCGAGCATGCCGCCTCCGCCCTGGGGTTGCACGGCCGTGGTCATCGGCGTTCCTCCCGGTCTCTAGGTTTCGCCTCGGCTACCCGCGGCCACTCGGGCGAAACCAGATTTCCGCAGCTCATCGCGGGTGTGGACGCGCTCGGAGCCGGTCCGGACGGGTTCGATGGGCGAGGCCCGATCGGTCCGGTACCCGGGGTGTGTGCCCCGCCGGGAAGTTCGCGCCGACGGCCGTGACCGGATCCTCGGGGCGGAACCCGTGCGTACCGGTCGGCGCGGGCGCGGCATCGCCCGCGTCCCCGTTTAGCGCGCGACGCTCCGGGTACAGCGCGACCTTCGATCGATCGAAGTCGATACCGGGTGACGTGTGCGACGTGTGGTCGGCTGCGCCCCGGGCCCGAGATCCGCGGTGCGCCGGACCGGCGAGCACCGGAGAGGAACGACCATGGACAACGCGACGAAGGTGGCCATCGCGGTCGCCGGTGGATACCTGCTCGGTCGGCGGAAGAAGCTGAAGCTGGCCGTGCTGCTGGGTTCCTGGCTGCTCGGGCAGAAGCTCGACCTCAACCTGCGCCGGCTGGGCCAGGAGGCGCTGTCGATGGCCGGCTCCGCGCCGGGTGTGTCCGAGCTGACCGGCGACGTCCGCGAGAAGCTCGTCGGTGCCGGCAAGCAGGCCGCCGTCGCGCTGGTGAGCAACCAGCTCACCCGGGTGTCGGACCGCCTGGCCGACCGCACCGACGCGCTGACCGGCGCCGTCGGCCGACTGGCCGACACCGAGCCGGACGAGGACACCGAGGGCCGGGGCCGGCAGGCCGACGAGGACGCCGAGCCGGACGAGGACACCGAGGACCGGGGCCGGCAGGCCGACGAGGACGCCGAGCCGGACGAGGACACCGGCGACCAGGACCGGGACACCGACGAGCGGCCGTCCGCCCGGCGTGGTACCGGCGGCCGGCGCGCCCGGCCGGACGACGCCGAGCCCGCGGGCGGCCGCGGCCGCCGTACGCGGCGGGCGGACGACGCGGAGGACGAGCCGGCGGCGCGCCGAGGCCGGTCGGCGGACGACAAGCCGGACCGGGCGCGTACCCGCGCGAAGCGGACGCACGACGACGGCACGACCGCGCGACCACGCCGCCGGTCGACGGCGAAGGACGACGAGCCGGCAGCACCGCGCCGGAGCCGCGCCGGCGGCGAGTCCAGCCGGGACCGCACCACCCGTACCCGCGGCTCCACCGAACGGCGCACCGCCAGCTCCCGCAGCACCAGGCGCCGGACCTCCGCGGACGACAAGTAGACCTCCGACGAGTACACCAGGAAAGGGACGACACCATGAGCGCAGGAGACAGCGGCCGCGGCGGGGGACTGCAGACGATGCTCGGCGGCCTGCGGGACGTCGCCGCCCGCAACCCGGGCACCGAGCGGCTGCTCGGCGAGGTCGAGCGGTACCTGTCGGCGCAGGCCGAACGGGCCGTGAGCGCGGTCGGCCGGAAGGTCGGCGACACCACGCAGAAACTGACCGACGTGGCGACCGGCGAGTCCGGCGCGTCCAGCCTGCTCGGCGGCACCCTCCGCGAACTCGCCGGCGGGTCCGGCAAGGGCACCGCCGTGCTCAAGGCCGGCGCGAAGAAGGTCGGGGAGACCGTCCGCAACGCCCTGCCGGGCGGAGGCGGCAGCGGCGGCGGCACCAAGGCGACGACGATCATCGAGGACGTGGACGTGGGTGTCCCGGTCGACGTGGCGTACAACGAGTGGACCAAGCTGGAGGACTTCCCGAGCTGGTCGAAGGGCGCGCAGTCGGTCAACCAGAAGGACGAGGTCACCTCGGACTGGAAGGCCAAGGTCTTCTGGTCGACGCGCAACTGGACCGCCACGATCGACGAGCAGGTACCCGACGAGCACATCTCCTGGAGCTCGGAGGGCCCGAAGGGCGTCGTGAACGGCGTGGTGTCGTTCCATCCGCTGGCCGACCGGCTGACCCGGGTCCTGCTCGTGCTGGAGTACATCCCCGGCGGGTTCTTCGAGAAGACCGGGAACCTGTGGCGGTCCCAGGGGCGGCGGGCCCGGCTGGACCTGAAGCTGTTCCGTCGCCACGTGATGACCGACCCCGACGCCGGCAGCGATGGCTGGCGCGGCGAGGTCCACGACGGCGAGGTCGTCAGCTCCGACGACGCCGACCGCGACGACGACGACCGGGACCGCGACGACGACGCCGACCGTGACGACGAGACCGACGAGTACGACGACGACCGGGACCGCGACGAGGAGTCCGACGAGTACGAGGAGGACGACGAGGACGAGGACGAGGAGGACGCCGAACCCGCGCGCCGTCGGTGAGTCACCGGCGCCGGCCGGCGGTACGACGTGGCCGTGCCGGTCCCGGCGCGGCGGTCAGCCGGGGTGGGCGGCGAGGCGGTCGTCGATGGCGTCGGGGGAGTAGAGGGCGTCGGCGACCATCGCGGCGGCGCCGACGACACCCGCCCGGTCGCCGAGCCGGCCGGTGCGTACGTCGAGGTGGCGGGTGGCGCGGGCGAGGGCCCGCTGGTAGAGCGTCTCGCGTACGCCGGTGACGAAGTGGGTGTCGGCGAAGTCGCCGGACAGCACGAGTACGCCGGGGTTGACGAGGCAGACGACGGTGGCGAGCACGTCGCCGACGAGCCGGCCGGCGACCCGGGTGAGGTGCTGGGCGAGGGGTTCGCCGGCGCGGAGCCGGGCCAGCGCCTCCCGGCTGGTACGGGTGGGGAAGCCGGCGTCGTCGAGCTGCCGGGCGATGGCCCGTCCGCTGGCCACGGCGGCGAGGCAGCCGGTCGCACCGCACATGCACCGTACGTCGTCGTGGCCGGGGATCCGGATGTGGCCGATGTCGCCGGCCCCGCCGTCCACGCCGCGGAACGGCGCGCCGTCGACGATGATCCCGGCGCCGATCCCGGTCGCCACCTTGACGAGGACCAGCGCGGGGCAGTCGGGGTGGCCGGCGGTGTGTTCGCCGAGCGCCATCAGGTTCGCGTCGTTGTCGGCCAGCACCGGTACGCCGAAGCGGTCGTGCAGGTGTTCGCGGACGCCGAAGTCGTGCCAGCCGGGCATGATCGGCGGCTCGACGAGCCGGCCGGTCCGGTGGTCGACCGGCCCGGGCAGGCCGAGCCCGATGCCGGCGATGTCGCCGTCGGCCGCGCCGGCGAGCCGGTCGAACCGGTCACCGAGCCAGGTCAGCACTGCCGCCGGGCCGTCGGTGATGTCGATCTCGGCGTACTCCTCGGCCAGCACCTGGCCGGCGAGGTCGACCAGGGCGGTACGGGCGTGCGTGGCGCCGAGGTCGGCGGCGAGCACGAGCCGGTGCCGGGTGTTGAACTCCAGAAGCGCCGGGGGCCGGCCGCCGGTGGACCGGTGCACGCCGGCGGCACGCAGGTATCCGGTGCCGGTGAGCAGGTCGATCCGTTGCAGCAGGGCCGATCGGGACAGGCCGGTGACGTCCTGGAGTTCGCGCCGGGTCCGGGCCCGGCCGGACCGCACCAGGTGTACGAGATGTCCCGCGGACGCCGCGCCGCCCATCCGGCACCTCCTCTGCTCGCCGTACCGACCGGCGGTAGGGAACCGGCGGTCAGCCAGCGAGCATAGCCAGGATCACCGGCTTTTGCTCATTGACAAGACCAAAGTCGTTACGTAATGCTTCCGTAAGCGACATAAATGCGCACCACGAGGAGAGCACCCCGATGGCACGAACCGCCGACCAGACCGACGCGTACGTCTCCGACGAGGAGCTGGCCGACCGGGCGACGGCGGTGCTGCGGCTCAACGACACCGGCACGTGGACGACCGCGGCACCCGCGCTCTACCCGCACCAGTGGAGCTGGGACAGCGCGTTCATCGCGATCGGCTGGGCGCACCTCGACCCGCGGCGGGCGATGACCGAGCAGGACCGGCTGTTCGACGCGCAGTGGGCCACCGGGAAGATCCCGCACATCGTGTTCAACGAGGCGGTCCCGGCCGGCGCGTACTTCCCGGACGCCGCCCGCTGGGCCTGCGACCTGTCGCCCGACGCCCCCGCCGGCCCGCCCGAGACGAGCGGGCTGTGCCAGCCGCCCGTGCACGCCCTCGCCGTCCACCGCATCTGGCGGTACGCCGAGGCGTCCGGCGACGCCGACCTGCGCGCCGACGCGACGGCCTTCGTCCGGCGGACGTACCCGCGTCTCGTCGCCTGGCACCGGTACCTCGCGACGGCGCGCGACCCGGAGGGCAGCGGCCTGGTCACGATTTACCACCCGTGGGAGGGCGCCGACAACTCGCCGCGGTGGGACGAGGCGATGGCCCGGCTGGAGATCGGCGACCTCCCGCCGTACCAGCGGCGCGACACGCAGGTGGTCGCCGAGGCCGGCCAGCGACCGTCCGACGAGGACTACGACCGGTACCTGTGGCTGGTCGAGCTGCTCAAGTCGTGCCGGTACGACGAGGCGGAGATCTACGCCAGCCACCCGTTCCTGATCAAGGACGTGTTCTTCAGCGGCGTCCTCGCGGCGGCGAACGCCGCGCTGCTCGACCTGTGCAACGTGGTCGGCGCCGACCAGACGGAGCGGGACACGATCGCCGGCTGGCTCGCCGCCACCCGTACCGGCCTCGCGGAGGCGCGGGACGCCGAGACCGGGCTGTGCCTGGACACCGACGTACGCACCGGCCGGCCGATCCGCGTCCGCACGTTCGCCGGGTTCGCGCCGCTGCTCGCGGGGGACGCGGACCGGGCGCTGCTGGACCGGCTCGACTCCGCCGACTTCCTCGGCCACCCCGGGCTGCGCTGGCCGATCCTGCCGAGTACCAGCCCGGCCGACCCGGCCTTCGACCGCCGCAACTACTGGCGCGGCCCGACCTGGCCGGTCGTCAACTGGCTGCTGTGGCGCGCGCTGCTCGCGGCCGGCGAGACCGCGGCGGCGGACCGGCTCCGCCACGCCTGCCTCGACCAGATCCGCGCGTCCGGCCACTACGAGTACTTCGACCCGTTCAGCGGCGCGCCGCTGGGCTCCGACGACCAGTCGTGGACCGCCGCCGTCGTCCTCGACTGGCTCGCCGCCACGGACTGACCGTCGACCCGGGGTCAGCGCAGGGTCGCCGCGTGGTCCGGGACGTACGTCTGCTCGCTGCGCGGCGTGCGCTCGTACCCGCGCGACGGCGGCCGGTCGGGCAGCACGACCGGCGTCCGGCGTACCTCGTGGTAGGGCACGGTCGACAGCAGGTGCGCGATCATGTTGACCCTTGCCCGGCGCTTGTCGTCGCTGTCCACCACGTACCAGGGGGCGCCGGGGACGTCGGTCTGCACGAACATCTCGTCCTTGGCGCGGGAGTAGTCCTCCCAGCGGGTGATCGACTCGACGTCCATGCCGGACAGCTTCCACTGCCGCATCGGGTCGGTCAGCCGGTCGCGGAACCGCCGCTCCTGTTCCGTGTCGCTGACCGAGAACCAGTACTTGCGCAGCAGGATCCCGTCCTCCACCAGCAGTCGCTCGAACACCGGGCACTGGCGCAGGAAGAGCCGGTACTGCTCGGGCGTGCAGAAGCCCATCACCCGCTCCACGCCGGCCCGGTTGTACCAGCTCCGGTCGAACAGCACGATCTCGCCGGCCGACGGCAGGTGCGCGACGTAGCGCTGGAAGTACCATTCGCCGCGTTCCCGCTCGGTCGGGGAGGGCAGCGCCGCGATCCGCGCGACGCGCGGGTTCAGGTACTCGGTGATGCGCTTGATGGTGCCGCCCTTGCCGGCGGCGTCGCGCCCCTCGAAGACCACGACGAGCCGGGCGCCCTCGGCGCGTACCCACTCCTGTAGCCGTACCAGCTCGGTCTGGAGGCGCACCAGCTCCTTCTCGTACGCCTTCCGGGGCAGCCGGCCGGTGTCGGCCGGCGGTTCCTTGTGCGGCAACGCGCGCCCTCCCGCTCGGGTACCGCCAGCGTGTCGGCGGGCCGGGCGGCGCGTGCCGCGATCAGCTCGCGTCGGCGCCGACGATCAGGGAGACCACGTCGGACGGGGTGAGGTCGCGGCGCGAGTACACGCCGATCATCCGGCCGCGGCGCAGTACGCACAGGTCGTCGCACAGCTTCAGCAGCTGGTCCACGCTGTGGCTGACGAGCAGGATCGCCACGCCGTGCTCGCGCAGCCGCAGGACCAGGTCCTCGACGTGCGCGGACTCCTCGACACCAAGCGCGGCGGTCGGCTCGTCGAGCAGCAGCACCCGGCTGCCGCCGAGCAGGGCGCGGGCGATCGCCACGCCCTGCCGCTGCCCGCCGGACATCTGGCGTACCTCGGTGCCGGTGGCCGGGACCTGGATGGCGAACTTCTCGAACAGCGCCGCCGCCTCGCGCCGCATCCGCTTGGTGCTGGTGACACGGAACGGGCCCCAGCCGCGGGAGATCTCCCGGTTGAGGAAGATGTTCGCGGTCGCGTCGAGGTCGTCGGCGAGCGCCAGCTCCTGGAAGACGGTGTCGATGCCGAGGGAACGAGCCTGGCGCGGGTTGCGCAACCGTACGGGGTGGCCCTGCCAGGCGACGTGCCCCTCGTCCGGCTGCTGCACCCCGGAGACGATCCGCACCAGCGTGGACTTGCCCGCGCCGTTGTTGCCGACGAGCCCCATCACCTTGCCCGGATAGAGCGCGAGGGAGGCGCCGGTGATGGCGGTGATCCCGCCGAAGTGCTTGCCGACGTCGACCAGCTCCATCAGCGGCGTGCCGTCGCCGTCGCCGTCCACCGCGGGCTCCGGGGTCTGTACGGACGCGTCGGTCATCGCTTACCTCCTCGCCGGCCGAGCCGTTCGATCAGGCGGGACTGCTGCAACGACACCGCCACGACCAGCAGGACGCCGATCGCGACCTGCGAGTAGAACGGCTCGATCTGCATCAGGATCAGCCCGTTGTCGAGTACGCCGAGGATCAGCACGCCGAGCAGCGCGCCCGGCACCGCGCCGCGCCCGCCGGTCAGTGCCGCGCCGCCGAGCAGCGCCGCGGTGATCGCGGTCAGGCCCAGGTCGGCGCCGGCCGTGTTGGCCTGCGCCAGCGAGTCCCGGGCCACGGTCATGATCCCGCCGATCGCCCCGGCCAGCCCCGCGAACAGGTAGATCCCCATCTTGTACGCGGCGAGGTTGATCCCCGTGTTGCGCGCCGCGTCGGGGTTCGAACCCATCGCGTACACGTGCCGGCCGATCACCGTGAACCGCAGCATCAGGTGCGTGGCCAGCCCGAACAGCAGCAGGAACAGCAGCGGGTACGGGATGCCGGCGAGGTTGTCCGTGGCGATCACGTCGAAGAAGTGACTGGTCGCCGGCACGTCCAGGCCGTGCGAGAGCACCAGCGACAGCCCGGCGAACGCGCTGAAGCTGGCCAGCGTCGTGATGATCGGGTTCAGCCGCAGGAACACGATGACCGCGCCGTTGATCGCGCCCGCCGCCAGGCCGACCACGAGCGCCATGACGATCGCGGTCGGCGTACCGGCGTGGTGTTTGAGCAGCAACGCGACGGCCACGCCGCACAGGCTCGCGGTACTGCCGATCGAGATGTCCAGGCCGCCCGAGACGATCACGATCATCTGGGCCACCGACAGGATGCCCAGGATCGAGATCGCCACGCCGATGTCGAGCAGGTTGCCGGCGATGAAGATCCGGTCGGTCTGGGTACGGATCACGATCAGCAGCAGCAGCAGGCCGGCGAGCAGGCCGAGGTTCTGCTTGCCGACGGCCTGCGCCGCCCTGGCGGCGAGGCCGACGACCGCCGTACGGTTGCGCGGCGGCGCCGCGAGCGTCGTGGGCACGGCCAGCCTCCTAACAGGGCATGATCTGCTGGTAGTTCTTGGCGTTGATCTCCGGCGTCGGGATGTACGTGACCGCCGGCGGCGTCTTCTTCTGCACCACCATCTGGTAGAGCACCTTCACGTCGCCCGCGCCGATCGCCTTGGGGTTGAGCCAGGTCGAGGCCCGCATCCCGTCCTTCACGTACGACTGGGTGTACGCCTGGCACGCCTGGTCGCCGCCGAGCCCGACGCCGAGCACGTTCGCCACCGGTACGTTCTTGTCGCGCAACGCCCGCAGCGCGCCGACCACGCCGGCGTCGTTGCACGACGCGATCACCCAGTGCTTGGCCTGGGGGTGCGCGGTGATCGTGGCGCGCATCGCGTCCTGCGCCTTGTTCGCCAGCCCGTCGTACGGCACCTTCACGACGTGGTTGGCCGGCACGTCCGGGTGCGCCTCGCGGAACACCTGGTACTCGGCGTTGGTGCGCTCCAGGCACGCCTGGAACGGCGCCTCGACGTCCGCGAAGTACGTGTCGGCGGCGGGCCACTTCAGTCCGCCGTAGATGCGCGCCGCGATCTGCCCGACCTGGACGCCGGACTGCTTGTTGTCGAGCCCGACGAACGGCAGCGCCTTGCCGCTGGAGTCCTTCAACGGCGAGTCGGACGCCACCAGATGCACGTCGTTCTGCTTGGCCATGGTGGACAGCCGCGGGCCGACGTCGGTGTTGCTCGGCACCACCGCGACGCCCTGCACCCCGCTCGTGATCAGGGTCTTCGTCTGGCTGATGACCTTGCTGTTGTCCAGGCCGGTGTCGACCACCTGCAACTGGACACCCATCTTCTTCGCCTGTTCCTTGGCGCCGTCCGCCTCGGTCACGAAGTACGGCTGGACGGAGAGCTGGGTGACCATCCCCAGCTTCACCGTCTTGCCCGAGCCGCCGTCGTCCGACGACGACCCGCAGGCGGCGAGCGCCGTCGCGACGAGTCCCACCGCCGCGCCCAGCACCGTGATCCGGCGGACGAGCGTTCCTCCCGCGCCGTGTGGCTTGCGCATGTCAGTCTCCTTGGGTTGCCGGTCGTGCCGACGTGCGCACGATCTCGATCCAGGTCACCGGGGGGTCGCCCGCTCCGGGCAGCGGTATCCGCAGCGCGCCGTCGCGGGGCTCGGCGGTCGCGGCGCGCTGCGACCCGTCGAGCAGGTGGTACGTCACGCGGGCCGGTCGCGGCCCGGTGAGGCTCAGCGTGCCGGCGCCGAATGCTACGGCACCGATGCGGTCGGCGTCGGCGATCGGCGCGTCGGTCAGCGACGCGACGACCACGTCGGCGTCCGTGCCGACACCGACGTGCCCGGTCTTCCCGCCGTCGCGGGCGCGCAGGCAGGCCAGCACCGGCACGTCGGACTCGTACCGCAGCCACGACGCGGACCGGGCGCCGGTCGCGGGGCCGAGCGTCACCGGCCCGACCGGATCCACCCGGAACACCGTGCCGCGCCGCGCGATCGCGGTCAGCCCCGCGTGCCGCGCGGCCAGCTCCGGGGTCAGCTGCCCGCCGCGCTCGTCGTCGCCGACGCCGCACAGCGTGCCGATCGGGCCGGCCGCGGCCGTGTCGAACCAGACGTCCGCCATCGACGCCCAGTCGTACCCGCCGGAGCCGTAGCTGGGCACCCCCAGCTCGCCGAGCAGGCTGGAGAACCACAGCCGCCGGTTGCCCTCCTCTGCGTACTCGTCGACGCAGAGGAACATGTCGTCGTGGCAGTGCTGGTCGATCCGGTCGACCAGCAGCGGGGACAGCGCGTAGTACATCACCGCGACGCCGGGCTTCGCCGCGCGCAGCGCACCGACGACCACGTCCAGCGCCCGGCCGAGCAGCCGCTCACCCGCGTACGCCGGGTCGGCCGGGACCGCGCGCGACAGCGCCGGCAGCTCGTACCCGAAGTCGAACTTGACGAGGTCCGGGTCGTAGCGCGCGACGAACGCGGCGATCGCCGCGGTCAGCGCGTCGGCGACCGCCTGCTGCGACACGTCGAACAGGTAGTACGGCGCGGGCTCGAACGGGTTGCGCTTGGCGATCGGCGTACCCGTGGCGTCGCGCAGCACGTGCTCCATGCCGAGGCCGAGCAGCCCCGGATCGTTGGTCCGCAGGAACGCCGCCCAGAGGCCGACGAGGTGGCCGTCGGCGCGTACCCGGTCGAGGAACTTCCCGAAGCCGTCGAAGCGGTCCTCGTCGTGGGCCAGCGCGCCGTAGCTGCCCTCCCACTTGTCGTCGACCACGACCATCCCGGGCCGCAGCCCGGCGGCGCGCATGTCGTCGTAGATGCGGTCCAGCGCGGTCTGGTCGAACTTCGCGCCCTCGACGCCGGCCGTGCACTGCGCGCCCCAGGTGTTGAACTGCGTCGCGGTGACCGCCCGGCGCCGGGCCGCCTCGGCCGCCGGGTCGCCGGTCCGGCCCACGGGCGTGATCCGGCCGGCGTCGCGCAGCAGGCGGTAGTAGGACCGGATCGCCTCGCGGTAGTCGGCGTCGACGGCGAGCACCAGCTCGGCGCCGAGCCGTACCGGGCCGGTCGGGATCTGACCCCACTTCTCCGCGTGGTACCGGAAGACCGGGCTGGTGTGGCCGGAAGCCAGGTGCAGCAGCAGGTCCGCGGCCGGCAGGTCGGCGAGGCCGAGGCAGAACGCCGCCGACCGGCGGGCGGTGGCGGAGCGGCCCGTGTTCGGCGGGGCGTCGCGGGTGACGCCGCAGAAGAAGTGCGCGGGCAGGCCCCACTGCTGGTGGATGGCGCTGTCCTCGCCCATCGTGCCGCGGCCCAGCCAGCTCACCAGGTCCAGGTTCACGTCGGTGTTCACCACCGGGCTCACCGCGGCCGACTCGCACAGCCCCGGCTGCACCAGGTACGTGTGCGTGAGGCCGGGCAGTGCGCGGTCGCCCTCGACGCGGCCGAACAGGTACACGTCGACGATCGGGTCCGCCAGGATCGCCTCGACCGGCTCGAACCAGATCGCCGTGTCCTCGAACCGCAGCGCCACGTCGACCGACGGGTACCGCACGGCGAGGCGCGCACCGGCCACCCGGGCGGTCCGCGCGGCGCCGGCCAGCTGCGGCCCGGCCGCGGTGACGAGTACCGGCGCGAGCGGCGCGGTGACGACCGTCCGGCCGGCCGGGTCGGTCAGCGTGAAGACGTCGTCGGCGCGCCGCCACACGAACCGGTACCCCGGCGCGGTCGCGGTGACCGTCGCCTCGTCCTGCCGTACGTCGACGGTCATCGGGCGGCCACCTCCGCGTCGAGGGACAGGATCGCGCCGCCGACCGCCAGCCGGTCCCGCAACACGCCGACGGGTACGTCGCGCGGTGCCACGCCGGACGCCGCGGCCAGCGCCGCCGCCTCGCCGGCAGCCTGGCCCATCGCCATGCACTGCGCCATCGACCGTACGGACGCCTGCGCGTCGTGCGTCGCCGAGAAACAGCGCCCGGCGACCAGCGTGTTCGCCGAGTCGCGCACCACCAGCGTCCGGTACGGCACGCCGACGGCCTCGCCGTCCGGCAGGTAGCGCCACGCGGTGTCGGAGCCGGAGTGGTGGTCCTCGATCGGCGCGCCGCACAGCGCGACCTGGTCGTCGAACTGCCGCGCCGCGAGCACGTCGGCCCGGGTCAGCCGGTAGTCGCCGTGCACCCGGCGGGTCTCCCGCACGCCGATCTGCGCCGACATCGTCGCGAGCTGCGCCCGCTCGTACCCGGGGACCTTGTCGTGCAGGAACCGGACGTACTCCAGGGCCTGCCGGCGCCCGGCCGCCTCGGCCGCGGTCAGCAGGTCCGGGTCGGTCGCGTTGACCACCCCGGCCGGCCCTGTCCGGTACGACGTCACCCGCGTCATGATCGTCGCGGTCATGCCGTCGACCGGGGTGATGTGGTCGCTGCCGTCCAGCCGGGGCAGCTCGTACCCGTCGGCGGCCGCGTCCTGCATCAGCTCGGCGAGCTGCCGTTTCGTCAGCGCGAACCGGCGCTTGGTGTCGACGTTGACCATCTTGAACGTGGTCGTCAGGGTCTGCGCCGGCGCCTCCGCCCCGGCCAGCTCGTAGGAGAAACCGGCGTGGTGGCAGACGTCCGCGTCGCCGGACGCGTCCACGACGACCCGGGCGCGGATCCGGCGCAGCCCGGCCTTCGTCGCCACCAGCAGCTCGCGTACCCGTCCGTCGACCACGTCCGCGTCCTGCACGAACGCGTGCAGCAGCACCCGCGCGCCCGCGTCGGCGAGCAGCCGGTCCCACACCACCTTCAGGTGCTCCGGGTGGTACGTGATGCCGGTGCCGGCGCCGAACGAGTTGGGTCGCCGGATCACCGGCCCGTACCCGGTGAGGCCGGCGACCACGTCGTCCGGCACGCCGCCGACGACCTTCGCCGCGGCGCTGCCGGGCGTGTAGAAGCCGTAGAACGTGTCGAGCACGGCCGTGCTCGTCCCGCCGGGGAAGCCCTGACGCTCGACGAGCAGTGTGTCGGCTCCGGCGCGGGCGGCGGTGATCGCGGCGACCGCGCCCGCCGACCCGGCGCCGACGACGACCACGTCGGCCTCCGCGTACAGCGGGGTGTCGGTGAAGAGGGCGCTCATTGGTCTGTGCCTCTGGCCAATTCGGGTGTCATCCGGGCTCCAGGAAGACAGATGTACCGCGGACCAATCCGATGCCACTTGCGCGTGCAAATCTGGTGTTGTTGAGCCGAATCCCCGAGTTGATGCGTTGCCATGACCGGCTCACTCCGATACCATTGCCCACCATCCCAGCAGATCACAGAATGGTTTGCAAGACCCACCATCGGGGAGCCGCTTTCGTGATCACCTCAGTGCTCGGCGACATCGCCCCGGAGTCCCTCGGCCCGACCGACTGCCACGACCACCTGTTCATCCGCGGCGGTCACGCGGTGACCCTGGAGCCCGGGTACCTGCTGGACGACGTGACCGCCGCCGTCGCCGAGGCCGAGACGGTGCTGGCCGCCGGGGGCGCCGCGGTCGTCGACTGCATGCCGCTCGGCGTCGGGCGCGACGCCGACGGCCTGGTCGAGGTCGCGTCCCGGACCGGGCTGACCGTGGTGGCCGCGAGCGGTTTCCACCGCGACGCGTTCTACCCCGACGACCACTGGGTCCGGCACACCGACGCCGACGCGCTCGCCGCGATCATCGTCTCGGAGCACGAGCGGGGCATGGGCCGCGACCCGGTCGAGCCGCCCGACGACGACGACCGCTCGACCGCCCGGCCCGGCGTGATCAAGGTGGCGACCAGCAAGGACACCCCGACCGAGCTGGAGCGGCGGCTGCTCGTCGCCGTCGGGTTGGCGGCGGCCGAGACGGGGCTGCCGGTGATCACCCACACCGAGACCGTGGCGGGCGCGCGCGCCCAGCTCGCCGCGCTGGCCGGCCACGGGGTACCGGCCGACCGGGTGATCCTGTCGCACATGGACCGGCACGCCGACGCGGCCGAGCTGGCCGAGATCTGCCGCACCGGGGCGACGGTGTGCCTGGACTGGCTGGGGCGTACCGACCGGCGGCCGGACGAGGTGATCGTGCGGCTGGCCGCGTCGCTGGTCGAGGCGGGCCTGGGCGACCGGGTGGTGCTCGGCCAGGACCTGGCCCGCCGGGCGTACTGGCGCTCGTACGGGGGCGGGCCGGGCCTGGCGCACCTGTTCGCGACGGTGCTGCCACTGATGACGCGGATGGGCTTCGACCGGCGCGACCTGGACACGATCCTGGTGACCACGCCGCGGCGGGTGTTCGATCAGAAGGCGGCGGCATGACTTCGACGGCGGAGGCGGCATGAGCGAGCGTCAGCGAGCGAATCATTGGCACAGTGCGGTCGTGCCTCGTGTCGGCGGCGAGCGAAGCGAGGTGGCGGCATGAGTCAGCGTCAGCGAGCGAATCATCGGCACGGTGCGGTCGTGCCTCGTGTCGGCGCCGAGCGAAGCGAGGTGGCGGCATGAGCCTGACTTATCTGGATGAGGCGAACGGGGTCCTGAAGCGGATCGCGGACACGCAGGAGGAGCCGATCCGGGCCGCGGCCGGGGTCTTCGCCGACGCCATCTCGGCGGGCGGGCTGGTGCACCTGTTCGGGGCCGGGCACTCCCGGATGGGCGTGGAGGAGATCTTCCCCCGCATCGGCTCGATCGTCGGGTACCACCCGATCGTCGAGCTGTCCCTCAGCTACTACACGAACGTCATGGGCACGATGGGCCTGGCGCAGTCGCTGTTCCTGGAGCGGGTCGACGGGTTCGGCGAGTGCCTGCTGTCCAACTACGAGTTCGGCGAGCACGACGCGGCGATGGTGATCTCCTCGACCGGGATCAACAACGTGCCGGTCGAGGTGGCGCTCGGGCTGAAGGCGCGCGGCCTGCCGCTGGTCGCGATCA
Organism: Actinocatenispora sp.; assembly: GCA_036503555.1. GTDB lineage: Bacteria > Actinomycetota > Actinomycetes > Mycobacteriales > Micromonosporaceae > Actinocatenispora. The sequence goes on from DASXWQ010000098.1 coordinate 28,894, forward strand.
CCTCGCTGGCGCACTCGAAGGGGGTCGACTCCCGCCACCCGTCCGGCAAGCACCTGTACGAGGTGGCCGACGTGGTCGTCGACAACTGCTCGCCGCCCGGCGACGCCGTCGTGCACGTCGAGGGCTGCGAGTACCCGGTGGGGCCGACGTCCACGCTGGGCACGGTCACCGTCGCGCACTCGATCAACGAGGTGCTGGCCACCGAGCTGGTCGCCCGGGGTACCCCGCCGGTCGTGCTGGGCTCGCCGCACTTCTCCGACCAGGACGCGGCGAAACGCAACCTCGCCGGGTACTACGCGGCGTACCGCGAGCGGACCCGGCGGGTCTGACGTGCGCACCCTCGGCGTGGACATCGGCACCGGTTCGGCGAAGGCCGTCCTGTTCGACCCGGAGCGCGGCGTGCTCGGCCGCGGCTCGGGCGACTACCCGGTGGCCACACCGCGCCCGGGGTACGCGGAGCAGGACCCGGAGCACTGGTGGTCCGGTGCGGTCACGGCGATCCGCGCCGCGACCGCCGGTACGCCGGTCGACGCGGTCGCGGTGTCCGGCCAGGGCGCCGCGGTGGTGCTCACCGACGCCGCCGGTGTGCCGGTCCGGCCGGCGCTGATCCACCTGGACCAGCGGGCCGCCCGGGAGGCGGAAGCGTTGCGCGCCAACGGTTTCGCCGCCGCGGTCCGGCGCGCCTCCGGCAACGACGTCGGCTCGTGGAACGTCGCGGCGAAGCTGCGCTGGCTGTGCGCGCACGAGCCGGCCGCGCTGCGGCGTACCCACCGGGTCACGTCCGCCGCCGGCTTCGTGCTGGCCCGGCTGACCGGCCGGTACGTGCAGAGTGCCAGCGACGCCGGCATCAGCGACCTGTTCGATCTCACCGACCGCGGCTGGTCGAGGGGGCTGGCCGAGGATCTCGGGATCGACCCGGGGTTGCTGCCGACGGTGGCGGAGGCGTGCGAGGACGTGGGCTGCGTGCGGCCGGCGGCCGCCGACGCGACCGGCCTGGCCACCACCACCCGGGTACGCGCGGGCGGCGAGGACACGTCCAGCGCGGCGCTCGCCGCCGGTGTCCTCGCCGCGGGCGAGGCGTACCTGAGCCTGGGTACGGCCGGGGTGGTCGGGGTGGCGGTGCCGGCGGGGGTGACCGACGAGCCGCGGCTGCTGAGCTTCCCGCACGTACGGGAGGGGCTCGACCTGCTGTCCGGCTCGATGACCTCGGCCGGCGCTGCGCTGCGCTGGTGGTCGGACGTGACCGGTCGGCCCGTCGCGGACCTGCTGGCCGAGGCGGAGGGTGTCGGGGCCGGTCAGGTCACGTTCGTGCCGTACCTGGCGGGGGAGCTGCACCCGGTGAACGACCCGCACGCCCGGGGGGTCCTCGCCGGACTGTCGCTCGCGACCGGCCGGGCCGAGCTGACCCGGGGGATCCTCGCCGGTGCCGCCGCGGCCGTCGCGCACAATCTCGACGTGTGTTCGTCCGCCGGTGCGCCGGCCACGCTGCTGTCCGCCACGGGCCGGCCGACGTCCTCGCCGGCCTGGATGCGCGAGATCGCCGACGCCACCGGCGTACCGGTGGAGGTGGTGGGGGACGACGGTGCCGCGGTGGGCGACGCGCTGATCGCGGCGGCGGCCTCCGACGCGGAGCTGGCGGGCCTGGTGCGGGCGCACCGGCACGTCACCGCGCGGTACGAGCCGGACCCGGCGGCGTTCGCGCCGGCGGCGGACCGGCGTGCCGCGATCGCCCGGCTCTACCGTGCCTCGCGGAAGGGGGAGGACTGATGCGTGCCCTGGTCACCGGCGCTGCCTCCGGGATCGGCCGGGCCACCGCGCGGCTGCTGCGCGACCGCGGCTGGCACGTCGCCGGCCTCGACCGTACGGCGGGGCCGGACGTGCACCGGGCCGACGTCACCGACGAGGCGTCGCTGACCGCAGCGGTCAACGCCGCGCTCGGCGACGACGGGCTCGACGCGCTCGTCTGCTGCGCCGGTGTCTCCGGTTCGTCCGTCGGGGACGGCCCCGTTGGTACGTCGACCGCCGCGGCCTTCGACACCGTGGTCGGCACGAACCTGCGCGGCGCGTTCCTGACCGTGTCGGCGGCCTGGCCGGCGCTGCTTGCCGCGCGCGGCAGCGTCGTCCTCGTCTCGTCCGTGCTCGGCCTCACCGGCGGCGGCGGACCGTTCCGCAGCACCGCGTACGTGATCAGCAAGGGCGGCCTGGTCGCGTTCGCGCGGGCGATCGCCGCGCAGGGCGTCGACGCCGGGGTACGGGCGAACTGTGTCGCGCCCGGGCTGGTCGACACGCCGTTCGCCGGCCGGGCGCGGACCGACCCGACCGTCGCCGCGTACGTGGCGGAGCGGCAGCGGCTGACCGGCGGCCCGATCGCCGCCGACGACGTCGCCGCGGCCGTCGGATACCTGGTGTCGCCGGCGGCGGCTGGGGTGACCGGTCAGGTCCTGGGGATCGACGCCGGATGGGGATTGGATCCGTAGATGAGTCCACGCAGTCCGCTGGCCCTGTCGCTCGCGGCCAGCCTGGAGCGGGAGATCCTGTCCGGCCGGTGGCCGGTCGGGTCGAAGCTGCCGACGGAGCGCGAGCTGGCGGCCCGGTCCCGGGTCAGCCGGCAGGTCGTCCGCGAGGCGTTCGACGAGCTGGAACGCGCCGGCCTGATCATCCGCCGGCAGGGCTCCGGCACGTACGTCGCGGGCCGGCGCCTCGAACAGTCGCTGCTCGGCCACTTCTCCATCGTCGACGCGCTGCGCTCGTCCGGCGCGACGATCACCACTACCGTGCTGTCGCGTACCGTCGGGCCGGCCCTGCCGACCGTGGCGACGAGCCTGGAGATCGCGCCCGACGCCCCGGTCCTCGAACTCGAACGGCTGCGCCGGGTCGACGGCGAGCCGCTGATGCTCGAACAGACCTGGCTGCCCGCCGAACGGCTGCCCGGCATCGACGCCGCCCAGTTCTCCGACACCAGCCTGTACGCGATCCTCCGCGAGCAGTACCACGTACTGCTGGTGCGGGCGAGCGAGTCGTTCGAGCCGGTGGTGCTGCACGCGGACGAGGCGAGGGCGTTGCAGGTGGCGCCCGGCTCGCCGGCGCTGATGCTGCTACGCACCACGTACGACGACGCCGGGGTGCCGATGGAGGCGGCCCGCGCCCTGTTGCGCGCCGACCGCTGCCGCACCCTGGTCGAGCGCCATGTCGAGGAACCCGACCGCGCCCCCCGCGTCCGCACCGCCCGCTGACCGGGCGCGGCGGCGTCAGAGGAAGCGGCGGGCGCCCGCGTACTCGGCGGCGTAGCGGTGCTCGGCGACCTTCACGACCTCGACCCGGCTGACCTCGGTGCCGGTGTTGTTCGGCGCGTCGATCTCGTACCCGTGGCCGACGTACATCCCGACGTGGTGCACGTAGCCGTTGGCGTGCGCGTAGAACAGCAGGTCACCGGGGCGCAGCGCGTCGTCGGCGACGGGCGTGCCGGCGGCGTACTGGGCGTCGGCGTCGCGGGGGATCGTCACGCCGTGCACGTCGTACACGGTGTGGGTGAAGCCGGAGCAGTCGAAGCCCCAGGACGACGTGCCGGCCCACACGTACGGCAGGCCGACGTAGCGCATCGCGGTGGCGACGAGGGCCGCGCCGGTGGGCTTCGGGATGTCGCCGGCGGTGCGGTACACGTGGACGGCGGTGGCGGCCAGCCAGGCCGGGCCGCGGTCCGGGGTGGCGACCTCGACCGATGAGCCGCGCAGGGCGAGCACGGGCAGCCGGGTGTCGAGCGCGACGTCCAGGGTGCGGCGGGTGCGCCGGGCGTCCGCATACAGGCCGGTGGTGGTGGCGGTGACCAGGGCGAACGGCCGCCCGGCCGACCGGCCGAAGGCGGGGTCCGTGCTGACCTGCGCGGCCGGCACCCAGCCTGGGTACCCGAGCGGGTTGCGCGGCGTGGGCTGGCCGTCGACGGCCACGTGCAGCCACTCGCCCTGCCGGTCGAGGATCGTGACCTTCGTGCCGTACAGCGCCTGCGTCTCCAGCTCGCCGACCAGCCAGCGCCGCTCGTCGAGGCTGAGCCCGTCGGTCCAGGCACGCAGGTCGACGGGGTTGCCGGTGGCGTCCGCGTCGACCGGACGGTCGGTACCGGGCGCGACCCACAGCGTCGCCGCGGCCACGTCGACGTACCCGACCTCGGGGTCGCTCGCGGCCGGCTTGTGCTGCGCCGCGGCCGGTGCCGCGGCCAGCGGGAGGGTGGCGAGGGCGACCAGCACGGCCAAGGCCCGGCGTACGGCCGGCCTGGTCCGGGTGGTGCGGGCGGCGACGGACACGGTGCGCTCCTCGGGGTACGGCGACGGTCTCATCCTTCAACCTGGGCCACCCGTTGGCAAGAAACCTTCCATCACGTGGATCTGTCGTACCCGGGCGCGACGATGACCGGCATGGACCTCACCGACACCGTCGCGGTGGTGACCGGCGCGGCCGTCGGCATCGGGCGGGCACTCGCCCGCCGGCTCGCCGCGGCCGGCGCCACCGTCGTGGCGGCCGACATCGACCCGGTCGGCGGCGCGCACACCGTCGAGCTGATCGGCGGCCGTGCCGTCTTCGTCCGCGCCGACATGCGCGTCGAGGCCGACATCGCCGCGCTCGTCGACGCCGCGGTCGCGACCGGCCCGGTGCGCGTGCTGGTCAACAACGCCGGCGGCGGTCCCGGCCCGGCGGCACGCTTCCCCGAGGGGTCGTCGGCGGCGTGGGGTGCCGTGCTCGACGCGAACCTGCGCGGCGCGATGCTCGCCACCCAGCTCGTGCTCGGGCCGATGCGCGCGGCCGGCGGCGGCGCCGTGGTCAACGTCGCGTCCACCGCAGGGCTCGGCCCCGCGCCGCACCCCTGGCCGGAGTACGCGGTGGCCAAGGCCGGGCTGATCCGGCTCACCGAGTGCCTGGCACCGCTGCGCCAGCAGGCCGGCGTACGGGTGAACTGCGTGGTGCCCGACTGGGTCGGCACCGACCGGGCGTACGCGGAGCTGGCCGCGATGGGGCCGGCCGAGCGCGCGGCGGCCCCGCCGCTGGTGCCGTTGCCGGAGCTGGCCGACGCGGTGCTGAGGCTGTGCACGGACGAGTCGCTGGCCGGCCGCGTGCTGGTGCTGCGCCCGCCGGCCCCGCCGCGGCTGTTGCCTGCCGTCTGACCGCCCGGCTGCCAGCTCGTCCGGTACGGGGCGGGATGCCCGGTTGCGGTGGGTGGTCGGCGAGGTGAACGGCCGGTGCGTTTGAATGCTGACATGGCTTCCCGTCAGGGCGTGACCCGCCGGTACCGGACCCGTCCACCGTCCCGGTTCCTGCGCCGGCTCACCATCGGCATCGACATCGGCGGTACCAAGGTCGCCGGCGGCGTGGTCGACGCCGCGGGCCGGGTCCTGGACCGTACGCGGCGGGAGACGCCGGGCCGCAGCAAGAGTCCGAGCGAGGTCGAGGAGACCATCGCCGACGTGGTGGACGAGCTGACCGGCCGGCACGACGTGGCGGCTGTCGGCATCGGCGCGGCAGGGTTCGTCGACGCCACCGGCTCGTCGGTGCTGTTCGCGCCGCACCTGTCGTGGCGGCACGAGCCGCTGCGCGAGGCGCTGTCGTCCCGGCTGCGGCTGCCGGTCGTGGTGGAGAACGACGCGAACGCCGCGGCCTGGGCCGAGTGGCGGTTCGGCGCCGGTCAGGGCGAGGAGCATTTGGTCTGCATCACGCTCGGCACCGGCATCGGCGGCGGCATCGTCGTCGACGGCCTGGTACACCGCGGCCGGTTCGGCGTGGCCGGCGAGTTCGGCCACATGCAGGTCGTCCCGGGCGGGCACCGCTGCGAGTGCGGCAACCGCGGCTGCTGGGAGCAGTACGCCAGCGGCAACGCGCTGGTACGCGAGGCGCGCGAGCTGGCCGCCGCCGAGTCGCCGGTGGCGCAGGCGCTGCTGGACCGGGCCGGCCGGGACGTCGCCGCGATCACCGGCCCGCTGGTGACCGAGGCCGCGATGGCGGGCGACCCGACGGCGATCGAACTGTTCGACGAGATCGGGCACTGGCTCGGTGTCGGCCTCGCCGGCCTGGCGTGCGCGCTCGACCCGGGCTGCTTCGTGATCGGCGGCGGCGTGTCCGACGCGGGCGACCTGCTGCTGAACCCGGCCCGCGACGCGTACCGGCGGACGCTGTCGGGGCGCGGGTTCCGGCCGGAGGCGCGGATCGTACGGGCGAGTCTCGGCAACGAGGCGGGCCTGATCGGCGCGGCGGACCTGGCTCGCGAGGAGATCCGGCTGTTCACCCGGGATCCGCGCCGGGCCGGTTACCGCCGCGGCCGCGGGTTCCTCCAGTCGAACTTCTTCGGCGACGGCCGGACCGGGGACTGACCGACGGCGGCGGCGCCTCGGGACCTGGCCGTCGCCAGCCCGGGTCACCCGTGCGTTGTCCGGTGTACGACCGCGGCGGGGGCGCTACCCGCCCGCGATCACTGGTTTCGGTGCGTGTTCAGGCGCCCGACGCGTGGTTGAGGCCGTGCTCGGGCTGGTGTGCTCTGACGTCGATGGGCTGGTGGCCGTCGGGGTAGTGCAGCGTGGTGACGAACTGCATGATCGGACCGATCTGCAGGTGCGGGATCGGATCAGGTGCCGGCCGGTCAGGATCGCCGACCGGCTCGGCGTGCCTCGACGGTGAAGTTCAGCAACCTCAGGCCCTGGTCGGTGATGCCGTCGATTCGCGGCGTGGGCGCGCCGCGCAGCACCCCGCCGCCGTAGCAGCCCAGTTCGCCCCAGCCGAAGTTGTCCCAGAGGAAGACCACGACGTTCGGCTGCCTGTCGGCCATGTCATCCCCCTTGCCTTCGGCTCGGTCGCCGCCTGCACCCGTGATGACCGCGACCGCTCCGTACGTCGAGTTCGCCGCCGGCCGGATCCTGCGCCCAGACCAGGATCCATCCCGATCGCATCCGACGTAGGCGCGATCGCGGCCGGGGAGGATCAACATAGGACCCCCCGGTGGCCGTTCGGCCAGCTCCGATCCGCCGCACCGACAGCCGCCACACCGTGGGTACTCGGACGGGTGGCAGGGCGCGTGGTCGTCACACAAGCGGGCGGGTCCGCCTCGTCCCGCGCCCGCCGCCGAGTACCCGTATGGCGTGCACCTGACATCACCGACGGGTATCCGGGCGAGCAACCGCAGCAGCCCATCCGCTGTCGTCCAGCGGGCATGGAAGGGGCCGGCGGTAAACCGGTTTAGCCCGTGGTGCTCTCGCGGATCCTCAGGGTACGCGGCGACAGCGCCGCATGCCCCGGCGTACCGGTAGCGAGCTGGTCGAGCAGAAGCGACACCGCGGTCGCACCGTCCGCGTCGATGTCGTGCGCGAACGCGGTGACCCGCGGCCGGACCAGCTCGCACAGCGGCGAGTCGTCCCAGGCGAGTACGGCGAGGTCGGCGGGGACGCGGATGCCGACCTCGGCGGCGGAGCCGACGACGGTGACGGCCATCAGGTCCGAGTCGTACACGATCGCGGTGGGTGGCTCGGGGTGGTCGAGCAGTTCCCGGGTGGCGGCCAGGACCTGGTCGGAGACGTACCGGGTGGTGGTCTGGAGCGGCTCGGTGCCGAACCGGGCCCGGTGCGCGGCGGCGAACCCGGCGTGCCGGCGCGCCGCGTGCGCGAACTCCGACGGCCCCGACACCCGGGCGATCCAGCGGTGCCCCAGCTCAGCCAGGTGGTCCAGCGCCGCGTGCAGCGTCGGGCCGTCGTCGCCGGTGACCGCGGACAGCCCGGGCAGCGGCCCGGGTACGCCCAGCACGACGGCGGGGATGCCCAGGTCGGTGACGGCGGCGAGCCGCGGGTCCCCGGTACGCAGGTCGGTGAGGACGAGCCCGTCGACGCGGCGCTCGGACCACCAGGCGCGGTAGATCTCGGCGGCGTCCTCGGGATGCTCGGTGACGGCGAGCAGCAGCGACCTGCCGTCGGCGTGCAGCGCCCGTTCGAGTCCGGCGATCAACCGCATGTAGAAGGGCTCGACGCCGAGCAGCGACCGAGTCCGGGTGACGACCAGCCCGACCGATCCGCTGCGCAGGTTGGACAGCGACCGGGCGACCGTACTGGGGCGCCAGCCGAGCCGTTCGGCGGCGGCCAGGATCCGGGCGCGGGTGTCGGCCGAGACGCCGGGCCGCCCGTTGAGCGCGAACGACACCGCGCCCTTGGTCACGCCGACCTCGCGGGCGATGTCGGCGATCGTCGGCCGCCGGCCGGGCTCAACCATGTCGTTCCCTTCGCTGTGCTAAACCGGTATATCACTGGTCGGGACAATCGCGAAACAGGCGTCGGAAAACCTTGCGCGAATCGCATTGGCTGGTTAGGTTCCTTGGCCAGTGCCCCGATCTTCGCCGGGTGTCTGGAAAGGAGCGCGCCTCATGATACGGCTCAACCGTCGGCAATTCTTCGCGGGCGCGTCCGCGGCGGCCGGGATCGCGGCGCTGGCGGGCTGCGCGGACACCGACGGCCTGCGCGCGACGTTCTACGAGGGCTCCGCCGGGGTCAACCAGACGCTGCTGCGGTTCTTCCGCCGGCTCGCCGCGGGCAGCCCCGAACTGGCCGTCCGCCCGCAGTACGGGCCGTTCAACGGCTACTTCGACAAGCTCGCGGTGAGCTTCGCGGGCGGCTCGGCCCCCGACGTGGTGATGGTCGACCCGACGCACCTGGCCGACTACGCGAAGCGCGGGGCGCTGCGCACGCTGGCCGACGCCGTACCGCGGCGGATCGACCCGGCGCGGTGCCGGCCCGACGTGCTGTCCGGCGGCAGCGTCGGCGGCACGCTCTACGGCGTACCCGACGGGCAGCACACGCAGGCGCTGCTGATCGACACCGACGCCGCCGGCCGGCTGGCGCCGCCGCCGGACGCGGCCGACCTGACGTGGGCGGAGTACGGCCGGTGGGCGGCCGAGGTGCACCGCGCCAGCGGCGGCCGGCGGTACGGCACGGAGGACGCCGGCGGCCTCGACTACGCGTTCGCGATCTGGGTACGGCAGCGCGGCCGGCAGCTGTTCGACGCGGACGGCCGGCTCGCGTTCGACCGGGCCGACCTGGCCGACTGGCTCGCGTACTGGCAGGGGTTGCGGCGCTCGGGCGGGGCGGTGCCGACCGAGGTGAGTCTCGGTGAGTCGGCCCGGCAGCTCGTCACCGGCACCGCCGTCGCCGGATTCAACTACTCGAACATGCGCGGTGTCGCGTCGCAGGTGAAGACGACGCTGGCGATGCGGCCGATGCCGCTGGGCCGGCCGGGCGAGCGCCCCGCCGCATACCAGTACCTGGAGCCGACCACGATGCTGTGCGTCAACCGCCGCTCCCGGTACGCCGAGCGCGCGGTGCGGATCGCGGCGGCGCTGGTGTCGGCGCCGACGGCGGCGGGTGAGCTGGGCACGGTGCTCGGGTCCCCACCGTCGACGTCGGTCTTCACCCGGGTCCGTACGACGGCGCGGGGACTGGACCGCACGATCCTCGACTACGACGCGATGGTGCTGCGCGAGGGCACCGCGAGCCCGTACCCGGCGAGCCGGCCGGCCGGCGCGTACCAGTTGCTGTCGGGCAAGACGTGCCTGCTCAACCGGGCGAACGACAGCGTCGGGTACGGCCTGGTGACGCCGGCCGACGCCGCCGTGGACTTCATGCGGCAGGCGACCAGCATCCTGCAGACCTGAGAGGACGTACCGATGACCGGTCCGGGGATCAGCCGGCGCGCGTTCGGCGCGCTGGGGCTCGGGATGGGCGTGGCCGCGCTGGCGGGGTGCGGCGCGGGCGGTGACCGCGGCGGCCAGCGCGCCACGTTCTACGGCGCGCCGGACGTGAACTCCTCGCTGGTCGCCGCGTTCGGCCTGCTGCGGCGCGAGCACGCGGAGCTGGCGGTGGCCAGCGAGTTCGGAGCGTTCCAGGGCTACTACGACAAGCTCGCGACCCGGTTCGCCGGCGGGGCCGCGCCGGAGGTGGTGATGATGGACTTCACCCACCTCGCCGGGTACGCCCAGCGTGGCGCACTGCTGGACCTCACCGGCTACGCGCCGGAGCCGATCGACGGTGCCGCCGGGCGCCCCGACGTCCTGGACGGCGGACGGTTCCGTGGCCGGCTGTACGGCGTGCCGATCGGCACCCACACCCAGGCGATCGTGGTCCGCACCGACCTCGTCGCGAAGTACGGCGTGCCGGTGCCGGACGCGCTGACCTGGGACTCGTACGCCCGGATCTGCGCCGACATCGGCAGGGCCGGCGGCGGCACGGTCTACGGCACCGAGGACGGCGGCGGCAGCGACTTCGCCCTCGACATCTGGGTACGCCAGCGCGGCGGCCAGCTGTTCACCGACGCGGGCCGGCTCGGCGCCACGCGGGAGCACCTGGCCGAGTGGTTCGAGTACTGGCGGAAGCTGCGCGCATCGGGCGGCGCGACCCCGATCGACGTCACGGCGAACACGACGGTGCGGGCGATCGTCGCCGGGCAGGCCGTCATCGGCTTCAACTTCTCGAACATGACCGGCATCCAGGGCCAGGTGAAGGCGCCGCTGCGGATGCTGGCGATCCCCGGCGTCTCGGCGTCGGACAAGCCCGGCGCGTACCAGTACATCAAGCCGACGAACATGTTCAGCGTCAACCGCGGCACCTCCTCGCCGCGCAACGCGGCCCGGATCGTCGCCGCGTTCCTGACCGACGAGCGGGTCGCGGGCCGGCTCGGGATGACGTTGGGGTCGCCGCCGGCGAAGGCCGTGTTCGATGCGGCGCGGGCCAAGGCCACCGGCGTCGGCCGTACCATCCTCGACTTCGACTCAGGCGTCCAGCGCAACGCGACGGCGACGCGGTACCCGCCGACCCGGCCGCTCGGCGCCGACCAGCTGCTCACCGCGACCGGCGCACTGCTCGGCCGGCTCAACCTCAGCGTCGGGTACGGGCAGGTCAGCCCGCGGCAGGCCGCCGAGGACTTCGTCAGCCAGGCGACCAGCTACCTCCAGGCGTGAAGGGGACGACGTGACCACCGTTCAGGAAGTGCCGACCGGCCAGACCGTGCCGGTCGTCGAGACGACGCGGCGGCGCCGGCGACTCGCCGGGTACGCGTTCCTGTCGCCGTGGTTCGTGGGGTTCGCGGCGCTGACCGTCGGGCCGATGCTCGCCTCGCTGTACCTGTCGTTCACCGACTACCCGATCCTGAGCCCACCGAAGTGGGTGGGCCTCGCGAACTACCAGCGGCTGCTCACCGACGACCCGCGGTTCCTGTCCTCGTTGAAGGTCACCTTCACGTACGTGGTCGTGTCGGTGCCGCTGTCGGTGGTCGTCGCGCTGCTCGTGTCGGTGCTGCTGAACCGGGGCGTGCGGGGTGGCGGGGCGTACCGGTCGGCGTTCTACCTGCCGTCGCTGCTGGGCGGCAGCGTGGCGGTGGCGATCCTGTGGCGGCAGGTGTTCGGCCGGACCGGGCTGGTGAACTGGCTCCTCGGCCTGTTCGGCCTGCACGGGCCGGACTGGGTCAGCGATCCGCGTACCGCGCTGGGCACCCTGATCCTGCTGCACGTCTGGCAGTTCGGCGCGCCGATGGTCATCTTCCTGGCCGCGCTGCGCCAGCAGCCACGCGAGCTGTACGAGCAGGCCGCGATCGACGGTGCCGGCCCGGTACGCCGGTTCACGCACCTGACGCTGCCGTTGCTGTCGCCGGTGATCCTGTTCAACCTGCTGCTGTCGATGATCAACGGCTTCCAGGCGTTCACCCCGGCGTACGTGGTGTCCGGCGGCACCGGCGGCGTCTCGGACAGCAGCCTGTTCTACACGCTGTACCTCTACCAGCAGGGCTTCACGAACTTCCGGATGGGCTACGCGAGCGCGATGGCGTGGGTCCTGTTCGCGATCATCGCGGTGTTCGCCGCGCTGACGTTCAGCACCTCGAAGTTCTGGGTCCACTACGGAGACGAGCGATGAGCGAGCGTCAGCGAGTGAGTCATGAGCACTGCGCGTCGTGCCTCGTCGGTGTTCCGACGAAGGAGGAACATCGATGAGCGAGCGTCAGCGAGTGAATGATCGGCACTGCGCGTCGTGCCTCGTCGGTGTTCCGACGAAGGAGGAACATCGATGAGCGCGATGGCGGGAGTACGCCGGCCGCGACGGCTGGTGCTGCACGTGGTCCTGGTGGCGCTGGCGGTGGCGATGCTGTACCCGCTGGTGTGGATGGTGGCCAGCTCGGTGAAGCCGGAGAACGAGATCTTCACCAGCCACTCGCTGGTGCCCACGCACGCGGAGTTCGCGAACTACGCGCACGGCTGGTCCGGCCTGGGTACGTCGTTCGGCGTGTTCCTCGGCAACTCGGCGCTGCTCGCCGCGCTGTCGATCGTCGGCAACCTGGTGTCCTGCTCGCTCGTCGCGTACGCGATCGCGCGGCTGGAGTTCCGCGGCCGGAAGCTGTTCTTCACGATCATGATGGGCACGGTGATGCTGCCCCAGCACGTGGTGCTGGTTCCGCAGTACATCCTGTTCGTGAAGCTGGGGCTGACGGACACGATGCTGCCGATGCTGCTGCCGAAGTTCCTGGCGGTCGACGCGTTCTTCGTGTTCCTGATGGTGCAGTTCCTGCGGGGGATCCCGCGGGAGATGGACGAGGCGGCGATGGTCGACGGGGCCGGGCCGTGGCGGATCTACCGCAGCGTGGTGCTGCCGCAGATGCGGCCGGCGCTGGTGACCGCGGCGATCTTCACGTTCATCTGGACCTGGAACGACTTCTTCACCCAGCTGCTCTACCTGTCCAGCCCGGCGAAGCTGACCGTACCGCTGGGCTTGCAGATGTTCCTGGCCGACACCGGGCAGTCCAGTTGGGGCGCGATGTTCGCGATGACCACGCTGTCGCTGCTGCCGGTCGTCCTGGTCTTCGTGTGTTTCCAGAAGCTCATCGTCGAGGGCGCCTCGACCAGCGGATTGAAGTGAGGAACGTGCACCGTCCCCCCAACGTCGTCGTCATCTACACCGACGATCTCGGCTACGGCGACCTCGGCTGCCAGGGCTCGCCCGACGCGAGGACCCCGCACCTGGACTCGGTCGCGGCGTCGGGCGTCCGGGCCACCACCTGGTACTCGAACGCCCCGGTCTGTTCGCCGTCCCGGGCGTCGCTGCTGACCGGGCTGCACCCGGACCGGGCCGGCGTGACCAGCATCCTCGGTGCCCGCCGTACCACGCCGGGCCTGCCGCCGGACCGCGCCACGCTCGCCACCCGGCTGCGCGCCCACGGATACGCGACGGGCCTGTTCGGCAAGTGGCACCTCGGTGTGGTCGAGGAGCACCGGCCGACGGCGCACGGGTTCGACGAGTTCTTCGGCTTCCTCGCCGGCTGCGTCGACTACTACTCGCACATCATGTACTGGGGCCAGTCCGGTGGCGTGAACCCGCTGCACGACCTGTGGGACGGCGAGCGGGAGGTCTGGCACAACGGGGAGTACCTGACGGAGCTGGTGACGGACCGGGCGGTGGACTTCATCGACCGGCACGCCGGGGAGCCGTTCTTCTGCTACGTCCCGTACAACGCGCCGCACTACCCGATGCACGCGCCGCGTGAGTACCTGGACCGTTTCCCGGACCTGCCGCCGGACCGGCGGGTCATGGCGGCGATGGTCGCGGCCGTCGACGACGGCGTCGGCAACATCCTGGATGCTTTGGTACGTAACGGGATTCGGGACGACACGATCGTCGTGTTCTCGTCCGACAACGGCCCGTCGTGCGAGTCACGCAACTGGCTGGACGGCACCGAGGACCCGTACTACGGCGGTTCGGCGGGCATCTTCCGCGGCCACAAGGGTTCGCTGTTCGACGGCGGCATCCGCGAGCCGTTCCTCGTCTCGTACCCGCGGGGCCTACCGGCCGGCACGGTGTGCGACGCCCCGGGCCAGATGTCGGACGTGCTGCCGACGGTGCTGGCGCTGGCCGGCCTGCCCGTACCGTCCGATGTGGACGGTGTGGACGTGTCCGCGATGCTGCGCGGCGGGGAGAGTCCGCACGAGCGGCTGTTCTGGGCGCAGGACGACCAGCTCGCGGTGCGCGAGGGCCGGTGGAAACTGGTGCTCGACGCCCGGATCGACCTGACGCTGCCCGCGCCGGACGCGGTCCATCTGTCCGATGTGGACACCGACCCCGGCGAGCGGGTCAACCTCGCCGGCGAGCACCCGGAGACGGTGGCGCGCCTGACCACCGCGGTACGCGACTGGCACGCGGAGGTGACCCGGTGAGCCGCCCCAACATCGTGTTCGTCATGTCGGACGACCATGCCGCGCACGCGGTCGGCGCGTACGGCAGCGTCGTGAACACCACGCCGCACATCGACCGGATCGCCGCCGGCGGGGTCCGGGTGGACAACGCGTTCTGCACGAACGCCCTGTGCGCGCCGAGCCGGGCGGCGATCCTGACCGGGACGCACAACCACGTCAACGGGGTCACGACGTTGACGACGGACCTGGACAACAGCCAGCCCACGTTCGTCTCCGCGCTGCACGACGCCGGGTACGCCACGGCCATCGTCGGCAAGTGGCACCTGGGCCACGGGCCGGCGCACGACCCGCGCGGCTTCGACTCCTGGATGGTCCTGCCCGACCAGGGCGAATACCACGACCCGACGTTCATCGACAACGGCGTGGAGCGCGTGGTCGGCGGGTACGTCACGGACATCATCACCGACCGGGCGATCGAGTGGCTGGACGGCGTACCGCAGGGGCAGCCGTTCTGCCTGATGGTGCACCACAAGGCGCCGCACCGGCCGTGGCAGCCCGACGCCGCGCACGCCCACCTGTACGACGACGTCGACATCCCGGTGCCCGACACGTTCTTCGACGACTACGCGAACCGGGCGGAGGCGGCCCGCGTCGCCACCATGCGCGTCGCGCACGACCTGGACGACCCGGTCGACCTCAAGGAGCCCGTACCGGACGGGTTGTCGCCGGAGGACGAGGCGCGCTGGAAGTACCAGCGGTACCTGAAGGACTACCTGCGCTGCATCGCGAGCGTGGACGACAACGTCGGCCGGCTGCTCGACCACCTGGACGCGCGCGGGCTGACCGACGACACCATCGTCGTCTACACCTCCGACCAGGGTTTCTTCCTCGGCGACCACGGCTGGTACGACAAGCGCTTCATGTACGAGGAGTCGCTGCGGATGCCGCTGCTCGTGCGCTACCCGGGCGAGATCGCGCCGGGCACGGTCACCGACACGATGGTGTCGAACGTGGACTTCGCCCAGACGTTCCTCGACTACGCGGGCGTGCCGGCGCCGGACCGGATGCAGGGCCGCAGCCTGCGCCGGGTGCTGGCCGGCGACACCCCGCCCGGCTGGCGCCCGGTGCACTACTACCGGTACTGGGAGAACGACAGCCGGCCGCACCACGTGCGGGCGCACTACGGGGTGCGGACCCCGCGGTACAAGTTGATCTTCTACTACTCCGACGGGCTCGGCCTGCCGGGCACTTCGGGCGAGCGGTTCACGCCCGAATGGGAGCTGTTCGACCTGGCGACGGATCCGCGTGAGCTGCGAAGCGTGTACCACGATCCGGCGTACGTCCGGGTGCGCGACGAGCTGACCGCGCTGCTGGCGGAGGTCCAGGACGAGGTGGGCGACATCCCCTGGCGGCAGCCCGAGGAGGTCGGATAGCGTGACGCGATCACGGGCTTTGACAACGATTACCCAGCTAGTGGTGTGGGGGACCTGAGCAGTGCATGACGATCGTGTTCTGGTCGAGCGACGCCTCGACCGGGCAATGGAACAGTGGATCCGGCCGGCGCTGTACTCGGCGACCGCGCCGCTTCAGGTCGAGGTCTGGCACGTACCGGACGAGCCGGACCCGACGGGTCGGTCCGTCGCCGCCGAGCCGCGGCCGGTGGCCGACGCGCTCACCGCGGCGTACGAACCGATGTCGATCGGCACCCGGTGGGGCCGGCCCTGGTCGACGAGCTGGTTCCGGGTGACCGGCGCGGTGCCGGCCGAGTTCGCCGGCAAGCGCGTCGAGGCGGTCTTCGACCTCGGCTTCGGCGGCGGCCCGGGCTTCTCCTGCGAGGCCATGGCGTACGACGGGGCGGGCTACCTGGGTCCCGACTCGCCGAACCGCCTCCCCGCCGACGACTCGGGACCCAGTCCGATCAAGGCGCTGCAACCGCTCAACCGGTACGTGCCGGTCGCCAACCCGGCCGCCGGCGGTGAGCGGGTCGAGCTGCTGCTGGAGGGCGCGGCGAACCCCGAGATCTCCATGGGGATCGAGCCCACCTACCGCGGCGACAAGCTGACCGCCGACGACACCCCGCTGTACGAGCTGCGGCAGGCCGACGTGGCGGTGCTGGACGAGACGGTCTTCGGGCTGATCGCCGACGTCGAGGTGCTCGCCGAGCTGATGCACGAGCTGAGCGTCGAGAACCCCCGCCGGCACGAGATCCTGCGCGCCCTGGAGCGGATGCTCGACACGCTGGACCTGCACGACATCCCGGGTACCGCCGCGGCGGGCCGGGCCGAGCTCTCCGACGTGCTGTCCCGCCCCGCGCACGCCTCCGCGCACCGCATCTCCGCGGCCGGGCACGCGCACATCGACTCCGCCTGGCTGTGGCCGCTGCGCGAGACCGTCCGCAAGTCCTCCCGTACCTTCGCCAACGTCACCGCGCTGGCGCAGGAGTACCCGGAGCTGGTGTTCGCCTGCTCGCAGGCCCAGCAGTACGCCTGGGTCAAGGACGCGCAGCCGCACGTCTGGGAGCGGATCAAGGACGCCGTCGCGGCGGGCAACTGGGCGCCGGTCGGCTCGATGTGGGTCGAGTCCGACGCGAACCTGCCCGGCGGCGAGGCCCTGGTCCGCCAGGTCACCCACGGCAAGCGGTTCTTCGCCGACGAGCTGGGCGTGGACACCCGCGGGATCTGGCTGCCCGACTCGTTCGGGTACACGGCGGCGTTCCCGCAGATCGCGCGGCTCGCCGGGCTGGACTGGTTCCTCACCCAGAAGATCTCGTGGAACCAGGTCAACCGGATGCCGCACCACACGTTCTGGTGGGAGGGCATCGACGGGACGCGGATCTTCACGCACTTCCCGCCGGCCGACACCTACAACGGGACGTTCGCGGGGGAGGAGCTGTCCCGCGCGGTCCGCAACTACGCGGAGAAGGGCGCCGGTACGGTCTCGCTGCTGCCGTTCGGGCACGGCGACGGCGGTGGCGGCCCCACCCGCGAGATGCTGGAGAAGGCGCGCCGGCTCGCCGACCTGGAGGGCTCGGCGAAGGTCACGATCGAGCACCCCGACAAGTTCTTCGCCGCCGCCCGCGCCGAGTACCCGGACGCGCCGGTCTGGTCCGGCGAGATGTACCTGGAGCTGCACCGCGGCACGTTCACCACGCAGGCGAAGACCAAGCAGGGCAACCGGCGCAGCGAACACCTGCTGCGTACCGCCGAGCTGTGGGCCACCGCCGCCGCCGTGCACGCCGGCGCCGACTACCCGTACGAGCAGCTCGACGCGCTGTGGAAGACGGTGCTGCTGCACCAGTTCCACGACATCCTGCCGGGCAGCTCGATCGCGTGGGTGCACCGCGAGGCGCGCGCCACGTACGAGCGGATCCGGGGCGAGCTGACCGCGATCATCGAGCGGTCCGCGCACTCGGTCGGGGGCGGCGACGGCGGGCTGCGGGCGTTCAACGCCGCGCCGCAGGACCGCGCCGAGGTCGCCGCGGTGCCGGCGGATCTCGCCGCGCAGACCGGTCTCGCCGCCGACGCGGTGCAGAAGCTGTCCGACGGGCAGGTCGCCGCGTGGGCGAGCGCACCCGCGCTCGGCGTCGGTACCGTCGAGCCGGACCTGCCGGCCGGTGGCGTCGCGCCGGTCACCGTCGATGGCCGGGTCCTGTCCAACGGGCTGGTCCGGGTCACCGTCGACGAGCACGGCCTGGTCACCTCCGTGTACGACCTGCGCGCGGACCGCGAGGTGCTGGCCCCCGGCACGTACGGCAACCTGCTGCAACTGCACCCGGACCACCCGAACAAGTGGGACGCCTGGGATCTCGACAAGCACTACCAGCACCGGCACACCGACCTGACCGACGCCGAGTCGGTCGAGGTGGTCGACAACGGTCCGCTGCTCGGCGCGATCCGCGTGGTACGCCGGTTCGGCGAGTCGACCGCCACCCAGACGCTGGTGCTGCGTGCCGGCAGCCGGCGGCTCGACGTGCGTACCGAGATCGACTGGCGCGAGTCGGAGAAGGTGCTGAAGGCGGCGTTCCCGATCGACGTGCACGCCGAGCGGGAGTCCGCCGAGATCCAGTTCGGCCACGTACACCGGCCGACGCACACCAACACCTCCTGGGACGCGGCCCGCTTCGAGGTGTACGCGCACCGCTGGATCCACGTCGGCGAGCCCGGCTACGGCGTCGCGCTCGTCACCGACTCGACGTACGGGCACGACGTGCACCGGGCGACCCGTGACGCCGGCGGCACCACCACGACGGTGCGGCTGACCCTGCTGCGCGCGCCGCACTCGCCGGACCCGCACACCGACATCGACACACACACCTTCACGTACGCGCTGGTGCCGGGTGCCGAGATCGGTGACGCGGTGTCCGAGGGGTACGCGCTGAACCTGCCGCTGACGGTGGCGGCGGGCGACGCCGCGCCCGAGCCGCTGGTACGGATCGACCATCCGGCGGTGCTGGCCGAGGCGGTGAAGCTGGCCGACGACGGCTCCGGCGACGTGATCGTCCGCCTGTACGAGTCGCGGGGCGGGCGCGCCGCCGCCACGGTCACCCCTGGCTTCCCGGTGGCCGCGGTGGCCGAGGTCGACCTGCTGGAGAAGCAGCTCGCCGAGGTGGACCCGGCGGAGCCGCTGGCGTTCCGGCCGTTCCAGATCCGCACGCTGCGGCTGCGTCGCGCCTGACGCGGTAGCGTACGAAAAGGCGCCCCCGGGTCGTCCCGGGGGCGCCTCGCCGTCTTTGAGGAGGGGCATGGATCCGTTGCGGCGCAACCGGATCGGCGCGTCGGTCGTGTTCGTCGCGCACGGTGCGGTGACGGGCAGCTTCGCCACCCGGGTGCCGTGGCTGGCCGACCACGTGGGCGTGAGTACCGGGCAGCTCGGGCTGGCGCTGCTGTTCCCGGCGCTCGGCGCGATGGCCGCGATGTCGTTCACCGGGCGCCTGCTGCACCGGTACGACGGGCGCCGCATCACCCGGATCCTGCTCGCCCTGTGGTGCCTGTCGCTGCCGCTGCCGGCGCTGGCGCCGAACCTGCCCGTCCTGTGCGCCGCTTTGCTCGTCTACGGCGCGACGTCCGGCATGTCCGACGTGGCCATGAACGCGCAGGCGGTCGTCGTCGAGCAGCGGCTCGGCCGGCCGATCATGTCCGGCCTGCACGGGCTGTGGAGCGTCGGCGGCCTCGCCGCGTCCGGCATCGGCGTGGCCGCCGCGGCGGTCGACCTGGACGGCCGGGTGCACTTCGCGCTGATGGCGGCGGTCCTGCTGGTCGTCGGGCAGCTCGGCGCCCGCCTCCTGCCCCCGGTACGCCCGGAGCCCGACGTGGCGGAGCCGCCCGCGTTCGCGCTGCCGCCGCGTCCCGTACTGCTCATCGGGCTGGTCGGGTTCTGCGCCATCTTCGGCGAGTCGGCCGGCGCCGACTGGGCCGCGAAGTACCTGACCGACGTGGCGAACGCCGGGCAGGGCATCGCGGCCGGCGCGTACACCGGGTTCGCGTTCGCGATGGCCGGCGGCCGGCTCGTCGGCGACGCCGTGGTCGCCCGCCTCGGCGTCGTCGGCACCGTACGCCTCGGCGGCGTGCTCGCCGCCGCCGGCGCGGCGCTGGTCGTGGCCTCCCGCGCGCCCGCGCCCGGGATCATCGGCTTCGCGCTGCTCGGGATCGGCGTCTCGGTCGTGGTACCGCTGACGTTCACCGCGGCGGGCTCGGCGACCACCCACCCCGGCCACGCGATCGCCGGCGTCGCCACCATCTCGTACGGTGCGGGGCTGGCCGCGCCGGCCGTCATCGGCGGCGTCGCGGCGGCCACCTCGCTGCCGGTGTCGTTCCTGATGGTGGCCGTGCTCGCGGTGCTGATCGCGGTCGGCGCCACCAGCTTCCGGCCCCGGCGCCCCTGACCGGGTTCCGGCGTGGACCCGACCCGGGGCGAACGGCCGATGTGCCATCGGGCAAGAGGTGCGCGACCCCGCCGACGCGTTGACGCGCCCCGGGCCCGCCCTGAGACTGGCGGTTCCGGGCCTGACGCCTGCGTACCGGCAGGTCGGCGGCAGCCCTCCCCCCGCGCGACGCGACGTCGCCTGGGATGGGAGCGGCACCATGAACGCGTTCCTGGATCGGCTCGGCCGGCTCATGTACCGGCGCCACTGGTGGGTCGCCGCGGCCTGGGTCGTCGTACTGGTTGGCGTGCTGCTGCTCGGCTGGGCGTTCGCCGGGAAGTACGTGACGGACTACAACGTGCCGGGCAGCGAGTCCTCGCACGCCTCGGACGTGCTCACTCGGGACTTCCCGCAGCAGAGCGGCACGGCGGGGCAGATCGTGTTCCACGCCCGGTCCGGGAAGGTCGCCGACCAGCAGTCGGCGGTGAACCAGTCGGTCACCAACATCGGCAAGCTGCCGCACGTCGTCCGCGCCACGAGCCCCTTCGCGCAGCAGAACTCGAAGCTCGTGGCCAAGGACGGCGCCACCGCGTACGCGACGATGGCGTTCGACGTGGTCCCGGCCTCGCTCGACACGAGCTATCTGGACCGGATGGACTCGGCGGTGGCACCGGCCCGGCACGCGGGGCTGGAGGTCGAGTACGGCGCGGGCGCCGGGCAGGTGGGCAACCAGGCACACGACCAGCGCAGCGAGCTGATCGGCCTGACGCTCGCGTTGCTGTTGCTGCTGCTGATGTTCGGCACGCTGTTCGCCGCGGCGATCCCGCTGCTGTCCGCCATCTTCAGCGTCGGCACTGGACTGACCCTGATCGGGCTGGTCGCGGCCCTGACGAACGTGCCGTCGTCGGCGCCGACCCTCGCCACCCTGCTCGGCCTGGGCGTCGCCGTCGACTACGGGCTGTTCATGGTCGCGCGGCACCGGGAGCAGCGCGACGCCGGCATGGGCCTGACCGACTCTGCCGGCCGTACCGCCGCCACCTCGGGCTCCGCGATCGTGGTCGCCGGGGGGACCGTCGTGATCGCGATCCTCGGGCTGCTGGTCGCCGGCGTACCGTTCGTGACGGCGCTGGGTGTGTCGGCGGCGATCGTGGTCGCCGTGACGGTCCTGGCGGCGCTCAGCCTGATCCCCGCGTTCATGGGGATCGTCGGTGAACGGATCAGGCCGCGGCGCAGCCGGCGCTCCCACGCGCCGGTCGACCACGAGAACACGCCGTTCGCGCGGTGGGGCCGGCGGGTCAGCGGCCATCCGTGGCCGTGGGCGGTGGGCAGCGTCGTGGTGCTGCTCGTGCTGGCGGTACCGGTGCTCTCGCTTCGGCTCGGTCAGCTCGACAACGGCAGCAACCCGACCAGCGACTCCAGCCGGCGCGCGTACGACCTGATGTCGTCGGCGTTCGGTCCGGGCAGCAACGGGCCGCTGCTCGTCGTCGCGCAGCTGCACTCGTCCAGTGACAAGCAGGCGCTGACGAACCTGTCGGACACCCTCGGCAAGACCGACGGGGTCGCGTCGGCCGCGGCGCCCGTGCTCAACCAGTCCGGCAACACGGGCGTGATCACCGTCGTACCGACGACCGAACCGCAGGCCGCCGCCACCACCGACCTGGTCGACCGGATCCGCAACGACGTGCTGCCCGGTGCGCATCTGGACACCAGCCTGACCGGCACCACCGCCGCGTCCGTGGACTTCACCGAACGCGTGTCGCAACGGCTGCCCCTGCTCATCGGCATCGTGGTGTTCATCGCGTTCGTCCTGCTGACCGTCGCGTTCCGGTCCCTGCCGGTGGCGGTGAAGGCGGCGGTGCTGAACATCCTGTCGGTCGGCGCCTCGTACGGGGTGATCGTCGCGGTGTTCGAGTGGCAGTGGGGCTCCGGGCTGATCGGCGTGGAGGAGTCGGTACCGATACCGGCGTTCGTCCCGATGCTCATGTTCGCGATCGTCTTCGGGCTGTCGATGGACTACGAGGTCTTCCTGATGTCCCGGATCCACGAGGCGTACCTGCGGACCCGGGACGCGCACCGCGCCGTGGCGATCGGCATCGGCGGGACCGCCCGGGTCATCACCACCGCCGCGGCCGTGATGGTCGCCGTGTTCCTGAGCTTCGTCCTCGACTCCGACCCGACGATCAAGATGTTCGCGGTCGGCATGGCGGCGGCGGTGCTCATCGACGCCAGCGTGGTGCGGATGATGCTGGTACCGGCGGTCATGTCGCTGCTCGGCGACCGTGCCTGGTGGTTGCCACGCTGGCTGGACCGGATCGTCCCGCACGTCGAGCTGGAGGAGACCGGCCCGCCGCCGGCGCCGGCGAGGACCGAACACGCCGCGCCTCGCGGACCTTGATCACAGCGGGACTCCGCGCCGGCCCGGCGTTGGTAGCGTGGCGCCCGGTCGGCCGGGGAGGTGCGGGGTGTCCACTGTGGACAAAAAGGTCACCTGGGGGCTGTTGGCGGCCTGGGCGCTGAACGACCTGGAGGAGCTCGTCACGATGGCGGCCTGGTCACGCCGGGCCGTACCACGACTGCGCGACCGGCACCCGAAGCTGCCCGCCCGCGTCGTCGACCAGCTGCGTACCACCGGGCCGGAGGCGGCGGTGGCGATCGGGCTGATGGGCGCGGTGGTCGCGCTCGCCGCGTACCGCGGTGACCGGACCGGCGGCCGTTCACTGCTCTACCAGTCGGTGCTCGCGGCGTTCGGGGCGCACGCGGCGACCCACGTCGGCAGTGCCCTGGCGTACCGCGGGTACACGCCGGGGGTGGTGACCGCGCCGACCGTGGTGGCCCCGTTCGCGGCCTGGGCGTTCTGGCGGCTGCACCGCGCCGGGGTACCGATCGACCGGCGGGCGCTGCGGGCGGCGCTGCCGCTGATGGGCGCCGTCACCGCCGGAGTCCACGTCGCCGCCCGCGCCGCCCTCCGCCGCCGCTAGGCTCACACCCATGCAGGGGGTCGACGACTGGTTGGCGGAGCTCGGGTCGGCGGCACCGACCCCGGGCGGGGGAGCGGCGGCGGCGATGACCGCCGCGATCTCGGCCGGGCTGGTGCAGATGGTGGCGAACCTGACCACCGGCCGGGCCAGGTACGCCGAGTACGAGCGGGACACCACACGGATCCTGAACCGGGCGGCCGAGCTGCGGCACGACGCGGTGGCGCTCGCCGGTGAGGACGCGGAGGCGTTCGCGGCCGTCATGGCGGCGTACCGGCTGCCGTTGACGGACCCGGACCGGGCCGAACACGTCCGGGCCGCGACGATCGTCGCCGCCGAGGCGCCGCTACGCATCGCGGCGGTCGCCGCCGAGGTCGCCACGCTCGCCGCCGAACTGCCCGGCCGCTCCAACCGGAACGTGCTGTCCGACGTCGCCGTCGCCGCCAGCACCGCCGCCGCGGCCATCGAGTCGGCCGCGATCAACGTCGAGATCAACCTGTCCGGCCTGCCCGACGCCGACCGGGAGCCGCGGGCGCGGCGCCTCGCCGAGGCCACCGCCCAGCTCGGCCCGGCGCGGGAGCTGGCCGCCCGCCTGCGTACCGAGATCGCCGGATGACGGCCCGGAGCATCGACGGGCGGGCGATCGCCGCCGGCATCCGCGCCGAGCTGTCCGACCGCGTCGCCGCCGCCCCGGTACGGCCGTGCCTGGCGATCGTCGTACCCACCGACGACGAGGGCACCGCCTGGTACGTGCGGCAGCTGCGGCGCACGGCCGAGAAGCTCGGCATCGAGTGCCGCGTGGTCGGCCCGCCCGTACCGGCGGGGGAGCTGGTCGCCGAGCTGGCGGCGCTGTCCGCCGACCCCGGCGTACACGGGGTGCTGTGCCAGACGCCGCTGCCGGCCGGCCTGACCCCGGTCGACGTGGGCCGCGCGATCGACGTGGCGAAGGACGTCGACGGCGCGAACCCGCTGTCCGCCGGGCTGCTCGCCGCCGGCGCCACGGCGTACCCGCCGGCCACGGCCGCCGCGGTCCTCGCGATCCTGCGCGCCGAGCAGGTGCCGCTCGCCGGCCGGCACGCGGTCGTCGTCGGCCGGTCCACGGTGGTCGGGCGCCCGGCCGCGACGCTGCTGCTGGCGGAGCAGGCGACGGTCACCGTCTGCCATTCGCGTACGCCGGATCTCGCCGCGTTCACCCGCCGGGCCGACGTGCTGGTCGCCGCGGTCGGCCGGGCCGGCCTGGTCGGCGCCGACCACGTCGCGCCCGGCGCCGTGGTGATCGACGTCGGGACGAACCCGACGGCGGACGGCGGTCTCGTCGGCGACGTGCGTACCGAGGAGGTGGCGGCGGTGGCGTCCGCGGTCACCCCGGTGCCGGGCGGTGTCGGGCCGGTGACGACCGCGGTGCTGCTGTCCCACGTGGTGACGGCCGCGGCGACGTGATGTTCGTCGGCTGGCGACCGGCCGGCGGACCGGCGAAGATCGTGGCATGGCCGCACCCCGTTCCCGTGACCTGACCTGGCTGGTGGCGCTGTCCTCGGCGCTGTGGGGCAGCGACGCGCTGCTGCGCAAGCCGCTGACCACGCAACTGCCCACGCCGCTGATCGTCGTGGTCGAGCACGCCATCTGCGTGGTCATCCTCGCCCCGTTCCTGCCGCGCGCATGGCGCGGCTTCCGCCGGCTGCGTACCAGCCAGCGGTGGGCGGTGCTCGGGATCGGCGCGGGCGCGTCGGCGCTGGCGACGGAGCTGTTCACGCTCGCGTTCACCCGCGGCGACGCGATCACCCCGCTGGTGCTGCAGAAGCTCCAGCCGATCATCGCGATCGGCCTGGCCGCGCTGCTGCTCGGCGAGCGCCTGCACCGGCGCTACCTGCTGTTCGTGCTGCCGGCGCTGGCCGGGGCGTGGCTGCTGACCTTCCCCGACCCGCTGCACGTGGGCCTGGCCAGCGCCGAGGCCGCCCTGCTCGCCGTCGGCGCCGCGGCGCTGTGGGCCGGCGGCACCGTCCTCGGCCGGTACGTCGCCGCCGACCTCGACCCGACCACCGTCACCGTCCTGCGGTTCGCGATCGGCCTGCCCACCGCCGTCGTCGTCGCTCTCGCCACCGGCACGTCGTGGCGCATCGGCGCCGGCGACGTACCGTCGCTGATCGGCCTGGCGCTGATCCCCGGGCTGATCGCGCTGCTGCTCTACTACCGGGGCCTGCGACGTACGGCGGCGGCCCGGGCGACGCTCGCGGAGCTGGCGTTCCCGACGACCGCGGCGCTGGTCGGCGTGTTCGTCCTCGGCGACCGGTTCGCCCCCAGCCAGTGGGTCGGCGTGCTGCTGGTGGTGGCCGCGGTGACCGCCCTCGGCGTACACGAGCGGACCGCGCCGGCCCCCGCCGTCGTCGGTACCCGCCTCGCGACGACGGAGGCCTCGGGGTGATCCCCTAGACCCCGTCCCCGACGTACAGGAAAAACTCAGGTGACGGCCCGGATGACGACCGGGTCGCCGGCGGCGAGCATGGTGACATGCCAGCGAACGCAGCCGCACCCGGCCGGGCCGGTGACTCCGAACGGGACGCGACGGTCGAGCGGCTGCGGGCCGCGGTGGGGGCGGGGCGGCTCGACCTGGACGAGTTCGACGCGCGGGCGGCGAAGGCGTACCGGGCGGAGACGGTGGGCGAGCTGGCCACGCTGACCGCGGACCTGGTCGAGCCCGCGCCGGCCACCGGCGGCGCGGTCATCGCCCGGTTCGGCACCCTGGAGGTCACCGCGAGCACCGTGTACGCGCCGGCCGGCACGTTTCCGCTGCGCGGCTCGGTGTGGCGGTGCTTCGACCACTGGCGCACCGAACGGGTCATCCCGACCTGGGCGATCGCCGCGGCGGTGCTCGGGTTCTTCGTCGTCCCGTTCGTGAGCCTGTTGTTCCTGCTGGTCAAGGAGCACCGTACGGTCGGCGTGCTGCAGGTGTGCGCCTGGGACGGCACCCACCAGCACGTCGCGGACCTGCCGGTGGGCAACCCGGTGCAGGCGCAGTCGATCGAACGCCAGGTCGGCTACGTCGCCGCCCTCGCCCGCGCCTGACCGCGTCAGCGGTTCTTGATGATCGCGACGGGGCAGGTCGCGTGGTGCAGGACCGACTGGCTGACCGAGCCCAGCAGCATCCCGGAGAAGCCGCCGCGCCCGCGGGAACCGACCACGACGAGCTGGGCGTCCTTCGCGGCGTCGAGCAGCACCTGCGCCGCGCTGCCGAGCGACACCTGCCGCCGCACCGACACGTCCGGGTACGTCTCCGCGTAGCCGGCCAGGCTCTCGGCGAGCGTACGGTCCTGGTCGTCGGAGAACTGGTCGATGTCGACGTCCAACGGCACCAGGTCGAGGCCGGCCGGTACCTGCCAGGCGCTGACCGCGAACAGCTCCGCCGACCGGAACGACGCCTCCTCGAACGCGAAGCCGATCGCCGCGCCCGACAGCTCCGAGCCGTCGACGCCGACCACGACCGGCCCGTCCGTCCGCGCCTGCGACCTCGGCGGTACGACCACGACGGGGCTCGTCGCGTGCGCCGCGACCTGCACGCTGACCGAACCGACCACGAGGCCCCGGAAGCCGCCGTGGCCGCGGCTGCCGACCACGACCAGCCCGGCCCGGTCGGCCTCCTCGACGAGTACCTCGGCCGGGGTGCCCTCGGCGAGGTGGCCGGTGACCTCCAGCGGGCCGCCGGCCTCCTGCCGCGCCTGGAGCACCGCGTCGTCGACGATCCGCTCGAACGCCGGCCGCCACTCCTGCTCGGGCGGCAGCGACTCGGGCGCCACCGACACGGCGAGCGCGGGGTACGGGTAGACGAACACGACGCGCAGCGGTCGCCTGCGTTCGGCCGCGAACCGGGCGGCCCAGGCGAGCGCCGGCCCGCCGGCTCGCGATCCGTCCACGCCGACCACCACGGGGCCGTCCGGGATCTGTGCCATCGTCGCGCCTCCTCAGGCGAGCCAGGGGCCGGACCCTGTCACCAGGCCCGACCCCCGTCATGATCACTCGCGGCGCGACGTGCCGCCCACGGTTTGGCGGTTGATGTGACGCGTCAGCCGCGCGGTGTGTCGTCCGTCCCGCCGGTCGGCGTGTCGTCCTCGCCGTCGGCCGGCGCGTCGTCGGCCTCGTCCTCGGCGAGGATCCGGTACAGCTTGCGCCGGGTGTCGGCCATCAGCTCGGTCGCGGCGGCCACCTGCCGCCGGTTCCCGGCCGTAATGACCTGCCAGAACGCCTGCATGACCTGCTTGCCGGTGGTGGCCAGCTCGGTCCAGTCCTCGTCCACGCTGTCGGCGGTGGACTGCCACACCGCGTCGATCTCCGCGCGGTGCTCCTCGACGTACTGCCGGCCGTCGGCGGTGAGGGTGAAGACGCGCTTGCCCTCGGCGCGCTCCGGCTCGATCAGGCCCTCGTCCTCCAACTGCTGGAGCGCAGGGTAGATCGCGCCGGGGCTGGGCCGCCAGACGCCCTCGCTGCGCGTGCTGATCTCGCGCATCAGCTGGTATCCGTGCATCGGCTGCTCGGCGAGCAGCCCGAGCGCGGCCAGCCGGATGTCCCCGCGGGAGGCGCGGGAGCCGCGCCGCCGGTGGCCGCCGCCGAAGCCGAAGCCGCCGCCCGGGAACCCGGGGAAGCCGAAGCCCGGTCCGAAGCCGCCGCCGAACCCGCCGTGCCGGCCGCCGCCGCGACCGCGGCTGTGGCCGCCGTCGTGACCGTGCCGGTCGTACCGCTCGCGGCGGCCCTCGTGGTGGGCCTCCCGGTGGAACTCCTGCCGCAGCCGCTGCCGCGGGCCGAACCCGAAGACCTGGGCGGCACGCAGGGCGCGCATGTTCATCGCTGCATCCATGATCGTTCTCCGTTCTTCCATGTTGTATCACGTGTCTTCGAAGATATATCGCTAACTGTCGTTCGGCAAGGGCTGTGAGCTGGTCGTTGACACTGCAACAGTGACAGTGTCACTATGGCGGCATGAGTACGGACGCGCGGTGGACACTCGACGAGCTCGTGGAGCTGGTCGGGTCGGCGCTGTCCCGCGGGTACCACGGATCGGCCAGCGGGCGGGTCCGCGACCTGCCGGACCGCCGCGCCGTCCGGTGGTACACGACGACCGGGCTGGTGGACCGGCCCAGCGCGATGCGCGGCCGCACCGCGCTGTACGGGACGCGCCAGCTCCGGCAGCTCGTCGCGATCAAGCGCCGCCAGGCCGAGGGCCGCACCCTCGCGCAGATCCAGGCCGAGCTGGCCGGCGCCACCGACGCCACGTTGACGGCGGTCGCCGACCTGCCCGACGACCTGGTGTCCGGCCCGGCGGAGCCGCCGGCGCCGGCACGTACCCGGTTCTGGGTCGAGGCGCCCGCCGCGCCGCAGGGCGACGGCGCCGTCCACGGCGTACGACTGCCCGGCGGGCTGCTGTTGTTGCTGCCGCCCGGCGCCGGCGTACCGAGCGCCGACGACCTCGCCGCCGCGCGCGCCGCCGCCGGCCCCCTGCTCGCCACGCTCACCGCCCGCGGCCTCGTACCGGGGGCCGCGCACGACCACACCGACACCGACCCGCCCGGAGGATCGCGATGACTGTCCAGGTGACACCGCTGCCCGACGAGGAGCTTGACCGGGTGGGCGCGCGGCGTGCCGGCGCGCCGGCCACCGACGACGAGGCGGGCGCCGGCGCGCTGAGCACGGCGAAGGGGAACCTGCCGCTCGACACGATCGACGTGCGCGCGACGATCACCGGGCTCACCGCCCGTACGGTCCTGCGGCAGGGCTTCCGCAACCCGCACGCCGAGCCGCTGGAGGCGACGTACGTCTTCCCGCTGCCGCCGCGCGCCGCGGTGACCGCGCTGCGGATGGAGGCTGCCGACCGGGTCGTCGAGGGCGAGCTGAAGGAGCGCGGCCAGGCCCGCCAGGAGTACGACGAGGCGATCGCGTCCGGGCGGCGCGCCTCGATCGCCGAGGAGGAGCGGCCCGACGTGTTCACCATGCGCGTCGGCAACATCCTGCCGGGCGAGCGGGTGACGGTGGAGCTGACACTCGACGGCCCCCTGCCGTACGCGGACGACGCCGCGACGTACCGCTTCCCGCTGGTGGTGGCCCCGCGGTACGTGCCGGGCGCGCCGCTCGCGGGGGAGTCGGTGGGCTCGGGCGTCGTACCGGACACCGACGCGGTGCCGGACGCCTCGCGCATCACGCCGCCGGTGCTGCTGCCCGGCTTCCCGAACCCGGTCGCGCTGTCCATCGCGGTCGACGTCGACCCGGCGGGCCTGCCGCTGACCGGCATCCGGTCCAGCCTGCACACGGTGACCCGCGACGAGGCCGGCACGCACCTCGCGGTCGCGCCGGGGGAGCGGGCCGACCGCGACTTCGTGCTGCGCCTCGGGTATGGGGCGGCGGCCGAGGCGACCGCGCTGACCGTGGTACCCGACGGCGCCGGTGACGACCGTTTCGGCACCGGTACGTTCCGGCTGACGGTGCTGCCGCCCGCCGGCACCGTACGGCCGCGCCCGCGCGACGTGGTGCTGCTGCTGGACCGGTCGGGCAGCATGGCCGGCTGGAAGATGGTGGCGGCCCGGCGTGCCGCGGCGCGGATCGTGGACACGCTGACCGACGACGACCGGTTCGCCGTCCTGCTGTTCGACAACGTGGTGGAACGCCCGCCGGGCCTGGACGAGGGCCTCGCGAAGGCGACCGACCGGCTGCGGTTCCGGGCGGTGGAGGAGCTCGCCCGCACCGACGCGCGCGGCGGTACGGAACTGCTGCGGCCGCTGACCGAGGGGCTGGGGCTGCTCGCCGACGAGTCCCGGGACCGGGTGCTGGTGCTGGTCACCGACGGCCAGGTCGGCAACGAGGACCAGATCCTCGCGCGGACCGGCGACGCGCTGCGCGCGGTACGGGTGCACACGGTCGGCATCGACCAGGCCGTCAACGCCGGCTTCCTCGGCCGGCTGGCGACGCTCGGCGGCGGCCGGTGCGAGCTGGTCGAGTCGGAGGACCGGCTGGACGAGGCGATGGACCGGATCCACCGCCGCATCGCGAGCCCGGTCGTGACGGGCCTGCGCCTGACCACGGACGGCCTGGACGTCGTCGACGGTACGGTCGCGCCGGCGCGGCTGCCCGACCTGTTCCCGGGCGCGCCGGTCGTGGTGTCCGGGCGTACCCGGTCGGCGGGCGGCGGTGCGACACTCGTCGGTACCCGGCCGGACGGGGCGGAGTGGCGGGTGACGCTGGACGCGACGACGGCGGACGCGCCGGCCGCGGCCGCGGTCTGGGCCCGTGGCCACCTGCGCGACCTGGAGGACGAGTGCGCCAGCGGGCACGGCGACCGGGACGAGCTGGAACGCACGATCGTCGCGACCTCACTGCGGTTCGGCGTGTTGTGCCGGTTCACCGCGTACGTGGCGGTCGACAGCCGCGTCGTGACCGAGGGCGGCATCCCGCACCGGGTGACGCAGCCGGTGGAGCTGCCGGCGGGCTGGCAGCCGATGGCGCCGCCGCCCGCGCCGGGCGGGACGGGCGCGATGACGATGATGGCCTCGCACGCCCGGATGGCGCCGGCCGCGCCCGGCGCCCCGGCACCGGCCCCGTACGGCGGCCCGGCGCCCGCACCGCGGGCCGGCCGTGGACCGGGCGTGGCGGCCGGCCCGCGCGGGTTCGCGCCGACGCACCGGCGCCGCGACCCGGTCGACCCGATGCGGGCCGCGCGTACCCAGGTCGCCGACGAGCTGCGCGCGCTGCGCTCCGCCGGCGGGGCGCTCAACCGGTCGACGGTCCTGGCCGACCTCGGTACCCGGCTCGCTGTCCTCGTCGACACGCTGCCGGCCGACGCGCCGGACCGGGACGGGCTGGCCGAGCTGGTCACCGCGCTGCGCGAGTGCGACGGACCGCGCCCGCCGGCCGGCGACGACCTCGACCGCCTGTGGCAGCGGACCCTCGACGTACTGGCCGCGTTCACCGACGGCGCCGGTACGACCGAGGGGCAGCAGGCGCGGGCCGCGCGGCGCGGCGCGTTCTGGAAGCGGCGCTGAGGCGGGCCGGCGGCCAGGCGTACCGGCCGGGGCGGATAGCATCGTGGGGTCCGGCCGGTACCCGTCTGTCGTGGTCACCGGCGCATGGAGACCACCAGCACGAGGAGCGCACCGTGCCCGTACCCGCCGCCGCTGCCGGGAGTGAGACCACCTCCGTCCTCGTGCCGGCGCGAACGACGGCCGCCGACGCGGTCGCCGCCGCCGGCCTTCCGACGACGGGCCCGACGGCGGTCGTCGTGGTACGGGACGGCGACACGCTGCGCGACCTCGAATGGGCACCGGAGACCGACACCGAGGTCGAGACGGTACCGATCGGCAGCCCCGACGGGCTGAACGTGCTGCGGCACTCCGCCGCGCACGTGATGGCGCAGGCCGTGCAGGAGATCTTCCCCGGCACCCTGCTCGGCATCGGCCCGCCGATCGAGAACGGCTTCTACTACGACTTCCTGCCCGATCGTCCGTTCACCCCGGAGGACCTGGCGAAGATCGAGAAGAAGATGCAGGAGATCGTCAAGTCCGGCCAGCGGTTCCACCGGCGGCCCATCTCGGACGACGAGGCCCGCAAGGAGCTGGCGCACGAGCGGTTCAAGCTCGAACTGATCGACCTGAAGGGCGCGGCCGGCGACGCCCCGGAGGGTGCCAGCGTCGAGGTCGGCGCCGGCGCGCTCACCATGTACGACAACGTCGACGGCAAGACCGGCGACCGCGCCTGGACCGACCTGTGCCGCGGTCCGCACCTGCCGACCACCCGGGTCATCCCGGCGGTGAAGCTGATGCGTTCCGCCGCGGCGTACTGGCGGGGCAACGAGAAGAACCCGCAGCTCCAGCGGATCTACGGCACGGCCTGGCCGACCCGCGACGAGCTGAAGGACTACCTGAAGCTGCTGGAGGAAGCGGCGAAGCGGGACCACCGCAAGCTCGGCGCCGAGCTGGACCTGTTCAGCTTCCCCGAGCAGCTCGGTTCCGGCCTGCCCGTCTTCCATCCGAAGGGCGGCATCATCCGCCGCGAGCTGGAGGGCTACTCGCGGACCCGGCACGAGCAGGCGGGCTACGAGTTCGTCAACACGCCGCACATCACCAAGGGCGCGTTGTTCGAGACCTCCGGCCACCTGCCGTACTACGCGGACACCATGTACCCGCCGATGGAGCTTGAGGGCGCGGAGTACTACCTCAAGGCCATGAACTGCCCGATGCACAACCTGATCTTCGACTCGCGCGGCCGGTCGTACCGGGAGCTGCCGCTGCGGCTGTTCGAGTTCGGCACGGTCTACCGGTACGAGAAGTCCGGGGTGGTGCACGGGCTGACCCGGGTGCGCGGGCTGACGATGGACGACTCGCACATCTACTGCACGCCGGAGCAGATGCCGGGCGAGCTGCGCAACCTGCTGTCGTTCGTGCTGGACCTGCTGCGTGACTACGGCCTGGACGACTTCTACCTGGAGCTGTCCACGCGCGACGACTCGGACAAGTTCATCGGCGCGCCGGAGGAGTGGGAGGCGGCGACCGAGGCGCTGCGGCAGGCGGCCGAGGACTCCGGCCTGGAGCTGGTGCCGGATCCGGGCGGCGCGGCCTTCTACGGGCCGAAGATCTCGGTGCAGGCGAAGGACGCGATCGGCCGCTCCTGGCAGATGTCGACCATCCAGCTCGACTTCAACCAGCCGAAGCGCTTCGGCCTGGAGTACCAGGCGGCGGACGGCACCCGGCAGACGCCGGTGATGATCCACCGGGCGCTGTTCGGCTCGATCGAGCGCTTCTTCGGCGTGCTGACCGAGCACTACGCGGGGGCGTTCCCGGCGTGGCTGGCGCCGGTGCAGGTGGTCGGCATCCCGATCCGCGACGACCACGCCGACTACCTGGAGCGGTTCGTCGCGCGGCTGCGGGAGCACGGCATCCGCGCCGAGGTGGACACCGCCGACGAGCGGATGCAGAAGAAGATCCGCAACGCGCAGAAGCTGAAGATCCCGTTCATGGCGATCGCCGGCGACGACGACGTCGAGCACGGCACCGTCTCCTTCCGGTACCGGGACGGCTCGCAGCGCAACGGCGTCGCCCTCGACGAGGCGGTCGCGCACGTCGTCGACGTCGTACGCGCCCGCGTCAACTCGGGCCCGTCCGCGTCCTGACCGCCACCCGCGCCCGGTCGTCGTCGTACGGCCGGGCGCCGGTGTCTGCGGGCATCGCCGGGTCGGGACGAATCGGGCGGCGCGCGGGTTCGTCGGGCCGCGGCGCGGCGCCGTAGGATCGGCGCCGTGAGCGACGACGCGGTGGTACGGCAGGACGGGGCGGGCGACGACGACGGGCTGGGCCGGCTGTGGACACCGTTCCGGATGGCGTACATCCGGGGCGAGAACAAGCCGACCGGGCCGGACGACGACCCGGCCGCCTGCCCGTTCTGCCGGGCGCCGAAGCTGCCGGACGCCGACGCGCTGGTCGTCGCCCGCGGCACCACCGTCTACGCGCTGCTCAACCTGTACCCGTACAACTCGGGGCACCTGATGGTCTGCCCGTACCGGCACGTGTCGGACTACACGGACCTGACGGCGGACGAGGTGGCGGAGTTCGGCGCGTTCACGCAGACGGCGATGCGGGTGGTCCGCGCGGCGAGCCGTCCCGACGGCTTCAACGTGGGCATGAACCAGGGCGCCGCCGGCGGCGCCGGGATCGCCGGGCACCTGCACCAGCACGTCGTACCCCGCTGGAACGGCGACACCAACTTCATGCCGGTGC
Organism: Actinocatenispora sp.; assembly: GCA_036503555.1. Classification (GTDB taxonomy): domain Bacteria; phylum Actinomycetota; class Actinomycetes; order Mycobacteriales; family Micromonosporaceae; genus Actinocatenispora. Next base: position 62,659 of record DASXWQ010000098.1, read on the forward strand.
TCGGCCACACGAAGGTGCTGCCGGAGCTGCTGGCCGACACCCGCGACCTGCTGGCGCGTACCTGGGCGGGGCTCGTCGGCTGACCCGCGGCGTGCTGGCAGGCTGGGCACCATGACGATGCGCTGCCTGCTGCTGGACGACTACCAGGACGTCGCGCTGCGCAGCGCGGACTGGGGCCCCGTCACCGACCGGGTACGCGTGGACCGGCTCGGCCGCCCGCTGGCCGCGGACGAGGTCGCGGACGCGCTGCGCGGGTACGAGGTCGTGGTGGCGATGCGGGAGCGTACGGCGTTTCCGGCGGAGGTGTTCGCGGCGCTGCCGGAGCTGCGGCTGCTGGTGACGACCGGGATGCGCAACGCGTCGATCGACCTGGCCGCGGCGGCGGCGCACGGCGTCACCGTGTGCGGCACCCGCGGCAGTTCCGTGGCGACCGCGGAGCTGGCCTGGGCGCTGATCCTCGGCCTCGCCCGCAACGTGCTGCCGGAGGCGACGGCGCTGCGTGCCGGCGGACCGTGGCAGAGCACCGTCGGCACCGACCTCGCCGGCCGTACCCTCGGCGTGCTCGGCCTGGGCCGGCTCGGCAGCCGCGTGGCGTCGTACGGTCGCGCGTTCGGCATGGACGTGCTGGCGTGGAGCCCACACCTGACCGCGGAGCGGGCCGCGACGGCCGACGCCCGGCTGGCCGGATCCGCCGCCGAGCTGTTCGCCGGCTCCGACGTGGTGAGCATCCACCTGGTGCTGTCGGAGTCGACCCGCGGCCTGGTCGACGCGGCGCTGCTCGACCGGATGCGTCCCGGCGCGTACCTGGTGAACACGTCGCGCGGGCCGATCGTGGACTCCGACGCGCTGCTGTCCGCGCTGCGCTCGGGCCGGATCGCCGGCGCCGGCCTCGACGTGTACGACACGGAGCCGCTGCCCGCCGACGACCCGCTGCGCACGCTGCCGAACGTGCTCGCCACCCCGCACCTCGGCTACGTCACCCGCGACACGTACGCGGCGTTCTACGGCGACGCGGTCGCGGACGTCGCCGCCTGGCTCGACGGCTCCCCGGTACGGGTCCTGTCTTGAACGCCGTCACCGGTCGTCCGGGCCGGGCCGCAGGTCGTGGCGGCGGGCCCGGCCGACGTTCGCGACGACCGTCGCCACCACCGTCACCAGGTAGAGCTGGCCGATGACCGCCTCGGAGGCGGCCGTCATCCGACCCAGGTCGCTTCGCGCGACGAAGTCGCCGTACCCCGTCGTGGTGACCGTGATGAGGCTGAAGTAGAGGTAGTCGACGCTGCGGGCGGTCGCCGTCGAGGCGAAGAACGGCCCGCCCACCACCCCGATCAGCGCGTACGCGTGCGCGTAGGCGATGGGGACCAGCAGGTACGCGCTGAGCGCGCCCCCGATGGTGGCCAGCGTGATCCGCGGCTGCCGCCCGACCCGGCCGAGGATCAGCCCGATGGTCGCGACCACCAGGACGACGGTGAGCGCCTCGCCCGTGGCGGCGAGCACGTCGCCGCCGGTGGCGTACCCGGCGGCGGTGAGCGCCACCGCGGCGAGCCCCACCGGCACCGCCGCCCGGATCAGCCAGGGTGGGTAGCGCGCGGTCCACACCGCGAACACCAGCGTCAGCGCCTGCACCAGGGACGAGACCGCGGCGACCGCGCCGCCGACGCCGGTACCGATGAGCGTCAGCAGCACCGCCACCAGCACGACCCCGTACGCGTCGGGCTGGCGCGCCCGTCGCCACAGCCGCGAGGCGGGTCGCGCCCGGTCCGATGACTCCCCACCCGGCACCGGCTCAGCATCGCATCCCGACCCGGACCAAGTGCCCGGTTTCGGCAGGCGCCGGCGGGGGTGGCGGCGGCGCCGGTCATGATGGGCGTACGGCGGATCGCCGCAGGTGGACGAACGACGAGGTGCGCAGTGCCCGAGCCGAAGACCAGCTCAGCCGTACGTACGCCGGACGAGGACGACGCCGATCCCGCCGCCCGGCTGTTCGTGGCGATGTCCCGGCTGAACCGGATGCTGCGGCGGGAGGCGCCGGCGCTGCTCGGCCACTCCTCGGTGGCGGCGCTGGCGACGATCGTGTGGTTCGGGCCGCTGCGGCCCGGCGACCTGGCCGGCCGGGAGGGCGTGAGCGCGCCGACCATGACCCGGGTGGTGGCCGCCCTGGAGTCCGCCGGGTACGCGGTGCGCGAGCCGGACCCGGCCGACGGCCGGGCCATGCTGATCCGCGCGACGCCGGAGGGGGAGCAGCTCATCAACGGCAACCGGTCGGCGCGTTCCCGGGTGCTGCGTGACAGGATCGCCGCGCTCTCCCCGGCGCACCGGGCCGCCCTGCTCGCGGCCCTGCCGGCTCTCGACGCCCTCGGCACCACCGAGGAGTGACCCGCGCCCCCGGCCGTCTCGCGCCACCCCGACCGCCGGCCGGACGCGACGGGCCGGCCGGCGGGCGTGGTCAGTGCGCGGCGTGCTCCTTGCGTACCGACTCGGCCAGGTGCGGGGGCATCGGCTCGTACCGGCTGAAGGTGCGGGTGAAGGTGCCGGTGCCGCTGGTCGTCGCGCGCAGCTCGACGGCGTACCGGATCAGCTCGGTGGCGGGTACCTCGGCGCGGATCAGGGTGCGGTCGCCGGTGAGCTGCTCGGTGCCGAGGACCCGGCCGCGCCGACCGCCGGTCAGGTCGCTCATGACCGGCCCGACGTGGTTGTCCGGGATGAGGACCGACACCTCGTCGACGGGTTCCAGCAGCGTGACGCCGGTCTTGTCGGCGGCGTCCTTGAGCGCCATCGCGCCCGCCGTCTGGAACGCGGCGTCGGACGAGTCGACCGAGTGCGCCTTGCCGTCGGTCAGCGTCACCCGTACGTCGACGACCGGGAACCCGGCGGTGAGGCCCTGCCCGAGCTGCGCCACCACGCCCTTCTCCACGCTCGGGATGTAGTTGTGCGGTACGGCGCCGCCGACCACCTTGTCCACGAACTCGAAGCCTGACCCGGCGGGCAGCGGCTCGATCCTGATGTCGCACACCGCGTACTGGCCGTGGCCGCCGGACTGCTTGACGTGCCGGCCGTGCCCGCTCGCCGGCCCGGCGAACGTCTCCCGCAGCGCGACCCGGATCGGCTCGGTGTCGATCTCGGCGCCGCCCGCGCGCAGCCGGTCGAGTACGACGTCGGCGTGCGCCTCGCCCATGCACCACAGCACCATCTGCCGGGTCTCCGCGTTGCGTTCCAGCCGCAGCGTCGGGTCGCCCGCGATCAGCTTCGCCAGGTTCTTGGCGAGCGTGTCCTCGTCGGACCGGGTACGCGCGACGATCGCCACCGGCAACAGCGGCTCCGGCATCTCCCACGGCTCGATGAGCAGCGGGTCGTCCTTGGCGGAGATCGTGTCGCCGGTCTCCGCGGAGCCGGACTTGGTGATCGCGCAGATGTCGCCGGCCACGCACCGCGGTACCTCGCGCAGCGTGGCGCCGAGCGGCGCGTACAGGTGGGTGACGCGCTCGTCGGCGTCGTGGTCGGGGTGCCCGCGTTCGGCGAGGCCGTGGCCGCCGACGTGGACGGCGGTCTCCGGGGTCAGGGTGCCGGAGAAGACCCGGACGAGCGACACCCGCCCGACGTACGCGTCGATGGTGGTCTTGACGACCTCGGCGACGAGCGGGCCGTCCGGGTCGCAGCGGAGCGGGTCGCGGGGCGAGCCGTCCAGCCCGGTGACGGCGGGCAGTGTGTGCTCGGGCGGGGCGGGGAAGCCGCGCACGATCCCGGACAGGACCGCGTCGAGGCCGACCCGGGTCGGCGCGTTCACCGGGATGACCGGGTAGAACGAGCCCCGCGCGACGGCCTTCTCCAGGTCGGTGATCAGGGTCGACTCGTCGACCTCCTCGCCGGCCAGGTATCGGTCCATCAGGGTCTCGTCCTCGCTCTCGGCGATGATCCCCTCGATGAGCGCGTTGCGCGCCTCCTCGATCGCTTCGAGGTGCGCGTGCTCCGGTGGGTGCACGACCGGCGGGTACTGCTCGGTGTAGTCGAAGACCTGCTGGGTGAGCAGCCCGATCAGCCCCACCACCGGCTCGCCGGCGTCCTCGGGCGCGTCGGCCGGCCGCTCCCCGTGTACGGGCAGGTAGAGCGGGAGCACGCCGTCGCCGAAGACCCGCTGGCACAGCGCGACGGTCTCGTCGAAGTCGGCGCGCTGGTGGTCGAGCCGGGTGACGACGACGCCGCGCGGCATGCCGACCGCGGCGCACTCGTCCCACAGCGCGATCGTGGCCGCGTCCATCCCGTCGACCGAGGACACCACGAACAGCGCGGCGTCCGCGGCGCGCAGCCCGGCGCGCAGCTCACCGACGAAGTCCGCGTACCCCGGGGTGTCCAGGAAGTTGATCTTCACATCGTTCACGAGCACCGGGGCCGTGGCCAGGCAGACCGAACGCTGCTGGCGTACCGCGGTGGGGTCGTGGTCGGTGACCGTGGTGCCCTCGGTGACCGTGCCGGCGCGGGCGATCGTCCCGGTGGCCGCGAGCAACTCCTCCACCAGGGTCGTCTTCCCGACGCCGGAATGCCCGACGAGCACCACGTTGCGTACGTTGCTGGGGTTCGTCACTACCGGCGCTGGGCCGGAAACCCCCTTCTCGGACCCTTTCTGCGGGCCCGTGTTCTTCTGTGCCATCGCCCCTACCTCCATCGGCCGGCCACCTCGCCGGCGTGTCGTCACGCACCGCCTGTCAGCGATCACACACCCGCACAGGTACCTTCACAACCCCGACGCGCGACGCCGGACCGCCCGGCGTGACAGCGTGGCGCGCCTGCGTCGGGCGGCCGCCCACCCGTTAAGGTGGGAAGTCGCGCCCAACGGCGGGCGAGTGCCCTCACGGCGGGCGGCGCGCGCCGGCGGGGACGTCCACGATCCTGGCGGGAGCATGGCAAAGATCTTCAGCGTACTGGGCCGGGCCGGGATCGGCCGGGTGGTCAACCCGTTGGGCCGGACTCTGGTACGGGCCGGGATCTCACCCGACGTCGTCACCATCATCGGCACCTGCGGGGTGCTGGCCGGGGCACTCGGGTTCGTCGCCCGCGGCCACCTGTTCACCGGCCTGGTCATCATCACCGTCAGCGTCTGCACCGACATGCTGGACGGCGCGATGGCCCGGGCCCGCGGATACTCGACGCCGTTCGGTGCGTTCCTCGACTCCACGATGGACCGGATCGCCGACGCGGCGGTCTTCGGCTCCGTCGCGTACTGGCTCGGCACGAGCGGCCACCCCGCGTCGGCCGCGGCGGCACTCATCTGCCTCGCCGCCGGCCAGGTCGTCTCGTACGCGAAGGCGCGGGCGCAGTCGGTCGGCATCGAGTGCAACGTCGGCATCGCCGAGCGCGCCGAGCGGCTGGTGCTCATCGGCGTCGGCGCGCTGCTGTTCATCCTCGGCGTGCCGTACGTCTTCGACGTCGCGCTGTGGGTGCTCGCCGCGCTGTCGCTGTTCACCGCGGGCCAGCGGATCGTGCACGTGTACCGGCAGGCGGCGGGGATGCGGACGCCGCTCGGCAACACGCCGCCCCGGGAACGGCACGACGACGTGGCCGGGTCGTCCCGGTGAGCCGCGCGCGCCAGGAGCCGGGCCGCGCCGTCGAGTGGGCGTACGCGGTGGGCTGGTCGCTGGTGCGCACGATGCCGGCGGGGCTGGCCCGGGCGCTGTTCGACACCGGCGCCGACCGACTCACCCGGCGCGGCGGGCGCGGCGTGTGGCAGTTGCGCCGCAACCTCGCCCGGGTCGTCGGCGACGTCGGCGACGACGAGCTGGACGCGCTGACCCGCGCCGGCATGCGCTCGTACGCCCGGTACTGGATGGAGGCGTTCCGCCTGCCGAACGTGCCGCTTGCGGCGATGCGCGACTCGTTCCACATGACCACGCCGGAGCTGTTCGAGCGGGGCGCCCGCGACGGCTGCGTCTTCGCGCTGCCGCACTCGGCGAACTGGGAGCACGCCGGTGTCTGGGTGACCTCGCAGGGGTACCCGCTGGTCAGCGTCGCCGAACGGCTCAAGCCGGAGGGCCTGTTCCGGCGGTTCCTGGCGTACCGCGAGGCGCTGGGCATGGAGATCCTGCCGACCCGCGGCGGCGAACGCCCACCGCTGGACGTGCTCGCCGAACGCCTGGACGCCGGTGCGGTGGTGGCGCTGCTCGCGGACCGCGACATGTCCGCCCGGGGCGTACCGGTGACGTTCTTCGGGCATCAGACGAAGATGCCGGCCGGGCCGGCGCTGCTGGCGATCCGGACCGGGAAGCCGCTGTTCCCGGTGTCGCTGTGGTTCGAGCCGGACGGCACGTACTGCGGCCTGACCGAGCCGCTGCCGGTACCCGAGCACGGCACGCTCACCGAACGGGTCGCCGAGCTGACCCAACAGCTGGCCGACGCGTTGGCCGCGGGCATCGCCGCGCACCCGGCCGACTGGCACATGCTGGGCCGGCTGTGGCTGGACGACCGACCGGGTGGCGCCACGGCGGCACCGGCGCCCGTCGACGAGTCCGCGCCGGCCGGGTGAGCCCGATGCGCATCGGGATCGTGTGCCCGTTCTCCTTCGACGTACCGGGCGGCGTGCAGGGCCACGTGCACGACCTGGCCGAGACGCTGATCGGGCTGGGCCACGAGGTGAGCGTGCTCGCCCCCGCCGACGACGAGACCACGCTGCCGCCGTACGCGGTGTCCGCCGGGCGCGCGGTTCCCTTGCCGTACAACGGATCCGTGGCCCGGGTGTCGTTCGGTCCGATCTCCGCCGCCCGGGTACGCCGGTGGCTGACGGCGGGCCGCTTCGACGTGCTGCACGTACACGAGCCGATGTCGCCGAGCCTGTCGCTGCTGGCCTGCCTGGCCGCGCGCGGGCCGGTCGTCGCCACCTTCCACTTCCACTTCGCCACCGGCGGCCGGTCGAAGGCGCTGATGGCCGCGCAGGGCGTGCTCCAGCTGGTACTGGAGAAGATCACCGCGCGGATCGCGGTGAGCGCGCTGGCCCGTCGCGCCCAGGTCGAGCACCTAGGCGGGGGAGCGGTCGAGATCCCCAACGGCGTGATCGCCGCCCGCTACCGCGCCGCGACGCCGCTGCCCGGCTGGGACCACACCGGCGACACGGTCGGCTTCCTCGGCCGCTTCACCGAGCCGCGCAAGGGTTTCGACATCCTCGCCGAGGCCCTGGCCACCCTCGTACCGTCGCGTCCGTCGCTGCGCCTGCTGGTCGCCGGTCCGGGCGACGAGGAGGAGCTGGCCGAGCGGCTGCCCGCCGCGCTGCGCGGCCACGTCACGTTCCTCGGCAAGGTGTCCGAGGACGACAAGGCGCGCATGCTCAGCTCCGTCGACGTGTACTGCGCGCCGAACACGGGCGGCGAGTCGTTCGGGATGATCCTCACCGAGGCCATGGCCGCCGGTACGCCGGTGCTCGCCAGCGACCTCGACGCGTTCCGCCGGGTGCTCGACAACGGGCGCGCCGGGGCGCTGTTCCGTACCGGGGACGCGGCGTCGCTGGCCGTCGAGCTGGCCGCGCTGCTCGACGACCCGGCACGCCGGGACGCGCTGCGCACGCACGCCGACGAGGTCGTCGCCGCGTACGACTGGCCGGTCGTGGCGGAGCAGGTGCTGGAGGTCTACACCTCCGCGATCGAGGCCACCAGCAGCCAGCCGACGGTACGCGCGGACGACCCGGCGTTCGACGAACGGTTGCCCGCGGCGCTCGCCGAGGCGTCCCCGGACGGCACCCCGCACGAGGCGCAGGACGACGGGCCGGGCCTGCGCCGCGCCCGGGAGCTGTTCCGCCGCGCCACCTCCCGCCAGCGGTGAGGACCGGGTGCGACGACGAACGGGTCCGATTGACCGGTGCGACCGGTGAACACACCGGCCGCCCGGCTAGTATGCCGCTCGTGTGGTGGGTGGTGGCGGTCGTCGCGGTGGTGGTCCTGGTGGCCACCTACCTGACGTGGCTCGCGGCGCGGGTCGACCGGTTGCACGTGCGTGCGGCCGGCGCCAGCAGCGCGCTCGACGCGCAGCTGCGCCGCCGGGCCGTGCTGGCCGCGGCGATCGCCGAGCGCGTGCTCGCCACCCGGCCCGACGACCGGGGCGCCGCCGCGGTACGCGGCGCGGCCCGGACCGCCGCCGACTCGGCGCCGCCGGACCGGGAGGCCGCCGAGAACGAGCTGACCCGCCGGCTGCGTGAGCTGGCGGCCGCCGACCCGGGCACGGTCGAGGACCTGGACTCGGTCGGCCGGCGCGTCGCGCTGGCCCGTCAGGTACACACCGACCTGGTCCGGGACGCCCTGGGCGTGCGCCGCCAGCGCGTCGTACGGCTGGCCCGGTTGGCGCGCCGGCACCCGGCGCCGGCGTACTTCGACATCGACGACCCGAGCCCGGGCGAGCCGTCGGGCGTACTCCCGGTCGGGTCCGGCGGCCTGTGAGGCGTGCCTCTCGACCAGCGGGAACGCCGTAGGCCGAGGGTAGGATGAAGGGTGGTTTCCGGGCTGGAACCTCGCGCCCGGCGAGCCACGGCAAGCCCAACAGACAACGCAAAGGAGCGCGTCGGCGTGACCACCGAACCGACCACCCCGAACGCCACCGGCACCGGCACCGCCCGCGTCAAGCGCGGCATGGCCGAAATGCTCAAGGGCGGCGTGATCATGGATGTGGTCACCGCCGAGCAGGCCAAGATCGCCGAGGACGCCGGCGCGGTGGCCGTGATGGCGCTGGAGCGGGTCCCCGCCGACATCCGCGCGCAGGGCGGCGTCGCCCGGATGAGCGACCCGGACCTGATCGACGGCATCATCAACACCGTCTCGATCCCGGTGATGGCCAAGGCGCGGATCGGTCACTTCGTCGAGGCCCGGGTGCTCCAGTCGCTCGGTGTCGACTACGTCGACGAGTCCGAGGTGCTCACGCCCGCCGACTACGCCAACCACATCGACAAGTGGCAGTTCACCGTGCCGTTCGTGTGCGGCGCGACGAACCTGGGCGAGGCGCTGCGCCGGATCACCGAGGGCGCCGCGATGATCCGTTCCAAGGGCGAGGCGGGCACCGGCGACGTGTCCAACGCGACCACCCACATGCGCAAGATCCGCGCCGAGATCCGTCACCTGACCTCGATGTCCCCCGACGAGCTCTACGTGGCGGCCAAGGAGCTCCAGGCGCCGTACGAGCTGGTCGCGGAGATCGCCCGCACCGGCAAGCTGCCCGTGGTGCTGTTCACCGCCGGTGGCATCGCCACCCCGGCCGACGCCGCGATGATGATGCAGCTCGGCGCCGAGGGCGTGTTCGTCGGCTCCGGTATCTTCAAGTCGGGTGACCCGGCGAAGCGCGCCGCGGCGATCGTCAAGGCCACCACGTTCCACGACGACCCGGACGTCATCGCCAAGGTGTCGCGCGGGCTCGGCGAGGCCATGGTCGGCATCAACGTCGACGACATCCCCGAGCCGCACCGGCTGGCCGAGCGCGGCTGGTGACCGCCCGCGTGACGACCACCGACCTGGCTCCCACCGCCGTCGAGCCGGCCACCGGCCGGATCACCATCGGCGTGCTCGCCCTGCAGGGCGACGTACGTGAGCATCTGCGTGCGGTCGCCGCCGACGACGTCGACGCGCGGCCGGTGCGCCGTCCGAGCGAGCTGGCCGAGGTCGACGCGCTGGTCATCCCGGGCGGCGAGTCGACGACGATGAGCAACCTCGCCATCGCGTTCGAGCTGCTGGACCCGATCCGGGCCCGGATCGCCGCCGGTATGCCGGTGTACGGCTCGTGCGCCGGCATGATCATGCTGGCCGACACGGTGCTCGACGGGCGGGCCGACCAGCGTTCGTTCGGCGGCATCGACATGGTGGTCCGGCGCAACGCGTTCGGCCGGCAGGTCGACTCGTTCGAGACGCAGCTGGCGGTGTCGGACATCCCCGGCGAGCCGTTCCACGCGGTGTTCATCCGGGCGCCGTGGGTCGAGTCGGTCGGTTCCGGCGCGCGGGTGCTTGCCCGCGTGGAGGGCGGCCCGGCCGACGGTAGGATCGTCGCAGTACGACAGGGCAACCTGCTCGCCACCGCGTTCCATCCGGAGCTGACCGGTGACCTCCGCGTCCACCGGCACTTCGTGGATCTGGTCCGCGCGGCGCGTACGGGACGCTGAGCGCGGCACATGCCGCCGGCGTGACGCACCCGGTCGTAGCAGATAAGGCGAGCACGAGGGCGGAAACGCGGTGCGGGCGGCGTTGTGGGATGCTGTCCCGCGCATGACGGTGGGCGCCGTCGGGGACGGAGAGGTGAATGTCCGGGCACTCCAAGTGGGCCACGACCAAGCACAAGAAGGCGGTCATCGACGCCAAGCGCGGCAAGATGTTCGCCAAGCTGATCAAGAACGTCGAGGTCGCGGCGCGCACCGGTGGCGGTGACCCCGCCGGCAACCCCACGCTGTACGACGCCATCCAGAAGGCGAAGAAGAGCTCCGTCCCGAACGACAACATCGATCGTGCGGTCAAGCGGGGTTCCGGCCAGGAGGGCGGCGGCGCCGACTGGCAGACGATCATGTACGAGGGCTACGGTCCGAGCGGCGTCGCCCTGCTGATCGAGTGCCTCACCGACAACCGCAACCGCGCGGCCGGGGAGGTGCGTACGGCGCTCACCCGCAACGGCGGCAACCTGGCCGACGCCGGCTCGGTGTCGTACCTGTTCACGCGCAAGGGCGTCGTGATCGTGCCGAAGGGTGAGCTGGCCGAGGACGACGTGCTGACCGCGGTGCTGGACGCCGGCGCCGAGGAGGTCAACGACCTCGGCGAAGAGTTCGAGGTGGTCAGCGAGGCGACCGATCTCGTCGCGGTGCGTACCGCCCTGCAGGACGCCGGGATCGACTACGACTCGGCCGAGGCGAGCTTCCTGCCCAGTGTCAACGTTCCGCTGGACGAGGACGGCGCGCGCAAGGTCTTCAAGCTGGTCGACGCGCTGGAAGACTGCGACGACGTACAGAACGTGTTCAGCAACGCCGACGTGTCCGACGACGTTCTCGCCGCGATCGACTGATCTGCGCGGACCGATCCGAACAGGGCGTGTCGTCCCGGGCGCGTCCATACCTCGCCGGGTAGAGTCCTCCTCGAACTGACGTTCGAGGAGGACTCTGTCGTGTTGGTGCTCGGGGTCGACCCCGGCCTGACCCGGTGCGGGGTGGGCGTGGTGTCCGGCCGGCCCGGCGGCACCTGCGAGATCGTGGCGGTCGAGGTGGTCCGCACCCCGTCCGACGCGGAGCTGCCGGCGCGGCTGCTCGCCCTCGACGAGCGTCTCGGTGAGCTGGTCCGCGCGCATCGGCCCGACGCGGTCGCGGTGGAGCGGGTCTTCAGCCAGCACAACACGCAGACCGTCATCGGCACCGCGCAGGCCAGTGCCGTTGCGGTGCTCGCGGGCGCCCGCGCCGGTGTGCCGGTCACCACGTACACGCCGAGCGAGGTCAAGGCCGCGGTCACCGGCTCGGGTACGGCGGACAAGGCGCAGGTGACGACGATGGTCACCCGGCTGCTGCGGCTCGCCGAGGCGCCGCGCCCGGCCGACGCGGCGGACGCGCTCGCGCTCGCCATCTGCCACATCTGGCGCGGTGGTGCCAAGGCCCGCCTGGCCGCGGCGTTGGGTGGCCCCGGCGGCGCGTCCCGGCCGGGCGCCGGTTCCGGTGGGCGACGGACCGGCTCGGCCGGCGGGGCATGGGGAGGCGGACGATGATCTCAAGTGTGCGTGGCCGGGTCACCGCCCTCGGGCCGAACGAGGCGGTCGTCGACATCGGCGGCGGCGCCGGCGGGCTCGGCTTCGCTGTCCAGTGCGCCCCGGGCACCCTGGCCAAGCTGCGGGTCGGGGTGGACGCGACGCTGCACACCAGCCTCGTCGTCCGCGAGGACTCCCTGACGCTGTACGGGTTCGCCGACTCGGACGAGCGCGGCCTGTTCGAGTTGCTGCAGACGGCGTCCGGCGTCGGGCCGAAGCTCGCCCAGGCGATCATCGGCGTCCTCGACCCGACCACGGTGCGGCGCGCGCTCGCCACCAAGGACATCCCGACCCTCGTCCGCGTACCGGGGGTCGGTAAGAAGGTGGCCGAGCGCATGGTGCTGGAGCTGAGGGAACGGATCGGCCCGATTCCGGTCGCCGACGGCGCCGGGGCCGCGGCCGACCCGACGGCCGGCTCGGCGGCCTGGCAGGAGCAGGTGGCGCAGGGCCTCGTCGGCCTCGGCTGGTCCACCAAGGACGCCACCGCCGCGGTGTCCGCGGTGGCCGGCGCGCTGCCCGACGACGAGCCGACCCCCGCCGTACCAGTGCTGCTGAAGCAGGCGATCCGTCACCTCGGGCGCGCCCGGTGAGCGACGACGAGAGTCCCGTCTCGGCGTACGTCACGCCCGAGGAGATGCAGGCCGAGGCGACCGTACGGCCGCGCCGGCTGTCCGAGTTCATCGCCCAGGACCGGGTACGCGAGCAGTTGCAGTTGCTGCTCGCCGGCGCGACCCGGCGCGGCGATCCACCGGACCACATCCTGCTGGCCGGTCCGCCCGGCCTGGGCAAGACCACCCTGGCGAACATCGTGGCCGCGGAGCTGGGTTCGGCGCTGCGGGTGACGAGCGGCCCGGCGATCGAGCGGTCCGGCGACCTGGCCGCGATGCTGACCAGCCTCGGGCCGGGCGACGTGATGTTCATCGACGAGATCCACCGCATCGCCCGCCCGGCGGAGGAGCTGCTCTACAGCGCGATGGAGGACTTCCGGGTCGATGTGGTCGTCGGCAAGGGGCCCGGCGCGACGGCGATCCCGCTCGACGTGGAGCCGTTCACGTTGGTCGGCGCCACGACCCGGGCCGGCCTGCTGACCAGCCCGATGCGTGACAGGTTCGGCTTCGTCGCGCACCTGGACTTCTACACCGCGGCGCAGCTCGACGCGCTACTCGTCCGCTCGGCCCGGATCCTGGGTGTCGAGCTCACCGCGGAGGGAGCCGCGGAGATCGCCGGCCGCTCCCGCGGCACGCCGCGGATCGCGAACCGCCTGCTCCGCCGCGTCCGCGACTACGCCGAGGTACGCGCCGACGGCGTGGTCACGCTCGACGTCGCCCGCGCCGCCCTCACCGTGTACGACGTGGACCAGCGCGGCCTGGATCGCCTGGACCGGGCGGTGTTGACCGCTCTGGTCGGATCGTTCGGCGGTGGCCCGGTGGGTCTGACCACGTTGGCCGTGGCGGTCGGCGAGCAACCGGATACTGTCGAGGAGGTGTGCGAGCCGTACCTGGTGCGTGCCGGGCTGCTCGCTCGTACGCCCAGGGGTCGGGTGGCGACCGCGGCGGCGTGGGAGCACCTGGGCCGGACGCCGCCACCGGGGACGTTCGGCGCAAACCCGCAGGGAGAGGGTTCGGGTGCGCAGCCGGACCTCTTCGCCGATACATGAATCAACCGACAGTGAGCCGTGACTGGACCGTGACCTACGCCGCTCAGGGTTCGCGAAGACTGACCGGCTAGACTCCGGCCGGTCTACACCAAAGAATATGGGAAGGTCCACAGTGCTTTTCGCACAGCCCTTGGCGGCCGCTAAGAGCGGCGGTGGCAGCAGCTGGACGATGATCCTGCTGTTCGTCCTCATGATCGTCGCGATGTACTTCCTGCTCATCCGCCCGCAGCAGAAGCGGAAGCGCGAGCAGCAGCAGATGCAGTCCAACGCCGGCATCGGCGCCGAGATCATGACGCTCGGCGGACTCTACGGCACGATCGTCGACAGCGACGACGACTCCGTCACCATCGAGGTGTCGCCCGGCGTCACCAACCGGTACGCGAAGGGTGCGATCGCCCGCGTCATCACCCCGGCCGCAGAGGTCGAGGAAGAGGACGAGGACGAGACCGACGAGGAGTACGTCGAGACCGACGAGGTCGAGGAGCCGGCCGTCGACGAGGTCTCCGACGAGGTTCCCGCCGAGGCCGACGGCAAGAAGAAGGCCAAGCAGGAGGTTGCCGCGAGCAACCAGGCGCTGCCGCGGGACCCGACCGCCAGCTGACCGCCCACGCCTCACGGCCCGGCGGTCTCGCCGGGCCGGTCGGGGCGTGCCCGCCCGGTGATCGCCCGCCACGGTCGGTACTGCACAATCAGGGCTGAATCACGCGACGTGTCGCGCTGGCGACACGTTCCCGGTTGGTCCCCGGATCGAGGTGACGGGGCCGGGACCCACATGTGGGATTTCGAGGCAGGAGACAACGCGTCGTGGCACCACCTCAGAGGGGTCGGATGCATCCGTCCCGGTACCTGGCCGTGCTGGGTGGCATCTTCGTCGTGCTGTATGCCCTGGTGTTCTTCACCGGGCCCGGCGCGATCGGCGACTGGCACCAGAAGCTGAAGCCCCGCCTCGGCCTGGACCTGGTGGGTGGTACGACGCTCACCCTGATCGCGCAGACCCCGGACGGCAAGCCGCCGACGAAGACCAGCCTCGAAGAGGCTCGGTCGATCATCGAACAGCGGGTCAACGGCCTTGGAATCGCCGAGCCCGAGGTGGTGACCGAGGGCAACTCGAACATCGTCGTCTCGGTCGCGGGACAGAACTCGGACGCGATCAAGCAGGTGGGTGCCCCGGCGCAGCTGCGCTTCCGCAAGGTGATCAACCAGGTGCAGGACACGGGCGCGCAGACCGCGAGCCCGTCGCCGAGCGCCAGCGGCAGCCCGAAGCCGTCGGCGAGTGGGTCGGCGAAGGCGTCCTCGTCCGGGAAGGCATCGTCGTCACCGAAGGCGTCGTCGAGCCCCAAGACGAGCGCGAGCCCGTCGGCCAGCGGCAAGTCCGTGACCCCCAGCGCCACCCCGTCGGCGTCCGGGAGCAACGCGCCCGCCGCGACCGGCAGTGACAAGAAGAAGCAGCTCGACGCGGTCAAGAAGAAGCTCGGCAACGCCTACCTCGCGGCCGCGCAGGTGACCAGTCCGGACCAGGTCACGCAGGCGGGTGAGCAGGCCGAGGCGGTGCTGAAGCCGTTCCGGAAGCTGACCCCGGCCGAGGTCTCGGTCCTGCCGGCGACCATGCAGTTCAACATCCCGCAGATCACCTGCAAGCAGCTCAACAACCGCCCGGCCGGCTCGGTCGACGCGGTGAAGGATCAGGTCGTCTCCTGCGACTCGTCGACGAAGCTGCTGCTCGACAAGGCGAAGGTGCAGGGTACCGACGTCAAGAGCGCCGACTACACGTACGACCAGCAGCAGGGCGGCTGGAAGGTCACGCTCTCCTTCACGGGCAAGGGTCAGTCCAAGTGGACGAACCTGACCAAGGAGGCGTACGACAACGCCGGCAACAAGTGCCAGCAGGCGTCCCTGGACGAGTCGGGCCACTGCCGGGTCGCGATCGTGCTGGACACCCGCGTGGTGTCGGCACCGTCGATCACCAGCGTCATCCCGGGCGACGCCGAGATCACCGGCGGCTTCGGCCAGGACGAGGCGTCGGTGCTGGCCAACCAGCTGAAGTACGGCGCGCTGCCGCTGACCTTCCAGCAGGGTGAGGCCACCCAGATCTCCGCGACGCTCGGTACCAGCCAGCTCGAGGCGGGTTTGATCGCCGCCGCGATCGGCCTGCTGATCGTCATCGTGTACTCGCTGTTCTACTACCGACTCCTCGGCGTCGTGATCTTCCTGAGCCTTGTGCTGTCGGGTCTGCTGGTGTTCGCGGCGTTGATCCTGCTCGGCCGCAACCCCGGGCTGACGCTGACCCTTGCCGGCTTCGCGGGCTTCGTGGTGTCGTTGGGTGTGGCTGCCGACTCGTTCGTCATCTACTTCGAGCGGCTCAAGGACGAGATCCGGGACGGTCGAAGTCCGCGCAGCGCGGTGCCCCGAGCCTGGGCACGCGCCCGCCGTACGATCATCTCGGCGAACGCCATCACGATCATGTGTGCCGCGGTGCTCTACTTCCTGTCCGCGGGTTCGGTGAAGGGCTTCGCGTTCGCGCTGGGCCTGGCGACGATCCTGGACCTGCTGGTGGTGTTCCTGTTCCGGCATCCGATCATGACCCTGTTCGCCCGCAGTCGGGCGTTCCTCTCGCCGCGGGTGTCCGGCCTGGGCCGGGTGCTCGAGCACGGCGGGGACGACGACGAGAAGCCGCGGCGCCGGTCCGGCCGTACCACGCCGAAGGAGGCCTGACGTGAGTAAGAACGGGCTTGCCCATCGGCTGTACCGCGGTGACGCCGGACTCAACGTCATCGGCCGCCGCAAGATCTTCTACCTGGTGACGCTGGGGATCCTGGTCATCGGCATCGCCAGCTTCGCGATCCGCGGGTTCACGCTCGGCATCGACTTCTCCGGTGGTGAGGAGTTCCAGGTCCCGAAGACGGCGTCGGTGAGCCTGGCCGACGCGAAGCAGTCGGTCGCCGCGGGCGGCGCCGAGGTGGTCACCGGCCAGTCGGTCGGCGGCAGCCACCCGACGTACCTGATCAAGACGAAGCCGCTGTCGCCGGCGCAGGCGACCGCGGTCAAGCAGCGGGTCAGCCAGGACCTCGACATCCCGCTGAACCAGATCAGCGAGTCGTCGGTCAGTGGCGCCTGGGGTGCGCAGATCACCCGGCAGGCGTTGATCGCGCTGGCGGTGTTCCTCGCCCTCGTGGTCATCTATCTGATCTTCCGGTTCGAGTGGCGGATGGCCGTCGCGGCGTTCGCGTCGGTGATCCACGACCTGTTCGTCGCGGCGGTGGTCTACTCGCTGGTCGGCTGGGAGGTCACGCCGAACACGATCATCGGCCTGCTGACGATCCTCGGGTTCTCGCTGTACGACCTGGTCGTGGTCTTCGACAAGGTGCACGAGAACACCCGCGGGATCACCGCCAGCAGCCGCATGACGTACGGCGAGGCGACGAACCTGGCGGTCAACCAGACCCTGATGCGGTCGATCAACACGACCGTGATCGCGCTGCTGCCGGTTGCCGGCCTGCTGTTCATCGGCGCCGGCCTGCTCGGCGCGGGCACGCTCAAGGACCTCGGTCTGGTGCTGTTCGTCGGCATGCTCTCCGGCACGTACTCGTCGGTCTTCCTGGCCGCGCCGATCCTGGTCGACCTGAAGAACCGGGACCCGCGCTACCGGGCGCACACCGCCCGGGTACTGGCGAGGCGGGCCAGCGGCGAGGCCACGACGCGCCGGCGCAGGAGCGAGGCCGCGGCGGACAGCGACAAGGCGGACGACACCGCGTCGGCGGACAAGGACAAGGCCGACACCGACGAGGCCACCGCGGACGCCGAGCGGGTACTCGCCGGCTCGGCACCGCGTCCCGGCGCCCGCCCGACCAACCGTCCGGCGGCCCGCCGCCGCGGCGGCAAGGGTGGCGGACGTCCGGGCACGAAGCGGCGTTCCTGACCGTACGACGAGCACGAGGGTAGGTACGACCAGGTGACCCGGGTGGATCCGCGCGCCGCGGACGACGACCGCGACGGACAGTCCGAGCGCGGCGATGCCGCCGCGACGCCGGACGGGGACAGCGGGAAGGCGGTGGCGGCCGCGGTCGCCGAGCACGTTCTCGACGTGCCCGACTTTCCGCAGCCCGGGGTGACGTTCAAGGACCTCACCCCGCTGTTCGCGGACCCGACCGGGTTCCGGCGGGCGATCGACGCGATCGTCGCGTACCACGGCGAGGAGTGCTTCGACGTCGTCGCCGGTGTCGAGGCACGCGGGTTCGTGATCGCCGCCGCGGTGGCGTACGCGACGGGCACCGGCGTCGTCCCGGTCCGCAAGGCGGGCAAGCTTCCCCGGCCCACCGTGTCCGCCTCGTACTCGCTGGAGTACGGGGAGGCGACGCTGGAGGTGCACGAGGACGCGTTCCACGCCGGCGAGCGGGTGTTGGTGGTGGACGACGTGCTCGCGACCGGTGGTACCGCGGAGGCCAGCCTGGAGCTGGTCGAGCGGGCCGGTGGTCGGGTCGCGGGCTTCAGCGTGCTGCTGGAGCTGGCGTTCCTCGGTGGCCGGGCGCGGCTGGCGCCGCGGCCGGTGCACGCGCTGCTGTCGGTCTGAGTCCGCCGGGCGGATCCGTCCGGTTGGTACCGTCGGCGTGCCGGCGCGGTACCGGGGTGACGATCGACCCGGTAGCGGGCCGGTTGTCGTGGAGCCGATGTCGTCGGGGTGACGCGGGATACGATGGGCACCCGGATCCGCCGTACGGTGGACTCACGGGTGGAAGATCCTTCGCCTGTCAGGGGTGTGCGTTGTCTGAGCGGAGCGTGCGGCCGGAGCGTACGGCCGAGGTCGCGGCCGATCCGGCGGCCGAGTCCGGCGCGAGCCGGAACGGCGCGCCGGCGGGGCGGCCCGCGCCGCCGGCGGTGCCCGAGCGGCCGGCCGGCGACGAGGCGCCGTCGTCGGCGCTGTCGAGCGCTCCGACCGGTCGGCGGGTGCGGGCCAGGCTGGCCCGGTTCAACGCGCCGTGGCAGACGCCGCAGGTGTCCGAGGTGCTGGAGCCGCTGGTCGCCACGCACCGGGCAAGCCACCCGAAGGCCGACGTCCGCGAGCTCCAGCACGCGTACGACGTGGCGGCGCGTTACCACACGGGGCAGTTCCGCAAGTCGGGCGACCCGTACATCACGCATCCGCTGGCGGTCGCGCAGATCCTGTCCGAGCTGGGCATGGACACCACGACGCTGGTCGCGGCGCTGCTGCACGACACGATCGAGGACACCAGCTACACGCTGACGGACATGCAGCGTGACTTCGGCAGCGAGGTGGGGCTGCTCGTCGACGGTGTGACCAAGCTGGACAAGGTCAAGCTCGGCGACGCGGCGAAGGCGGAGACGATCCGCAAGATGGTCATCGCGATGGCCAAGGATCCCCGGGTCCTGGTGATCAAGCTGGCCGATCGCCTGCACAACATGCGTACGTTGACGTTCCTGCCGCGCCCCAAGCAGGAGCAGAAGGCGCGCGAGACGCTGGAGATCCTCGCCCCGCTGGCGCACCGGCTGGGCATGAACACGATCAAGTGGGAGCTGGAGGACCTGGCCTTCGCGACCCTCTACCCCAAGCGGTACGAGGAGATCGCCCGGTTGGTCGCCGACCACACCCCGCAACGTGACGCGCTGCTGGCCGAGGTGACCGACAAGGTCAAGACCGACCTGCGCGGCGCGAAGCTCAAGGCCCAGGTGGTCGGCCGGCCGAAGCATCTCTACTCCGTGTACCAGAAGATGATCGTGCGGGGCCGCGACTTCACCGACATCTACGACCTGGTCGGGGTGCGGGTCCTGGTCGACACGGTCCGGGACTGCTATGCGGCGCTCG
Source organism: Actinocatenispora sp. (assembly GCA_036503555.1). Taxonomy (GTDB): domain Bacteria; phylum Actinomycetota; class Actinomycetes; order Mycobacteriales; family Micromonosporaceae; genus Actinocatenispora. Next base: position 81,861 of record DASXWQ010000098.1, read on the forward strand.
GCGTGGTCCACGCGAACTGGCAGCCCGTGCCGGGTCGGTTCAAGGACTACATCGCGATGCCCAAGTTCAACATGTACCAGTCGCTGCACACGACCGTGATCGGCCCGACCGGCAAGCCGGTGGAGTTGCAGATCCGGACGTTCGCGATGCACCGCACCGCGGAGTACGGCATCGCCGCGCACTGGAAGTACAAGGAGAACAAGGACGCCACGATCGTCGGCCCGCCGGCGCACATCGACGAGATGGCGTGGCTGCGACAGCTGCTCGACTGGCAGCGGGAGGCGAGCGACCCGAGCGAGTTCCTCGACTCGCTGCGGTACGACCTGTCCAGCCAGGAGGTCTACGTCTTCACCCCGAAGGGCGACGTGATCGCGCTGCCCAAGGGGTCCACGCCGGTTGACTTCGCGTACGCGGTGCACACCGAGGTGGGGCACAAGTGCATCGGCGCCCGGGTCAACGGCAAGCTGGTGCCGCTGGAGTCGCAGCTGGCGAACGGCGACGTGGTCGAGATCTTCACGTCGAAGTCGGAGACCGCCGGGCCGTCGCACGACTGGCTGGGCTTCGTCGCGAGCCCGCGCGCGCGTACCAAGATCCGGCAGTACTTCAACAAGGAGCGCCGGGAAGAGGCGATCGACACCGGCAAGGACGAGATCGTCCGCGCCATGCGCAAGCAGGGCCTGCCGTTGCAGCGGATGCTGACGGCGGACGCGCTGACGGCGATCGCCCGGGACCTGCACCACACCGACGTCTCCAGCCTGTACGCGGCGGTCGGCGAGAACCAGGTGTCCGCGCAGGCCGTCGTGCAGCGCCTCGTCGCGGCGTACGGCGGCGAGGAGGGCGCGGTCGAGGACATCGCCGAGACGGCGGTGCCGACCCGTCCGCCGCGCAACCGGGGCCGGTCGTACGACCCGGGTGTGGTTGTTGCGGGCGTCAGTGACGTGTGGGTGAAGCTGGCCCGCTGCTGCACCCCGGTGCCGGGCGACGACATCCTGGGCTTCGTGACGCACTCGGGCGGCATCAGCGTGCACCGTACGGACTGCACGAACGCCGCGGAGCTGCGCCGGCAGCCGCACCGGCTGGTCGAGGTGAGCTGGAAGCCGAGCGCGGCGTCGACGTTCCTGGTGGCGATCCAGGTGGAGGCGCTGGACCGGCACCGGCTGCTTGCCGACGTGACGAAGGTGCTGTCCGAGGAGAAGGTCAACATCCTGTCGGCGACGGTGACCACGACCCGGGACCGGGTGGCGGTCAGCCGGTTCACGTTCGAGATGGCCGACCCGAAGCACCTGGGGCACCTGCTCAAGACGGTCCGCAAGGTGGACGGTGTCTACGACGCGTACCGGGTGACGTCCGGGGCCTGACCCTCCGCCGCACGGTCCGATCCGCTGCCGGTACGCTGCGGTGCTCGGCTGTGCCTGCGCTGTGCGCGACGGTGCTGACGAGTGGGCGGATGCCGCTGCTGCGTGTCTTGTCGTATGCAGGTTGCACGACCGCCTAGTATGGACAATCCGTGACTGGGGAGCGGATGCCGGAGGCGATCATGAGTGACGACCGTGACCAGCCAGTTCCCGGCGCCGACCGGGTTCAGAGTGGGGGAGCGGAGCTGCCGAGGCGCATCCCCGTGCGTACGGGCAGTCACCGTGCGCCGGAGCCGGACGAGGTGCCCGAGGCGCACCTCACGGCGATCCTCCGGCACCTGACCACCGAACACTGACCGGGACACACATCGGGCCGGTACCGCCTGGGCGGTGCCGGCCCGATCCGTGTGGTGCCGGGGTCAGCTCTTGCCGGCCCCGCTCGCCGACGGACTGGCGCCGGCCGCCGCGCTCACCCGGAGGCTTCCGATGGTGACCTTCTCCTTCGGCGCGCCGTCGCCCTTGCTCGCGTTGGCGCCGGTCACGCCCTTCTTCGCCACGGCCTGGACCTTGTCGAGGCCCTTGGTGACCGTGCCGATGACGGTGTAGCTCGCGGGCAGGTCACTGTTGCCGTACACGATGAAGAACTGGCTGCTGCCGGAGCCGGGCTGCCCGGTGTTCGCGACGGCGACCGTGCCCGCCGGGTACGTGGGCTTCTTGCCGGTCGGCAGGTTCTCGTCCTTCACGGTGTACGTCGGGCCACCGGAGCCGGTGCCGGACGGGTCGCCGCACTGCAGCACCTCCAGGCCGGACGCCTTGGTGGTGAGCCGGTGGCAGGTGGTCTTGTCGAAGAACTTCTTGCCCGCCAGGTACGCGAAGCTGTTGACGTTGCACGGCGCCTTGGCGGTGTCGAGCTTGACGTCGACGTCGCCGACGTTCGTCTTGATCGTCATCGTCTGGGTGCCGGACTTCGGTACGCCGGAGTTGCTGGGCATGCCGACGTCGGTGAGCTTCTGCCCGCTCTGCGCCGTCGCCTTCGTGTAGCAGCTCGCCGCGGCGGGCGTGGCGGACGCCGAGGCCGACGCCTTCTTCTTCGTGTTGTCCTTGCCGGTGTTCGCCCAGATGAGGGCGCCGGTGCCGCCTCCGACGACGAGGACGGCGGCGACGATCCCGATGATCGCCAGGGTCTGCCGGCGCTTGCGCGCGGTCGCGGCGCGGCGGGCCATCTGCCGCTCCAGTTTCGCGCGGGCCAGTGCGCGCTGGCGGTTCCTGCTGGAAGCCACCGTGTGCTCCCCTCCCCGGGTGTCGATGTGCAAGGACGTCATCTCGGCGACACGCGGACAAACGGGTCGGTGTGCCGGCGGGTTCGGGCGCAAACGGCACCCGGCCCAGCGTCAAAGGTTAACCAACTGTGATCGGCCGCCGCGCGGGCCCGGGCGGAACAAATGCATAACGGTCGCCTGTGAACCCTCCGGTACACACTCCTGGCGGTCGGTGGCGGAACGTACGCCGGTAGGCTTGGACACCGGATCCGCCGCGTCGCCGCGCTCGCGGCCGGCGGTCGCGCCGCAGGAAGGACGCCATGCTCGTCGCCGGGTTCCCCGCCACCGTGTTCGGCACGAACTGCTATGTCGTGGCGCCCGACACCGGCGAGGAGTGCGTCGTCGTCGACCCGGGCATCGGCGTCGCCGACCGGCTCGCGGAGATCGTCGCCGAGTACCGGCTGCGACCCGTCGCCGTGCTGCTCACGCACGGACACATCGACCACACGTACTCGGTGGTGCCGGTGTGCGGGGCGCGGGGCATCCCGGCGTACGTGCATTCGGACGACCGGAAGATGCTGGCCGACCCGGCGGACGGGCTGTCACCGGAGCTCGCCGCCGCCCTGCGGCAGCTGCCCGGCGGTCTGGTGCCGACCGAGCCGGACGACGTGGTCGAGCTGACCGACGGGGCGAGCGTGGCGCTGGCCGGGCTGGAGTTCGCGGTCGACCATGCGCCCGGCCATACCGGGGGGTCGGTGATGTTCCGTCTCCCGGGCGGGGTGCGGCGCGCGGGCGCCGAGCTGCCGCCGGAGCGGACGGAGCTGGTCGAGGCCAGCGAGGTCTGCTTCACCGGGGACGTGCTCTTCGCCGGCTCCGTCGGACGCGTCGACCTGCCGGGCGGCAGCGCCGAGCAGATGGCCGACAGCCTGCGCCGGCGGGTGCTCCCGCTGGCCGACGGCGTCGCCGTCCTGCCCGGCCACGGCCCGCACACCACGATCGGCCGCGAGCGTCGCACCAACCCGTACCTGCTGGATCCGGGCGTGCTCGCCGGCCACTGATCTTTTCCGAGAAACGACCGTTTCCGGCGTGCCGCGCCAGCCGCGGCCGCCGTGCCATGCCGAGAGGTTTCCATGAGCAAGCCGACCCCGCTGAGCGGGTTCCCGGAGTGGCTGCCCGCCGGGCAGATCGTCGAGCGCCAGGTCGTCGAGGCCCTGCGCCGGACGTTCGAGCTGTACGGGTTCGCCCCGCTGACCACCCGCGCCGTCGAGCCGTTGGACCAGTTGCTGCGCAAGGGCGAGACCTCGAAGGAGGTGTACGTGCTGCGCCGGCTGCAGGCCGACGCCGACGACTCGTCCGACTCGGGCCTGGGCCTGCACTTCGACCTCACCGTCCCGTTCGCCCGGTACGTACTGGAGAACGCGGGCAAGCTGCAGTTCCCGTTCCGGCGGTACCAGATCCAGCCGTGCTGGCGGGGTGAGCGGCCGCAGGAGGGCCGCTACCGGGAGTTCCTGCAGGCGGACATCGACATCGTGGACCGGGACACACTGCCGGCGCACTACGAGGTGGAGCTGCCGCTGGTGATCGCGGACGCGCTGCGCGAGCTGCCGCTGCCGCCGGTGACCATGCACGTCAACAACCGGAAGCTGTGCCAGGGCTTCTACACCGGGTTGGGGCTGTCCGACCCGATGGAGGCCATCCGGATCGTCGACAAGATCGACAAGATCGGTCCAGCGGCCGTCGCGGAGCAGCTGACCACGGCGTTGGGGGCGAGCGACGAGCAGGCGAAGGCGTGCCTGGCGCTGGCGGAGATCAACACCACGGACGCCTCGTTCGCGGACCGGGTCGCGGCGCTCGGCGTCTCCGACCGGCTGCTCGACACCGGGATCGAGGAGCTGGTCGCGGTCGTCGAGGCCGCGGCGGAGCACGCGCCGGGCCTGCTCGTCGCCGACCTGAAGATCGCCCGCGGGCTCGACTACTACACCGGCACCGTGTACGAGACGTTCCTGGCCGGCAGCGAGTCGCTCGGCTCGATCTGTTCCGGCGGCAGGTACGACAACCTCGCCAGCTCCGGCGACGAGTCGTACCCGGGGGTCGGGCTGTCGATCGGCGTGTCGCGGATCCTGGGCCGGCTGCTGGGGCAGGGCGAGCTGACCGCCACGCGTACGGTGCCGACGTGCGTGCTGGTCGCGCTGCCGAACGACGAGGCCCGCGCCGACTGCGACCGGCTGGCGATGGTGCTGCGGCGGCGCGGCATCGCGACCGAGGTGGCGCCGGCGGCGCAGAAGTACGGCAAGCAGATCCGGTTCGCGCAGCGGCGCGGCATCCCGTTCGTCGCGTTCCCGGGCGAGGAGGGTGTGGAGGTACGGGACATCCGGTCCGGCGAGCAGGGTGCGGTGGACCCGGCCAGCTGGCAGCCGCCGGCCGAGGACCTGTACCCGCGGATCGTCGCCGGCTGACGGCTGGAAGAATTCGGGACCAGAGACACGATCGGTAAGGAGACAGCTCGTGATCCGCACTGACGCGGCAGGCACGCTGCGCGCCGAGCACATCGGACACCAGGTCACGCTGGCCGGCTGGGTGGCGCGCCGCCGGGACCACGGTGGCGTCATCTTCGTGGACCTGCGGGACGCGTCGGGCGTGGTCCAGGTCGTGTTCCGGGGCGGCAGCGCCGACGCCGACACCGCGGCGGCCGCCGCGCACGTGCTCCGCAGCGAGTACTGCGTACGGATCGTCGGCACCGTCGAGCGCCGGCCCGCCGGCAACGAGAACCCGGACCTGCCCACCGGCGAGGTGGAGCTGACCGTCACGGAGCTGACGGTGCTGAGCGAGTCGGCGCCGCTGCCGTTCCCGATCGACGAGCACGTCGGGGTCGGCGAGGAGGCCCGGCTCAAGTACCGCTACCTGGACCTGCGGCGGAGCGGCCCGGCGGCGGCGCTGCGGCTGCGCAGCAACGCGAACCGGATCGCCCGGGGTGTGCTCGACGAGCGCGACTTCGTGGAGATCGAGACGCCGACGCTGACCCGGTCGACGCCGGAGGGCGCCCGCGACTTCCTGGTCCCGGTCCGCCTCCAGCCCGGCAGCTGGTACGCGTTGCCCCAGTCGCCGCAGCTGTTCAAGCAGCTGCTGATGGTGGCCGGGATGGAGCGCTACTACCAGATCGCCCGGTGCTACCGGGACGAGGACTTCCGGGCCGACCGGCAGCCGGAGTTCACCCAGCTCGACATCGAGATGTCGTTCGTGACGCAGGACGACGTGATCGACGTCGGCGAGGCGATCACGGCGGCGCTGTGGAAGGAGCTGGCCGGGGTCGAGATCCCGCGCCCGATCCCGCGCATCACCTGGCACGACGCCATGGACCGGTACGGCTCGGACAAGCCCGACCTGCGCTACGACCTGCAGCTCACCGAGCTGACCGACTACCTGCGCGGCACCGAGTTCCGGGTGTTCTCGGGCGCCATCGCCGCCGGCGGGTACGTCGGCGCCGTGGTGATGCCGGGCGGCGCGAGCCAGTCCCGCAAGGAGCTGGACGGTTGGCAGGACTGGGCGAAGGCGCGCGGTGCCCGCGGCCTGGCGTACGTCGTGTTCGACGGGGAGTCGGGCGCGCCGAAGGGCCCGGTGGCGAAGAACCTGTCGGAGGAGCACCTGGCCGGGCTGGCCGACGCGGTCGGCGCGAAGCCGGGCGACGCGGTGTTCTTCGCGGCGGGGGAGCGGATCGGCGCGCAGGAGCTGCTGGGCGCGGCGCGGCAGGAGGTGGCGCGGCGTACCGGGCTGGTCGACGAGGACGCCTGGGCGTTCTGCTGGGTGACCGACGCGCCGATGTTCCTGCCGGTCGAGTCGACCGACGACGTGGCCGTCGGGTCGGGGTCGTGGACGGCGGTGCACCACCCGTTCACGTCGCCGACCGGTGAGTGGCTCGACTCGTTCGAGCAGGACCCGGGCCGGGCGCTGGCGTACGCGTACGACATCGTCTGCAACGGCAACGAGATCGGCGGCGGCTCGATCCGTATCCACCAGGGCGAGGTGCAGCGGCGGGTGTTCGACCTGCTGGGCATCACGCCGGACGACGCGGCGGAGAAGTTCGGCTTCCTGCTGGAGGCGTTCAAGTACGGCCCGCCGCCGCACGGCGGCATCGCGTTCGGCTGGGACCGGGTGTGCATGCTGCTGGCCGGCGCGGACAGCATCCGGGACGTGATCGCGTTCCCGAAGTCGGGTGGCGGGTTCGATCCGCTGACCGGCGCGCCGACACCGATCACGCCGCAGCAGCGGCGGGAGGCGGGCGTCGACGCGAAGCCGAAGCCGAAGACCGACCCGGCTCCGTAGCCGCGTCCCGGCCGGCCCGGCACCGACGGACCGGCCGTAGGATCCGCTGCCATGACGCGCACGATGCTCATCACCGGCGCCAGCGGGCACCTCGGTCGCCGCGTGGCCCGGCGTGCGGTCGCGGCCGGCTGGACCGTCACCGGCACGTACCACAGTGGACGGTCCGATGTGGACGGTGTGCGCTGGCGCCGGCTCGACCTGCGGGACCGTACGGCGGCCGACGCGCTCGTCGACGAGCTTCGGCCGGACGCGGTGGTGCACACCGCGACGGTGCCGGACGGCAACGACTGGGCGGTGATCGCCGACGGTACGGCCGCGGTGGCGGTGGCGTCGGCCCGGGTCGGCGCCCGACTGGTGCACGTGTCGAGCGACGCGGTGCTGTCGGGCCGGTGCCCGCCGTACGACGAGGCGGCGCAGCCGGACCCGGCCAGCCGGTACGGTGCGGCGAAGGCGGCCGGCGAGACCGCGGTGCGGGCCGTGGCGCGGGGTGCGGCGATCGTCCGGGTGTCGCTGATCCTCGGCGACGGGGACAGCAAGCACGAGAGGCTGGTGCGCGCGCTGCACGACGGTGCGCCGGGTGCGCTGTTCACCGACCTGTACCGGATGCCGTCGCACGCCGACGATCTCGCCGCCGCCCTGGTGGAGCTGGCGGACGGGGACCACGCCGGCGTGCTGAACGTCGCGGGCCCGGACCGGGTGACGTACGCGGAGCTGGGTCGGCTGGTTGCGGCGCGGGACGGGCTGGACCCGGCGCGGATCCCGACGGTCCGGGCCGCGGAGCGCGGCGTACGGCTGGCGGTCGATCCGCGGCTGGACACGACGCTCGCCGGGTCGGTGCTGACGACCCGGCTGCGCGGCGTGCGGGAGTTTCTGGCCTGACGGGTCAGCGGACGGGCGGCAGGCCGCGCTGGCGGGTGAGGCTGGCCGCGGCGGTGCCGCGGACGATCGCGGTGATGGCGATCCCGCCGATGAGGTTGATGACCGCGGTCGGCATCACGGTCAGCCAGCCGCCCTCGCGCTGGTGCACGCCGAGCGGGATGAGCACCAGGATCGCCGTGCACAGCGCGCCGATCCAACCGAAGTAGAACAGCGGCCGCGGCGTGCCGACGAGCAGCAGGTGCATCACGGCCGTGGCCAGCAGCGAGGCCACGACCCCGGCGAACGCGTACCCGATCATCGACGGGTTGAAAGGGTCGCCGTTGGGCTTGACGCCGAGGATGGTCTGGCCGAGCACGTTGCCGACGATGAGGAAGCCGACGACGGCCAGCAGCGCCGCGATGAGCGCCGTGACCACGCCACCGGTCCACAGCCGGACCGGGTTGAAGATGGGCTCGCGGCGCGGCGCCGGGGCGCTGGGCCGCTCGGCGATGCGGGTCTCGTCGACGTCCGGCTCCGGCCGGTGCGGGTCCGGGGACGCCGAGCCGTACCAGGTCACAGCCACCTCCGCGGCGAGGAACGGGTGTCTGGACCCATCATCGATCATCGGGAGCGGAAGTGCACCCCGGTGACGCCACGGTCAGTCAGGTATCGGATAGTCCCAGGCCCGGCAGATGTCGTGCAGCCCGACGGGTACGTCGTCGGGAACCGGCCGGGCGGCCTGCACCTCGCCGGAGTTGATCTTGCCGGTCCAGTCGCCGAGGCCGCGCCGGAACCGGGTGTGCCCCTGCCGCCCGTACTCGAGCATGCCGCGCTCCCAGTCGATGCCGAGCCAGTCGCACAGCCGGTGCGTCTCGCGCTCCGGCCGCTCGGTCAGGTCCTCGTACCGGACGTCGATGCCGGTCAGCTCGCCGCGCGCCTTCTCCAGCGTCGTCAGGTACCGCAGGACGTCGGTGACGGCCTCGTCGGCGGACAGGTTCGGCCGCGCCTCCCGCCACGACCGGTAGATCGAGCCCGGGTGCCGCAGCAGGAACACGAACCGGGCGTCGCGCCAGGTGTCCGCGAGCGTCTGGTACGCGAAGACGTGGTTCGGGGTCTTCTCCACCAGGGTCGGCTTGCCGCTGCGGCGCAGCGCCGCGTCGAGCAGCCGGTCCCGCAACAGCGCTGTCAGCTCGGTGTCGTCGAAGCCCAGCTCGCCCATCGCCTGCTCCGCGAACCAACCGGACACGTTCGCGCTGATGTCGGACAGGTGCAGCTCATGCGGCGCGTACAGCTTCGAGTGGCTGCCGAGGACCGCGCGCAGGAGGGTGGAGCCGCTGCGGACCGAGGTGAGGATGAAGACCGGCGCGCGCAGCAGCCGCCCGGCGCGGGTCACCGGGCGGCCGTCGCCGCCCTGCCGTACGCGGACGAGCTGGTAGCCGACGGTGCGGCTGAGCGCTGAGTTGATCGTGCGTTTCATGGACATCGCAGCGGGACGGTAGGCGGCGAACTGATGATTTTGCTGTGCGTTTACCTGGAGGAGTTCATGGTTGCATGGCCCGCTCAACCCTGGGGTTGACTCCGCGGACCCAACCCCACGCCGATGTGCGGCCCGCCGTGCGGCCGTAGCGTCGTGGACGTTGGCAACAACCCCTTCTCGTACCGATGGAGCAGCTCATGTCCTCCCAGACCGTGTCGTACCTGCTGTACGGAGTGCTCGGTCTCGCGCTGCTGGTCTGGATCATCTCCCGCCAGGTCGGTGAGCGGACCTGGACGGCGCGGCGGCTGGCGATCCTGCCGTTGATCTTCGTGGTCGCCGCCGTGGTCAACGGCAAGACGCTCGGCCACGACCTGTCCACCGGCCTCGGCATCGGGCTGTTCCTCGGCGGCCTGGTCGTCGCGGTCCTGCTCGGCGTCGCCCGCGCGGCGACGATGGAGGTCCGCCCCGGTCCGGACAACACGGTCGTGACCCGCGGCAACAGGTGGACGATGGGGCTGTGGCTGGTGTCGATCGCGGTACGGGTGGTGCTGGCGATCGGCGCCGCGAAGTTCGGCGCGCCGGAGGGTACCGCCGAGGCGATGCTCTACGCGGCGCTCACGCTCGGCGCGCAGAACGTGATGGTGGCCCGGCGCGGTGGCCTGCTCGGCGCCGTACCCGAGCGCGCCTGAGGGGCGGCCGGCCGTGACCACCGACGGCGTACGCGGGGGCGGGGTGTTCCTGCCGGGCGACCCGGGCTCCCCGGGGCGGATCACCTTCCGCCTGGTCGCACTGCTGTCCTGGGTGGTCATCGCGCTGGTGTCGGCACCGGTCGAGCACCGGCCGTTCGCCACGATCCTCGTCACCGTCGGCGGTACCGCGGTAATCGTCAGCGGTTTCCTGCTCGGCCGGCGGTACTGGTGGCTGTCGGTCGCCGGCGTGCTCGTGTACGCGGCGTGCGGGCTGGCGCTGATGGGCGTGGCGCACAGCTGGCTCGGCTGGGTACCGGTGATCTTCGGCGTGTTCTGGTCCGTCGTACGGCTGCCGTCGCGGTTCGCGGTCGCGACCACCAGCGGACTGGTCGTGGCGATGGTCGTCGTCGGCTGGCTGGCGATGGGTCCGGGCGCCGTGGTCGGTCAGCTCGGCACCTGTATGGGCGTCGCGGTGTTCGGGTACTCGATGCGCAGCGCCCGGCAGCGCGCCGCCGACGCCGAACGGCTGCTGGCCTCCGAACGGCAGGCCCGCGAGGCGACCGCCCGAGCCGAGCTGCTCGCCGAGCGGCAGCGGCTCGCCCGGGAGATCCACGACATCCTGGCGCACACCCTCTCCGCGCAGGTGGTCCAGCTCGAAGGCGCCCGGATGCTGCTGTCCCGCGGCGCCGACGCACCCGCCGTGCTGACCCGGGTCGAGCAGGCGCAGCGGCTGGCCCGCGACGGACTGGACGAGACCCGGCGGGCGCTGGACTCGCTGCGCGGCCGGGCCCGCCCGCTGGACGAGGCGCTGCCCGCGCTCGCCACCGACGCCGGCGCCGCGTACGCCAGCGAGGGCGACGCCCGTGACCTCGGACCCGAGGTGTCCCTGGCGATCGTGCGTACGGTGCAGGAAGCGCTGACCAACGCGCGCAAGCACGCACCGGGTGCCGCCGTCACGGTCCGCCTGCGGTACGCGGACGACGCGACGAGCGTCGAGATCGTCGACACCGGCGCGCGCGGCGAAGTCGGCGACCTCGCCACCACCGGCGGCGGGTACGGTCTTGCCGGGATGCGGGAGCGGGCGGAGCTGCTGGGCGGGGCGTTGTCCGCGGATCCGCTGGCCGACGGGGGGTTCCGCGTCCGGCTGCGCATCCCGGCCTGAGCGAGGGGGAGCGCGGTGTCAGAGCGGCCGATCCGGGTGGTCGTGGCCGACGACCAGCGGGTGGTACGCGACGGCATCGAGCTGATGCTGTCGCTCACCGAGGGCGTCGAGGTGGTGGCGACCGCCGCCGACGGCGAGGCGGCCGTCGCCGCGGTGGCCGCGTACGACCCGGACGTGGTGCTGATGGACCTGCGGATGCCGCGCTGCGACGGCGTTGCCGCGACCCGGATCGTCCGTCGGGACCATCCGCGTTCCCAGGTCGTCGTGCTGACCACGTACGCCGACGACGAGAGCGTGCTGGCGGCGCTGCGGGCCGGGGCGCGTGGATACCTGACGAAGGACGCGGGCGCCGAGGAGGTGGCCCGGGCGGTACGCCGGGTGGCGTCCGGCCAGGCCGACCTGGACCCGGACGTCCAGCGGCGGCTGCTGGAGCTGCTGCCGGCGCATCCCGCCGCGCCGCTCGGGGTCGCGCCGGACGGGTTGACCGAGCGCGAGGTCGAGGTGCTGTCGCTGATCGCCGCCGGCCTGTCGAACGCGGAGATCGCGCGGTCCCTGGTGGTCAGCGAGGCGACGGTCAAGACGCACGTCAACCACGTCTTCGCGAAGACCGGGGTACGCGACCGGGCGCAGGCCGTGGCGTACGCGTACCGGCACGGCCTGGCGGGTTAGCCGCGGGTGAGCCCGGTGAGCAGTGCGGTGACGGCCGGGGTGGGGTCGAAGTCGGGGGTCGGGTTGGCGAGCTGGAGCAGCAGCAGGCCGTCGATCAGGGCGAGTACGGCGTGCAGGTCGCCACGCGGGTTGGTGGAGCCGAGCGGGGCGAGGAACCCCGCGCCGTAGTCGACGAGCGCCCGCTCGCCGTCGGCGATCCGGCCCTGTAGGTCGGGATGGAACGCCGCCTCGTGGAAGATCGCCTGCCGGGCCAGCGGCAGCTCCCGGTACGGCCCGGTGAGGTCGACGAGCAGCGCGCCCACCTTGCCGGCGAACTCGTCGACGGTGCCGGGCGGGCCGTCCGCCAGCAGGCGACCCCAGACGGCGGTCTCGCGTTCCTGCAACCGGTCGAGGACGCCGCCGAGCAGCGCGTCCCGGGTACGGAACAGGTTGGAGGTCGAGCCGGCGGGCAGGTCCGCCGCGGCGTCCACGGCGCGGTGGGTGAGCTGACGCAGCCCGGCGGTGCCGAGCACCGCGATGGCCGCGTCGAGCACGCGGGTACGACGGTCGGACATGAGCCAGACACTACAGGGGTAGTGGTCTCACTACATCTGTAGTAGCGTGGCCGGCATGGCACGGACGGCGGCCGTCGTGGGTGGCGGCATCGGTGGACTGACGGCGGCGATCGGCCTGACCAGGGCCGGCTGGCAGGTCGAGGTGTACGAGCGCGGCGCGGCACTGCCCGCGACCGGCACCGCGCTCGGCATCTGGCCCGGCGCGCTGCGCGCGCTCGACACGCTCGGGCTCGACGCCCGCGCGCAGGGCCAACCCCAGCCCGGCGGCGGTCTCTACCGGCCCGATGGGCGGCGCATCGCCACCCTCGACATGACGCGGATGCGCGAACGCCTCGGCGACTCCGTACACCTGCTGCGCCGGCCGGACCTGCTCGGCCTGCTCGCCGCCGCGCTGCCCGACGACACCGTACGGTTCGGCCACGGCGTCGACGATCCCGGCGCGCTCGCCGACGCGTACGACCTCGTCGTCGGGGCGGACGGGATCGGGAGCGCCACGCGCACCGCGGCGTTCGGGTCGGCCCACCGGGCGCGGCACGCCGGCTGGCTCGCCTGGCGCGGGGCCGTGGACCTGGCCATCGACGAGGGCGGCGAGACCTGGGGACGCGGCGCCCGCTTCGGCTTCACCCCGCAGCTCGACGGGCGTACCAACTTCTACGCCGTGCGCGTCGCGCCCGACGGGTGGCGCCCGGCGGACGACATGGCCGAGCTGCGCCGGCTGTTCGGCGACTGGCACGACCCGATCCCGCGGATCCTCGACCGCATCGACCCGGCGACCCTGCTCACCCACGGGCTGTCGTACCTGGATCCGGCCCTGCCGTCGTACGTCGCGGGGCGCGTCGTCCTGGTCGGCGACGCCGCCCACGCCATGACGCCCGACCTGGGGCAGGGCGCCTGCCAGGCCATCATCGACGCGGTGACTCTCGCCGACTGCCTCGCCGACGCGGACACCGCCACCGGGCTCGCCGCGTACGACCGGCGCCGCCGGCGGCCGACCCAGCGGATGGCGACGATGTCGCGGCGGGTCAGCCGGTTCGCGCAGATCCGGCACCTGGTCGGCGTACGCGACGCGGCGCTGCGGCTGGCGGCCGTCGTCGGCCCACCCGCCGGCTGACCTGCTTTGGTTCAGCTACCTAGAAAGCATGAGCCGGGGTGACCTCGGTCGACCACGCCCTGGGGCGGATTCCAGCGGACTCGACGTCTGGCAGCCGCCGCATCCTGCCCCCGCCGGCAGTGAGGCGGCGTTGGTTCCCCGGCGAGAAGCGGGCCCGCCCGGGAACGAGCTGGCCCGCCCGGAACCACAACGCCGACCCGGCCCCATCGCGCTGACCGGACCAATACGCTGCTGATTCAGCTACCTAGAAAGCTCAGGCGTGCGGTGACGCCCGTCCCGCCGCGCCGACAGCCCGGCGGCCGAGGCCGGCAGGCGTACGAAGTGGCTGGAATGATGGGCGGCCACGGACGGTCGTGAGGGTGGGTGGGTCGATGAAGAGGCTGTACAACGAGCCCGACGCGGTGGTCGACGAGGCACTGCAGGGCCTGGCGCTGGTGCATCCCGAGCTGCTGCGGGTGACGTACCGGCCGACGTACGTGACGCGTGCCGACGCCCCGGTACGCGGCCGGGTGGCGCTGGTGTCCGGCGGCGGGTCCGGCCACGAGCCCATGCACACCGGGTTCGTGGGGCCGGGGATGCTGTCGGCGGCGTGCCCGGGGGAGGTGTTCACCTCGCCGACCGCCGACCAGGTCGAGGCCGCGGCGCGGGCCGTGGACGGCGGCGCCGGCGTACTGCTGATCGTGAAGAACTACTCCGGCGACGTGATGAACTTCGAGATGGCCGCGGAGCTGCTGGCCGCCGACGGCGTCGCGACGGAGACCGTCCTGGTCGCGGACGACGTGGCGGTCGAGGACTCGACGTACACCAGCGGGCGGCGCGGGGTGGGCACGACCGTACTGGTGGAGAAGATCTGCGGGGCGGCGGCGGAGCGCGGGGCGGACCTGGCGGCGGTGGTGGCGCTGGGGCGGAAGGTGTGCGCGCGCAGCCGGTCGCTGGGCCTGGCGCTGTCGGCGGGTACGGTGCCGGCGACCGGACGCCCCGGGTTCGAGCTGGCCGACGACGAGATCGAGTTCGGTGTCGGGATCCACGGTGAGCCGGGGCGGGAACGGCGCCCGATGGAGTCGGCCGACGCGCTGACCGACCGGGCGCTCGCCGCGGTCCTCGCCGACTTCGACGCCGCCGAGCTGACCGGGGACGTGCTGCTGTTCGTCAACGGGCTCGGGTCGGCGACCCCGATGGAGTGCGCGATCGTGGCGCGCCGCGCGGTGCGTACGCTCGGCGACCGGGGCCTGCGGGTCGCCCGCAGCCTGGTCGGCCAGTACATGACGTCGCTGGACATGCTGGGCGTGTCGCTGACGGTGCTGCTGCTGGACGACGACCTGGCGCGGCTGTGGGACGACCCGGTCGAGACGGCGGCGCTGCGATGGGGAAGGTGAGGGTGCGGTGGGCGAGGACTTGACCGCGGCGGATGTTGCGGCGCTGTTCCGGCGGTACGCGAAGGCGGTGGCCGACGGGAAGGACCTGCTGACCGAGCTGGACACGGCGGTCGGCGACGGTGACCACGGGACGAACCTGGACCGCGGCATGAAGGCGGCGGTCGAGGCGCTCGACGCGGACACGCCGGCGACCCCGGGCGCGGTGTTCAACGTGGTTGGCCGGCGCCTGGTGAGTACGGTCGGCGGCGCGTCCGGCGCGCTGTACGGCACGGCGTTCCTGCGCGCCGCCACCGCCTCGGGTGATGCGCCGGCGCTGTCGGCGGAGCAGGTCGCGGCGGCGCTGCGGCAGGCGACGGACGGCATCGCGGCCCGCGGCAAGTGCGCGGCCGGCGACAAGACCATGTACGACGTGTGGCTGGCCGCGACCGAGGCGGTCGAGTCCGCGGTGGCCGGTGGGGCCGGGCTGGCGGCGGGGCTGGCGGCGGGGGCGGTCGCGGCGGCCGAGACGGTGCCGCGGATGGTGCCGTGGCAGGCCCGCCGCGGCCGGGCCAGCTACCTGGGCGAACGCAGCGTCGGTCACCGGGATCCGGGTGCGGTGTCGAGCCAGGTCCTGTTCGAGTGTCTCGCCGCGCAGGCGACGGCGTGATCGGTCTGGTCCTCGTCTCGCACAGCGCGGCGCTCGCCGCCGGCCTGCGGGATCTCGTCACGCAGATGGCGCCGGGCGTACCGGTGGGGGTGGCGGGCGGTGACGTGGAGGGCGGCCTCGGCACCAGCCCGGACCTGGTCGCCGACGCGGTCGCCGCGGCGGACACCGGCGCCGGCGTCGCCATCCTGTACGACCTGGGCAGCGCCCGAATGTCGGCCGAGCTGGCCCTGGAGTTCCTCGATCCGGACGTCGCGCAGCGGGCCCGGATCGTGGACGCGTCGTTCGTGGAGGGCGCGCTGGACGCCGCGGTCGACGCGGCGGCCGGCGGCGACCTGGACCGGGTGGCGGCGGCCGCGGCGGACGCCCGCCCGGAGGCGACCGAACCGACGGAGCCTGCGGTACCGCCCGAGGCGGAGGCCAGCGAGCGGGTCGTCCTGGTCGACCCGGCCGGCCTGCACGCGCGCCCCGCCGCGGCCGTCGTACGTGCCCTGACCGGCCTGTCCGCGACCGTGCACCTGTCCGTACCCGCGTCGGGTGCGGAGCGCAGCGCGGCGGCGGCGAGCGTCAGCGGGCTGCTGCGGCTGGCCGCGCCGGCCGGTACCGAGGTGACGGTGCGCGCCGCCGGCCCGGACGCGGCGGCGGCGGTGGCGCGGGTGGTCGACGTGCTGGTGCGGGCGGAGGCGCCGGCGGCGGTGCCGGAGCAGCCGCCCCGGGCGGGTGCGGCGCTGGGTGCGGCGCCGGGCCGCCGGGTGGGACCGTTGAGCCGGCCCGGACTGGGCGCGGTGACCGTGCCCGACGAGACGTACGCGGGTGCCGTGGCGGAGCGGGCGCGGCTGGACGCGGCGCTGCGCCGTGCGCGCGAGGAGCTGTCGGGCGGCGGGATCGTCGCCGCGCACCGGGCGCTGCTGACGGATCCGGAGCTGACCGAGGCGGCGTACCGGTCGATCGACGACGGCACGCCGGCGGCCGGGGCGTGGTGGGACGCGGTCGAGTCGGCCCGTACCGCGCTCGCGGCGGTGCCGGATCCGCTGATCGCGTCGCGTGCGGTGGACGTGGCGGATGTCGGCCGGCGGGTGCTGGGCGCGCTGACCGGCCACCCCGTCGTGCCGGTGGTACCCGCGGGTGCGGTGCTACTCGCCGACGACCTGCCGCCGTCGCTGGTGCCGGAGCTGGCCGCGCGGGGCGCGGTCGGGTTCGTGCTGCGGGCGGGCGGCGCGCGGTCGCACGCGGCGGTGCTGGCCCGTGCCGCGGGCGTACCGATGGTGGTGGGGGCGGGTGCGGCGCTGGACGCCGTGCCGGACGGTACGCGGGTGCTGGTCGACGGCGGCACCGGTGAGCTGGTCGCCGACCCCGCCGAGGACGTTCCCGCGCCGACCCGGCCGGCGGAGCCGGTGGCGACCGGGCCGGTACGCCGGGCGGACGGCGGCGAGCTGCGTCTCGCGGCGAACGTCGGCTCGGTGGCCGACGCTCGGGCCGCGGCGGACAACGGCGCGGGCGGTGTGGGCCTGCTGCGGACCGAGCTGCTGTTCGCCGGCCGCGCCGAGCTGCCGGACGAGGACGAGCAGGTGGCGTGGCTGACCGACATCCTCGCCGCGTGCCCGCCGGGGCCGGTCGTGGTCCGCACTGTCGACCTCGGCGGCGACAAGCCGGTGCCCGCGCTCGGCCTCGACCCGGTACGGCACGGCTTCCTCGGCGATCGCGGCCTGCGGCTCTGCCTGTCGCGCCCGGCCCTGTTCCGTACGCACCTGCGCGCGGTGCTGCGCGCCGCCGCGGTACGTCCGGTCGAGGTGATGGTCCCGTTCGTCACCGAGCCCGGTGAGCTGGCGGCGGCCCGCGACGCGCTGCGCGACGCGGCGGAGAGCCTGCGCGCCGACGGCGTGGCGTACGCGGAGCCGGCGGCGGTGGGGATGATGGTCGAGATCCCGACGGCGGCGCTGTCGGTGGCGCCGTTCCTGCCGTTGGTGGACTTCCTCAGCGTCGGCAGCAACGACCTCGCGCAGTACCTGAGCGCCAGCGACCGGACCCTGCCCGAGGTGGCCGGCACGTACCGGGCGGGGGAGCGGCTGGTGCCGGAGCTGGTACGCCGGCTGGTGGCGGCGGCCGGCCCGGCCGTGCCGGTGGCGGTGTGCGGTGACCTGGCCGGCGACCCCGAGTACGCCCGTGCCCTGGTCGACGCCGGTGTGGCCGAGCTGAGCATGGCCGCGCCCCTGCTCCCTGCCCTGCGCGCGAGCCTCGCCTGAGCCGGGGAGCGGGCCGTGTCGTAGGGCGCGGGTAGGGTCGCGGGCGTGGAACCGGCCAGCCTCTTCGACCTGGGTACGCCCGCGGAGCCGTCCGCGCTGACCGAGTCGGACGAGCACGCGCCGCTCGCGGTGCGGATGCGTCCGCGTGGCATCGACGAGTTGGTCGGGCAGGAGCACCTGCGGGCGCCGGGCGCGCCGCTGCGCCGGCTGGTCGAGGGCGACGCGCCGCTGTCGGTGATCCTGTGGGGCCCGCCGGGCAGCGGCAAGACGACGATCGCGCACCTGGTCGCCGCGTCGACGAACCGGCGGTTCGTGGCCCTGTCGGCCCTGTCGTCGGGGGTCAAGGAGGTCCGCGAGGTCATCGCCGCGGCCCGGGCGGACCGGCGCCGGTCGGGCGCGCCGACGGTGCTGTTCATCGACGAGGTGCACCGGTTCACGAAGACGCAGCAGGACTCGCTGCTCGCCGCCGTCGAGGACCGTACGGTCACGCTGCTCGCCGCGACGACGGAGAATCCGTACTTCTCGGTCGTGTCACCGTTGCTGTCCCGCTGCGTACTGCTGACGTTGGAGCAGCTGGGCCCGGAGACGGTGCGGGAGCTGGTGCGGCGGGCGGTGACCGACGAGCGGGGCCTGGCCGGTCGGGTCGAGCTGTCGGCCGAGGCGGAGGAGCACCTGGTCCGGCTGTCCGGCGGCGACGCGCGCAAGGCGTTGACGGCGTTGGAGGCGGCGGCCGGGTCGGCGCTGGCGACGGCGCCCGACGGGCCGGTGGTGGTGGACCTGGCCACGGCGGAGGCCGCGGTCGACACGGCCGCGGTGCGCTACGACCGGGCCGGCGACGGCCACTACGACATCTCCAGCGCCCTGATCAAGAGCCTGCGCGGGTCGGACGTGGACGCCGCGCTGCACTGGTACGCGCGGATGATCGTGGCGGGGGAGGACCCGCGGTTCATCGCCCGGCGGCTGGTCATCTTCGCCAGCGAGGACGTCGGCATGGCCGACCCGACGGCGCTGACCGTGGCGGTCGCCGCGGCCGAGGCGCTGGACCGGGTGGGCCTGCCGGAGGCGCGGCTCAACCTGGGCCAGGCCGTCGTACACCTGGCGACCGCGCCGAAGTCGAACTCGGTGACCACGGCGGTGTCCGCCGCGATCGAGGACGTGCGCGCGGGTCGTACCGGGCTGGTGCCGCGGGCGTTGCGGGACGCGCACTACTCGGGTGCCCGGGGTCTCGGCCACGGCACCGGATACCGCTACCCGCACGACGATCCGCGCGGCGTCGTCACCCAGCAGTACGCGCCGGACGAGACGCTCGGCCGCGACTACTACGAGCCGAAACGGCTCGGCGCGGAGCGGGCGGTGGCCGAGCGGCTGGACCGGATCCGCGCCATCGTCCGGGGCACCGCCCGACCCGCCCCGTCCGGTACGGGCGATAACGACTCGCCGGACCCGGATGCCGGTCCCGATACTGGCGGGGACGGGCGGTAGGGTTCAGTCCAGGTCACGGGTGGCCCGGCCGGCGCACGGCGGGCCGAGGTCCGCCACGCGGTGGGCCCACGTGTTCGAGGGGGACAGGGTGTCCGGGACGGAGATCGCGGCGCTGATCGCGGCACTGGCGTTTCTGCTGCTGGTGGGCGTGCTGATGGTGCCCATCCTGAAGCTGCGGCACACCGTGGACGCGGCGACCCGGGCGCTGACCGAGGTCGCGGACCGGACCGGCCCGCTGCTCACCGACGCGAACCGCACCCTCGACGGCATGAACACCGCCATCGAGCAGTTGAACACCTCGCTCGACGGGGTGAACACGCAGCTGGAGCGCGTCGACACGATCACCGGCCACGCCCAGCAGGTCTCCGGGAACGTGGCGCACCTGTCGACGATCGTCACCGGCGTGACCGCGAACCCGCTCGTCAAGGCCGCCGCCTTCGGATACGGCGTGCGCCGCACCGTCAACACGCGCCGCGGCACGGAGCCCACGACGTCGCGGAAGAAGGTCGTGCGGCGGGTACGCCGCGGCCTGTTCCGGCGGGCGACGGCGCACCAGGCGACCGCGGGTACGGGGGAGGGGACCGTCTGATGCGTCGGCTGTTCTGGCTCGGTGTGGGCGTTGCCGTCGGCGTCGTGGCGGCACGCAAGCTTTCGCAGACCGCCCAGGCGTTCACGCCGCAGGGTGTTGCCGCGTCGCTGCAGTCGTCGGCGCGGGGCGCCGCGGCCGGCGCGCTGGACGAGGTGCGCTCGTTCGTGTCGGACGTGCGAGCTTCCATGGCCGAGCGTGAAGGACAGATCCACGAGGCGGTCGCGGCCAACCTGGATCTGGGCGCTCGGCCACGGGCCCTCGACCCGCGCGACCGGTAAGGAAAGCGAGACACCTCCACGATGCGTACCGCGGAGATCAAGCGTCGGTTCCTGGCGCATTTCGAAAACAACGGCCACACGGTGGTGCCGAGCGCGCCGCTGCCGTTCGACGATCCGAACCTGCTGTTCGTGAACGCCGGCATGGTGCAGTTCAAGCCGTACCTGCTGGGGCAGGTGACGCCGCCGTTCCCGCGCGCCACCAGCGTGCAGAAGTGCGTGCGTACCCCGGACATCGACGAGGTCGGCAAGACCTCGCGGCACGGCACGTTCTTCCAGATGAACGGCAACTTCTCGTTCGGCGACTACTTCAAGGAAGGCGCCATCACGCTGGCCTGGGAGCTGGCGACGAAGTCGGTCGAGGACGGCGGCTTCGGGATGGATCCGGAGAAGCTGTGGCCGACGGTCTATCTGGACGACGACGAGGCGTACGACATCTGGCACCGGATCGTCGGCGTGCCGGCGGAGCGGATCCAGCGTCGCGGCAAGGCCGACAACTTCTGGTCGATGGGTGTGCCGGGGCCGTGCGGCCCGTGTTCGGAGATCTTCGTGGACCGCGGCCCGGAGTACGGCGCCGACGGCGGCCCGGAGGTCGACGAGGACCGGTACATGGAGTTCTGGAACCTCGTGTTCATGCAGAACCTGCGGGGTCCGGGCACCGGCAAGGAGAACTTCGAGATCGTCGGTGACCTGCCGGCGAAGAGCATCGACACCGGCATGGGGCTGGAGCGCGTCGCGGCGTACCTGCAGGGTGTCGACAACCTGTACGAGATCGACGAGGTCTGGCCGATCCTGGACCGGGCCAGCGAACTGACCGGCAAGCGGTACGGGGCGTCGACCAGCCACGTCGCGTCTCAGTCGCATCCGGACGACGTGCGGCTGCGGGTCGTCGCCGACCACGTACGCACCGGGCTGATGCTGATCGGTGACGGTGTCACCCCGTCGAACGAGGGCCGCGGCTACGTGCTGCGCCGGATCCTGCGCCGCGCGGTGCGGGCGGTGCGGCTGCTCGGCTACGACAAGCCGGCGATGCCGGAGCTGCTGCCGGTCGCGCGTGACTGCATGTCTCCGTCGTACCCGGAGCTGGCGACCGACTACGAGCGGATCAGCCAGTACGCGTACGGCGAGGAGGAGGCGTTCCTCGCGACGCTGAAGGCGGGCACCACGATCCTGGACGTGGCGGTCGACGAGACGAAGAAGTCGGGCGGCGCCACGCTGTCCGGGGCGAAGGCGTTCCAGCTGCACGACACGTACGGGTTCCCGATCGACCTGACCCTGGAGATCGCGGCCGAGCAGGGCCTGTCGGTCGACGAGGACGGGTTCCGCCGGCTCATGTCCGAGCAGCGCACCCGGGCGAAGGCCGACGCGCAGGCGCGGAAGACGGGCCACGCGGACACCTCGGCGTACCGGTCGGTGCTGGACTCCGGTGGCGCGGTCGAGTTCACCGGGTACGCGGAGGTGTCCCGGGAGGCGCGGGTACGGGCGCTGCTGTCCGGCGGCAGTCCGCTGACCGGCGCCGGTGAGGGTGACGAGGTCGAGCTGGTCCTCGACGCGACCCCGTTCTACGCCGAGGGCGGCGGCCAGCAGCCGGACACCGGCCGGATCCAGGTCGGCGGCGGCGAGGTCGAGGTGTACGACGTGCAGCAGCCGGTGCCCGGCCTGATCGTGCACCGGGCGAGGGTGCTGCGCGGCGAGGTGCGTGCCGGTGAGACGGGCTTCGCGGAGATCGACATCCGGCGGCGCCGGGCGATCTCCCGGTCGCACACCGCGACGCACCTGGTTCACCAGACGATCCGGAACTTCCTGGGCGAGTCGGCGACGCAGGCAGGTTCGCTGAACGCGCCGGGTCGGCTGCGGTTCGACTTCAACATCCCGGGCGCGGTCCCGGCCAGCGTGCTCGCCGACGTCGAGCAGCAGGTCAACGAGGTGTTGATGGCCGACATGGAGGTGCACGCGTTCGTCACGTCGATGGCGGAGGCGCGCAAGCTCGGCGCGATGGCGCTGTTCGGCGAGAAGTACGGCGACGAGGTCCGGGTCGTCGAGGTCGGCGACTACGCCCGCGAGCTGTGCGGCGGTACGCACGCGGCCCGCTCCGGCCAGCTCGGCGTGGTGAAGATCCTGCACGAGGCGTCCGTCGGCGCCGGCGTACGCCGGGTCGAGGCGCTGGTCGGCATCGACGCGTTCCAGTTCCTGGCGCGCGAGCACCTGATGGTGTCGCGGCTGGCGGAGACGTTCCGGTCGAAGCCGGAGGAGGTCGGCGACCGGGTCGAGCAGACCATCGCGCAGCTCCGCGACGCGGAGAAGGAGCTGGAGAAGCTTCGCGCGCAGATGGTCCTGGCCAACGCGGGCGGCCTGGCCGCGGCGGCGAAGGACGTCCGGGGCGTGGCCCTGGTGACGACCGAGGCGCCGGCGTCCGCCAGCACCAACGACGTACGCACGCTGGTGCAGGAGATCCGCGGCCGGTTGTCCGCGGGCCGCGCCGGTGTGGTCGCGGTGGCGGCCCGGGCCAACGGCAAGGCGTCGCTGGTCGTCGCGGTCAACGCCGAGGCGCGCAAGCAGGGCCTGTCGGCGAAGGACCTGGTGAAGGCGGCGCTGTCCGGCCGGGGCGGCGGCAACGACGACCTGGCGCAGGGCGGCGGCGTGGCCGAGGACCAGGCGCCGGTGCTGCTGTCCGCGGTCGAGGACCTGGTGGCCAAGACCGCGTGAGCGCACCGGAGCAGCCCGGTTTCCGCCGAGGCGTACGCCTCGGGGTGGATGTCGGTACCGTCCGGATCGGGGTGTCCTGCTGCGATCCGGACGGTCTACTCGCCTCGCCGGTGACGACCGTCCCACGTGACCGGTCGAATCGGGGCGACACGCCGGAGGCGTCAGACCTCACGGCCCTTGCCCAACTCGTCGCGGAGTACGACCCTGTGGAGGTGGTTGTCGGACTCCCGATCACGCTCGGTGGCCAGGAAAGTCACGCCGCGCGTGACGTCCGGGCGTACGCGGCGCGGCTCGGTGACCGGATCGCCCCGGTCCCGATCGTCTTCTCCGACGAGAGGATGTCGACCGCGGTGGCAACCCGTAGGCTGTCCGATCGTGGTGTCCGCGGCAAGCGGCGCCGGGCGGTGGTCGACCAGGCCGCCGCGGTGGAGATCCTGCAGTCGTGGCTCGACACGCACCGGAGGCGGACGGATGCTTGATGGCCTGGACCTCGCGTACGAGGAGTCAGACGCCCGCCCCGGCCGTCACCGGCGCCGCAAGAAGCGTCGCGGCCGCACGGTCTTCGCGCTGGCGATGGTGCTCGTGCTGTTCGCGTGTCTGGGCGGTGGCGCGGTCTTCGGCTGGACCAAGATCCGCGGGTTCTTCGTCGCCCCCGACTACTCCGGCCAGGGCAGCGGCACGGCGCAGGTGCAGGTGCACACCGGCGACAGCGCCGCGGACATCGGCAACACGCTGTACGGCAAGGGCGTGGTGAAGAGCGCGAAGGCGTTCGTCGACGCGGCGGGCGACAACCCGCACGGCACGGAGATCCAGCCCGGCTACTACAGCCTGCACAAGCAGATGAAGGCGTCACTGGCCGTCACCGCGCTGTTGGACCTGAAGAACCGGATCTCCACGAAGGTCACCCTCCCCGAGGGCCTGACGGTGAACGCGACGTTGAAGCGCCTGTCGACGGCGATGAAGCTGCCGCTGTCGGACTTCCAGCAGGCCGCGAAGGATCCCAAGGCACTCGGCATCGGCGACAACTGGTTCGTCCGCAACGACAAGAAGAAGGCGGCGAAGACCGTCGAGGGCTTCCTCTACCCGGACACGTACATGTTCGACCCGGGGACGACGGCGAAGGAGGCGCTGCAGGAGATGGTGCAGCACTTCATGAAGGCCGCCGCGGACAGCGGGCTGGACAAGGGCGCCAACGGCATGAGCCCGTACGAGCTGCTCATCTCCGCGTCGATGGTGCAGGCCGAGGCCGGCATCGAGAGCGACATGCCGAAGGTGGCCCGGGTCATCTACAACCGGCTCGGCGCCGACGAGTTCCCGTGGCTGAAGAAGCTGCACTTCGACTCGACGACGAACTACTGGCTGGACCTGAAGGGCAAGGGTGCCAAGGTGTCCAGCCAACTGACGCAGTCGGAGCTGAACGACCCGGACAACCCCTACAGCACCACCGTGTACGAGGGGCTGCCGCCGGGGCCGATCGACAGTCCGAGCCTGGCCGCCATGAACGGCACGGTGAAGCCGGCGAGCGGCAACTGGTTCTACTTCGTCGTCATCGACAAGAGCGGCAAGTCGGCGTTCACGAACTCCAGTGACCAGCACGAACGGAACATCGAGGAAGCCAAGCGGAACGGTGTCGGCTGAGCACAGGGCCGCGGTCCTCGGCAGCCCCGTCGCCCATTCGCTGTCCCCGGCCCTGCACAACGCCGGGTACGCGGCGGCCGGCCTGGCCGGCTGGCGCTACGCGGCGTACGACGTGGCCGAGGCGCAACTGGCCGGGTTCGTGGCGGGGCTGGGGCCGGAGTGGGCCGGGCTGTCGCTGACGATGCCGCTGAAGCACGTCGCGCTGACGGTCGCCGACGAGGTCACCGCGACCGCGGAGCTGCTGGGCGCGGCGAACACGCTGGTGTTGCGCGACGGCGTACGCCGGGCCGACAACACCGACGCGCCCGGCCTGGTCGACGCGCTGCGCACCGCGGGTACCACCGCCGCGGAGCGGGTCTGCGTACTCGGCGCCGGCGGCACCGCCCGGGCCGCCCTCTACGCCGCGGCCCGGCTCGGCGCCACCACCGTCACCGTGTACGCCCGCCGGCCCGAGGCGGTGACCGCGCTGCGCGACGCGGCCGACGGCCTGGGCCTGACCGTGACCCGGGCCGACTTCGACGACCCGGCCGCGGCCGACGCGGCCGACCTGGTCGTGTCCACGCTGCCGGCGGGGGTGGGCGACGGGTTCGCCGGCACGGTGCGCTGGCGGCCGGACGCTACGGTCTTCGACGTGCTCTACGCCCCCTGGCCGACCGCCCTGGCCGCCGCCGCGACCGCGTCCGGCGCGCGCGTGCTGGGCGGGTTGGAGTTGCTGCTGGCGCAGGCGGTCCGGCAGTTCGAGGCGTTCACCGGGGTGGCCGCGCCGGTCGCCGCGATGCGCGCCGCGCTGCCGCCGGTCGGGCACTGATGCTGGCCATCGGCCTGGCCGCGCTCGGCTGTGCGGGCGCCGGCGCCGTGGCCGGGCCCGCCTTGGCCGCCACCGCGGCGCGGCATCCCGGCGTCACCACTGGCACCCGCCGTACCGTGCTGGTCTCCGCCCTGGCGGCCGGCGCGTTCGGGATCGTGGCGCTGGGCGTGCTGCCCGACCCCGCCCGGCGGTACGCGCTGCCCGCGTTCCTCGTGCTCGCCGCGGCCGGCGTGCTGCTGTGCGTGATCGACGCGGACATCCGGCGGCTGCCCGACACGATCACGCTGCCGGCGTACCCGGTGGTGGCGGTGTTGCTGGTGCCGGCGAGCCTGCTCGGCGGGGCGGCGGTCGGCTGGGCGGGGCTGCTGCGCGCCGGGCTCGGCGCGCTCGTCGCCGCCGCGCTCTACCTGCTGCTCTGCCTGGCGCCCGGCTCGCAGCTCGGCTTCGGCGACGTGAAACTCGCCGGGCTGCTCGGGCTGGCGCTGGGCTGGCTGTCCTGGGCGACCCTCGCGGTCGGTGTGCTGCTCGGCTTCGCCTACGGCGCGGGCTACGCGGTAGTCCTGTTGCTGTCGCGCCGGGCCGGTCTGCGTACCCGGATCCCGTTCGGGCCGGCGATGCTGGCGGGTGCGCTGACCGCGGTGCTGCTCGGCGACCCGCTCGCCGCCGGATACCTGGCGTTCTGAGCGGGTTGGTCGCGTACCCGGCCCGGGGTTCTCCGATCTCCGGCGGCCAGCGGTCGCCGCAGGAGCGCGGCGTGACAGACTCTCTGCTTGTGTTGCGTTGGTTGACAGCGGGAGAGTCGCACGGGCCCGCGCTGGTCGGCATCCTGGAGGGCGTGCCGGCCGGCGTCGAGGTGACCAGTGCCGAGATCGGTGCCGAGCTGGCCCGCCGCCGCCTGGGGTACGGGCGGGGCGCGCGGATGAAGTTCGAGCAGGACGCCGTGGAGGTGATCGGCGGCCTGCGGCACGGGCGTACGTTGGGCAGCCCGTTCGCGGTGCGGGTCGGTAACACCGAGTGGCCCAAGTGGGAGCTCGTGATGAGCGCCGACCCGGTCGACGAGGCGGAGCTGGCCGGCCAGGCCCGCAACGCGCCGCTGACCCGGCCGCGTCCCGGCCACGCGGACCTCGCCGGCATGCAGAAGTACGGCCACACCGACGCGCGCCCGATCCTGGAGCGGGCCAGCGCCCGGGAGACCGCCGCCCGCGTCGCACTCGGGACCGTCGCCAAGGCGCTCCTGCGCCAGACGCTCGGCGTCGAGGTCGTCTCGCACGTCGTGGAGCTGGGTTCGGTCGCGGCTCCCGCGGACCGGGTACCGGGGCCGGACGACGCGGCGGCGGTCGACGCCGACCCGATGCGCTGCCTGGACGCCGACGCGAGCGCCGCGATGGTCGCCGAGGTCGACGCGGCCCGCAAGGACGCCGACACGCTCGGCGGCATCGTCGAGGTCCTGGCGTACGGGTTGCCGCCGGGGCTCGGCAGTCACGTGCAGTGGGACCGCCGGCTCGACGCGCGGCTGGCCGCGGCGCTGATGTCCATCCAGGCGATCAAGGGCGTGGAGGTCGGCGACGGCTTCACCCAGGCCCGCAGCCGCGGTTCCGCGGCGCACGACGAGATCGAGCCGACCGTCGACGGCGTACGCCGTCGCACCGGGCGGGCCGGTGGCGTCGAGGGTGGCATGACCATCGGCGAGCCGCTGCGGGTACGGGCGGCGATGAAGCCGATCTCGTCGCTGAACCGGGCGCTGTCCACCGTGGACGTCGCGACCGGCGAGGCGACCACCGCGATCAACCAGCGCTCCGACGTGTGTGCGGTGCCGGCCGGCGCCGTGGTCGCCGAGGCGATGGTGGCGCTGGTGCTGGCGGACGCCGCGGTCGAGAAGTTCGGCGGCGACTCGGTCGCCGAGATCCGCCGTAACGCCGCGTCGTACCGCGACAACCTGGTGATCGCATGACCACCGCCGACGTGCTTCGACCCGCGGAGGCGGCGGACGGCTCGGCCGACGTGCTTCGTCCCGCGGAGGTGGCGTGAGTGCGGTCGGGCCGGGGCTGGACCGCCCGGCCTGCGTGGTGGTGGGGCCGCCGGGGGCGGGTAAGACGACGGTCGGCGAGCTGGTCGCGGCGCGGCTGCGGGTCGAGTTCGCCGACACGGACACGCTGATCGAGCGGACCGCCGGCAAGCCGATCCCGGACATCTTCGTCGACGACGGCGAGGACCACTTCCGGGCGCTGGAGCGCGCCGCGGTCGCGCGGGCGCTGGCCGAGCACCACGGCGTACTCGCGCTCGGCGGTGGCGCGATCCTCGCCGAGGAGACCCGGGCGTTGCTGATGGACCACCTGGTGGTGTACCTGTCGGTCGAGCTGCCCGACGCGGCGCGCCGGGTGGGGCTCGGCGCGAGCCGCCCGCTGCTCGCGATCAATCCCCGGGCGACCATGCGGCACCTGCTGGAGGCCCGCCGCCCGTTCTACGAGGAGGTCGCCGACGTCGTGATCCCGACCGACGGCATCGACGCGGAGCGGGTCGCCGAGACGGTCCTGCTCGCCCTGTCTGACCCGGAGGTACGCGGATGAGCACCAGCCGACGCACGCTGTCCAGCGGCGGCGACGTCGCTGTCGAGTTCGGTGGCGACCGGCCGTACGACGTGGTGGTGGGGCGGGATCTGCTCGGCACGCTGCCGCAGCATCTGGACGGCGCGCGGCAGGTGGCGGTGGTGCACGCGCCGCCGCTGACCGCGCTGGCCGAGCGGACCGCCGCGGTGCTGTCCGACGCGGGCCTGCGGCCGCTGCTGGTGCCGGTGCCCGACGCGGAGAAGGGCAAGACCGTCGCGGTCGCCGACCACTGCTGGGCGGAGCTGGGCCGCGCCGGGTTCACCCGTACCGACGCGGTCGTCGGGCTGGGTGGCGGCGCGGTGACCGACCTGGCCGGGTTCGTGGCGGCGTGCTGGCTGCGCGGCGTACGCGTGGTGCAGGTGCCGACGAGCCTGCTGGGCATGGTCGACGCCGCGGTCGGCGGCAAGACCGGCGTGAACACGATGGCCGGGAAGAACCTGGTCGGCGCGTTCCATCCGCCGGCGGCGGTGCTGTGCGACCTGGACACGCTCACCACGCTCGGCCACGAGGAGCTGGTCGGTGGGCTGGCCGAGGTGATCAAGTGCGGCTTCATCGCGGACCCGGAGATCCTGCGCCTGGTCGAGGCCGACCCGGTGGCGGCGGCGGACCCGGCGTCGCCGGTGCTGCGGGAGCTGGTCGAGCGGGCCATCGTGGTCAAGGCCGACGCGGTGGCCGGCGACCTGCGCGAGTCGGGCCGGCGGATCATCCTGAACTACGGGCACACCCTCGGGCACGCGATCGAGCGGCACGAGGCGTACCGCTGGCGGCACGGGCACGCGGTCTCCGTCGGCCTGGTGTACGCGGCGGCCCTGGCGAGGCGGCGCGGCCTGATCGACGCCGGGACGGCCGAGCGGCACGCCGCCGTGCTGTCCTCGGTGGGGCTGCCGACGACGTACCGGCCGGACGCGTTCGACGAGCTGCTGCCGGCGATGCGGCTGGACAAGAAGGCGCAGGGCGACACGCTGCGGTTCGTGCTGCTGGCCGGGCTGGCCGAGCCGACCGTGGTGGCAGACGTGACCGAGCCCGAGCTGCGCGCCACGTACCTGGAGCTGTACGTCCCCGCGGAGGCGTCATGAACACCGTGTCCGTGCTCAACGGGCCGAACCTGGGCCGTCTCGGCGTCCGCGAGCCGGGCGTGTACGGCACGGCGAGCCACGCGGACCTGGTGGCGCTGTGCGAGCGTACCGGCGCGGAGCTGGACCTGGCGGTGACGGTGCGGCAGACCGACGCGGAGCACGAGATGCTCGGCTGGCTGCACGAGGCGGCCGACACGGGCGCCGCGGTCGTGCTCAACCCGGCCGCCTGGACCCACTACTCGGTCGCGGTACGCGACGCGTGCGCGATGCTGACCGCCCCGCTGGTCGAGGTGCACCTGTCGAACGTGCACGCCCGCGAGGAGTTCCGCCCTACGTCGCTGGTCTCGCCGGTCGCCACCGGCGTGATCTGCGGCCTGGGCATCGACGGCTACCGGCTGGCCCTGACGTACCTGGCGGGCCGGCTGACGCCGTAACAGCGCGCTCAGGGGGTGGCGCGGGCCGTCGCGGCGGACAGCCAGTCCGGCAGCCGGTCCAGGCAGTCGCGCCAGCCCCGGGCCTGTGCCTGCCGGTCCTCCTCGTCGTCGCAGCCGGCGTGCTCGACGACCAGCTCGGTGCCGTCGTCACCGGTCGCCAGCCGTACGCTGACCCGCGCCGTACCGTCGCCGCTCTCCCAGCGCCAGGTGAACTCCAGCAGGTTGGGCTCGTCGACGGTGAGGTATTCGCCGCTGACCGCGGTGGACATGCTGCGCGACGCGGAGCCGGAGATCCGGAACCGCCCACCGGGCTTGGCGTCGGCCTGCACCCGCGGGGACAGTCGCGCCGGCCAGAACCACGCGGCCAACGCGTTGGGATCGGTGAACGCCCGCCACACCACCTCGCGTGGTGCCGCGAGCGTGCGCTCGATCCGGGCCGGCGGCACCGTGTCACCGGGTTCGTGGGCGTCGCTCATGGCCGCTCCTCGCTGCGCTCGGACCGGCCATGCGGGACGGTGGCACCGAGCCCGTGACTCGCCCGCCGACGCCCGCTCATGACCACTCCTCGCTGCGCTCGGACCGGCCATGCGGCACGTTCACACCGAGCCTCATGATGCGCTCGCTGACGCTCGCTCATGCGTCCTCCTCACCCGGGCGATCCGTCGCGGGCCGTGCACCGACCGGGGCGACGCGCGATCTGAGTCCGTCCACGGTCGAGATCATGCCCCGAACGACCGGTACGGTCGAGTCGGGGTGGTCCTGGGAGTCGGTAGACTTCCCAGGGTTTGCACCCGACCTCATCCCCGCCACGTGGGACGCCGGTGATCCCGGCGCCGGAGACGAAAGAGACACACAAGCGTATGGCCACCACGAATGACCTGAAAAACGGCCTGGTTCTCAACCTCGACGGCCAGCTCTGGGCCGTCGTCGAGTTCCAGCATGTGAAGCCCGGCAAGGGCGGTGCGTTCGTGCGGACCACGCTGAAGAACGTGCTCAACGGCAAGGTCGTCGACAAGACGTTCAACGCCGGCACCAAGGTCGACACCGCCACCGTCGACAAGCGCACCATGCAGTACCTGTACGCCGACGGCGAGGACTTCGTGTTCATGGACTCGGAGACCTACGACCAGGTCAACGTGCCCGGCGCCACGGTCGGCGACGCCGCGAAGTACCTGCTGGACAACGCGGACGTGACGCTCGGCTTCCACGAGGGCACCGCGCTCTACATCGAGCTGCCGACCTCGATCGAGGTCGAGGTCACGTACACGGAGCCGGGCCTCCAGGGCGACCGGTCCACCGGCGGTACGAAGCCGGCGACGGTGCAGACCGGCGCGTCGGTCGCCGTGCCGCTGTTCGTCAGCACCGGCGACAAGATCAAGGTCGACACGCGCGACGGCCGTTACCTCGGCCGGGTCTGAGTGCCCGCCGTGACCGAGTCGCGCCCCGCCTCCGGCATGTCGACCCGCACCAAGGCGCGCAAGCGCGCCCTCGACGTGCTGTACGAGGCGGACCTGCGCGGCGAGGACCCGGTGGCGGTGCTGCGCCGGCGGGTCGAGTGGGCCGAGCCGCCCGTCCGGGCGTACACGGTGAGTCTGGTGGAGGGTTACCAGGCGCACGCCGAGGAGATCGACCACCTGCTCGCGACGTACTCGGAGGGGTGGTCGCTGCCGCGGATGCCGGCGGTCGACCGCAACCTGCTGCGCGTCGCGGTGTTCGAGCTGCTGTACGCCGACGACATCGACGACGCCGTCGCGATCAGTGAGGCGGTGGAGCTGGCGGAGGCGCTGTCCACGGACGACTCGCCGGCGTTCGTCAACGGCCTGCTCGGCCGGATCGCCACGGTCGTGCGCGACCAGGGCTGAGCTTTTCCTGCTGAGACACCACAGGCGCCCGCGGTGACCACCGCGGGCGCCTGTCGTGCGCTCTGCCGTACCCAGAGGGGACGGTTGTCACCCGCCGAACAGGGCGCGCGGGTCCGCGACGAGGACGCCCAGCTCGGTGAAGCGCTCCACCAGGCCCGAGGGCGACGTGTCGTACACGATGGCCAACGCCCGCAGGTCGTCGGCGCGGATCGACAGCACGCGACCGTTGTAGTCACCGCGCTGCTGTTGGATGGCACGGGCGTACCGGGCGACGGGCGCGAGCTCGTCGGCGGTGTGCTCGTACAACTGCTCCAGGTCCAGGACGATCTTGCCCGCGGACTCCTGCCGCGTGCCGCCACCGTCGGGCAGCAGCTCGGCTACCGGAACCCGGTAGAAGTCGGCGAGCTCGGCCAGCCGGGCGACGGTGACCGCACGGTCCCCGCGCTCGTACGAACCGACAACCACTGCCTTCCACCGGCCACCCGACTTCTCCTCCACCCCCTGCAGGGACAGGCCCTGCTGCTGGCGGATGGCGCGCAGTCGGGCGCCGAGGGACTTCGCGTACTCAGACGGCATGCGCTGACTCCCACTCACATGGCCGAGGTCTCTCCCCAGCAATCGCTACGGAGCGTGACGGTATTCCGATCAACGACGGTCGGTCAAGTACCGGTCACCCGAAAACTTGCACGAATCTGAGTGTTGGTACTGTTGAGACCGCGTATGGCGTCCTTTAAGACCCGTCCCGTGAGGCGGGGAAGGAGTCTCTGTATGACTGCACCACCTGCCGGCCTGCCCGAGGACCGGCCCGATCAGAGTGCCGTGGACCAGGCGATTCCGCCGGTCGCGGTGGATTCCGCCGAGGCGCGGCCGATCCTCAACGAATCGGACCTGGCGCGCATCACGGCCCGGATCGCTCACCAGATCCTGGAAAAGACCCGTGGCGCAGACCACACCGTGCTGCTCGGCATCCCGACCCGCGGCGTACCGCTGGCGCACCGGCTGGCCGAGCGGATCGCCGCGTTCGAGGGCGTCGACGTGCCGGTGGGCACCCTCGACGTCACCCTCTACCGCGACGACCTGCGGCTGCACGGTACGCGCGCGATCGGCCCGACCGACCTGCCGCCGGGCGGCATCGACGGCCGGCGGGTCATCCTCGCCGACGACGTGCTGTTCTCCGGCCGTACCGTCCGGGCCGCGCTCGACGCGCTGAACGACCTGGGCCGGCCCAGCCAGGTGCAGCTCGCCGTGCTCGTCGACCGCGGCCACCGCCAGTTGCCGATCCGCGCCGACTACGTCGGCAAGAACCTGCCGACCTCGCTGGCCGAAAGCGTCCGGGTACTGCTGCGCGAGGTCGACGGCGACGACGCGGTGCTGCTGGCCAACCGGGCGACGGGGGAGGACCGATGACCGGACACCTGCTGTCGGCGGCCGATCTGGACCGCGACACCGCCACCCGGATCCTGGACACCGCGACGGAGATGGCCACCGTGGCCGGCCGCGAGGTCAAGAAGCTGCCGACGCTGCGCGGCCGTACGGTGGTCAACCTGTTCTACGAGGACTCGACCCGCACGCGTACGTCGTTCGAGCTCGCGGCGAAGCGGTTGAGCGCCGACGTGATCAACTTCTCCGCGAAGGGGTCGAGCGTGTCCAAGGGCGAGAGCCTGAAGGACACCGCCCTGACGCTGCAGGCGATGGGCGCGGACGCGGTCGTGATCCGGCACTCGGCGTCCGGCGCGGCGCACCGGCTCGCGCGCTGGGTCGACGGCAGCGTCGTCAACGCCGGCGACGGTACGCACGAGCACCCCACCCAGGCGCTGCTCGACGCGTACACGATGCGGGAGCGGCTGGGGAAGCTCGACGGGGTGCGGGTCGCGATCGTCGGCGACGTGCTGCACAGCCGCGTCGCCCGGTCGAACGTGACGCTGCTGTCCACCCTCGGCGCCGAGGTGACCCTGGTGAGCCCGCCGACGTTGCTGCCGGTCGGGATCGACAGCTGGCCCGCCGCCGTCTCGTACGACCTGGACGCGGCGCTGCCCGACACCGACGCGGTGATGATGCTGCGGGTGCAGCGGGAACGGATGAACGACTCGTTCTTCCCGTCCGCCCGGGAGTACGCGCGGCGCTACGGGCTGGACGCGGCGCGGATGCGGGCGCTGCCCGAACACGCGATCGTCATGCACCCCGGCCCGATGAACCGGGGGATGGAGATCGCACCGGAGGTGGCCGACTCGGCCCGCTCCACGATCGTCGAACAGGTGGCCAACGGTGTCAGCGTCCGGATGGCCGTGCTGTACCTGCTGCTGGGGGGGAAGTCGTGACCGCATACCTACTGAGGGGCGTCCGGGTCGTCGGGGGCGAGCCGACGGACGTGCTGATCCGCGACGGCGTCGTCGAGTCGGTCGGTACCGGCGCCGACGCGCCGGGCGCGACACGTGTCGACGCCGACGGGCTGGTCGCGCTGCCCGGCCTCGTCGACCTGCACACGCACCTGCGCGAGCCGGGCCGCGAGGACGCCGAGACCGTCGAGTCCGGTTCCCGCGCGGCGGCGCTCGGCGGGTACACGGCGGTGTGCGCGATGGCGAACACCGACCCGGTCGCCGACACCGCCGGCGTGGTCGAGCAGGTGTACCGGCTGGGGCGGGCCGCGGGGCTGGTCGACGTGCAGCCGATCGGCGCGGTCACCGTGGGCCTGGCCGGCGAGCGGATGGCGGAGCTCGGCGCGATGGCCGACTCGGCAGCCCGGGTACGCATCTTCTCCGACGACGGGCACTGCGTCGCGGACCCGCGGATGATGCGCCGCGCCCTGGAGTACGTGAAGGCGTTCGACGGGGTGGTCGCGCAGCACGCGGAGGAGCCGCGGCTGACCGTGGGCGCGCAGATGCACGAGGGCGAGTGGTCGGCGCGGCTGGGCCTGGAGGGCTGGCCGGCGGTCGCCGAGGAGGCGATCATCGCCCGGGACGCGCTGCTCGCCGGGCACGTCGGCGCGCGCCTGCACATCTGCCACGTGTCGACCGCCGGCAGCGTGGAGATTCTGCGCTGGGCGAAGGGCCGGGGGATCCGGGTGACCGCCGAGGTCACGCCGCACCACCTGCTGCTGACCGACGGGCTGGCCGCCTCGTACGACCCGGTGTTCAAGGTGAACCCGCCGCTGCGTACCGACGAGGACGTGGCGGCGCTGCGGGCGGCGCTGGCGGAGGGCGTGATCGACGTGGTCGCCACCGACCACGCGCCGCACACCACGGAGGACAAGGAGTGCGAGTGGCCGTACGCGCGGCCCGGCATGCTCGGCCTCCAGACCGCCCTGCCGGTCGTGCTCGACACGATGGTCGAGCCCGGCCTGCTGGACTGGGACGGCGTGGCGGAGCGCATGTCGCGCCGGCCGGCGCGCATCGCGGGGCTGGCCGACCACGGCCGCGACCCGGCGCCGGGCGTGCCGGCGAACCTGACGCTGGTGGATCCGGCCGCGCGGATCACCGTCGATCCGGCGGAGCTGGCGTCGCCGAGCCGGAACACGCCGTACGCCGGGCGCCCGCTGCCCGGCCGGATCGTGGCGACGTTCCTGCGCGGTGCGGCGACGGTGCTCGACGGGAAGGCGCAGAAGTGACCACACGACAGACGGCGATCCTGGTCCTGGAGGACGGCCGCACCTTCACCGGCGAGTCGTACGGGGCGGTCGGGGAGACGTTCGGCGAGGCGGTGTTCAACACCGGCATGACCGGCTACCAGGAGACGCTGACCGACCCGTCGTACCGCGGGCAGGTCGTGGCGATGACCGCGCCGCACGTCGGCAACACCGGCGTGAACCGGGAGGACGACGAGTCCGACCGGATGTGGCTGGCGGGCTACGTGGTGCGTGACCCGGCCCGGATCCCGTCGAACTGGCGGGCCACCGGCACGCTGGAGGACGAGCTGGCCGCCCAGGAGGTGGTGGGCATCGCCGGCATCGACACCCGGGCGCTCACCCGGCACCTGCGGGAGCGCGGCGCGATGCGGGTCGGTGTGTCCAGTGTGGACACCGACCCGGCGGCGCTGCTGGCGCGGGTGCAGGCGGCACCGCGGATGGCCGGGTCGAACCTGGTCGGCGAGGTCAGCACGGCCGAGTCGTACACGGTGCCGGCGGACGGCGCGCACCGGTTCACGGTGGCGGCGCTGGATCTCGGCATCAAGCGCAACACGCCGCGCCGGCTCGCCGCCCGCGGCGTCACCACGCACGTCCTGCCGGCGTCGTCCACCGCGGACGACGTCCTGGCGACGACGCCGGACGCGGTGTTCCTGTCCAACGGGCCGGGCGACCCGGCCACCGCCGACGAGCAGGTCGCGGTGACCCGGGAGCTGCTGTCGCGCGGGGTGCCGATCTTCGGCATCTGCTTCGGCAACCAGATCCTCGGCCGGGCGCTGGGCTTCGGCACCTACAAGCTCGCGTACGGGCACCACGGGATCAACCAGCCGGTCAAGGACCTCGCCACCGGCAAGGTCGAGGTGACCGCGCACAACCACGGGTTCGCGGTCGACGCCCCGCGCGGCAGCGCCACCGACACCGGGTACGGCACGGTCGAGGTCAGCCACGTCTGCCTCAACGACGACGTGGTGGAGGGGCTGCGGGTCACCGCGGACGGGCGTACGCGGGCGTTCTCCGTGCAGTACCACCCGGAGGCGGCGGCGGGGCCGCACGACGCGGACTACCTGTTCGACAGGTTCGTCGAACTGATCGAGGGGGGCAGGGCCTGATGCCGCGGCGTACCGACATCCGGCACGTGCTGGTGATCGGCTCGGGGCCGATCGTGATCGGCCAGGCGTGCGAGTTCGACTACTCGGGTACCCAGGCGTGCCGAGTGCTGCGGGCCGAGGGCCTGCGGGTCAGCCTGGTCAACTCGAACCCGGCGACGATCATGACCGACCCGGAGTTCGCCGACGCGACGTACGTCGAGCCGATCACCACCGAGTACGTGGAGCAGGTCATCGCGCGGGAGCGGCCGGACGCGCTGCTCGCCACGCTCGGCGGACAGACCGCGCTGAACGCGGCGGTCGCGCTGCACGAGGCCGGCATCCTCGACAAGTACGGCGTGGAGCTGATCGGCGCCGACATCGACGCGATCCAGCGCGGCGAGGACCGGGAGAAGTTCAAGGACGTCGTCCGCACGGTCGGCGGCGAAGTGCCGCGCAGCCGGGTCTGCCACTCCATGGCCGAGGTACGGGAGACGGTCGCCGAGGTCGGCCTGCCCGTCGTGGTACGCCCCAGCTTCACCATGGGCGGCCTGGGCTCCGGCATGGCGCACACCGACGAGCAGCTCGACCGCATCGCCGGCGCCGGACTCGCCGCCAGCCCCACCACCGAGGTGCTCATCGAGGAGAGCGTCCTCGGCTGGAAGGAGTACGAGCTGGAGCTAATGCGCGACCGCAACGACAACGTGGTCGTCGTCTGCTCCATCGAGAACATCGACGCGATGGGCGTGCACACCGGCGACTCGGTGACGGTGGCGCCGGCGATGACGCTCACCGACCGCGAGTACCAGCGGATGCGTGACCTGGCGATCGCGGTGCTGCGCGAGGTCGGCGTGGACACCGGCGGCTGCAACATCCAGTTCGCGGTGAACCCGGCGGACGGCCGGATGGTCGTCATCGAGATGAACCCGCGGGTGTCGCGCTCGTCGGCGCTGGCGTCGAAGGCGACAGGCTTCCCGATCGCGAAGATCGCGGCGAAGCTCGCCATCGGCTACACGCTGGACGAGATCGCCAACGACATCACCCGCGCCACCCCGGCGGCGTTCGAGCCGACGCTGGACTACGTGGTGGTGAAGGTGCCGCGGTTCGCGTTCGAGAAGTTCCCCGGCGCGGACACCGAGCTGACCACGACGATGAAGTCGGTCGGCGAGGCGATGTCGCTGGGCCGCAGCTTCCCCGAGGCGCTGAACAAGGCGCTGCGCTCGATGGAGACCTCCGCGGCCTCGTTCTGGACGGGACCCGAGGACTCCTCGACCGTCGACGACCTGATCGCCGCGCTGCGGGTACCGCACGACGGACGGCTGTACACGGTGGAGCGGGCGCTGCGCGCCGGCGCCAGCGTGCCGCAGGTGTGCGCCGCCTCCGGCATGGACCCCTGGTTCGTCGACCAGGTCGCCGGCCTGGTGGAGCTGCGCGCGGAGATCGCCGCCGCCCCCGTACTCGACGCGCCGTTGCTGCGCCGCGCCAAGCGCGCCGGGCTGTCCGACCGGCAGCTGGCCGCGCTGCGTGGCGAGCTGGCCGGCGAGGACGGCGTGCGGGCGCTGCGCCACCGCCTCGGCGTACGGCCGGTGTACAAGACGGTCGACACGTGCGCGGCGGAGTTCGCGGCGACCACGCCGTACCACTACTCGGCGTACGAGACGGATCCGGCGGCGGAGAACGAGGTCGCGTCGTCGGACCGGCCGAAGGTGCTGATCCTCGGCTCCGGGCCGAACCGGATCGGCCAGGGCATCGAGTTCGACTACTCGTGCGTGCACGCGGTGATGGCGCTGCGCGAGGCGGGCTTCGAGACCGTCATGGTCAACTGCAACCCGGAGACCGTGTCGACCGACTACGACACGGCCGACCGGCTCTACTTCGAGCCGCTCACGTTCGAGGACGTACTGGAGGTCGTGCACGTCGAGGACACGACGGGCAAGGCGGCCGGCGGCCCGGGCGTGATCGGGGTGATCGTGCAGCTCGGCGGGCAGACGCCGCTGGGGCTGGCGCGGCGGTTGGCCGACGCGGGCGTACCGATCGTGGGGACGAGCCCGGCGAGCATCGACAACGCCGAGGACCGGGGCGTGTTCGGCGCGCTGCTGACGGCCGCTGGCCTGGCCGCGCCGAAGCACGGCACCGCGAACTCGTTCACCGAGGCGAAGGCGATCGCCGACGAGATCGGCTACCCGGTGCTGGTCCGCCCGTCGTACGTGCTGGGCGGGCGCGGCATGGAGATCGTGTACGAGGAGGACACGCTCCGCGCGTACATCGCGCGGGCGACGCAGGTCTCGCCGGAGCACCCGGTGCTGGTCGACCGGTTCCTCGACGACGCGATCGAGATCGACGTGGACGCCCTCTGCGACGGCACCGAGGTCTACCTCGGCGGCATCATGGAGCACATCGAGGAGGCAGGTGTCCACAGTGGAGACTCCTCGTGCACGCTGCCGCCGATCACCCTCGGCGCGTCCGACATCGAGCAGGTACGCCGCTACACCGAGGCGATCGCCGCCGGCGTCGGCGTACGCGGGCTGCTCAACGTGCAGTACGCGCTGAAGGACGACCAGCTCTACGTGCTGGAGGCCAACCCGCGGGCGTCGCGCACGGTGCCGTTCGTGTCGAAGGCGACCGCGGTACCGCTGGCGAAGGCGGCGGCCCGGATCATGCTCGGCGCGACGGTCGCCGAGCTGCGCGCCGAGGGTCTGCTGCCGGCGACCGGGGACGGCGCCACGCTGCCGGACGACGCGCCGGTCGCGGTCAAGGAGGCGGTGCTGCCGTTCAAGCGGTTCCGCACCCTGGAGGGTCGCGGGATCGACTCGCTGCTCGGCCCGGAGATGAAGTCGACGGGCGAGGTGATGGGCATCGACACCACGTTCGGCCACGCGTTCGCCAAGTCGCAGGCCGCCGTGTACGGGTCGCTGCCGACCGCCGGCACCGTGTTCGTGTCCGCCGCCAACCGGGACAAGCGCGCGCTGATCTTCCCGGTGAAGCGGCTCGCCGACCTCGGCTTCTCGATCGTCGCGACCGCCGGTACGGCGGAGGTGCTGCGCCGGCACGGCATCGCCGTCCGGGTGGTACGCAAGCACTACGAGGACCCGGCCGGCGACACCGGGCCCAACGCGGTCGAGCTGATCGAGTCCGGTGACGTCGCGCTGGTGATCAACACGCCGCACGGGTCCGGGCCGCGCGTCGACGGGTACGAGATCCGCTCGGCGGCGGTCACCACCGACACCCCGTGCATCACCACGGTGCAGGGTGCCTCGGCGGCGATCATGGGCATCGAGGCGCTGATCCGCGGCGAGATGACGGTACGCCCGCTCCAGTCGCTGCACGCCGCCCTGCGCGGCGCGTGATGTACGAGCGGCTGCTGCGCCCGGCGCTGTTCCGGCTGGGCGGCGGCGACGCGGAGGTCGCGCACGAGACGACGCTGCGCGCCCTGGCGGCCTGCGCCGGCGGGCCGGCCCGGCTCGCCGCGCTGTGGGCGGCCACCCGCCGCTACCGGTACCAGGCGCGGGCCGATCCACGCACGGTGTTCGGGGTCCGCTTCCCGAACCCGGTGGGCCTGGCCGCCGGCCTGGACAAGGACGGTCGGGCGCTGCCGGCGTGGCCGGCGTTCGGGTTCGGTTTCGTCGAGGTCGGCACGGTCACCCGGCACGCCCAGCCCGGCAACGACAGGCCGCGCCTGTACCGCCTGCCGGCCTCCGGCGGGTTGATCAACCGGATGGGCTTCAACAACGCCGGAGCGGCCGCCCTGGCGGCCCGGCTGGCCGCCCTGGGGCCGCTGCCGGCGCCGCTGGGCATCAGCCTCGGCAAGTCGAAGGTCACGCCGCTCGACGAGGCGGTGGAGGACTACGTCGTCTCGCTGCGCACGCTGTACGCCTACGGCGACTACTTCGCCGTCAACGTCAGCTCGCCGAACACCCCGGGCCTGCGTACGTTGCAGGACGCCGGGCAGCTTGCCGAGCTGCTCGCGGCCCTGTCGGCGGAGGCCCGGTCGCTCGCCGCCGGGGGTACGCCCCGGCCGTTGCTGGTCAAGGTCGCGCCGGACCTGACCGACGAGGCGCTCGGCGAGCTGCTGGCGGTGTGCGCCGAGCGCGGTGTCGCGGGCCTGATCGCCACGAACACCACGCTGTCCCGGGACGGCCTGGCCGAGCCCGACCGTACGGTCGGCGCGCAGCCGGGCGGGCTGTCCGGCCGGCCGCTGGCCGAGCGCGCCCTGGCGGTCGTCCGGTTCGTCCGCCGGGAGGCGGGCGACACGCTGCCGGTGATCGGCGTCGGCGGCATCTCCGACGCACACGGCGCGTTGCGGATGCTCGACGCCGGTGCCAGCCTCGTGCAGCTCTACACCGGCTTCATCTACCGCGGGCCGGAGCTGGTCCGGCAGATCAACCGCGCCGTCGCCCAGACGGTGTACCGCCCGGGAAAGGGGTAGCCATGCCCGAGAACGCGTTCGGCGCCCGGCTGGACGCCGCGCTTGCCGCCCGCGGCGCGCTGTGTGTCGGGGTGGACCCGCACGCCGCCCTGCTGCGCGCCTGGGGCCTGCCGGACGACCCGTCGGGGCTGGAGACCTTCGCCCGTACCGTGGTCGAGGCGCTGGCTGACCGGGTTGCCGTGCTCAAGCCGCAGTCGGCGTTCTTCGAACGCTTCGGCTCGCGCGGCATCGCCGTCCTGGAGACGGTGATCGCCGAGGCGCGCGCGGCCGGCGCGTTGGTCCTGCTGGACGTCAAGCGGGGCGACATCGGCTCCACGGCGCAGGCGTACGCCGACGCGTACCTGGACCCGTCCAGTCCGCTCGCCGTCGACGCCGTGACGGCCTCGCCGTACCTGGGGTTCGGGTCGCTGCGGCCGATGATCGACACGGCCCTGGCGTACGACCGGGGGGTGTTCGTGCTGGCGTTGACGTCGAACCCGGAGGGGCCGTCGGTGCAGCACGCGGTGGCTCCGGACGGCCGTACGGTGGCGCAGGCGGTGCTCGACGAGGTCGCCGCGGTGAACGCCGGCGCGACGCCCCTGGGCTCGGTGGGCGTGGTCGTCGGGGCGACCGTCACCGGTGGTCCCGGTCACGATCTGGCGAAGGTGAACGGGCCGTTACTGGCGCCCGGCCTCGGTGCGCAGGGCGGTACGCCGGCGGATCTGGCGCGGGTCTTCGGCTCAGCGCTCGGCTGGGTACTCCCCTCATACTCCCGCGAAATACTCCAAAACGGACCCGATGTCGCGGCACTGCGTGACGCAGCAGACACCGTACGGCGGCATTGCGCTAGCGCTCTCGGTCGACCTGCGTGATGTGTTGCGCAAGAATGTGACGACGATGACACCACGCATTGCGAAACACGCGAGCGTGCCGGCGTTGCTTCCTGGTGCGATTGCCCGCTAGGTTTCCCGCGCTGGTAGTTCATCCGTTTCGTAAGAGTCATACGCAACCCAAGGAGACCTTCGTGCCGCTCCCGTCGCTCACCCCTGAGCAGCGTGCTGCCGCGCTGGAGAAAGCGGCCGCCGCGCGCAAGGCCCGCGCTGAGTTGAAGGATCAGCTCAAGCGGGGGGACACGACGCTGTCCGAGGTGCTGAAGCAGGCCGACACCAACGAGGTGGTAGGCAAGCTGAAGGTCTCGGCGGTGCTCGA
This sequence comes from Actinocatenispora sp., assembly GCA_036503555.1. GTDB lineage: Bacteria > Actinomycetota > Actinomycetes > Mycobacteriales > Micromonosporaceae > Actinocatenispora. Next base: position 123,371 of record DASXWQ010000098.1, read on the forward strand.
GGCGCTGCCCGGCATCGGCAAGGTGCGCGCCGCCCAGATCATGGAGCGGCTCCACATTGCCGACAGCCGGCGGCTGCGCGGGCTCGGCGAGCATCAGCGTTCTTCGCTGCTCGCCGAGTTCAGCGCCGCCGAGTAGGTGGCCGCGGCCGGGTCCGCCCGGCCAGCGACGTCAGGGGCCGTCAAGCCGACAGGTACCACGCCAGGTACGTGTCGACCGGGCGGCCTTTGCCGTGTCGGCGGCCAGGTGGGGGAGTTCCCTGCACGGGCCGTGACGGCGTTCGGTAGAAACAAGCCGTGACCGTTGACAGCGCATCCGCAGCACGTACCGCACGGCTCACCGTCCTGTCCGGCCCGTCCGGCGTCGGCAAGGGCAGCGTGTACGCCCTCGTCCGGCAGCGGTACCCGGACGTCTGGCTGTCGGTGTCGGTGACGACCCGCCGGCCGCGACCGGGTGAGGTGGACGGCCGGCACTACCACTTCGTCGACCGGACCGAGTTCGACCGGATGGCCGCCGCGGGCGAGCTGCTCGAATGGGCCGAGTACGCCGGCAACGCGTACGGCACGCCGCGCGCCCCGGTGGAGCGGCGGTTGGCGGCCGGGCTGCCCGCGCTGCTGGAGATCGACCTGCAGGGCGCCCGGCAGGTACGCGCGGCGATGCCGGCAGCCCGCCTCGTCTTCCTCGCCCCGCCGAGCTGGGACGAGCTGGTACGACGGCTGGTCGGCCGGGGTACGGAGGACGCGGACACCATCCGGCGCCGGTTGGAGCTGGCCCGCGACGAGCTGGCGGCCGAGTCGGAGTTCGACGTGACGATCGTCAACAACTCGGTCGAACAGGCGGCGGCGGAGCTGGTCGCGTTGCTCGCACCGACGCCGAGTCAACAGCGCTGACGTGTCTCTGGTCACAGAACGCGAGGACAATTCGCCACCCACGTCGTCGATCGTCACAACCTGTTGCTAGCATCGATCGTTCACACGGGTGGCAGCCGCCGTTCGCGGCGCCGACCACCGTCCATCCTCTGATCGCAGGCATTGAGGTCGATCCGCGTGTCCGGAACCGTGGCCAGTCCCGAAGGAATCACCAACCCACCGATCGACGAGCTGCTTGAGAAGACGCCGTCGAAGTACGCGCTCGTCATCTTCGGCGCGAAGCGCGCCCGCCAGATCAACGCGTACTACTCGCAGCTCGGCGAGGGCCTCCTTGAATACGTGGGGCCGCTGGTGGAGACGACGCCGCAGGAGAAGGCGCTGTCGATCGCTCTTCGGGAGATCAACAGTGGGCTGCTCACCGCCGAGCCCACCAACGAAGCCTGAAACACGCCACAAACCAGGTCGAACGACCCCGACCCGCGGACACCGCGGATCGGGGTCGTTCGCCGTTTCCGGCCGTGACCGTCCGCGTGGCGGGCGTGTGTGCGGGATCGGCGCGCGTGTGAGCATGGGGGCATGACTCGTCAGATCGTGCTCGGGGTGTCGGGCGGCATCGCCGCGTACAAGGCGTGTGAGCTGCTGCGTCTCATGACCGAGGCCGGCCACGCGGTGCGCGTCGTACCGACCGCCGCGGCGTTGCGGTTCGTCGGGGCGCCGACGTGGGAGGCGCTGTCCGGGCGGCCGGTGCACACCGAGGTGTGGCAGGACGTACCGGAGGTGGAGCACGTCCGGCTCGGGCAGACCGCCGACCTGGTGCTGGTCGTACCGGCGACGGCGGACCTGCTGGCGCGGGCGGCGCACGGGCAGGCCGACGACCTGCTCACGGCGACGCTGCTGACGGCCCGCTGCCCGGTGCTGTACGCGCCGGCCATGCACACCGAGATGTGGGAGCACCCGGCCACCGTGGACAACGTGGCGACGCTGCGCCGGCGCGGCGCGATCGTGGTCGAACCGGACTCCGGCCGGCTGACCGGCCCGGACACCGGCAAGGGCCGCCTGCCCGCCCCGGCCGCCCTGTACGAGCTGGTCGAGCGGCTGCTCGCCGACCCGGCGCGTACGCCGGACCTGGCCGGGCGGCGGATCGTCGTCACCGCCGGCGGCACCCGGGAGTATCTGGACCCGGTGCGGTTTCTGGGCAACCGGTCGAGCGGCAAGCAGGGGTACGCGTTCGCGCGCGCGGCGGTGGCCCGGGGCGCCGCCGTCACGCTGGTCTCGGCGAACGTCGCGCTGCCGACCCCGGCCGGCGTGGAGCTGGTGCGGGTGGAGACGACCGAGGAGCTGCGCAAGGCGGTCGTGGCGCAGGCCGCCGACGCGGACGCTGTGGTGATGGCGGCGGCGCCGGCCGACTTCCGGCCCGCGGAGTACGCCACCAGCAAGATCAAGAAGACCGGCGGCGGCGCGCCGACGCTGGCGCTGGCCGAGACCGTCGACATCGCCGCGGAGCTGGGTGCCGCGAAGCGCCCGGGCCAGGTGCTCGTGGCGTTCGCCGCGGAGACCGACGACCTGCTGGCGAACGCGGCGGCGAAGCTGTCCCGCAAGCGCGCGGACCTGATCGTGGCGAACCAGGTCGGCGTCGACCGCGGGTTCGGTACGGACACGAACGCGGCGACCGTGCTGGGCGCCGACGGAAGTACGACGGACTTGCCGGAAATGACCAAGGCCGAGATCGCTGACCGGGTGCTCGACCTCGTCGCGGCCCGCCTGTGAAGTACGCGTGGCCACTGGGGATCGGGCCTGACCCTGGGTAGGCTCGGGTGCAGTTCGCGTAGCCAGGACAGTCCCGCGAGTTCACCGCCGGGTCATCCGGCTAAACTCGCCATTTACCCGTTCCGCATACTCCGGGGAGTACCATGGCACGCCGCTTGTTCACATCGGAGTCGGTCACAGAAGGCCATCCGGACAAGATCGCTGACCAGATCAGCGACGGCATCCTCGACGCGCTGCTGACCCAGGACCCGGGCAGTCGCGTCGCGGTCGAGACCCTGATCACGACCGGGCAGGTGCACGTCGCCGGCGAGGTCACCACCGATGCGTACGCCGACATCCCGCGCATCGTCCGGGACACCATTCTGAAGATCGGCTACGACTCGTCGAAGAAGGGCTTCGACGGTGCGTCCTGCGGCGTGAGCGTGTCGATCGGCGCGCAGTCGCCGGACATCGCGGTTGGCGTCGACACCGCGTTCGAGAAGCGATCGGGATCCAGCGCCGACGAGCTGGACTCGCAGGGCGCCGGCGACCAGGGCATGATGTTCGGCTTCGCCTGCACCGAGACGCCCGAGCTGATGCCGCTGCCGATCGCGCTCGCGCACCGGCTGTCCCGCCGGCTGTCCGCGGTCCGCCACGACGGCACCGTTCCCTACCTCCGGCCCGACGGCAAGACCCAGGTCACCATCGAGTACGAGGGCTTCCGGCCGGTCAAGCTCAACACCGTGGTGGTCTCCAGCCAGCACGCGCCGGACATCTCGCTCGACTCGCTGCTCACCCCGGACGTCCGGGAGCACGTGATCACGCCGGTGCTGGCCGAGCTGGAGCTCGACAGCGAGGACTACCGGCTGCTCGTCAACCCGACCGGGCGGTTCGAGATCGGCGGCCCGATGGGCGACGCCGGCCTGACCGGCCGCAAGATCATCGTCGACACCTACGGTGGGTACGCCCGGCACGGTGGCGGCGCGTTCTCCGGCAAGGACCCGTCGAAGGTGGACCGGTCCGCGGCGTACGCGATGCGGTGGGTCGCGAAGAACGTCGTGGCCGCCGGCCTGGCCGACCGCTGCGAGGCCCAGGTCGCGTACGCGATCGGCAAGGCGCAGCCGGTCAGCCTGTTCATCGAGACGTTCGGCACGAACAGCGTCCCGGTGGACCAGATCGAGAAGGCCGTCGGCGAGGTGTTCGACCTGCGTCCGGCCGCGATCATCCGCGACCTGAAGCTGGCCCGCCCGATCTACCAGCAGACCGCGGCGTACGGCCACTTCGGCCGCGAGCTGGACGACTTCACCTGGGAGAAGACCGACCGGGTCGACGAGCTGAAGTCCGCCGCCACCAAGTAAGGTCCTCGGCGCGGACACGGTGGACGAACACGACGGGACGCTGCCGGTCGACCTTCCGGCGGCGTCCCCGCCCACCCGGTCCGCCCCTCGCAAACGCCTCGCGAAGCCGGCCCGGCAGCCGGCGGCGGAGCTCCCCGTCGCCCGGGTCTGCGTCGACGTCGGTCTGGTCCACCTGGACCGCACCTTCGACTACCTGGTACCGGCGGAGTCCGCCGAGACCGCGCAGCCCGGCGTACGGGTGCGGGTCCGGTTCGGCGGGCAGCTCGTCGACGGGTTCGTCCTGGCGCGCGCCGCCGAGAGCGACTTCACCGGCAAGCTCGGCTTCCTCGATCGCGTCGTGTCGCCCGAGGTGGTGCTGACCCCGGAGGTGGCGGCGCTGGCCCGCGCCGTCGCCGACCGGTACGCCGGGTCACTCGCCGACGTGCTGCGGCTGGCGGTGCCGCCGCGGCACGCGCGTACCGAGAAGGCCGAAGGCCAGCCGGCCGTGGACGGGCCGGTGGCCGCACCGGAACCGGACGAGTGGCGGGGCTACCCGGCCGGCCCGGCGTACCTGCGGGCGCTGTCCGACGGGCGGGCGCCGCGGGCGGTGTTCACCGCGATGCCGGGCGAGGACTGGCCGGCCCGGATCGCCGACGCGCTGGTCGCCACGCTCGCGGGCGGTCGCGGCGGCCTCGCCGTCGTACCCGACGCGCGGGACCTGGACCGGCTCGACGCGGCGCTGACCGAGCGGCTCGGCGCCGGCCGGCACGTCGCGATCGCGGCGTCCCTCGGTCCCGCCGAGCGGTACGCCCGGTTCCTGCGCGCGGCACGCGGCCGGGTGCGGCTGGTCGTCGGTACCCGGGCGGCGATGTTCGCCCCGGTGCCGGATCTGGGCCTCGCCGCGATCTTCGACGACGGCGACGACCTGCACGCCGACGAGCACGCGCCGTACCCGCACGCCCGCGAGGTGCTGCTGACCCGGGCGCAGCTGGCCGGCGCGGCGATGCTCGTCGCCGGGTACGCCCGCAGCACGGAGGCGCAGCTGCTGGTCGCGACCGGCTGGGCGAAGGAGATCACCGCGGACCGCGCGGCGCTGCGCGCGGCGGCCCCGCGGGTCGTACCGACGGGCGACGAGTTCCAGCTGGCCCGGGATCCGGGTGCGGCGGCGGCCCGGCTGCCGAGCGCCGCGTGGGAGGCGGCGCAGGCCGCGCTGAAGGCGGACACACCGGTGCTGGTGCAGGTGCCGCGGCGCGGGTACCTGCCGGTCGTGGTGTGCCAGCGGTGCCGGGCGCGCAGCCGGTGCCCGGAGTGCGGCGGTCCGCTCGCCGTACCCGACTCCGGCGGGTTTCCGGTGTGCCGCTGGTGCGGCCACACCGCCGGGGGATACCGGTGCCCGGAGTGCGGCGGCCGGGCGCTGCGGGCCGCGGTGGTCGGCGCCCGGCGTACCGCGGAGGAGCTGGGGCGGGCGTTCCCGGGCGTACCGGTGCGGACCTCGGGGCGCGACGGCGTGCTGGACCGGGTGGCGGACGGCGCGGCGCTGGTGGTGTCGACGCCGGGGGCCGAGCCGCCCGCGGAGGGCGGGTACGGTGCGGTGCTGCTGCTGGACGCCTGGGCGCTGTTGACCCGCGCCGACCTGCGCGCCGCGGAGGAGACCTTGCGCCGCTGGCTGGCCGCGGCGGTCCTGGCCCGGCCGGCGGGCGCCGGTGGCCGGGTGGTCGCCGTCGCCGACGCGTCGATCCCGGTGGTCCAGGCCCTGGTCCGGTTCGACCCGGCCGGTTTCGCCGAACGCGAGCTGGCCGACCGTCGTGACCTGGGCTTCCCGCCCGCGGTACGGATGGCCAGCCTGACCGGTACGCCGACCGCGATCGCCGCCGTACTGGCCGCCGCCGAGCTGCCCGACGGCGTCGACGAGTTGGGGCCGGTGCCGGTGACCACGGGACGCCGGCAGTCCGGCGGGGAGACCGAACGGCTGCTGCTGCGCGTACCGCGGGGGCAGGGGGCGGCGCTGGCGTCGGCGCTGCGGGCGGCGTCCGGGACGCGCAGCGCGCGCAAGGAGCCGGAACCGGTCCGGATCCAGATCGATCCGTTGGACATGCTGTGAGCGCCGCCGATCGCCCGGTCCCGCACGCTCCGTAGACTTGCCAGCGGCATCGTCGGTCGTACGAGAAGGGGTCCGCGACGTGACTGCACCTGCCGAGCCCGCACCGCCGGTACCGACCGGCGCGGTGGTGACCGGATCGGTCGAGCTGACCCCGGCGGACGCCGCGGACGGCCGGGTCCAGCCGCTGCGGCTGTTCGGTGACCCGGTGCTGCGGACCGCGTGCGACCCGGTCGCGAGCTTCGACGCGGAGCTGCGCCGGCTGGTGCGGGACCTGTCGAGCACGCTCGCCGACGAGCGCGGCGCCGGGCTGGCCGCGCCGCAGATCGGCGTGTCGGCGCGGGTGTTCGTGTTCGACGTACCGGGGCCGGACGGCCGGGTCGCCGGGCACCTGGTCAACCCCGGCCTGGACTTCCCCGACGACGAGGAGCAGGACGGCACCGAGGGCTGCCTGTCCATCCCCGGGCTCTACTTCGACACCAAGCGCCGGCAGAACGTCGTGGCCAAGGGCTTCAACGCGTACGGCGACCCGGTGCAGGTCGTCGGCACCGGGCTGATGGCCCGCTGCATCCAGCACGAGACCGACCACCTGGACGGAGTGCTGTTCGTCGACCGGCTCGACGCCGCCACCCGGCGAGAGGCGATGCGCGCGATCCGCACCGCCGAGTGGTACGGGGAGGACGCGCCGCGGGTCAAGGTGAGCCCGCACCACATCCACGGCCGTCTCGGCTGAGAATCGACAAGGGGGAGCGTTCCTGTGCGACTGGTCTTCGCCGGTACGCCGGAGGTCGCGGTGCCCGCGCTCCGCGCCGTCGCCGCCTCGCGGCACGAGCTGCTGGCCGTGGTGACGCGGCCGGACGCGCCGGCCGGCCGCGGCCGTAAGGTGCTGCGTTCGCCGGTCGCGGCGTGGGCGGACGAGCACGGTGTCGAGGTGCGTACCCCGCGCCGGCCGCGGGACGAGGAGTTCCTGGCGTGGTTGCGGGACACCGCGCCGGACTGCGTACCGGTCGTCGCGTACGGGGCGCTGGTGCCGCCGGCCGCGCTGTCGATCCCCGCGCACGGCTGGATCAACCTGCACTTCTCGCTGCTGCCGGCGTGGCGCGGCGCGGCGCCCGTGCAGCACGCCGTGCTGCACGGCGACGAGGTGACCGGCGCGAGCGTCTTCGAGCTGGAGGCGGGCCTCGACACCGGCCCGGTGTACGGGACGCTGACCGAGCCGATCCGCCCCACGGACACGTCCGGCGACCTGCTGGCCCGGCTCGCCGACGCGGGTGCGGGGCTGCTCGTCGCGGTGCTGGACGCGATCGAGGACGGCACCGCCCGCGCCGACCCGCAACCCGCCGACGGCGTCAGCCTCGCGCCGAAGGTCACCGTCGACGACACCCGGGTCCGCTGGGACGAGCCGGCGTTCGCGGTCGACCGCCGCGTCCGGGCCGGTACGCCGGCGCCCGGCGCCTGGACCGTCTTCCGCGACGAACGCGTCAAGCTGCTGCCGGTCACCCCGGCGGACGGCGCGACCCCACCGCCCGGCGAGATGGTCGTCGGGCGCAACGAGGTCCTCGTCGGCACCGGCACGACCGCGGTACGCCTTGGCGAGGTGCAGCCCGCCGGCAAGAAGCGGATGGCCGCCGCGGACTGGGCGCGCGGCGCCCGGATCCAGACCGGGGACCGGTTCGCGTGAGCCGAGGGCACGGGTTGTCGCACCAGGGACCGGTTCGCGTGAGCCGACGGCACGGAACATCGCGTCCGGGACCGCTTCGCGTGCGCACACGGCGTGGATCGGGGCAGCGGTGAGCGGCCCGGAGCGGGGCCGCGGACGCAACCGGCAGGGCCGCCCCGCACGCCGGGGTACGCCGCGCCGGCCCGCACCGCTGCGCCCCGTCGCCGGCGCGAAGCCGGTGGACCGCGCCCGGCGCGCGGCGTACGAGGTGCTGCGGCAGGTGCACGAGCGCGGGGCGTACGCGAACCTGGCGCTGCCGTCGCTGCTGTCGGAGTGGTCGCTGTCCGGTCGGGACGCCGCGTTCGCCACCGAGCTGTGCTACGGCACGCTGCGCGCGACGGGCACGCTCGACGCGGTCCTCGCCGCCGGTTCGAACCGGCCACTGTCCAAGGTGGACGGTCCGGTCCGGGACGCCCTGCGGCTCGGCGCCTACCAGCTGCTCTACACCCGCGTACCGGCGCACGCCGCGGTGTCGACGTCGGTGGCGCTGGCCCGGTCGGCCGCGGGCGCCGGATCGGCGAGCTTCACCAACGCCGTACTGCGCCGCGTCGCCGGCACCGACCTGGACGCGTGGCTGACGCGCCTCGCGCCGTCGGACGATCCGGCCGGCCTCGCCGTGCGGTACGCGCATCCGGAGTGGATCGTCCGCGCGTTCGACGAGGCGCTCGGTGGGGACGACGCCGAGCTGGCCGCCGCGCTCGCCGCGGACAACGACCGGCCGGCGGTCCACCTGGCGGCCCGGCCCGGCCGCACCACCGCGGCCGAGCTGGCCGAACGGGTCGGCGGCACCGTCGGCCGGTTCTCGCCGTACGCGGTGTACCTGCCCGGCGGAGCCCCGGGCGACCTCGCGGAGATCCGGACCGGGCTCGCGCAGGTACAGGACGAGGGCAGCCAGCTCGTCGCGCTGGCACTGGCCGGCGCGCCGCTGGACGGTACGGACGAGCGCTGGCTGGACCTGTGTGCCGGCCCCGGCGGCAAGGCCGCGCTGCTCGGGTCGCTCGCCGCGCAGCGCGGGGCGCGGCTGACCGCGGTCGAAGTCACGGAGCACCGGGCGGTGCTGGTCGGCAAGGCCGTCGCCGGGTTCCCGGTCGACGTGGTCCATGCCGACGGGCGGACCGTGGGGGAGCGGCCCGAGCTGCCGGCCGGCGGCTTCGACCGGGTACTGCTCGACGCGCCGTGCACCGGCCTCGGTGCGCTGCGGCGCCGCCCGGAGGCGCGCTGGCGGCGCCAGGAGTCCGACCTGACCGACCTGGTCGCGCTGCAGCGGGAGCTGCTGGCCGCCGCGTGCCGCGCGGTCCGGCCCGGCGGTCTCATCGGGTACGTCACCTGCTCCCCGCACCCGGCCGAGACGACTGCGCAGGTCGCGGCACTGCTCGCCGACCCGCCGGTACCGCTGGAGCAGCTCGACGCCCGCGCGGCCCTCGGCGCCGATCTGGACGGGCTCGGCGAGGGCCCGGCGGCGCAGCTCTGGCCACACCGGCACGGTACGGACGGGATGTTCCTGGCGCTGCTGCGCCGGAGCGCCTGAGCGCGGGTGCCGCGGTGCCCGAGCCGGGCGCCGCAGCACCCATGGACCGCTCCCTCGGCCGGGTCCGATTTCGGTGATCCGTCCGTCGCGGCCCGGCCGCTGCCCTAGCGTCTGACCCGACCGGTTCGTGCGCCGCCGTACGGCGGCACGGGGAGGCGAGCGCGGTGGGGCGGAAGCGTGTCCCGACGTGGGTGGCCGGGCTGTTCGGCACGGTTGTCCTGATGCTCATGCCGATGGTCGCGTCGGCGGTCGCGGCGGGGGGACGGAGCGCCCCGCGGGCGCGGTCGTTGGTACGCGTGGCGCTGGTGGGGCTGCCCGCCGCCCAGGTGCTTGCCGCGACACGCCGCGCCCACTCGCACGGCCGCTGACCGGGGCATCGTCGCCGAGATCACGTTGCCGGCGCGGTAGAAACATAGATAGCCTATAGATATGAATGAGTCCATCGCGGACAGCCGGCTCGCCGGCGAGCTCTCCGGGCGGCTCGGCACCCTCACCCACCTGCTGCGGCGCGAGGTCGACTACGCGGGCGTCAGCCCGACGCTGGCGACCGTGCTCTCCGCCCTCGACCGGGACGGACCGAAGCGGGTCAGCGAGCTAGCCGACATCGCCCAGGTGGCCCAGCCGACCATGACCAGCCACCTGCGCCGGCTCGCCGCGGACGGCACCGTCGCCCGCGGTGCCGACCCGCGCGACCAGCGCGTCGTCACGATCGAGCTGACCGACGCGGGGCGCGAGCTGCTCGACCGGCTGCGCACCGCGCGACGGTCCGCGCTGCAACGCCGGCTCGACACGCTCGACGCCGACGACCGGGCTGCCCTCGCCGCGGCGATGCCGGCCCTCGACAAACTCCTCGGCAACTGGCGAAAGGCGGATCCCCAATGAGTGCAGGAGGTTCCGGCGAAGCGGCGTCAGGTCAGGCCGGCGGCATCCTCAGGCAGCCGAAGTCGGTCTGGGCCGTGGCGTTCGCCTGTGTCATCGCCTTCATGGGCATCGGGCTCGTCGACCCGATCCTGCCGGCCATCTCCCACGACCTGAAGGCGAACCCGAGCCAGGTCGAGCTGCTGTTCACCAGCTACATGCTGGTCACCGGCGTGGCGATGCTGATCACCGGCTGGGTGTCGAGCCGGATCGGGCCCAAGCGCACACTGCTCGGTGGCCTGACGCTGATCGTCGTGTTCAGCGCCCTGGCCGGTACGGCCGACGGCGTCAACGGCGTCATCGGCTTCCGCGCCGGCTGGGGCCTGGGCAACGCGCTGTTCATCGCCACCGCCCTGGCCGTCATCGTCGGCGCCGCGTCCGGCGGCGTGGCCGGCGCCATCATCCTGTACGAGGCGGCGCTCGGCGTCGGCATCGCCGTCGGCCCGCTGCTCGGCGGACTGCTCGGCGGGATCAGCTGGCGCGGCCCGTTCTTCGGGGTCGCGGTGCTCATGGCGATCGCGTTCGTCGCTGTCATCGCGCTGCTACCGAAGTCGCCGAAACCGACCCACCGGACGTCGGTCATCGACCCGCTCCGCGCGCTGCGCCACCGCGGCCTGCTGACGACGGCGCTGACCGCGCTGTTCTACAACTACGGCTTCTTCACGCTGCTGGCCTGGACGCCGTTCCCGCTGGACCTGTCGGCGCACCAGCTCGGCCTCGTGTTCTTCGGCTGGGGGCTGTGCCTGGCGGTCACGTCGGTGTTCGTCGCGCCGCGGTTGCAGGCGCGCTTCGGCACCGTGCACACGCTGTACGTGATCCAGGGGCTGATCGCCCTGACGCTCGTGGTGATGGGTGTCTGGACGCACTCGAAGGCGACGCTGATCGTCGCGGTGATCGTGGCCGGGCTGTTCCTCGGCATCAACAACACGCTGATCACCGAGACCGTCATGAAGGTGTCGCCGGTGGAGCGGCCGGTGGCGAGCGCGGCGTACAGCTTCGTGCGGTTCATCGGCGGCGCGATCGCGCCGTTCCTGGCCGGGAAGCTCGGCGAGAAGATCGACCCGAGCCTGCCGTTCTACGTCGGTGCCGGCTGCGTCGCGATCGGCATCCTGGTCCTCGCGAGCGGCCACCGGCTGCTGCGCAAGGTGGACGAGCCGGAGACCGTCACCACCGACCCGGCCGACACCGGCCGGCTGCTGGTCGCCGTCGACGCCAACCCCGACAACACCGCCGTCGTACGCCACGCCGCGCGCGTCGCCGTCGAGCGCGGGCTCGCGGTACACGTGCTGCACGTACGGGAGACCGAGGTGGTCGGCGGGACCGCGGTGGCGTTGGAGAGCGAGACGGACGCGGCCGCGCTGCTCGCCGACCGGCTGGCCGAGCTGCGCGCGGCGGGCGCCACCGCGGACGGCGAGATCGCCGCGATCACCGGTACCCACCCGGAGGTGGCGCGGCTGATCCTGGACCGCGCGGTACGGCTGGCCGCGCCGGCGATCGTGATCGGCTCGTCGTCGCACGAGGGACTGTCCGCGCTGCTCGGTGGCAGCGTGGTGGCCGAGGTGTCGCGGCACGCCGGCCGTCCCGTCCTGGTCATCGACCGGGAGAGCGACACGCTGAGCCCGGTCGGCTGACCTGCCCGTTCCGCGCGCCCCGCCCCGTACCCCCTGCGGGGCGGGGCGCACGGATTCAGTGAGGTGCGCCCAGCAGGCGCAGCGCCGGCCCGGTCATCGGCGGCGCGGTCCAGCGGGTGTCGAACGTCCCCGCGGCCAGGTCGGCGGTCACCGCCAGCCGGTGCGGCGCCTCCAGGAACAGCACGTCGAACGCCAGGTGCGTCCCGTCGGTCCAGCCGCCGCTGGCCGCGGCAGGTACCGGCCCGTCGGCGACGCTCCACCGTCCCGGTACGAGCGGCAGCCGCAGGGCGGTGTCGCCGTCCCGCAGCACGACGGTGGTGCCGTTGCCGACGCGTACGTCGAGGCCGAGGTGGCTGGGCGCGCCGGCGGGCGACAGGGTGCGGGAGGTTGGGGCGGGCGTGCCGTCACCGGCGGGTACCGGTGGGAGGGCGAGGGCGGCGAGCCGGTCGGCGAGGGCCGCGTCGGCGTCGGCGGACCCGGGCGCGCCGAGCGCGGGCAGCAGGTGCCGCCACACCAGCTCCAGTACGGCCTGCATCTCGACGGTCGCCCCGGTGTACGCGATCACCGCGTCCTGCTCCGGCAGCACCAGGCCGAACTGCCCGTACGCGCCGTCGGCCCGGTAGCCGTGCCGCGACATCCAGAACTGGAACCCGTACCCCTGTTGCCAGTCCGAGTTCGTGTCCTGCGCCGTCGTGACCTGCGGCCGGGTCGCCTCGGCCACCCAGTCCTCGGACAGGATCCGGCGGCCCTGCCACACGCCACGCCGCAGGTACAGCTCGCCGAGCCGGGCGATCGCGTCTGTGGTGGTGAACAGGCCGATGAAGCCGAGGTCCCGACCCAGCTCGTCGCGCTGCCAGGACGCCGTCCCGATGCCGAGCGGGTCGAACAGCCGCGGCCGCAGGTATCCGGCCAGCGTGGTGCCGGTGACCCGCTGCAGGATCACACCCAGCGTGTACGTGCAGGGCTGGTTGTACGCGAAGACGGTGCCGGGCGCGCGGTCCGGCGGCAGGGCGAGAAACCCGCGTACCGGATCGTCCGGGGTGGCGCGGCGCGCCTCGTCCCACGTCTCGCGGGTGTGCCCGCTGCTCATCGAGGCGAGGTGCCGCACGCGCATCGCCCGGGTGCCGTCATCGGTGGCGAGGTCCCGGTACTCGGGGAAGAAGTCGACGACCCGGTCGTCGAGCCGGACCAGGCCCTCGGCGACGGCGAGGCCGAGCGCGGTGGACGTGAAGCTCTTGCTCAGCGAGTACAGCATGTGCGGCAGGTCGGGCCGGTACGGCGACCACGCTCCGGCGGCGACGACGTGCCCGTGCCGCAACACGGTCAGGCCGTGCGGCTCGATCCGCGGTGCCGCCTCGACGGCGTCGAGGAAGGCCAGGACGCCGCGCGCGTCGATGTCGTGTTCGGCCGGCGTACCGGTCGGCAGTGAGGGGGTCACGTGACCGGCCAACACCGCGGGCCGCCGGTTGATTCCTCGCCGAGCCGCGCGCCCGCGAGGACCGTCAGCCGCCGGGTTCGGCGTCGGCGGCGGCGAGGGCGATGAGGTCGGCGAGCTCGTCGAGCGGTTCGACGCCGCGTCCGGTGGCGACGCGGATGTGCGTGTGGTGCGGCCCGTGGTGGTACCGGCTGCCCGGGGCGACGGCGACTCCGGCGGCGGCGAGCGTGACCAGCGCCGAGTGTTCGTCCCGCACCGGTACCCAGAGGCTGAGGCCGTCGGCGACGCCACCGGCGCGTACGCCGCGGGCGGCGAGCGCGTCGGCGAGCGCGGTGCGGCGCTGGGCGTAGACCTCGCGGGCGTGCGCGACGGTACGGTCCACGGCGGGGTCGGCGAGCAGCGCCGCCAGGCAGTTCTGCAGGATCCGGCTGGTCCAGCCGGACCCGAACGTCCGGTACACCCGCGCCTTCTCGACGATCGTCGTCGGCCCGCCGAGTACGGCGAGGCGCAGGTCCGGGCCGTGCGACTTGGCGTAGGAGCGGACGAGGACGGTGCGGTCGGGCAGCTCGGCGCCGATGCTGGCGAGCGGTGCGCCGGACAGGACGCCGAGCCCGTCGTCCTCGACGACGACGGTCTCCGTGCCGGCGAGCAGCGCGGCGAGCTCGGAGCGGCGCGCCGGGTCGACGCTGTGGCCGGCGGGGGAGTGCGCGCGCGGCTGGTAGCAGAACAGCACGGGCCGGCGGCGCAGCGCGGCGGCGAGCGCGTCGGGTGTCGGGCCGCGGTCGTCGCAGGCGACCGGTACGACGTCGGCGCCGACCGCGTCGAGGATGTCCAGCAGGCGCGGGGCGGTCGGGTCCTCGACGGCGACCGGGTCGCCGGTGGTGACGAGCGTCTGCGCGAGCAGCAGCAGCGCGTCGAACCCGCCGTTGACGGCGAGCATCGCCGCCGGCTGGTACGGCCAGCCCGGCCGGACCGCCGCCTCCAGTTGCGGCGTGATCGCCACCCGTACGTACTCGTTGATCGACTCGGCGCGCAGTGCCTCGGCGAGCGCCAGGTCCAGCGGCGGCAGCAGGGCCGGATCGGGTACGGCGAGGCGCAGGTCGTGCGCGAGGCGGTCGCCGTAGCGGCCGACGCCCTCGAAGCGGTACGGCCGGGGTACGTCGGGCGGGCCGGTGACCACGGTGCCGGCCCGGCCGCGTCCGCTGATGGACCGCCGGCGGCGCAGCAGCGACCACGCCTCGGAGACGGTGGCGGGGCTGACGCCGAGCGCGCCGCCGAGTTCGCGCACGGTCGGCAGCCGGTGCCCGGCGCGCAGCTCACCCTGCCGGATGAGGCTGACCACGGACGCGGCGATGCCGCGTGCGCTGGTCTCGTCGACGTGGCCGGCGAGCCAGGCGGCGTCGACCGGGGAGCCGTCCGGCTCGGCCGGCAGGGTCGGGTCAGGCATGGCGGTCCTTCGAGCCGGTGGGCGTGGGCCTCACTACTTCACCACATCGCTACGAGTAATGATCAGTAACAAAAAACTCTTGTTCATCAACGAGGTGAACTTTTACTGTAGCCGTGATGAGCACGACAGACACCCCCATGCGGCTCGGGGCACGCCCCTGGTCCCACCTCGTACCGCTCACGCTGCGCGAGGTGCCCACACCCGGGCTGGACCTGACGGTCGAGCGCCGGGCGATCACCCCCGACCTGCTCGCCGAGCCGACCCTCGACGCCGCCGAGACCTCCTTCAGCCGGTACGTCCGCGCCCGCGCGGCCGGCGACGACCGGATCGTCGCGGTACCCGCGTTCGTGATGCGCGCCTTCCGGCACCGCTGCCTGCTCGTACGGCGGACCAGCGACCTGACGACGGTCGAGCAGCTCACCGGCGCCCGGATCGGGCTCACCGGCTGGCCGGACTCCGGCAACACGTGGACCCGGGCGATCCTGCGCCGTGCCGGCGTGGACCTCGGCACGATCTCCTGGATGGTCGGCCCGCTGACCGCCGACGCGGCCGGCGGCGACCGGACGGGCGGCCTCGTCCCA
Source organism: Actinocatenispora sp. (assembly GCA_036503555.1). Lineage (GTDB taxonomy): Bacteria > Actinomycetota > Actinomycetes > Mycobacteriales > Micromonosporaceae > Actinocatenispora. The sequence continues at coordinate 138,679 of DASXWQ010000098.1, forward strand.
CCCGCCAACGTACGGCTGGCCGGCCCCGGCGAGTCGCTGGTCGGCGGGCTGCTCGACGGCAGCCTCGACGCGATCATGACGCCGTTCATGCCGCCCGGCTTCCACACCGACGACAGCCCGCTGCGCCCGCTGCTGGTCGACTACCCGTCCGCCGAGGCGGCGTACCTGCGCGACGTCGGGTTCATCCCCGGCATCCACCTGATCGGCGTACGGCGGGAGGTCGTGGCGCGACGCCCCGAGGTGCTCGCCGACCTGCGCCGGGCGCTCACCGCGTCGCGCGACGCCTGGTGGTCCGGGCAGCGCAAGCTGGCCGACCCGACGCCGTGGGCGCTGGCCGACATCGACCGTACGGAACGGCTGGCCGGCCCGGACTGGATGCCGTACGGCCTCGCGGCGAACGCGCGGATGATCGCCGCGTTCTGCACCGAACTGCAGGCGCAGGGCCTGGTCGACGAGCCTGTCGACGTCGCCGGGCTGTTCGCCGAGTACGCCAAGGTCGCCGACGAGGAGGAGGACTGATGCGCGTCGCCGTCGGCCAGATGGTCGCCAGCGAGGACTGGTCGGAGAACCTGGCCACCTGCACCGGCTATGTGAAACAGGCCGCGGACGCGGGCGCCGACCTGCTGGTGCTGCCGGAGGGCGTGCTCGTCCGGTTCACCGAGGACCGCGCCCGGGTACGCACCGCGGCGCAGCCGCTCGACGGGCCCTTCGTGACGGGGCTCGTCGCGTCGACCGCCGGTACCGGGCTCACCGTGGTCGTCGGCGTACACGAGCCGGGACCGGACGGACGGGCGTACAACACGCTCGTGGTCGCGGCCGACGGGCGGATCGTGACCGTCTACCGCAAGCTGCACCTGTACGACGCGTTCGGCTCGGTGGAGAGCGAGAACGTGATTCCGGCGGACGATCCGCCCGTGACGTTCACCTGCGCCGGCCTCACCGTGGGCCTCATGACCTGCTACGACGTACGCTTCCCCGAGCTGGCGCGGCTGCTCGCCACGGCCGGCGCGGAGGTGCTGGTGCTGCCCGCGGCCTGGGTGAAGGGGCCGCTGAAGGAGCGGCACTGGGAGCTGATGCTCGCCGCCCGCGCCGTCGAGAACACCGTGTACGTCGTGGGTTCGGGGGAGTGCGGTGCCCGCAACATCGGCCACTCGATGGTCGTCGACCCGCTGGGCGTGGTGAGCGCCCGGCTGGCCGAGGAGCCGGGACTGCTGTTCGCGGAGCTGTCCGCGGAGCGGGTCGCCGACGCCCGTCGGCGCCTGCCGGTCCTGGCCAACCGTCGGTTCGACGTCGACCCGACCCCGCGTACCTCCCCGGCTTCAGAAGGAGTAGCACGATGCGTACGGTGACCCGGGTGGCGCTCGGCGCCCTGGCCGCGATCAGCCTGGCCGCGACGGTGGGCTGCGCGAAGGACCCCGAGCCGACGGGCGGCGCGTCCGGCTCCGCGGCGAAGGCCCCCGCCAAGCAGCAGCTGGACCAGGCGCTGCACGACAAGCTGCCCGCGAAGATCAGGAAGGCCGGCGTGATCACGTCGGTCAACACCGGCTCGTTCCCGCCGTACACGATCGCGGGGTCGTCGTCGGCGCAGGCGACCGGCGCGGCGACCGACCTGCTGACCGCGGTCGGCCAGGTCCTCGGCGTGAAGACGAAGCAGGTCACGGTCGACGGGCTGTCCGGCGAGCTGACCGGCATCGCCGCCGGGCGGTACGACTTCGCGTTCGGCCCGGTCGGCGACTTCAAGGAGCGGCAGACTTCCGCCGACTTCGTGGACTGGGTGCAGGAGTTCGTCGTGTTCGCGGTGCCGAAGGGCAACCCGAAGCACATCAACGGCCTCGACGACACCTGCGGTACCCGGATCGCGGTGCAGGCCGGCGGGTCGGCCGAGGAGGTCATCAAGACGCAGTCGGCCACGTGCGTGAAGGGCGGCAAGCCGGCCGTGAAGGTCCAGTCGTACAAGGACCAGCCGACCTCGATCCTCGCCGTACGCTCCGGCCGGGCCGACGCGTTCTTCTCCTCCGAGGCGCCGCTCACCTACTTCGTGCAGCAGTCGAAGGGGCAGCTCGAACTGGCCGGCACCAAGGAGAAGAACGGCTTCGACGACCTGTACCAGGGTGCCGTCGTGCCGAAGGACTCGCCGCTGTCGGGCGTGCTGGAGGCCGCGCTGCAGAAGCTCATCGACAACGGCACGTACGCCACGATCATGGAGAAGTACGGGCTGGACCGCAACAAGCTGGACAAGCCCGGCATCAACCTGGCCAAGAGTTGAGAGCGATGGACACCGACTCCCGAGCGGCACCGCCGACGACCGACGCGGCGGAGGTCGACGTCGCGACCGCGGCACCCCGGCGCCACCCGTGGCGCTGGGTGGCCGGCGCGGTCATCCTGGTGCTGCTGGCGCAGCTCGCGCACCTGCTGGTCACCAACCACAACTTCGAGTGGGGCGTGGTCTTCTCCTGGTTCAACGCCCAGTCGGTGGGACGCGGCATCGCCACCACGCTCGAACTGACCGTGATCGCCATGGTCATCGGCATCGTCCTCGGCGTACTGCTCGCCGTCGGGCGGCTGTCGCACAACCCGCTGATGCGCGCGGTGTGCGGGGCGTACGTGTGGTTCTTCCGCGGTACGCCGGTGCTGGTGCAGCTGATCTTCTGGTTCAACCTGTCGGCGCTGCTGCCGCGGCTGTCGGTGGGCGTGCCGTTCGGGCCGGAGCTGCTGCACTGGAACACGAACGCGCTGATCACGCCGATGCTCGCGGCGATCCTCGGCCTCGGGCTCAACGAGGGCGCGTACATGGCGGAGATCGTCCGCGGCGGACTGCTCAGCGTCGACGGCGGGCAGACGGAGGCGGCGCAGGCGCTCGGCATGAGCCGTACCCGGACGCTGTTCAAGGTGGTGCTGCCGCAGGCGATGCGGTTCATCGTGCCGCCCACCGGCAACCAGGTGATCAACATGGTCAAGGCGACGTCGCTGGTCAGCGTCATCGCCCTGTCCGACCTGCTGTACACCGTCCAGGCGGTCTACAACCGCACGTTCCAGACCATCCCGCTGCTGGTCGTCGCCTGCCTGTGGTACCTGGTCATCACGTCGGTGCTCTACGTCGGCCAGTACTTCGTGGAGCGTCACTACGCGCGCGGCGCGACGCGGCACACCCCGCCGTCGTTCTTCGAGTTCCTGAAGATCAAGCGCAAACCGGAGGTGGCGTCATGACCGACACGCCGCTGCTGCGGGCCCGCAACGTACGGAAGCGGTTCGGGCACACGGAGGTCCTCAAGGGCGTCGACCTCGACGTGTACCCGGGCGAGGTCGTGGTGCTCCTCGGCCCGTCCGGTTCGGGCAAGTCGACGTTCCTGCGCTCGGTGAACATGCTGGAGAGCATCGACGGCGGCGCCATCACCGTCGACGGCGACCTCGTCGGGTACGAGCGGCGCGGCGGCCGGCTGCACAAGCTGGCCGACCGCAAGGTGGCCCGCGCGCGCCGGCACGTCGGCATGGTCTTCCAGCACTTCAACCTGTTCCCGCACCTGACCGTCCTGGGCAACGTGGTGGAGGCGCCGATCGGCGTCCTGCGGGAGCCGCGGGCCGCGGTGACGGCCCGCGCGACGGAGCTGCTGGCGAAGGTCGGCCTCGGCGACAAGGCCGACGCGTACCCGCGGCAGTTGTCCGGCGGTCAGCAGCAGCGGGTGGCGATCGCCCGGGCGCTGGCGATGCGGCCCCGGCTGATGCTGTTCGACGAGCCGACGTCCGCGCTGGACCCGGAGCTGGTCGGCGAGGTGCTCGGCACGATGCGGGACCTGGCCGCGGACGGGCTGACGATGCTGGTCGTGACGCACGAGGTGGCGTTCGCCCGGGAGGTCGCCGACCGCGTCGTGTTCCTGGACGGCGGCGTCGTCGTCGAGACCGGTACGCCGGCCGACGTCCTCGACAACCCGGCCAACCCGCGTACCCGGGCCTTCCTGTCGAGGTTCCTCGCCGCCTGAGACACCGGGCGGCATGTGATCCGCGCCGGGTTTGTGCCGTGTGCCGGCCCGTACCGGCGGCGGCACCGGCCATCATGGTGCGATGACGAGGAGCTGGCGGGCGTGACCGCGCCCGCACGGGCGTCGGCCCGGTCCCGGTCGGTACGCGGCCGGGACGTCCCGATCGTCCTGGCCGCGCTGCTGGTCGCGGCGCTGCTCGCCGGGCACGGGCTGATCCCGGACCGGCGCGGCCTGGGTACGGTGCTGGACAGTTTCCTGCCCTGGTTCGGCCTGGCGATCGTGCCGGTCGCGATCGTCGCGTTCGCCGCGCGCTCGCGCGCCGGGACGGTCGCGCTGCTCGTACCGGTGCTCGTGTGGGCCGTCATGTTCGGCGGCTGGTGGCTGCCGAAGGGCGGCGGCGAGCGGCAGCTGCGGGTCGTCACGCAGAACATCGACGCGGCGAACCCCGACCCGGCGCGTACCGCCCGGCAACTCGTCGACACCCGGGCGGACCTGGTCGCGGTCGAGGAGATGAACGACGACCGGGCCGCCGAGGTCCTCGACCACGCGTACCCGCACCAGGTCCGGGTCGGCACGGTCGGCCTGTGGAGCCGGTTCCCGGTCCGTACCAGCCAGCCGCTGGACCTCGGGCTCGGCTGGAACCGCGCGCTGCGCGCCGAGATCGGCACCACCTGGGGCACCCTCGCCGTCTACGTCGTGCACCTCGCCTCGGTACGCCCCGGCGAGGACGACGCCCGCGACGCCACCCTGCTGCGGCTGGCCGAGACGGTCCGCGCCGACCGGGCGTCCCGCCTGCTGCTCGTCGGCGACCTCAACACCGCCAGCACCGACCGGCAGATGGCACACCTGGTACCGCCGCTGGTCGACGCGCAGCGCGACGCCGGGTACGGCTTCGGGTTCACGTGGCCGGCCGGCGTGGCCATGACCCGCCCGGACCAGGTGCTGTTCCGCGGCCTGACCGCCACCGGCGCCTCGGTCGCCGACACCGACGGCAGCGACCACCGCGGCGCCGTCGCCGACCTCCGCATGACCTCCTGACGCCGCACGACGACCGCGCTCCGTGGCGGCGAGCGACGCACCGTTAGGCTTTTGTCGCGGTACCGGCGCGTCCGCGCCGATCGGTCCCCTGGTGGTCGGTGCGTACGGGAGGGAGGCGGGATGGAGCGGCTCCCGCCCGGCGGCGTCGTCGGCCGGTACGAGCTGGTCGCCCGCCTCGGCGAGGGCGCCATGGGCATCGTGTACCTGGGGCGTTCCCGCGGCGGTGACCTCGTCGCGGTGAAGGTCATGAAGGATCTGTGGGTCGCGGACCCCGACTACCGCGCCCGGTTCCGCCGCGAGATCGGCGCCGCCCGCCGGGTGACCGGCCTGTACACGGCCGCGCCGCTGGACTTCGACGCCGACGCGTCGCCGCCCTGGCTCGCCACCCGCTACCTGCCGGGCCTGTCGCTGCGCGACGCGGTACGCCGGCACGGCGCGGGGCTGCCACCGCCGGCGCTGCGCGCGCTGGCGACCGGGCTCGCCGAGGCGCTGTCCGCGATCCATGCCGCCGGCGTCGTACACCGCGACCTGAAGCCGGAGAACGTGCTGCTCACCGCCGACGGGCCGCGGGTGATCGACTTCGGCATCGCGCGGCCGGACGACGCCACGTTCCTCACCGTGCCGGGCGGGTCGCGCTTCACCCGGGAGTACAGCGCGCCGGAGCAGGCGGCTGGCGGTCCGGTCGACGCGGCCGGGGACGTGTTCGCGCTGGGCGCGGTCGTGCTGTTCGCGGCCGGCGCACGGGACCCGTTCGGGTCGGGTCCGCCGCGCTCGGCGCCGGACCTCTCGGCCGTCACCGATCCGGCGCTGCGCCGGGTCGTCGGTGCCTGCCTGCGCTGGGAGCCGCGGCGCCGCCCGTCGGCCCGGCAGGTCCTCGACCGGCTCGGCACCGGTACGCCGCCGCTGGCCGGCAGCCGCTGGCTGCCCGACGGGGTCGCGGACGAGATCGACCGGCGCGCCTCGTACGCGTTGGACCTGCCGTCGCTGCCGTCGCTGCCGACGCCCGGCGCGACCCCGGCGTCGGCGCTGGGCGCGGAGACCCTGCCGCCGCCGCCGGTGCTTCCCGTGCCGGCGGTACGGCCCGGTCCGCGCCGCCGCACCCTGGTCGTCGGCGCGGCCGGGCTCGGCGTCCTCGCGGTCGCCGGCACCGTCGTGGGTACCCGGTGGCGCCGGGGCACCGCCACCCCGGGCGCCGGGCCGGTCGCGTCGCCGCCAACCACACCGTCGCCGACCACCCCGCCGGTCGCGAC
>DASXWQ010000099.1:0-38481 GCA_036503555.1 Actinocatenispora sp.
CGCTGCGGATCCGTACCATCCGGTCGAAGTTGCGCAGCGGCGGCGGGCAGCTCGTCGCCCACTCCAGCGAGTTGCCGTAGCCCCACGGGTCGTCGACCTCGACGACCGGCCCCGCCTTGTACGACTTGTAGACGTTCCACAGGAACGGCAGCGTCGAGACGCCGAGGATGAACGCGCCGACCGTGGAGATCGTGTTCAGCGTGGTGAAGCCGTCGGTCTTCAGGTAGTCCGCGTACCGCCGGGGCATGCCCTCCGCGCCCAGCCAGTGCTGCACCAGGAACGTGGTGTGGAACCCGATGAACGTCAGCCAGAAGTGCAGCTTGCCGAGCCGCTCGTCCATCATCCGGCCGGTCATCTTCGGGAACCAGAAGTAGATCCCGGCGTAGACGGCGAACACGATCGTGCCGAACAGCACGTAGTGGAAGTGCGCCACCACGAAGTAGGTGTCGGAGACGTGGAAGTCGATCGGCGGGGACGCCAGCAGTACGCCGGACAGGCCGCCGAACAGGAACGTGGTGAGGAAGCCGATGCAGAACAGCATCGGCGACTCGAACGTGATCTGCCCCCGCCACATCGTGCCGATCCAGTTGAAGAACTTCATGCCGGTCGGGATCGCGATGAGGAACGACAGGAACGAGAAGAACGGCAGCAGCACCTGCCCGGTGGCGAACATGTGGTGCGCCCACACCGTCATCGACAGCGCCGCGATCGCGATCAGCGCACCGACCATGCCCTTGTACCCGAACAGCGGCTTGCGGCTGAAGACCGGGACCACCTCGGAGATGATCCCGAAGAAGGGTAGGGCGACGATGTACACCTCTGGATGGCCGAAGAACCAGAAGAGGTGTTGCCAGAGCATCGCGCCGCCGGTGGCGGTGTCGAAGACGTGCGCGCCGAGCTGGCGGTCGGCGATCGCGGCGGCCAGCGCGGCGGCCAGGATCGGGAAGACCATCAGCACGAGCAGGCTGGTGATCAGGATCGACCAGGTGAACATGGGCATCCGGAACATGGTCATGCCCGGCGCGCGCAGCGTCAGGATCGTGGTGACCATGTTGACGCCACCGAGGATCGTGCCCAGACCGGAGATCATCAGGCCGACGACCCACAGGTCGGCGCCGATGCCCGGCGAGTTCGCCGCGTCGGCCAGCGGCTGGTACGCGAACCAGCCGAAGTCGGCCGCGCCGCCCGGCGCGATGAACCCGCTGACCACCAGGATGCTGCCGAACAGGTACAGCCAGTAGGCGAAGGCGTTGAGCCGGGGAAACGCCACGTCCGGCGCGCCGATCTGCAGCGGCACCACGAAGTTCGCGAACGCGAACACGATCGGCGTCGCGAACATCAGCAGCATGATCGTGCCGTGCATGGTGAAGAGCTGGTTGTACTGCTCGGGGGTGAGGAACTGCATCCCCGGCCGCGCCAGCTCCGCCCGCATCAGCAGCGCCATCAGGCCGCCGATCAGGAAGAACGCGAAGGCGGTGACCATGTACATGATCCCGATCTGCTTCGCGTCGGTGGTCCGCAGGGTGCGCGCCAGCCAGGAGCCCTTCGGCTCGTCGTGTACCGGCCACGGCCGCGTGACGATCTGCTTCGGCTCGATCGGCCTGTCAGCGACCTCTGGCCGGGGAGCGACGGTGGTCACGAAAGCCCTCCTGAGGGAGATTCTCCAGTAGGACGGCCCGGACATCGACGTCGAGTCCAGGCCGCACCTCTCCGGCAGGATAGTCCCCCGACCGGGCCACCCCGGCGTGGGGTCGAACCCCTTCCCGTACTGGTCAGACGCCGGTCAGGACCGGGCGTGTGCCACGACGACGGCGGCCGTGCCGGCCATCCCCGCCGCGTTCGGGTGGTACGGCGCGGCGGTCAGGGTGAGTGCCTGCCCGTTGATCCAGGCGGCGCCACCGGCGCACGCGTCGTGCCCGTACGACGCGGGGAACGTGTCCACGAACTCCGCGCCGGCCTGCGTCGACGCCGACGCCAGCGCCCCGTTCAGGTACTCCTCGATCCCGTTCAGCCACGGGTAGTCGCCGTCCGCGAACGGCAGTACGGCCGGGCAGGTCCCGGACGTCGGCGCCATCCGCGGGTACCCGACGACGAGGACGGCGGCCTGCGGCGAACGCTGGTGGATGCCGCCGATGACGTCGGCGACCCGGCCACGGGTCTGGTCGATCTTCTGCCGCACGGTGTCGACGCCGTCGACGGTGAAGTGTCGCTGGCACGGGTTGCCGGTCGGGTCACCGGCGCGCAGCGGCGGGCAGTCCGAGATCATGCTTCCGAACACGCCGAAGTCGTTGCCGCCGATGCCGAGCGTCACGAGCTGCGTGTCGGCGCGCAGCGCGTCGAACTGCGGCGGGTTCGCACCGAGCGTCACGGACTGGCTGGCCGTCATGTTCGTGGTGTCGGCCCCGCCACAGCTCACATCCGTGTACGAGGACGCGCCGAGCGCCCACGCCACCCGCGCCGGGTAGTTGCCGGTGGACCGCAGGCAGCCCACCGGATCGAGCCGCTGCAACGGGATCAGCGGCCCCGACGTGTACGAGTCGCCGAGCGCCACGTACCTGGGGTGTGCGGGTACCGCGGTGTTGGTCTGGGCACCGGCGGCGACCGGCGCCACCGCCACGAGCGCCGCGGCCAGGCCGCCGGCGATCAGGACACGTCGGATCCGGCTGAGAACGCGCACGGGCCACCTCCGTCGTCGAGCCACGCACGTACGGAGGAACCTTCCCAGCGCCCTACAAGTCCGTCAAGCACCGCAGAACGCCCGGATCCGCGGTCGTACCAACGGATCCCGCCCGTACCGGTCAGCGGATGCCGAGGCTCTCCCGGCTGGCCGGCGCGATCAGCAGCCCGGCCACGCCCAGCCCGAGCGCGATGACGAGCACCCCGGCCCAGGCCAGCCCGCCCGTGATCATGAAGTACCCGACGGGCAGCAGCATCAGCTGTAGCACGATCGACGGGCCGCGCGGCCAGCTGCGGCCGCGAAGCATGACATATCCGAAGAGACCGAGACCGAGGCCGAGTGCGATGGTCACGATCGCCTCGGTGATGCTGGCGTTCCGGTCGGTCGGCTGGCCGACGACCGACGCGACGGCGAGCCAGATGCCGAGCCCGAGCAGCCCGGCGCCCTCCGCCCACAGCAGTCCGATCGCGACCTTCAACGTGGCGGGGAGTACCCGGCGGTCCGGTTCGGTCACACGGACAGCTTAGAGGCCGTACCAGGATGGTCGTCGGACGCGTGGCGAGGTCCGGGCGGCGTTGGGGCGAGTGCATACCGGTGTTGTAGGCGCTCGTGGAGGTGGCGCGCGGCGGCCCGGGTCGCCGTCGGCCACTCGCCGGGCTGGTGAACGAACGCTTGGGTAGATTGCTGGCCATGCGCGCGCTGTTGGTGGTCAACCCGAACGCCACCACCACGACCGAACGCAGCCGCGACGTGCTGGCCCGGGCCCTGCGCAGCGAGGTCGACCTGGAGCTGGGGTACACCGAGCGACGGGGGCACGCGGCGCAGTTGGCCCGCAAGGCCGCCGCGGACGGCGTCGAGGTGATCGTGACGTTGGGCGGCGACGGCACGGTCAACGAGGTCGTCAACGGCCTGCTGGCGGACGGGCCGGGGCCGAAGGTGCCGGCGCTGGCGGTGGTCCCGGGCGGGTCGACGAACGTCTTCGCCCGGGCGCTCGGCCTGCCGGCGGATTGGGCCGAGGGTACCGGCGTGATCCTGGAAGCGTTGCGGGAGAAGCGGACCCGCACGGTCGGGCTGGGCCGGGCCGGCGACCGCTGGTTCACGTTCTCGGCCGGGTTGGGGCTCGACGCGGAGACGATCCGCCGGGTCGAGCGCGCCCGTACCCGCGGTCACACCGCCACCAAGGGCCTGTTTGTACGCTCCGCGTTCGCGCAGTACTTCGTCGGTACGGACCGGCGGGACGCGCCGATCACGCTGCGTCGACCAGGCACGGCTCCGGTGCGTGACGTGTCGACGGTGATCGTGCAGAACACCCGACCGTGGACGTATTTCGGCGGACGTGAGGTGAATCCCTGTCCGGCGGCGTCGTTCGACACCGGGCTGGATCTCCTTGCGCTGCGTGGTCTTCCGTTCGCCGCGACGTTGCGTACGGCGCAGCAGATGCTCTCTCCGCGACCGCATCCGCACGGTAAGCATGTGGTGAGTCTGCACGACCTGTCCGAGTTCACTCTGAGTTCCCTGACACCCCTGGCGTTTCAGGTCGATGGTGACTACGTTGACGAGCGCGACGAAATCACGTTTCGCTCCGCACCCGAGGCTTTGCGCGTAGTCTGCTGAAGGTGAGACGTGAGTGCGCGCGTACCAAGCGCGCACAGGGGGCTACCGACAGCGGGTGATCTCTCGTTGCGGATGCGTTTCACGGAGTCGCCAAATCAGGGCGGTTAATCCGGACAAAAGCCGATATATATGCGGTGACGTTACTCACCGCGATCGACTTTCTTCCGGTTTCCCCTTGACATCGCGTGAGTTCGTGAAAGTATTCACAAGCGAGGTCATCGCCTGTCGACGCGCGCCGGGGGCGGCGCGCGAGACACACCGCGAGACACACAAAAGCCACCGGTAACGCAACTACATGACCCTAGGAGGGTTGCCCTCATGGACTGGCGCCACCGTGCCGTCTGCCGCGACGAGGACCCGGAGCTGTTCTTCCCGATCGGCACCTCCGGGCCGGCCGTGCTGCAAGTGGAGCAGGCCAAGGCGGTCTGCCGGCGTTGCCCGGTCTCCGAAGCCTGCCTGTCGTGGGCTCTGGACTCCGGCCAGGATGCCGGTGTGTGGGGCGGGATGAGCGAGGACGAGCGGCGTTCCCTGAAGCGCCGGCGCACCCTGCACGTGCAGGCTCGCACCGCCTGACACCCGAGTACAGACACGAAACCCCGGGCCACTCGGCCCGGGGTTTCGTGTCTGCGGGCTCCCGCCCCTGCGTCACGGGTTCGCTGTCGCGTCGTTACCACGGGTGGATCCCAGGCCACACATGGGTTCCCGGCCCATCCGACACCCGGCCGGGTGCGGTGCACCAGCCCCGCACCGGCACCCGGCGGCCCGAGTCCACAGTGGAGGTCCCACCGCCGGTCAACCCACCAGCACCGGCACCCGAACCCCGTCCGTACCAACGGATCGCGCCGCCTCGTCGTACCGGGCGAGGGTCGCCGCGGCGATCCCCGCGGTGGCGCCGAACGGCTCGGTCACCGCGAGCGCACCGGAATCCCGGGCGGCCACGACGATCCGGTCGTGCAACCGGCCGGGCGCCAGGAAGTACGACACCACGACGATCCGGCGGGCGCCGGCCGCGCGCAGCCGCGCCAGCGCCGATGCCACGTCCTGCCCGGCCGCCGCGTACGCCGGCAGGCACGGAACGCGGTGGCGCGCGCCGTACCGCCGGGCCAGACGGTCGATCGCCGCGCGCGCGGCACGGTCCCGGGTACCGGCCGCGGCGAGCACCATACCGTCCACAGTGGACACGCCGGCCGCGCCGAGCCGGTCGTCCAGGGCTTTCAGCACCGTCTCGTCGGCACCCAGCACCCGGCCGGCGCGTACGCGAAGGTCGGGCAGGGCGGCGCGGATCCCGTCCAGCACCTGGGGAACGTCGACCGTGCCGTGGTACGCCGAGGTGAGCAGCAGCGGCACGCAGACCAGCTCACCGGCGCCGGCGGTCAGGTCGTTCGCCACCGGCAGCGGGCGGCGGCCCAGGTGCTCCAGGTACGAGGCGGCGACGGGCAGACCCGGCCGGATCGCGGCGATCCGGCCGGCGAGCGCCTCGATCACCGCGCCGGACCGCGGATCCCGGCTGCCGTGCGCGACCAGCAGCAGCGGCGTCATGCGTGGATCCCGCACTCGACCTTGTCGAACAGCGGCCACCGGCCGGCACGCGGGTCCTCCCCCGGCGCGGTACGCCGGGTGCACGGCCAGCACCCGACCGAGGCGTACCCCTGGCGGATCAGGTCGTTGACGGGGACGTTGTGGCGGGCGACGTAGCTGTCCACATCGGACTGGGTCCAGGCCGCGATCGGCGCGACCTTCACCATGTTGCGGTTCGCGTCGTAGTCGACCACCTTGGTGGCCGCGCGGGTCGGCGACTCGTCGCGGCGCAGCCCGGTGGCCCAGGCGTCGTACGGCTCCAGCGCGTTCGCGAGCGGCTCGACCTTCCGCAGCGCGCAGCAGGAGTCCGGGTCGCGCTCGAACAGTCGCGGACCGTACTCGGCGTCCTGCCGGCCGACGGTCAGCTCGGGCCGGACCGACCGTACGTTGACGGCCATGTCGCGGGAGACCCGGTCCCGCACGTCCAGCGTCTCGGTGAAGTGCAGGCCGGTGTCGAGGAATACCACGTCGACGCCCGGTACGACCCGGGACACCACGTGGGCCAGGACGGCGTCGGCGAAGGACGACGTGACGCAGAACCGCGCGCCGAACGTCTCGGCCGCCCACGTCACGATCTCCTCGGCCGGCGCGCCCTCCAGTTCGTCGCCGGCGCGTACCGCCAGCTCGTGCAGCTCGGCGGGACTCCGGGTGGCTGTACTCATCGTGCCTCCTGACCGAGTAACCCGATGAACGTCACCGCGAACACGCGAGCGCATTCGCGGCACTCCCACTGACCGTGCCGTGTCTCGTGTGGACGGAGGTCCTCGCTCGCGCAGTACGGGCAGTAGTAGGGAACGACGCGCGACCCGCCAGGGGCGCTCACGTCAGGTCCTCCTCCGGCGCGCGTACCACCCACTGGGCGAAACGCTCGTCCGGCTTGCGGTCCGCCAGGTAGCGGCGGGCCAGGCGCTCGACGTAGTCGGGCAACCCCGCCGCGGTCACCTTGAGGCCGCGCAGTTTCCGGCCGAAGCCGGCGTCCAGCCCCAGCCCGCCGCCCAGGTGTACCTGGAATCCCGGCACCTGCCGGCCGTCGGCGTCGAGCATGAGCTGGCCCTTCAACCCGATGTCGGCGACCTGGGTACGCGCGCACGCGTTCGGGCATCCGTTGACGTGCACGGTGATCGGGGTGTCCAGCTCGGGTACCCGGCGTTCCAGCTCGGCCACCAGGTCCGCGGTGAGCGTCTTCGTCTCGACGATCGCGAGCTTGCAGAACTCGATGCCGGTGCAGGCGAGGGACGCGCGCCGCCAGTACGACGGCTCGGCGGACAGGCCCAGCTCCGCGAGATCCGCGACCAGACCGTCCACTTCGGACTCGGCCACATCGAGCACCAGCAGCTTCTGGTACGGCGTGGTGCGGACCCGGCCCGACCCGTGCGCCTCCACCACGTCCGCCAGCTTCGCGAGCAAGCTGCCCGACACCCGGCCGACGACCGGGCTGACACCGACGAAGTACTTCCCGTCGCGCTGCCGGTGCACGCCGATGTGGTCGATCGGGGTGGTGCGCTCCGGCTCCGGGCCGTCGACCAGCCGCCGCTTCAGGTACTCCGTCTCCAGTACCTCGCGGAACCGCTCCACACCCCAGTCGGCAACGAGGAACTTCAGCCGCGCCCGGGTACGCAGCCGGCGGTACCCGTAGTCGCGGAAGATGCTCGTGACGCCCCACCAGACGTCGGCGACCTCGTCGAGCGGCACCCAGACGCCGAGTCGCTTGGCCAGCATGGGATTCGTGGACAGGCCGCCGCCGACCCACACGTCGAAGCCCGGGCCGTGCTCGGGGTGCTCGGCGCCGAGGAACGCGATGTCGTTCGCCTCGTACGGGGTGTCCGGCAGCCACGAGAGCGTCGTCTTGAACTTCCGCGGCAGGTTCGCGAACTCCATGCTGCCGATGTACTTATCGGAGATCTCCCGCAACGCCGGGGTCGCGTCGACCACCTCGTCGGCGGCGATGCCCGCGACCGGGCTGCCCAGGATCACCCGCGGTACGTCACCGCACGCCTCGGTCGTCGACAGCCCCACCGACTCCAGCCGCCGCCAGATCTCCGGTACGTCCTCGATCCCGATCCAGTGCAGCTGCACGTTCTGCCGGTCGGTCAGGTCCGCGGTGTCCCGGCCGAACTCGGCCGAGACGCCGGCGATCGTGCGCAACTGCGCCAGATCCAGCTGGCCCGAGTCGATCCGGACCCGGAGCATGAAGTAGCGGTCCTCCAGCTCCTCCGGCTCCAACACCGCCGTACGGCCGCCGTCGATGCCGGGGCGGCGCTGCGTGTACAGGCCCCACCAGCGGAAGCGGCCACGCTTGTCGGCCGGATCGATCGAGTCGAAGCCACGATGGGCGTAGATGTTCTCGATCCGGGCACGGACGTTCAGCCCGTTGTCGTCCTTCTTCTGCTGTTCGTTGGCGTTGAGCGGTTCGCGGTGACCCAACGCCCACTGGCCCTGCCCCTTCGGGCGGCGCGGACGGGACGGGACGGGAGTGGCCGCCATGGCGGATCCTTTCCGGCGGATGCGTCGGACGCGGGTACGTCGGGTGAGCGCCGGACGGGCACGGATCCTCGAAGACAGCCGGGAACGACGATGTCCACGGCGGAGGAGAAACGGCGCCGGCGCGACAGGCAGAGACCGGGGAAAGCGGTACTGCGGCTCAGACGGCCGGGCAACAGATGGCGCTGTGCACGCGGCAGTGGTCGACGTGACGTCGCACCACCAGCCTGCGCTGCACAGCCGCACTCATGTCGGTCAGCCTCCCACGCCGGGCGGCACCACACCAGCCGGGAGTGAAATCCATCTCTCTGTCACGGAACGATCGCCGGTCACCGGGCGATCCGCTCGGCGATCCCGGTACGGGACGGGACGGACAGCTTGCGCAGGATGTTCGACACGTGCACCGCCGCCGTCTTCGGCGAGATGCGCAGCCGGCGTGCCAGCTCCGCGTTCGTCAGGCCGTCCGCGATCAGCAGCGCCACCTCGCGCTCCCGCGGGGTCAACGCCGCCACACCTTCGACCGCGCGGTCCTGCTCCGCCAGCCCCAGCTCGGCGCGTACGTCCGCGAGCTGGGCGACGCGCCAGCCGCCCCAGCCGGCGAGCCGCGTCGCCGCCTCGCGGGCGTACGCCCGGGCGTCGTCGGTGCGGCCCAGCGCCAGCGCGCAGCGTGCCGCCCCCACGTACGCGGTGCCGGCGGTGGCCGGGACGAGGATCGCCGAGTCCGCCGCCGCCAGGTAACCGGGCAGCGCGTCGGCGTGCCGCCGGTACGCCTCGGCGAGCTGGGCGTCGACCAGGTTGCGGTACTCGTCCCACACGTTCGGGTCGAGCAGCTCCGCCTGCATCCGGTCCAGCGCGGCCGGCGCCAGCCCGCAGCGCAGTGCCGCGGAGATCAGGTCGTGCGCCTGCGCGCCGCTGCGCCACAACTGCTCCGTCAGCGTGCCGAGCAGCTCCTCCAGCAGCCGGCTCGCGGCGTCCGGGTCGCCGCGCCGACACGCCAGGTGGAACGCCAGCCCCGGGACCGCCGCCGCCGTCGCCTGCGGCTGCGCGGCCAGCTCGTCGATCACGGCGGCGGCGTCGTCCAGCCGGTTGGCCTCCAGGTAGATCCCCGCCAGGAACTGGGCGTGGTAGTCGGCGCGCCGACCCCGCCGGCGGTACCCGCGGTCGATCCCGCGGCCCGACTCCAGCGCCTCGATCGCGGCGCCGAGATCGCCCGACCGTACGGCCAGGCGGGCCAGGCCGGAGTAGTACGCGGCGACGGCCAGGCGCTCGAAACCGGCGCGTTCGGCGTCGATGCGCATCCGTTCCAGCAGCGCGGCGTGCTCCTGCGGCGAGGCCGGCGGCAGGTCCTGGACCAGGTAGTTCAGCGCGCGGGCGGCGAGCACCCACTCGCCCAGCTTCTCCGCCTCGTCGACCAGCCCGCCGAGGATCGCCCAACCCTCCGGCGACGTGGCCGGCCGGTCGGTCATCGCCGCGCCCTTCTCGACCAGGGCCGCCAGCCGGATCTCCGGCAGCTCGTACTCCTCGGCCAGGGCGAGCGCGCGATCCGCCCACTCGACGGTGCCGTCCGGGTCGTCGCGCAGGCCGGTGGACTGCGCGACCGCGGTCATCGCCCGGGCCGCCTCGGCGCCCGGCGGCAGCTCCGCGATCAGCGCCTCCACCTGGCGGGTCGCGGCACGCATCTCGTCGATCTCGTCGGCGTCCCACGTCACCCGGATCAGCAGGTGCAGCGCGTCGGCGCGGGCCGTCGCGGTCGTCGCCACGTCCCGCCAGCGCCGGGTGTACCGGATGGCGTCGTCGAGCAGGCCGGCCAGCCAGGCGGCGCGCGCCGCGTACGACACCAGGTCGACGTCGTCGGGCAGCTCGTCCAGGCCCGTCTCGGCCAGCTGCAACGCCTGGTACGCCGAGCCGATCGACAGGTAGAGCGCGGCGCCGCGGCGGGCGGCGTCGACCATGTCGTCGTACCGGCCGGCGGCCTGGGCGTGGTGGGCGATCAGCGCCGGGTCGGCGTCGCGGGCGGCGAGCAGCACCTCCAGCGCCGACTCGTGCAGCCGGCGGCGCTGCCGGGCGAGCATCGCGCCGGTGATCGACTCGCGGACCAGCGCGTGCCGGAAGCTGAACTCGTCTTCACCGGACTCCACCAGCACGCCGGACTCGACCAGCTCGCGCAGCGCGGCGATCAGCTCGTCCTCGCCGGTACCGGTGACCGCGGCGAGCAGGTCGAACGGCACGCGGTAGCCGAGTACGGCGGCGGCCTCGACGATGCGGTGCAGGTCCGGGCCCAGCTCGTCGGTCTGCCGGCGCAGCGCCTCGGCCAGGCTCCACGGCAGCGGCGCGTCGGTCAGGTCCTCACCGGTGGTGTGGCTGCCCCGGAGCAGTTCCTCCAGGAAGAACGGGTTTCCGCCGGTACGGTGGTGCAGCGCCGCGACCGTCCGGTACGGGGCCGCCTGCCCGGTCGCGGAGACGATGAACGCCGCGGTGTCCGCCTCGGTCAGCCGGTCCAGCCGGACGTGCGTCAGGGTGTGCCGGCGCTCCATCCGGGCCAGCAGTGCGCCGACCGGCTGCCGCCCGGACACCTCGTCCGGCCGGTACGTCGCGATCAGCAGCCGCGGCCCGTCCTGCTCGGCGAGCCGCTCGAACAGCGCGGCGCTCTCCGAGTCGGCCCAGTGCAGGTCCTCGAAGATGATCACCGCGGGCGCGCCGCCCAGCTCCGCCGACACCAGCGACAGCCCGGTGTGCAGGCGCTCCACCGGGCTGCGGTGCGGATCGGTCAGCTCGTCCAGCGCGGACTCGGGCACCCCGGGCCGGCCGTCGATCGCGTCCAGCAGCACCTCGTACGGCCGGGACAGCGAACCGGGCTCGGCGTGGCCGATGAGGACGGTCGTGGTGGCGGGAAGGCCGACGACCAGCTCGGCGACCAGTCTGGTCTTGCCGATGCCGGGTTCGCCGGCGATCACCGCCACCTCGGGCCGGCCGGCGACGGCGAGGCGCGCCAACCGGCGCAGCTCGTCGTCGCGCCCGACCATCATCGGGCCGGTACCGTCCCGTCCACGCACGGATCAAGACTAACGGCGGTACCGCCGGCGCTCCTGTGGTGCCGACGCGAGCGGCGGGCCTGCCGTGCCGACGCCAGCAGCCGGGACTTCTCCGCCGCCGCCAGGTGGTCCGCCTGGTAGTTGTGCAGGTTGTCGAGCATGAGCTCGGGGTTCGTGTACATCAGGTCCTCCAAGACCGCGGATCGAACGTTGTGTGTTCATCCTCGATCGGTAAGGGCCTGGGCACATCGGCACCGATTACCTATCTTTGCCGCCCCGGCCTACCTAGGCCCGCCACCGGCGGGCCTAGGTATACCTAGGCCGTGGTGGTCGCGTCGGTGACGGTGCGGGTGAGTGCCGAGCCCGCCGCGTCCGTCGCGGTCAACCGCAGCGAGACCCGGTGGCCGGCGGACGGCACGTCCAGCGCGACACGGTACCTCCCGGCACCGAGACCCGTCACCCGCGCCGGGACGTACGTCGTGCCGTCGAGGCTGGTGGCGGCCGTGAGCCCGGTGACGGCGGACGGCGCCGCGGCGGCCACGTGCCCCACCGTCACCGTGAACTCCGTCGTACCCACCGGCACGGTCGCCGGCAGCGGCGCGGTGACGGTCAGCAGGGGCAGCACCGTGGCGGCGCCGGTGGCGTCCGGGCAGTACCAGCCGTCGGGCAGCGCCGCGCCGGACGTGGCCGACGACGGCACCGTGTACACCGAGTTCACCGTGGTCGCCGTGGGGAAGCCGAGCGCGCCGCGGCGTACGGTCTGCTCGATCCGGTAGGTGTGCGCGTCCGCCGACACCGGCACGGCGACGGCGTCGGTGTCCGCCACGTCGGCGACCTGCGTACCGTCCGCCGACACCATCAGCCGGGAGTACCCGGTGGTGTCGCCGGGCGAGACCCAGCCGTCGTGGTCGGGGTCGGCGTCCATCTCCGACGACGCGGTCAGGTGCATCCGGTCCGCGGTCCGGCACGCCACGGAGTACGGCCGGGGGAACGGCGCCCAGCCGGCGAACCCGGCCGCCAGCGACGGCGCGAACCAGTCGACCCGGTGCGCGCCCGGCGGGTACGCGACGGACGCGGACGACATGCCGTCACCGACACCGGCGTCCGTCGACCGGTAGACGGTGGCGGCCCAGCGCACGTCGGGCGGGCCGTACAGGTGGTCGACGTGCCGGGTGGCGGTCGTCGTCGGCGACGTCTCCTCCGCGCCGCGCAGGTCCGGGTAGACCGGCCCGCGGGCGTACGCGAGCTGGCTCGGGCCGTCGGCCGGCACCGTGTCGGTGACCGTCGCGAACTCCGCCGCCGTCGGCGCCCGCCGCAGGTCCGCCGGTACGCCGGTGAGCCATTCGGCGGTCAGGTGCCAGTCGACGTCGGCGCCGTCGGCCGGCGGCCCGCTGCGGTGCTCGTACGTGTCGAGTTCCAGCACGCCGTGCGCCGGCCGCGCGGTCGGCTGGACGAGCACCTGGTCCTCGGTCGCGTACGCGTAGCTGATGCCGCCCGGTGACTCGTGCGTGCCGTCGACGCTGCCGATGTCCAGGCCGACGGAGACCAGGTCGGACGGCTCCGGCGTGGTGAAGCCGGCGTGTGCGGTGGCCTTGTTCGCGTCGACGGTCACGGCCTGGCCGGGGCCGGTCACCGCGTAGTCGACGACGACCGGCACGTACGACGCGGCGAAGTTGCCGTCCGCGTCGGCCACGGCGACGTCGCCGACGAGGTTGTAGTGCCCGTCCGGTACGGAGATCCGGATCTCGTTCGTCGTACCGACCGGCGTGTACCGGCTGTACGTGCGGGTGTCGTCGGTGTTGGTGACGAGCACCGCCGCGCCGAGCACCGTACGGCCGGCCGGCAGGACCAGCCGCACGGTCAGCGTCCGCATCGGGAAGTTCGGCCGTACCGTCCGCGCGGCCGGCGCGGCCAGTGCGACGCGCGTCAGGCCGGGCACCGGCGTACCGGCGGAACGGGCGTCGGCCGGGCCCCGGCGTACCGCTGCGCGCAGGGCGGCACCGAACGCGGCCGGCGACGTCACCTCACCCGCCGTCCCGGACGTCGCCCGTACGCCCGGGACGGCGCGGGCGGTCCCGGCGAACGCCAGCGACACCGGCACCGGGCCGCCGCGGTCGGCGAGCGCCGCCACGTCGAACAGGCTCAGATCCACCGCGCCACCCAGGAACGGCCGCGCCTCCGCGGGCACCGCGTACACCCGGCCGGCCGAAGTCACCACCGCGATCGGGGACCTGTCGCCGGGCAGCCGGCTCACGCGGGGCGTGTCGCCGACCCACCGTACGGCGAGGCGTTCACCGGTCGGCAGCTGGACGCGGGACGGGTGCCGGTGCGCGGCCGGCGCGGCCGGGGCGGCGGACGCCACCGCCGCCCCGGCCAGCGGTACCGCCATCGCGGCGGTGCACAGCGCGGTCACCCACCGTCTGGGGTGTGTCGTCATGCTCGGACTCCTCTAGAACAGGTGGGGGTTGCCGGTGACGTCGACGGTCACGGCCGTCGAGGCGTACGCGGAGCCGACCGGTCGGTGCGCGTCGTCGTACGTCGACCGGACGACGACCTGGCGCTCGCCGAGGAACTGCCCGGTCTTCGGGTCGAACAGGATCTCCTGCCGCAGGTACCCGTACGGGAGGAGGCGGCCGATCGAGATGCCCTTCCGGCCGTTGATGTCCGAGGCCGTGGACTCCAGCGTGATGCCGGGGACCAGCCGCGCCGCCCGGTAGAGCGCGGCGCGCAGGTCGGCGGGTACGAAGCCGGAGGACATCGTCTGCGCGATGGACAGGAACGCCAGCGTCGGCAGGTCCGCCTTGGTCCGGGAGCTGTCCTCCTGGGCCGCCTCGATCGCGGCCAGCAGCTTCTTCGGGTCCCGCGGCTGGCGTGCCAGGAACGCCGGCGTCGGGAACGCCCAGCCCGTGCCGCTGTTCCCGGCCGGCCGCGGCTGTCCCGCGGGCGCCCGGTCCTGCGCACCGTCGTGCCCGCTGGACACCGACACCTTGCGCCGGAAGAAGTCCGGGTGCGCCGCGCGTACCTTGCGCTCGTCGGCCGCCCGGTCGAACCGCGTACCGAGGCCGTCGGTCTCCCGCCACCACCAGACACCGCCGGAGCTCGCCGGTACCCACACCTCCATCCGCATCCGGGCGAGGAAGCTGACCCCGGCCACGTACTCGCCCTGCCAGAGGTCCTGCGTCACGTGCGTGTACTGGCCGGCCCCGACCACCGGGTCGCCGGTACGGGTGGTGTGGTCGGCGGCGAGTGTCAACGCCGACGCGGCGTCGGCCGGCAACGAGGCCGGGCTGGCTGCGTCCGGCCGGCCGTGACTCGGCCCGGCCGGGCCGTCGGTGACCGCGACGACGACGCCGGCACCGACGGCGACCGCCGCGGCCGTCGCCACGCCGATCGCGAGCCGCCGCGCCAGTACCGGACGCCACCCGAACCGACGCTTCGGCGGCGTCGCCGACATGCGCCGGAGCAGCTGCGTGCGCGCGTCGGTGAGTACGTCGGGGTCCGGGTCGGGGAGGTCGGCGCGCAGCCGCGCCACGGTGTCCATCTCGTCCATGTCAGTCTCCTTCGGAAGGGGTGACGGCGGCGCGGATGCGGGCCCGCGCGCGGTGCAGCCGGGACCGCACGGTGCCGATCGGGATGTCCAGCGCGGCGGCGACCTCCGGGTAGGTCAGCTCCTCCCACGCCACGAGCAGCAGCACCTCGCGGTCCGTCCGCGACAGCGCCGCCAGTACGCCCGCCAGCCCGGCCGCCGCCGACTCGGCGTCGACCGCCTCGGCGACCCGCCCGGCGTGGTCGGCCGCGACCGGATCCACTCCGGTACGCGCCCACGCCTGGTACTGCCGGACCTCGTCACGCCAGCGGCGGCGCAGCAGGTTCCCGGCGATGCCGTACAGCCAGGGCCGGGCGTCGGGCCGGGACCTGTCGTAGCTGCCGCGCCGTTCGTACGCGACGAGGAAGGTCTGGGCCAGCAGGTCGTCGGCCGCACCGGTACCCGCCCGGCGGGCGAGATAGCGGTGGATGGCGACGGCGTGCCGGTCGAACAGCGCCGCGAAGTCGGTCAGCACCAGGTCGGCGTCCGTACCACCTGGCTCCGACACACCCACGCGTGCATCCTGCTTCGGTTCCCGCGGTGACGTCACACCCGCCATTGCCCCCAGGCGGCCGGGCGGTTCCCCCGGCGCGATGAGTTTTCGTCGCGCCGCTGGTCAACCCGTGCATGGGAATCGTGTGGAGCAACCTGTCGGTCTCGGTGGACGGCTACGCCGCCGGGCCAGACCAGACCGTGGCCGAACCGCTCGGCGTGGGCGGCGAACGCCTGCACGAGTGGGCGATCGCGACGCAGGCGTGGCGTGCCCAGCACGGCGAGGACGGCGGCGCGCGCAACGTGGACAGCGAGGTCGCCGAACGGACGAGCCGCGGCATCGGCGCGTACGTGATGGGCCGGAAGATGTTCGGCGGCGGCCCCGGCGGCTGGGACCAGGCGTGGCGCGGCTGGTGGGGCGACGAGCCGCCGTTCCACGCACCGGTGTTCGTGGTGACCCACCACGAGCGCGCGCCGCTGCCGATGGCCGGCGGTACCACGTTCCACTTCGTGACCGACGGCGTGGCGGCGGCGGTGGCGCGGGCCCGTGAGGCGGCCGGCGACGCGGACGTCCAGGTGGCGGGCGGCGCCGACACCGTCAACCAGTGCCTGGCCGCCGGCCTGCTGGACGAGATGTTCCTGCACGTCGCACCGGTGGTACTCGGGGCGGGCGAGCGGCTGTTCGTCGGCGTCGGCGACCCCGCGCTGGAGCCGGTCGAGGTGATCGGCTCGCCGGCCGCGACGCACGTCCGTTACCGCGTCGCGCGCTGAGCGTCGGCGCCGGTGTCGTCGGCGGCCCTGGTGTGCAGGACGTCGCGGGCCTGGTCCGCGGCGCGGGTCAGGCTCTCGCTGATGAAGTCGAGGAAGCGCGCGATGTTCTCCAGGCGGTGCGCGGCGGGGGTGTTCGGGCCGAGGATGGCGACGCCCTGCCGCGCGGTCTGCACGAGCTGCTCGTTGGCCCGGACGCTGGCGATCGTCGACTGGTAGAAGAGTTCGTCGTCGACGAGGTAGCGGTCGCGGCGGCGCTCGTCGCGCTCCCGGCGTACCAGGTCCTGGCTTTCGAGGAACGCGATCGCCTTGGAGATCGACGCCGGGCTGACCTGGAGGCGCTGGACCAGCTCGGCGGCGCTGAGGCTGCCCGCGTCGGTGGTGTAGAGGCAGGTCAGCACCCGGGACATCATCTTCGGCAGGCCGGACTGCATGAGCACCGTGGTGAGCGTCTCCTCGTACTCCTGCACCGCCTCGGCGTCGCGTCCGTGCACCCGCGGCGGCGCCTCCGCCCCGCGGGGTACGGCCTTCCGGCGCCGGTGCGCGCGGCGCTCCGTGGCGCGGTGGGCCAGGTCGGCCCGGTACGCGGTGGGCCCGCCGTTGCGCATCACCTCGCGCGTGACGGTCGAGGTCGGACGGTCGAGGCGCCGGGCGATCTCCGCGTACGCCAGGCCATCGGCCAGCCCCGCCGAGATCTGCTGACGCTCCTGCTGGCTGAGCCTGCCTCCCGGCATCACGGCCTCCTTCGTACTCCCTGACGCCGCAGCCTAGCGTTCACCCTCAGGCGATTGCACCACCGACGTTGCGCTATGGACGGGCCAACGCAACGGAACAACCTCGTTCACTTGTGGAGATGCCGACCATATGCAACATCGACGTTGCCCGATTCGGGAACGCAACGTAGCGTTTCCGATGCCAGAAACAACGGGCGCGGCGTTGCGCACGGTGCAGACCTTCCCGCCCAGGCACGGCCAGCCGGATCAGCGGCGCGGCAGGGGGATGGTGAGCACCGCCTCCGTGCCGGGGCCCGGGTCGCGGGGGCGCAGCTCGATCGTGCCGCGCAGCTCCCCGGTCACCAACGTACGGACGATCTGGAGGCCGAGCCGGTCGCTGCGGTCCAGGTCGAACCCCTCGGGCAGGCCGCCACCCGCGTCGCACACGGTGACGTGTACCTGCCGGCGGCGGCGCCGGGCGGACACGACGACCTCGCCGGACTCCCCCGGCGGGTACGCGTGCTCGGCGGCGTTCTGCAGCAGTTCGTTGAGGACCATCACGAGTGGCGTGGCCACCTCGGCCGGGAGTACGCCGAAGCTGCCCTCGCGGCGGAAGACGACCTTGGACTCGGCGGCGGCGACCTCGCCGGCCATCGACGCCACCCGGTCGACGATCGTGTCGAACTCGACCGCCTCGTCGGACGTGAACGACAGCGTCTCGTGCACCAGGGCGATCGACGCGACCCGGCGTACCGACTCCTCCAGGGCGGCGCGGGCCTGCGGGACGGATCGCCTGGCCTGCAGGCGAAGCAGCGCGGCGACGGTTTGGAGGTTGTTCTTCACCCGGTGGTGGATCTCGCGGATCGTGGCGTCCTTGGTGAGCAGCGCGCGGTCCCGGCGGCGTACCTCGGTGACGTCGCGGACGAGGACCAGCGCGCCGGCCGGCTCGTGCTCGGGCAGCAGCGGCAACGCCCGCATCAGTACGCTCGCGCCCCGGGCGTCGATCTCCTTGCGCGCGGGCGCCTCGCCGGCCAGCGCGGCGAGGATGCGTTCGGTGGCCTCGCTGCCCTCCAGCGGGTCGTCGGCGAGCCGGCCGGTCAGCGCGGCCAGGTCCTCGCCGATCAGGTCGCCGGGCAACCCCATCCGGCGGTACGCGGACTGCGCGTTGGGGCTCGCGTAGATCGCCTTGCCCTGCTCGTCGAGGCGGACCAGGCCGTCGCCGATCCGCGGCGCGGACGTGGTCTCGCCCGGGTGGTGCGGCGGCGGGAACGTCCCGTGCGTCAACATCAGCGCCAGGTCGTCGGCGATCGTCAGGTAGTTGAGCTCCAACTTCCCCGGCGTACGCGCGTCGGACAGGTTGGTGTCCCGGCCGACGACGGCCACGATCTCGTCGCTGCCGCGCCGGCGTACCGGGATCGCCTCGTGCCGGGCCGGTGTGTCGCCGTACCAGACGGGGTCGCCCTCGCGCCAGATGCGCCGCTCGGCGCGCGCGATCTCCAGGTGCGCGAAGTCCGGCCCGCCGGCCTCCCGCCCCACCTGGTCGTCCTGGTAGGCGGTCGGTGCCGTGGTCGGGCGTACCTGCGCGACGCAGCGGAACAGGCCGCCGGACGTCGGCACCCACAGCAGCAGGTCGGCGAAGGACAGGTCGGACAGCAGTTGCCAGTCCCCCGCCAACCGGTGCAGATGCTCGATGTCGGCCGGCCCGAGGCTCGTGTACTCCTCGACCAGGTCCCGCAGTGTCGACACCCGACCAGGTTAGCGGTGGCGGTCGGTACGCTCGGCGCCGTGACCGACTGGGCTGCTGTGATGGACGCCGACTTTCCCGTGCCGGATGATCTCGACGCGGCCGTCGACGAGCTGGTGGCGCTGCTCGCCTCGCCGGACCCGGTGGTACGGGACGACCAGGCACGGATGGTCCTGAAGCGGTGGATCGAGCGGGGCGTGCTGGACGACCGGCTCGCCGCGCTCGGCGACGCGATGGTCGAACAGCTCGGGCATCCGGCGGTGCAGGCGCGCGCGTTCGCCCCGCTGATCCTGGCGAACGCGGTGTCCCGGGACACTGCCGCGGGCGTGCTGGACGCGCCGACGGTGCGGCGGTGGCGGGACGCGTTCGCCGCGTGGTGGCCGGCGGAGACCGAGATCCGCGGCTGGGACGACGCGCTGGGTTGGCTGCACGTCGTGGCGCACGGTTCGGACGTGGTCGACGCGTTGGGCGCCTCGCCGCGCATGACCGGCCCGGAGCTGGCCGACCTGCTGACCCTGGTGGCGGAGCGGACCGTAGCCCCGACCGACTACCAGTACGCGCAGATGGAGGAGGACCGGCTGGCCCGCGCGGTGGCGCGGGTGGTGGCCCGGCCGGAGCTGAGCGCGGCCTGCGCGACGAGCTGGCTCGCGGTGTTCGACCGGCTGTTCGCGACCGGCGAGCCGGGCTCGGTACCGGTGCCGGCGCGGAACGCGTTCGCCGTGCTGCGCGCGGCGTACGTGATGGTCGACCGGCGCGCGTCGGCGCACCGGACCGTGGTCACTGATGCGATCGCGGCGCGGCTGCACGAGGTCTTCCCGCCGTACCCTGCCGTACGGGAATAGTTGCTTCAGCAAGGACCTTGTGTCTGTCATGACCGACCGCATGCCCGTGCTGTACCTGGGCCACGGCGCGCCGCCGCTGGCCGACGACCCGCGGTGGACCGCCGAACTCGCCGCCTGGTCGGCCGACCTGCCCCGACCGCGCGCCGTCCTGGTCGTCTCCGCGCACTGGGAGGAGGCGCCGCTCACCCTCGGCGCCACCCGCACCGTCCCGCTCGTGTACGACTTCTGGGGCTTCCCCGACCGCTACTACACGGTCCGGTACGCCGCGCCCGGCGCACCCGAACTGGCCGAACGGGTCCGCGGGCTCGTCGGCGCGAGCTACCCGACCCGCGACGACCCGGACCGCGGCCTCGACCACGGCGCGTACGTCCCGCTCGTCGAGATGTACCCCGGCGCCGACATCCCCGTGCTCCAGATCTCGATGCCCACCCTCGACCCGCGCCGGCTGTACGAGGTCGGCCGGCTGCTGGCGCCGCTGCGGCGGGAGGGCGTGCTGATCGTCGGTTCCGGCTTCCTCACGCACAACCTGTCCTGCGTGGACTTCCACGCCGGCGCGGACGCCCCGCCGCCGTCGTTCATGACCGAGTTCGACGACTGGGCCGCGCGTACGCTCGACGCCGGTGACGTGGATGCGTTGCTGGACTTCGGAAACAAGGCGCCGGCGCCGCGGCTGGCGCACCCGCGCAGCGAGCACTTCGCCCCGCTGTTCGTCTCGCTCGGCGCCGCCGAGGACACGCGGCACAGCACACCGGTCACCGGCTTCTGGTACGGCCTGTCCAAGCGCTCGCTCCAGTTCGACTGACCGCGTCGGGTTGAACGCGGACCGTACCCTCGGCCGCGTGTCCAACGCCATGCAGATGTTGTCGTTCGCGCTCAGCGGCGTGCTGATGATCGGTCTGCTCGTGGCGCTGCTCGTCGGGGTGCGCCGCTGGTCGGCGCGGACGGTGAGGCGCCGGCTCGCCGAGCGGTCCGGGCCGCTTTCCGCATGGGGGTCGTACCACGGCTGGGTGTTCGAGCCCGGCCCGCGCACCGACGTACCCCGGATGTTCGGCACCGACAAGCCGTTCCACACCGGCGAGGTCCTCGGGTTCCGCCAGCACCTGGCCCGGCTGCTGTTGCACGGCCGGGTGCGGACGCAGCCAGCGATGGCCTTCGAGCTGCGTACCCGGGTCGTCGCCGGCAGCCGGCCCAGCATCGAGCTGAACGCGGTGGTGTCGGTGCGGCTCACCCTGGTCGCGCCGGTTCTCGCGGTGACGCCCAAGTTCTGGCCGCGGCAGCTCGACGAGTCGACGCCGCTGGTGCAGCGGTTCTTCGCCGGATACGACGTGCGGGCCGCCGACCCGGCGTTCCGGGCGCGGGTGCTGACGCCCGGGCTGATGGCGTGGTTCGTCGCGCAGCTCGGCTCGGCGTATCCGCCGGCGGTCCGGCTCGCCGGGACCACCCTGCTGTGCTGGCAGACCGGGCAGATCACGCCCGCCTGGCTCGACCGCATCCTGCCGGTGCTCTCCGGCATCGTCGACAGCCTCTGACCGTCCACAGTGGACATGCCACTGTGGACGGTCAGGGCCGCTTACTTGATGAGCCCCTCGGAGCGCAGCCAGTCGCGCGCCACGAGCACCGGCTCCTGGCCCTCGACGTCGACCTTCGCGTTCAGCGTCCGCATCACCTTGGTGGACAGCCTCGCGGCGATCTGCTTCTCGATGTCCGCGATCTGCGGATACTTGTCCATCACCGACTGGCGGACCGTCAGCGCCGGGTTGTAGATCGGGAAGAAGTGCTTGTCGTCCGCCAGCGTCGTCAGGTGCAACGCCGGGATCCGGCCGTCGGTGTCGAACACCTCGCCGAACAGGCACGTACCCTTCGCCGTCGCGTCGTAGACCACGCCGGTGCTGAGCTTCTTGACCTGACTCGACGGCGGCTTCGGCAGCCCGTACGCCTTGAGCATCCCGGAGAACCCGTCGACCCGCGAGAAGAACTCGGTCTCCAGGCAGAAGGTCCGCTGTGCCGGCGGCACCTTCTTGATGTCCGACAACGACTTCAGGCCGTACTTCTTGGCGTTCGGCCCGGTGACCGCCATCGCGTACGTGTTGTTGAACGGCGCGTACGACAGCCAGTCGATCTGGTGGTCCGCCGCGTCCTTCTTCTTCACCACGTCGTACTGCTTCTGCGGGTCCGGGACCGGCTTCGACTCGCCCATGTACGTGATCCAGGCGGTGCCGGTGTACTCCCAGCCCATGTCGGCCTCGCCGCGCTCGATCGCCTTGCGGGAGTTGATGCTGCCCTGCACGTTCGTCTTGTCGACGACCTTCGCGCCGGCCGCCTTGAGCGCCAGTACGGTGATCTTGCCGAGCAGGATCTGTTCGGTGAAGTCCTTCGACGTCACTGACAGCGTCGCGCCACTCAGGCTGCCGGACTTGATGGACTTCCCGGTCACGTCCGGCGAGAACTGCGACGCCGGCTTCAACCCGCATCCCGTCGCGACGAGCGTCAGCACCGCCGCGACCGCGACCGCCGCGGGCATCCCGCGCACCAGTCTCATGCCTTGATTCCCTTCGGACGCAGGTAGCGTTCGGCGAGCCCGGCCAGCCAGTCGACGAACAGCGCCAGGCAGGCGACGAGCACGCTGCCGGTGACGAGCACGTTGTACCGCTGGAGCTGGACGCCGGTGCTGATCATCTCGCCGAGCCCGCCCGCGCCGATCAGCGACGACAGCGCGGCGACGCCGATCAGCAGCACCAGCGTGGTGCGTACGCCGGCGAGGATCACGGGCACCGCGAGCGGAAGCTCGACCTTGAACAGGACCGCCGCGGCGGACATGCCGATACCGCGGCCGGCCTCCTTGAGCGCCGGGTCGATCTGTTGCAGGCCGACCATCGTGTTGCGCAGCGACGGCAGCACCGCGTAGATGACGAGCGCGACGACGGCGACCTCGAACCCGGTCTTCCACAGGACGGCCAGCAGCACGATGATGCCGATGGCCGGCGCGCCCTGCCCGATGTTCGCCAGCGCCAACACGATCGGCGACGCGACGCGCATTCCCTTGCGGGACAACAGGATCCCGAGCGGGATGGCGATCAGCAGCACGATGACGCCGGCCACCACGGTCA
This sequence comes from Actinocatenispora sp., assembly GCA_036503555.1. Lineage (GTDB taxonomy): Bacteria > Actinomycetota > Actinomycetes > Mycobacteriales > Micromonosporaceae > Actinocatenispora. The sequence goes on from DASXWQ010000099.1 coordinate 22,635, forward strand.
GCTTCATGTGCTCGCCCAGCTTCGTCATCATGTACGAGAACTGCAGCGTGGTGCGGGCGTTGGCGTCCGGATGCGTGGACCGCACGTACAGCCAGTCGACGAGCAGCACCACGGCGATCAGCACCGGGGTACCGACGAGGTACCAGCGGCGGCGGGGCTTGAGCTTGACGGCGGCCGACGGTTCGAGCTCGGCGATGCCGGTCTTCGTGTCGGGCGTGATGCTCATGCCGGCTCCTCGCTTCGCTCCGAGCCGCCACGAGGCACCAACGCACAGCACCAACGATTCGCTCGCTCACGCGCACTCATGCCGGCTCCTCGCTTCGCTCCGAGCCGCCACGAGGCACCAACGCACAGCACCAATGATTCGCTCGCTCACGCTCGCTCATGCGCCGCGCTCCCCGACTGCGGCGGGCGCCGCCGACTGCTGCTTCGCCTGCTCGCGGAGCTGCTGGATGGCCACCTGCACGGTGTTCAGCGACACCAGCCCGATGTACTTCCGGCGCCGCGTCACCGGCACGAAGTCGGTGTCCGAGCCGAGCAGCGCCTCCAACCCGGCCTGCAGGTTGGCGCGCCCGGAGATGGTCGTACGGATCGGGGTCCCGAACTCCGACACCGGTCCGGTCTTCCCGACCAGGTCCTCGATGCTCGCCCACTGGACCGGGGAGGAGTTCTTGTCCAGAACGACCGCCCACGGCTCCTCGGCCTCGGTGAGTCGACTGTGGACGGTCGCGGCGTCGTCGGTCGCCTCGGCCGTGATCCCGGTACCCAGGTCGACGTCCGCGATCCGCGTGACGTGCAACAGCTTCATCGCACCACCCTCGCCGATGAAGCCGCGGACGAAGTCGTTCGCCGGTCGGGCGAGGATCTCCGCCGGCTCGGCGTACTGCACGATGTGCGATCCCTCGGACAGCACGGCGATCCGGTCGCCGAGCTTCACCGCCTCGTCGAAGTCGTGCGTGACGAAGACGATCGTCTTGTGCAGCTCCTCCTGCAGCCGCAGCAGCTCGTCCTGGAGTCGGCCGCGGGTGATCGGGTCGACCGCGCCGAACGGCTCGTCCATCAGCAGTACGGGCGGGTCCGCGGCGAGCGCGCGGGCCACACCGACCCGCTGCTGCTGGCCGCCGGAAAGCTGGCGGGGATAGCGTTCCCGGTAGTCGGCCGGCTCCAGCCCGACCAGCTCCAGCATCTCGTCGACGCGGTCTGAGATCCGCTTCTTGTCCCACTTCAGCATCTTCGGAACGAGCGACACGTTCTCGGCGATGGTCATGTGCGGGAACAGGCCGCCCTGCTGGATCACGTACCCGACGTGCCGGCGCAGCGTGTCGGCCGGTGTCTTGCGCGCGTCCTGGCCGCCGATGAAGATCTCGCCGCCGGTCGGCTCGATCAGCCGGTTGATCAGCTTCATCGTGGTCGTCTTGCCGCACCCGGACGGGCCGACCAGGGCGACGATCTCCCCGGCCGGGATCGTCATCGTCACGGCGTCGACGGCGGCCTTCGCCTGTCCCGGGTACCGCTTCGTCAGGTTGCGCAGCTCGATCTCGACGCCGTGGGCGGCACCGCCAGAGCCGTTTGCGTTGTCAGCCACGGATTCCCCTCGATGTGGTCAAGCGTCCGATGAGGACGAAGCACGCGTCGAAGATGAGCGCGAGCACGATGATGAAGACGGTGCCGGCGAGCGCGGAGTTGACCGCGTTGGCGCCGCCGAGGCGGGCCAGGCCGGAGAAGATCTGCTCGCCGAGTCCCGGCCCCGACACGTACGCCGCGATGGCCGCGACGCCCATGATCAGCTGGGCCGACACCCGGATGCCGGTCAGGATGACCGGCCAGGCGAGCGGCATTTCCACTTTGAACAGGACGCGCAGCCGGCTCATCCCCATGCCGCGTGCCGCGTCGACCAGCGCGGGGTCCACATTGGACATACCGACGACCGCGTTGCGGACGATCGGCAGCAGCGCGTACAGCACCAGCGCGATGACCGACGGCGTGGTGCCGAGGCCGAACGCGGGGATGAGCAGTCCGAACAGCGCGAACGACGGAATCGTGAACAGCACCGCGGCGATCCCTGTCGCGACCGCGGAGGCGGTCTTGCTGCGGTACGTGATGACCGCGATGATCAGGCCGATCGCGGTCGCCAGCAGCAGGCACTGGAAGACCATGCTCGCGTGCTGGTAGGTCTCGAAACTGAGCAGTTCCTGCCGGTTCTTGATGTACTCCCAGAAGCTCAACCGGTCACCGTCCTCTCGCGACGGCCTCGGCCCGCCTCGGGCCGGGGATCTCGGGTCTGTCCGCGCCGCGCCGCCGTCGGCCCACGCGAATCGTCGGACGTCTCCGGGTGGAGACGTCCGCCCGCGCTCCGGACCCTAACGGACGACATACCGCCCATCTTCGTCCCTTTGCCGCGTACCACGCCGACTCTGGAGCGATCCCGCACGGCCTGCTCGTCGTTTCGTTACGTCTACGTGACTCGTCTCACTAAAGCGTAAAGGGGTTGGATTACCCGGTCGTCCAGTCGACCAAACACGCGCGACGGCCCGGGCACTCCGCGTGCCCGGGCCGTCGATGCAGGTGACGCGGGTCAGAGCGTCTCGGTGACCTTCTTCAGGCCACGCGGCGCGTCGGGGTCCTCACCCCGGGCGATCGCCAGCGACAGCGCAAGCTGCTGCAACGGCAGGATGTCCAGCAGCGGCGAGAACCGCTCGTCGACCCGCGGCGTCGGGATGCGTACGGCACCGGCGGGCGCGTCGCCGGACCCGACGGTCAGCACGTCCGCCCGCCGCTCCGCCAGCCGCCCCAGCACCTCGCCCATCGCCGCGCCACCCGGCCCGCTCCCGACCACCGCCAGCACCGGTACGTCCGGGTCGGCCATGGCCAACGGCCCGTGCAGCAGGTCCGCGCCGGAGAACGCCAGCGCCGACAGGTAGCTCGTCTCCATCAGCTTCAGCGCCGTCTCCCGCGCCGTCGGGTACGCGTATCCCCGCCCGGTCGTGACGAGCCGGTCGGCGAACCGGTACCGCGCGGCGAGCTCACCCGCCGTCGGGTCGGCCAGTACGCCGCGGGCCAGCTCCGGCAGCCGGTCCAGCTCGGCGCGGTCCGTCGCGTCCAGCCCGCGTACGCCCTCGACCAGCAGCAGCAACGCCAGCAGCTCGGCGGTGTACGTCTTCGTCGCGGCGACCGCGCGCTCCTTGCCGGCCAGCACGTCGACGTGCATCTCGGCGATCTCGGCCAGCGGCGAGGAGGCGTTGTTGGTCACCGCCAGCGTGTGCGCGCCGGCGTCCCGGGCCACCCGTACGACCTCGGTCAGATCCGGCGATCCGCCGCTCTGGCTGACGCCCACGACGAGCGCGTCGCGCAGGTCGGGCCGCGCCCCGTACACCGTGATCGCGGACGGCGAGGCGAGCCCGGTGGGGATGCCGAGCCGGATCTCCGTCAGGTACGCGGCGTAGAGCGCGGCGTGGTCGCTGGTGCCGCGCGCGGTGAACAGCACGAAGCGCGGCTTCAGCTCGGCGATCCGGCGCGACACCTTCTGGATCTCCTCGAATCCGGCGCCGAGCAGCCGCGAGTATCCCTCCGCCTGCTCGGCGATGTCGGTCGCCATGCCCCCGCCGGGCCGGCTCCGACCCTCGGCATGCTCAGCCATCTGACTTCCTCTCCTCCGACACGGGCGCGCAGATCCTGCTGGAATTCTGCACGAGTACGCGCGAAGTTGCCAACTATCGCGCTCGAACGTGCAGTGACGAGTCATCAGGTGCGCGCAGCCGCGGCGCGCGGATCACCGCCGTACGAGCACGGCGCCGCGCGAACGGGCCGGACAGGGCAGCGAAAAGGGCGGAGACACGTGAAATGTCCCCGCCCGTCCCGGCAAACTTCGGCGTCAGCCCGCCTCGGCGGCCACCTCCACCTGACGCCGCCACGCGAGCAGCGTCACGCCCGGCACCGGTGCCCAGTCGCGCGCCGGATCCGGCTCGAACTCGAACCGCTCGTACAGACGCTGCGCGGCGGAGTTGGTGTCCCGGGTGCACAGCACCAGGCCACGCCGACCGGCCCTCGCCGCACGCGCCACGCACTCCGCGACCAGCGCCGCGCCGACACCCCGCCCCTGCGCGGCCGGGTCCACCGCCAGCATCCGGAACTCCGCCTCGTCCGGCCGCGCCAGCTCCGCGTACGGAGAGCCGGGCAGGCAGAACGTCACCCCGCCCAGTACCGCGCCGGTCTCGTCGTCGACCGCGGCGAGCAGGTCGGCACCCGCGGCCCGGGACGCGCAGTCCGCCAGCTCCGCGTCGTACCCGGTGCCCGCGGCGATCTGGTCCGCCGCGTGGTACGCGCCCACGGTGATCCGGCCCAGCGCCTCGTACTCCTCGGGACGGGCCGGCCGCACGATCACACTCATCCGGCGCCTACTCGACGACGGCGATGAGGTCGCCCTCCTGGACGACGTCACCCTCGTTGACGTTGATGCTCGCGACGGTGCCGGCCGACTCCGCCACCACCGGGATCTCCATCTTCATCGACTCCAGGATGACGAGCGTGTCGCCGTCGTCCACCGAGTCACCGGCCGAAGCGACCACCTTCCACACGTTGGCCACCATCTCGGCGCGGATCTCGTCGGCCATTGAGAACCTCCCGGTTTCCTCACGTCAGGCACGGGTCGGCGTCCCCGCGCCCGCGTATCCAATCATGACCGGACCGGACGCCAGCGGTACCCGCCGGTTACGCGCCGACGATCACAGCCACCACCCGTGGGTACGCCGGTGGGCGCCGGTAGCCTGGAGCGTCTGGAGGCAGGCGCCGAGCCACGGCGCCCCGGAGAAGTCGCCGAGGAGGACCGATGGCCAAGAAGTCGCGCAGGAAGAAGGCTCGTAAGAAGAACGCCGCCAACCATGGCAAGCGCCCCAACTCGTAAGGGCGGGCCAGCCCGAGACGCATGATCCGCACCGCTGTCGCGGGGCGGATCATGTGCTATTCGGCCAGGTACTCGCGGGAGTCGGCCTCGGTGACGAGCTCGTTCAGGCGGGCGACGAGCCGCGCCTTCAGCTCGCTCGGTGCGTGCTCCCCGCCGCAGCAGCGGGCCACCAGCACCTTCACCTCCTGCTCGATGCCAAACTCCCGCAGGCACGGCGAGCACTCGTCGAGGTGCTCGCGGATCACGTCCCGGCGATCGTCGCTGCATTCGAGGTCGAGATAGAGATAGACCTCGGCGAGCACGTCGCGGCAGTCCGTCTCGTGGGGATCTCCGCAGCTCACGAGCGCACCTCGCTTCGCCCGTCCGGCCGGCCATACGCGGTCACGACGTCACACCTCCTGCCCGGCCGGCGCGGCGGCCGAACGGGAAATGCCGCGGTCACCGGCGTACGTCTCCAGCATCTGACGGAGGTTCCGGCGGCCCCGGTGCAGGCGGGACATGACCGTGCCGATCGGGGTGTCCATGATCTCGGCGATCTCCTTGTAGGAGAAGCCTTCGACGTCGGCCAGGTAGACGGCGAGCCGGAACTCCTCGGGCAGCCGCTGCAGGGCGTCCTTGACGTCCGAGTCGGGCAGCCGGTCGAGCGCCTCGGTCTCGGCGGACCGCAGTCCGCTGGACGAGTGCGAGCCGGCCTCCGCGAGCTGCCAGTCCGTGATCTCCTCGGTCGGCGCCTGCACGGGCTGACGCTGCCGGCGCCGGTACGAGTTGATGTACGTGTTGGTGAGGATGCGGTAGAGCCACGCCTTGAGGTTCGTGCCCTCCTGGAACTGGTGGAAGGCCGCGAACGCCTTGAGGTACGTCTCCTGCACCAGGTCCTCGGCGTCGGCCGGGTTGCGGGTCATCCGCAGGGCAGCAGCGTAGAGCTGGTCCACGAACGGCATCGCGTCCTGCTCAAACCGGGCTCGCCGGCGCTCCGGCGTCTCGGTACGCGTCACGTCCTCGTCCCCCCTCGACCGCACCTGCGCCGAGGATACGCCGGAAGCAGCAGCGCCGCCCGGCGTCGCCGCGGGGGTGGCCTGGGACACTTCGGGCGTCCAGTCGGGTCCCGCCAGCAGGGTACGGAGCCGGGCCGAATCGCCCGCCCTACCACTACGAGCCGTTACCACCACATCGCTCCCTCCGGCCCCGGGCCACGGCAGTCCGAGGCGTCTGCCCGTGCAAACGCCCACGAGCGCGGCGACATTCCAGTGGCCCGGCTCACGGTCGGTCAGGTACGCGCCCAGCCGTGGCCGGCGAGCCAGTCCACGGCGACCCGGGCGACGGCGGCGGGATCGACACTGAGGCCGTGCCGTTCGCCGGGGCGTACCTCGACGTGGACGGTGCCGGTGGTGGGCGGGACGCCGAACGGGTCCCGGTCGCCGTTGACGACCAGCGTCGGCAGCCCGGTGGCGAGCTCGGGCAGCCGCGTCTTCTCCGGCCTGCCCGGCGGGTGCAGCGGAAACGCCAGCGCCAGCACACCGACCGCGCCGAGCGCCGCGGCCGTACGGCAGGCGACGCGCGCGCCGGACGACCGGCCACCGACGACCAGCGGGAGCCGGCGCGGCAGCTCCGCCCGCAATGCCGCCACGACCTCGCCGTACGCCTCGTCCAGGTGCGTCGCGGGCGCCGGGGCCCGCCTGCCGGCGACGCGGTACGGCTGGGTCACGCGGGCCACCGCGACGTGCGCCGCGTACGCCGCGTCGCGCACGGCCACCAGGTCGACCGCGTCCACGCCGCCGCCCGCGCCGTGCCCGAGGACGAGCAGCGACCGGGGCGCACGGGGTACGACGAGGTCGGCCTCGGCCGGGCCGCGGGAGGTGTCGACCCGCAGGGTCCTCAGGGCACGGGTGCCGGCTCCGCCTCGCGTTCCAACCGCCATGCCACCAGCATGGCGCGTCTTTCCCGCGGAGTGGTGCCACCCCACACACCGTTGCAGTCGCCCTGGTCGAGCGCCCAGGCCAGGCAGGAGCCCTGCACGTCGCAGGCCCGGCACAGGGCGAGCGCGACGTCGGCCGGCTCGCTCGGCGCGGGGAAGAACGTCTCCGGGTCGACGGCCTGGCAGCGCCCACGCGCTCGCCAGGCCAGATCGGCCAACCGGTCGCGCCGCGCCTTGAGCATCCGAGGATCTCGGCATGCCGCCGCGACCTCGTGCGGGCGGGGCATCCGCGCCCGGGTCATGTGCCACCTCCGGAACTGGTGGGCCTCTGGTGGGGGGTGCGACGAGCAAGTCGTCGGCGCTGTGTTTTACCCCACGGCACAGACCGTACGCAAGGTTTGTCGGCGCGCCTTGAACCACGGTCCGTACGAAAACGCACATAAGACACGGAAAACGGGTTGCGCGCGGCCGATCCGGCGCTCTCGTCAGAAGAGCGTGGGCGTCACGTACGGTGTCTGCGGGCCGACCGGGCGCACCGTCAGTCCGGCCAGCACGTCCGGGCCGGGCGGGGCGAGCAGCCCCGGGTCCGGGGTACCCGCGCAGTCCAGCCAGTCATCCCATCTGTACGGCGCCAGCAGCAGCGGCATCCGGTCGTGCACGTCGACGAGCCGGCCGAGCGCCGCGGTCGTGACGATCGTGCACGTCGGCGGGAACCGGTCCGAGCCCTCCTCGTACAGGCCGGCGAACGCGAGCGGACGGCCGTCGGCGGCGGCCAGCTCGTGCTTGAGCGGCGCGGGCAGCTCCGGCGCACGCCGCCACTCGTACCAGGCGTCGGCGGGGACGAGGCAGCGGCGCCGCGCGAACGGGCCCCGGTACGCCCGGGCCTCGGCGAGCGTCTCCGCCCGCGCGTTGATCATGCGGGACGCGGCCCGGCGGTCGGCCGCCCACGGCGGCAGCAGCCCCCAGCGGACCGCCACCACGGCCCGGCCGGTCGCGGAGTGCCGCACGATGGGCACCTGGTCGGTCGGCCGCAACTCTTCGGCCGGTTCGACGACCCCGCCCGTGTCGTCCACGGCGTCGAAGAAGTCCGCGAGCTGGCCCGCCCCACGCGTCGACGCGTATCGTCCACACACGACACCGAAACTACCGCCGACCGGTGGGCGGCGAGCGGCGTGTGAGCGCCGAATTCCGACAACCAGCTGAACGGGCGCGACAGTGCGTCTACCCGGCAGACTGGGATCATGGCCACGAACAGTGAAGCAGCGATGCCGCTGGGGAATGAATCGGGCACGGCGGGGCCAGCGCCACGTCCGGCCCGGCGTACCGGTCGGCGGGGTTGGGCGGCGGCTCCGCTGCGCTGGCCCGCGCCCGCAGCGACGGTCGCGGTGCACTCGCGGGTCAGGGTGCCCGGCTCGAAGTCGATGACGGCGCGGGCCCTGATGCTGGCCGTGGTCTCGGTCGGCCCGACCACGCTCACGCATCCGTCCGAGTCCCGCGACAGCATCGTGCTCGCGCGCGGGCTGCGCACGATGGGCTGCCACGTGTCGAGCGTGGACGACGAGCAGTGGCTGCTGCGCCCCCGCCCGCTGGCCGGGCCGGTGCACGTCGACGTCGAAGGCTCCGGTACGGCGATGCGCTTCCTGCCGCCGGTCGCCGGGCTGGCCGACGGGCCGGTGTCGTTCGACGGCTCCGACGTGCTGCGTACCGCGGCGCTCGGGCCGCAGCTCGACGCGATGCGCGAGCTGGGCATCGCGGTGTCCACCGAGTCCGGTGGGCTGCCGCTGACCGTGCAGGGCATCGGCCGGGTGCCCGGCGGCGACGTCGTACTCGACGCGTCGGCGTCCAGTCAGATGGTGTCCGGGCTGCTGCTCGCCGGCCCCGACTTCGACCACGGCCTGGTCCTGCGGCACGACGGGCCGCCGCTGTCCACCGCGCCGCACGTCGAGCTGACCGTGGCGATGCTCCGCGCCGCCGGCGCCGGCATCGACGACACGACCCCGAACGTGTGGGAGGTCGAGCCGGGCCGGCTGTTCGGCCGGGCCTGGACGATCGAGCCGGACCTGGTCGCCACCGCCCCGTTCCTCGCCGCCGCGCTGGTCACCGGCGGGCAGGTCACGGTGCCGGGCTGGCCGACGCGTACCGCCCAGCCGGGCTCGGCGCTGCTCGGAGTGCTGACCGAGTTCGGCGCCCACTGCGCGCAGTCCACCGAGGGCCTGACCGTACGCGGCGGCGGCGTGCTGCACGGCGTCGACGCCGACGTGTGCCGGCTCGGCGAGCTGGTACCGGTGCTGACCGCGCTCGCCGCACTGGCCGACGGCCCGTCGTACCTGCGGGGGATCGCGCCCGGCGCGCGGGACCTGGTGTCCGGGCTGGTGGCGGCGATCGGCCCGCTGGGCGGCGCGGTGACCGAGGTGGCCGACGGGGTACGGATCACGCCGGGTCGGCTGTCCGGCGGCGCGTTCGACACCCGCGCCGACCACCGGCTCGCGCACGCCGGGGCGGTGCTCGGCCTCGCCGTACCGGGTGTGGTGCTGTCCGACGTGTCGTGCACCGCGAAGAGCCTGCCGGACTTCCCCGGCCTGTGGCGGCGGATGCTGGGAGCGCCGGCCTGAGGGCGCGGCGACCCGAACCGGCGGCGGCCCGTGATCCCGGCCGGCTATGGTCGCTGCACGAGGGGCCCGCCGGGCGCCGCGGAGCGGGCCGGAGCGGGCGATGACACCGGTACGACGCCGGGAGTACGACGAGGACGACGTGCGGGTGCGCCCCGGCCGTCCGTCCCGCCCCCGTACCCGGATCCGGCCGCGGCACTCCGACGCGACGTCCGGTTTCGTGGTCGGCGTCGACCGGGGCCGCTACACCTGCGTGCTGGACGACGGCGAGACGATCACGGCGATGCGGGCGCGGGAGCTGGGCCGCAAGTCGGTGGTGGTGGGCGACCGGATCGCGCTGGTCGGTGACCTGAGCGGGGGGCCGGGGAGCCTGGCCCGGATCGTCCGGATCGAGCCGCGGGTCTCGGTGCTGCGGCGCACCGCCGACGACGACGACCCGTACGAGCGGATCGTGGTGGCGAACGCGGACCAGCTCGTCATCGTCTGCTCGTTGCAGGACCCGCCGCCGCGCACCGGGTTCGTGGACCGGTGCCTCGTCGCGGCGTACGACGCGGACGTCCGGCCGCTGCTGTGCCTGACGAAGGCGGACCTGCCGGCGGCGGACGCCGAGCACGCGCGCCTGACGGAGTACTACGCCGACCTCGCGCTGGACGCGGTGACGTGCCGGCCGGACGAGCCGCTGGACCCGTTGCTGGCCCGGCTTTCCGGTGCGCTGTCGGTGCTGGTCGGGCATTCCGGCGTGGGCAAGTCGACGCTGGTGAACCGGCTGATCCCGGGTGCGGACCGGGCGGTCGGCGGGGTGAGCGCGGTCGGTAAGGGCCGGCACACGTCGACCAGTGCGGTCGCCCTGCCACTGTCCGATGTGGACGGTTGGCTGGTGGACACGCCGGGGGTGCGCTCGTTCGGGCTGGCGCACGTGTCGGCGGAGACGCTGCTGCACGGGTTCCCGGACCTCGCGGCCGGTGCGGCGGACTGCCCGCCCGGCTGCGACCACCACGAGGGCGCGGCCGGCTGCGGGCTCGACGCGCTCGTCGCGGCGGGCGACGCGTCGGCGCACCGGCTCGCCTCGTACCGGCGGCTGCTGGCGTCGCGCGCCGGCGAGAGCTGACCCTGGGGCGGTACGCCGGACGCCAGGGCGCGCCGCATGGCCGGCCCGGCTGACGACAAGGCGCGCGAAACCGACACGGTCGAAAGTAACCGATCTGGCGAATATTTAGAATAAATTTGCCGGTAAGTCTTGAGCTGACCCGAAGGTCCTGGGAATCTGTGCCGTGTCCAGCCCGATCACCCCTGGTGGCTGGAGTCCATGGGAGGTTACCGATGACCGGTTCCCTGGCGCGTCGTGCCAGACGCGTACTGTTCGCAGCCCTGTCGGTCGCCGCGGTGGCCGTGACGTCCCTCAGCCTCGCGACGCCGGCGCAGGCCGCGACGTACCTGAAGGGTTTGGACGTCTCGCACTACCAGGGCACGATCAACTGGACGACGGTCAAGAACAACGGCGCGAGCTTCGCGTACGTCAAGGCGACCGAGGGCACGTCGTACACCGACCCGAACTTCGCGGCGAACTACAACGGGTCGTACAACGCGGGCCTGATCCGCGGGGCGTACCACTTCGCCCGGCCGAACATCTCCTCCGGCGCCACGCAGGCGAACTACTTCGCCGCGCACGGCGGCGGCTGGAGCGCCGACGGCAAGACGCTGCCGCCCGCGCTCGACATCGAGTACAACCCCTACTCGGGCGGCACCTGCTACGGGCTGTCGGCCGCGTCGATGGTGAGCTGGGTGCGCGACTTCTCCAACACCATCAAGGCCAAGTACAACAAGTACCCGATGATCTACACGACGCTGGACTGGTGGACGACCTGCACGGGCAACTCCAGCGCGTTCGCCGCGACGAACCCGTTCTGGATCGCGAAGTACTCCTCGACGGCGCCGACGCCGCCGGCCGGCACCGGCACCTGGACCATGTGGCAGTACGCCGACTCCGGCACGTTCCCCGGCGACCAGGACTACTTCAACGGTGACGCCACCCGCCTCAAGGCGCTCGCCACGAACCACGACTGAGTCCCCTCACCGCGCCCGTCGAACCGGCGCCCGTCCACACCGGACGGGCGCCGGTTCGCGTCGGTGCGTGACCAGGACGGCGGAAGTCACCACTTAGGGCGATGGTAAAGAAGAATTTTGCCAGAACGTCTTGAGCGGAAACGCACCGAATGGGAACCTGATCGCGAACCAGCCGCTTCACCCCCTCGCGCGGCTGGTGTCACGGGAGGTACTGCCATGACCGGTTCCCCAGCTCGACACGTCAGACGCGCGCTGCTCGGCGCGCTCGCCGCGGTCGCCGCCGCGGCGCTCGGCCTCGGGTTCGCCGCACCCGCCCAGGCGGCGACGTACGTCAAGGGCATGGACGTCTCGTCGTACCAGGGCAACGTCAACTGGTCCGCCGCCTACAACAACGGCGGGCGGTTCGCCTACGTCAAGGCGACCGAGGGCACGTCGTACACGAACGCGTACTTCGCTCAGCAGTACAACGGCTCGTACAACGTGGGGATGATCCGCGGGGCGTACCACTTCGCCCGGCCGAACGTCTCCTCCGGCGCCACCCAGGCGAACTACTTCGCCGCGCACGGCGGCGGCTGGTCCGCCGACGGCAAGACGCTGCCGCCCGCGCTCGACATCGAGTACAACCCGTACTCCGGCGGCACCTGCTACGGGCTGTCGCAGGCCGGCATGGTCAGCTGGATCCGCGACTTCTCCAACACCATCAAGGCCAAGTACAACAAGTACCCGATGATCTACACGACGTTCGACTGGTGGAGCAGCTGCACCGGCAACTCGTCGGCGTTCGCGTCCACCAACCCGTTCTGGATCGCGATCTACCGGTCCACGCCGCCGAGCTCGATCCCGGCCGGCACCGCCACCTGGACCATGTGGCAGTACGCCGACTCCGGCACGCTCCCCGGCGACCAGGACTACTTCAACGGCGACGCCACCCGCCTCAAGGCGCTCGCCACGAACCACGACTGACCCGGCACCGCCCGCGGCGCCCCCGTCCCGTCGGCGGGGGCGCCGTCACACGTCGACCGGCCCGCCCGCACGCCAGTAGACGCCGTGGTCCCGGGCCATCATGTCCTCGTCCACCAGGTAGCGCCGCAGCGACGCGTAGTCGTGGTACCAGGCGCGCAGGACGGCGTCGACCGCGCGCTCCGGGTACCGCACGCCGGGCTCGAAGCAGGTGGCCAGGTGCTCCAGCACGATCCGGCGCTTGCCGCGCGCGGTGGGGATGCTGACCAGCCGACCCTCCGCGATGAACGCCCGGAGCACCGAGTCCCGCTCCGCGTCCGGGTCGAGCCGGACCTGCTCGGTCGGCGCCAGGTTGTCGCGTACCGCGGTCTTGAAGACGCCGAGGTCCGCCGAGAGACGGCCGTCCGCCTCGGCGATCAGGCCGCGGTCGGTCAGTGCGGCCAGGGCCCGCACCACGTCGCGGGCGGCGAGACCGCTCGCGGCGGCCACGTCCGAGGGGGTCGCCGCGCCCAGCGCGACCGCGGCGTACGCCTTGAGCCGCTCGGGTTCGGCCAGCAGCCGGCAGATACCTTCAGGGTTCATCGCCGCCCAGAATATCCGGAAGTGGCCGGGCGGCCCGCCCGGTGGACCGGGGCCCACGGGTCCGCCGCTGGGCCGGCGGGTCTGGCCGGACGGGGGATCCGGATGAAGTGCGCGTACGCGCGCAGACCGTAGAGTGCTCGGCATGACCCGCGCCCGCAACGACTACGGCGACGACCTCTCGCTGGCTCACGTGCTGGCCGACGCCGCCGACGGCATCTCCATGGCCCGGTTCCGGGCACTCGACCTGCGGGTCGAGTCCAAGCCGGACCTGACGCCCGTCACCGACGCGGACAAGTCGGTCGAGGACTCCATCCGCTCCTCGCTGTCCCGGGCGCGGCCGCGCGACTCGGTACTCGGCGAGGAGTTCGGCCCGACCGATCCGGTGGCGTGGCGCGGGAACCGGCAGTGGATCATCGACCCGATCGACGGTACGGCGAACTTCGTGCGCGGCGTACCGGTGTGGGCGACGCTGATCGCCCTGTTCGCCGGCGGCCAGCCGGTGGTCGGGCTGGTCAGCGCGCCGGCGCTGGGTCGCCGCTGGTGGGCCGCGATGGGCCACGGCGCGTACGCCGGGCGCAACGTCACGCACGCCAGCAAGCTGCAGGTGTCCGGGGTGTCCCGGCTGGCCGACGCGTCGTTCTGCTACTCGTCGCTCGGCGGCTGGGAGCAGCGCGGCAAGCTCGACGGGATGCTGTCGCTGATGCGGCAGTCCTGGCGCAGCCGGGCGTACGGCGACTTCTACGGGTACATGCTGCTCGCCGAGGGTGCGCTGGACGTCATGGTCGAGCCCGAGCTGTCCCTGTGGGATGTGGCCGCGCTCATTCCGATCGTCACCGAGGCCGGCGGTACGTTCACCGACCTGGCCGGCGCGCCCGCACCCGGCGCCGGCAGCGCAGTCGCCACCAACGGCGCGCTGCACGCCGACGTGCTGGACGCGCTGGGCGACGCGTGACCGACCGTACCCACCGGAACCGGTACGAACCGGCCACGCCCCGGATGTGCCCGACGACCTGCGGACACTCACCGGTGTCGATGCGTTCGCGTCGACCGCCTATTCTCGCCGCGTGATTTCTGTCGGTTGGCTGTGCCTGGCCGCGATGATCCTGGCGTACGGCGTAGCCAACCTGCTCCAGTCCATCGCGGCGAACCGCGTCCGGGTGCACGACACGCTGCACCCGGGGCTGTTCGTGCGCCTGGCCGGGCACCGGACGTACGTGATCGGGGTGGCGCTGCAGTTCGTCGGGTTCCTGCTCGCCTTCCTCGCCCGGCGTGACCTGCCGCTGTTCCTGGTCCAGGCCAGCTCGGCGGCCGGTGTCGGGGTGATGGCGCTGCTGGGCATCCTGCTGCTGCGCTGGCGCATCGTCGCCACCGAGCTGGTCCTGCTGGCGCTGCTGTCCGCCGGCATCGCCGCCCAGGTACTCGCGGCCCGGCCCGGCCCGGCCCACCGGATCGGCATGGCCGGCGGCGTCGTGCTGTTCTGCGCGCTCGGCGCGATCGGCGCGCTCGCTCTGCTCGCCGTACGGCTGCGGGGCGGGCCCGGCTCCGTCGCGCTCGGCTCGCTCGCCGGCCTGGCGTTCGGCGCCGCGGCGATCGCGTCCCGCCCGCTCGCCGGCGCAACCACCGTCGAGGAGCTGTTTCTCAGCCCGCTGCTCTACCTGCTCGTCCTGCACTCGGTGCTGGCTCAGCTGCTGCTCGGCCTCGCCATGCAGCGCGGCAGCGCCACCGCCGCGGTCGCGTCCATGGACGCGGCGTCCGCCGTACCGGCCGCGGTCGTCGGCGTGCTGTTCCTCGGCGACGGGATCCGGCCCGGCAAGGCGTGGCTCGCGTGCGTCGGCTTCGTCCTCGCGCTGTCCGCCGTCCTGCTCCTCACCCGGTACGCCAAGCCGCAGCCGCGCCGGATCGCCGCCGGCCGCCGCGCCGCCTTCGGCCCCGCCGACGCCGGCTGACCCGGCCGGCTGGCCCGTCCACAGCGCCGGCCGGCCCTGGTCCCGCGGCGCGAGCCGAGCCAACCGGTTCCGGCGCGGCAACACGGACCCGGGCGTCGACCGGCCGCACGGCACGACGCAGCGAACCACGCGGTCCGCCGGTCACAGCGTGATGTTCGGCCCCGCCGGCGGGACGCCGCTCCGCTCGGCCTTGCGGCGGAAGTGCCGGCGCAGCGCCACGACGAGGCACACGATCGCGGCGAACAGGAACGCGCCGCCCGGGCAGACGAACGTACCGAGGATGCCGACGAACAACCGCGTCAGGCTGAAGTACGAGCCGATCGCCAGGTGCTGACCGCCGGTGCACGTCACCGTGTACGTGCCGGCCCTGTCGGCACGCATCTGGTACCGGCCGACCCAGTCCTCGCCGCCCCGGCTCATCGTCAGGCTGCCGGTCACGTCGCTCAACCGCAGCCCGTCCGGGTTCGCCGTGCAGGTGACGGTGCCGGCGGACGACTGCGTGTACAGCGTGCGCTGGTCACCGGCGTTCAGCGTGACGCGCGCCGGGTGGCCCGGGTCGAACTGCTGGACCGGGCCGGTCGCCGGGGACAGCGCGTAGAGGAAGGAGCCGACGCCCGCGGCGACGCCGAGCACCAGGACGACGACGGCGACGACGTACCAGACGCGCCGGGGGCGGATCGGGCGCGGGGCGGGCGGGGGCAGCTCGGTCATGCGCACAGCGTGCCAGCCGCCGCCAACCACCCCGGGCCGGACATGCGGGTCTGCGCGGGCCTTTGCTCTGCGCACTGGTGTGCAGAGCAAAGGTGGGCCGCCCAGACCGGGTGATGCGGACAGGTGTGCAGAGCGGCGCTGCACACCTGTCCGCATCAGG
>DASXWQ010000100.1:0-44713 GCA_036503555.1 Actinocatenispora sp.
GCGCCGAAGGCGGAGGTGCTGGCCCGGCTGGTCGGCGAGGTGTCGCCGGCGGCGGTGCTGCTGCCCTCCTCTCAGGAGGGCAAGGAGATCGCCGGGCGGCTGGCGGTCAAGCTGGACGCCGGGCTGCTCACCGATGTCTCCGACATCGCCGCCGACGGCACCGTCACCCAGGTGGTGTTCGCCGGCTCGACCATCGTCACCGCGAAGGCGAACGGCCTGCCGGTCGTCACGGTCCGGTCGAACTCGGTCTCCCCGGAGCCGGCCCCGGCCGCCGGTGAGCGGGTCAGCGTCGACGCCACGGTGTCCGACGCGGCGAAGGGCGCCACGGTGCTGGAGCGGGTCGCCGAGCAGAAGGGCTCCCGGCCGGAGCTGACCGAGGCAGGGGTGGTCGTCTCCGGTGGGCGCGGTGTCGCCAGCGCCGAGAACTTCGCCCTGATCGAGGAGCTGGCCGACCTGCTCGGCGGCGCGGTCGGCGCGTCCCGGGCCGCGGTCGACTCCGGCTTCTACCCGCACCAGTTCCAGGTCGGCCAGACCGGCAAGACCGTCTCGCCGCAGCTGTACCTGGCGATCGGCATCTCCGGCGCGATCCAGCACCGGGCCGGCATGCAGACCTCGAAGACGATCGTGGCCGTCAACAAGGACGACGAGGCGCCGATCTTCGAGCTGGCCGACTTCGGCGTCGTTGGTGACCTGTTCAAGGTCGTACCGCAGGCGGTCGAGGAGATCCGCAAGCGCCAGGGCTGACCGGGCGAGCTCGACACGACGGGACGGTGAATACTCACCGTCCCGTCGCCAATACGTCAGGTTATGGATGTATCGGCCTCGTCTCCCGCCGATACTGGGTCGGCCGGGACGCCGTACCACCACTACGCCCCCATGGATCCCTTCCCCCCGGGTGCGGCGCTCCCGAACACCAATCGGGAGGAATGCATGAGGAAGGCGAGGGCGATTCCGCTCGCCGTGGGCTCGGTGGCGCTGGCCGTGGCCGGCTGGACGCTGCCCGGAGTCGCGGCGAGCGCGCACGCCAAACAGAAACCGGTCGTGGTCGCGACCGGCTTCAACAACCCGCGGCAGCTCGCGTGGGGCAGCGACGGTTCGCTGCTCGTCGCGGAGGCCGGCCGCGGGTCCACCACCGGGAAGAACTGTTTCGCCGGCCCGGAGGGCACCACCTGCGTCGGCGCGACCGGGTCGGTCAGCCTGATCCGGTTCCCGGCCTGGACGTACAAGGCGAAGCCGCACCGGATCGTCGGCGGGCTGCTGTCCGGCGCCGCACCGGACGGCGGGTCCGCGGTCGGCTCCGACGGCGTCTCGAACGCCGGCGACCGGCTGCTGATCCAGGAGACGTACTTCCCGGTCACGTTGCCGTCGAGCCTGCCGCGCTGGCAGAACGGCAAGCTGCTCGACCTGCGGTTCGGCCGGCTCGGTACGGTCGCGGACATCGCCGCGGTCGAGCGCAAGTACAACCCCGACCACCTGCAGGTCGACAGCGACCCGTACGCGGTGCTGTCGCTCGGCGGGAAGCGGTCGGTCACCGCCGACGCGGCCGCCAACGACCTGGTCCTGGTCGACCGCGGCAAGGCGCGGCCGTTCACGGTGTTCCCGCTGCACGGGTGCGGCGGGGTACGCAGTGAGCAGTGCGACCGGGAGCCCGTGCCGACGTCGCTCGCGTTCGGCCCGCACGGCGCGCTGTACGTCGGCGAGCTGGCGCACTTCGAGCCGAACGAGGCGCGGGTGTGGAAGGTCGACCCGCACAGCGGCAGGCTGCTCGGCTACTACGGCAGGAACGGCACGATCTGCCGGTCCGACAAGGCCGGCTTCACCACCATCACCGGCGTGGCCTTCGGCCACGACGGCAGCCTGTACGTCTCCGAACTGATCGGCGGCGCCAACGGGCAGGGCCAGGTCGTCCGCATCTCGCCGAGCTGCCACCGCAGCACCATGCCGGTACCGGCGCCCGCGGGCCTCGCGGTCGACCGGCACGACAACGTGTACGTCTCGGCGTACAGCATCTCCGACAGCGACGGTGCGGTCCCGGAGCCGGGCGCCCCGAAGCTGCCGCCGGGCCAGGTCTGGCGGGTGCACTTCTGACCACCGGTCCGGCCCGCCGCCCCAGTGCGGCGGGCCGGATCATCGGACAGGGTCCGTGGCGGCGATCTGTCGGCGCAGGGGGTTGACTTTCGGGCCGCCCGCGCCGGCGCCCGCGTACCGACCGGGCCGGGTGTCCGCTCGTGACCGGCGTCGCCCGGCGACGCGCCCGGGCGCGCCCGAACGGTGTCCTAGGCTGTCGGTGACCCTGACCGTCCCGGCCCGGTACCCCTGTGCTCGTTCGGGCCGACCTCACCCCCCAACGGAGGACGTGGTGTCCACCAACTCGGTCGCCGTACGCCGGCACGTGCTCGCCGACCTGATCCCCGGCTCTGTTGTCCGCAACGCGTTGCTGGTCGCCGGCGGTGCCGGGCTGACCGGGCTCGCCGCGCAGCTCTCGGTGCCGATCGAACCGATCAGCCCGGTGCCGGTCACCGGCCAGACGTTCGCCGTCCTGCTGGTCGCCGCGGCCCTCGGCCCGTGGCGCGCGCTCACCTCGATGGCGCTGTATCTAGCGGTCGGCATGGCGGGCGTGCCGTGGTTCGCCGGCGGTACGTCGGGCGCGGGTGGCGCCTCGTTCGGCTACATCCTCGGCTACCTGGCGGCCGGCCTGCTGGTCGGTGAGCTGGCCCGCCGGGCCGGCGACCGCACTCCGCTGCGTACCGTCGGGACGATGATCGCGGGCAACGCCGTGATCTACGCGTTCGGCGTGTCCTGGCTGGTCGGCGTGGCGGGCCTGCCGGTCGCGCAGGCGCTCGGCGTGGGCGTCGTGCCGTTCCTGATCGGCGACGGCATCAAGATCGCGCTGGCCGCGGGCGTGCTGCCGGGCGCCTGGGCGCTGGTACGCCGACTGGGCAGGTGACGGACGACCGGGCTCCGCGGCACACCGCGGAGCCCGTCCCGCTCGACCTGGACAGGTGGGACGCCTGGACGCCGACCGAGCTGGCGGCCCGGCTGGCCGGCGTCGACGTGCCCTGGTGGGTCTGCGGCGGTTGGGCGCTCGACCTGCACCGCGGAGCGCCGCGACGCGCCCACTCGGACATCGAGTTCGCCGTCTGCCGCCCCGACTTCCCGGCCGTACGCGACGCGCTGCTCGCCGACGGCGCGCACGAGATGCTCTACGTCGGCGACGGCCGGGCGTACCGGCTGTCCGGGGTGCCGCCCGCGGAGTACACGCAGGTGTGGACGGCGGAACGGGCGACCGGGACGTTTCGCACCGACACGTTCCTCGACCCGGGCGACCGGGACGAATGGGTCTGCAAGCGCGACGACCGGCTCCGCCGCCCGCTGGCGGACACGATCGGCCGCAGCGCCGACGGCGTCCCGTACCAGCGGCCGGAGATCGTGCTGCTGATGAAGGCCAAGCACCGCCGGCCCAAGGACGACGACGACCTCGCCGCCACGCTCCCGCTGCTGACCGCGGACGCCCGGGACTGGCTGGTGGCGTCGCTGGAGCTGATCCACCCCGGCCACGAGTGGATCACCGCGGTACGCCGGTGACCGCCCCGCTTCCCCGGGTACTGTCGGTCAGCGTCGACTAAGGGGTGGGCGATGAACGACAAGGACGTACTCGGGCAGATCCACGAGCTGGTCAAGGAGGAGCACGAGCTCCGCCAGGCCGGCGGCAGCGACGAGGAGCGGGCCCGGCTGGCCACCGTCGAGCAGCAGCTCGACCAGTGCTGGGACCTGCTGCGCCGGCGCCGCGCCCGGGAGGACGCCGGCCAGGACCCGAACGCCGAGCGGGTCCGGCCGCGCTCGGAGGTCGAGTCCTACCTGCAATAGAGTTCGAGGCATGGCGTACCTGGACCATGCCGCGACCACGCCGATCCTGCCCGAGGTCCTCCAGGCGTACGCCGAGGCCGCCGGGCGGGTCGGGAACGCCTCGTCGCTGCACACCAGCGGCCGGGCCGCCCGTCGCGCGGTGGAGGAGTCCCGCGAGCGGGTCGCCGAGCACCTGGGTGCGCGGCCCAGCGAGGTGGTCTTCACCTCCGGCGGTACGGAGAGCGACAACCTCGCCGTCAAGGGCATCACCTGGGCACGCCGCGCAGCCGACCCCGCCCGGGACGTACTGCTGGTCGGCGCCACCGAACACCACGCGATCCTCGACGCCGCGCACTTCATGGCCGAGCACGAGGACACCACCGTCGTCGAGGTCGCCGCGGACACCGCCGGCCGGATCGGCCCGGACGCGCTGACCGCGGCGCTCGCACCGTACGCCGGGCGGGCCGCACTCGTGACCGTGATGTGGGCGAACAACGAGGTCGGCACCGTGCAGCCGATCAGCGAGCTGGCCGCGATCGCAGCGACGCACGGGGTACCGCTGCACACCGACGCGGTCCAGGCGATCGGCGCGGTACCGGTGGACTTCGCCGCGTCCGGCGCGGCGGCGCTGACCGTCACCGGGCACAAGATCGGTGGGCCGGTCGGTGTGGGCGCGCTGCTGCTGCGTACCGACGTGGCGTGCACGCCGGTGCTGCACGGCGGCGGCCAGGAGCGCGACGTACGCTCCGGCACGCTCGACGTCGCCGGCGTCGTGGCGTTCGCCGCCGCCGTCGAGCTGGCCGTACACCGGCGCGCCGAGCAGGCGGCCCGGCTGTCCGCGCTGCGTGACGAGCTGGTCGCGGGCGTCCGCGCGGCGGTACCGGACGCGCTGCTGAACGGCGACGCCACCGACCGGCTGCCCGGCAACGCGCACTTCTCGTTCCCGGGCTGCGAGGGCGACGCGCTGCTGATGCTGCTGGACGCGGCCGGCGTGGAGTGCTCGACCGGCTCGGCCTGCTCGGCCGGCGTCGCCCAGCCGAGTCACGTGCTGCTGGCGATGGGCGCGGACGAGGACCGGGCGCGCGGCTCGCTGCGCTTCACGCTCGGCCACACGTCGACCCGCGCCGACGTCGACGCGCTGCTCGCCGCGCTGCCCGGCGCGGTCGACCGGGCCCGCCGCGCCAGCGCCGTCAAACGCTCCCGCTGAACCACCGTGCCGCCCCGGTCGGCCGCGTGCCCGGCGGCGCTGGCGCGGCGGGCGGCGATGCGCGGAGCCGGCCCGACGGTGCGTGGGCCGGCCGGGGTCAGGCGGCGGGTCGGCGGGACAGGAGCCGGCGCGCGACCAGGACCACGAGCACGACCAGCAGGACGGCGAGCACCGCCGCGGCGGTCACGGTCACCTCGAACCCGGGCCCGTCCAGCGGTACCACCCGGGTGCCGGCGGCGGTGTGGATCTCGCAGCCGCGGTCGGTCACGTCGGCCGGATAGTCGCCGTTGCCGAGGCAGTCGTACGCCCGCCCGGCGGTGCGCGCGCCCCAGCCGAGCACGGCGAGGCTCGCCGCGGACAAGGCCGCGACCACCACCACCGGCCACCACGACAGTCGTCTCATCGGCGACCATTCTGTCCGGTACGTGCCGGGGGTGCCAGCCGGGGTGCGGCGGGCCGCCACAATCGTGCGCATGTTGATCGCGACGACCAACGAGGTCCCGGGATACACGACGACCCGGATGCTGGGTGAGGTGTTCGGCGTGACCGTGCGCCGGCTGGACTTCGGCAACACGCTGACCGCCGGGTTCTCGTCGATGTCCGGTGGTGAGGTCCCGCAGCTGACCAGCCTGGTGGTGCAGAGCCGAAACCAGGCGATGGGCCGGCTCGTGGACGCGGCGCGCCGCCGCGGCGCGAACGCCGTGGTCGGCATGCGCTTCGACACCGGCGACATGTCCGGCACGCTGAGCGAGATCTGCGCGTACGGCACGGCCGTCTGGGTCGAGCCGGCCACCGATGAGGCCAGGGCGCAGTACGGCGCGCTGGTCGAGGCCGGCCGCGTCCCGCCGGCCCCGCCCCACTGACCCGCCCCGTCCGCCAGCCCGGCCGCCTGCCGGCTCGGCCGGCCCGCCGGGCGTCCGCCGTGTGGCGGAGGGTACGGGGCGGGCGGCTAGGCTCGGTGGGCGAGTCGTACGGAGGGAAACGGTCATGAGGGTGCTGGCGGCGATGTCCGGCGGGGTGGACTCGGCGGTGGCGGCGGCCCGTGCGGTCGACGCGGGGCACGACGTGACCGGGGTGCACCTGGCGCTGTCGGCGAACCCGCAGGCGTACCGGACGGGCGCGCGCGGCTGCTGCACGCTGGAGGACTCCAGGGACGCGCGGCGCGCCGCGGACGTGCTCGGCATCCCGTTCTACGTGTGGGACATGGCGGAGGAGTTCCGCGAGGACGTGGTCGCCGACTTCGTCGCGGAGTACGCGGCGGGTCGCACGCCGAACCCGTGCCTGCGCTGCAACGAGAAGATCAAGTTCGCCGCGGTGCTGGACCGGGCCCGCGCGCTCGGCTTCGACGCGGTCGTCACCGGCCACCACGCCCGGCTCGCCGACGGCGTGCTGCGCCGCTCGGTCGACCTCGGCAAGGACCAGTCGTACGTGCTGGCCGTCCTGCGGCCGGACCAGTTGGCCGGCGCGGTGTTCCCGCTCGGCGACATCACCAAGGCGGAGGTACGCGCGGAGGCGGCGCGGCGCGGCCTGGCCGTGGCGGACAAGCCGGACAGCCACGACATCTGCTTCATCGCCGACGGCGACACGCGGGGCTTCCTGGCCCGCGAGCTGGGCGAGTCGCCGGGCGACATCGTCGACGCGGAGACCGGCACGGTGCTCGGCCAGCACGACGGGGCGTACGCGTACACGGTCGGGCAGCGCAAGGGTCTCGGCCTCGGCCGGCCCGCCCCCGACGGCCGCCCGCGGTACGTGCTGTCCATCACCCCGGTGCAGAACACGGTCACCGTCGGGCCGCGCGAGGCGCTGGAGGTCGACGAGGTGCGCGCCGACCGTCCGGTGTGGACGGTCGCGCCGCCGACCGGCCCGTTCGACTGCCAGGTGCAGTTGCGGGCGCACGGCGCCGTGTTCGACGCGACCGTGTCGTACGACGACGGCGGGCTGGTGGCGCGGCTCGCCGAGCCGGCCCGTGGGGTCGCCCCGGGCCAGGCGATCGTGGTGTACCGGCCGGACCCGGGCGGCGACGTCGTGCTCGGCTCGGCCACCATCGCCGAGGCCGTGCGTACCGCCGCGGCCTGACCGGCTCGTCGCTGGCGTACCGGGGGACTCAGCGCGGGGGGAGCAGGTCGAGCAGGGCGGCGGCGGCCGGGGCGACGGGACGGTCGGCGGCGGTCACCACGGACAGCTCGCGCCGGATCGCCGGCTCGGTCGGTACCGCCGCGATCGTGTCCACGCCGCGCACGGTGAGCGGCGGCAGCAGCGCCACGCCCAGGCCGTACGCGACGAGCTCGACGAGTTGGGCGATCGTGTCGACCTCGCAACACACCCGGCGGTCCAGGCCGGCGCCGGCGCAGGCCGCGTCGATCCGGCGGCGCAGCGCGGAGTCCGCCCGGTACTCGACGAAGTCGCGCTCGCGCAACGCCGCGAGCCGGACGGCGCGCCGGGTCGCCAGCGGGTCGGCCCGGGGTACGGCGAGGATCAGGTCCTCGCCGCCGAGCCGCAGCTCGGTCAGCCCGTGCAGGTCGATCGGATAGTCGACGAACGCCAGGTCGGACTCGCCGCGGATGACGCCGCGCGCGAGCCGGCCCGCGCTGTCGTTGTGCAGGCGCAGCCGTACGCCGGGGTGGCGGCGATGGAAGCGGGCGAGCAGCGCGGGCAGGTCGACGGCGCCGACGGTCTGCAGGACGCCGATGGTGAGACGGCCGCTCAGCACCCCGCGTACGCCGGCGACCGCGTCCCGGCCGTCCTGCGCGGCGGCGAGCGCGGCGCGGGCCGCGGGCAGCAGCGCCTCGCCGGCAACGGTGAGCCGCACCTGCCGGCTGGTGCGGACGAACAGCGCGCCGCCGAGCTCCCGTTCCAGCGCGCGGATGGAGCTGGACAGGCTGGACTGGACGACGTGCGCCCGCCGCGCGGCGCGGGTGAAGTGCAGCTCCTCGGCGGCGGCGACGAAGTGTTCGAGCTGGCGCAGCTCCATCAATCGATCGTACCGATCGCTGGGATCGGAAGCATTCGTTGGATTGATCCTCCGGGCTGGGGCAGGCTGAAGGGGACGTCCGGAGGAGAGGAACGATGACCGCACACACCTTCGAGGCCGCGGCGGCACGGGGCACCCGCGCGACGCTCGGCTTCGCCGCCGTGGCGTACGCGTTCGGCGTCGTGATGCTCGGCAACACGCTGCCCACCCCGCTCTACTCGATCTACCAGCAGCGGTACGGCTTCGGCAGCCTGCTCACCACCGTCATCTACGCCGTGTACGCGGTCGGCGTCATCGCCGCACTCCTGGTGCTGGGCAAGGCATCCGACGTGTACGGCCGGCGCCGGCTGCTCCTCGCCGGCATCGCCGCGAGCGTGCTGTCGGCCGTACTGTTCCTGACCGACACCGGGCTCGCGGCGCTGTTCGCGGGCCGGGTGTTTTCCGGGATCTCCGCGGGCATCTTCACCACCACGGCCACGGTCGCCCTGGTCGAGCTGGCGCCGAAACGGCACCAGCGGCGCGCGGCCCTCGTCGCGACCGCGGTCAACATGCTCGGCCTCGGGTGCGGCCCGCTGCTCGCCGGCCTGCTCGCGAAGTACGCGCCGGCCCCGCTCGTGCTGCCGTTCGTGGCGAACCTGCTGCTGCTCGTCCCGGCCGTCGTCGGCGTGCTGCTCGCGCCGGAGCCGGTCCGCGTCGTGCCGGGCGCGCGGTATCGGCCGCGGCGGCCGGCGGTGGCGCCGCAGGCCAGGGCGGTGTTCGTCCCGGCGGCGGTGGCGGTGTTCGCCGCGTTCGCGGTGTTCGGGCTGCTGACCGCGGTGGAGCCGGGCTTCCTGGCGACGGTGCTCGGGCTGCCTGACCGGGCGCTCGCCGGCGTCGTGGTGTTCACCATGTTCGCCGGCTCCACACTCGGGCAGATCGGGCTGGCCCGGGTACCGACGCGGATCGCGCTGCCCGCCGGCAGCCTGGTCCTCGTGCTCGGTCTCGCCGGCATCGCGGCCGGCCTGGTCGGTCGGCTGTTCGTACCGCTGCTGCTCGGCACGATCGTGGTCGGCGTCGGGCAGGCGCTCAGCTTCCGGTCCGGTGTCGCCGCGATCACCGCCGCCGCACCGGACGAGAGCCGCGCGGCGACGGTCGCCAGCTTCTTCGTCGTCGCGTACGTGGGGATCTCGCTGCCGGTGATCGCCGTGGGGGTGGCGGCGGCGCTGGTCGGCCTGCGCGCCGCGGGCATCGCGTTCACCGCGATCGTGGCGTTGGTCGCACTCGCCGCGTTCGCCGCGGTGCTGCGTCTCGACCGGCGGTAATCACGCTGGACAACGGGCCGGGCGGGCACGGAGGATGCCGCCGTGGAGATTCGTACGCTGACGCCCGCCGACGTGCCCGACTGCCAGAAGCTGTCCGCGGACCGGGGCTGGTCGGCCGCCGACATCCGGTGGGCGCTGCTGGTCGACGTGGCCGAGGTGTTCGGCATCGACGCGCCGGACGGCGGTCTCGCCGGCGCCGTCGTCCTCACCCGCTACGACACGTACGCCGCGATCGGCATGATGCTCGTCGCGAAGCGGTACGAGCGGCGCGGGCTCGGCCGCCGGCTGATGAGCCACGCGATCGCCGCGGCCGACGGGGTCGTCGCGCTGACCGCCACCGAGTTCGGCCGCCCGCTCTACGAACGGCTCGGCTTCGCCGCCCGCGGCACGTCCGTCACCTGGACGGGACGCCTGCCGACCGCGCCCGAGACGACCCGGCCCGTCGACGACGTCACCGACCTGCTCGCGTACGACCGGGCGGTGTTCGGCGCGGACCGTTCGCGGCTGCTGACCCGGCTGCCGACCGGCGCGCGGATCCGCGCCGCTGCCGGCGGGTACGGCGTGGCCTGGGACAACGACGGTACGACCCTGCTCGGCCCGATCGTCGCCGACGACCTGGCGACCGCGCAGGCGCTCACCACCGACCTGGCCGCGACCGCCGACGGCCCGGTACGCCTCGACGTCACCTCGGCCCAGCCCGCGTTCGGTGCCTGGTCCGCGGCCCACCTCACCCGCGGCGCGGGCACGACGATCATGTCGTACGGCGGGCCGATCCCTGGCGACGCGACCCGGCTGTACACGCCGTTCTCCGTCGCCACCGGCTAAGGGTCACAGCTCGACGCAGAACTCGTTGCCCTCCGGGTCCCGCGGCACGGTGTGGTCGGCGTGGACGCTGTCGACGGACGCGCCGAGACCCGACCAGCCGCGCCACCTCGTCGGCCACGGCCGCGGATCAGCCGATCCACACGGTCTTGACGTTGCAGAACTCGCGGATGCCGTGCGCGGACAGCTCGCGACCGTACCCGGAACGCTTCACCCCGCCGAACGGGAGCTGCGGGTACGAGGTGGTCATGCCGTTGACGAAGACGGCGCCGGCCTCCAGCTCCTCGACGAACCTGTCCCGCTCGACCGGGTCGGCGGTCCAGGCGTTCGAGCCGAGGCCGAACGTGGTGGCGTTCGCGATGCGGATCGCGTCGTCCAGGTCGGCCGCCCGGTAGAGCGCGGCGACCGGGCCGAAGACCTCCTCGCGGTACAGCTTCATGTCCGGCGTGACGTCGGCGACCACGGTCGGCGGGTACCACCAGCCCTTGCGGTCCGGGCTCACCCCGCCGGCGAGGACCGTCGCGCCGCGGCCGACGGCGTCCGCGACCAGCTCCTCGACGTCGTCGCGGCCCTGCTCGGTGGCGAGCGGCCCGACGTCGGTCGACTCGGCCATCGGATCGCCCATCCGCAGCGCCTTCATGCGGGTGACGAAGCGGGCGGCGAAGTCGTCGTACACGTCGGTGTGGACGATGAAGCGCTTCGCGGCGATGCAGGACTGGCCGTTGTTCTGCACCCGGGCGGTGACCGCGGTGGCCGCGGCGGCGTCCAGGTCGGCCGACGGCATCACGACGTACGCGTCCGAGCCGCCCAGCTCCAGCACCGTCTTCTTGACCTCGTCGCCGGCGATCGCTGCGACCGACCGGCCGGCGGGTTCGCTGCCGGTCAGGGTGGCCGCCGCGACCCGGTGGTCCCGCAGCACCGCCTCGACCTGCTTGCTGCCGATCAGCAGCGTCTGGAAGCAGCCGGCCGGGAAACCGGCCCGGGTGAACAGGTTGCCGAGGTAGAGCGCGGTCTGCGGGACGTTCGACGCGTGCTTGAGCAGGCCGACGTTGCCGGCCATCAACGCCGGCGCGGCGAACCGCACCACCTGCCAGAGCGGGAAGTTCCACGGCATCACGGCCAGTACCACGCCGATCGGCTGGTACCGCGTGTACGCCCGCGTCGCGCCGACCGCCGCCGCGTCGCCCGGCTCGTCGGCGAGGAACTCGGCGGCGTGCTCGGCGTAGTACCGCATCGCGGCGGCACACTTGGCCGCCTCCGCCTTCGCCGCCACCAGCGTCTTGCCCATCTCGGTGGTCATCGTCGCGGCGATGTGGTCGGAGTCCGCGTCAAGCAGGTCCGCGGCGGCCGTCATCCAGGCGGCGCGCTGCGCGAAGCTCGTCGTCCGGTACCCGTGGAACGTCTCGTACGCCCGGGCGATCCGGTCCGCCACCTCGTCCTCGCCGTACGCCTCGAACGTCTGCAGAGTCTCGCCCGTCGCCGGGTTCACCGTCGCGATCGCCATGTGTCCTTCTTACCCGCCCGGTCCGCGGACACACACCCGGATCGAGGTAGTGTCCGCGGTCGTGGGCGACAAGCGGTGGGTGTGGCCGGCGGGCGCGGCGACCGGCATGGGATCCCTGCCCGGTACCGACCCGGCCGAGGCGTTGCGGATGGTGTTCGGTGAGGCGCCCGACCTGCCGTACCTGGTCGAGCTGCCCGGCCGCGGGCCGGGCGCCGAGCTGGTCGGGCGTACGGCGGGGCTGCTGGTGGAGCTGCCCGTCGAGCTGTACGCGGCCCGCTGGAAGCTCACCGGCCGGCCCGGCCGCGACCTGCGCCGCACCCACGACCTGCTGGAACGCGACCTGGATGCGCTGGTCGACGTCGCCGACGGGTACGCCGGGGTGCTGAAGGTCGCCGCCGGCGGCCCGTGGACCCTCGCCGCCGGGCTGGACCTGCCGTACGGCGGCGCCGTGCTGCGTGACGCGGGCGCGCTGCGCGACCTGGCCGCGTCCCTGGCCGAGGGCGTCACCCGGCTCGTGGCGGACGCGTCCGCCCGGGTACCCGGCGCCACCGTGCTGCTGCAGCTCGACGAGCCGTCGCTGCCGGCGGTGCTGGCGGGCCGGGTCGCCACCGAGAGCGGCTTCGGCACGTACCCGGCGGTACCCGAGCCGGAGGCCGCCGACCTGCTGCGCGGTGTCCTGTCGGCGCCCGGCGTACCGGCGATCGTGCACTGCTGCGCGCCGGACGTACCGGTGGGGTTGGTGCGGTCGGCCGGCGCGGCCGGGGTCGCGGTCGACACGGCGCTGCTGCCCACCGACCAGGCCGGCATGGACGCCTGGGGCGAGGCGCTGGACGCCGGGCTCGGCCTGTTCGCCGGCGCGGTCCCGACGGCGCCGGGCCGCGGCGCGGACGCCACCGCCGCCGACACGGTACGTACGTTCTGGCACCGGCTCGGCCTGCCCGCCGCGACGCTGCCCGCGCAGGTCGTCGTCACGCAGTCGTGCGGACTGGCCGGTGCCACCCCGGACGGCGCGAAGGCCGCACTCCGGTACGCCCGGGACGCCGCGCGACGGATCGCCGACGATCCCGAGGCCGGCTGACCCCGCGCCGATCGGCCGAAACGGGGCCGGCGCACCGGCCCGTCGCGGTACGGTCCGGGCATGGCCGTGCCGAAGAAGCTGTCCGCTCCGAAGGGCTTCCACAACCTGCTCCGGGAGCAGGTGCGGAACGAGTTCACCGCGTCGCAGCAGTACGTCGCGGTCGCCGTCTGGTTCGACAACCGGGACCTGCCGCGCCTCGCCGCGCACTTCTACCGGCAGGCGCTGGAGGAACGCAACCACGCGATGATGATGGTCGGGTACCTGATGGACCTCGGCCAGCCGGTGACGGTGCCCGGCGTCGACGAGGTACGCAACGACTTCGACAGCGCGGAGGAGCTGGTCGCGCTCGCCCTCCAGCAGGAGCGGGACGTGGCCGACGAGATCGACGCGCTGATGGCCGCCGCCCGCGCGGAGAACGACTTCCAGGGCGAGGAGTTCGTGCACTGGTTCCTCGGCGAGCAGGTCGAGGAGGTCGCCCAGATGTCGACGCTGCTCAACGTCGTACGCCGGTCGTCGGGCACCCTGTTCGACGTGGAGAACTTCCTCGCCCGCGAGCGTGTCGGCGACCAGGCCGTCGATCCGACCGCACCCCGGGTCGCCGGCGGGGCGCTCTGAGGGTCACTGGTACCAGCCGGTCGGGTGACTGCGGACCACGACCTGCCAGCTGCCGGCGTCGACCGATCCGGCGTGCCGGGTGAAGGAGCCGTCGGCGAGCGTGAACACCTGCCCGAGGTCGAGCCAGCTGTCGTGGTCGGCCCTCTTGTCCCAGCCCCTGGTGGGGATGCGGATGTGGTCCCGCCGGGTGCTCCTGTCCTGACTGGTGATCTTGAGAACCTCGACCCGGCCGGGCCCGGTCCGTACGACCAGGCACGGCCGCCGCTTCGACCCGGACCCGTCGGTGAACGGCACCTCCGCCCACCAGATCTGTCCGGGCGCCGGCCGCTGCCGCCACTCCGGCGGCGCCTCGCGCAGCAGCGGCCGGGCCGGCGGTCTGCGTACGCCGCCGGGGCGGGTCGACCGTCGACGGCCGAGGAGGACCGCGGCGACGACGCCGGCGGCGATCAGGGCCGCGATCGTGACCACGCAGCAGAGCGGCGCGAGGGAGTCGAAGAAGGATGGTTCGGCCGCCGCTGCGTAGGGCATGGATCACTCCTGTCGGGTGGGTACCGGAGGTTACCGATCTTGGATGCCGGCCCGCGCGCCCCGGTTCCGCCGGGCCGTCGGTCCCGGCCGGCGCGAGGGCCGCGTACTCGCCGAAAATGTCGGCGCCGGCGGATACCGTGTGCGCGGACGAGGAGGTAGTGCGTGGGCACCAGTGACGGGGACGAGTGGGACGCGACGCCGACGGCCGAGCAGGAGGCCAGGGCGGGTGCCGAGCCGACGGCGGCGGCCCGGGAGCGGCACCGGGAGGTCACCGAGCAGATCGACGACCATCAATATCGCTACTACGTGCTCGACTCGCCGACCGCCTCCGACGCGGAGTACGACGGGCTCATGCGCGAGCTGGAGGCGCTGGAGGAGCGCTACCCGGCGCTGCGCACGCCCAACTCCCCGACCCAGCGCGTCGGCGGGACCTACTCGACGCAGTTCACCGCGGTCGAGCACGCCGAGCGGATGCTCAGCCTGGACAACGCGTTCAACGCCGAGGAGATCGCGGCGTGGGCCGAGCGGGTCGAGCGCGAGGCCGGCGGCGCCCACGTCTCCTACCTGTGCGAGCTCAAGGTCGACGGCCTCGCGGTCAACCTGACGTACCGACAGGGACGGCTGGTGCGCGGGGCGACCCGCGGCGACGGCCGCACCGGTGAGGACATCACGCCCAACGTGCGGTCCGTGGACGGCATCCCGGGCCAGCTCGCCGGCTCGGCCGAGTTCGGCGTGCCGGAGCTCGTCGAAGTGCGCGGCGAGATCTACTTCCCGGTCGAGGCGTTCGGCGAGCTGAACGCGTCGCTTGTCGAGCAGGACAAGCCGCCGTTCGCCAACCCGCGCAACGCGGCCGCCGGCAGCCTCCGGCAGAAGGACCCGCGGATCACCGCGCAGCGCCCGTTGCGCCTGGTGGTGCACGGCATCGGCGCCCGCGACGGGTTCGAGCCGGCCCGCCAGTCCGAGGCGTACGCGGCGCTTCAGGCGTGGGGCCTGCCGACCTCGCCGCGCTGGCGGGTGGTCGACTCGCTGACCGGCGTACAGGACTTCATCGACCACTACGGCGAGCACCGGCACGACGTCGAGCACGAGATCGACGGCGTCGTGGTGAAGGTCGACGAGGTGAGCGTGCAGCGCCGGCTCGGCTCGACCAGCCGGGCGCCGCGCTGGGCCATCGCGTACAAGTACCCGCCGGAGGAGGTCAACACGAAGCTGACCGACATCCGGGTCAACGTCGGCCGCACCGGCCGCGTCACGCCGTACGCGGTGCTCGCGCCGGTGCGCGTCGCCGGCTCGACGGTGGCGTTCGCGACGCTGCACAACGCGTCGGAGGTCCGCCGCAAGGGCGTTCTGATCGGCGACACCGTCGTCGTACGCAAGGCCGGCGACGTGATTCCCGAGGTGGTCGGCCCGGTCGCGGACCTGCGCCCGGCGGACGCCCGCGAGTTCGAGATGCCGGTGCGGTGCCCGGAGTGCGGCACCGAGCTGCGTCCGGAGAAGGAGGGCGACGCCGACATCCGCTGCCCGAACGCGCGAAGCTGCCCGGCGCAGCTGCGTGAGCGGGTGTTCCACCTGGCGGGTCGCGGCGCGTTCGACATCGAGGCGCTGGGATACAAGGCGGGCACCGCGCTGCTCGACTCGGGCGTGATCACCGACGAGGGCGACCTGTTCGGGCTGGACACCGACGCGCTGGCCCGCTCGGAGTTCTTCGTCAACAAGGACGGCACGCTCGGCAGCAACGCGCACCGGTTCCTGGCACATCTGGCGGAGGCGAAGACCCGGCCGCTGTGGCGGGTGCTGGTGGGCCTGTCGATCCGGCACGTCGGGCCGACCGCGGCGCAGGCGCTAGCCCGGGAGTTCGGCTCGGTCGAGCGGATCGCGGACGCCAGCCAGGAGGAGCTGGCCGCGGTCGACGGCGTGGGGCCGACGATCGCCGAGGCGGTGCGGGACTGGTTCGCCGTGGACTGGCACCGGGACGTGGTGGCGAAGTGGCGTGCCGCCGGCGTACGGATGGTGGAGGAGCGGGTCGACGCCGGGCCGCGCCCGCTGGAGGGCGTGACGGTCGTCGTCACCGGTTCCCTGGAGCGCTACTCGCGGGACGAGGCGACGGAGCGGATCCAGGAGCGCGGCGGCAAGGTCACCGGCTCGGTGTCGAAGAAGACCGGCTTCGTGGTGGTGGGCGAGAGCCCGGGCAGCAAGTACGAGAAGGCCGTTTCGCTGAAGGTGCCGGTGCTCGACGACGCCGGCTTCGAGGTGCTGCTGACGGACGGCCCGGACGCGGCGCGGGAGGTCGCCCAGATCGGCGAGCCGGACGGCGGAAATGACGACATATGAATACCTGCCGGTAGGTCACTTGAAGGTAACATTAAGGCCGAGTTTTTCCCTTTCCCGGCCGGCACCGTAGGGCTGCCCAGATGACCGGTTCATACTTCGGCAGGTACGCGTCACCGTCCCTGACCGACCTCGTTGCTCACCACAACGCGTTTGGTGCGCGGAGCCCGGGACACGGCGCGGAGTCGGTGACCGGTCATCAGCGTGCGGGGGGCGCGCGTCGGCCCGGCGTCCTTCTCCCGTTTCGGAGGGGTGAATGGAGTCGACGGCACTGCGCAACTCGGCACCACTCAAACACAAGCGGGTCTTCGTCGCGTTCGTCGCCGTCACCGTCGCCGCCGGGGCCGCTGTCACGGTGGCGAGCCTGCCGGGCCTGGTCCACGCCGTACCGTCGCTGCCCGTCGACTGCTGGCTGCTGATCCTGCTCGCCGCTCTCGCGGACTCCCGGCCGTTCGCACCGTCCCGGCGCAACCACTTGCAGTCGAGCGTCTTCCCATCGGTCTGCTTCGGCTTCACCGTGCTGCTGCTGTGCGGCCTCGGCCCGGCCGTCCTGCTCAGCGCCGTCTCGGTGGCCGCGTCGTCGTGGCGGCTGCGTGCCGCGGTGTGGCGCGCAGCCTTCAACGCCGCCCAGTACGTGCTGGCCTTCGGCGCCGCCGCCCTCGTGCTGGATCTGGCGCACGCCAACGGATCCGGCCTCGTCTTCCGGTCGAACGGGACGACCGCGATCGCGGTCGTACTGTCCGCCGCCGCGTGGTTCGTGGTCAGCCACGTGCTCGTCAACACCGCGGTACGGCTGCGCTTCGGCGGCGGGTGGTGGGCCACCATCACCTCGACCATCTCCTACGAGCTGTTCACCACCGGCGCGCTGCTGCTGTTGGCGCCCGTGCTGGCCGGTGCGATCCGGACCAGCCCGTGGCTGATCGCGCTGATCCTGGTACCGCTGTTCGCGTTGTACCGCAGCGGCCGGGTGGCCGCCGAGCGGGAGCGCGAGGCGCTGCACGACCCGCTGACCGGGCTGGCGAACCGGAAGGGCGTACAGGACCGGATCGAGGACGACATCGCGGCGCGCGGCGAGGGCGAGACGCGGCTCGGCCCGTTGCTGCTGGTGCTGGACCTGGACCGGTTCAAGGAGGTCAACGACGCGCTGGGGCACGGCGTCGGCGACCGGCTGCTGGTGGAGGCGGGGCGGCGGCTGCGGGCCCGGCTGTCGGAGGACGTCCTGGTGGCGCGGCTGGGCGGCGACGAGTTCGCGGTGGTCAGCTCGCACGTGTCGGACGTCGAGGTGGCGCACGCGTTCGCGGAGAAGGTCGCCGCCGTCCTGGCCGGGCCGGTGCACCTGGACGGGATGCCGCTGGAGGTGGCCGGCTCGATCGGCGCCGCGGCGTACCCGGTGCACGGCGCGGACTTCGACGAGCTGCTGCAGCACGCCGACGTGGCCATGTACGAGGCGAAGTCGCGCAACGACGCCGTCGCCGTGTACGCGCCGGAGGCCGACCACAACTCGGCGGCGCGGCTCAGCCTGCTCGGCGACCTGCGCCGCACGTTGGAGCGGCCGGACCGGCCCGAGCTGGGCGAGCTGGGCGTGTTCTACCAGCCGCAGGTGGATGTGGACTCCGGCGAGGTCGTCGGGGTGGAGGCGCTGCTGCGCTGGCGGCATCCGGAGCACGGCATGGTCGGCCCGGAGGAGGTGATCCGCGCCGCCGAGCACACCGCGGTGATGCGGCTGCTGACGTACCGGGTGATCGACGAGGTGGTCGGGCAGGTCGCCGCGTGGCGGACGGACGGGGTGCGGCTGCGTGCCGCGATCAACGTCAGCGTGCGCGACCTGCACACCCCGGACCTGGTGGACTACCTGTCCGCGCAGCTCACCAAGCACGAGGTGGCACCGAGCCAGATCGAGCTGGAGATCACCGAGGGTGCGCTGATGGCCGACCCGCGCCGGGTGCTGACCACGCTGCGCCAGCTGGACCGGCTGGGCGTCGCGCTGTCGCTCGACGACTTCGGCACGGGCTATTCGTCGATGCTGCACCTGCGGCGGCTGCCGCTGTCGGAGGTGAAGATCGACCGCTCGTTCGTGCTCGGCATGGGCTCCGACGACGACGACGCCGCGATCGTACGGTCGATCATCGAGCTGGCCGGCGCCCTCGGCCTGCGGGTGGTCGCCGAGGGCGTCGAGGACGAGCGGACCTGGCGCCGGCTGTCGGCGCTCGGCTGCCAGGTCGCGCAGGGCTGGTTCTACGCCCGTCCCATGCCGGCCGCCGAACTGACGAACTGGCTGGCCCGCTACCGGCCGCCGCGGGTGCTTCGCGGCGCCCTGGCCCAGGGCGCGGCCAACGCCTGACCGCCGGTGTCACCCGAGGGCGGCGGCGAAGCCGTCCGGGTTGTCGAGCATGACGTTGTGCCCGGCGTCGTCGACCACCCGTACGTCGACGCCGGCGGCGGCCAGCTCGGCGTGCCCGGTCAGCGGATCGCTGCGGGCACCCTGGACGTACACGGTGGGCATCGGCAGTGCGGCGATGGTGGCGCGCAGGTCGCAGTCGCGGAGCGCGCGTTCGCTGCGGTGGACGGCGACGGGGTCGGCGAGCCGCATCGTCGCGGCCCACTCCGGGCCGACGGTCGCCAGCGCGTTGGCGAACCCCTCGCTGGCGAACGTCGACTCGTCCTCCCATCCGACGATCCGGGGCCGCGGCGTCGGATCGAGGTTGGCCTCGACCACGACGAGCCGCGACACCAGGTCGGTACGCCGGGCGGCGAGCAGGATCGCGACCGACCCGCCCATGCTGTGCGCCACCACCTCCGCCCCACGGACGCCGGCGGCGTCGAGGGCCGCGGCGAGCATGTCGGCCTGGTCGCCCAGCCCGTACCCGAAGTCGGCGGGCCGGTCGCTCAGCCCGTACCCGAGCAGGTCGACCATCAGCGACCGCCGCCGTCCGAGGACCGGATGCGTTGCCACACCGGCGAAGTACGCGGGGGAGGTCGCGCCGAGACCGTGCACGTACACCCGCGCCGGCTCGGCGCCGGGCAGCTCCACCCACCGCATCCGGGCGTCCGGCCGGACCTGCGCGTAGTGGATGGTCACAGCGTCGCCAGGAAGTCGGCCACCGCGTCGTGGAACTGCTCGCGGTGGGTGAGGTAGAAGTCGTGGCTGCCGCCGTCGATCGTGACCAGCCGGGTGTTCGGCCGGGCCGCCATCCGGGTCGCCACGTCCTCGCCGATGATGACGCTGGCGCCGCCGCATGCCAGCAGGGCGGGCTGGGTGCTCGCGGTCCAGTCGGCCCAGTGGTCGCCGAAGATGTTCCGCTTGACCGCGCGGATGTCGTCCGCGTGCCAGCGCATCCGCCATCCCTGGTCGCTCTCGTACGCGTCCTCCAGGAAGTGCCGGGGGTCGCCGATGGTGACCCGGTCGGTGAGCACGCGCCGCAGCTCGTCGAGGCTCGGGTACGTCTCGGGCAGGGTGTCGAGCCAGTCGCTGCTGTGCGGCGGCACCTCGGCGGGCGCGTCGACGACGACGATCGCGGCGACCAGCTCGGGCCGCCGCGCGGCGAGCTGGAACGCGTTGACGCCGCCGAGTGAGTGCCCGACGATCACGGCCGGGGCGAGGTCGAGCTGTTCGATGATCGCGGCCGTGTCGTCGAGGAACGCCTCCCGGCTGTAGTCGTCGGCGCGGTCGGAACGGCCGTGTCCGCGCTGGTCGGGCGCGATCACCCGCCATTCGGGGCCGAGCCGGTCGGCGAGCGACAGGAACGGCCGGCCGCGGCCGAACGCGCCGTGCAGGGCGAGCAGGGGGCGCCCGGTGCCGCCGGTGTCGGCGTACGCGAGGCGGATGCCGCTCGGGGTGGTCAGGTACGCGATGTCTGTCATGTCCCTCTCCTAGTGCCTCGAATCGAGGTGTTCGATGGCGAGGACTCTAATCGAGGGGACTCTGATCGAGTCAACTCGTTACGATGTTTTGTGAGCCGACCGACAGGAGGACCATGCTGAGCCTGTGCATCCTCGGGTTCCTCGCCGAGGAACCGCTCCACGCGTACGAGCTGAGGACCCGGATCTCCGGGCTGTCCGGGCACATCCGGCCCGTCAGCGACGGCGCGCTCTACCCGGCGATCAACCGGCGGCGCGCCGCCGGATACCTGGACCGGCGGGAGGAGAAGGGCGCCGGCGCCACGCCCCGCCAGGTGCTGTCGCTGACCGAGGCGGGCCGGGACGAGCTGCGGCGCCGGCTGCGCGAACCGGCCGACGTGGAGATCACCGACCGCAACTCGTTCATGATCCTGTTGGCGTTCCTGTCGCAGTTGCCGGACGTGGCGGACCAGATCGCCGTGCTGCGCCGCCGGCTCGACTTCTACAGCCAACCGGCGAGCTACTTCTACGACCACGGCCGGCCCCGGCGCGCCGTCGAGATGACCGACAGATACCGGAAGGGGATGCTCGCGCTCGGCGCCGTGACCCGCAAGGCGGACAAGGAGTGGCTCCGCGCGACCATCGCCGAGCTGGAGGCCGAGCTGGCGTGACCGCACCGGTACCGGCTGCGAACCACCCGTGGCCTGCGCAATAGACTCGCGGGATCGCCGTGTTCGGTGGTCGAATCTCTCTCAGCCCAGTTGCCCCGCGCCGAAATGAGAGGTTTCACCTCTCGGACCGGTGCTTCACACGTCGTTGACACACCCAGAGGAGCCAGTGATGGCCGCCATCTCCCGCGAGGAGGTCGCGCACCTCGCGCGCCTCGCGCGGCTCGCCGTGACCGAGGATGAGCTGGACACGTTTGCCGGCCAGTTGGACCAGATCCTCCACTCGGTCGAACGTGTCGGCGAGGTCGCCGCCGACGACATCCCGCCCACCTCGCACGCGGTACCGCTGACGAACGTGATGCGTCCCGACGAGCCGCGCCCCGGGTTGTCCCGGGAGGCCGCGCTCGCCGGTGCGCCGGCCGCCGAGGACCACCGGTTCCGCGTCCCGCGGATCCTGTCCGAGGAGGCCTGACGCATGACTGACTTGACGAGGCGTACGGCGGGGGAGCTGGGCGCGGCGATCGCGGCGCGCGAGGTGAGTTCCGCCGAGGTCACCCGGGCGTACCTGGACCGGATCGGTGCGGTGGACGACGCGGTGCACGCGTTCCTGCACGTGGCGGGCGACGCCGCGGTGGCGCAGGCCGGTGCGGTGGACGCGCGGATCGCGGCAGGGGAGAAGCTGGGCCCGCTGGCGGGCGTACCGGTGGCGGTGAAGGACATCATCGCCACGAAGGGGATGCCGACGACCGCGGCGTCGAAGATCCTCGCCGGCTGGCTCCCACCGTACGACGCGACGGTGGTGCGGCGGCTGCGCGAGGCGGGCCTGGTCGTGCTCGGCAAGACGAACATGGACGAGTTCGCGATGGGCTCGTCGACGGAGTACAGCGCCTACGGGCCGACGTACAACCCGTGGGACCTGACGCGGATCCCGGGCGGGTCGGGCGGCGGCAGCGCGGCGGCGATCGCGGCCCGCGAGGCGCCGCTGGCGATCGGCACCGACACCGGCGGCTCGATCCGCCAGCCGGGCGCGGTCACCGGCACGGTCGGCGCGAAGCCCACGTATGGCGGGGTCTCCCGGTACGGGCTGATCGCGTTCTCGTCGTCGCTGGACCAGGCCGGCCCGGTCACCCGTACCGTGCTGGACGCGGCGCTGCTGCACGAGGTCATCGGCGGCCACGACGCTGCCGACTCGACGAGCATCGACGCGCCGGTACCGGCGGTGGTCGAGGCGGCCCGGCAGGGTGCGGCCGGCGACCTGACCGGCCTGCGGGTCGGCGTGGTACGCGAGTTCGCGGCCGCCGAGGGCGCCGAGCCGGGCGTGGTCGCGGCGTTCGACGCGGCGGTCGCCACGCTGACGAAGCTCGGCGCCGAGGTGGTCGAGGTCAGCTGCCCGCACTTCGAGTACGCGCTGTCGGCCTACTACCTGATCGCGCCGAGCGAGTGCTCCTCCAACCTGGCCCGGTTCGACGGCGTGCGCTACGGCCTGCGCGCCGGCGACGACGGGACGCGCGCGCTGGAGGAGGTCATGTCGCTGACCCGCGAGGCGGGCTTCGGCCCGGAGGTGAAGCGCCGGATCATGCTCGGCACGTACGCGCTGTCCGCGGGCTACTACGACGCCTTCTACGGCCAGGCGCAGAAGGTGCGCACGCTCGTGACGCGCGACTTCACCAGCGCGTTCGAGCAGGTGGACGTGCTGGCCGCGCCGACGACGCCGTTCGTGGCGTTCCCGCTCGGCTCGCGTACCGCCGACCCGGTCGCGATGTACCTCGCCGACCTCTACACGATCCCGTCGAACCTGTACGGCGGCCCGGCCATCTCCGTCCCCTGCGGACTGTCCGAGGGACTGCCGGTCGGCCTGCAGATCATGGCGCCGACCATGGCCGACGGCCGGATGTACCGCGTCGCCGCGGCGCTGGAGTCCACCCAGGAGCCGCGCCTCGCGGACCAGACCCCGGAGGTGACGGCATGACGTCGACGGCGACAGGTGAGCTGGCCGACGTGCTGAGCCGGTACGAGGTGGTGCTCGGCCTGGAGGTGCACGTCGAGCTGGGCACGCGTACCAAGATGTTCTGCGGGTGCACGACCGAGTTCGGGGCGGAGCCCAACACGCAGATCTGCCCGGTGTGCCTCGGCCTGCCGGGTGCGCTGCCGGTGGTCAACGCGGTCGGCGTGGAGTCGGCGATCAAGATCGGCCTGGCGCTGGGCTGCGACATCGCCGAGTGGTGCCGGTTCGCCCGGAAGAACTACTTCTACCCGGACATGCCGAAGAACTTCCAGACCTCGCAGTACGACGAGCCGATCTGCTTCGACGGCGCGCTCGACGTCGAGGTCGACGGCCGCACGGTGACGATCGGCATCGAGCGCGCGCACATGGAGGAGGACACCGGCAAGTCGACGCACGTCGGCGGCGCCACCGGCCGCATCCACGGCGCGACGCACTCGCTGGTCGACTTCAACCGGGCGGGCATCCCGCTGGTCGAGATCGTCACCAAGCCGATCGTCGGTACGGGCGCGGACGCGCCGGCCGTCGCCCGGGCGTACGTGGCGGCGATCCGGGACATCGTGCGGGCGCTGGGCGTCTCCGACGCGCGGATGGACCAGGGTTCGGTCCGCGCCGACGTGAACGTGTCGCTGATGCCGGTCGGTGCGACCGAGTTCGGCACGCGTACCGAGACGAAGAACGTCAACTCGCTGCGCAGCGTCGAGCGCACCGTGCGGTACGAGATGCTGCGGCAGGCGGCGATCATCGACGACGGCGGCGTGATCGTGCAGGAGACGCGGCACTTCAACGAGGCGACCGGCGAGACGGTCGGCGGACGGGTCAAGGAGACCGCCACCGACTACCGCTACTTCCCGGAGCCGGACCTGGTGCCGGTCGCGCCGGACCCGGCGTGGGTGGAGAAGCTGCGCGCCGAGCTGCCCGAGCTGCCGGCCGCGCGGCGCGCGCGGCTGCGTACCGAGTGGGGCCTGTCCGAGCCGGACATGCAGGCGATCGACAACGCGGGCGCGTTCGAGCTGATCGAGGCGACGGTGTCGGCGGGCACGGGCGCCGAGTCGGCGCGCAAGTGGTGGCTGGGCGAGCTGTCCCGGCACGCCAACGAGGCCGGCGTCGAGCTGGCCGAGCTGGCCGTCACCCCGGCGCACGTGGCCGAGCTTCAGTCCCTTGTGGACGGTGGCCGGCTCAACGACAAGCTGGCCCGCACCGTGCTGTCCGGCGTACTCGCCGGTGAGGGCACGCCGACCGAGGTGATGACCACCCGCGGCGTCGAGGTCGTCTCGGACACCGGCGCGCTCACCGCCGCCGTCGACGAGGCCATCGCCGCCAACCCGGACGTGGCCGAGAAGGTACGGTCCGGCAAGGTCGCCGCCGCCGGCGTCCTGGTCGGCGCGGTCATGAAGACCACGCGCGGCCAGGCCGACGCGAAGACCGTACGGGAGCTGATCATCAGCCGGCTCGGCGCCGAGTAGCACCGGCCGACACGACGGCGGCCCGGTACCCCGACCAGGGGTGCCGGGCCGTATCGTCGCCGGAGACCAACGTGCGTGGGGAGTGCGGATGGCTGACGTCATCAGGGCCGAGTTCGAGGTGCTGGACGAGCGGTTCCGGGGGTGCGACGGCGACGGGTGGGTGCAGCGGCTGCACACCGGCTCCCGGTGGGTGGAGGGCCCGACGTGGTTCCCCGCCGGGCGGTACCTGGTGTTCTCAGACATCCCGAACGACCGGCTCCTCCGCTGGGACGAGACGACCGGCGCGGTCGGCGTCTTCCGTGAGCCCGCCGGGTACGCGAACGGGCACACCCGCGACGCCGAGGGCCGGCTCGTCAGCTGCGAGCAGGGCAACCGGCGACTCACCCGGACCGAGCACGACGGCAGCGTGACCGTGCTCGCCGACCGGTACGACGGGCGCCGGTTCAACAGCCCGAACGACGTCGTCGTGCACCGCGACGGCTCGATCTGGTTCACCGACCCGGACTACGGCATCCGCTCCGACTACGAGGGGCACCACGCCGACAGCGAGATCGGCGGCTGCCACGTGTACCGGATCGACCCGGCCGACGCCTCGGTACGCGTCGTCGCCGACGACTTCGACCGGCCCAACGGCCTCGCGTTCTCACCCGACCGGACCCGGCTGTACGTGGCGGACACGCCGCGCCGGCACATCCGCCGGTTCGCCGTCGCCGACGACGGGACGCTGTCCGGCGGCGAGGTGTTCTGCACCTGCGACGCGGGCGTGTTCGACGGGATCCGGTTCGACACCGGGGGC
Source organism: Actinocatenispora sp. (assembly GCA_036503555.1). Lineage (GTDB taxonomy): Bacteria > Actinomycetota > Actinomycetes > Mycobacteriales > Micromonosporaceae > Actinocatenispora. The sequence continues at coordinate 24,970 of DASXWQ010000100.1, forward strand.
CGGCTGTGGGCCGCCGCCGGCGACGGCGTGCACTGCTTCGCCGACGACGGCACGCTGATCGGCAAGCTGCGCCTGCCGGAGGTCGTGTCGAACCTGACGTTCGGCGGCCCGCAGCGCAACCACCTCTACATCACCGCGACCAGCTCCCTCTACGCGCTTCGGCTCAAGGTCAACGGCGCCGGCTGACGTCCGGCCTGGCCCGGGTCGCCGAGGTCGGGCGCGGAAACCCGGCGCGCGGTGCAGGCCGGGCCGGTACGCTTCGGCGCCGTGCCGGAGATCAGGACCGAGGTCGACACCGACCGCGCCGCCGTACGGGCGGTACACAAGGCGGCGTTCGCCGACGACGGGCGGGTCGCGGACCTCGCCGACGCCCTGCGGGCCGCGCCCGCACCGCTGCCGCCGACGGGCCTCGTCGCGACCGACGGTACGGACGTCGTCGGACACGTGCTGCTGTCCGCGAGCCGGCTCGACGCCCCGCGCCGGCTCGTCGACGTCCTCGTTCTGTCGCCGCTCGGCGTACGCCCCGACCACCGGCGCCGCGGCCTCGGCACCGCGCTCGTCGACCGCGCGCTGGCCGCCGCCGACCACGCCGGCGTACCGCTGGTGTTCCTGGAGGGCGACCCCGGGTACTACCGGCGGCGCGGCTTCGACCGGGCCGACGAGCTGGGCTTCCGGTCCCCGTCGCTGCGCATCCCGGCGCCGGCGTTCCAGGTCGCGCGATTGTCGGCGTACGAGCCGTGGATGACCGGCACGATGGTCTACTCGGACACGTTCTGGGCCCACGACTGCGTGGGCCTGCGCGAGCCCTAGCCGCGGACTTCGGGCTGGGGAGCCTGGTCGGCAGGCTGCGCCTCCGAAGGTCGTGTCGAACCTGACGTTCGGCGGCCCGAAGCGCAACCACGTCTGCGTCGTCGCGACCAGTTCCCTCTACGGCGCTCCGCCTGAAGGTCAACGGCGCCGCCCGCAGGCGCCTGTCCGCACGGCCGGACGAGGAGATCAGGAGGTCCGCTGCCCGGATGCCTGCGCCTCTTCCCCGGTGGTGAGGGCCTGCTCGACCATGGTGACGAGCATGTCGGCCGCGGCTGAGGTGTCGTAGCCGGGATCGGCGAGACGCTCGATCACGATGGCGTCGAGGGCGCCGCCGACGATGATCGCCAGAGTGCGGAGATCCGGGCCCGGGGCGAGCCCTCGGGCCGTACGGGCGGCGGCGAGAAGCTCCGCGAGCGGGCCCCAGCGGTCGGCCGTGCGCGCCAGGTCGCCGACGCCGTTCGTCGCCTCGATGACCACGCGGGTGTGCCGCGGATGGTCGCGCAGGTGGCCAACCATCGAGCGGACGTACGCGGCGGGGCCGTCGGCCGGGCCGGCCGCGTCGACGGCCGCGGCGACCTCACCGACCAGGGTGTCGAGCACGTGCTGGTGGGCCGCCCGGATCACCGCGTCCTTGGTCGGGAAGTGGTAGAGGACCGCCGCCTTGGTGATGCCGGCGCCCCCGGCGATGCGGGCGAGTGACGTGCCGCCGTATCCGTGCTCGGCGACGAGGTCGACCGTCACGTCGATCAACTGTGCGCGTCGGGCCAGCTCGGTCAGGGTCAGGGCGGACGCGTCCGCGGCTCGGGGTCGTGACGTCGGCACGGCGCCCAGCTTACCGTACGATCAAATTACTTACCAAGTGGTTAGGAGAGCGGAATCGTGGCAACCACGCCCAACCCGCGGCGGCGCCGCCGCGACCTCGGACGCTGGAACAGCGCCCAGGGGTACGAGCAGTTCGTGACGATCTACGACCGGGTGATGCGGGACCTGCCGGAGCCGGCCGCCACCCTCGACGTGCCGACCGAGTACGGCACCGTCCGGGTGTACCGCTTCGACGGCGCGGGTCGGGGGCGTGACCCGCTCGTCCTGCTTCCGGGCCGGTCGTCGGCGTCGCCGGTGTGGGCCGGCAACATGCCGTCACTGCTCCGCGTCGCCGACGTGTACGCCATCGATCTGCTCGGCGAGCCGGGCTTGAGCGTGCAGGACAGGCCGATCGTCTCCGACGCCGACCAGGCCCGCTGGCTGGACCAGACACTGGCCGCGCTGCCCGAGAAACGCTGCACCGTGGTCGGCCTGTCGATCGGCGGATGGGCCGCGACGAATCTCGCGGTGCGCCACCCCGGGCGCGTCGCCGCGCTGGTCACCATCGACCCGGTCTACGTGTACGACACCATGCCGCTCGGCACGATGATCCGGGCCATCCCGGCGGCCGTCACGTGGCTGCCGAAGTCGTGGCGTGACAGCTTCACCTCGTACACCGCCGGCGGCGCGCCGGTGAAGGGCGTCGGTGTCGCGGACATGATCGAGTCCGGGATGCGGAACTACACGGTGCGCCTGCCGCAACCCACCCGCATCACCGAGGATGCCCTGTCCGGCCTGCCGATGCCGGTACTGGCGATCATCGCCGGGCGCTCCGTGATGCACGACCCGCACACCGCGACCGAGACCGCGAAACGCGCCCTCCGCACCGGGGCCGTCGAGGTCTATCCGCACGCGTCGCACGCGATCAACGGCGAGTACCCCGAACGGATCGCCGCCGACCTGGACCGGTTCCTCGCGGCGCACCCGTGACCGCACACCGTCCACAGTGGACGCGGGCCGGGCGCGGTCGCCCTAGCGCGGACTGCCGGTCGGGCTGGGGGAGCCGGTGGTTGACCCGCTCGGCGACGGTCCGGGCTGCGGGCCGACCAGGTGCCGTTGCAGGGTGACCTCGGAGCGGCCGGTGCCGCCGACACTGATCGTGTCGTACGCCTTCAGCGCGTGCGCCGTGTCGAAGTAGAGCACCGACAGGTCCATGGGCGTCGGCGTGGACTTCTCCAGCCCGCGCAGGCCCGCGGCGCCGGTGGAACCCTCGACGAGCAGGCGCGTGTCGTTCGGCAACATCCGCGTCTCGCGCTGGTGCAGGTGCCCGGCGAGGATCAGCGGTACCGTGCCGGCCAGCGGCGCCGCCGCCGTCGGGTCGTGCACGAGCGCGACGTCCACCGGCTCCTTCTCGTGCTTCCCGTCGTACGTGATGATCGTGTCGGCGAGCGTCTTGCCGGACGCGACGACCGTCTCGTCCTGCGGTTCCGGGTCGGCCGGGTTGGCCGGCTCGGTCTCCTTGTCCGGCGTGAAGCGCGGGTCGCCGATGCCGGCGATGGTCAGCCCGTGCACCGTGCGTACCTGGTTCTCCAGGACGATCGCACCCTGCTTGCCCACCGCGGCGGCGGTCGCGGGCGAGTCGTGGTTGCCGCGGACGTACACGTACGGGACCTTGATGTTCTTCACGTTCGCGATGTACGCGTCCTCCTGCCGCGACCCCCAGTCGACCATGTCGCCGGTGTCGATCACCAGGTCGATGTTGTACTGCTTGACCACGGTGTTGACCACGCCCCACGCGGACGGGTTGAGGTGCATGTCGGAGATGTGCAGGACGCGGGTGGTGCCCTCGCTCGGCTCGTACACGGGCAGGTTGGAGACCGTGCCGTACAGCTTCGCCACGTTGTCGACGAGCCGTTGCAGTTCCTGCGAGTACTGGCCGTAGTTGCTGACGATGCTGCGGGCGTCGCCGACCACGGCCGGCGCCATCGTCAGCAGGCCCTCGTACCGCGGTTCCTCGATGGACTCGGGGCGGAACGTCGCGGCGGTGACACCGCCCGTGGCGGCGAGGACGACGACGGCCATGCCGCCGGCGACCGCAACCCGCCGCCAGCGCCGGAACACCAGCGCGTTCAGGACCAGCGCGCCCAGCAGCGCCGCGACCCCGGCCTGCACGGCCAGCTCCACGATGCCGGTCCGCAGGTCGGCGATGGCGTGCTGGCTGGCCGCCTGGATCCCGTTCGGGTCGCTGACCAGCGCCTCCGCCCGCTTACGGTCCAGCGAGCCAAGGTTCACCGTGAGGCGCAGCGGGCCGTCGTGGCTGTCCAGCGACAGCGAGCCGAGCGGCGGGATCTCCACCTGCGTGTCGCCGGTGAGGTCCGGGGTGACCGCCAGGTGCGCGCGGAACGGCCCCACGTCCGCCGTACGGTGCCCGCCGAGCAGCAGTCCTCCGGCCATCCCGAGCAGCGTCACCACGAAGACCAACAGGTACCGCCCGACGCGGCGGCCGGCCGGCCCGTCGAGTGCGCGCCGGGTCCGGGACCAGACCCGCGCGGCGCGCGTTCGTACCGTGTGCAGAGCCTGCGGTACCCGGGTGTCGGCTGGGGCCTCTGGCTCGGTCGTCACGGTGCACTCCGTGGCATCGGTTCGGACACGCCGGCCACCATCATCGCCGAGGACGCCGGACCTCGCAGGTCGACACACCCGTCGATGTGGCGCGGCTCAACTCTTGTCGACGCGGTTTCCACCGGAGATCACCAGGCGCAGGATGCGGTCGTCGTCGGCGATCGGGGTGCCCCGGCCGTCCCGGTTGGACGTGCTCACCCACAGCGTGCCGTCGGGTGCGGCGACCACCGCGCGGAGCCGCCCGTAGCTGTTGTCGAGGGTGTGCTGCGGCGCGCCGAGGATGCCGCCCTTGCCGTCGAGCTGCGCCAGCCAGACCCGCTTGCCGCGCAGGCAGCCGATGACCAGGATCGGCCCGGAGATGCCGGCGCCGGCGCACGACGCGTCCGCCGGCTTGAACGTCGCCAGCGGGTTCGTGAAGCGCGAGTCCTTGCCGGTGCCCTCCACCGTCGGCCAGCCGTAGTTGCGGCCCGGCTTGATCAGGTTGATCTCGTCGTACCGGTCCTGGCCGAACTCCGTCGCGTACAGCCGCTTGCTGCGGTCCCAGGCGAGGCCCTGCACGTTGCGGTGCCCGTACGAGTAGACGAGGGAGCCGTCGAACGGGTTGCCCGGCGCCGGCTTGCCCGCCGTCGTCATCCGCAGGATCTTGCCGCCGAGGCTCGACTTGTCCTGCGCGTTGCCGGTGGTCGAACCGTCGCCGGTGCCGGCGTACAGGTAGCCGTCGGGGCCGAACGCGAGCGCGCCGCCGTTGTGTATCTGCGAGTGCGGGATGCCGGTGACGATCGGCTTCGGCGTACCGCCGAGGGTGAGGCGCGCGATGCGGTTGTCGCTCGACGTCGAATAGTAGACGAAGACGGTCTTGTCCGTCTTGTACTTCGGGGACACCGCGATGCCGAGCAGGCCGCCCTCGCCGCCCGCCGACGCCTGCGTGATCGTCTGCACCGTCGTCGGCTTGCCGCCGTCCGGCCCGAGCTTGATGATGGTGCGCTTGTCCCGCTGGGTGACCAGCGCCGAGCCGTCGGGCAGGAACGCGATGCCCCACGGTACGGCCAGGTTCTTGGCGATCACCTGGACGGTGGCGCCGCCGTCGTCGCTGCTCGGCGACGTCGACGGGGTCGGCAGCTTCGGCGGCGTGCCCTGCGACGACTCGTCGGGCGGACCGAACGCGCAGCCGGCGCTGGCGACGAGGGCGAGCAGGCCGGTCACACCGGCGGCGAGGACGCGCCGGCGGCGGGGGGCATCGGTCATCACGCCTCCCAGCGTAGGAGGTCGTGCGGAGCTCGGCCTGCCCGCACCGGGTCGGTGCCTTTCGCTCCGGTATGTCGCGCCTGCCGGCGCCGTCAGGAACTCTGGCTCGCGGTCGGCACCTTGAGGTGCAGCGCGGAGGTCAGCAGCGGTAGCCGGGTACCGGACACCGCCGGCAGCCAGTGCGTGCTGTCGTCGGTGAGCACCGCGGAGACCCGCCGCCGGGTGATCGTGAAGCCGCGGACCTCCGCCGCGTCGATCCGCCGGGAGTGGAACGGGTAGCGCACCACCAGGTGGTCACCGCGGTCGCCGCGCACGTCGACGCCGGCGCGCCAGGCCCAGACCAGCACCACGAGCGGAACCAGCAGCACGAACGACAGGTACCACCGGCTCGCCGCCAGCGGGACCGCGCCGCAGATCGCGACGAAGGCCGCGATCGCGAGCGCCGCGTTGTACCGGAAGCGTGCCGTCACCTTTCGTGCCACGTACCCATGATCCCACCCGGTGCGCCGGCCCGGCCGGGTGGGCCGGCGCCGCACCAGCGGTGCGGCGCCGGCGCGGGTCACTCCTCGCCGGCCGGGTCGTCGGCGAGGATGCGGTAGATGTCGCGGCGGGCGGTGTCCAGGATCCGCCGGGCCGCGGCCGCCTGTCCGGACGTACCGGCCTGGGCGACCTGCACCGCGGCGGCGTGCACCGCCGACAGCGACTGCCACAGCTCGGTCGGCTCGTCGGACACGGTCTCCGCGGCGTTCGCCCAGGGCGCGGCCAGCTCGTCCGGGTGCTCCTCGACGTACTGCCGGCCGGCGTCGGTCAGCTCGAAGTCGCGGCGGTTGCCGGTGCCCTTGTCCCGCACCAGGTCCTCGTCCTCCAGCTGCGCCAGCGCCGGGTAGACCGAGCCGGGACTCGGCCGCCACACCCCGCCGCTGCGCCGGCCGATCTCCTGGATGAGCTGGTATCCGTTGCGCGGCTGCTCGGCAAGCAGGGCGAGGATCGCCGCCCGCACGTCGCCCCGGCGTACCCGGGGGCCACGGTGCAGCCCGCCCGGACCACCGAACGGCGGGCCGCCGAACGGCGGTCCCATCGGTGGGAACGGCGGCCGGTGCGGCGGGCCGAACGGCGGGGGCGGCGGCCCGGGCGGACCCGGCGGTACGGGCGGGTGCCCGGGGCCGGCGTCCGCGCCGCGCCACTCGCCCGATCCGGCACCGTCCCAGTCGTCCGCGCCGAACGGGAACGGCGCCTCGCCGTGCCCCGGCCCGTGCGGACTCGGGGTCTCGCCGTGCCCGGGGCCATGCGGGAAGTCGCCGTGGCCGGGGCCGTGCGGGAACTCGGCGTGGCCGGGGCCGTGCGGGAAGTCGGCGTGGCCGGGGCCGCCGTGCGGGTGCGGGGGGTGGTGGCCGGGCGGGTGCGGCGGCTCCGGTGGATGCGGGTGACCCGGCACTCCGGGGTGGCCGAGGCCGAACGGTGCGCCGCCGGCGTGCGGATGCGCGGCGGGCGGGAACGGGCCGGGCTGGCGGGGGTCGAACATGACTGCCTCCTCGACTGGTCGCAACTGATCGCGATCACTCGACGATATATCGCGACCGCACGCCTGGCAAGGCTTGGGCGGACGTGACCGGAACCACGGCCCAGGCCGGTCGTTGTCACCTGTGTCGGTGAAAGGTGCGCCCTAACGGGTGGCCCGGACAGCAGGCGGGGCGGACGGGCCCGGCCTGGCTGGGAGGGATGGCGCCAATGAGCACGGCCGTCTCGCGGATACTCCGGCACCCCGCCTGGCCCACCGTCGCGTGGGTCTTCGTCGCTGTCGCACCGGTCGTACTGGGATGGGCCGCGGCGACCGCGCTCGCCGGCCGCCTCCCCCTCGGGTACGGGGTGGTCAGCGCCGGCGCGACCGCCGCGGCGCTGTGCGCGGTGCTGCTCGTACGGCTGGCGTTGGTGCTGCCGCACGGGCCGTGCCGGGGCGCCGGAATGCTCGGCATGGGTGTCCTGGCGGGCGGCGCGGGGCTGGTCGCCGCGATGCTCGCACCACAGGGCTGGGGTACCCGGGTCCTTGCGGCAAGCTTCGTCCTGGTCTCGGTGTTCTACCTGGCCGGGCTGCTGCTGTTGCCGGGTACCGCGGCGGACTGGCGGGCCCGGTTGCGCCGCATGCTGGACGGTCTGGGCATCGGCGTGAGCCTGTTCTTCGCCGCCTGGCTGCTCGTGATCGTGCCGCTGGCCGGTTCGGGTCCTGGCCCGGCGGGGCCGCGGGCGATGCTGGCGATGGTGGTGTGGCTGGTCGCGTCGACGGCGGTGACGTCGGCGGCGCTGGTGACCGCCCGCGCGTACCGCTACCGCAGGTCGGCGCTGCTGTGCGGGGCGGGTGTGACGCTGGCGCTGACCGGGCACGCCGTGCTGGTGGTCCTGCTGCTCGTACGCGGGGCGGCGCCGATGCTGTTCGCCGCCGTGGCGGGGATGGTCGTCGGCCCGGTGCTGGTGTGGCTGGGCGCGGCGCGCGGCGGCGTACGCACGGATCCGCCGCACCCGGCGGAGGAGGCCGGCACGTTCGCCGGGATGCCGCTGCTGTCGGTGCCGGTGGCGCTGGCGATCGTCGGCACCGTGTACCACCTGGCCACGGTGGGCACCTTCGGTACGTACTCGGCGGGGCTGGGTGTGCTGGTGGTGCTGACGGTGGCGGCGCGGGAGACGTTCGCCGTGTTCGACGTCCGGCGGTACGCGACGGAGCTGGCGAGCCAGGAGGCCCGGTTCCGGTCGATCGTGTCCGGCTCGACGGACGTGACGATGCTGCTGGACGAGAGCCTCGTCGTACGGTGGCAGTCGCCGGCGGCGGCCCGCCGGCTCGGCCTGTCCGACGCGGACGTACTGGGGCACGGGTTCGCGTCGCTGTTCCACCCGGAGGACGCGCCGACGCTGGCGGAGGCGCTGCGCGGGCTGCTGGTCGACCCGCCGGACGAGCCGGTGCTCGTCGCGGCGCGGATCCGGGACGGCTTCGGCAACTGGCGGCACACCGAGTCGACGGCGAGCGACCACCGGGCCGAGCCCGCGGTCGGCGGTCTCGTCGTGCACCTGCGCGACGTGGGAGAGCGGCGCGAGATGGAGCGCACGCTCGACCGGATGACGTTCACCGATCCGCTGACCGGCCTGCCGAACCGGCGCGCGCTGCTGCGTTCGCTGGCCGAGCTGCGGGAGCGGCCGGAGCCCGATCCGTGGCGCGGCAGCGTCCTGGTCATCGATCTGGACGGGCTGAAGGCGGTCAACGACGCGCGTGGCCACGAGGTGGGCGACGCGGTGCTCGTCGAGGTGGCGCGCCGGCTGCGGGACTGCATGCCGCCGGAGCACGTGGTGGCGCGCCTCGGCGGGGACGAGTTCGCGATCCTGACGGCCGAGTCGGCGACCGCCGCCCGGGCGACCGCCGGCCGGCTGCTCACCGCGCTGGCCGACCCGTACCGGCTGGACGGCGGGCGGACGTTCCTCGCGGCGAGCGTGGGGATCGCGGAGTACTCGCCGGCCGCGACGCCGGACGAGCTGCTCGGCGGCGCCGACCTCGCGATGCGGCGCGCGAAGTCGCAGGGCAGCAACCAGATCGAGCGGTACGACGAGAAGCTGGAGTTTCAGTTGCTGCGCCGCTCGCTGCTCGCCGCGGAGCTGCCCGGCGCGGACCGGCGCGGCGAGCTGGACCTGCTGTACCAGCCGATCGTGTCCGTACCGGACGGCCGGCCGCTGGCCGCGGAGGCGCTGATCCGCTGGCGGCACCCGCAGCTCGGCACGGTGCTGCCGGACGAGTTCGTACCGATCGCGGACGAGGCGGGGCTGATCGCCACGATCGGCGGCTGGGCGCTGCACCAGGCGTGCCGCCGGCTGGCCGCGTGGCGTGCCGAGGGCCGCGACGTGCGGGTGGCGGTCAACGTGTCGGCCGCGCAGCTCTACCAGCCGGACTTCGTGGCCGGGGTCGCGGCGGTGCTCGACGCGCACGAGGTACCGGCGGACACGCTGATCGTGGAGGTCGGCGAGGAGGACGTGGTCGCCGACGTGCAGCGCTCGGTGACGGTGCTGGCCGGGCTGCGCGCCCTGGGCGTACGCACGGCGCTGGACGACTTCGGCACCGGCCACACGTCGCTGACGTACCTGCGGCAGTTGCCGGTGGACATCCTGAAGGCGGACCGCGCGCTGGTGGCCGAGCCGGCCGGGCACGGCGGCGCGGTCGCCCCGCTCGCCGACGTCGTCGTACGGCTGGGCGAGAAGCTGGGCATGACCGTGGTCGCCGAGGGCGTGGAGACCGAGGAGCAGTGGGCCGCGCTGACCGCGGCGGGCTGCGACGCGGCGCAGGGGTACCTGTTCAGCCGGCCGGTGCCGGCCGAGCACGTGGAGGCGTTCTTCGACCTGCACGCGGACGGGGTACCGCCGGACCAGTCCACTGTGGACATCTAGGCCTGTCGTTCCCGCAGCTCACAGCGATTTTCTCGTACGCTGAGGCGGTGAACCGGGTGACCGCGCTGGCCGTCGGACGGTTGCTGGCCGCGGGCCTCGGCCTGTCCGCGGTCGTGGACGTCGCGGTCCGCAGCGGGCCGAACGTCCTCAACTACTTCACCGTGCTGAGCAACGTCATCGGCGTCGCCGCGCTGACCGTCGCCGCCGTCCGCGCGCTGCGCGCCGACCCGCCGTCGCCCGCCCTCGACCTGGTACGCGGCGCCGCCGTGCTCTACCTGGCCACCACCGGCGTCGTCTACTGGACCCTGCTGTACGGCGTGGACGTCGACACCACCGACTGGACCAACTACGCGCTGCACCTGGCGATGCCGGTGCTGATCGTGGCCGACTGGATCCTCGACCCGGCGCGGATCGCGTACCGGCGGGTGTGGTGGTGGCTGGCCTTCCCGGTCGCGTACCTGGCGTACACGCTGGTCCGGGGGCCGTTCGCGGACTGGTACCCGTACCCGTTCGTCGACCCGCGCGAGTCCGGCGGGTACGCCCGGGTGGCCGTGATGTGCGCCGGCGTGGCGGTGCTGATCGTGCTGCTGGGCCTCGCGATCGCGTGGCTCGGCGCCCGGCTGCGGTCAGAGCAGTCGGCCGCGCGCCGCCTGTAGTCCGGCCTGGAAGCGGTTTCCGGCGCCGATCCGGTCCATCAGCCCGCGCACCCGGCGCTGCACGGTACGCAGGCCGAGGCCGAGGTGCGCGGCGATGCGCTCGTCGGTGAGCCCGGTCGCGAGCAGCGACAGCAACTGGCGTTCGGTGTCGGACAGCTCGCCGCCGGCGCTGTCCGCCTCGCCCAGCGGCACCGCCCGGTCCCAGTACGAGTCGAACGTGGCGAGCAGCGCCTCGAACAGCGAGCAGGGCCGCACCACCATCGCCCGCTCCACCTCCGTACCGTCGCTGACGGGCACCATCGCCCACCGCCGGTCCACGATCAGTAGTTTGAACGGTAGGTCCGGCATGACCCGGGCCTGTTCGCCCGCGCTCGTCAGGGTGTCCACATCGGACAGTCGGCCGGGGCCGGTGAGCGCGGCGCGGGCGTACACGGCGCGGAAGCGTACCCGCTGGCCGAGCGTGGCCAGCTCCATCGCCAGGTCCCGCACCGGCCGCACGTACGGCGGCTTGTCGAAGCCGAGGATCTCCTTGCGCGCGCACCGCACGAGCTGCTCGTACCGCAGGGAGACCTGCTCGGCACCGGTGACCACCTCGACCGGGTCGGCGAACGCGGCGGCCCGGCGGTACCGGGCGAGCATCGGCTCGACGGCGGCGCGGGCCCGGCGCAGCCGCTCCTCCTGGCGCCGGGCGAGCAACTCGACCGCGAGGTCCGGCGCGACGGCGGTGCAGCGCGAGTCGGGCAGCAGCAGGCCCGCCTCCCGCAGTTCGGCGACGGCGCCGGCGACCTGCTCGGTGTCGCGCCCGGCGGTGACCAGCTCGCCCGGCGCCGTGCCCGGCCGGTCCAGCAGTTCCAGGTACAGCGCCTCCGCGGCGGCGGACAGCCCCAGTGCCTCGAACATCCGTTCTCCTGTTCCTCGTCGGGCGGGTTGCCGCCGCCGGCAGGTTTCCGCCGGTCACCGGCCTTCCGCCGGGGTACGCGGACGGTCCACGATGCTGGTGTTGCGCAGCATGTCGTTGTTTGTCCGGCATTGCAACGTGTGTGAGGAGGGATCTGATGCCCGATCGTCTTGTCCGACGCATCGCCGGCGGAGCGGTCGCCGTACTGGCCGTGTTCGCCGCCCTGCTGACCACCGGCGCCACCCCGGCCGCCGGGTACGGGCCGGCAGCGCCGACGCTCACCGACAACGTCTGGGGCGGGTACGTCGCGACCGGCAGCGGGTTCAGCTCGATCGTCGGCTCCTGGACCGAACCCGACGCGACCTGCACCTCCACCCAGGACCTGTACGCACCGTGGGTCGGCATCGACGGCTACGGCTCCCAGACCGTCGAGCAGACCGGCGTGGAGACCAACTGCGACAGCGGTTCGCCGGAGTACCGCGGCTGGTACGAGATCTACCCCGCGGCGCCGGTCTACTGGAACGACCCGGTGGCGCCGGGCGACGTGATCACCGGCAAGGTCGTCGCGCAGGGCGGCGGCAGTTACGACATCACGCTGACCGACGAGACCGCCGGCTGGACCGAGCACACCGTGCAGTCCATCGGCGGCGAGAACGTCAGCGCCGAGGCGGTCATCGAGTCGCCGACGGGCAGCTACCCGTCGTTCGACCGGCTCGACTTCTCCGGCATCACGGTCAACGGCCAGGTGTTCGACACGTACTCCCCGGTCGGCATCGACAGTGGGGGCTACGTACCGGGTCCGCTGTCGAACGGCGCCTTCAGCATGGCGCCCGGCGGCGCGCGAGCCGATCACGCGCACCACGTCACCGGACCCGTCCGGTACTGACGGTGCGTGGGCGGGCCGGCCCTCTCCCCTCAGGGCCGGCCCGTTTCGCGTACGCGCCGACCAGCCGACGCGTTCGGGTCGGTTGTGTCACACCGGCGGCGCATACTGTCGCCGACTGCGCCGGCGGGCGCCCCGCCGGCATCCGGACAGGACCGATCAACGGCGGCACCGGTGCCGCCGGAGGGGACTCGGCATGACCACGCAGACGACACCGTCGGGCACCGTGCTGCTCGCGGTGGGTACCAGCAAGGGGTTGTTCCTGGCCACCAGCACCGATCGGAAGAGCTGGGACTTCACCGGCCCGCACGTCCCCATGAACGGGGTGTACGCGGTGGCCGTCGACACCCGCGCCGACCACCCACGGGTGATCGTCGGGGCGGCCAGCTCGCACTGGGGTCCCGGCGTGGCGGTCAGCGACGATCTGGGCGCCAGCTGGCACGAGCCCGACTCGGCGCCGATCGAGTTCCCCGAAGACACGGGTGCCTCGCTGGAGCAGGTGTGGCAGCTCGCCCCCGGACCGGCCGACGAGCCCGACGTGGTCTACGCCGGGGTCCAGCCGTCCGCGCTGTTCCGCTCCGCCGACGGCGGGCGCAGCTTCGAGCTGGTCCGTGGCCTCTGGGACCACCCGCACAGGCCGGAGTGGACGCCCGGCTTCGGCGGCATGGCGATCCACACCGTCCTGCCGCACCCCGACGACCGGGACCGGATGCTCGTCGCGATGTCCACCGGCGGCGTCTACCGGACGACCGACGGCGGCGCGAGCTGGCAGGCCAGCAACACCGGGATCCGCGTGAAGTTCGCCCCCGAGGAGTACCCGGAGTTCGGCCAGTGCGTGCACAAGGTGGCGCGGCACCCGGACCGGCCCGACCAGTTCTTCGCGCAGAACCACCACGGCGTCTACCGCAGCGACGACGGCGGCTCGACCTGGCAGTCCATCGCCGACGGCCTGCCCAGCGACTTCGGCTTCGCCATGATCACCCACCCGCACCGGCCCGGCGTGATCTACAACTTCCCGATCAAGGCCGACGAGTACCGCATCGCGCCGGACGCGAAGTGCCGCGTCTACCGCTCCGAGGACGCCGGCGAGACCTGGACCGCGCTCACCGACGGGCTGCCGCAGGAGGGCTTCTACCCGACGGTGCTGCGCGACGCGATGTGCGTCGACGACGCCGACGTACCCGGGGTCTACGTCGGCACCCGCTCCGGCGAGGTGTACGGCAGCGCCGACGAGGGCGACCACTGGCAGCAGATCGCCGCGCACCTGCCCGACGTGCTGTGCGTCCGGGCCGCCGTGGTCGGGTGAGCGCGATGCCCGTCACCGTACGGATTCCCGGTGTGCTGCGCGCCGACGCCGGTGGCGCCGCGCACCTCGATCTCGACCTGCCGCCCGACGTACCGTTGCGCGCCGCGCTGGACGCGTTGGCGACCGACCATCCGCGCCTGGCCCGGCGGCTCCGCGACGAGCGCGGCACCCTCCGCCGCTATGTCAACGTGTACGTCAACGGCGAGGAGTGCCGCGTCCTCGCCGGCCTGGACACCCCGCTGCCGGCCGGCGCCGAGGTACAGGTCCTGCCGTCCGTCGCCGGCGGCTGACGCCGGGCCCGCGCGGCGCACGCCGGTCGGGGCGCCGCGCGAACGGCGCGGGCGCCTTCGGCTGGGGCGGCGCGCCGGCGTGAGCCCGGCGGGACGCAGCCGACCCGGCGCGGGCCACGGGGCCGTGCCGGGTCGGCGAATGGTCGGAGTCGGGTCGGCGGGTCGTCAGTGGCCGAGCTGGTCGACGTCGCGGTACGCGCCGTCGCTCGCGGCCGTCGCCATCGCCGCGTACGCCCGCAGCGCCGCCGACACCGGCCGCACCCGGTCGACCGGGCTGTACGGCTTCGGCCGCGAGTCCTGCGCCGCGCGCCGCCGGTCCAGCTCCACGTCGTCGACGAGCAGCTCGATCGAACGGCCGGGGATGTCGATGGCGATCTCGTCGCCGTCCTCGACCAGCGCGATGAGCCCGCCGCCGGCCGCCTCGGGGGAGACGTGCCCGATCGACAGTCCGCTGGTACCGCCGGAGAAGCGGCCGTCGGTGACGAGCGCGCAGGCCTTGCCCAGGCCGCGGCCCTTCAGGAACGACGTCGGGTGCAGCATCTCCTGCATGCCGGGGCCGCCCTTGGGCCCCTCGTACCGGATGACGACGACGTCGCCCGCCGTCACCGACTTGTCGAGGATGCCCTGCACGGCCTGCTCCTGCGACTCGAACACCTTGGCCGGCCCGCGGAACACCCATACCTCCTCGGGTACGCCGGCGGTCTTCACCACGCACCCGTCCTCAGCGAGGTTGCCGTGCAGTACGGCCAGCCCGCCGTCCGCCGTGTACGCGTGCGGCACGTCGTGGATGCAGCCGGTCGTGGCGTCGGTGTCGAGCCGGTCCCAGCGGTTCTCGGTGGAGAACGGCTCGGTGGTACGCACGCCGCCGGGCGCCGCGTGGAACAGCTCGACCGCCTCGGGGGCCGGGTCGCCGCCGCGGATGTCCCAGTGCCGCAGCCACTCGTCCAGCGAGTCGGCGTGCACGGCGGTCACGTCTCGGTGCAGCAGCCCGCCGCGGTCCAGCTCGCCGAGGATGGCGGGGATGCCGCCGGCGCGGTGCACGTCCTCCATGTGGAAGATCTTTCCGGGCCCGGCGACGGACGGAGCGACCTTGGCGATGCACGGTACGCGGCGCGAGATCGCGTCGATGTCGGAGACGGTGAAGTCCAGCTCGGCCTCGCGGGCGGCGGCGAGCAGGTGCAGCACCGTGTTGGTGGAGCCGCCCATCGCGACGTCCAGGGCCATCGCGTTCTCGAACGCGTGCCGGCCGCCGACGGAGCGCGGCAGCACCGACTCGTCGTCCTTGCCGTAGTACCGGTTGGCCAGGTCGACGACGGTACGGCCGGCCCGCTCGAACAGCGCCTTGCGCGCGGCGTGGGTGGCGAGCGTGGAGCCGTTGCCGGGCAGGGCCAGGCCCATCGCCTCGGTCAGGCAGTTCATCGAGTTCGCGGTGAACATGCCGGAGCAGGAGCCGCACGTCGGGCACGCGGACCGCTCGATCGAGTCGAGCTGGTCGTCGGTGACGCTGTCGTTGGCGGAGGCGATCATCGCGTCGATCAGGTCGATCTTGTCGTGCACGATGCCCTCGATGGCGACCGTCTTGCCGGCCTCCATCGGCCCGCCGGAGACGAACACGGTCGGGATGTTGAGCCGCATCGCGGCGATCAGCATGCCCGGCGTGATCTTGTCGCAGTTGGAGATGCACACGAGCGCGTCGGCGCAGTGCGCGTTCACCATGTACTCGACCGCGTCGGCGATCAGCTCCCGGCTGGGCAGCGAGTAGAGCATGCCGCCGTGGCCCATCGCGATGCCGTCGTCGACGGCGATCGTGTTGAACTCCTTGGCCACGCCGCCGGCCTCGTTGACCGCGCCGGCGACGAGCTGCCCGAGGTCCTTGAGGTGTACGTGCCCCGGTACGAACTGGGTGAAGCTGTTGGCGATGGCGACGATCGGCTTGCCGAAGTCCCCGTCGGTCATCCCGGTGGCGCGCCACAGGGCGCGGGCACCTGCCATGTTGCGTCCGTGCGTGGACGTCCTCGACCTCAGTTCAGGCATGTGGGCCAGTCTTCCACGCGGTACGCCGTCGCGGACACCGGGATCGGCTCTCGTGTCCATCTAGCGGGACACTGACTTAACCCTCATTCAGCGTGCCGTGAGCGTGCGGGCCTGCAACTCCGGCGATCAAAGAGTGGCGTGAACCACGATATGGGACAGGTTGACGGACGGCCTGCGATGCGTCAGAGTGAACTCCATGCAGTCGAGTCGGCACATCCTCGTAGTACTTACCTAGCGCATCGTCACCACGGTGACGGTGCGCGGCCTGTGTGCGTCTGGCACGCGGGCCTTTCTTTTTGCCCCGACTCGGCAGCACCTGTCGACGGGGCAGTGGCCCGAAGCACGCCGTACCGCACGACCCCATATCGACCTGAACCGGATCGGACCGCGATGACGAAACCCGCGACAGGCTCCCGGCACGAGAACCGGGCGGCCCGCCCGACCGCTCGCCCCGGGCACGGCGGCAGCACACCCATGACCGGCGCACAGTCGCTGATCGCCGCGCTGGAGGCGCTCGACACCGAGGTCGTCTTCGGCATCCCCGGCGGCACCATCCTCCCGGCGTACGACCCGCTGTTCGACTCGACCAAGATCCGCCACATCCTGGTACGACACGAGCAGGGTGCCGGTCACGCCGCCGAGGGGTACGCGCAGGCGACCGGCAAGGTCGGCGTCTGCATGGCCACGTCCGGGCCGGGCGCGACGAACCTCGTCACGCCGCTGGCCGACGCGTACATGGACTCGGTGCCGGTGGTGGCGATCACCGGGCAGCAGACGACGCAGCTGATCGGCACGGACGCGTTCCAGGAAGCCGACATCTGCGGCATCACGCTGCCGGTGATCAAGCACAACTACCTGGTCAAGGACGCGGCCGAGATCCCGAGGGTGGTCGCCGAGGCGTTTCACCTGGCGCTGTCCGGGCGGCCCGGCCCGGTGCTGGTGGACATCCCGAAGGACATCCTGCAGGCGCAGACGACGTTCGCCTGGCCGCCGACGCTGGACCTGCCGGGCTACCACCCGACGACGCACCCGCACGGCAAGCAGATCCGCGAGGCCGCCCGCCTGATGCGTACGTCCCACCGCCCCGTGCTGTACGTCGGCGGCGGCGTGCTGAAGGCGCACGCGGCCGAGGAGCTGCGCGAGCTGGCCGAGCTGACCGGGATCCCGGTCGTCACGACGCTGATGGCGCGGGGCGCGTTCCCCGACTCACACGAGCAGCACCTGGGCATGCCCGGCATGCACGGCACCGTCGGCGCGGTGTACGCGTTGCAGCGGTCCGACCTGATCGTCGCGCTCGGCGCCCGGTTCGACGACCGGGTGACCGGCCGGCTCGACTCGTTCGCGCCGGACGCGAAGGTCGTGCACGCCGACATCGACCCGGCCGAGATCGGCAAGAACCGGCCGGTCGACGTGCCGATCGTCGGCGACGCCAAGCACGTGCTCGCCGAGCTGATCGCCGCGATGCGTACCGAGATCGAGGGCAACGGCGGGGAGGGCCCCGAGCTGTCCGCCTGGTGGGCGCAGCTCCGTGACCTGCGCGAGCGCTACCCCCTCGGGTACGAGGAGCCGTCGGACGGCAGCCTCGCCCCGCAGTACGTGATCAAGCGGCTGGGCGAGATCGTCGGCCCGGACGCGATCTACGTCGCGGGCGTCGGCCAGCACCAGATGTGGGCCAGCCAGTTCATCCGGTACGAGCAGCCGTACACGTGGATCAACTCCGGTGGCCTCGGCACCATGGGCTTCGCGGTCCCGGCGGCGATGGGCGCGAAGGTCGGCCAGCCGGACAAGACGGTCTGGGCGGTGGACGGCGACGGCTGCTTCCAGATGACCAACCAGGAGCTGGCGACCTGCGCGCTGGAGGGCATCCCGGTCAAGATCGCGCTGATCAACAACGGGAACCTGGGCATGGTCCGCCAGTGGCAGACCCTGTTCTACGACGGCCGTTACTCCCACACCGACCTCGGTACGCACAAGCACCGGGTGCCGGACTTCGTGAAGCTCGCCGACGCGCTCGGCTGCATCGGCCTGCGCTGCGAGTCCGTCGAGGACGTCGACGCGGTCATCAAGCAGGCCAACGAGATCAACGACCGCCCGGTGGTCGTGGAGTTCGTGGTCGGCAAGGACGCCATGGTCTGGCCGATGGTCCCGCCCGGCGTCGGAAACGACGACATCCTGTTCGCCCGCGACGTCCGCCCGACCTTCGATGAGGACGACCTATGAGCGAAACGAAGTGGAGCGAATCATGGGGCACAGTGGTCGTGCCTCGTGCCCGCCCGGAGCGAAGCGAGGACGGACATGAGTAAGCACACGCTTTCGGTACTGGTCGAGGACAAGCCCGGTGTCCTGGCCCGGGTGTCCGGGCTGTTCAGCCGGCGCGGGTTCAACATCGACTCGCTCGCCGTCGGCGAGACCGAGCATCCCGGCATCTCCCGCATCACGATCGTCGTCAACGTCGAGTCCTCGCCGTTGGAGCAGGTGACCAAGCAGCTCAACAAGCTGGTCAACGTGCTCAAGATCGTGGAGCTGGAGTCGGACGCCTCCGTGCAGCGCGAGCTGCTGCTGGTCAAGGTCCGCGCCGACGTGCAGACCCGGACCCACGTGATGGAGGCCGTGCAGCTGTTCCGGGCGAAGGTGGTCGACGCCTCACCCGACGCGTTGACCGTCGAGGCCACCGGTACCGGTGACAAGCTGGAGGCGCTGCTGCGGATGCTGGAGCCGTTCGGCATCAAGGAGATGGTGCAGTCCGGCCTGGTCGCGATCGGCCGCGGTGCCCGCTCCATCACCAGCCCCACCCTTCGCTCCACCGCATGACATCCACGGGTGTACCCGTGGCGAACGAACACATCATCGAGAGAGGGAAACGATGACCGCTGAGGTCTTCTACGACGACGACGCCGACCTGTCCGTGATCCAGGGCAAGAAGGTCGCCGTGATCGGGTACGGCAGCCAGGGTCACGCGCACGCGCTCAACCTGCGGGACTCGGGCGTCGACGTGCGGATCGGTCTGCTGGAGGGCTCGAAGAGCCGGGCCAAGGCCGAGGAGCAGGGCCTGCGCGTGCTCACCCCGGCCGAGGCGACCGCCGAGGCCGACCTGATCTCGATCCAGGCGCCGGACACCGTGCAGCGCTCGCTGTACGCCAACGACATCGCGCCGAACCTGGCGCCCGGCAAGACGCTGCTGTTCAGCCACGGCTTCAACATCCGGTACGGCTTCATCCAGGCGCCGGAGGGCGTCGACGTGGTGATGGTCGCACCGAAGGGCCCGGGTCACCTGGTGCGCCGGCAGTTCGCCGACGGCAAGGGCGTACCGGACCTCGTCGCGGTCGAGCAGGACGCCAGCGGCACCGCGTTCGCCACCGCCCTGTCGTACGCGGCGGCGATCGGCGGCGGCCGCGCCGGCGTCATCAAGACCACGTTCACCGAGGAGACCGAGACCGACCTGTTCGGCGAGCAGGCCGTCCTCTGCGGTGGTACCTCGGCGCTGGTCCAGGCCGGGTTCGAGACGCTGACCGAGGCCGGCTACCAGCCGGAGATCGCCTACTTCGAGGTCCTGCACGAGCTCAAGCTGATCGTGGACCTGATGTGGGAGGGCGGCATCGCCCGGCAGCGCTACTCCTGCTCCGACACCGCCGAGTACGGCGATCTGACCCGCGGTCCGCGCATCGTCGACGCGCACGTCAAGGCGGAGATGAAGAAGATCCTGGGCGAGATCCAGGACGGCACCTTCGCCAACGAGTGGATCGCCGAGGACGACAACGGCCGGCCGAACTTCACGAAGCT
>DASXWQ010000101.1:0-59610 GCA_036503555.1 Actinocatenispora sp.
CAGGAGGCGCTTGTCGAGCGAACCGGCGTTGACGCCGATCCGGATCGGCGTGCCGGAGTCGTTCGCCGCCTTGGCGATCTCCTTGACCTTGTCGTCGAACTGCTTGATGTTGCCCGGGTTGACCCGGACCGCGGCGCAGCCCGCGTCGATCGCGGCGAAGACGTACTTCGGCTGGAAGTGGATGTCGGCGATCACCGGGATCTGCGACTTCTTCGCGATCGCCGGCAGTGCCTCGGCGTCGTCCGCCGACGGCACCGCCACCCGTACGATCTGGCAGCCCGACGCGGTCAGCTCCGCGATCTGCTGGAGCGTGGCGTTCACGTCGGCGGTCACGGTGGTGGTCATGGACTGCACGCTGACCGGCGCGCCGCCCCCGACGGGGACACTGCCCACCATGATCTGGCGGGAGGTACGGCGGTCCGCCAACGGCGGCGGGGGTACCTCAGGCATGCCGAGACTGACCGTGGTCATGTGCGCCTCAATTCAGGGTGACGGGATTGATGATGTCCGCGGCCACGGTGAGCACGCTCAACCCACCGAAGACGATCACGACCGCGTACGTGATCGGCATGAGCTTCAGGTAGTCGACCCGGCCCGGGTCGGCGCGCCCCCGCCGGGCGGCCCACCACGAACGCAGCTTCTCGAACCACGCGATCGCCACATGCCCGCCGTCCAGGGGCAGCAACGGGACCAGGTTGAACACGCCGATGAACAGGTTGAGCTGGGCCAGCAGCAGCAGGAAGAACCACCAGGCGTGCAGCTCGCCGGCCTGGCCGCCGAGCCGGCTCGCGCCCACCACACTGATCGGGGTGTCGGCGCTGCGCTTCTCCCCCGCAAGGGAGGTCACCAGGTTCGGGATCTTCTGCGGGATGCGGGCCACCGCGTGCGCCATGCCGACCGCGGTCTGCCCGTAGAGCTGCCCGGCCTGCGCCACCCCGTCGACCGGCCCGTACGTCACGGTGGTCGGGATGCCCATCTGCGCCGGCGTCGCCAGGGTGACGCCGAGGACCGACACGTCCGAGTACGTCGGGTGCTCGGTGGTGCCACCGGTCGGCCGCTGCGCGGACACCAGCGTCACCGTGGTCGTGTGCGACACCCCGCCCCGGGTGTACGTCACCTTCACCGGCCCGGCCTTGGTGTGCTGCGTGGTCGTCACCAGGTCGTCGTACGTCGGGGTGGGCGTGCCGTTCAGCGCGGTGATGGTGTCACCGGCCCGCAGGTTGGCGGCCTTGGCCGGGCCCTCCGGGTCGGCCGCGGTGCACTTGTCGGGGTCCTGCGTGTCGTACTTCACCTGCACGCACGGCGCGACCGCACCGATCTGCGCCGGTACCTTCAACGCCTGGTAGTCGGCGATCTTCGGGTTGGGCACGCCGACGAACGCGGCGGCGATCCAGAAGATCACGAACGCCAGGACGAAGTGCGTGACGGAGCCGGCGACCAGCACGATCGTGCGCTGCCAGACCGGCTTGCGCCAGAAGACCCGGTGCCGGTCCTCCGGCTTGACCTCCTCGGTCTCCTCCAGCGGCGTCATCCCGTCGATCTTGACGAACGCGCCGGCCGGGATGGCCTTCAGCCCGTACTCGACCTCGCCGCGGCGGAAGGAGAACAGCGTCGGGCCGAAGCCGATGAAGTAGCGGCTGACCTTCATGCCGAACCCGCGGGCGGTGAACATGTGCCCCGCCTCGTGCAGGGCGACCGAGACGAGGATGCCGAGGGCGAACAGGATCACCCCGAGCGCGTACGCCATCAGAGTCCTCTCGTCAGATTCGAACACAGCTCGCGAGCCTTCTCGCGCGCCCAGGCCTCGGCGGTCAGCACGTCATCGACGTTACCCGGTACCCCGAAGTCCGGCGCCTGATCAAGAACCGCCGCAATAGTGTCGACGATCGCAGGAAACGGCAGATCACCGGCCAGGAACGCGGCGACGCACTCCTCGTTCGCCGCGTTGAACACGGCGGGTCGACACCGGCCCGTGGCACCGACCTCGCGGGCCAGCCGTACCGCCGGGAACGCCGCCTCGTCGAGCGGCAGGAACTCCCACCGCTGCGCCGCGGTCCAGTCCATCGCGGGCGCGGCGTCGGGTACCCGGTCCGGCCAGCCCAGCGCCAGCGCGATCGGCAGCCGCATGTCCGGCGGGCTGACCTGTGCCAGCGTCGACCCGTCGGTGAACTGCACCATCGAGTGGATGATCGACTGCGGGTGCACCACCACGTCGATCTGCTCGTACGCGATGCCGAACAGCTCGTGCGCCTCGATCACCTCGAGGCCCTTGTTGACCAGGTTGGCGCAGTTGATCGTGACGACCGGACCCATGTCCCAGGTCGGGTGGGCGAGCGCCTGCTCCGGTGTGACGTCGACCAACTCGTCGCGGGAACGGCCCCGGAACGGACCGCCGCTCGCCGTGACCACCAGCCGCGCCACCTCGTCGGCCCGGCCGCCGCGTAGGCACTGCGCGAGCGCGCTGTGCTCCGAGTCGACCGGCACCAACTGGCCCGGCCGCGCCACCGAGCGGACCAGCTCGCCGCCGGCGACCAGGGACTCCTTGTTGGCCAGCGCGACCGTACGCCCGGCGGTGAGGGCGGCCATCGTCGGACCGAGCCCCACTGAACCGGTGATGCCGTTGAGGACCAGGTCGCACGGCATCGAGGCCAGCTCCGTCGCGGCCTGCGGCCCGGCGAGGATCTTCGGGATCCGGTACTGCCCCGTCGCCCAGCCGCGGCGCTGCGCCTCGGCGTAGAACGCGAGCTGGAGGTCCTGCGTGACGCTGGCCCGCGCCACCGCCACCACCTCGACGGACAGCTCCAGTGCCTGCTGGGCGAGTAACCCGACGTTGCCGCCGCCACCCGCGAGACCCACCACACGGAACCTGTCCGGATTGCGGCGGATCACGTCAATCGCCTGCGTGCCGATCGACCCCGTCGACCCGAGCAGCACGACATCACGCGTCGTCATGCGCCCATTGTTCCGTACCCGCCTGACAGCTCACCGAGCGCCAACGAGCAGCCCGCGCCCGACCAGGAACGCCCGCAACTCCGCCAGGTCCGCCTCACCCAGCAGGTCCTTCGGTAGCTGCACCGCGAAGTTCGGGGTGATCAGGAGGAACACGTCGCCGGCGGTCTCGTCGGCCCGTTGGAAACCGTCCCAGGCGAAGTTCTGCGTGGCCGGCGCACCCGTGACCGCCACCCCGTCGTCGGTGAGCCGGTAGCTCCAGCTCGCCCCGGCGTACGGCTGGGTGCGGCGGACACGGCGGACGGCGAGCGCCGGATACGCGAGCAGTACGGCCGCGGCGGCCACCGCGACCACCGCCACGAACACGTCCGCCGCGTGGACACCGGTCAGGGCCATGAGCGCGACGAGCACCACCGCGGCGCCGAGGCTGACCACGCCGATCCACCGGAGGACGCGGAACTGTCGGCCGTACAGGAACCAGACCAGCCGCGTGATCCGCTCGTCCCGGGCGGGCAGCACGAACCGGATGTCCATCGGGCCCCTTCGAGCGTCGGACGGTCACGCGCCGCCTGGGCGGCCGGGCGCGCGGAACAGCGTACGGTGACCGGCCCGGACGCCGTACCCCGGCATGACCCGTACCACGTGGCCGGGACGACAGACCCCATCCGGATGTACGTTTGTCCACAAGCGTTGTGGACGTCTGTGCACAAGAACGGAGCCGGGCCATGCCCTACGTCCTGTTGGCCGCGGCCATCGGCGCCGAGATCACGGCGACCAGCCTGCTCAAGCTCTCCGCCGGGTTCACCCGGCTCTGGCCCAGCGTCGGCACCGTCGCCGGGTACGTCGTGTCCTTCGTGCTGCTGGCGCAGACGCTCAAGGCGGTGCCGGTGAGCGTGGCGTACGCGATCTGGTCGGGTGCAGGGACGGCCGTCGTGGCGGCGATCGGCATGGTGCTGCTGGGCGAGCCGGTCAGCCCCGTCAAGATCGGCGGCATCGCGTTGATCATCGCCGGCGTCGTCGCGCTCAACCTGGGCGGCGCGCACTGACGTCGGGGAGACTGACCGCGATGAGCGCGAAGACGACCCCGAGCCGCCGCGGTCCCACCGACCGCGGCCGGCGCGACCGGCTCGTCGAGGCGACGATCGCGGTGATCGCCGACCGCGGCGTGGACGGCGTCACCCACCGCGCCGTCGCGGCGGCCGCCGGGGTGCCGCTCGGGTCCACGACGTACCACCTGGGCAGCCGGGACGAGCTGCTGGAGACGGCGATGCGGGCCGCGGCCGACGCGTACAACCGGCGGCTGCGGGAGTTCCTGGACGCGCTGCCGGACGGGGCGGACCTGGCGGCGGCGCTGGCCGACATGATCGGCCACGACATCGGGCCGAACCGGGACCGCGCCATCGTCGAGTACGAGCTGTACCTCGCGGCGCTGCGCCGGCCCGCGCTGCGGCCCGCCGCAACGGCCTGGATGGCCGACATCACCGACCTGATCGCCCGGCGTACGGACCGGGTGACCGCACGGGCGGTGGCCGCCGCGGTGGACGGGCTGCTGCTGGAGTCGCTGGTCGCCGACCCGCCGCCGACCCGCGCCGACCTGCTCGCCGTCCTGCGCCGCGTCCTCGCCGGCTGACCGGCCCGAACACCTGGGCCGGCGCCTGCGCCGATCGAGGCGCCGAGCGCTGGCCCGCGGACACCGGCGCCGACGAACCTGCCCGGCGGCAGGGGTCCGCCGGGCGTCGGCCCTCGACCGACGGACCAGCGCGGCGGGCGGATCAGGGGATCAGGGTGCCGGGGTTCATGATGCCGGCGGGGTCGAGGGTCGACTTGACCGCGCGGAGCAGGGCGACGCCGCGTTCGCCGATCTCGTCGACGAGGCCCGGGCGGTGGTCGACGCCGACGGCGTGGTGGTGCGTGAGGGTACCGCCGTGCCCGGTGATCGTCGCGGTCACCGCGCGCTTCGCCGCGGTCCACTGCGCGACCGGATCGGCACGGTCGCGCAGGGCGAGAACCGTGACGTAGAGCGAGGCGCCGGAACGGTACAGGTGGGAGACGTGGGTCAGGACCAGGGCCCGGCCGAGCCGTTCGCGCAGCGTCGCGCGGATCGCCCGGTACAGCTCGGGCAGCGCCGACCAGTCGGCCGCGGTCTCCAGCGTCTCGACGAGCAGCCCGTGGTCGAGCAGGGTGTCCCGGAGGTTCGGCGCACCGTACCGGCCGCGCAGCCACGCCGCGCCGGGCGCCGCGCCCAGCGGCACCCCGCCGTACGCGTGGAGCAGTCGCGCCGCGGCCCGCCGCCGGTAGCGCACCGCGTCCGGTTCGCCCTCCCAGCCGAGGACGGCGAGGCAGCCGGCACCGTGACCGCGCACCGCCAGGTACCCCCGGGCGAGCCGGGCCGCGGTCCCGCCGAGCAGGAACGTCGTCCGCGTCTCGTCCGGGTCGGACAGCCGGCACACGTCGGGCGCGAGGCCCGGCCCGAGCCGCTGGGCGAGCGCCCGGAACGCGTCCAGCCCCGCCGTGGTGCCGGGCAGCGACCAGCCCTCGTACCGCCGGGCGGCGGGGACGGGCCGGACCGTCACGGTCGCCTCGGTGATCACGCCGAGCGTGCCCTCCGAGCCGACGACCAGGTCCAGTAGTCGCGGCCCGGCGGCCGACGCGGGGCCGTGCCCGAGCCGCAACTCGCCGGTCGGCGTCACGCAGCGCACGGCGTGCACCAGCTCGTCGATCCGCCCGTACCCGGTGGACGCCTGGCCGGCGGAGCGGGTGGCGACCCAGCCGCCGACCATCGCGTACCGGAAGCTCTGCGGGAAGTGGCCGAGGGTGAAGCCGTGGACACCGAGGGCCGCCTCGACCTCGGGGCCGCGCATGCCCGCGGACAGCGTGGCGGTCTGCGCCACCCGGTCCAGTGCGACCAGCGAGTCGAGCCGGGACAGGTCCAGGGCGACGGCGGCACGGTGGCCTCCCCGCTCGGCGGTCACGCCGCCGACGACGCTCGTCCCGCCGCCGAACGGTACGACGGCGGTCCGGTGCTCGGCGCAGATCCGCAGGACCTCGGCGATCTCGTCGGCGTCGGCCGGCCGCAGTACGGCGTCGGGCGCGGAGCCCGCGTCTCCGGCGCGCAGGCGTACCAGGTCGAGGTAGGAGCGGCCGGCGGCGTGCCGGATCCGCTCCGTCCGGTCGGACGTGACGTGCTCGGGGCCGAGCGCGGCGTCGAGCGCGGTGCGCGCGTCGGCCGGCAGCGCCGGCTCGGGCAGCGTCACGTCGGCCAGCGGTACCGGCGGGGTGGGTGCCGGCCAGCCGCCGAGCAGGCGGGTCAGCTCGCGGCGGGCCGCGGGCGGCAGCGGCGGGCGGCCGGTGGGTTCCCAGCCGTTCCAGGCCGGCGCACGATCGATCATGCGGTACAGTGTGACACATGACGTCGCTTCGTAACATCGACTCGGCGGACGAGGTGATCCTCGACGCCGCCCGCGAGTCGGTGCTCCAGGTCGGGGTGCGGCGCACCACCGCGACCGAGGTCGCCCGCCGCGCCAAGGTCAGCCGCATGACGCTCTACCGCCGGTTCGGCGACGTCGAGCACCTGCTCGTCACGCTGCTCACCCGCGAGGTCCAGACGCTGCTCGCCGACCTCGCGCGACAGACCGACGGGTTGCGTACCGGGCGCGAGCGGGTGGTCGAGCTGGCCCTGCACGGCGTCGACCGGCTCGCCGCCGACCCACTGCTCGCCCGGCTGATCGAGCTGGACCCCGAGCTGCTCCTCCCCTACCTGGTGGACCGGGCCGGCACCAGCCACCACGAGACCCGCGCCGCGCTCGCCGCGGTGCTGGCCGAGGGCCGCGCCGACGGCTCGATCCGCCGGCTCGACGCCGACGCCGCGAGCTGGGTGCTCGTCGTCGTGTTGCAGGCGTTCGTGTTCGCGGCGCGGATGCTGGCCGCCGAGGCCGATCCGGTCGCGGTCCGTGCCGAGCTGCGGCACCTGCTCGACGGGTACCTGGCGCCGTGACCCGCCGAGCGTCCACAGTGGACAGTACGTGGCTGTCGGCGGCGCGGCGCGACCGCGAGCTGGCCGACGTCGCCGCCGGCCGCCCGGTCGACCTGGTCGTCGTCGGCGGCGGTGTGGTCGGCACCGGCGTCGCGCTCGACGCCGCCTCCCGCGGCCTGTCCGTCGTCCTGCTCGAACGCGGCGACCTCGCCTCCGGCACGTCCGGCGCGTCCAGCAAGCTCGTGCACGGCGGCCTGCGCTACCTCGCGGCCGGCGACGTCGAGCTGGCCTGGGAGTCCGCCCGCGAACGGCAGATCCTGATGGAGCGGGTGGCGCCGCACCTGGTGCGCTCCCTGCCGTTCGTCACGCCGTACGGGCCGGGCTTCGCGAGTCCGCACGGCGCCCTCGCCACGGTCGGTACGCAGATGGCCGACGCGCTGCGGCGGGCAGCCGGCAGCCCCGGGCGACGCCTCGCCGCGCCCCGCCGGATCGGCGCCGCCCGCGCCCGGTACCTGACGCCCGCGCTGCGTACCGCCGGGCTGGACGGCGCCGTCCTGCACTGGGACGGGCAGCTCGTCGACGACGCCCGGCTGGTCGTTGCGCTCGCCCGTACCGCCGCCGGGAACGGCGCGCGCATCCTCACCCGCTGCACCGTCGAGCGCGTCTCCGGTGGCCGCGTCACCGCCCGTGACACGCGTACCGGTGAGGGGTTCGAGCTGCGCGCCCGGGTCGTGGTGAACGCGGCGGGCGTGTGGGCCGGCCGGCTCGACCCGACGGTACGACTGCGGCCGAGCAAGGGCGCGCACCTGGTCGTCCGGGCCGACACGCTCGGCCTGCCGCACGCCGGGCTCAACGTCGCCGTACCCGGTGAGCACAACCGGTACGTGATCGTCCTGCCCGAGCCGGACGGCACCGTCTACATCGGACTGACCGACGAGCCGGTCGCCGGCCCGGTGCCCGACGAGTGCGCGGTCGACGACGCCGACGTCGACTTCCTGCTCGGCGTCCTCGCCACCGCGCTGGACCGGCCCGTCGGGCGCGCCGACGTCGTCGGCGGGTACGCCGGCATGCGGCCGCTGGTCGACACGCGTACCCGGGACGACGCCGGCACGGCCGACCTGTCCCGGCGGCACGTCGTCACCGACGACGGCGACGGGCTCGTCACGGTCGTCGGCGGCAAGCTCACCACGTACCGCCGGATGGCCGCCGACGCCGTGGACCGCGCGGTCCGCCGGTACGGGCTGTCCGCGGACCGGGGCCACAGCGCGTCACTGCCGCTCGTCGGCGCGGCGTCGCCCGACCGGCTCGCGAACCTCCGGGCACCCCGGCGGCTGGTCCGCCGGTACGGCGCGGAGGCGACGGCCGTCGCCGCACTCGGCGCGGGCGACCCGGCGCTGCTGCGTCCCGTCGCCGACGGCGTACCCGTGCTCGGCGTCGAGCTGCTGTTCGGCGCGCTCGCCGAGGGCGCGCTGGACAGCGGCGACCTGCTCGCACGGCGTACCCGGTGCGGGTTGGTGGACGGCTGGACGGCCGCCGCCCTGCCCGCCGCCCGGGCCGCGCTCGCCCGCGTCGAGGCCGGCCACCGGAGTCCGGCAACGGGCCAGCTGCCGGCGGCTCAGCCGCCCGGGTAGCGGCGGATCCAGCGGGTGTGTGGGCCGTGGTCACCGTGCAGCCTGCGGTGCGCCGGGGTGAACTCCCACACGAGGTCGTCGGCGATCTCGCCGATCACGCCGCGCCCCTCGACCTCGAAGGCCAGCTCCGGTGGCAGCGCCTCCTCGCCGTGCCAGGCGCCGAGGATGTTGCCGCACACCGAGCCGGTCGAGTCGCTGTCGCCGGAGTGCGTCACGGCGAGCGCCAGCGCGTCGGTGACCTGGTCCGGGCCGGGTTTCGCGAGCGCCGCGTACACGCCGATGGCGAGCGCCTCCTCGGCGATCCAGCCGCCGCCCAGCGACTCCACCGTCTCGGCCGTCGCGGGTCGCTCGCGCGCCGCCCGTACCGCGGCGTCCAGCGCCGCCGTCGTCTCCTCGTGCCCGTCGTACGTGGCGAGCAGGCGCCGGGCGCCGTCCACCGCGTCCGGCAGGTCCGCGCCCCGCCGCAGCCCGTCGACCAGCGCCGCGAACGCCCCGGCGGCGAGCTGCCCCGTGCGGTGCCCGTGCGTGTACCCGGCGGCCGTGACCGCCATGTCGAACAGGTAGTCCACCGGCCGGTCCGGCAGCAGCCCGAACGGCGCGCTGCGCATGACGGTGCCGCAGCCCTTCGAGTCGTTGTCGGCCTGCCCGCCGTACTGCCGGGGCCGGTCGGCACCGCGACGCGCCTCGGTCAGCGCGGTCAGGCAGGTCGTGCCGGGCGCGCGTCGCGCGTACAGCCAGGGCTGGCGGGCGAGGAAGCCGCTCGCGTCGGCCGGCGGGCCCGGCAACCGTTGCGTGTCCAGCCACCGGTCGTACGCGGCGTGCACCGTCCCGACGGTGAAACCGATCCCCCGGTCGGTGCGTACGCCGGCGCGGATCAGCCCCTCGACCGTGAACAGCGTCATCTGCGTGTCGTCGGTGACCGCGCCGAACGTCCCCTCGTACGGCAGGTACTCGCGGACCCCGCCGTCGCCGCACCGGGCGCGGATCTCCGCCAGCGACCGGAACTCGACCGGCGCGCCGAGCGCGTCACCGATCGCGCCGCCGAGCAGGCAGCCGCGTACCCGGGACCGGAAGTCGATCATCGGACCAGGCTCTCACGGGCCCGCCACCGGCGCCCGGTCCGGTCAGGCGGCCAGGTCGGTGTCGCGGGTGTCCGGCCCCAGCGCGGCGCCGACGACGGTCAGCACGCCGCCCAGCGCCAGCAGCACGACGGCCGTGTACCGCGCGGGCACCAGGTGCGCAAGGCCCGCCTGGTAGAAGGCGTAGAACGCCGGCACCACCATGCCCAGGCTGTACCCCAGGCCGTACCCGGAGGCCCGCACACCCACCGTGAACCGCTCGTTCAGGTAGGTCGTGATGCACCCCCACTGCGTGCTCATCAGCAGCGTCACCACAACGACGAGCACCAGCAGCAGCGGGAACGACCGAACGTCGCCGGACACGACCAGCGCGTACCCGAACGGGGCGAGCACGGCGCTCGCCGCCCCACCGACCATCAGCGTGGTACGCCGGCCGATCCGCTGCGACGCTATCCCCGCGCCGAGGTACCAGAAGGCGACGACGGCGTTCGCCGCCACCAGGATCGCGGTGATCCGGGTGGCGCCGAGCCCGACCGGCGACGCGAGCAGCTTCGGCAGCACCGCGGTCAGCATGTACGAGGTCAGCCACATCCCCGTCATCAGCACGAAGACCTGCGCGAAGTTGCGACCGGAGGCCCCGGACAGCAGGTCCTTGACCGGCGTACGCGCCTTGTGCTCCGACCGCTGCCACGCCTCCGACTCGGGCACCCGCTTCGCGTACCAGAGGGCGAAGCCGAGCGACACCGCCGCGCCGACCACGAACAGCACGCGCCAGCCCCAGCGGACGTACGGGCTGTCGAGGTCGCCGGCCGGCACGACCTGCAGCATGCCCAGCGTCAGCAGCGAGATCGCGCAGTACGCCACCGGGAAGCCGGTCGAGATGATCCCGCCGACGAACCCTCGCCTGGCCTTCGGGCTGTACTCCATCGCCAGCGGTGTCGCCGCCGTGTACTCGCCGCCCAGGAACAGCCCGTCGAGGAACCGCAGCGCGATCAGCAGCACGACCGCGGCGATGCCGATCTGCCGGTACCCGGGCAGCGCGGCGATGAGCAGCGTGACCACGGCGAAGCCGACGACCGACAGGACGGAGACGCGGCGACGGCCGATCCGGTCGGCGAAGTGGCCGAACAGCAGCGCACCGAGCGGGCGGCCGACCAGCGTCGCGGTGAACACGCTCGCGTCGATGATCGCCGAGGTGCTCGCCGAGACGCCGGTCGCGGCGAAGTACGCGTTCGCCGGGGCGAGTGCGATCACCGGCAGGTAGATGTCGAACAGGTCGACGAAGAAGCCGAACCACGCGCCGAACACGGCCCGCCGACCGCGCGGCGACAGGCGGGTGGCGGGCAGACCGGTGGCGACGGACACGGCGTACTCCTCCGGGCGGGTGACTGCCCGGGACCGTACCCACGGCCCGGACGGTGCACCAGCCTCGACCCACGATGTGGGCTGGGCCGAAACCCCGGGTCGCCGCGCGACGACCCGCTGCGGCAGGCTGGCCGGCATGACGACCACGTACCGACTGCGCCCGACCGGCGTCGTCGGTGTGCTGCTGCCCGTCCTGATCGGCGTGTTCGTCGCTGCCGTCGGCGCCGACGCGGTACGCCGCGCCGGCGGCCCCCTCGCCTGGACCCTGCTGGTCGTCGGCGTGGCGTGGATGCTCGCCTGGCTGCGCCTGCCCTGGGCGGTACGGCTCGACCACGAGGCGCGGACCGTCACGTTCCTCGGCCCGCTGCGCCGGACCACGCTGCGCGCCGACGACATCGGCGCCGTCGTCGGCCGCTGGACCGGCGGTACCAACCGGTGGTTCCTCGCGTCCGTCTGGGTGCAACGCGCCGACCGGGCGCTCGGCTTCCCGCTCCCGGTCGGCTACCCCGACCCCGACCTCGTACGCGAGGACCTGCACGCGCTCAACCCGGCCATCCGGATGGACAGCTGAGCCGGCCGGTCAGGTCACGCAGAACTCGTTGCCCTCCGGGTCGGCCAGCACGATCGCCCGGCCCGCCGGCTCGTCGACCTCCCACAGCCGCCGGGCGCCGGCCGCGAGCAGCGTGTCGACGTGCTCGGTCACCCGCCGCCACGCCTCCTCACTCCGGTCGCCGCGGCTGATCTGGATGTCGAGGTGGACGCGGTTCTTCGCGGTCTTGCCCTCCGGTACGCGCTGGATGAAGACCCGCGGACCGTGCCCGTCCGGGTCGACGACCGCGGCGATGTCCCCGATCCGCTCCGGCATGCCGATGCGCTCCGCGAACTGCTCCCACGAGTCGAACCCGGGCGGCGGCGGCGGCGCCACGTACCCGAGGGCCAGTGCCCAGAACTCCGCCAGCCGCGCCGGATCCGCGGCGTCGAACGTGACCTGAACCTGATGTGCCATGCCCCGAACGCTAGGCGGCCTCGCGGTCAGTTTCCGTCCGTTGGGGCAGGAGCGTCGCGGCGGCGGGACCGGATCTCGTGCCCGACGCTCGTGATGCACCGGCCCGACGCCAGGTCGAACTTCCAGCCGTGCATCTGGCAGGTCAGTACGCCGTCCTCGATCTTGCCGAACCGGGTCAGGTCGGCCTTCAGGTGCGGGCAGCGGCGCTGCATCACCCAGTCACCGAGCACGATGTCCTCGGCGTCCGGCTTCTGCTCCGCGTACCAGCCCTCGGCGTAGTTGATCCGCTCCTCGGACAGGCACTTGAAGAACGCGTACACGAACTCGTTGTACTGACCGATCCGGGCCGCCGAGAACCGGCACGACAGGAACAGGCTGTTCACCCAGTCGACCTCGCCGATGGATAGCAGGTGCTCGACCAGCCGCCGCTCGGTACGGAACCGGTAGCGGACCTTCTCCCCCGCGTACGGCCGGACCTGGCGGTCCACGAAGTCCACCACGATCGACTCGACCTGCTCGGCCTCGTCGTCGCCGTCCTTCCCCGTCACCAGGTCGAACCGGACCGGGCCGCCGATACCCTTCGCCATCTGCTCGGCCTCGACGAGGATCGGCTCGATCCGCTCCTTCATCCCGGCCAGCACGTCGATCTCCGGATGCGACCAGGACGCCTTCTCCGCCTCGATCACGACACGCTGCCGCTCCCGGTACTCCCGGAGGTGCTGCTCCTTGTTCGCGAAGAACTCGTCGACGTCCGGCACCGGCTGGTCCACGTCGCAGCCGTCCGCCGTCAGCTCCACCACCGTGCCGGGCAGCGGGATCACCGCGTTCTCGTACCCCAGCTCGCGCAGGTGGTCGACGAACACCTGCTGGTCGGGGAAGATGTTGCCCTCGTCGCCGAAGATGTCGTTCAGCTGCCACAGCTCGTCGTCCAGGAAGCACGGCGGGCCCGCGATCGGGAACACCCAGCTCGCGTTCAGGTCGTCGATGTAGCGCACCGTCCGGTCGAACTGCCGGGCCCGCTTCTGCTTGCCGAACGCGGTCTTCGCCGCCTGCGGCAGCTCGTACACCATCGGGTACCAGATCGCGCCGGAGAACTGCAGCATGTGCGAGTGCACGTGGCCCAGGTCGCGGAAGACCGACAGGTCCGTCGGACGCGCGTCGTTCTGGTTGAGCAGGCGCACCCCGTCGTACTCGACCCACAGCGACGAGTCGCCGATCGGGCCGTCCGTCGGGCTCGTCAGCGCCTGGATCATGACCTTGAGGCCGCCGTCCAGCTCCAGCACCTCGTCGCTGACGGTCTCGATGAAGTTGCGGAAACCCAGCTCCTCCAGCTCGTCCCGCAGCTCCGACGTCGGGTATGCCGGCAGCAGCACCGTGGTCTTCTTCGAGATGTGCTCGCGCAGGTTCTTCGCGTCGAAGTGGTCCCGGTGCAGGTGCGACACGTACAGGTAGTCGGCCTGGCCGAGGCGGTCCCAGTCGAGGCCCGAGTTGTCCGGGAACGGGAACCACGACGCGAAGTACGCCGGGTTGACCCACGGGTCCGTCAGGATGCTGCCGGCACCCGTCTCGATGAACATGCTGGCGTGACCGGTACCCGTCACTCGCACCGCGCGGTCCTCCCGTTCGTACGACTGTGTTCCGCCGGCGACGCGCCAGCTCCGTCACCGCCGACCGCAGCGCGTCGACGGGACCGGGTCTCAAGCCTAATCGCCGGCGCGTACGCATCGGACGGGCGCCCGGAGTACCCGGGTCTCCGCAACCGGTCATCCGGCGTCATGCCAGACTGGACCCGTTCACGCGTCCCAGGAGGCTGTCCCGTGTCCGGATCGTCCGAGCAGATCACGTCGCCCGACCAGCGCAAGCCGATCAGTCACAAGGCTGCCCGCGCCGGCGCGATCATCACCGCGATCATCTGCCTGCTGATGATGATCGGCAACCACAAGGGTCACGTCGAGGACGTCTTCCTGATCGCCACCGCGGCCATCCTCGTGCTGGCCGTCGTCGCCGACTGGCTGCTCCGGAAGAACGGCTTCCGCCGCTGACCCACGGCGGTCACCGACCGCCACGTACGACAAGGTCCCACGTACGACACGGTCCCGGGCCCAGATGGGCTCGGGACCTTTCGCGTGTCACGGCCGGCCGCCTGTCGCGTGCCGTGGGCCCGAACGCTTCCCCACGTCGGGCCCGGAACGTCAGCGGGCGATGCCGCGGCGGGCGAACATGTCCCGCACGTCGCGCAGTGCCCCGTCCACCTCGGCCTCGAACAGGCCGCCCTGCACCAGGCTGAACTGGCCCGGATCCAGCTCGCTGTCCGACACCTGCACGCTCGCGCGGCCCGACATCGTCGCCGCGATCGCGTCGAACAGCCGGTTCACCTGCTGCGGGTCGTACCCACTGCCGAACCGGCGCACCTGGAACGTGCGCCGGACCTGCTCCAGGTGATGCAGGTCGTCGGGCGTGAACGGCGAGTCGACGGCCGGGATCTCCGTGGTCATGTCGATCTTGCCGTGCCGACCGGGCTCGAAACCCGCCTCGAACCGGTTCGCCGGCTGCGGCGCCTCGTATCCGTGGTCGTACCCGCGACGCGGCTCGGGCTCCGGCCGCCGGATCTCCCCGGTCGCCGGCTCGAACCGCGGCGGCTCCGGCTCGGGCTCGTACCGCCGGTCGTCGTAACCGGGCTGCTCGTACCCGCCGCGCGGAGCGTCGTAGCGCTGTTCCGGGGCGAACCGCGGCGGCTCCGGCTCGTACCGACCCGAATCCTCGTAGCGGTTGGGCTCCTCGTAGCGACCGGAGTCCTCGTAGCGGTTGGCGTCCTCGTAGCGCTGCGTCTCACGGTCGAAGCGACGACCGCTGGTCGGGTACTCCGGGCCCTGGTCGTACCCACCGCCGAGGGGCGGCAGCTTCTGCGTGAAGTCACCCTGCTGCGGCGGCGCGGAGTGGTGCGCACCGCGACCGGGCGGCACGGGACCGCCGGAGGTCGGGCGGGGTGTCGGCGGCTCGGACGGCGGTACCGACGCCGATGCCCGGCCGGGCCGGACCATCGTCGGCTCGTCGTGCATCTGCCGCCGGTCGTCCGGCGCGTAGGGGTCGTACGGCTCGCCGTACGTCCCGCCGTCCCGCTGCGGTACGGGATCGCGCTGCGGTACGGGGTCGTGGTGGGGTACGGGATCGTGGTGCGGCCCCGGATCGTGGTGCTGCATCGGGTCGTGCTGGGGCATCGGGTCGTGGTGCGGGGCGCCGAAGTTCGGGTCGCCCGGGGGCAGCGCGAACGCCGAACCCGTCGAGGCGAGCTGTGCCGGCTCCGCCTGCGGCATGCCACCGCCCTCCTCGAACGCGGCGAGCTGACGCTCGACCCGGTCGAGGTGCATGTCGACCTGCCACTCGTCGTACCCGCCGAACCGGACTCGGAAGACGAAGTCGTGGACGTCCCGCGAGCTCACCGGCGCCCCGAGAGGCTGACCGGCCAGGGTGCCCTCAACGCGTTCCAGGAACTCGTCGACCTCGTCGACCTTGTACCCGCGCCGCAGCGCCCGCCGGCGGAACCGTTGACCCTGTTGACTCACTCGCCCACCTCCGCAGCCGCAAGCTGTCCACACGCACCGTCAATCTCCCGCCCCCGGGTGTCCCGCACCGTGGTCGGCACACCCGCGGCCCGCAGCCGCCGGACGAACTCTCGCTCGACCGGCTTCGGACTGGCGTCCCACCGGCTGCCCGGCGTCGGGTTGAGCGGGATGAGGTTGACGTGTGCCAGCCGTCCGGACAGCAGTCGACCCAGAAGGTCGGCCCGCCATGGCTGGTCATTCACATCCCGAATCATTGCGTACTCGATCGACACACGCCGTCCCGTTCGCGACGCATAGTCCCATGCCGCGTCCAGTACCTCCGCGACCTTCCACCGGTTGTTCACCGGGACCAGCTCGTCGCGCAGCTCATCGTCCGGCGCGTGCAGGGAAACGGCGAGCGTGACGTTCATCTCTTCGTCGGTGAGCCGACGAATCGCTGGTACCAGACCCACCGTGGACACGGTGACATGCCGCTGGGACAGGCCGAGCCCGGTGGGGGATGGCTCGGTGATCCTGCGCACGGCGGCGATCACCCGGTTGTAGTTGGCCAGTGGCTCGCCCATGCCCATGAAGACGACCCGGGAGAGCCGGTCCGGCGATCCGGCCAACGCTCCGGAGGCCGCGAGGCGGGCGGCGGACACGACCTGTTCGACGATCTCGCCGGTGCTCAGGTTACGGGTGAGCCCCCCCTGTCCGGTGGCGCAGAACGGGCAGGCCATGCCGCAGCCCGCCTGCGACGACACGCAGA
Source organism: Actinocatenispora sp. (assembly GCA_036503555.1). Classification (GTDB taxonomy): domain Bacteria; phylum Actinomycetota; class Actinomycetes; order Mycobacteriales; family Micromonosporaceae; genus Actinocatenispora. Next base: position 16,315 of record DASXWQ010000101.1, read on the forward strand.
CCGTCACCCGATCCGGGTAGCCCATCGCGACGCTTTCCACCAGCGCGCCGTCGTGCAGCCGCCAGAGCGTCTTGTGGGTGGCGCCGCCGTCCGCGGTCATCCGTCGTACGGGGGTGGCGAGCACCGGCAGCAGCTCGCCGGCGAGCCGCTCGCGGGACCCGGCGGGGATGTCGGTCAGCTCGGCCGCGACGTCCGTACCGGCGGGGTCGACCAGCCGGTCGAAGTAGTGCCGGGAGAGCTGGTTCGCGCGAAACGCGGGCTCGCCGAGCGCGACGACGGCGGCCCGGCGGGCCGCCATGTCGAGGTCGGCAAGATGCCGGGGCGTGGGGGTGCGTCGCCGGTCGCGGGGCTCGGCGATCAAGGGCAGAGCTGTCATGACTCCGCCAGTGTCCCACGCCCGGGCCCGATTGCCCGCCCCGGCAGGATGTTCACCACACGCCCCTCATCCTGCGGCCGGAGCGAGCACGCTGAGCAGCGCGAACGACACGGGAACCGCGAAGAGGATCGAGTCCAGCCGGTCCATCACGCCACCGTGTCCCGGCAGCAGGTGACCCATGTCCTTGATCCCGAGGTCCCGCTTGATCATCGACTCCGCGAGGTCGCCGAGGACCGAGGCGAGACTCACCGCGACCCCGACCGCCGCGCCGTACCAGAGCGGCACGTGGAAGATGAGCAACAACAGCACCGCGCCGCCGATCGCGGTGGTGAGCACCGAGCCGGCGAAACCCTCCCAGGACTTGCCGGGACTGATCCGCGGCGCCATCTTGTGCTTCCCCAGGAACACACCCACGGCGTACCCGCCGGTGTCGCTCAGCACGACCATGGCGAGGACGACGACGATCCGTGCGGCGCCGTCGTCGGGCCGGGCCAGCAGCGTCGCGAACCCGCCGAGGAACGGCACGTACGCGGCGATCAGCGCGGCCGCGGTGACGTCCCGGCGGAAGCCCGGCGGGCCGTCGGCGAGCCGCCAGATGAGCACCGCGGTCAGTGTGAAGACCAGACCGACCGTCAGCGCCTCCAGCCCGCCGAACCAGGCCAGACCCTGCATCGCCAGCGCGCCGACGAGCAGCGGTACCAACGGCGGACGGGTGCGCTTCTCCTGCACCTCGGCGCGACCGAACGCCCGGACCGTCTCCCACGTGCCGGCCACTACGCCCACGGCCACGACGACCAGGAACGCCGGCCGCCAGATGAACAGCGACGCGAGCACCACCGCACCCAGACCCACACCCACACCGATCGCGGCCGGCAGGTTGCGCCCGGCCCGCGGCTTGCCCGACGCCGGCGCCTCGTCCCCGGCCGGCGGATCCGGCACCGGCAGCGGAGCGGGCTCCGGCAGCGGGGCCGGCCCGGTCAGCGGCGCCGGCGGTACCGGGGCCGGTGGCGGCACGGGGGGCCCGGCGTACCGGGTGGGCTCGGTCGGCGGGTCCTGCCGCAGCGGCGGCAGGGCCTGCTCGACCGTCTCGTCCCAGCGCGGTTCCGCCGGTACGCCCGGAGCACCCGGATGCGGCGGGCGCGCCGCGGGACCGCCCTCGGACGGGTCGGGCGCGCGGTGCCGGCCACCCGCTCGGGGCTGCGGCTCGAAGGAGGGGTACGGTCCGATACTCGCCATCAGACCTCGAGAAGCTCGGCTTCCTTGTGCTTCAGGATCTCGTCCACGTTCGCGATGTACTTGTGCGTGGTGTCTTCGAGATCCTTCTCCGCGCGACGGCCCTCGTCCTCGCCGGCCTCGCCGTCGCGGACGATGCGGTCCAGCTCCTCCTTGGCCTTGCGGCGCACGTTGCGGATGGCAACCTTGGCGTCCTCACCCTTGCCGCGCACCACCTTGATCATGTCGCGGCGCCGCTCCTCGGTCAGCGGCGGGAAGTTGATCCGGAGCTGGGTGCCCTCGTTGTTCGGGTTGACGCCGAGGTCGGAGTCGCGGATCGCGCGCTCCATCACGCCGATCTGGGACGCGTCGTACGGCTTGACGATCGCCATCCGGGCCTCGGGGACGGCGATGGAGGCGAGCTGCGGCAGCGGGGTCGGCGCGCCGTAGTACTCAACGATGATCTTGGAGAACATCGCCGGATTCGCCCGCCCGGTGCGGACCGTGGCGAAGTCCTCCTTCGCGTGGTCGATCGCCCGTTCCATCTTCTCCTCGGCTTCGAGGAGTGTGTCGTCGATCACTTCGTCGCCTCCTTAGGCGCGGTCTTGACGGAGATTGTCGCCGACCGTGACCTGATGCGGACACCGGATCCCGGGCGGGCAGAACGTACGTCGTGGGCCTGCGGTCAGGCCGGCTGGCCCGGGGTCAGCAGCGTGCCGATCTTCTCCCCCAGGATGGCGTGCACGACGGTGTCCGTACCCTCCGCGCCGAACACCAGCATGGGCAGTCCGTTCTGGTCGCACATGCTGAACGCGGCGGCGTCCGCGACGGTCAGGCCGCGCTGCAACGCCTCGGCCAGGCTCATCGTGTCCACCTTCGTCGCCGTCGGGTCGATGCGCGGGTCGGCGGTGTAGACACCGTCCACGCCGTTCTTGCTCATCAGCACCACGTCCGCCTTGATCTCCAGCGCGCGCTGGGCGGCAACCGTGTCCGTGGTGAAGTACGGCATGCCGGCGCCGGCGCCGAAGATCACCACCCGCCCCTTCTCCAGGTGCCGGATCGCGCGACGCGGGATGTACGGCTCGGCGACCTGGCCCATCGTGATCGCCGTCTGCACCCGGGTCTCGATCCCGAGCTTCTCCAGGAAGTCCTGCAGGGCCAGACAGTTCATCACCGTGCCGAGCATGCCCATGTAGTCACCGCGGGCCCGATCGATGCCACGCTGGTTCAGCTCCGCGCCGCGGAAGAAGTTGCCCCCGCCGACCACCACCGCGACCTGCACCCCGTGGCGTACCACCTGGGCGATCTGGCGGGCAAGATCGGAGACCACGTCCGGGTCGACGCCGACCTCTCCACCGCCGAACACCTCGCCGGACAGCTTCAGGACGACCCGACGGTACCGGCCGGCGGGAGGCTCGCCCGGCTCCGGACCGCTCGCCGGTGCCGTCGCCGCTGGGGTACCTGCCGACATGTCCACTCGCCTCCGCTGCTGCCCTCGGGCTCTCGTGATGCGGTATGCACGGTACCGACCCGGTCAGCCGAGGGTGACCGCTGCCCTCCCGATGAGGCGTTCCGTACGCCTCGACACCCTCCGGGTACGACACGGCGCCCCCGAACGACGGTATCCGCTCAGACGGGGGCGCCGGGTGGTCGTGTCAGGACTGGCCGACCTCGAACCGGGCGAACTTCGAGATCGAGACGCCGGCGTCCGCCAGCACCTGCTTGACGCTCTTCTTGTTCTCGGTCACGGACGCCTGCTCCAGCAGGACGAAGTCCTTGTAGTAGGCGTTGACGCGACCCTCGACGATCTTCGTCAGGGCCTGCTCGGGCTTGCCCTCCTCGCGCGCGGTCTGCTCGGCGACGCGCCGCTCGTTCTCGACGATGTCAGCGGGCACCTCCTCGCGCGTCAGGTACTGCGGGCGCATCGCGGCGATCTGCATGGCCGCGGCGCGCACCGCGTCGTGGTTCTCGCCCTCGTACGTGACGATGACGCCGACGGCCGGCGGCAGGTCGGGGCTCTTACGGTGCATGTACACCGAGATCGGGTCCGCCAGCACGGCGAAACGGTTGAGGACGAGCTTCTCGCCGATCTTGGCGGCCTCCTCCTCGATCGCCTTCGCCACGGTACGGCCGTCGGACAGCGTCGACGCGAGCAGCGCGTCCAGGTCGGCCGGGCGGGTCTCGTCGACATGCTCGACGAGGGACTGGGCGAACTCGATGAACGCGCCGTTCTTCGCGACGAAGTCGGTCTCGCAGTTCAGTTCGAGCAGCGCGTTGCCGGACTGCGCGACGAGCCCGTTGGCCGCGGTACGGCCGGCGCGCTTGCCGACGTCCTTCGCGCCCTTGATGCGCAGCAGCTCGATGGCCTTGTCGAAGTCGCCCTCGGCCTCGGTCAGGGCCTTCTTGCTGTCCATCATGCCGGCGCCGGTGAGGTCGCGGAGTTTCTTCACGTCCGCGGCGGTGAAGTCAGCCATGGTTCTCTCTCTAGTCCCCGGAAGTCTGTGCGGTGTCGGTAGCGGCCGGGCGGGCCGGCCGCGGAGCCGCCGGCACGGATGCCGGCGCTCGCCAGAACGCCGGAGCACCGGCACCCGTGGGTGCCGGTGCCCGGGTGGTACGTGCCGCCTCGAGGTACGCGAGGCTCAGGACTCGGCGCCGGCCTTGGCGGCGTCGCCCGAATCGGCCGGCTTCTCGGCGGCGTCGCCCGAATCGGCCGGCTTCTCGACGGCCTTCGCGGCGTCCTCGGAGTCGGCCGGCTTCTCGACGGCCTGCTCCGGGGTCGGGTTCTCCAGCAGCTCGCGCTCCCACTCGGCCAGCGGCTCGGCGGACGCGCCGGTCGCGGCCGGCTTCTCCGTGTCGCCCATCGCGGCACCGGCGCGGGCGATCTGCCCGTCCGCGGCAGCGGTGGCGATGACCTGCGTCAGCAGCGTGGCGGACCGGATCGCGTCGTCGTTACCCGGGATCGGGTAGTCGACCTCGTCCGGGTCGCAGTTGGTGTCCAGGATCGCGATCACCGGAATGCCCAGCTTGCGGGCCTCGTCGACCGCGATGTGCTCCTTCTTGGTGTCGACCACCCAGATCGCGGCGGGAAGCTTCTGCATGTCGCGCAGACCACCCAGGGTGCGCTCCAGCTTGGTCTTCTCCCGCTGCAGGGACAGCCGCTCCTTCTTGGTGAGCCCCTGGTCGGCGCCGATCTGCTCGATCGACTCCAGCTCCTTCATCCGCTGCAGCCGCTTGTACACCGTGTTGAAGTTGGTGAGCATGCCGCCCAGCCAACGGTGGTTCACGTACGGCATGCCGACGCGGGTCGCCTGTTCGGCGATCGCCTCCTGCGCCTGCTTCTTCGTGCCGACGAACAGCACGTTGCCCCCGTTGGCGACGGTGTTCTTGACGAACCCGTACGCCTTCTCGATGTAGTCGAGGGTCTGCCGCAGGTCGATGATGTAGATGCCGTTGCGGTCGGTGAAGATGTAGCGCTTCATCTTCGGGTTCCACCGACGGGTCTGGTGCCCGAAGTGGACCCCGCTCTCCAGAAGCTGTCGCATCGTGACGACGGCCACCGAGGTCTCCTCACATCGTGTACGGGTCCGTGCCCGTACTTCCCGGTTGTCGCGATGGCCGGTGGCCATCGCCCTGGTGCCCGGATGTCGGCTCGGCGCCCGTGCGGACACGGGACCGGGAAAACGTCGACGCCCATCGGCTCGGCCGATGGTGGGCACGCGAGGTCGACCACCGCAGTGGTCGCCATTGGCCAGTGTACTGATGCGGCCGCGCGCGCCGCGACCGACGGGTACCCCGGGGTGCGGCACGCGGGCGCGGGGTCAGCCGGCGGCCACCGCCGCGGCGAGCAGCAGCACGACGCCGACCAGCAGGAGGGCGAGCGGCCGGCGGACCAGGGCGGCGAGACCCTCGCCCGGCCGTACCGTGATGTGGCCGGAGAACAGGTGGTACACACCCGCCGCGAACAGCGGGACGCCGGGCAGCAGGAACAGCGCCGACACCACACCTGACACGGCGACGCCGGACGCCGCCAGCGACCGGACCAGCACGTACGCGACCGGAAGTTCGAACAGGACCGCGAGCCCGGCCAGGATCCAGGCGAGTTGCGGCTTGCCGCCGGCGTGGTACACGCCGTTGTCGGGAGCCTGCGCGGCCGGCGGGTAGGACGCGACCGGCTCGGTGTACTGGGTGGCGTCGTGCAGCAGCTCGGAGAGCGGCGTGCCGGGCTGCTGGTACGGCCCGGGCTGCGGGTTCGGCCCCGGATGTTGGGTCGGCCCCGGTTGCGTCCCGGAGTGCGTCGGCCCAGACTGCGTCGGTCCGGCTTGTGTCGGTCCGGATTGCGTCGGCCCCGACTGTGGAGTGGGTGCGGACTGCGGGGTCGGTCCGGGTGGCGTCATGGACGGCGCCGCCGGGTAGGTCCCGGTCGGCTCGTCCGGGCCCGCCGGGCCGGACTGCGGTGGTGCCTGTCGGGGCGGGGCGGGGCGGGCCGGAGCCGGCGGACGTGCGCCCTCGCCGCGGCGCTGGTCCTCGTCCGGGGACGCGGCGTCGCGCGCGCCGGACTCGCCGTCGGGGTAGCGGGGGATCCGCTCGGCGTACCGGCGCTCGGCGGTGCTGTCGGCGGGGTAGGACGGGCCGGTGCTCGGGTAGTCGACGCTCTGGTACGGCCCGGCCGAGTATCCCGACGCACCCTGGTCCGCGGGTCCGTGTCTGTGTGTGGCCACGTCGGGGGACGCTAGGGCACCGTATCCGGCTGCGCCAGACCGTTGCGCCGGGTTGAGGGACTGCCCACCGCGGCCGGTACCGACATGTCGGGATATCGACGCACGTCGATCACGATCGGGCGGCCACGTGCCGCCGGCGCGGGGCGGCCGGGTCGCCCGGGACGGGGCCTAGGGTGGCGGGCATGACGACGGGTACCGATCCGCTGGTGGCGCGGATGCGCGAGTTCGGCACCACCGTGTTCGCGGAGATGTCCGCGCTCGCGGTGCGTACCGGGGCGATCAACCTGGGGCAGGGCTTTCCCGACACGGACGGGCCGGCGGAGATGCTGGCGGCCGCCGAGCTGGCGCTGCGCACCGGGCACAACCAGTACCCGCCGGGGCCCGGCATCCCCGACCTGCGCGCCGCGATCGCCGAACAGCAGCAGCGGGACTGGGGGCTGGCGTACGACCCGGACGGCGAGATCGTGGTGACGGCGGGGGCGACGGAGGCGGTCGCCGCGGCGATCCTCGGGCTGTGCGAGGCCGGCGACGAGGTGGTCTGCTTCGAGCCCTACTACGACTCGTACGCCGCGTCGATCGCGCTCGCCGGCGCTGTGCGGCGGCCGGTGACGCTGCGGCCCGACGGGGCCGGGTACGGGTTCGGTCCGGACGAGCTGCGCGCCGCGTTCGGGCCGCGGACCCGGCTGGTGCTGCTCAACTCGCCGCACAACCCGACCGGCAAGGTGTTCACCCGCGAGGAGCTGGACCTGATCGCCGAGCTGTGCGTCGAACACGACGCGTACGCCGTCACCGACGAGGTCTACGAACACCTCGTGTTCACCGACTCGCCGTCGCCGCACATCCCGCTCGCCGGCCTGCCCGGGATGCGGGAACGGACCGTGCGCATCTCCTCCGCCGGCAAGAGCTTCTCCTGCACCGGCTGGAAGGTCGGCTGGGCGAGCGGCCCCGCGCCGCTGGTGTCGGCCGTGCTTCGGGTCAAACAGTTCCTGACCTTCGTGAACGCCGGGCCGTTGCAGCCGGCCGTCGCGGTCGCGCTGCGACTGCCGCCGGCGTACCTGACGGGGCTGCGGGACCGTCTCCAGACGGGCCGGGACCTGCTCGCCGCCGGGCTGACCGAGGCCGGGTTCGGGGTGTACCCGTCCGCCGCGACGTACTTTCTCACCGCCGACATCACGCCGCTGGGTGGTACCGACGGGATCGAGTTCTGCCGGGCGCTGCCCGAACGGTGCGGCGTCGTCGCCGTACCGACGCAGGTGTTCTACGACTCGGTCGAGGTCGGCCGGCGCATCGTGCGGTTCGCCTGCTGCAAGCGGCCCGACGTACTGGCCGAGGCGGCCGACCGGCTCCGTACGCTCGCGCCCGCGTAGCACGCCGGCCAGCGTTTCCGCGAGACCTGTGGACGCATCGGTCCGTTGTCCACAGGCGGTTGGCGGCCGGTTCGCCACGAGCGAGGGTGGCCGCGTGGGAACGATCATCGCGCTGACCCGGAATCCTCGATACCGCCGACCGCACCGGTTCACCGGCTGGCTCCGCCGCTGCGCCAGCCGGTTCCGGCACCGTGCCGCCCCGCTCGGATGCCGCGCCGCCCCACTCGATCGCCACGCTGCGCCGCCTGGATGCCGCGCCGCCCCACTCGATCGCCGCACCGTCCCGCCCGGATGCCGGGCCGCTCCGATCGATCGCTGCGCTTCCCCACCGTGGGCTGCCGACGACTGCTCGCGGCGGGGCGCCGGGGACGACTGGCCGCCGCGGGTGGCCGGTGACGACTGGTCGTCGCCTCCACTCCCCCGCCCGCGTCCCCGTCTCGTACGGTCCGCGCCCGCGCCGCGTCGCTGGCCGGCCCGACTCGCCGCCGCGACCGCGGCCGGCGTACTGCTCGCCGGCGTGGGAGTCGCGGTCACCGAGCGGCCCGCGCACGGCGGCAACCCCGGCGGCACGCCGACCCCACCGACGGGTCCACGCACCGGATACCGCTGGCCGCTGCCCGGCACCCCCCGGGTGGTGCGCCGGTTCGATCCGCCACCGCAGCCGTGGCTGCCCGGGCACCGTGGGGTCGACCTCGCCGGTACGCCGGGCGAGCCGGTCCTGGCCGCCGGCGCCGGGACCGTCGTGTTCGCCGGTTCCATCGCGGGTGTCGGCGTGATCAGCATCGCTCACGCGGACGGGCTGCGCACCACCTACCAGCCGGTCACGCCGCGGGTGCACGCTGGCGACGGGGTCGCCGCCGGCCAGCGGATCGGCACCCTCGTGGCCGGCCACCCTGGTTGTACCGTCGCCGCCTGCCTGCACTGGGGACTGCGCCGCGGCGCGGAGTATCTCGACCCGCTCGCCCTGCTCGGCCTGGGCGAGGTACGTCTGCTGCCGCTCGACACCGAACCGACGGCCGCCCCGGCGGGGCGCCGGTCAGCCCTGGCGCAGCAGGCTCGGCAGCGTGGCGGCGAGCCGCTCGTACTCGTCCGCGCCGTTGTAGACCTGGGCGCAGATCCGCAGCAGGCCCGTCCCGTTCCACGCGCTCACCGCCACATGGGTACGCAACTGGGTCGAGATCCGGTCGCGCAGCTCGACCGCCGACGACTCGGTCGTCACGGCACCGTCCGGCAGCCGGATCACCCGCATCGCCAGCTCCGGCGCGGTGGGGACCGGCTCGGTCCCCAGTGCCTCGGTGAGCAGCCGCTGCCCGTACGCGGCGAGGCGGGCGTTGTGCTCGCGTACCGCGGTGAGGCCGAGCGTCGTCATCGTGTGCAGGCCCGCCGGGGCGGCCAGCCAGCCGGCCAGATCCTGCGTGCCCTGGAACTCGACGCTGCGCGGGAAGCCGCTGGCGTACTCCCAGGACGCCACGAGCGGTCGGACGCTGCCACGATGCTCGGGCGCGAAGGTCAGCAGGCCGGTGCCGCGCGACGCGTACGCCCACTTGTGCAGGTTGCCGAACCACGCGTCGGCGCCGAGCGATGACACGTCGACGTCGATCATCCCGGGTACGTGTGCCGCGTCGACCGCGACGAACACGCCGCGCCGACGCAGCTCCGCCGCGATCCGGCGGACCGGGAACAGGGACGCGGTCGCCGAGGTGATCTGGTCGATCACCGCGACCCGGGTCCGCTCGGTGACCGCGGCCGTCACGGCGGCGACGATCTCGTCGTCGCCGGCGCCCAACGGGACCGACGCCCGCACGATCCTCGCACCGGTCTCGGCGCAGCGACGGGCCGCCTCGATCACGACCGCCCCGTACGCGTGGTCGGTCAGCAGGATCTCGTCGCCCGGCCTCAGCGGCACCGACCCGAGCACGACGGCACACGCGGCGGTCACGTTCGACACCAGGGCGGTGCCGTCGGGGTCCGCGCCGACGAACCGGGCCAGGTGCCGGCGGGTGTGCGTCATCCGGTCCACGATCCCCGGCACGTGCAGGAACCGGATCGGGTCCGACTCCTGCTCCTCGCGCAGCCGGGCCGCCGCGCGCTGGGTGGCGATCGGCGCGGCACCGAACGAACCGTGGTTCAGGTGCGCGTACGCCGGGTCCAGCGAGAACAGCAGGCGGGCGCCGCGCAGCGGCTCGGGCGGCTTGCCGGTTGCGATGGTCACCTGGGTTTGCCTTTCACGCGCGGGGGTGTGCCTGACGGTACGCGGTGCGTAGCCGGTCCACCGACACGTGGGTGTACACCTGCGTCGTGGCCAACGACGCGTGGCCAAGCAGCTCCTGCACCGCGCGCAGGTCCGCCCCGCCGTCCAGCAGATGCGTCGCCGCCGAGTGCCGCAGCGCGTGCGGGGACACCACCGGAACCCCGGCGGCAGCCGCCCGTACCTCGATGATCCGACGCACGGCACGCTGGTCGAGCCGGCCCCCGCGTACGCCGAGCACGAGGGCGGCACCGCTGCGCTCCCCCGCCAGCTTCGGGCGCCCGTGGTCCAGGTACGCCGCGAGTGCCCGTTCCGCCGGGACGCCGTACGGCACCGATCGTTCCTTGCGTCCCTTTCCGAGCACCCGCACCACGCGGCGCTCCCGGTCGACGTCGGCGATGTCCAGTCCGCACAGCTCGCCGACCCGGACGCCCGTGGCGTAGAGCAGTTCGAGCACCAGCGCGTCGCGGAGCCCGACCGGATCGGGCCCACTCGCGGTCGGCGCCTCCACCAGCGCCGCGGCCTGGTCGGCGCGCAGTACCGACGGCAGCGCGTGCTGCGCCCGGGGTACGCCGAGCTGCTGCGCGGCGTCGGTCGGCACGAGCCCTTCCCGGTGCGCCCAGGTCGAGAAGGTACGCACGGCCGCGGCGCGGCGCGCCAGCGATCCCCGGGCCGCGCCCGTCGTCCGCATCCTCGCCAGCCAGCTCCGCAGCACACCCAGGTCGAGGGCGGCGGACAGGTCGACCGCGCTCATGCGTACGGCGTGGTCGAGCACGGCGACCACGTCCGCGACGTACGCCCGGGTGGTGTGCTCCGACCGGTCCCGCTCCCGGGCGAGGTGCCGGGCGAAACGATCGACGGCGTCGCGGAACTGTTCCGGCAGGTCGTCGTACCGCGCCTCGGTCGACGCGCCAGTGCTCCCCATGCGTCGACCGTCGGCGCCGGATCACCGCCCGGTCAAGCCGACGCGCCGCACCGATCGTCTCGTCGTCCGACGACGCAGCTCAGGTGTCGGGCGGATCGGAGGTTTTGGTGGACTTCTTCGCCGAAGTGGGCTGCTGCGGGTTGAGCCGGTAACCGGACCCGATCTCCTCGGCGAAGCCCGTCATCACCAGGAGCGGGATCGTACGACGGACCTGTGTCGGCGTGATCCGGGATGCCACGGCCAACTCCTCCACGCTCGCGGGACGCCCCCACGGCAGCGCGTCCAGGATTCGCGTCGAAAGGCTGTCGAGTTGGTCGCGGGGTGTGTCGTCGCCTCGCGGTACCGGGGCGAGATCGTCGCCGATCAGGCCCACCTCTTCGAGCACCTCCGAGGCGGAAGTGACGAGCCGGGCGTCGTTCTGGCGGATCAGCAGGTTCGTGCCGACGGACATGGACGACGTGACCGGGCCCGGCACCGCCATCAGCATCCGGCCCAGGTCGTGGGTGTGCCGTGCGGTGTTTCGTGCCCCGCTGCGGGCCGATGCCTCGACCACGACGGTGCCGCGGCAGAGCGCGGCGATCACCCGGTTCCGGATGAGGAAGCGGTGCCGCTGCGGCGACGACCCCGGTGGCCACTCGCTGATCAGGAGCCCGTCGGTGCCGATCCGCTCGAACAGGCTGGTGTGCCCCACCGGGTAGACGATGTCGAGGCCGGATGCCAGCACCGCGGCCGTGACACCGCCGGCGCTGAGAGCACCGCGGTGCGCCGCACCGTCGATTCCGTATGCACCTCCGGAAACCACGGTCCAGCCCCGGTCCGCGAGGCCGAACGCGAGGTCCGTCGCGACATGCGCGCCGTAGCTGGTGGCGGCGCGCGCACCGACGATCGCGACGGAACGCGACATCACCTCGGTGAGGGCGGCCGCGCCCCCGCGTACCCAGAGACAGAGGGGCGGGTCGGTGTGCGGGTCGCTGCGCGGATCGCGGTCAACGGCGATCCTGGCCAGGTCTTCGAGCTGGGTGGGCCACTCCTCGTCCTCCGGTACGACGAGGCGACAACCCAGGCGCCTGGTCTCGGCTGCGAGGTGTTCCGCGCGTTCCATCGGGTCGGCCGCGTTCAGCCGGGCCGACACCGCCTTCGCGAGCCGTTCCGGGACGGCGCCGCCGAGAATGCGGTGCAGCGTCTCGACCGGGCCGTGTTCCCGGACCATCCGGCCCAGGGCGCGGTGGCCTGGCTCGACCAGCCAGACCAGCGCCGCCCGGGCCATCCGTACCTCGTCCCAGCCGAGATCGCGTGCCGCGTCGGGCGGATCCGCGGTCGAGGAGCCCACCGTGGACATCGCGGGACGCGGCCGGGGATCGGTCGTGTCCACCCCCTCGTGACGGTGCGCGGCGGTCACGGCGCGGTCCTCGTACGCAGGTCGACCGCCTCCGCGACGTCGCCGGGATCCGGGCGCTCGCGGCCGGACAGGTCGGCGAGGGTCCAGGCGATCCGGAGCACCCGGTCGTACCCGCGGGCGGAGAGCGTCCCGCAGTCGACGAGGCGCTCCGGCACGCACGTCGCTGCCCGGGGCAGCCGCCACCGAGGCGAACGCAGGAGACCGCCGGGAATGGTCGCGTTGAGCCGGTGGCCGGTGCCGGCCCAACGCGACGTCGAGAGCCGCCGGGCGGCGACCACGCGCCGACCGACCTCCGCCGACGTGGCCGGCTGGAGGTCGTCGGCGAGCAGCTGCGCCGCCCGGACCGGCAACAGGTCGAGCTGCAGGTCGACCCGGTCGAGCAGCGGGCCCGACAACCGCCCCAGGTACCGCCGGCGGACGGTGGGGCTGCACAGGCAGGTGCCGCCGCGCTCGCCGCATGGGCACGGGTTGGCGGCGAGGACGAGCTGGAACCGCGCCGGATACCGCGTGCCGCCGATCGCCCGGGCCAGCCTGATCTCCCCGTTCTCCAGCGGCTCGCGCAACGCGTTGAGCACGGCCGGTTGGTACTCCGGCGCCTCGTCGAGGAACAGCACGCCGTGGTGGGCGAGCGAGATGGCACCGGGCCGGGGCACGCCGCTGCCGCCGCCGACGATGGCGGCGGGCGTGGAGGTGTGGTGCGGCGCCTGGTACTGCGGGCGGCGGAGCAGGCCACCACCTGCGGGCAGCACGCCGGCGACCGAATGCACCGCGGTCACCTCCAGCGCCGACTCGTCGTCGAGCTCGGGCAGGACCGACGGCAACCGCTCCGCGAGCATGGTCTTCCCGGCGCCGGGCGGTCCGAACAGCGCGAGGTTGTGTCCGCCCGCCGCCGCGATCTCGACGGCCCGCCTCCCGCGCTCCTGACCGATGACCTCGGCCAGGTCCCGCCCGGCGTCGATGTCCGGCGCCGCGTCACGCCGGTCCGGCCCCGGCAGGTCGGTCGCGCCGCGAAGGTGATCGAGCAGCGCGGCGAGGGTGTCCACCGTACGCACGGCGAGGTCCGGGACCAGCGCGGCCTCGCGGCCGTTCGCGACGGGTACGAGGAGTTGGGGGACGCCGGCCCGGGCGGCGGCCATGGCGGCCGGCAGGACACCGCGCACCGGCCGCACCCGGCCGTCCAGGCCGAGCTCGCCGAGCAGCGCGACGCCGTCGACGAGGCCGGCCGGTACGAGACCGGCGGCGCAGAGGACCGCCACGGCGAGCGCGAGGTCGAACACCGAGCCGTGTTTCGGCATCGACGCCGGCAGCAGGTTCACCGTGATGCGGCGGTTGGGCCAGGTCAGGCCGGTGTTGACGGTGGCGGCGCGGACCCGTTCCCGCGCCTCGGACAGCGCCGCGTCGGGCAGGCCGGACAGGGTGAGTCCCGGCAGGCCGGCCGACAGGTCGGCCTCCACCTCGACCATCCGGCCGACGAGGCCGACCAGGCCGATCGACAGGACACGTGCGTATCCCATGTCAGAAGGCCGATCGCAGGTGTTCGAGCCGGACCGGCGCGTCGAACGGGGACAGCACCGTGATCACGTCGAACCTGAGGTCGGCCGCGTGGGTGTCGGTGTCGGACAGCCAGCGGAGCGCGAGGTGCCGGATCCGGTCGGCCTTGCGGGCGACGACCGCGGCCGCCGGCGGGCCGTACCTGTCGCTCCGGCGGGCCTTCACCTCGCAGAAGACGATCGTCGTGTCGTCGCGGGCGATCAGGTCGAGCTCGCCGTACCGGCAGCGCCAGTTGCGGTCGAGCAGGGTGAGGCCCTCGGCGGCCAGATGGGCCGCGGCCAACCGTTCGCCGAATGCGCCGAGCGCCATCCGGCGCAGGTGCTGCCGGCGTCGGCGCGTGGTCACGGTCGCCGACGCGAGTCGGTCCGTACGGATCTGCTGGGTGCTCATGGGCCACCTCCCGGGTCGCGCCAACCGTGGCGCACCGGGGCGGCCGATCGCCGGCCGATCGGGCCGATCTGTGGACAACCGAGGGGGCTGTGGACGAACTTGACAACACGGAAAGAAGCCCGCCTTCAGTCGGCGGGTACCGCTCCCGGACCGTGTCGGCGCAGCTCAGCGGACCACCGCCGAGGGACGCGGAGGAGTCGATGAAGCTCTCACCAGCTCGATCCGGCGAAAAGTGCCAGTGGCATTTCCGCACCGGACGCAGCCGCAACGACGCCGCGCACACCACGCGGTCCACGGGCGGCGCAGCACACGCTCATCGCGGGAAGCGACGGCACACCGCAGGCGACGCACCACACGGGCCCATGACAGAAAGGCACACCCATCGCGTACAGCACTGCTCGCAGCGCGCCGGAGCCGCACCACGACACCGCCGGCCACCGGGCCCAGCGCGCCACGGCACTACCGGGCTACCGGGCCCAGCGCGCCACGGCACTACCGGGCTACCGGGCCCACCGCGCCACGACGGCGGTGGGGGCATGGCGACACGACCGGGGTCAGTCGCGTTGATGCGGGGGTTCCGGCGCTCCGCGGCCGGGCGCGCCGGACTGGTCGGGCCCGCGAGCGGCGCGGCCACGGCCGGGCAGGGGCCGTTCGGTCAGGTCGATGTCGCGCCCGCCGGGGCGTACGTCGGGGCGGCTGATGCCCTGCACGGGCTCGGCGTCCTCGCTGGTGCCGGGCATGGCGGGCGGGTTGGGGCCGGTGTCCGGCGGCATGTGGACGTGGCCCTCGGGGTCGCTGTCGTACGGCGTCTCGGTCATACCTTCGACTACCCGGACGGGCGCGCCGCATGCCTGGCGGACGCGCCGGATCTCAGGTGCCGAAGCTCGCGTCGTTCGGCAGGGAGATGTCCGGCTTGTCCAGCTCCTCGATGTTGACGTCCTTGAACGTCATGACCCGGACATGCTTCACGAAGCGCGCGGGACGGTACATGTCCCACACCCAGGCGTCGGTCATCTCGACCTCGAAATAGACCTCGCCGTCCGTGTTGCGCACCGACAGGTCCACGGCGTTGGCCAGGTAGAACCGACGCTCGGTCTCGACCACGTAGGAGAACTGGCGGACGATGTCGCGGTACTCGCGATAGAGCTGAAGCTCCATCTCCGTCTCGTACTTTTCGAGATCCTCGGCGCTCATCTGGTCCCGTCCTCCATGCCGATATTGTCGCCCACACCTGCCCGTCCATCGCGGCCGGGACGCGCCGACACCCCGACGAGATCATGCATCGGCCACCTCGTCCGCCGCCAGGACGGGTGCCGTGTGCCGCACCGGCCGTACCCCGGGGGCGGCCCGGTCCGCGACCGCCGCGACGTTGGCGTACGACCAGCGGTGCTCGGGGCAGGGCCCGTGCCGGCGGAGCGCGGCGGTGTGCACGGGCGTCACGTACCCCTTGTGCTCGGCAAAACCGTACGTCGGCCACTGGTCGGACAGCTCGGTCATCAGCCTGTCCCGGGTGACCTTGGCCAGCACGCTCGCCGCGGCCACGCACGCGGCCACCTGGTCACCCTTCCACACGGCCAACCCCGGTACGCCCACGCCGTCGACCCGGAACCCGTCCGTCAGCACGTAGTCCGGGCGCGGGGTCAGGCGGGCGAGGGCGCGGCGCATCCCGGCCAGGTTGCACACGTGCAGGCCGCGCGTGTCGACCTCGGCCGGCGGGATCACGACCACCGCGTACGCGCTGGCCCGCGCGACGATCTCGTCGTACACGCGCTCGCGGGTCGCGGGGGTCAGGAGTTTCGAGTCGGCCAGGCCCGGCACCTCGCCGCGCCGGCCGTCGGGCAGCATCGCGGCGGCCACCACCAAGGGCCCGGCGCACGCGCCGCGGCCCGCCTCGTCGGCGCCCGCGATGTGCCGGAAGCCGCGCCGCCGCAGCCCCTGCTCCAGCGCGTACAGCCCGGCGCCTCGGCGGATCACCGTGCGCTGCGGCGCCAACATCGACCGCTCCACCTCCTGACCGGAAGCATCCAGCCTACGGCCGGCCGGAACGAGCACCGCGCCGAGGACCCCGCCCACTCACGGGTCGGGTACCCGGTCGAACGTGCCCGGCACGCCCAGCCATGTCGCCCGGTTCAACGGCCAGTACAGCGCGAAGGCATCGCCGATGACCGAATCAACCGGAATGGTGGCATTGTCGATGTCGCGGTCCTGTAGGAAGTGTTCGCGCGAGTCGCCGGACTCGTTACGGTGGTCGCCCATCACCCACAGCCGCCCGGCCGGTACGTGCGCGTCGAAGGGCTCCGCGCTCGGGGCGACCTGCGTACCGTCCGGGTTCCGGTAGAGATAGGAGGACTCGTCCAGGACGTAACCGTTGACGGTGATGCGGTCGTTCTTGTCACAGCACACCACGTGGTCGCCGCCGACGGCGATGACCCGCTTGATGAAGTCCTTCTCGTCCGGGTTCGTCCGCCACGAGACCGGCGATCGGAACACGATGACCTCGCCGCGGTGCGGATCGCGGAAGTCATAGATCAGCTTGTTGACGAGTACCCGGTCGTTGATGTTGAGCGTGTGCTCCATCGACCCGGACGGGATCCAGAACGTCTGCAGCACGAAGACCCGGACCACGACCGCGACCAGCACCGCGACCACGATCAACACCGGGAGCTCGCGCCAGAAGGAGCCGCGGCGGCGCGGTTGCCCGGCCTGCGCGGGGCCCCGCCGCTCGTGCGTTTCGGTCACCCGCGCAGCCTACGACGACGGAGCGCCCGGTCGGCGTCGGTCAGTCCGGGACCCGACGGAACGTGTCCGGAACCGGCACCGTACGCCAGTGCCCCGGTGGCCACGCCACCGCGACGGCACGCCCGATCACCGCGCTGCGCGGCACCGGCCCCTGACACCGCGAGTCCTGCGACACGCCGCGATGGTCGCCGAGCACGAACAGCTGCCCCGGACGCACCCGGTACGGCGCGAACCGCCGGGACCGGCACTCCCCCGGGCTCGGCGGCGCATCCACCGGGGAGTCCTGATAGACGTACGACTCGTCGAGGGCGACCCCGTTGACCGTGACGTGCCCGCCCCGGTCGCAGCACGCCACCACGTCGCCCGGTACGCCGATCACGCGCTTGACGAAGTCGTCCTCGCCCGGTGCGGCCCCGCCGACCACGGCCCGCACCACGCCGTCCAGCGGACCGGCCGAGCCGCCGCCGGAGCCCTCCGGGGTACGCCAGCCGTCGGCGCCGCGGAACACGACGACCTCACCGCGTCGCGGGTCGCGCACGTCGTACACGAGCTTGTTGACGAGGACCTGGTCGCCGGTGCGCAGCGTCTGTTCCATCGAACCGGACGGGATCCAGAACGTCTCGGCCGCGTACGTGCGGACGACCAGCGCGACCGCGACCGCGATCGACACCAGCAGCAGCATCTCCTGCCACCAGGTCAGCCGACGCAGAAACCGCCGGATCGGCCCCTTCGCGGGCCGGGTCCGGCGGTCTTCAGGCGTCACTGGGCGAGCCAGATCGCAGCGCTCCTGCCCGGGGACCGACCACGGCGGGTCGACGTGTCCCCATCGGCGGCAGGATCAGTTCGCGGGCTCGCGCTTCTCCTTGATCTTGGCGGCCTTGCCGCGCAGGTTGCGCAGGTAGTAGAGCTTCGCGCGGCGGACGTCACCGCGGGTGACGACCTCGATCTTGTCGATCACCGGGGTGTTCACCGGGAAGGTGCGCTCGACGCCGACGCCGAAGCTGACCTTGCGGACGGTGAACGTCTCGCGCAGGCCGTCGCCCTGGCGGCGGATGACGACACCCTGGAAGACCTGGATGCGGGACCGGCTGCCCTCGACGACGCGGACCGAGACCTTCACGGTGTCACCGGGGCGGAATTCCGGGACGTCTACCCGCTGCGACTGGGCGTCGAGGGTGTCCAGCGTGTTCATCGCGACTGCTTCCTCAAACTCAAGGGCGCGCGTGAGCGCCGGTGGAATGTTCTGTACGGAGTTGCGGGCCTTACCAGAGCGGTCTGGCGCCTGCGGCAACCCCACTACTCTGCCACACCCTCCCCGACGGGTGGACATCCACCCTGGGAGAGCGCGAGCTGGTCCGTCCCGTCCAGGGTACCGGGCGGGAGTGCGGCCAGCAGATCGGGGCGACGCCGAGCGGTACGGATGAGGGACTGATCACGTCGCCAACGGGCGATTCGCGCGTGATCACCCGACCGGAGCACCTCTGGTACGTCCCGGCCACGCCACACCGCCGGCTTCGTGTACAGCGGCGCCTCCAGCAGGCCCCCGGTGTGCGACTCCTCCAGCAGCGACTCGGCGTTGCCGAGGACGCCGGGCAGCAGCCGGGTCACCGCCTCCACGACCGCGAGAACCGCAACCTCGCCTCCGAACAGGACGACGTCGCCGAGCGAGACCTCGGTCACCGTCATCCGTTCCGCGGCGACGTCCAGCACGCGCTGGTCGATCCCCTCGTACCGGCCGCAGCCGAACAGCAGCCACGGCTCGACGGCCAGCTCCGCGGCCAGGTCCTGGGTCAGCGGCACACCCGCCGGTCCCGGTACCACGAAGCGCGGTGCCGGCGCGTCGCCGGTGAGCAGCGCGTCGAACGCGCCGCCCCACGGCTCCGGGCGCATCACCATGCCCGGCCCCCCGCCGTACGGGGTGTCGTCCACGGTGCGATGCACGTCGGTGGTCCAGGTACGCAGGTCGTGCACCGACACGTCGAGCAGGCCCTCCCGCCGGGCCCGGCCGATCAGCGACAGGTCCAGCGGCGCGAGGTAGTCGGGGAAGATCGTGAGTACGTCGATGCGCACGATGACCCCCTACAGGTCGAGCAGTCCGTCGGGCGGGGTGAGAACGACCCGCCCGCCGGCCACGTCGACCTCGGGAACCATCGCCGAGACGAACGGTACGAGCGCCTCGTGCCCGTCCGGGCGGCGCACCACGAGCAGTTCCGAGGCCGGCAGGTGTTCGACCCGCACCACCTCGCCCAGCGTTGCACCGTCGGGGTCGACCGCGGCCAGGCCGACGAGCTGGTGGTCGTGGAACTCGTCCGGGTCGTCCGGGTCGGTCAGCTCCGCGCTGTCCACCAGCAACGACGTACCCCGCGCGCCCTCCGCGGTGTTCCGGTCGGTGATCTCGGTGAACGCCACGATCAGCCGGACGCGGCCCGCCGAGACGGTGCGACCCCGCGCGTACTCGACGGTCAGCGGGCCGAGAACCGCCGGCTCGGTCGCGAGGACCGAACCGGCGGTGAACCGCTCCATGGGGTCGTCGGTCCGCACGTCGACCAGGACCTCGCCCCGGACGCCGTGCGGACGGACGATCCGCCCGACGGTCAGTTGCACGTCAGTAGCTGTCGACGATCTCGACGCGGATGCCGCGCCCGCCCACCGAGCCGACAACCTGGCGCAGCGCCTTCGCGGTACGCCCGCCACGACCGATCACGGTGCCCAGGTCCTCCGGGTGGACCCGGACCTCGAGCCGCTTACCGCGACGCGAGTTGACCATGCGGACCCGTACGTCGTCCGGGTGTTCCACGATCCCGCGAACCAGGTGGTCGAGGGCCGGACGCAGCACGTCAGGACTCCGTGCCGGCATCGGAACCGGCCTTCCCCTCGGTGCTCTCGGCCTTCGCCTCGTCGGCCTTCTTGGCCGGCTTCTTCTTCTCGGTCCTGGCCTCGGGCTTGCCGCTCTCGACCAGGCCGCCGGCGGCCTTCGCCTCCTCCTCGTACCGCGCCTGGCGGTCCTGCTTCGGCGCGGCCACCTTCAGCGGCTCGGGCGCGGGCAGGCCCTTGAACTTCTGCCAGTCACCGGTACGGGACAGGATCGCGGTCACCGGCTCGCTCGGCTGCGCGCCGACGGACAGCCAGTACTGCACCCGCTCGGAGTTGACCTCGATGTAGCTGGGGTCCTCCTTCGGGTGGTACTTGCCGACCTCCTCGATGACCCGGCCGTCGCGCTTGGTGCGGGCGTCGGCCACCACGATGCGGTACTGCGGGTTGCGGATCTTCCCCAGCCGCTTGAGCCGGATGCGTACTGCCACGGTGTTGTTCGCTCCTGTGTAGGTAGCCCCGCCGACGGCGGTCCGTGGGCCACGTGGGGCATGGCCGGAGGGCTGCACGGTGCGGAAGCTGGTTGACTGGCGACGGTCCGGGTAGAGGGCGCCGGACACGCGCCGGTTCAGCGGTCCATTGTGCCAGACCTCCCGGTGCCCGACGAACCCGCCCGCGTACGCGCCCGGCGACCGGCCGATCGGCGAGGCTCCCGGCCCCGGACGTCGTCCGCCGGGGCCGGCCGGTCAGCAGCCGGTCAGCGGGAGCGCGGGCGGCCGGTCGAGCCCACCGGACGGACGGGCCGGCAGGGCCCAGGACGGATCGGGACGGAAGTCGCACCACGTCCCGTCGAAGGGCGCGGCACCCGCTGTCGCCAGCGCGCGTACCCGCTCCCCCTCGGCC
This sequence comes from Actinocatenispora sp., assembly GCA_036503555.1. Lineage (GTDB taxonomy): Bacteria > Actinomycetota > Actinomycetes > Mycobacteriales > Micromonosporaceae > Actinocatenispora. The sequence continues at coordinate 36,954 of DASXWQ010000101.1, forward strand.
CGGACCGCCGCGGCCTCGTCCGCCGACCAGAACGCCGGGTCGCCGGTCTTGTCCGCGAACGACTCCTCGTCCTTCCAGTGCCAGGTGCGGTCCGGTGTCACCCAGCCGTCCAGTTCCTGGTCGACCGCGTCGATGCCGACGGTGTCGCCGTCCGTCCAGAGCACGTTGCGTTCGAGGTTGACGTACCAGCCGGCGAAGCCGCCGGTGTCGTCGGAGAACCACCAGACCGAGTGGTCCACGCCCGGCCGCGACAGCACCAGTACGCCGGCGCCGAACCAGGCTCCCTCGGTGAACTCGGCCGGCCACTGCGCGCGCGGCACGTCACGCAGTGCCCGGCCCGCCGGGTCGGCGCGCAGCCACCGCGGCGTACCGCTCGCGGTCCAGGTCAGCAGGCCGTCGTCATCGTGCCGGACCACGCGGACCGGTGAGACGGTCATCAGCGTGCTGCCGAAGTACGTGCGGTACAGGATGACGCTGCCGGGTTCGACGTAGTCAGTCATCACCGGAGCATCCAAGCCACACCGGACAGCCGGCCACCGTTCGTGGGACTGCTCACCCCACCGCAACCGGTACGGGTTCGGCGTGGTGGCAGGCGACGTGTCGGTCGGCGAGCAGGCGCAGGTCCGGCCGTTCGCTGTCGCAGGGGCCGGACGCGAGCGGGCAGCGCGGGTGGAACCGGCAGCCGGCCGGCGGCGCGGTCGGGCTCGGCGGGTCACCGACCACCGACACCCGTCCGGTACGCCGGCGCCCGACGACCGGCGCCGCCGCGAGCAGCGTCCGGGTGTACGGGTGGGCGGGCGCGTCGTACAGGGTGCCCGTGGTGCCCTCCTCGGCCAGCCGGCCGAGGTACATCACCGCGACGCGGTCGCTGACGTGGCGTACCACGGACAGGTCGTGGGCGATGAAGACGAGCGCCACGCCGGTACGGCGTTGCAGGTCCCGGAGCAGGTTCACGACCTGGGCCTGTACCGACATGTCGAGGGCGGACACCGGTTCGTCGCAGACGAGTACGGACGGCTCCAGGGCGAGGGCGCGGGCGATGCCGATGCGCTGGCGCTGGCCGCCGGAGAACTGGTGCGGGTGGCGCGACAGTACGTCGGCGGGCAGGCCGACGAGACCGAGCAGTTCGGTGACCCGGTCGCGGCGTTCGGCGCGGGTGCCGATCCGGTGCACGGTCAGCGGTTCGCCGACGATCTCGGCGACGGTCAGCCGCGGGTCGAGCGAGGTGTACGGGTCCTGGAAGACCATCTGGATCCGTCGGCGCAGCGCGCGACGGGCCCGGCCGCGGGCGGCGCCGAGGTCGTGTCCGTCGACGGTGATCGTGCCGGTGTCGGGACGTTCCAGGCCAACGAGCATCCGGGCCAGGGTGGACTTGCCGCAGCCGGACTCGCCAACGACGCCGAGCGACTCGCCGCGGCGGACGGACAGGCTGACGTCGTCGACCGCGCTGACGGTGCCGCGACCGGTCCGGAACGTTCGGCTCAGCCCGTCGGCCGACAGCACCGGTTCATCGACTGACATGCAGAACCTCCTCGGCGCGGTGGCAGGCGACCCGGCGGTCGTCGTCCACGGTGGACAGTTCGGGCCGGTCGACCCGGCAGCGGTCGATCACCCGGCCGCAGCGGGGGTGGAACGCGCAGCCCGCCGGGCGGGCCGCCGGGCTGGGCGGCGTACCGGGGATCGCGTCGAGCTCGTCGGCCGAGTCGGCGCGCGGCACCGACCGCAGCAGCGCCTCGGTGTACGGGTGGCCGGGCCGGGCGAGCAGGTCCTCGGCGGTGCCGGTCTCGACGATGCGTCCGGCGTACATGACGGCGATGCGGTCGGCGACCTCGCTGACCACGCCGAGGTCGTGGGTGATGAGCAGGACGGCCATGTCGCGTTCGGCGCGCAGCCGGTCGAGCAGGTCGAGGATCTGGGCCTGCACGGTGACGTCGAGCGCGGTGGTGGGTTCGTCGGCGATCAGCAGGTCGGGTTCGAGCGCGATCGCCATCGCGATGAGGATCCGCTGGCGCATCCCGCCGGAGAACTGGTGCGGGTACGCCCGGACCCGTTCCTCGGCGCCCGGGATCCCGACCGTACGCAGCAGCTCGACAGACCGCGTCCGGGCCTCGCGGCGGGACAGTCCGCGGTGCCGGCGGAAGAGTTCGCCGATCTGGTCGCCGATGGACAGGACGGGGTTGAGCGCGGACAGCGCGTCCTGGAACACCAGGCTCATCCGGCTGCCCCGCAGCGACCGGCGCGTCTTCTCCGGCATCCGGAGCAGGTCGGTGCCGCCGAGGCTGAGTTCGCCGGCGGTCACCCGGGCGCCGTCGGCCAGTCCCATCACGGCCCGCGCGGTCACCGACTTGCCGGAGCCGGACTCGCCGAGCAGCGCGACGAGTTCGCCCCGGTGCACGTCGAGGTCGACGCCGAGGACGGCGGGGACCTCACCGTCGTCGCCGGCGAAGCCGACCGACAGGTCGCGTACCCGCAGCGTGGGCTCTGCCGTCACTGCCGCCTCCGATCGTGGTCGGGCATCCGCGGCCATGATGACCCGCCGCGATGTCCGGCAGGTTTCGACGCGTTGCCCATTGTTGCCCGACACCGACCATTCATCCCGCCGTCAGTGCCTGATCTTTGCGAGCATCTTGACTTCTGTGCCGCAGATTGGCAACCCTGGGGACTGCCACGGCCGTCCGGTCGCGGTGGCGGCGTACCGAGTCGCCACGAGCACGCCCACCCGTCGAAGGGACGTTCATGCTGGAACCGGCCACCCGATACACCGGCTACACCGCCTGGGACTACCTCGAACCGGGCATCGACTACCGGCCCTTCCAGTACGCGAAGCAGATCGGCCGGGTCCCCGAGTACGCCGGGCTCGACCTGTCCGACGCGCAGCGGGAACGGGCGCTGCGGCTGCTCCGCGACGAGATCGTCATCTCACTGCACGACCACGTGCAGGTGTTCCCCGAGGACATGGGCCAGCTGCGGGAGCACATCCGGCAGGGTCGCGAACCCACCGGGTACGAAGGGCTGTCCCGGTCCGGGATGACCGCCGTGTTCGACAACGGCATGGACGGCACGTGCTGCATCTCGTCCGACGCCGGCTGGAAGTACGCCGACGTGCTGTTCGACCTCGGGGTCCGGATGGCCGACCTGGCGCACCAGGACTTCGTGATCAAGGCCGAGACCGTCGCCGACATCCGGTACGCGCACGAGACGGGCCGCGTCGCCCACGTGTTCGGCCTGGAAGCCGCCACCATGATCGAGAACGAGGTGGACCGGCTCGACGTGCTGTACGGCTTCGGCGTGCGGCAGATCGGCATCGCCTACTCCGAGGCGAACACGCTCGGCAGCGGGCTGAAGGAACGCGGCGACGGCGGGCTGACGTACTTCGGCGAGCGGGCCGTGGCGCGGATGAACAAGCTCGGCGTGGCCATCGACATCTCGCACTCGGGCGACCGTACGTCGCTGGACGTGATCAAGGCGTCGACCAAGCCGGTGTTCATCACGCACTGCGGTTCGCGCGAGGTGTGGCCGACCAACCGGATGAAGCCGGACGCGATCATCGCGGCGTGCGCCGAGCGCGGCGGCGTGCTCGGGCTGGAGGCGGCCCCGCACACCAGCCTGTCCGCCGACCACCCGAAGCACTCGATCGAGTCGGTGATGGACCACTTCACGCACCTGGTGGACGTGGTGGGCATCGACCACGTGGCGTTCGGGCCGGACACGCTGTTCGGCGACCACGTCGGGCTGCACGACGCGTTCGCCAAGAACCTGTCGATCGCGCAGGCGCACGGGCACGTCGACTACCCGAAGGTCGAGTATGTCGACGGGTTGGAGAACCCGGCCGAGTGCTTCACCAACATCATCGGCTGGCTGGTCGCGCACGACTACTCCGACGACGAGATCCGCAAGGTCGTCGGCGGCAACATCCTGCGCGTCCTCGACGAGGTCTGGGTCTGATGCGGCGCCGGTCGTTCGCGGCGCTGGCCGCCGGGGCACTCGGCGCGCCCGCCCTTGCCGGCTGCGCGCCGAGCGCGCCGGCCGGGTCGCGGGCGACCGGCGACACGCTGACCATCGCCACCACCACCGACGTCGTCAACTTCAACCCGCTGGTCGGCAACAGCCGCACCGACTACTGGGTCACCGACCTGATGTACCCGCGGCTGCTGACCATCGACGCCGACGGGAACAAGCGGCCGTGCCTGGCCACCCGGTACGGCTACAGCGACCCGAGGACCGGGTACTACGAGCTGCGCGACGACATGCGGTGGAGCGACGGAAAACCGGTCACCGCAACGGATGTGGCGTTCACGATCAACGTAATCAAGCGCGACAAGCCGGCCGGCAACACCACGTTCGGCCTGCTGGCCAACGTGACGTCGGCCAAGGCGGTGTCACCGACCCGGGTCGAACTGCGGCTGTCCACGCCGGACGCGATCGTGCTGCGCGAGGTCGGCTTCTGGATGACCGTCGTACCGGCACACGTGTACGGCCGGGTCGAGAGCGTGGCGCGGTTCGCCAACACCGCGGACTGGGTGGGTGCCGGGCCGTACACGCTGGTGTCGGCGGCGAAGGGGCAGGCGTACACGCTGGAGCGGTCGGGGAGCTACCCGTTCGCGCCGGGCGGGCGGCCGACGCTGGGGCGGGTGGTGTTCCGGGTGTACCCGGACGTCAACTCCGAGATCCTGGCGCTGCGCAGCGGCGAGGTCGACCTGATCGCCAACACGCTGCCGCCGGCACAGGTGCGGATCCTCAGCCGTACCAACGGAATCTCGGTACGCAAGGTGCCCGGCCTCGGCTACGCGCACATGGCGTACAACATGACCCGCAGGCCGCTGGACAAGCTCGCCGTACGCCAGGCGTTGGCGCACGCCGTCGACTACGGCGCGATCCGCCGGGTGGTGTTGCAGGGCCAGGGGGTGTCGACCGGGTCGAGCCCGATCCCGCCGACGATCACCGCGTACGCCGACAGCCGGCTCACCGAGTACCGCTTCGACCCGGCGTACTCGCGGAAGCTGTTGCGGCAGGCCGGATTCCGCGAGGACGCGCACGGGCGGTTCGCCGCGCTGAACCTCCGGTTGATCTACTCGTTGCAGGACGCGGTGACCGCGCAGTGGGTGAACATGGTCGCCTCGGACGCGGCGAAGGCCGGCATCACCGTCACGTTGCAGGGCATGGACCGCAACACGTACCTGGCGAAGACCGACGCCGGGGACTACGACATCTACGCCGGGAACTTCGCCATCATGGACGACCCGGTGACCAACATGGCCCTGACGTACCTGCCGAAGGGTGCCATCAACTACAGCAAGGTCGACGACCCGGAACTGACCGGGATCATCACGAAGGCGCTGGTCACCACCGACGCCGCCGGGCAGCACGACCTGATGGCGCAGGCTGCCCGGATCGTGCGCGACAACGTGTACGACAACGTCGTCTACCTGCAGAACTTCTACGTGGCGCACGGCGCGGCGTGGACCGGGTTCGTGGCCAAGCCGAGCGAGCTCTTGACGGTGGTCGACCCGGAGTCCCTGGCCCGCGTGCGGAAGCTCCGCTGAAACGGAAAGCCGACGATGCCCACAGCCCTGCGATTCGCGCTGCGCCGACTGGCGCGTGCCCTGCTGACCCTCTGGTTCGCCGTCACCGCAACGTTCCTGCTGCTGCGGCTGCTGCCGGGCAACCCGGCGCTGGCCGTCGCCAACCCGAACATGACCAAGGCCGACCAGCAGCTCCTGCTGCACCAGTACGGGCTGGACCAGCCGCTGATCGTGCAGTACGGCAAGTACCTGTGGCAGCTGGTGCACGGCAACCTGGGGGTGTCGTTCACCCAGCAGGTACCCGTCGGTGACGTGCTGCTGAACCGGCTGCCGTGGACGCTGCTGCTGACCGGGTCGGCGCTTCTCGTCACGATCGGCGTGGGCATCCCGCTCGGCGTACTCGCGGCGACGCGGGCCGGCGGCGCCCTCGACCGGCTGGTGCAGCTGGCCGGGGTGGTCGGGCAGTCGCTGTTCGTGCCGAGCGTCGGGATCTTCCTGCTGTTCGCGTTCGGGCTGTGGTTCCGGGTGCTGCCGATCGGCGGGGCGTACACGCCGGGCACGTCCGGCGCCGCCTGGTACGGCGACGTGCTCCGGCACCTGATCCTGCCGTGCCTGTCGCTGACCCTGCTCCAGATCGGCTCGTACGTGCTGACCCTGCGGGCCACGCTGATCGACGCGCTCGGCGAGGACTACTGCGCGCTGGCCCGCGCCAAGGGCCTGCCGAACCGCTCCGTGGTCTGGAAACACGCGCTGCGCAACGCGCTGCTGCCCACCACCACGCTCGTCGGCCTGCAACTCGGCTTCCTGGTCGGCGGCGCCGTCCTGACCGAGACGATCTTCGCGTACCCCGGCGTGGGCCGCGGCATCTACGAGGCGGTCACCCAGCTCGACTATCCGGTACTCCAGGGCGCGTTCGTCCTGCTGGCCGCCACCGTGGTGGTCGCCAACATGCTCACCGACCTGGCGTACGGGCTGCTCGACCCGCGAGTGAGGACGTCATGACCACCACCCTGGCCGAACCCGTCGCCGACGACGCGGGCGCCGCGCTGCGTACCTGGCGGGCGTTCCGGCGCAACCCGCTGGGCCTGCCGGCCGTCGTCATCGTGCTCGTGCTGGTCCTCGTCGGACTGTGCGCGCCGCTGATCGCCCACTACCCCGCCGGGTACGGCGCCGCCGTGCTCCAGGCGCCGTCCGCGGCCCACTGGTTCGGCACCGACAACCTGGGCCGGGACATCTTCGCCGAGGTGGTCTGGGGTACCCGGGTCAGCATGGTCGTCGCGGTCTGCGCCTCGGCGCTGGCCATCGCGCTCGGCGTGCTGGTCGCCGTGATCGGCGCGTACTTCCCGGCGCTGGACGGCCCGGTCGGTGTCGTCGTCGACCTTGTCCTGTCGCTGCCGGTGCTGCCGCTGATGATCCTGATCGCCGCGCTGGCCGGGCCGAGCCTGCCGGTCACCGTCCTCGTCATCGCCCTGTTCTCGTGGCCGGAGGTGACCCGGGTGGTCCGCTCGTCGGCGCTGTCGGTGATGCCCCTGCCGTACATGGACGCGGCCCGGGTGATCGGCGGTACGCACCGCTGGATCATCCGCAAGCACCTGCTGCCGGCGGTCGCCCCGGTGATCGTCGTGTCGGTCGTGCTGACCGCGTCCCGGGCGGTCCTGTCCGCGGCGGGGCTGGCGTTCCTCGGCCTGTCCGACGCGCAGTCCTGGTCGTGGGGCCGGATCCTGTTCGAGGCGCAGCAGTCCGGCGCGATGTCGAGCGCCTGGTGGACGACGCTGTTCCCGTCGCTGGCGATCCTGCTGCTGGTGGTGTCGGCGACGCTGCTGTCCATCGCGTACAACGACGCCCGCGACCCGCGCACCCGGCGTCGCCGCCGCCCGGCGCGGGTACCGGCGGCCACGACACCGACAGCGGAGGACTGACATGGGCTTCGCCCAGCGGCTGAGCGCCGAGCACTTCGACACCGTGCAGCGGGCGGTCCGGGACCGGCTCGACGGGTACGGCCTGACGGCGGTGCTCACCGACGACCCGGCCGACGTCGCGTACCTGACCGGCTTCTTCCACCACCCGTGCGAACGTCCGGTCGCCGTGCTGGTCGACGGCGAGACGACCACGCTGCTGGTACCGGAGCTGCAACGCGAGCACGCGCAGGCCCAGCACGCGCGCGCCGAGCTGGTCAGCTACCCCGAGTACCCCGGTGAGCGGCCACCGCTGTCGTACCTGCCGGGCACCGGGCGGCGCGGCCGGATCGGCCTGCCCGGCAGTACGACGCTGCACCGACGGCGGGGCGTGGCCGCGGCGTTCGGGGCGGCGGAGCTGGTCGAGACGGCGCTGGTCGACACGCTGCGGCTGGCGAAGTACCCGGCGGAGATCGCGCTGCACGCCGAGGCCGCGCGGATCACCGACCGGATGCTCGCCGCCGGCCGCGAGCTGATCGCCGAGGCGGTCGCCGCGGGCGGCGAGCTGCCCAGCGAGGCCGAGCTCGCCGCGCACGTGTCCCGCGTCGGCACCGGCATCATGTACGCCGAGCACGACGACGTCGTCGTCACCGGCCTGCTCGCCGGCGGCCTCGTGTACGCCGGCGCCAACTCGGCGTTCCCGCACGGCCTGCCGTCCGGCTACCGGCTGCGGCCGGGCGACACGTTCATGCTGTCGTTGGGCTGCGCGGTCGGCGGCCGGTACGTCGAGGGCGAGCGGACCTTCGTGCTGGGCGAGCCGACCGCCGACCAGCGCCGCTTCCACGACACGGTACGACGCGCGCAGGCCGCCGGCGCCGAGGCGATCCGGCCGGGCGCGGTCTGCGCCGAGGTCAACCGGGTGTGCCTGGACGTCATCCGGGCCGCCGGGCTCGGCGGGTACCTGCGACACCGGCAGGGGCACGGGATCGGGCTCGGCATGCACGAGCCGCCGTGGCTGGCCGACGGCGACGACACGGTGCTGGCCGCCGGGATGGTCGTGTCCAACGAGCCGGGCATCTACGTGCCCGGCCACGCCGGGTACCGGATCTCGGACAGCATGCTCGTCACCGACACCGCGTCCCGCCCGTTCACCGCCTATCCGCGGGCGCTGGACGACCTCGTCATTCCACTGTAGACACTCCACTGTAGACAGAAGGGTCACCCGATGCGGCTCACCGTCAACGGCAACGAACTCGAGGTCGAGGTGTTCGGCGCCGACGACGCCCCGGTACTGATCGCCCACCACGGCGCGCCCGGACTCGGCTCGCGGGCCGAGACGCGGGCGACGTTCTCGCCGTTCGCCGACGAGTACCGGGTGATCGTGTTCGACGCGCGCGGCAGCGGCGTGTCGGGCGGGGCTGGTCCGTTCACGCACGAGCAGTGGGTGGCCGACGTGGACGCGCTTCGCGAGTGGGCCGGGGTCGAGCGGTTCGTCCTGGCGGGCGGGTCGTACGGCGGGTTCATCGCGATGGAGTACGCGATCCGGCACCCGGAACGGGTCGCCGCGCTGGTCCTGCGGGACACCGCCGCCGACCACTCGACCGACGGCGCGTCGCGCCGCAACGCCGCGGCCTCCACCCGCGTCAGGATCGACATGGAGAAGCTGGACCGGATCAACACCGGCCGGGTCCGCGACGACGACGACCTGCGCGACTGCTGGCGCGAGATCCTCCCCCTGTACGACCACGTGTACGACCCGGCCGCCGTCGAGGCGAAGGCGGCGGCCACGCCGTACCGGTACGAGACGCACAACTTCGCCTTCGCCCACAACCAGCCGAACTACGACATCAAGGCGCAGCTACCGCGGATCACCTGCCCGACGCTGGTCACCGTCGGCCGCGGGGACTGGATCACGCCGGTCGAGTGCAGCGAGACGATAGTGTCGCTCGTACCCGACGCCCGGCTCGTCGTGTTCGAGGAGTCCGGGCACTCCCCGCAGATCGAGGAGGCCGCACTGTGGCGACAGACGGTGCGGGACTTCCTGCGCGAGGCGCGAGTCGGGACATGAACGCCGGGTGTCCGCCGCTGGACGAGCTGAGCCGGCAGATCGTCGTCGCGCTGCAGGCCGACGGCCGGGCGAGCTGGACGGACATCGCCGCCGCGTGCGGCACGTCGGTCTCGGCGGTGTCCCGCCGCGGCCAGCAACTCGTACGCGACGGTGTCGTGCGGGTCGCCGTCGTCCCGGACACCAACCACGCGGGGCCCGCGGACCTGTTCGTGCTGCGGATCGGCTGCGCGGCGGGCAGCCAGGGTCGGGTCTGCACGCAGCTCGCGAGCCGGGCCGACCTGCGCTTCCTGGCGCTCGTCACCGGGACGTACGACATCGTCGCCGAGCTGAACGTGCCGCGCAGCGATTCCCTCGCGGCCCGGGTCATCGAGGACATCCAGGGCATCGACGGCGTCGTCCGGTGCGAGACCGACCTGCGGCTGCACACGTACAAGGTGGCGCACGACTGGGCCCGCGGCGACGCGCCGACCGACGAACGCGAACCGCACCAGTGCGCGCCCAGCCACTTCGACCCGACCGACCGGGCGGTCATCGCGGCGATGAGCGAGCACGGCCGGGAGAGCTTCCGTACCGTGGCGGCCCGGCTCGACATCAACGAGAGCACCGTACGGCGGCGGTTCGAGGCGTTGCAGCAGCGCGGCTGCATCGTGGTCACGACGCTGGTGCCGTCGGCGGCGCTCGGGTTCGAGTCCGAGGTCATCCTCGACGTCACGGTCGCGCCGGCCCGGCTGACCGAGGTCGCCGACCAGCTCTCCCGGCACCGCGCCGTCCGGTACGTCGCCGCCATGCTGTCGGCCAACCGCCTGATGTGCGAGCTGATCCTGCCGACCGAGACGGACCTCTACCGCTTCACCACCGAGACGCTCGGGTCCCTCGACGGCGTCACCGGCTGGGCCGCCAGCATGGAGCTGCTCACGATCCGCCGCGGCTTCGTCGAGACGCCCTGGTGGCGCGCCCAGCTCGGCACCTGAGCACACCGCCGGCCCGGGACCGCCGCGACGGTCCCGGCCGACGTCTCGCTACCGACTCCTCAGTACGAGCGGGCGACGTACGCGGTGAGGTCGGGCTCGTCGTCGGCGTCCGGGACCGTGCCGTCGGCGCGGACCAGGCAGCGGACCGTGACGGCCTGCTTGTTGAGGACGGCCTCGCCCTCGGGACCGACCGCCGACCACGGGATCCGCGCGAAGCCGGTGGCCGCCGCGGCGATCGCGTCGTCGAGCGTGCCGACGTCCACGGTGCGCGACTCGCGGAAGGCCAGCGCCGAGTCGTACAGCGCCTGCTGGTCGGTGTCGAGGGCGGCGCGGATCTCGGCCACCGCCTGCTCGATCGGGACCGGGGTCTTCTCGCCGGACGTCCGGCGGGCCACGACCACGTTGCCGGCGGCCAGGTCACGCGGACCCACCTCGACCCGCACCGGGTAGCCCTTCAGCTCCGCGTCCACCGCGCGCCGCCCGAACGGCGTGTCCGTACGGTCGTCGAAGCCGACGCGGATCCCGTTGTCGCGCAACGCGTCGCGCAGCTTCGCCGCGGTCTCGACCACGCCGTCGCCGGCCTTCACGACCATCACCTGTGCCTGTACCGGCGCCAGCGCCGGCGGCACCCGCAGCCCGTTGTCGTCGCCGTGGCACATGATCAGGCCGCCGACCATGCGGGTCGACGTACCCCAGGAGGTCGTCCAGGCCAGCTCGCGGGACCCGCTGTCGGCCGAGAAGTCGATGTCGAACGCGCGGGCGAAGTTCTGGCCCAGCTCGTGCGACGTGCCCATCTGGAGCGCCTTGCCGTCGCGCATCATCGCTTCCAGCGTGTACGTGCTGGTCGCGCCCGCGAACCGCTCCGCCGCGGTCTTCCGCCCGACGATCACCGGGATCGCCAGCACGTTGACCATCAGGTCCTCGTACGCCTCGTGCAGGATGCGGCGCGCGTACGCCCGGGCGTCGGCCTCGGAGGCGTGCGCCGTGTGCCCCTCCTGCCACAGGAACTCGCTGGTACGCAGGAAGATCCGCGGGCGCAGCTCCCAGCGCACCACGTTCGCCCACTGGTTGAGCAGCAGCGGCAGGTCCCGGTACGACTGGACCCACTTGGCCATGAACTCGCCGATGACCGTCTCGGACGTCGGGCGCACGACGATCGGCTCGTCGAGGTCCTTGCCGCCGGCGTGCGTGACCACGGCCAGCTCCGGCGAGAAGCCCTCGACGTGCTCGGCCTCGCGCTTCAGGTAGCTCTCCGGGATGAACAGCGGAAAGTACGCGTTCTGGGCGCCGGCGGCCTTGATCCGGTCGTCCATCTCCGACTGCATCCGCTCCCACAGGGCGTACCCGGTCGGTCGGATCACCATCGTGCCGCGCACCGGCCCGTTGTCGGCCAGCTCGGCCTTGTTGATCACGTCCTGGTACCAGCGGGGAAAGTCCTCCGCCTGCGGGGTCAGCACTCGCGCCATGACCGGTCATCCTAGGCGGTGGGTGGGGCGGGCCTGTCGGCGGCGCCCCACCCAGGGTCACCGCGGCGGGCCGCGCAGGCTCACCGCGGCGGGCCGCGCTGGTTTACCGCGGCGGGCCGCGCTGGTTTACCGCGGCAGTCCGCGCTGGTTTACTGCGGCAGTCCGCGCCCGCGGCGCGCGTACAGCTCCAGGACCTGCTCACGCGGCAACACACCGCACCGGTCCGCCCACCGCTGGTACTCGTCGGCGAGGTCGGCGACGAGGTCCGGGTGTTCGGCGGCGAGGTCGTGCAGCTCGGTCCGGTCCGCATCGAGGTCGTACAGCTCCCAGTCCCCCGGGTACTTGCGGACGAGCTTCCACCGGCCCCGGCGTACGGCGGCGTTGCCCTCGTGCTCCCAGTACAGGGTGCGCGGGGGGGTCGGTTCACCACGCCAGGCCGGCACCATGCTCCGGCCCTCGGGCGGCAGCACCCGACGCCCGGCGTACTCGCCCGGGTAGTTGGCGCCGGTCGCGTCGAGGACGGTCGCGAGGACGTCCGGGAGCTGGGCGGGCTCGTGCACGATGCGACCGTCGCCGCCCAGGCCGCGCGGCCAGTGCACGATCAGCGGCGTGGCGATGCCGCCCTCGTGCACCCAGTGCTTGTACTCGCGGAACGGCGTGTTCGACAGGTTCGCCCACTCCCGGCCGTACGTGGCGTACGTGTCCTCGCCGCCGGGCGTGATGTCCGGCGCGTTGCCTGGCCGGACCGGCCGCCCGTCCCGTGTCGTGTCCGCGAACGCGACGAACCCGGTGATGAAGTCTCGGACCGTCTCGACCGGCATCTCCTCGGCGCAGCCGCCGTTGTCGGACAGGAACACGAACACCGTGTCGTCCAACCGTCCGGTCTCCTCCAGCGCGTCGAGCACCCGACCGATGCCCTGGTCCATCCGGTCGACCTGCGCCGCGTACACCGCCATCCGCGCGGCCTGCCATGCGTGGTGTTCGACGTCGTCCCAGGCGGGTACGGCGGGGTCGCGGTCGCTTGCCGCCCAGCCGCGTTCGATCAGGCCGGAGTCGGTGAGCCGGCGCATCCGCTCCCCGCGCAGTACGTCCCAGCCCGCGGCGAACCGCTCCGCGTAGCGCGCGACGTCGGCCGGGTGCGCGTGCAGCGGCCAGTGCGGCGCGGTGTACGCGACGTACAGGAACAGCGGGTCGTCGGCGGCCCGCTCGTGGTGGTCGCGGACGAAGGCGGCGGCGTTGTCGCTGATCGCGTCCGTGTAGTAGAAGTCGGGGTCCAGCGCCTCGGCCTCGATGTTCGTCTCGCCGCGGGTCAGCGTGTGCGGCTGGAAGTAGCTGCCGGCGCCCTCCAGGCTGCCGTAGAAGTGCTGGAAGCCGCGCCGGGTCGGCCACGCGTCGTTCGGGTGCTCCAGGTCGCTGGACAGGTGCCACTTCCCGCTCAGGTACGTGCCGTATCCGGCGTCGCCGAGGACCTCGGCGATCGTCACGCACCGGTCGTTGAGCGTGCCCGGGTAGCCGTCCGGCGAGTCGTCGTAGTTGAGGATGCCGATGCCGGTCTGGTGCGGGTGCAGGCCGGTCAGCAGCGACGCGCGGGACGGGCTGCACCGCGCGGTGTTGTAGAACTGCGACATCCGTACCCCGGAGGCGGCGAGCCGGTCCAGGTTCGGCGTGGCCACCTCCCCGCCGTAGCAGCCGATGTCGGAGAAGCCCATGTCGTCGGCGAGCACCAGGACGACGTCGGGTCGTGCGGGCATGTCGTGCCTTTCTGTACGGCGGTCGTTCGGCCGGTGTCAGGACAGCGGCCGGGGCTCCGGGGCGGCGGGTACACCGGGCGTCTCCGCGGCCCGGATGTCGCGGCGGAACGTCTCGGGCAGCCGTACCAGCGACACGATGCTGATCACGGCGACCACCGCGACGTACGCGGCGACCGGCCAGGAGCGGTGCGAGTAGTGCGAGACCAGCGCGGTGGCGACGGCCGGCGCGATGGCACCGGAGGGCAGCACCCCGATCTGGTAGACGATGGAGATGCCGCTGTAGCGCACCCGCGTCGGGTACAGCTCGGCGAAGAACGACGCCTCGGCGCCGAACATCGTGCAGGCGGCGACGCCCCAGCCAATGACCAGCGCCAGCCAGATCAGCGCGGTGTTGCCGGTGTCGATCAGCCCGAACAGCGGGAACGCGGACACCGCGGCGACGATCGCGCCGGCCAGGAAGACCGGTCGCCGGCCGACCCGGTCGGAGATCCGCCCGGCGATCGGGATGACGAAGAACCCGACGACCGCGGCGACCAGCAGCCCGTTCAGCGCGACCCCGTTGGACAGCTTCAGGACCAGCGTGATGTACGTGATGATGAAGGCGTTGTAGATGTTGAACGTCAGGCTCTCGCTGAACCGGGCGCCGGCGGCCAGCAGCGTCACCTTCGGGTGGCGTCGGAACACGTCGGCCAGCGGCAGCCGGGCCTGCCGGCCGGTACGGGCGATCTCGGCGAAGCCGGGCGGCTCCGTGACCCGCAGCCTGATGAACATGCCGACGGCGACCAGCAGCGCGCTGAGCAGGAACGCGATCCGCCACGCCCAGCCGACCAGCGCCGCCTGGCCGAACGCGCTCAGCGCGTCGACCACCAGCGTCGAGGTCAGCAGCCCGATCGGCACGCCGAGCTGCGGCCAGCTCGTGTACCACCCGCGGCGCCCGGCCGGCGCGTGCTCCGCGGTCATCAGTACCGCGCCGCCCCACTCGCCGCCGAGCCCGATGCCCTGGAGCATCCGCAGGATCAGCAGCAGGACGGGCGCGAGCACGCCGATCTGCCCGTACGTCGGCAGCAGGCCCATCACGAACGTGGACCCGCCCATGATCATCATGGTGATCACGAGCATCCGCTTGCGGCCGAGCCGGTCGCCGAAGTGGCCGAAGATCAGCCCGCCGATGGGCCGGGTGACGAACCCGGCGGCGAACGTCGCGAACGCCACCATCGTGCCGACGAGCGGGTTGGCCGTGGGGAAGAACTCCCGGTTGAAGACGAGCGTGGCCATCGTGGCGTAGAGGAAGAAGTCGTACCACTCGACGACGGTGCCGATCAGGCTGGCGACCGCGATCTGCCGGATGGACGTCTCGGGCCCATCGGCCGTCCGTGTGCGCACCGACGTCCTCCCTCCGGACCGGGGCGCCGGGTGGCGCCGCCGCAACGACTACGCTAGTGTCCCGTTGAGCGGGACAGCGCCTCGCTATTCGGGACAGGTTCGCCACAGACTGGCCTCGTGCCCGCCGTACGTCAACCCCCGCCGCCCCACCGGGCGACAACAGCCACGCCGACAGGAGCAGACCGTGAGTGAGTCCCTGCGCAGGGGCGTCGAGATCCTGGAAGCCCTGCGGACCGCGCGGGACGGGCTCGGCGTCCGGGAGCTCGCGGCCCGGATCGGCCTGCCGAAGAGCACCGCCGCCCGCCTGCTCAAAACCCTGGACGAGACCCAGCTCGCCGCCCAGGACCCCGTCACCCGGCGGTACCGGCTGGGCCCACGGACGCTCACCCTCGGCGCGGCGTACCAGGCCGGCCTCGACCTGCGGCTCGTCGCCGTCGGGCCGATGCGCCGGCTGCGTGACCTGACCGGCGAGACCGTCGGGCTCAGCGTCGCGGTCGGCGGCGAACGACTGTTCGTCGAGGAGGTGCAGAGCGTGTCGGAGCTGCGCACCACCTCCGAGCTGGGCCACCCGTACCCGATCTGGGCCGGGGCGCCCGGCCGGGTGCTGCTCGCCGGGATGGGCGCGGCGGACCGCGACGCCGCGCTGCACGACGCCGACGACGCGGCCTGGGCGACCGCGACACCGCCGGACCGGGACGGCTACGCGACGCTGCTCGACCGGGTGCGGGCCGACGGGCACGCGAAGGCGTTCGACGAGTCGGTACCCGGCGTCAGCGCGGTCGCCGCCCCGGTACACGACGTGGCCGGGCAGGTCGTCGCCGCGCTGTCCATCTCCGGCCCCAGCGCGCGCTTCGACTCCGCCGCCATGGACGCCGTCCTTGCCGAGCTGCGTACGGTGGCCGGCCGGATCAGCGGCGCACTCGGTGCCGGGGCTCGCTGACCCGCTGCCGGCCCACCCAGTCGAGCACGCCGGTCAGCCCGACCGGGCCGGTGGTGTCCACGCGGTACACGGGGCCGAACGCCAGCGGTTCCGCCGCCCGCGCCCACTCCGCCCAGCGGTCGTCGCCGTGCGGCTCCCCGACGTGGACCGGGTGCCGTGGCCCGCGGTCCAGCACCCGCTGCCGCGCCACCCCGACCGGTACGTCGCACCAGACCTCCAGCGGTCGGTCGATCCCGGCGCGGGACAGCCCGGCGGCGACGAGGTGGCGTACGCCGAGCCAGACCGACTCGACCACCGCGCCGGCCGGCGCGTCCGCCAGCAGCGACCACTGCAACTCGCCCGCGGCGGCGCCGAGCCGCCGGGCCGCGACCGGGTCGTCCCGCCACGCGTCCTCGTCGAGCGCGTCGGCCAGCGTCTCCTTGAGCACGTCCTTGCTGAACAGCGGGAGCCGCAGGGCGCCGGCCAGCCGGCGGGCCAGGGTCGACTTCCCCGCACCGGAGAACCCGTTGACGAGCACCACGGTCCGGTCGTCGGCGGTCATCGGATGACGCGGCCGCGCAGGACGATGCGGGACGGTTCGCGGACGACGGTGAGGTCGGCACGCGGGTCCCGGTCGTACACGACGAGGTCGGCGAGGCCGCCTTCGACGAGGCCGGGCAGGCCCAGCCACTCGCGGGCGCGCCAGGACGCCGCGGCGAGTACGTCGGCGGCCGCGAGGCCCGCCTTGTCGCGCAGCAGCAGCATCTCCTCGGCGGCGAGCCCGTGGTCGATGCCGCCGCCCGCGTCCGTACCCACGTACACCGGTACGCCGGCGTCCACGGCCGCGCCGACCAGCCGCGGGAACGTCTGCTTGAGGCGGCGCATGTGGTCGGCGTACGCCGGGAACTTGGCGTCGGCCTGGGCGGCGATCCCGTCGAACGTCTCGATGTTGATCATGGTGGGTACCAGCGCGGTGCCGCGCCGGGCCATCTCGTCGACCAGCTCCAGCGACAGCCCCGTGCCGTGCTCGACCGAGTCGACGCCCGCGCGTACCAGGAACGACACGGCCTCCTCGCTGAACGTGTGCACCGCGACCCGCGCGCCCGCGGCGTGCGCGACGCCGATCGCCGCCGTCATCGTCGCCTCGTCGTACGTCGGGCCCAGGTCGCCCTCGCCGCGGTCGATCCAGTCGCCGACCAGCTTGATCCAGCCGCCGCCGAGCCGGGCCTGCTCGGCCGCCGCCGCGGGCAGCTCCTGCGCGGTGACCTCCTTCGCCACGCCGCGCAGGTACCGCTTGGGCGGGGCGAGGTGCCGACCCGCCCGGACCAGGCGCGGCAGGTCGACCTCGTCCTCCAGCTCCGGGTAGTAGAGCGGGGAGCCGGCGTCGCGGAGGGCGAGCACGCCGGTGTCCCGGTCGGTACGGGCCAGCGCCCGGGCCGTGTCCAGCTCGGTGACGGGCGAGGCGCCGCGCGCGATGCCCAGGTGGCAGTGCGCGTCGACCAGCCCGGGCAGGACGTATCCGCCGGTCGCGACGGTCTCAGCCGCCGGCACCGGCTCGAACGTCACCCGATCGCCGACCAGCCACAGGTCGCGTACCTCGTCGTCGGGCAGCAGCACACCGCGTACGTGAAGCGCCATGCCGCCGACGGTATCGCCCTCATGATCCCCAGTCGGTGGCGAGCCCCGACGCCGCCCCGTACGCCCGGGCGATCGTCCGGTATCCCGCCGTGTTGGCGTGCAGGTTCGGCCCGACCGGCGGGTCGGCGCACATCCAGGTCCAGCGGCAGACGCGGCTGACGGCCACCGGCGCGGTCCCGCCGTCGGGCAGCCGCTCCGGCCGCGTCAGCTCCGTCGTCCCGTACGCCCCGGCGACGTCGGCGACCCGCGCGCCGGTCTGCCGGCACGCCGCGGTGATGATCGCGTTCAGCTCGGCGAACACCGCACCGGTCCGCCGCGCGTACGCCGGGGCGGTCGGGTAGACCGCCAGCATCGGGTCGTAGTAGGTCATGGCGACGACCGGCGCGTGCGGCGCCGCGGTCCGCAGCCGGCGCAGCGTCACCGGCAGGTTGCGCCGGACCGCCGCGAGACCTTTGCGTACGCACGGGGTCGACACGCGCTGCCCGGCCAGGCAGCGCATCACGTCGTTGATGCCGATGTCGACGGTCACCAGCGCGATCCGGTCCGGCTTGGTGCCGATGAACGACAGCGCGGCGTCGAGCTGGGACCTTGATCGCTGGTAGTGGCAGCGACCGCCGTCCAGCAGTTGCGTCGTGGTCGCGCCGGAGCACCCGAACCCGGCCAGCCGTACGTCGTGCCCGGCGCTGCGCAGCGCGGTTTCCAGCTGGTCCGGGTAGCCGTCGGGGGTGCGCCGGTTGCCGGCGGCCACGCCCGCGAGCTGCGGCTGCACCCCGACGGACAGCGAGTCGCCGAGCGCCACGTAGAAGCGGCCGGCGTACCCGGCGTCGGCGGGCGAGGTCACCGCGACGGCGGCGACCAGCGCGAGACACGCACCGACCACCGCCGTACCGCGCAGAAATTGACGGAACACGATGTGAGCCTAGAAAACCCGGGCTCGTCGCGGATCATCCGGACGGAGAGATCACCCTCCTCCCGCACGGTGATCTTTCCGGCACCCGCCCTCGTCCCCGGGGCGTACGGCAGTGGCCCCGGTCGACGGACCGGGGCCACGCGCGCTACTTCTTGCCGAACTTGGAGAAGTCGATCTTCGGCATCTCGAAGCCGGGCGGCAGGCCCGCGGCGTCCTTGTCGGGCTCGCCGCCACCGCCGTTGCCGGGGCCGGGCAGGCCCGGGAAGCCGGCCGGCAGACCCGGCATCGCACCACCACGCGGCTGACGGGTCTGCTGCTTGCCCTTCTTGCCCTTGCGCTTGCTCTTCGGCGACTTCGTCGCCTTGCGCCGGCCGGGCAGGCCCATCATCCCGCCCATCTGCTTCATCATCTTCTGCGCCTCGGTGAAGCGCTCCAGCAGCTGGTTCACGTCGGTCACCGTGGTACCCGAGCCGTTGGCGATGCGGACGCGACGCGAGCCGTTGAGGACCTTCGGGGTGCTGCGCTCCTGCGGGGTCATCGAGCGGATGATCGCGGTGACCCGGTCGAGGTGCTTGTCGTCGACGTCGGCGATCTGGTCCTTCATCTGGCCCATGCCCGGCATCATCGACAGCAGGTTGCTGATCGGGCCCATCCGCCGGATCGCGATCAGCTGTTCGAGGAAGTCGTCCAGGGTGAACTGCTCGCCGCCCACCAGCTTCGCGGTCATCCGCTCCTGCTGGTCGGCCTCGAACACCTTCTCGGCCTGCTCGATCAGGGTGAGCACGTCACCCATGCCGAGGATCCGCGAGGCCATCCGCTCGGGGTAGAAGACGTCGAAGTCCTCGAGCTTCTCACCGGTCGCGGCGAACATGATCGGCTGCCCGGTCACCTGCCGCACCGACAGCGCGGCACCACCGCGGGCATCACCGTCCAACTTGGACAGTACGACGCCGGTGATGCCCACGCCGTCGCGGAACGTCTCGGCGGTCGCCACCGCGTCCTGGCCGATCATCGCGTCGATGACGAACAGCACCTCGTCCGGGCTGGTCACGTCGCGGATCGCGGCGGCCTGCGCCATCATCTCCGCGTCGATGCCGAGCCGGCCGGCCGTGTCGATGATGACCACGTCGCGCTGGACGCGCTTCGCGTGCTCGATCGAGTCCTTCGCCACCTGCACCGGGTCGCCGACGCCGTTGCCGGGCTCCGGCGCGAACACCTCGGCGCCGGCTCGCTCGCCGACGATCTGGAGCTGGTTGACCGCGTTGGGGCGCTGGAGGTCGGCGGCGACCAGCAGTGGGGTGTGGTTCTGCTCGCGCAGCCAGCGGGCCAGCTTGCCGGCGAGCGTGGTCTTGCCGGCGCCCTGGAGGCCGGCGAGCATGATCACGGTCGGCGGCTGCTTGGCGAAGTTGAGCCGGCGCTCCTCGCCGCCCAGCGTGGCGACGAGCTCCTCGTGCACGATCTTGATGACCTGCTGCGCCGGGTTCAGCGCCTCGGAGACCTCGGCGCCGCGGGCGCGCTCCTTGACGTTCTTGATGAACTCCTTGACCACCGGCAGCGCGACGTCCGCTTCCAGCAGCGCCAGCCGGATCTCGCGCGCGGTGGCATCGATGTCGGCCTCGGACAGCCGACCCTTGCCACGCAGTTGGGTGAAGATGCCGGACAGTCGCTCGGTCAGCGAATCGAACACGACGAAAGGTCCCTCTTGGTACGCAGAGGCGCCGACCGGATGGGCGTTGTCATCCTGTCAGTACCTCTTGGACGGCCGGTGAGCACATGTGCCCCACCGAGCCTATCCCGCCGCGGCGGCCAGTACCGCGTCGGCCACCGCCGCGCGGCGGGCCGGACCGGTGAACTCGCCCACCAGGTAGAAGCTGTCCACGGCGGCGGCGCCGAGCGTGCTGATCCGCGCGGCGCGTACCCAGGCGTCGGTGCCGGCGAGCGCGCGGGCCACCCGGTAGAGCAGGCCGATCCGGTCCGCGGCCCGCAGTTCCAGTACGACCGCGTCGGTGGCGGCGCCGTCGTGCCACACCACCCGGGGCGGCGCGGACGGCGGCCCGCCGCGGGCGTACCCGCGCTCGCGGGCGGCGAGACGTTCCGCCACGGGGAACTCGCCGCGTACCGCGCGCCGCAGGTCGGCGGCGAGTCGGGCGGGGTCGGGCCCGGTGCCGAAGTCCGGACGTACCGCGCACTCGACGGCGACGGCGGGCGAGTCGGGCAGCGGCGACACGTCGGCGCTGCGTACGGTCAGCCGGTGCGCGGCGAGGCAGCCGAAGACCGCGGCGAGCAGGCCGGGGTCGGCGGGGGCGAGCACGCGTACGGTCTCGTCGGCGACGTCTACGGCGGGCAGCGGGCCGGCGGCGAGCGCCAGCACCTCGGCGGCGGGTACGGCGGGGGCGGGCAGCTCACCGGTGCGCAGGACCGCGCGTACCCGGTCGACGAGGGTGTCGATCAGCGCGAGTCGCCAGCTCGACGCGGCGATCGGGCCGGCGGCGGTGGCGTCCGCGACGGACAGCGCGGCGAGCAGGTCGAGCAGGTCGGTGGTGTCGACGGCCTCGGCCACGCTGCCGATCGTCACCGGGTCGGCGAGGTCGCGCCGGGTCGCCGTGTCCGGCAGGAGCAGGTGCCGCCGGACCAGCCGGCCGAGCACCGTCACGTCGGCCGGGTCGAGACCCATGCGTACGCCGACGCGTTCGGCGATGGCGGCACCGGCGGCCGAGTGGTCGACACCGCGTCCCTTGCCGATGTCGTGCAGCAGCGCGCCGACGAGCAGCAGGTCGGGCCGGGACACCGACCGGGCCGCCTCGGCGGCGCACACCACGGTCTGCACCAGGTGCCGGTCGACGGTGTGCCGGTGCACGGGTCCGGGCTGCGGCAGGTTGCGCACCGCGGACCACTCCGGGATCCACCGCTCGACCAGGCCGTACCGGTCGGCGGCCTCCCATGCCTCGACGAGGCCCGGTCCCGCGCCGAGCAGCCGCAGGAACGCCTCGCGTACGGCCGGCGGCCACGGGTCGGGCGGCGCCGGGCACGCCGCGGCGAGCCACTCCAGGGTCGGCCCGGCGACCGGCAGCCCGGAACGGGCGGCGGCGGCCACGGCCCGGATCGGCAGCGCCGGGTCGGCGCGTTCCGGGGCGAGCGCGGCGCGCGCCAGCACCACCTCGCCGTCCTGTTCGACCACGCCGTCGTCCAGCGGGCGCCGGGTGACCCGGCCGCGCCCGCCGAGCAGCGGGCGGCCGCGCCGCAGCCGGCGTACCGAGCGCCAGGCGTCCTGCGTCGCGTACGAGAGGGTGCGGGCGTCGTCGGCGATCTGCGCCCGCAGCGCGAGCCCCGGGTCGATCCGGCGCCAGTCGGTGACGTCGACGGGCCGGCCGACCGGTATCACCCGGTCGGCGGGCGGCAGCCCGTCGGCCACGTCGGCGAGCAGCGCGGCGACCGGGTCGGTCAGTTCGGCGACGAGCCGGTCGAGGCGCCGGCCGGCCCGCGCGTGCAGCGCCTCCCGGGCGTTCAGCAGCCGCCGGTACGCCCCGGCCACCGCGCCACGCGGCCCCGGTACGAGCTGCGCCAGGGCGACGCCGCCCAACACGACGCCGTCGCGCAGGCCGCCGCGGGCCTCCTTCAGGTCGCCCTCCGGCTCGAACGCCAGCTCACCGAAGCGTTCCCAGCGGGCAGTGGTGATCTCGTGCAGTGCGGCCAGGTGCGCGGTGGCGCGCCGGCGCCAGTCGACGCGTACCGCGGCGCGGATGCGTTCGGCGAGTCCGCGGTCGCCGGCCACGTACCGGGCGTCGAGCAGGCCGAGCGCCGCCTTCACGTCGTCCCGGCCGACGGCGAGCACCTCGGGCACGGTGCGTACGGCGTGGTCGAGGCCGAGGCCGGCGTCCCAGATCGGGTACCAGACGGCGTCGGCCACCCGGTACACGTCCGGCCGTCCACTGTGGACGATGATCAGGTCGAGGTCGCCGTACGTCAGGCACTCCCGCCGGCCGAGGCCGCCGACCGCGAGCAGCGCCACCCCCGGTACCGGCGGCAGCAGCCCGGCGAGCCAGGCGTCCAGCGCGTCGGCGCGCGCCGAACGGGCGGCCGGCCCGATGCCGTCGACCACGGGCGGCGCGGCGGCGGCGCGGGCCGGCCCGGGGT